>NZ_JBXAMU010000001.1:1108120-1225264 GCF_058800985.1 Cellvibrio sp. GW822-FHT04B05 | reverse complement strand
CGGTGCATCGTTCACGTTCACCACAGTCAAATCGAATGCTGGCAAGCTAGCGCTTAAGGTGCCGTCGCTTACGCTGATAATGATTCCCGTAGTTACACCGATATCTGCCTCAATCGGCGTACCGGTTAGTGCACCGGTTACGGTATTAAAGCTTGCCCAGCTCGGCTTATTAGTGATGCTGAATGTGAGAATGTCTCCGGGTGAATCGCTGGCAATTGGGAGAAAGCTGAAGGCAACATCTTGATTTACGCTGGTCAATGGCACTCCGGTAATTATGGGAGCACCGTTTGGCTTCGCGGAGTTTGATGGTGCCGACGGTGAGCCTGTACCTACAGCGTTAGTCGCAGTTACGCTAAAGGTATAACTGGTGCCGTTGGTTAAGCCGGTAACTGTAATCGGCGACCCTGCGCCTGTAGCAGTTGCTCCGCCGGGACTGGCAGTCACGGTATAACTGGTAATAGCAGTGCCACCACTTGAGGCAGGTGCGGTGAAAGTAACTATTGCCTGAGCGCTATCCGCTGAAGCAGTACCAATAGTCGGTGCTCCGGGGACCACAGCATTTACAGTAAAGGTGCGGGTGACTTGAGTCGCAGCCAGGTAATTGTCATTGCCCGCCTGATCCGCATTAATCGTACAAGTACCGACAGTTACAAAGGTCAGAGTGCCGCCACTGGTGATCGTACAAACGCCAGTTGTGGATGACGTAAAGATCGGTGTCAAACCGGAATCCGAGGTAGCGGTAAATGTTGGCGTAGTACCAAAGTTTTGCGCACCAGGGTTATTGAAAGTAATGGTTTGGATCGCTTTTGGTGTGATCGAGTTGGATGCGGTGGACGCAGGTCCGGTACCCGCCGCGTTATCAGCAGTCACGGTAAAGGTATACGCTTGGCCATTGGTTAAACCGGTCACCACAATCGGAGACGAAGCACCACTTACAGGCGCAACATCCGCCGGGCTTACGGTCACCGTATAACTGGTAATCGCCGAGCCGCCAATATTCACGGGTGCAATAAAGGCAACACTTGCCTGAGTATCACCAGCGATTGCTACTGCGCTGGTAGGTGCATCGGGAACTGCAGGATTAACGGTGAAAGACTGTGTAACCTGGGTTGCAGCCAGGAAAGACGCGTTACCCGCTTGATTCGCATTGATGGTACAGGTGCCAGCAGTCACGAACGTCAGTACCCCACCACCGGTGATAGTACAAACACCGGTTGTGGAAGAAGTGAAAGTGACAGTCAACCCTGAGGTAGATGATGCCCCGCCACCCAATATCGACAAATCAGGTGACGTACCATAGTTCTGCGTCCCGGGATTGTTGAAGGTAATGGTTTGCGGTGATGCAGGAGTAATTGAGTTAGATGCTGCAGACGCCGCCCCTGTACCCGCCGAGTTGGTCGCGGTAACCGTAAAGGTGTATGCCACACCATTGGTTAAACCGGTCACGGTAATGGGCGAATTTGCTCCCGTACCTGTTGCACCACCGGGGTTAGCTGTCACGGTATAACCGGTGATGCTGGCACCACCGCTGCTGGCTGGCGCGGTAAAGGTTACAGTGGCTTGGGTGTTACCGGCTGTTGCGGTACCAACCGTCGGGGCGCCTGGAACTATCGCGTTAACAATAAAAGTTTGGCTGACGATACTGGCAGCATTCCAGATAACATCACCTGACTGGTCTGCATTGATGATACAAGAACCAACGGTTACAAAGGTCAAATTGCCGCCAGATGTGATAGTACAGACGCCTGTCGTTGAAGAGGTAAAAGTGACTGTCAAGCCAGACGTTGCAGTTGCATTCAAGGTTGGTGTGGTAGCGAAGTTTTGTGCACCCGGATTGGTGAAGTTAATAGTTTGATTGCCTTTGGGTGTTACAGAAACAGTTGCTCCCGAAGTCGCACTGGTACCCACGGCATTGGTTGCAATTACCGTAAAGGTGTACGGAGTACCGTTGGTAAGGCCGGTCACAACAATCGGTGAAGTGGTAAAACCATTACCACCGGCAGTAATGCCGCCGGGGTTAGATGTCACGGTATAACCAGTAATCGCTGAGCCACCATTATTAACCGGTGCAGTGAATGCGACTGAAACCTGGCCGTCCCCCGCTGTGGCGGCGCCGATAGTTGGTGCATCAGGTGCAGTTGGAATTGCGACGGTATGGGTTGTACCGCTGGTATAAGCCGCTGGACCTGAGTTACCTGCCGCATCAGCGATATTCGTGGATGCATTCAGGTTTAATTTAATTGTCCCGTTACCAGTGATACCACTCACGGCGACGGTCACACTAGAGCCAGAAGAAGTTGACACACTGGCAATTGTGCCTGCCGCACTTCCGGTAGTTCCCAAAGCAAAGTCGTCGGTAGAGATATTGTTAACCGATTCACTGAAGGTGACAGTAAAGTCCACGCTGGTAGAAGCCGCAGCCGGACTACCGCTTACCACAATACTGGATACCGCAGGCACAACACCGTCAATAACCAGGGCTTTATTGTTGCCTAACGAATTTGCTGCACCCGGTGCTGCCAGGATCAAGATAGCGTTGTTACCGGCAGCATCGCGTATGGCGCCGCCGTTCAGTGCGAGGGAGTTGGTAGCGACATAATCCAGGTCGTTGGAGATATCGCCGGATTGCACGGTATACGTAAAGGTCAAGGTACTGGTGCCAGTGCCGCCGGCATAGTTGACGGCCCTGTCGATTGCCCCGGTTTCCAGGGTTAACTGGGGTGTGCCCGTTACAGTGACAGCTTCACTGAAGTTGACCTGTACGCTGATGACATCACCGATCTTGTAGGTTCCATTGGTTGTACTGGAATTCACCGAGGTGACTGTAGGCACTACGCCATCAATCACAATATTCTTGTTGGCTCCCAAAGAATTTGCAGCGCCGGGGCTGGCAAGGGTCAGGATGGCATTATTATTGGCCGCATCCCTGATAGTGCCGCCGTTCAACGTCAGCGCATTGGTGGCAGTGTAATCCAGGTCTGCGCTGGTATCCCCGGCTTGTACGGTATAAGTGAACGTCAGGGCACTGGAGTTGCTGCCGCCGGTGTAATTAATTGTTCTATCGGTGGCACCGGTTTCCAGTGTTAACTGTGGTGTACCTGTGACGATGACTACTTCATCAAAATTGACTTGAATACTAACAGTATCGCCAAGCTTGTAAGTGCCATTGGCGGTGCTGGAGTTGACTGACGTTATTGTTGGGGGAGTAGTATCGGGTGCTCTCACATCGGTCAGAATGAGCTGTTGCAAATCCATATTTGCAAGTGAAGTTGCTCCATTAAGATTAGTAACTCGCACCTTAAAAGCACTGACGTCATTAAATAAGGTTTCATTGATATTAATGGTCAGTGGGCCTTGAGCACCGCTATAAGTGAAAGATTCAGAAACCGGTGAACCACCGGAGGTCGCACTAAAATCCAGGCGGTAATTTCCACCAAAACTTTGAATGACTAAACCATCCAAATCAAAAGTGCCCAAATCGCTAGCATCAGCAGTCCAGGTCAACTCATAGTAATAATTACTAGAACCATCCGCCACAACACCCGTGCTGTAATAAATGGAATTGGCAGAGCTGGCTCGGGTAGCGCCAGTAGACTCTGTGATCGTAAAGCCATCCACCGTATTACCACCGGTGTTGTTCGCCCAGTAAATATTGCCAAATGACTGTGTAGCCGATGGTAATGCGGCATAAGTATTTTGAGTCGTTGCGACAAGCACTGCACTGCAAAACAGTAATGACCAATGCAGATATTTTTTGAATAACCGTACTAGTCTACTGCTGGCATAAATTCTACTGTGCTTGAACTGCAACATAGTATTTCCCCAATATATAAATTAAAAACTGAATCCCGGTTTTTCGTTTTTATACAAAAAGTACTTTGCTAAACGAAAGGCACATTCCTTTGCGCCCACACAAAACCAACAAAACAATAGTTTAATTACGTGATGGAAATATTCCTTCCAACGCAATAATAAAAGACAACCCCAAATAAGGTTGGGAAACAGGAAGCGGCTGGCTGCCGCCTACCGGTGCAACTGTCACTGTCCCTGTTACTGTAGCCGTTGCTGTCACACCCCCCAAATGCGCAGGGGTGGCAGGTGCGGTACCGGTATAAACCCCATTGAGGGAAACAGCATCCCTACCATAAGCAGCGCTTGCCGCCGTGAGATAGGAAGTTCCGCCCGCAACTGGCTCAACTATCGAAGCACTACTGTCAGTTCCTACAGGAATACTCACAGAAGCATTGGTAACCGTACCTTGAAATGTGGCTGTAGGAGTGTGAATTGGTAATTGGGTAACATTCAATGTTGTTGTTGGAGTACCTGCAACTTCACCCAGAACAACAGCAGGAAGTCCTGGCCCTTGCCCTTGCCCTGTCGGTACACGGCCACGCAAATCCGGTAACGCAAAAGTTGTTTGCCCATTGCCGCCATAGGTAGTACCCAGAATTGAAAAGAGCGCGGAATTTTGTGCAATAGGCAATATTTGCCCCTGGCAAAAAGCCCAGCCACGGGGTGCGAAGTTGCCAGCAAACATACGAATTTCGCCAAGAAACGGTTCAGACATCATTTTTCTCCTTAATAGTTTTTAAGATTAACCTCACATACGCAAATAATCCTTACGCTTCAAAAAGCCTGACAATCCAAGCCAATCAAAACAGCACCACTCCTAGCTATCACCTGCCCTCCAACAAAAAAACATTACTCAACTTTAGGTGATATTTTTCAAAACACCAGCTGGTTGTTTTTCGCACTAAACAGATTAGCAAGATGATCCCGATTCCAGTCTATAAAGACTTGCAAGGGAAACCAATTACGTCTCATAACAGGAAAGGAACAGCCTAACTCCACAATAAAGTATCGTGAGTTGATGATGATTCAATGAGAGTGAAACCGAGTGAGAGGTATAATTTTTTTGCCCGATAATTTTGCTGATCAACCGCCAGGCGCAACGACTGCGCCTGTTGCACGGCAATTTTTTTCAATGCGTGCAATATCGCCGAACCAAAACCTTTGCCACGCATATCATTTATCAAAGCCACATCAATAATATGCAGGCTGGTATTCGTGTTATTCAGAATAATCTTGCCGACAGGCTTGGAATACAGTTCAACAATAAAGGTTTCAGCGGATGGGAATGAACCTGCATAGGAAGCCTGTTGCATCAAATATTGTTGCCTGATTAAAAAATCGACCTGGATTTTTGGTATCGGCATTTGGTAGAGATAATCGCGCGTCGAACCAAATAATATCTCCGCAAATTCCTGATCTTGTGGCCGCATTACACGCAGCGCCAATCCAAAGGGCAAAGAAATATCAGTAAACATTTATAACTTCCGAATAGGGCTTATGCGCCAATTGCATTAGTTGATTATATGCAGGTGCTAATTTTGCTCGAATGCTCTTCTGCTCATCGGCGGCAATACTCTGCTGTTTTTTTAAACTATCCGCAACAAATACCTGCCGGGGTGCTTTTGAATGAAACTGCATCCGGGCTTGTATTTTTAAAAAACCAGGATCATCCACTGCACCCCCTAAAAAAGCCAAAATCGATATAAGATTTTTGGTAGATAACTGGCAGTAATCAACCAACATAATATTTTGATCTGTGCATTTTTCGGTCATCGCTTGCAGTAGAGCATTGAGGACCCGGATACGTTTGTCTAATAGGCGCTGACCGGATGATTGAGCTGAAAATACGGGATGAAAATCAGAAAGTGCCGGATCACCACTCATATGCCGCCCCGCTAAGCGTTGATGTGACGCGAGGATCTCCACCGGATCACGCACCAGAAAAACCGTCGGTACTTGCGGATAAACCTCACGAATTAAATCCCAGCGAAAAATATCCCAGGCATTCCATTTAATAATTATTTTAGGACGATCGGGAAAGGTAGCTGCTTGCAAATTAATAAACCTGCGCAAACAGGATTGCTGCTCATCGGCTGATAAATTTCCATCTAACAACAATTCAGTGAGCAGCGGCGATTCGGAAAATACACAAGTCGTTTCCACTTCGGAAAGACATCCGGACACGAGGGTCGAACCACAGCGGGAGAGATGAAAAATAAATCCGGCCGGCTTTACATCAATAAGATTTGATGCCTGCTGTTGCGCAATGTCCAATGAAGTACAAGGCTGGATAATTTGATTCAGTAATAATTGCTGGCGATAGCGGGAAATCGTTTCATCCTGAAAAGGTTCAGTAGCATGACCTACCGGCAACAACCAATTTACCAAGCGATGTTTAGGTTGATAGCGATATGGCAGCCAGTTGCCCGCTAGCTGGACAAGCGGTGTTGTTATGGGATTTTGGTTTAGGCGAGAAATTTCACCGAGCAATTCATCATCAGCAAGTTGGTTACACTTCCACAAATGTTTAATGCGCGAAAGCAAGCCACTTGGCGATTGCGCCTGTCGACAATAATCAAGCTGATCAGCTGAACTTATCAATGCACAGTAGTGTGAAGCATAGCTATTCATGCACAACACCGGCGATAATTTTTTCGCGCAGCCAATCATTTACTACGCAGTCAATTACCAGATTAACCCGGTCTTCGCTTCCACGGTTATAGACTTCATGAATCTGGTCGGCATTGAAATACCAAAGTTCACCTGCCTGCATCGGAATAGTTTTATTATTGACGATAAAACTGACTGCGTCGCTGGTGTGAATAGGAAGATGTAAACGAGCTTCGCCAAATTCCATCCCCAAACCCTGATCGCGATGTGGTTTGATTTCTGCGCCCGCCGCTAAACGCATCAGGCGTGCCGCTTTTATCGAACAGTGTAGCTGTTTGAAAAGCGATCGTATTTGTGGACAATGTTCCAACACCGGTAAATCTTCCCAGTCGTTACCCGTTTCGATAGCAAAGCTTTGCAGGATGGGATGCGCATTTACATGTTGTTTCTGGCAGCGCAGGGGTAAAACATCCCAGCTACCGGAATAATCATTGCGATTAACATGATCGACCCAGACTGGCTGTTGTAAAGTAGTGACTTCTTCTTGCAGTTGTTTGTATTCCGGAAAACACAACAGGCGCGCAAATGAAATCGTACTGATGTGATTTATTTCACTTGTAGTAATACCTTTCACATCAAAGTTCGCTTCAACCATCATTCCGTGTACCTGCCCGCTAAAATTATTATTCTCTGAAAGGGTTGAGCCTAGCGGGTCATCGCTAAAATTCAAGCAAACCCTGAATTTGATTATCCGTTAATCCGCTGGAGCTTAGCGTTTCACACTAATACGATGCGCACGAATAATCCATGACACGGAATAACCGCATTCTGTATCGTTGTTGAAAGATGGTTAGATAAGAAGTGCGTTAAATGACAAACGCATTGAAATGAGAAAACTAAACGGTTAACTCAAACTGCCCTTTCCCGCCGCCTGATACTTACACATAAGTGCGCAGCGGGAAAGAGACGCGGGTTTTTGTCAGAAGCTGATGCGCCCGGAGAGACCCCAAATTTCAACATTCTGATCATTGAAACGAATAGCGCGCACTCCCACCCCCAAACCAAAATGTTGACTGAGTTGATAATCGAGCCGCAAACCAACCAGCAGATCGGTATTGTTGTCGTAGTCCAATTCAAATTGCGCACCATTGACTTCAATGTCGCCTTGCCAAATAAAAACGCCCACCTCCGGTGAAATACTCCAGTGCTCTGTGAGGGGCAACCGCAAGCCTTGCACCAGGGTAGCACCATCGGCTGAACGCGGATAATGGCGTGCCATGGCTTCACCAAATGCTGTTTGGTCCTCGTCCCCGGCGAGACTGAGATTCACCCGGACATCACCCAAATCGAGATAACCCAATTCGGTATACGCATACTCATTCCACTGGTAGCCAAGGGACACCTGGTACCCTGTGCGCTTGACGTCGTACTTGGTCAGGGTAAAGTCATATCCTTCCATTATCATGTGTCGGTTGAAAGCGTTGGCTTCCTGATTACCTTCAACTTGATACACGTCTACCCGCAAATAGGTTTTTTCCAGTGTATCGGCCTGGGCAACCGACGTGCCCAGTACCAATACCATTACCGCTACCGGTTTTCTGACATAACGGAACATCAGTAATCCTCCCAGCAACGCGAGTATCAATGCTTCTGTACTACCGCCACTGCCTTTGGTTTTTATATCCGTCGGTGGTGTTGGCGGTTGTGGAGGCTCGGGTGGTTCGGGCGGTTCGGGCGGTTCCGGAGTATCAGCTGCGGCACTGACTGCACCGGGATCGACTACCGCTGCGTTCACGATACGATCCGCATCATTAGGGCCACCGTCTTCAATGGTGAGCTGGACGCAGAGATAGCCTTCGATCAAGCCCATCTCCCAATCTTCATCACCGGGTGGTGGGCAGTAACCTTCATTACCTGAGGTAGAGCGCAAAACGTTACTGCCGTTTTCCACAAAGTTAACCCACTGGCCGCTTTGGAATTTGCGATAAACCGCATTGGCCGGAATGGGCGCTTGTTGTGGAATAACGATGTTGACGGATTGACCCGCTGTAGGTAGATCGTTAATCACAAAGTCGAAGATTCCACCGACCGGTGTGAATGCAGCATCAGCAGTAATAGTTCCTTCTGCACCGATTTCTTCCTCAAAGATCTGCACACCACCAGAGTTGCCGCCCAGCACATATTGGCCAAGACCACAACGCACTCCCGGATCACACTCAATGAGGAAGGATTGGGTATTAATGATGATCTGCGGCAATACATTGCTGGAGGGCATATTATCCAGATAATCGGGAATGCCGTTGCCATTGGTATCAGCGGTGCCTTCGGTCAGGTCATCAATACCGTCTTCATCGGTATCAACCCCCGCCTCCAATACTGGCAATGCGGCAACAATCAGGAAGTAAATATCCGCCGTATCGCTGGCACCGGCTGAATCGGTGGTGACTACTTTGACGTAGCGCAAACCGGCTTGCCCCGCCGGATCAAAGACGAAGGTATTGTTGGTCGCATTACCGTCAGAGTCGATCAAGCGTGCATCGCGACCAGACCAGTCGAAGCTGTGGGTATCGGCAGTATTCGGATCAACCACGTTGGCGTTGACCGTGACTGGTCCGCCGCTTGCGGCAACCAGAATCGTATTCGCACCACCCTGGTTCAGCACAAGCCTGGTTTTGGGCGCGACATTGCCTTGCATGATGCTGATGCGATGATGGTTGGCAGCACCGGCGTTAATGTCGTGGATATCCGGATTAACCGCATCGTAGCCGGTCAAAGGTTCACGGTTGGCGGGCGACTGGTCATCAAGTGCAACGACCAGCTCCGTATCCCCGGTAGTACCGGTGCTATTGAAGGCCACATTCAATGTGACTTCGGCCTGACCCTCGTTAAAGGTCGCCGTGCCATTCACCAAATTGTGGTCGCTTGCCGCTGCAGTGCTGGAAGGATCAATGATGTAGGGCACTTGCAGCGGGTAGAACGGCGATGGCCCATTCAGGATGATTCGCACCGGTGCAGTATTGCCTTTGACGGTTACCTGGTTTTTGCTGAAAGATACTAATGGACGCACATTGACGATCTGCACATCCGAACCGGTCAGCCCTGCCCTGTTAGTGGCAGTCCAGGTAACTTCATGGCGGCCGGGGCGCAACAGAATACGGTCACCGTTCACCAATCCTTGGGGACGTGGCGTACAACAACCGGTGCCGTCCCCCGCATCGCTGGCCAATTGCGCAGCCGCAGCCTCGATATCCGCCGGACTGGTGCCAGTCGCAAGGCTCATCAACTGCCGCAAACTGATCGGCGTATAGAGCGCGGAGGCATTGATGGTGATGTCCGCCGGTGCATTCACTACCGGTGTTGCCGGATCAACTGCGGGCGTCACCTTGAGGGTAAACGACGGCAATGAAACGGAAGCAGTGCCATCATCCACGCTCAACACAATGGTCGATATGCTATTCACGGATGCCGCATCCGGTGTGCCGCTTAACTGGCCGGTAATCGGATCCAATACCAGCCATGCGGGCAGCCCGGTTGCACTGAAGGTCAGCGGATTATTTTCTGCATCCGTTGCTGTCGGCGTAAAGCTGTAAAGCGCATTGACAACCGCCGTTAGCGGCGGTGTACCGCTGATCACCGGCGCTGTATTGGCGGCCGAATTCACCGCAAAGGAATAAGTCACTGTCGGTGCCGCAGCCACACTGGCGCTGCCCGGCTGATCAATGTGCAATGTACACATACCGGCGGTGATAAAGGTGACTACTCCGACATCGCTGATGCTGCACACACCCGATGTTGAAGAGCTGTAAATCACCGTCAAACCCGATGAAGACGACGCCGTTAACGTCAGGGGCACGCCCACTTGTTGGGTCGGCGGGTTGGGATTAGCAACCACAATACTTTGTGCTTCCAGCGGAGTGACGGGAGCGGACGCTGCCGACGCGATACTGGTGCCTGCTGCATTAGTCGCTGTTACGGTAAAGGTGTAAGCCACTCCGTTGCCCAAGCCCGCAACGATTATGGGAGAACTGGAGCCGGTTCCGGTTGCACCACCGGGGCTTGCCGTGACGGTATAAGCGGTAATCGCCCCGCCACCATTAAACACAGGCGGTACAAAGCTAACCGATGCCGAAGCCGCATCGGGTGTTGCGATACCAATGGTCGGTGCCGATGGCACAACTGCAGCCACGGTAAAGGATTGGCTGATCGGGCTAGCGGGCAGGAAATTACCATTCCCCGCCTGGCTGGCGGTGACTGTACAGGTTCCGGCCATATTAAACGTCAGTACACCGCCGCTGGTGATCGTACATACACTTGGCGTAGATGAGGTAAAGGTTGCGGCTAAACTTGAATCTGATGTCGCTATCAAGGTTGGTGTAGAACCGAAATTAAAGCTACCGGGATTAACAAAGGTGATCGTTTGCGCTGACGCAGGCGTTATCGAATTGGATGCTGGCGATGCAGAGCTTGTACCAGCTGAATTCGTCGCTGTCACGGTAAAGGTGTAGGCCACGCCGTTGGTTAGTCCGGTCACGGTAATCGGTGAACCCGTACCCGTTGCAGTAGCACCGCCCGGGCTAGCCGTGACGGTATAACCGGTAATCGTGGTACCACCGGTAAATGCAGGCGCGGTAAATACAATTGTCGCTGATGTATCACCCGCGACCGCTGTGCCGATTGTTGGAGCCGCAGGAACAACTGGCGCTACGGTAAAGGACTGGCTTACCGGATTGGCCGCCAGGTAACTGCCGTTGCCTGCCTGATTCGCCGTCACCGTACAGGTTCCGGCACTGATAAATGTCAGCACACCTTCACTGGTGATAGTACAGACAGCAGGCGTAGTAGCGGTAAACGTCGGCGCCAAACTGGAATCAGCAGTAGCCGTCAGCGTCGGCGTAGTGCCGAAATTCTGCGCCCCCGGATTCGCAAAGGTAATGGTTTGAGCCGCTGCCGGGGTAATAGCATTAGACGCGGCCGACGCAACGCCAGTACCAGCCGAATTAGTCGCAGTCACGGTAAAGGTGTAAGCCACCCCGTTCGTTAAACCGGTCACAGTAATAGGTGAGCTTGATCCAGTCGCTGTGGCGCCACCAGGACTGGCAGTAACGGTGTATCCCGTAATGCTTGCCCCGCCACTGCTGGCAGGAGCAGTGAAGCCCACCGTCGCCTGGGTATCGCCGGCCGCCGCAGTGCCAATCGTTGGCGCGTCGGGTACGACCGCACTCACGGTAAATGACTGGCTAATACTAGTGGCTGCGTTGTACACAGAGTCCCCTGCCTGGTCTGCATTTATCGTACAGGTACCTGCCGTCACAAATGTCAAAGTACCACCGGCGCTCACCGTACAAACACCGGTCGTGGATGAAGTAAAGGTCGGTAGCAACGTAGATGTTGAAGTCGCGGTCAGTGTGGGACTGGTTCCAAAGCTCTGCGTACCGGGATTGGTAAATGAAATTGTCTGTACGCCCTTGGGGATAGCTACACCAGACACCGTGGAAGCAACGCTCGTCCCCACGGCATTAGTCGCGGTCACCGTAAAGGTGTAGGAGATGCCGTTATTCAAACCGGTAACGGTAATCGGCGAGGTGGTACCGCTGCCAGTCGCTCCGCCGGGACTTGCCGTTACCGTATAACCGGTAATCACCGAACCGCCGTTATTTCCCGGTGCAGTAAACGCAATGGAAACTTGCCCATCGCCAGGGGTTACACCAGTAATTGCGGGGGCAGCCGGCGCAGTGGGAACAGCGACTGTATGGACAGATCCTCCACTATACGCGGCCACATACCCATTAACGTTGTTACCGTTGCCGGCCAAATCCACAATGTCAGTATTGGCTTTTAAATCCAGCCGTAATGTACCGCTGCCGGCAATCGTATTGACCGTCACTGTGTAGGTAGCGCCTGAGCCGGAAATACCCGCAATTGTGCCGGTGGCTGCACCGGTCCCCGTCACCAGGAAATCATCCGCCGTAACATTGTTAACGCTTTCATTAAAGGTCACGGTGAAATCAATACTTGTATCTGCAGCGGTAGGTGTACCGACTAAAACAACACTACCAATCGCAGCCGGCACATCGTCAACAATGGCAATGGTAAATACTTTTTCGTAAGTGCCGCCTGCACTGTCGGTCGTGCGCACCCGAATGCTGTATACGCCTCCCGCAAGTGTAGCTGCATCGTTAACACGCAACGAATCGCCGCTAATATTAAAGCTCGCGTTATTAGTATCACCAATACCGGAAACCAATGTGTAAGTGTGGGTGTTGCCGGAATCTGCATCGATACTCGCCAAGGTTCCTACTACTGCATTAACACCGGCGCTTTGGTTTACTGATACAGCGGTCAGTGAAATATCGGTGGGCAAATTATTAGGCGCTGCCGGTGTGAGATAACCAGCAACTACACCTGAGTGATAATAAATAGAATAATTAGTACTGAGTTCTGAAATAAACATGACTCGATCTGCAACAGTATTTATTGCAAAGCGATCATTCATCCACCCTGTCATTTTAAAATCGAAACCATCGATCCAGGTAGTGCCATCATAAGAGGACATAAAATAATTATTGTTACCATAGCTGGCAAAATAATTCGTAGTTCCAACCTGTTCAAAACCTTCAACCATTATCTCGGTATGTATACCTTTGCTGATCGGCATCTCTACCCAGGAACCGGAAGCATTAGTAACGTAATAGGACGTTTTATCAGTTAAATTAGCATAGGCATAATGAAGCTTAGTATTGGAATCCAATGCCACGCCGGCTAACCGATATTGTTTCAAATCAACACTGCCATGCTTCAAAATAGTTGGATTGGCAAAATTGTTAGTTGACGACGCAATGTAATAATTATCATTGCCAACATTCTGATTGTCTTCCCTTCGATAAATCACTGTTGCGACTCCCGCAGCATCAGCAACAACGTAACTATCGATGATCTCATCTTGCCCGCCACCTGCAGAGGTAACTGGCGTTATGACCCAGGAGCCCGATTTATTAGTCGCATAATAGAAGACCTCTCCATTGTTACGCTTCATAAACGAGGAGTGGACAAAACCATTCGCATCAACAAAAACGTCGATGTAATCCACACTGCTTCCTGTTTCGGCGATTTTAGTAAAAGTCCAGGCAGTTCCATTGTAATAAGCGTAATACGGGTCACCATCAACATCCCACTGAGATGTGTATCCATTGATTACTGCATAGATTCTTCCGGCGGAGTCGACCTCAAAATCCACACGCCCTTCATTCCCCCAACCAGTGTGGTGCAATCCAGGAATATTGCTAATAGAGGTGTAGTCACTGAAGCCCGCGCCATTCCATTTTTGGAAGCGAATAACACTGTAATTTGCATCTGATTGAGCTGAATAAAAATCGCCAACGCTGTTGGTGCGAATCTTCGGAAACTTCCAGGAGCTGCCAGTACCCGCTATGCTACCGGATTCAAAGGCGGGATTAACTTGCACAGGTATCGGGCTGATTTCCATTGAGGAATCGCGCGCGACAACATATACAATATAATTACCCGCACCCAATCCAGTAAATGAAAGGGTGCCACTATTACTGACGGCCAGGTTTTTTGTTTGTAGAGCTACATTCCCACTCCCATCAGTGCCTGAAATAACCTGTGCACTTGAAGGAGCGACTGCTGAAGTACTCAGCAGGACGGCATATACTGTTGCAGCTTCGCTTGCAGTTACCTGCACATCAAAACTGGTTGGGGTTTTATTCTGCACTGACGCAGAATTAATAAAAGGTTTTGTAGAAGCATCAAACCAAATTCCGGCGTAATTGCTGGTACAAACTGTTTGATCAAGGCCGGACCAACTGCTTACATAATAAGTGCCGAAAGACATATGACAATGCGCTGCTGCCGCCTCATGCGCAAATATTTTTCGCCCTGCAATTTCACCGGAAATATCTGCTGCAATTTCTTTATCGGCTTTTAATAAATCATTTTTTCTCAAAAACTCCAGCGCCGCATTATCAGGCTCTGCTTTTGTGACTTGCATTTTCCGTTGCGACTTCCCGAAGCTGGAAAATGCCTGACGTTTTTCCTTTGCGGGTTGCGTAATACCAACCGGGGAAACCTGTGTATTTTCGGCCACATAGACCACCGCATCCCTGGTCGCCCGTCGGCTAATCGATTGGCTCCCGACAGGCGCAGCTACCGCAGCGCCGCCGCCCAACATCGCAAGCAGTCCGCAATTAATAGCTTTTGAAAAAAGTTTTCCGGAAGACGATTTTGCAGGAATTCCTGAATCATTTACTGGCTTGGATTTATCGAACATATACGTAAACCTCGTTTGCTAGTCCTGTAACGGTGGGTAACAAAAATGATTGCGCATCCGGGGATGCGTAGGCTCAATAATTTCGGGAAAGCTACAACCGGCAAGTACTGCTACGTCGTAAATTTGATCGACATTACCGGTAAAGCTCACAAGACCAACAATGCTGTTGTCATCCAGGTTGACTAACCAAACTCCGGAAAAAGTTTCCGGGTATTTTTTTGCGAGCGGCGCAGGGCGAGTTACATCGCTCGCGCGGACTTTAGATAAGCCAACCAACAGGAACCGGCCATAAAAGGCCATGCCGCGGGTAAAACCGGGAACTTCAATAATGGTCTCGACTTTTTTGGTTAGCGGATCATAACTGCACACCTGCCCATGACCGGAGTTACAAAAGTACACTTTATTGCGATACCAGCGCGGTGAATGCGGCATCGCCAAACCATCAACAAGAATTTCATTGGCTGCCACGTCCATTAAGGTGCCGTTAAAGTCCTTGCTCTTGCGCCACATGCCAACTTCGTTAAAAGTAGAGAAGGTAGTAACGTAGGCGGGTTTGCCATCGCGCAATGTCATTCCGTTTAAATGGCAGCGATCTTCCGGTTTAAGTTCGTCAATAAAATATGGCTTCCAGTGCGGAACAAAACTGTAATCAGGTTCGAGTGTACAGAGGCAGGAAAAACTGGAATTGACTGCCCATAAACCTTCATCGCCCCAAGCAATATCGTGAACATTGATCATGCCGGTGTAGTGCGATGCGCGCGTAATAAAACAACCATCTACCCGTTTATCAACGGGGGCATACATGGATTCTTCGTACAGTCTTTGTTTCTTCTGCGCTGCTTCTTCATCAACTGCATCAAGGACGAATTGATTATCCGAATCAATCAGTTCTTTGGGTTTAATGCGCGGAGCAGTGACATCTTCTTCGATTCGGGTTAGCGGTTTTTTTATCTGCGCCAGCAATCCGTCCTCGCGCTGGAATTGCATCACCTGGGTAAATATTCCCAGTGTTAAACCCTGTTCTGTAGCCGACAACCCCATTGGACGGGCAAAACTTTTGAAATTCACATCCAGACTTTTGCCATCACTGCGCAACAACATCAAGCGACCCGCTTGATACGAGGTAAATGCAACCGAAATATTCAACTGTTTGAAAATGGCTGGCAGGTTGTCGCTGTATTGGCAACTAAAATCCAACTCATTATACAAAGCCTGATGAGCTGCTTTTAATTGTTGCCCATCAACGGATTCCTTGATCGTCATCAGCTATCACCATGCCCTTCTTGATTTGTAAAACCCATGGCGGGTACGACATGGGCGCGCTTTTTTATTTCTTCTTGCAACTGCTGCAAACTGATATCAGGCTGCACACTAATGAGTAGCGCAGACAAACCTGATACTATGGCGGCGGATAATGAGGTGCCGGAAAATGCGTGGTGTCCGCCTTTGTTTGCGGTTGATCGCACCGCGGCGCCATACACTGAAACATCTACAATTTCACCGTAATTACTTGACCGTAATTTCGCACCACCTGCATTCAATGCACCGACAGTAATTGCTGCTGGAATCGTTGCTTCCGTTTTCATCTGCACAAGACTCATACCTTCATTACCGGCCGAAAAAACCACGGCAATGCCTTTACCATTGCGACCATTAGTTGCCATATCATTTACAACATCGGCCACCGGCTCTAATAAAAGTTGAGTATTCCAACTGCAATTGATTACGTCGGCTTTTGCGAGCGCGGCAAGCTGAAACGCAAGTAAGGTATTGGATGTCCAACTATCAGGTTGGCGAATGGCAATCAGTTGTGCCTCGGGCGCTATGCCTTTAAGCGAATCAGAATCATGTGCCGAAAAAATAATGCCTGCGACTTGAGTGCCATGTGTATCAATCGCACTTAATGGCAGTGCGGATAATTCACGCGTGCGAGTATCGAACACAAAATTAATGTCGGTTGTTGCAAAGGCGGGATGTGAAAGATCTATTCCATCATCAATAATGGCAAGCCGAGTACCGGCACCGCGAGTCTGCAGCCACAAAGCCGGAATACGGAGTTGATCAAGATAGGGTTGCCGACTCTGTTTAGTGTGGGAATGTTGGAGAATATGCTCCCGGGAACTGGCTATGGATGCTTTTTTTGTGTATTGCAAAATATCAGGCTGTGCTAACAACACTGAAGGATTATCGCGCAACTGTTCTAGCATAAGCGCCATAGGAATATCTGATTTAAACTCCACCGAAAAATACGTAAATCCTTTACCGGCGTAAAGTTCATTCACCTGCGTTATCGCTGTACCCAAACTCTTGATATGCCTACCATTAATACCCTCAGCAGTTTTTACAATCAACCGATTACTCAACACCACTATCATTCCAGTTTCACGAATGATGTAATCCTGACTCAAACTATGGCGAGTGGAAATTCGCTCAAGAGTTATCATTTGTGAAAAGTTAATAAAGTTGAATTCTGAAACACTGTCTCGTTGATTAAAATATTGTTTTTCAATAGCCTGAACCAATCCAGCAAAAATCAATAAACAAAAAACCAAACCGAATGTGCGCCACCGCACCGATGGACTAAATTTATCGAAATTGATACCCCGAATTAGTGTTTTCAGTTTCTTAATCCCTGTTCTAAATTTTATTAGAAATAAACGCAGCAATAAAAAGTTAAAAAATTTTAAAGCCATGTTTACCACAAAGACCCAGAATTGAGGGTAGCTGGCAAAATTGAAAACTCAATGAATTGTCGTACGGTTTTACAGAACTAATAGGCATTAACAAAACGCTGCTAATTTTTTTATGGATAACTTTCGGCAAGAAAGGAAAATCAAAAGGATATTGTGAGGGGGGAATTTATTTTAGCGACACACATCAGTTTTATCTGTTACCATTTGGCACACTTGATCCAGAACAATTGCCAGATCCAACTAATTATTAATGTCCATAAACAATAACCATAACGCACAAGAATCCAATGCAATTACAACAATCCCCTAATAAACAATTCAGCTGTGCCCCCTGTGTATTCTGGTTTACCGGTTTAAGCGGCTCAGGGAAATCGACCACAGCAGCTGCCTTACAAGCAGCGCTTGCGGCAGAAAACTGTAAAAGCTACTTGCTGGATGGCGATGTATTACGGACCGGTTTGTGTAAGGATCTCAGCTTTAGCATGGCTGATCGCCAGGAGAATATCCGGCGAGTTGGAGAGGTTGCAAAACTGATGGTCGATGCGGGCATCGTAGTCATCACAGCCACAATCTCGCCGCTGCAACAAATGAGGGATGATATTCGCGGACGCTTTTCGCCTACGGAATTTATCGAAATTTTTATTGATACGCCGTTGGATGTATGTGAACAACGCGACCCCAAAGGCTTATACCGTAAAGCGCGCGCAGGGAAAATCACTGAATTTACGGGAATAGACTCAGCCTACGAAGCCCCCTTGAAACCTGAGCTTCATCTACACACCACAGCAAAAACACCGGAAGAAAATGCGCTGGAAATTCTGGATTACATGAAACGTCTAAACAAGTCCTCAGAAATTTCCCAGGCGTTTATAGAATCGCCATAAGCAGAAACGGCAATCCCATAAATGCAACCAAAGTGGATACCATCACCATAGCTGCAATTTCTTCCGGATGGCGGTTGTAACGCAAGGCCAGTAAATAATTGAATACGGCTATAGGCATGGCAGATTGCAATAAAACCACATTACGCGACACCTCCGTCAAGCCCAAAATTTCGCATACGATAAAACCGAATAACAAACCACCGCCGACGCGTACACAACTGAAAAATAAACTGCGCTTCCAAAAATGGATTTTTAATGTCGCCAGTGAAACGCCCAATGCAATAGTCATTAACGGGATGGCAATACCACCTAATAAATCCAGGGTATTACTTATCCAACGCGGTAATCCGGTATCAGTCACCAATAAAAATACCGCGATAATCATTGAATAAATCACCGGTTGTTTGGCGATCGATCCCATGCGTTTGAAGATGCCACCTTCACTCGCGGTCACCAATAACAAGCCTACTGTAAAAGTCGCCACCATCATCACCATGAATGAGCCCAGCGCGAGCGCGAGACCGGTTTGCCCATAGGCGAACAAACACAGCGGCAAACCCATATTGCCGTTGTTGGGAAACACCAGGGGCGGTAGGTAAGTTGCGATTTCCAATTTCATCCAGCGCAACAATGCCCAACCAAATAGCCCCATCGCAGTCATCACGATTGCCGTCGCAAGTGCCACCTGCCCCATCACCGATGGCTGCACATCTACTTTCACCATGGCACTGATAATCAAACAAGGCGTGCCGATATTCATCACGATGCGCGAAATAAAATCCGAGGGGAAATAAGTACCGGTTTTGCCCCAGATAAAACCGGCGCCCACTGAAATAACAATAGGGGCAAGAATGGCGAGCAATTCGCTCAACATAAACAAATCCAATAATCACAACAGAAAGTGCGCATATTACTGGTAACCGGTCTTTTGGCGATAGCTGACACAACAAACCAGCTTCTATATGCTGCCGCTCAACACTCGTTAACGCCTGACCGCTGGACAGATTCTTTATGCAAAATCCTTTATTTGGTGATGCCGACATGCCGACGAAAAAATCCGGCAACAGTGTGGAGCCAGCTATTGTCGATCCGGTGTTGATGGAACTGGCGCAAACCCTGCCTGCCCATCTGCGTCTGGGCACTTCATCCTGGAATTATCCGGGCTGGGATGGATTGGTATGGAACGGTGAATATGCGGAAACCAACTTGTCGCGTTACGGATTGGCCGCCTACGCCCAACATCCCCTGTTCCGTACAGTCAGTGTTGATCGCAGTTTTTATCGGCCATTAAACGTCGCCCAGTTTGCTGAGTATGCGTCGCAAGTCGGGCACGATTTCCGCTTCGTCGTAAAAGCACCAAGTCTTGTGACCGACGCATTGGTGCGCGATGAAACCGGTCGCGGTATGCGGCAAAACCCGAATTTCCTTAATGCAGAACAAGCGGTACAAACATTTGTTGAGCCCGCCCTGGAAGGATTAAAACACCGGCTTGGTGCGCTGGTATTCCAGATCAGCCCGCTTCCCACAGCATGGCTTGGGCAAATGCCAAAAGTGATTGATCGCTTGCATGCATTATTGAAAGCGATTCCCGATTTAAAAAGCGTCGCACCCGACGGCGTCGTCGCAGTAGAAGTGCGCGATCCGCAATGGTTAACCCCGCAATTTGTCCAGGCACTACGCGACACCGGCGCGACCTATTGCATGGGGCTGCACGCCAAGATGCCGCGCATTGCCGAACAACTCCCGATCTTACGCGCGCTTTGGCCCGGTCCATTGGTATGCCGCTGGAACCTCAACCCTTTACACGGCGCCTACGGTTACGAAGACGCGCAGGCTTTGTATTCGCCTTACGATAAAATAATGGATCCCGATCCGGAAACGCGCGCTGCCTTAGTGCGCGTAATTGCGGGTACTGCGGGAGCGGGACAAAATGTTTTCGTTACGCTGAGCAATAAAGCTGAAGGTTCGGCACCGCTATCGGTGATCGAATTGGCCCGCGGCATTCGCCGGTATCAGCAAAATCCTTCTTAGCCTGGACAGGCATGTCATCAAGAATTCACACGGACGTCATCGCACTGTAGCCGGGTTGGTTAAAGATCAAGGTTCTGATCAAGTCCCAAAGAGGATAACAACCTGTGCTTTTTTACCTGTTTGGCGGTAGGCCTGCGGCTGTCCGTACTCCCTGTTCAATCCGCAATCACCACGAGCTTGGTCAGGCGGTGAGCGTTTGCGCTCGCTGTACTTCCATGCATCCCGGAAAAATCCCGTTATTGGCGCTTTCACCGGAATGTTCCCGCGACATGATCAACAGGAGCATTGAACATGCTTAACCGATTTTCCCTCACACTCTTAACCACCGGCCTCGGCCTTTTGGCTTCTCAGAACTTTGCCCTCAGCAATAACGATTTCGCCAGCCTTAACAGCCGGGCCAGCGGCAACCAGCACTACACTACCTCCGCCGGCAAAGGGTTTATGCCCGCCTGGATGCTGTTGACCGGCAACGGCGGCATTATCGAAACCAACGGCGTTCCGGCAGCTACAGATCAAAGTGCGTTTCGCTTCCACACCCTCAACGCCAACTTCGGCGATAACAAACTCGACCAGTGCATTCCGCTGGATGCGAGCAAAGACCTGGGCATCAGCTTCCAGGTGCGCACCAATGTCAACCCGGTGTCCAATGACTTGCGCCTGCGCCTCAACCCGCACTTCTATGCCGATATGGCCACCTGTGAAAAAGATATGCAGACGGATATCACCACCAATCGCCTCGGCAGCGGCCCATTGCACAATGCCGACCGCGATATCCGCCTGGGTTCGGTCAGCGGCATAGCGGCCAACCAGTGGAAAACCATCACCGCCGCAACCCACGGCACCACCGGCCCCCTGACCCAAAGTGCCGGCGATATTCCGGCGGGCACAACGGCCATGCGCTTTTCCCTGCGCATTCGCGATGACTCTGCATCCGCATCCCGTTATATCTGGGTGGACGACATCAAAGTCACCCAAACCGGCAGCAGCACCAACCTGATCCGCAACGGCAACTTCAACCATATCGATGCCAATCACCTGGGTTACTTGCTGGGCTCCAGTGGCTGGCGGGTTGACCGGGACGGCGACACCAGCCTGCGCGCCGGTGCCGGTGCCTTACCCTTTGCCAAGAGCGGCAGCAATGGGTTTTATTTCCAGCAGCTGACCGGCAACTTCGGCAGCAGCAGCCTGGACCAGTGCGTGCCTGTTAACGGCACCATCGACCTGCGCCCGTCAGTGTCGGTGATGAGCCACAGCCCGCACGATCACCTGGGTATCCGCCTCAATGTGGATTTTTACACCAGCAGCAATTGCAGCAGCGGCGTCAACAACGGCTTGCAGTTGCGCGAGGATTTTGCCCTCAACAACCTGCCCGGCGAATGGCTCTACCTGGTCACTACTGAAGCCCGCAGCGCGGCCGCATTAACCGGTATCCAATCCGCGCGCCTGAGTGTTCGCGCCCGCGACCGCAGCAACAGCGCCAATACCGGTCCCGACGGTTTCCAGCGCACCCTGTATGTGGATTCCCTCAACCTGGACTCAGCCCTCTCCTGCGCGGCGCCCGCCGAAATCGGTATGTATGAAGTGAAAGCCTACCTCAACCCGGTGGTGGTGCTGAACGGCAGCCAGAAACTGATCAGCAGTGTGCGCAATGAATTCGACACAGGCTCGTCGGTGAAGAAATTCATGGTGCACTTCCTGGATACCGACAACCTGGACCTGTTCGACAGCGGCTGGAGCATCCGCACCCGCAAACGCGAAGACCAGGGCACCTATCGCCTACAATACAAAAAACGCTACCCGGTGGGCGCCGGTACTTTGGGCAGCACCCTGCAAACCGCTTACGGCCAGGGCATCAACGCCTGTCACGGCAATGAAGTAGAGGTTGATTGGGGCTACAGCAACCGCACCATCAGCTTCCAGCGCAACGATGACCTGACCCTGGGCGGCTACAGCGGCCTGAACCTGCCCAACCTCACCGACACCAAAACCATCGCCACCACCAATGCCATTCCGCTGCTGGTCAATTGGTCTGCACCCGGCTGGGGCCTGGACCAAATTGACAACGCGCGCCTCTACGGCAATGTGTATTTCGAGCGCTACACCGGCGACTTTGATGGCCTGGAATTAACCATCGAAATCTGGCACATCCTCAATGCAACCGGCACCGCTTATGAATATCTGGTCGAAGCCTCCTTCAAAACCGCCAATGCGCTCACCGCCACCCAAAAACGGGCGGCATTGTTGCAATTGTTGAACAACAAAGGCTGGCTGCTGACGGATTCCGCACTCAAGACCGAAACCATTATGGAGCGTTACTAAGCGCTGACACCTTGTCGGGTGCCATTCGCCCGACAAGGCTGACTCGACATGGAAGTGTCATCAAAACGTCACCATAGTGTCACTATCATCCGGGGCTGACGCGGGACATTCCGTCCAGCCCCGATTTTCGACAAAAACCAGATGCTTTCTACCGACATTCCCACATTACCGCTGGCAATCCGCCACCTCGGCAAAGCCTTCGGCGACCATATCGCCCTCGACAACCTCAACCTGACGCTGGAACCCGGCCAGGTGCTGGCCCTGCTCGGCCCGTCCGGCTGCGGCAAAACCACCTTGCTGCGCTGCATTGCCGGGTTGCTGGCAGCCGACAGCGGTGAAATCGACATTCGCGGCAAGCGGGTAACAGGCGACAAACTCAACCTGCCGCCGGAACAGCGCGGCCTGGGTATGGTGTTCCAGGACTACGCCCTCTGGCCCCATATGACCGTGGCTGAAAACCTCGCCTTCCCCCTGCAAATGAAAAAAATGCCACGCGCTGAACAGCAGGAGCGCATCCGCTGGGCACTGGAACTGGTGGGCCTTTCCCACCTGGCGGAACGCAGCCCCGGCACCCTGTCCGGCGGCCAGCAACAGCGCATCGCCCTGGCGCGCGCCATAGTCGCGCAACCGGCGTTACTGTTGATGGATGAACCCCTCTCCAACCTGGATAAAAACCTGCGCGCCCAACTGGCGCTGGAGATTCGCACCCTGATCGACAACCTTGGCCTGACCGCCGTCTTCGTCACCCACGACCAGCAGGAAGCCTTTGCCCTGGCCGATAAAGTAGCGGTGATGCACCAGGG
The DNA here is from genome assembly GCF_058800985.1 of Cellvibrio sp. GW822-FHT04B05. Taxonomy (NCBI): domain Bacteria; kingdom Pseudomonadati; phylum Pseudomonadota; class Gammaproteobacteria; order Cellvibrionales; family Cellvibrionaceae; genus Cellvibrio; species Cellvibrio sp. GW822-FHT04B05. The sequence continues at coordinate 1,201,785 of NZ_JBXAMU010000001.1, read as the reverse complement.
CCGTATCGCGCAATTGGCATCGCCGGAGGAATTGTTTCATCACCCCGCCACACCGGATATTGCGGAATTCCTTGATGCGGGGAGTTTGATCCACAGTGAGCTAACACCTACCGGCGTAAGGCTCGGCAATTGGCAATTCCCGCTAGCAAAACCCTCGGCAACCACTGGATTTATCCGCCTGTTAATTCCCCACCGCGCCCTGGTAATCCACCCCGATGGCCCACTGCACGGGCGAGTACGCAGTCGCCTTTACCAGGGGAATTACTACCAGGCCGAAATCCAGCTCGATCAGGGCGATACCGTGAAATTGCATTTACCGAACTGCCCACCGGCCAACAATCACATCTCGCTCGCCCTCGCCTGCAACTCGCTCCACGCTTGGGATAGCCATGGGCAGCCAGTGCAATTAACACTGCTCCAAACAATTGGAGCTGGAAAAGTTTTGGCTGAAGAAGAGTTAGCCTGATAGGACAGACTTCGTAGCCCGTTTGTCATTAGGTACTGTGTTTCGAAAACGCATGACAAATTGGCAGGATTGCCAATTTGCACAGCGAAGCTGCCCGAAGGGTGAGCCACAGGGATGTGGTGAATGTATCTTCCCTGTAGCTCCCTCAAGTCGTCCCTGACTTGAGGGTTTCGAAACACAGTACCTAACGCCAAACTCACATTGTGCCAACATCAAACTCGTTAAAGCCTTTTAGTTTGACGACCATTTTTTTATTAATGACCAAATCCCGAAGAGGACACACAAATGCGTTACCTGTTTATTCTTATATTGCTAGTCAGCAGCACAGCCGCCGCACAATCACTGACAGTTTACTCCGCCGGTCCCAACGACCTGATCCAGACCCTCGCCGCCAGTTTTGAAAAAAACACCGGCACCAAAGTGCAGGTCTTCCAAGGCACCACCGGCCAGATCATGGCGCGCTTGGAAGCCGAGCGCAGCAACCCGGTGGCCGACGTAGTGATCTCCGCCTCCAGGGATTCCGCCGTCGCCCTGAAACGCGCCGGTGACTTGCTGGCCTACAGCCCCAAGGGTGCCGAGCAGGTACCGGACTCCCTCAAGGACAGCCACTACATCGCCCAAGGCGTAGCCGCCCTAGCGCTGGTATGGAACAACAAAAGCAACACACCCAAACCCGCCGACTGGCAGGACCTGACCCAGCCGGTCTATCGCCGCCAATTGTTGATGCCCGACCCGGCGCAAAGCGGCGCCGCCTTTGAATGGCTCGGCGGCATGTTGGCCAGCAAGGGCGAGCAAGCCACCTGGGACCTGCTGGGCCAATTGCGCCGCAACGGCATGGTCGTCTCCGGCCCCAATGCGCGCGCCCTCAACCCGGTATTGCAAGGCGCCAAGGCGGCGGCCATAGGTGCGGTGGACTATATCGCCTACGGCCAGCAGGCCAGGGGCGAAACCATCGACATCATCTTTCCCGCCAGCGGTACGGTCATCGCCCCGCGGCCCATGATGATCCTCAGCTACAGCCGCCAGCCTGAGCGGGCCAAGGCATTCCTCGATTACCTGCTGTCCGTTGAAGGCCAGCAGGCCGTCGCGGAAGTATTCCTGATACCCGCACGGCAGGATGTACCCGGTCGCCGCCCCGGCTTGCAGGAACTGAAGCTCATCGCGATAGACAGCGAAACCCTGGAGACGCGCCGGGGTGAAATCCTCAGCCAATTCCGCCGGGTGACCCGCTAGATGCGCGCCGCTACTCTTGCTCCCGCCAGCCCGCACCGCTTCTCCGCCATACACCGCCTGACGGCACGGCTGCCGCTCTGGCTTGCACTGGTCAGCCTGTTATTGCTGGTCGGCCTGCCGCTGGTGTTTGTGCTCCTGCAAGTGATCTTCCCCGAACTGACCCGCGGCAGCCTGGCCAACGCCTTCAGCCCGCTGCTGCAAAACCTCGCCGACCCGGAGCTGCTGGAACTGACCGGCAACAGCGTAAAACTGGGTGTGACGGTGGTGATCGCCTCAGCACTGATCGCCGTGCCCCTCGGCGTGCTGCGCGCCCTCACGCGCTTGCCGGGTGCCGCCTGGTGGGACCTGTTGTTGCTGGTGCCCTTTATGATCCCACCCTATATCGCCGCCCTGGCTTGGGTAATGACCCTGCAAACCAACGGCTTCAGCCAGCAGTTGCTGGGCTTCGCGGGTGACGACCTGGTGTTTTCCTTCAGCGGCATCGTACTGGTGATGGCCTTCAATATTTTCCCGGTCATCTACTTTGCCGTATCGCGCACGTTGAGTGCCGTGGGTGGGCGTTATGCCGCCGTGGCGCAAGTCTGCGGCGCCACGCCCTGGACCGCCTTCTGGCGCATCACCCTGCCCCTCTCCCTGCCCGGCCTGGCCGCAGGCCTGCTACTCGCCTTTGCCCTCAGCATCGAAGAATTCGGCACCCCCGCCACCCTGGGCGCCGCCATCGGCTTTGAAGTGCTGGTCACGGGAATTCACCGGCGCTTCTCCGACTGGCCGCTGGATATGCCCGGCGCCGCCGTACTCAGCCTGATCCTGGTACTGCTGGCACTGCTCGCCTTCTGGCTGCAACACTGGCTGATCAACCGCCGCAGCTACGTCAGCCAGACCGGCAAACCCGTGCCCTTCGACAAAGCCGAACTCGGCCCCTGGCGCTGGCCGGTGCTGGCACTGTTCGCATTCATGTGTTTTTTAGCTGTAGGCGTGCCCCTGCTGGCGGTACTGGCCACCGCCAGCACCGACACCCTCTCCGGCGGCTTGCAGTGGAGCAACCTCTCCACCCGCCACTTCACCGCCCTCTTTGCCAACCAGGACGGCGCCCTGGCCGCACTGGTCACCAGCCTCAGCCTCGCCACCGGCACCGCCCTGCTCACCGGCGTTTTGGGCGCACTGGTCGCCTATCTGGTAGTGCGCTCCAGTTTCAAAGGCAAAAGCTGGCTGGACTTCCTTTCGCTGCTGCCCAACACCCTGCCCGCCATCGTTGTTGCCGTAGGCCTGATCCTCGCCTGGAACCAACCCTTCTGGCCGGTAAACGTATACAACACCAGCCTGATGCTCCTGCTCGCCTACAGCTGCCTGCTGCTCCCCTACCCGGTGCGCTACACCAGCGCCAGCCTGCGCCAACTGGGCGAAAACCTCGAAGCCGCCGCCCGCGTCTCCGGCGCCGGATTTACCCGCAGCTTTATCCACATCCTCCTACCGCTACTCGCCCCCAGCCTGCTCGTCGCCATGCTCATGGTCTTCGCCATCGCCTCCCGCGAACTGGTCGCCTCACTGATGGTGACACCGGCGGGGATGCAAACGGTATCCACTTTTGTGTTCGGTCAGTTTGAACAGGGGTCACCGGGAGTGGGTATGGCAATGAGTTTGATGGCGATTTTGACTACCACGGTGATGTTGGTGGGGTTGACGGCATTTAGTCGGAAAAGGTTGCCTAACCTCGGGTAGATACCCGGCTAACTCTGCATACTACAAGCCCCTATGAGCAATGACTTATGGGGGCTTTTCTTTCTACGCCAATCAGAAATGAAATCGGCAAAATCGGTTGTGCTTTGTGCATAGGGTCATCAGGCTGGACGATCTACGTCATTGGCGTATAATCCGGCACATTTACCAATCTCAAACCCCTTGTTGAGAGGTGGTGACCATGAAAAAAGAAATATCTAATGAACGCCTGGAAAGCATCCAAGAGATGGACAAGATTGTTAAAGGCGACAAAAATGCCTCACGCAATGTTGATTTTCCCCATCCTGAAGTAAAAGCAATTCGCGATCGTCTAGGGATTTCCCAGGAAAAGTTTGCGGTCATTTTGGGTGTCAGCAAGCGTACACTGGAAAATTGGGAGCAAGGTCGTCGACATCCAACAGGGGCCGCACGTTCATTGCTGCGGATTGTGGAAGCTGATCCAGAACATGCGCTGCGGGCGTTGCAGACTTAATAAAAATCCGAATGCAAAACCTGGATGATCAATTTTTCAATCAAAATTTATGGTGTGGTCATAAAGCCACTTTTCTGTATTCACTGAGCGTTGCCAATGACCGAACAAAAAATCGAACAGGCTCTGATAGAAAAACTGGCCGATCTCAAATATAGCCCGCGCCCCGATATCCGTGATAGGGCTGCACTGGAAAAGAACTTCCGTGAAAAGTTCGGGGCGCTCAACCGTGTCCACCTGACCGACAGCGAGTTCACCCGCCTGCTGGAACAGATCGTCACCCCGGACGTGTTCGCTGCTGCCCGCACCCTGCGCGAGCGCAACAGCTTCGAGCGCGACGATGGCACGCCACTGTTCTACACCCTGGTCAACCTCAAGGACTGGTGCAAAAACGATTTCGAGGTGGTCAACCAGCTTCGCATCAATACCGACAACAGCCACCACCGTTACGATGTGCTGCTGCTCATCAACGGCGTGCCGGTGGTACAGATCGAGCTGAAAACATTGGCCCTCAGCCCTCGCCGCGCCATGCAGCAGATCGTTGATTACAAGAACGACCCCGGCAACGGCTACGGCAAAACCCTGCTGTGCTTTTTGCAACTCTTCATTGTCAGCAACCGCAGCGATACCTGGTACTTTGCCAACAATAATACCCGCCACTTCAGTTTCAACGCCGACGAGCGCTTTCTGCCGCTCTACCAGTTCGCAGGGGAAGACAACAAGAAAATCACCCATCTGGACGATTTTGCCGAGGCCTTCCTCGCCAAATGCACCCTGGGTCAGATGATCAGCCGTTACATGGTGCTGGTGTCCAGCGAGCAAAAGCTGATGATGATGCGCCCGTACCAGATTTATGCGGTCAAGGCCATCGTCGAGTGCATCCAGCAGCACTGTGGCAATGGCTACATCTGGCACACCACCGGCAGCGGCAAGACGCTCACTTCCTTCAAGGCGTCCACCCTGCTCAAGGACAATCCAGTCATCGAAAAATGCCTGTTCGTGGTGGATCGCAAAGACCTCGATCGCCAGACGCGGGAAGAATTCAACCGCTTCCAGGAAGGCTGCGTCGAAGAGAACACCAACACCGAAACCCTGGTGCAGCGCCTGCTCTCCGACGACTACGCTGACAAGGTAATCGTCACCACCATCCAGAAGCTCGGCCTCGCACTCGATGGCACGCACAAGAAAAACTACAAAGAGCGTCTGGAGCCGCTACGCAACAAGCGCATCGTCTTTATCTTCGACGAATGCCACCGCTCGCAATTCGGCGAGAACCACAAGGCCATCAAGGAGTTCTTCCCCAACGCCCAGTTGTTCGGCTTTACCGGCACGCCCATCTTCGAGCAGAACGCCAGCTATCAGCAGATTGAAGGTCAGCAGGCCAGCTACAAAACCACGCAAGACATCTTCCAGCGGCAACTGCATGCCTACACCATCACCCACGCCATCGAAGACCGCAATGTCCTGCGCTTTCACATCGACTACTACAAACCGGAGGGCAAGAACCCGCCAAAACCGGGCGAAGCCTTGGCCAAAAAGGCTGTGATCGAAGCGATTCTCTCCAAACACGACCAAGCCACCGCCGGGCGCAAGTTCAACGCCCTGCTGGCCACTGCCTCTATCAATGAAGCCATTGAATATCACGCACTGTTCAAGGAAATACAGACGGAAAAACAAGCGGCAGACGAGAACCTCCACCCTCTGAACATTGCCTGCGTGTTCTCGCCACCCGCCGAAGGCAACAAGGACGTGCAGCAGATTCAGGAAGACCTGCCACAGGAAAAATCCGACAACGAACAGGAGCCGGACAAGAAGAAAGAAGCGCTCAAGGCCATCATTGCCGACTACAACATCCGCTTTGGCACCAACCACAGCATCAATGAATTCGACCTCTACTATCAGGACGTGCAAAAGCGCATTAAAGATCAACAATACCCTAATGCCGACCTGCCCCACGCGCAGAAGATCGACATCGTGATCGTGGTGGACATGCTTCTTACCGGCTTCGATTCCAAATTCCTCAACACCCTGTACGTGGACAAGAACCTCAAATACCACGGCCTGATTCAGGCGTTTTCACGCACCAACCGCGTGCTCAACGATACCAAGCCCTACGGCAATATCCTCGACTTCCGCCAGCAGGAAGCTGCCGTCAATGACGCCATTGCCCTGTTTTCCGGCGAATCCGGCAAACCACCAAAGGAAATCTGGCTGGTCGATCCCGCGCCCAAGGTCATCGACAAGTTGCAAACCGCCGTACAGAAACTGGACGACTTCATGCAATCACAGGGGCTGGAAAACAAACCGCAAGACGTGCCCAACCTCAAGGGCGACGCCGCACGCGGCCAGTTCATCAATCTCTTCAAGGAAGTGCAACGCCTCAAGACCCAGCTCGACCAATACACCGACCTGAGCGACGAAAATGCTGAGCAAATCGCGCAAATCATCCCGCCAGAGCAGTTGCAGGGCTTCAAGGGTGTGTATCTGGAAACTGCCCAGCGCCTCAAAGGGCAGCAAAACAAGGGGGGCAATGCAGCAGATTCAGAGGAACAGGCACTGGTCGATCAACTGGATTTTGAATTCGTGTTGTTTGCTTCTGCCGTAATCGACTACGACTACATCATGGCGCTGATCGCCAAATACTCACAGCAGCCCGCAGGCAAGCAGAAGATGAATCGTGAGCAGTTGATTGGTCTCATCCAGTCCGATGCCAAATTCATCGACGAGCGCGACGATATTGCCGAATACATCAACAGCCTGAAAGCTGGCGAAGCGCTGGATGAAAAAACCATCCGCCAGGGCTATGAGCAATTCAAGGCCAACAAGAACGCTAGCGCGCTGGCCGCTATTGCCGACAAGCACGAGCTGGAAGCCACTGCTCTGCAAACCTTTGTGGATAGCATTCTGCGCAGGATGATCTTCGACGGCGAACAGCTCAGCGAATTATTCACAGCCCAAGAACTCGGTTGGAAAGCCCGCACCCAAAAAGAACTGGCACTGATGGACGACCTGATTCCTTTGCTGCACAAGCGCGCCCAGGGGCGAGAGATTTCGGGGTTGGGTGTGTATGAGCAATAAAGCAGATGCAAAGCAACCAAGCTGAAACCAAAATTGATTAGAAACAGGTTTAATGCCCATATAAGGAGTGATCATGAATCGAGCACAAGCCCAGCACCTGCTGCAAACCGCACTGGCTAACCCAGTTGCTCAATTCCGTGACGGTCAGTGGGAAGCCATTGACGCCCTGGTCAATCAGCGGCAGAAACTACTGGTGGTACAGCGCACTGGTTGGGGTAAAAGCTCGGTTTATTTTATCAGCACTAAAATATTCCGTGACCGGGGAATGGGGCCAACAATTATTGTTTCTCCCTTGCTGGCGTTAATGCGTAACCAGATTGATTCCGCCCGACGCCTGGGTATTGTGGCGGAAACAATGAACTCCACCAATACCGCCGACTGGCAAGCAGTCACCCAACGAATTCTGACTAACCAGATCGACTGCCTGTTGATTTCACCGGAGCGCCTAGCCAACGATGAATTTATTGCAACCGTCTTGCAGCCCATCGCTGATCGCATTGCACTGATGGTAATTGATGAGGCGCACTGCATTTCCGATTGGGGGCACGATTTTCGCCCGGATTACCGACGCATTGTGAATATCCTCCGTCAATTACCGCCAAATACGCCGGTGTTAGGTACAACAGCGACAGCCAATAACCGCGTGGTTGACGATATTCAAACCCAGTTGGGTAATATCCAGATTCAACGTGGTCCACTGATTCGTGAAAGCCTGGCACTGCAAAGCATGGTGCTACCTGATCAGGCCTCCCGCCTGGCTTGGCTGGTACAAGTGATTCCAGCGTTACCGGGCACGGGCATTGTCTACACCTTGACGGTGCGCGATGCCGAACAGGTGGCCAATTGGCTAAGCCGCAATGGCATTGATGCCAAGGCTTATCACGGCAGCATTGAGGCCGAAGGGTTTGAAAACAGCAATGCCTATCGCCAGCATCTGGAAGATTTGCTGTTAAACAACCGGCTCAAGGTATTGGTTGCCACCACCGCCCTAGGCATGGGCTACGACAAGCCGGATCTGAGTTTTGTCATTCACTATCAGGCACCAGGCTCGATTGTGGCCTATTACCAGCAGGTGGGCCGTGCCGGGCGTGGCATCGACCATGCGGTCGGTGTGCTGATGTCCGGGGTGGAAGATCGGGACATCCATGAATTTTTCAGGGAATCAGCTTTTCCTTCCGAAACGCAGGTTAACGAGATTTTGCAGGTACTGGAGCAGAGCGATGGCTTGTCGATTCGTTCCATTGAAGAACAAACCAACCTTCGTCACGGCCAGATCGAAAAAGTACTGAAGCTATTGAGTGTGGAAAACCCTGCACCGGTAATTAAAGAGGGCAGCCGCTGGTACAGAACCCCCGTTCATTACCAGATGGATCATGCCCGAATTGCTCACCTTACGCAGCAGCGCGAACAGGAATGGGCTGAAGTACAAGCCTATCTGGCAGATAGTAACTGCAAGATGACCTTTTTGCGCCGCGCTTTGGATGATAATGACCCAACGCTTTGCAGCAAATGTGCCTCTTGCCTTGGTCAGCCTGTAGTGGATTTGCCGATCAATCCCACACTTGCCCATCAGGCCGCCACCTTTCTCAAACATGCAGAAATGGTGATAGTGCCGAAAGCACAAGTGGCTGCCAATGCCTTTATTGAATACGGCTTTCGGGGCAATCTGCCACAACATCTGCGAGCACAGGAGGGTCGTGTGCTGTCACGCTGGAACGATGCGGGTTGGGGCAAAACAGTGGCAGACCATAAACATGCAAGCCGCTTTGGAAATGAATTGGTGGCAGCCATGGCAGAGATGATCCGGCAACGCTGGCAACCAGGCCCCACCCCCGCCTGGGTTTGTTGTGTACCATCACGTAATCACCCTGAGCTGGTACCGGACTTTGCCCGCCGGCTGGCGGCACAACTGGGCTTGCCCTTTGTTAATGCGGTCAGCAAGGTGAAGGACAATCAGCCCCAAAAAGGTCAGCAAAACCGTTTTCATCAGTGTCGTAATCTGGATGGCGCTTTTGCCATTCAACAGCCAGTACCCGATGGACCAGTATTGTTGCTGGATGACATAGTGGATTCCGGCTGGACGCTGACCGTCATTGCCGCCCTATTACAACAAGCGGGCAGCGGTCCTGTTTACCCAGCCGCGCTGGCTTCTTCTTCGGTGAAAGATTCATGAATGTATCGGGTACCTTATCAGAAAACGCACAGGCCACACTGCTGCTGACCAGCTATTTCAGCAAGGCAGGCAGTGTAGACGTCCGGCCGCTCACCAATATTGAATGGGGGCGTTTTGCCGTCTGGCTGAAAGAAAAATCTATCACCCCTGCGGATTTGCTGGTATCGGAACCGGGGGCCTTGCTCAGTGGCTGGCATGATGCGCGTGTTGGTACAGATCGCATTTTACAATTGCTGAGTCGAGGGCACAGCCTAGCACTGGCGGTGGAAAAGTGGCAGCGGGCTGGCTTGTGGGTGGTCACCCGCTCCGACCCGGAGTATCCGAAACGGCTGAAATACCGTCTGAAAACCGATTCACCACCAGTTTTGTTCGGTTGTGGTGATAAAGCGCTGCTCAATGCTGGTGGTCTGGCGGTGATTGGCTCGCGCAAAGCAAGCGAAACGGATCTGGCCTTTACCGAACAGGTGGGCGCTAAAGCCGCCTCGGAATGCATCGCTATCGTATCGGGCGGTGCCCGTGGCGTGGATGAAGCTGCCATGCAAGGGGCAATGAACAGTGGTGGAACAGTCATCGGGGTAATGGCCGACAGCCTGTTGCGTGCAGCGACCAGTGCCAAATGGCGCAAGGGGCTAATGAATGGTCATGTTGTATTGGTTTCGCCCTTTTATCCAGAAGCCGGATTCAGCGCGGGCAATGCCATGGCCCGAAATAAATACATCTACTGCCTGGCAGATAGCGCACTGGTGATTCATTCCGGCAAAAAAAGTGGCACCCTCAGCGGTGCAGAAGAAAACCTGAAAAAAGCCTGGGTTCCTTTATGGGTCAAACCAACCGATGATAGCGATGCCGCCAATGCCAATCTGGTTGCCAAAGGTGGGGGCTGGTGTGAGGCGGATATTCAAACCCTGGATATCTCCCGCTTATTGGCCTCTGACAGCTACATAACCTATCCTGCAAAAAAAGAGCAGCAGGATTTGTTTTCTGTCGGTGAATCTGTCAAGCCAGAACCTCAACCGGGGCTGTTTGATGCTGTAAATAAGCCTTCTCAACAGGAAACACTGAGCAGCAGAAAAAATGCCACAGAAGTGCCGATAAGTGATGTACCTCAGAAAGTGGTACCTCTCGATTTTTATCAGGTATTCCTAAGCACACTTCCGCAACTAGCTGAATCCCCCTCTACGCTGGAGCAATTGCTGGACAGCACCGGTTTGCACAAATCACAACTAAATGACTGGTTGAAACGTGCCACAAACGATGGCGCGATGAAAAAACTCAGCCGTCCGGTACGCTATCTGGCAATAAATAAAAAGTAAGGCTGCAATGATGTGGTATGACCTCAGGATAGTTACAAAATACTTATATAAAAAACGCCCCCAGGGAAGAAAGATTCCAGGGTTGGGTGTGTATGAACAATAAGACAGAAGCAAAGATCATGAAGCAAGCGGCCAAGCGTGAACTCAAACCCCGCCTATGCTTTCCTGAATTTCGAGATGCGGGGGAGTGGGAGGAAAAAACTTTAGGACAAGTAGCCAAGTATGAAAATGGGAAAGCACACGAACAAGATATTGCTGAGTCAGGCGAATTTGTAGTTGTAAATTCAAAATTTATCTCCACCGAAGGCGAAGTCAAAAAATATACAAACACTGCCCTTTGTATTGCCAAAAAGAACGATATTTTGATGGTGCTAAGTGATGTTCCCAATGGAAGGGCTATAGCTAAATGCTTTTATGTCGATTCTGACAATTTATATACAGTGAATCAACGAATCTGCAAACTTACCCCGTATAAAGCTGTAAGCATTATGTTGTTTTATGTGTTAAACAAAAATTCATATTTTTTAGCATTTGATGATGGTGTAAAGCAAACAAATCTTAAGAAAGATGATGTTTTAGATTGCCCAATACTCTTACCCAAAGATATTAAAGAACAACAAAAAATCGCCGACTGCCTGTCTTCCATCGACGACCTGATCACAGCAGAAAGCCAAAAGCTCAACGCCCTCAAGACCCATAAAAAAGGGCTGATGCAACAGCTTTTCCCCCGCGAAGGCGAAACCCTGCCCAAGCTGCGCTTCAAAGAATTTTCTGATGAATGGACGCCCCATAAAATTGGTGATTTCATAGAATCATATAAAGGTGGGGCTGCGCTAACACCATCAGATTTTGTGTCTTGCTCGGACTACGAAGTCATACCTAAAAAAGCTATTGGTGAAGGCTCATGGCTAAAAATTGATACAGATAAATCAACATACTGTAAGGAAGAGTTTTATAGAAACAATCTTCAATCTGTAGTCGACAGCAACTACTTGATAACAACTCTAAGAGATTTGGTTCCGTCTGGTCCAAGTATTGGACATATAGTCAAATATGTAGGAAATAAAAATTATATATTGGCACAAGGGGTTTATGGTCTTAAACCGAAGGAGACAATTATTTCTGATTTTTTAATACACTTTTCTAATACGGAAAAATATCGAAAAATGATGCAATCCGTTATGGTCGGAAGCACACAAGTACATATAAGAAATAGTACCTTTTTAAGTTTGCCTATTAGTGTTCCGTTATTAGAAGAGCAAAAAAAAATCTCTGATTGTCTATCTTCCATCGATGACTTGATTGCCACGCAAGGCCAAAAACTTGACACCTTCAAGACCCATAAAAAAGGGCTAATGCAACAACTTTTCCCTGATATGGCCAAGGATTAAGTCATGGTTCCAGTCATTTTGCCAATTCACTTTGGAAACCCTCAAGGAAAGCATGAGATAAGCTCGGACTCATTGCTTGTGCTTATAGAGTCATACAAGGAGATTTCCGAATTTTTTGGAGTAAGTATTGGTATACAGGTTGGTGTTCCTGAGGAAGGTGGCTGGAAAACAAATTTATTTCTTGTAGTTAGTCTTCTGGGGGCGAATCCGTTTATTGCTTTGCTAACGGGTAAAACTGCCGACGAATGGGCAAAAGAAGGGCATATTCATATTGTTCGAAAAATAAATGAATTTATTACTACAGAAGCCAATTCTACATCTGATGAAATTCCAAGAGATTGCATAAAAAGAAAAAACAAAATTTATCAGCAATTTCAGTCCGATGAATGCATTGATTCATTTAGTCTGGGGAATTTACCCCCAATACCAAAAAATACTTTCCATCTATATATTAAAGAGTTGCCGGATGAGGAGTATATATATCTTGGAGAGACAGATATTACGGTTTCCAGCCCCGACTGGAAAGGCAAGCGATCTTGGCGCGGCAAGATAGATATTGTTGAAGAAAAAGAAAGTGCTTTTTCTTTTGACAAAGATTTGACAGGTAAATTTTGGGAAAAAGTAAAGCTGGATGCACTTCCTTTGCACACAACAGATGTTATGAAAGTTCAGTTAGTCCAACGCCCAATCAATAAAGTCAAGTATCTGGTTATTCGCGTACTAAGTTATAACAACGAGGTGATTGATTCGCCAGTTAGTGAAAAAGATATAAATAAAATGTGTAGCGCTGCTACTACATCTATGGACACAAAAGAAACGATACAGATGGAACTTTTCTCACCTATTGGCGAGGTGAACAGATGAGTAACATTATCTTCACCAGTCTGGACAACTTGGCCGTACACCTGCGCGGTGAAGTGGAAAACAAGAAATACATTCTGCTCTATGCCTACAACGGCACAGGCAAGACACGCCTGTCGATGACGTTCAAGAATATCGGCAAGCAAGGTGATATAGGAGACACTCTTTATTTCAATGCTTTTACTGAAGACCTGTTCACTTGGGACAACGATCTGCAAGGTGATAATGAGCGGGCCTTAAAGCTTAACCATGCGTCCCGTTTTTTTGCAGGGCTTGACGAACTGGAAATGGAAAGCCGTATTCGTCCCTTTCTGCATCGTTATGCCGATTTTGATTTCGCCATCGACTACGATAAGTGGACGGTCAGCTTTTCGCGTGAGGTTATAGCTGGCGAAACGACAGAAACCATTGAAAACATCAAGGTTTCACGCGGGGAAGAAAATCTCTTTATCTGGTGTTTCTTCCTTGCCATCGTTCAGTTGGTTATTGATGGTGCGGAAGCTTATCAATGGGTCAAGCATATCTATATAGACGACCCTATTTCCTCATTGGATGACAATAACGTCATTGCAGTCGCCAGTGATCTGGCCAGTTTGTTGAAAAACGGCAAGGATCGTATCAGTGCTGTGGTTTCTTCGCACCATGCCCTGTTTTTTAATGTCATGCACAATGAGCTGGAAGCAGGCAAATCCAAAAAGACGGCCTCCTATTTCCTGTCGCAACCGAAGGGGGCGGCGAATTACACGCTGCGCTATACAAACGCCACACCGTTCTTTCACCATGTGGCGATGCTGACCGAGCTGTATCAGGCAGAAAAATCCGGGCAGCTTTACACCTATCATTTCAACATGCTGCGCAGTGTCCTTGAAAAATCAGCCAGCTTTCATGGCTTCAAGAATTTCTCCGCTTGCATCAAACAGGATGACGATGACCCAGATGGTGTTTTACATGCACGGCTGATCAATATACTCAGCCACGGCAATTATTCATTGTATGAACCCCAGGAAATGCTGGAAGAGAACAAGGCTTACTTCAAACAAATCCTCGATGATTTCCTGAACCGTTACCCATTCAACCCGGAATTATTTCCGCAGGAAGCTGAGGCAAAAGAGGCTCCATGACCGAAAACGATCAAAAACAACTGGGCAACACCCTTTGGGGTATTGCAGACCAACTACGTGGCGCGATGAATGCCGACGACTTCCGCGATTACATGCTGTCTTTTCTATTCCTGCGCTACCTGTCGGACAATTACGAAACCGCAGCCAAGAAAGAGCTTGGGAAGGACTATCCGAAGACTACCTATGGCGCAGCCACCACACCTCTGCAACTCTGGTACGAGAGTAATTTGGAGGACGTGCCTGAATTTGAAAAGCAAATGCGCCGCAAAATGCACTATGTGATCGAGCCGCAATACCTGTGGGGCAATATCGCAGAAATGGCGCGCACTCAGGACGATGAACTGCTGCACACCCTGGAAGCGGGCTTCAAGTACATTGAGAACGAATCCTTCGCCAGTACCTTTGGCGGGTTGTTCTCGGAAATCAACCTGAACTCGGAAAAACTCGGCAAGCGCTATGCCGAGCGCAATGCCAAGCTTTGTAATATTGTTAAGGCCATTGCCGACGGACTGGCCACCTTTTCCACCGACAGCGATACGCTGGGCGACGCCTATGAATACTTGATTGGCCAGTTTGCCGCCGGTTCCGGCAAGAAGGCTGGGGAGTTCTACACGCCCCAGCAGATTTCCAGCATCCTCTCCGGTATTGTCACGCTGGACAGCCAAGAACCTGCCACTGGTCAGCGCTCACATCTGGATAGCGTGCTGGATTTTGCCTGCGGTTCCGGCTCACTGCTGCTGAACGTGCGCCACCACCTGGGGCCGCATGGCATCGGCAAAATCTACGGCCAGGAAAAGAACATCACCACCTACAACCTGGCACGCATGAATATGTTGCTGCACGGAGTGAAAGATTCCGAATTCGAGATTTTCCACGGCGACACGCTGACCAATGATTGGGAGTTGTTGCGTGAAACCAACCCAGCGAAAATGCCCCGCTTCGATGCCATAGTGGCCAACCCACCGTTCAGCTACCGCTGGGAGCCAAGCGAGGCACTAGGCGAAGATGTACGTTTCAAGAACCACGGCCTAGCCCCCAAATCCGCCGCTGATTTCGCCTTTTTATTGCACGGCTTTCACTTCTTGAAACAGGATGGCGTGATGGCGATCATCCTGCCCCACGGCGTGCTGTTCCGTGGTGGTGCGGAAGCGCGCATTCGCACTAAGCTACTCAAAGATGGGCATATCGATACCGTGATCGGCCTGCCAGCCAATCTGTTCTTTTCTACGGGTATTCCAGTGTGCATTTTAGTGCTGAAAAAGTGCAAGAAGCCGGATGATGTGCTGTTTATCAATGCAACGGAGTATTTTGAAAAAGGTAAACGCCAAAATCGTTTGCTTAGCACGAAAGAAATGCCGAACGGAAAAGTCGGACACATTGAAAAAATTATCGAGACTTACCAATTCCGCAAAGAAGAAGATCGTTATTCGCGGCGCGTTTCCATGGAAGAAATTGAGAAAAACGATTTCAATCTGAATATTTCGCGTTATATCAGCACCACCGTTGCAGAAAAAGAAATTGATTTGAGTTCGGTTAATGCTGACTTGGTGGATATCGAGAAAAAAATTCAGGATGCAACCAAAAGACACAACAAATTCCTCAAGGAGCTTGGCTTGCCACCTTTGCCCTGATTTTGAGTTCACTAAAATAAAGCAATGTACATAGCCTCAATTGTAGAAGCATAGAATTATGGTGGATCAGGAAATAAAACGAATGAAACTTGATGAATCAGATTATGAAAATATCTATTTGAGAGTTAAAGAGAGGCTTTGGCGACAGATTTTCGCAGCCATGGCTATCGTAGTAGCTATTCTTGGCATTACTAGCTACGGAGTTTTTGTTAATAAGATTGAAAAAATTACCGAGGCAGCGATAAAACAGTATGTGGAATCAAAGGAATTTAATGCGGCTGTTGTGGAGTCAACTCAATCTCTACTAAAAGAGCTTGACAAGAAAGCGAGTGAAATTAGCGCCAAGCTTCAACTACAAGAGATACGAGCCGCACAATTGGCTGGAGTACCCCTGGTAGTTGAGGATAACAGCCTGTTTATAACCAGCATTTCCGGAGACTCATTCTTCATACAAACAGGCCATGTATTTCCGGGAGAGCAGATTGTATTTAAACGCCCCTTCAAGGAAACACCGGCAGTTCTATTAACTCTGGATATGGATTCACCTGATGAAGTCATTAGAAGGATTGCAATAAAGACTGGAGATATCAATCCTATACCAATCGCGACCCCAGAAGGATTTGAGATTCAAAGAGGCAGGGCTCCAATACAACAGCTTAAATTTCGCTGGATAGCAATTGGACAATGATTCGCACTTCTATAAAAATTTTATTTTTCAATAACTAAATGCATAACAAATCATTTCATCCAATATCCTCAGCGCGACAAAATTCAAACGTTAACCTTGATCTGTCTTGGCTATCAACATATAAATAAAAATCCAAAAATACTGTTAAGAGTTAAGAACACCAAACATGAGCATCTATAAGAAAGATCAAAAATGTGAAATTTTGTCTCGGCTTGGTTCTTACAGAACAATTGCCATTTCAAAGCTTGAGACTGATGCATTGAATTCTCTTTTAGAAAGCAGAGATTTAGCCATAAAAGAAACAAGAGAAATAGCTGAACGAGAAGGAAATGATTCCTGGAATGTATTCTTTAGTTCAGTAGCCATTGACGAAGCTAATGAAGCAATAGATTTACTCAACGAACTATTGATTTTGGCTAGCCAAAAATCAATAGAACAACATTTAACTAGACTAGCAAAAACGGCTTTCGATCTCCCCAACACAAAAGATCTTTATGTTTTTAAAAAATTAAAATCACACTTCAAAGATAATGGTATCAACATAGAAATAGCGATACATTTCAAATCAATAAACGAGATCAGATTAGTAGCAAACTCAATAAAGCATGGAGCTGTAGTTTCACCCGAATTGGCAACCATATCTGGATGGACACAAGGAAAGCATCTAAGCAACATGCATGAGTTTTACCAACGAGTAAAACCACACATTCCACTATTTATTGAACATATTACCGCTATGGTTGAAGAGAAATGTGGATGCTGCAAAGCCCTATCCTCAAAACTTAAAACAGCACTAGATGTGCAAGAAACGAAGTAGTCTTTCCTTCATTCATCCAGATGTGAGCTAAAAAATCTCCCCCTGCGGTAATACCCGGATATCACTTATCGATAGTCGGCAGGTAATGAGCGCCGATTCCGCTAGGAAGCTGCGCAGGAAAATCTCTTTAGAAAATATCTGAAAGGAAAATAAGGTTAAAGACTAATTCACCTTTAACCTCAATCCTGAACTCAGACTGTAGCATCCGCCAATGTGCAATCAATTTTTCCTTATACTGCACATCCATCGGAAAATTCTTTAATGCTTCCAGCCACAGGCTGCGCGCTGTTCCCAGTAATTTATGATGTGGGAACTAGAGACTCGATAAAAAATCGGCCAATAATCTACGCATCCTCGGAATATGTAAAAAACACCCCGTTAAACTTTCAGCAGATAAATTGCGCGCAAATTTTCCAACACATTGTCAAGGCTATCCGGGATACCGAAATCCTTCAGATTTAACCCCTCCTCACCAACCATGGCAGTCAGAAACTGCGTCATGTCCTGTTTAATGGATTCGGCCATAGCAACCCTTTGATCAGGTGCAAGCAAGACCGACAAACGAAATACATCATTGCGATGCTTTTTAATGGTTTTGCTGTCCACTTGCTCGCCCTGCTGTTTGCGATGAGTGAGATCAAGCCATGCCCTGGCCTTGAAAGGCAGAATAAACGTTACACCTAATACCGGAATATCGTCGATCACGACCTTACCACCCTGAATGCACCGGTAGTAATCATCGTCCAGCAAAATAGCTGACAAACTCGATACGTCTTCATCGGCCAGTATGGGAGTTAAATGGGCATCAGCTGAAACATTCAGGTGATCCGGCACTCTGGAGAACAGCTCCAGCATAAAGGGATAGCCTGCGTTTGTTGGCTTTTCAAACCGGTAATACTGTTTTTCACCGGTACTTTTCTGCCGACTCTGATAACCACCGGTTTTTACAAACGCCCAGAAATGCGCGATAAAAGTGGTATCGAGTGCTTCTGCGCAGAGGACAATATCCAAATCTTTGGTAGCCCTGAAAGCCACACCCGCTTCTTCCATGGCCAAATAGCAGGCCACCCCACCAATTAGAATGTAGCTATCCGGAAAATCCCTGAAATGATCTCTGAATATATCGAGGCCCTTTACCATGGCAATTGACTCCATACCTGTTCCAGCAATGACTCCCGCGCTATTTCAATACGTTCGTCTGTATTTTTCTCAAGGCTCAGCCACAGCGACAGCGGATCAACACACGGTTTATCCAAGGCAATAATATCGGGACTATAAATCCACAACTCCAATTCGGTCACATCGCGGTCATTGCGAAAATGGTTGTGCTCATCCAAGGCGCCGCTTTTCAAAACATGAACACCCGTACGCTTTATAAAAGCAGGCCAGTCACCCGCATTCATTGCCCACTGGCTGATTCCGTTATCGGCCAATGCAGTGTAATGAGCCAGGGCTGCCTCCCCGGATATTTGCCCCCCCAAGGTGGTCCTCCATTGTTCCCGATCTCGCCCGATTACCCACATCCGCTTTTTCACAGGGCTCTGAAGCCTCGGCTGGGCAAGCTCCCACAATGCACGGCCACTGGATGAAAAATGCAGGTGCTTCTCGCGCCCCACTCTCTCCACTCCAGCCAACTGTCGATCTGCCAGCTCCTTAATCGCTCGGGTGATGGTCATCGGGCTGTAACCCAACAGTTGGGCCAGTTCCTTGGCGGGCAAGCCGGAGCAATCGTGCCGCAGGATTTCCCGTAACACTATCGCCTGCGCGGCAGCGCTCAAATAAGTCTTTTCTTCCTGCCTACCGGGTTTGAAATATTCCCGCAAATCCACACCTAACGCAGGCAGGTAGAGCTGATTGCCAGGCACCAGGAAGGGTACCTGCTGCTCAATCAACCGCTTGCGGTTATAGGAGCTGACGACTTCAACCAGGTAGATCACATCACCATTGAAGTGCTTGCTTACTGCCTGCCAATGCTTGCGTACCACGGCAGGGGTTTCCCCTTCCTGGGTGCGACTGAGCATCAGCAAGCAGAGACGGCCAAACAGCTCGGCTTGGTAAAAGGTGTAAGGGTTTTGCAGGAAAAAAGGCAACTGGTTGGCTTCAGGCCAAGGTTTGCCCCAGGTTCCACCAACAACGTGACTGCCCAGTATGTCTTGCAGGTAGTTCCTGGACTCGGTGAGTGTGGTTTCCGCAACCATGGTAAAGGTGCCCCAGTTAATATCTTTAAATTTTAACACTAACATATACAAAGATATTGTGCAATTTTTATGTTATTTAAGAGTCACATAAACCATGCTTTATAGGGGTTTTTCTTTTATCACTGCTTAAAATAGCCAAATCGTATGCGTGGGGGTTCCATTTCCTATAAAATTAAGTAAACCTAAAAATAACTTTACTTAACAATCAATAGAGAGTGAAAAATGGGATCGGCAAATTTAATAAACCTGGTACTTCAACAAACCAACTATTCCCAAAAAGAGCTGGCAGCAAAGCTAAAAGTTTCAGCAGCTCAGGTAAGCAAATGGAAGGCAGGTGAATATATTTCACATGAAATGGAAAAAAAGCTCAAAGTTATGGCGGCAATTGGAGACAGGGATCCTGACGTGGTTTACTGGGCAGGAGGCATAGATCAAGCGGATAAGTGGATGCGGCTATTTGTGCATCTTGCAGAAACTGCTGTTGAAAACGCTGAATGCTCATATGTCTGCGCTCCATTACAAGACGAAATTGAATTTCTTTTGTGGAATGTTTTTAACACTCTGATCGAAGCTGGTGTGACAATTCCTAAAGAGTTTCCTCAGGAAATCGATTTTAATTACGATGCAGACTATGAAGAAAATGAGGCAGCATTTGAAACACTTTACGAAGCTAATACTTATTCAAGTTTGATTTATAAAACGCTAAAAGCTTTTGTAAAGCAATATGATTTTTATGCAGCCTATATTTACAATATTTTGTGGGAAGATGCTCTTGATTTACATGATACGGAAGCTTGTAACATAGAACCCTGCTTGTTCAGTTTAGCATTGGCAAAAGTTGGTGATGATTACCCTATTCTTTCTAATTTCAAAGAATTTAGATATAACGTCTTTAAAGATTACAAGAAATGGCTGGAAATCGTTAAAGATACAGCAATAAAAAATAAAATCCCCCTTAAGGCAGAATTGATGCATCTGGTTTCTGAAGATCCAGAGTATTTAACTCACGAAGCAGAGGCAGAAGCTCTAGGATTTAATTCAAATCGTATTCATCCCGATATATACATGAATGAGATATTAGAAAGCCTAAGACTGATTCATCACGTGTTACCGGCAATCTGCAAAAAACTTGGTATTACCGAGGAAGAATTAAAACTTGATGAATTTAAGTAGCCGTTACGAAGTTCAAGCGGTAATTGATAAAAAACTTTAATTAATGAATATGCGCCGCGTCGATTACGAACGGTGGCCAGCATTCTGACACGGGGAAGGCTTGTGGCTAACTGATTTTGCTGAATTTTTCCAATATTCTTTCTTAAGCCCTGATCCAACCGGGTTGTTGCTAAGGTAACAAGATAAACGAGCCTATAAAGAATTAATCACTGTGAACGACAGTATTGGTCGGTGTGATTTATGGGGCTTCCTGTGTCCGTTTAATTGTTCATATAGGACAAAAAATCGTTGTTGTCACTGCCCAGCAGTTGCAACAGTTTGGGATGCAGAAACAACTTATCGCGACCGGCTTTTTGTTCGCGCAGTACACCAATCGCGTGCAGCTCTTTCAGGTAAACCGAAGCGGTTTGCCGTTTGGCGATGCCCTCCTCTACCAGATTGGCAATGCGGCAGTAGGGCTGGGTAAAAATCAGTTCCACCAGTTCGCGGCTGTAGATTGCAGGTAGACGCTCACGCACATGGTCAGCGGTGTGTTCCTGCAACTGGCGGATGGCCATGATCTTGTTGCGCGTCCAATGGGCGGTACTGCGTACGGCTTCCAGCATATAGAGTACCCAGGGCTCCCAAGCGCCGTGTTCGGTGACATCTCGCAGCAGCCGGTAGTAATCCGCCTTGTGCTGGATGATGTAGCGGCTGAGATACAGCACCGGAATACTGAGCAGTTGCTGTTGCAGCAGATAGAGCAGATTGATAACGCGCCCAGTGCGGCCGTTGCCATCAGTAAAGGGGTGAATGGCCTCAAACTGGTAATGAGCCACCGCCATGCGGATCAGCGGGTCCAAGTGTTCAGCACCGTGCAGAAACTGCTCCCAGTTGGCCAGTTTATCGCGCAGCAGGGCTTCGCCTTCCGGCGGGGTATAGATGGTTTCCCCTGTGGCCGGGTTGCCGAGGGTAGTACCGGGTACTCGGCGGATATCCATGGTCACGCCCTTAATGGTGGAGCAGATAGCCACAGCCGTGTTGGTGGACAAGGGCCGCTCGGCCAGGGATTGATAGCCCTGCCACAAGGCCGTGCGATAGCGCAGTGCCTCTTTGGTGGCCGGGTCGGCGCGCAGCTCGTCAGCCTGGGCGTACTCGAAAAGCTTGTCGGTGGTGGTAACGATGTTTTCGATTTCCGAGCTGCCCTTGGCTTCCAGCAAGGGGATGGTGTTGATCAGCATGGCTTGGTTAGGAATCAGTTCACCAGCCTGCTTGAGTTCGGCCAAGGCACTGCGAGCCTCAATGCAAGCCTTGAGGCAGGCACGAGTCTCCAGTTCCATCGAAGGCGGCAAGGGTGGCAGGTCGTTGTAGGGCCTGTTGGGGTAAAACTCTGGCATAGGCAGTTTGGCACCCCTATCCTAATTATCGTCCTGCGGTATCACCAGGAGGGTTTATGTATGTAGATGCCATGCTCGCACACATATGTCGATTATATCAATATTTTTCGACACATTATATTTATAGGTCGATGATATCGACATATCGTCAGAAACAGCAGGCCTGCCAGTCACCATGCTCATGGTCTTCGCCTCCCGCGAACTGGTCGCCTCACTGATGGTCACCCCGGCGGGGATGCAAACGGTGTCCACTTTTGTGTTCGGTCAGTTTGAACAGGGATCACCGGGAGTGGGTATGGCAATGAGTCTGGTGGCGATTTTGACTACTACGGTGTTGTTGGTGGGGTTGACGGGGTTTAGTCGGAAAAGGTTGCCGGGGATTGGGTAAATCCTCAACTGAACTTCAAATAACCAACACATGGACACCACACCCTAACAAGACCATAATGACCACATCAATCATAATGGTATGGAGGTACCTATGATCACTGAAGTCAACGCCGTTAATTTCCGACAAAACCTGGGCGAGATGCTCAACCAGGTGCAATACCGCAACGACAGTATTGTCATCAACAAAGACGGTAAGCCCGTGGCAGCCCTGGTTGACGCTGAGCTGTTCGCCCGCATCCGGCGTATGCGCGAGCGTTTCGATGCGCTGAGTGACCGAATCGCCGAAGGCTATAGCGATGTGCCCATTGAGGAAGGCCTTGCCGAAATCGACGCCGCCGTGGCAGCCGAGCGGAAGCAAGACTAATGGCGGGGCTGCGTGTCGTACTCGATACCAACGTGCTGGTATCGGGCCTGGCCTATCCGGGCAGCATTCCGGGGCGCATCGTCACAGCCTGGCGCCAGGGCGGGCTGGATGTCGTGCTGTCGCGTTACATTCTGGACGAGATGGTGCGGGTACTGCCGCGACTATCCCGAGTGACATTAAGCGCCACCGAAATCCGCGACCTTGCCGACAGCTTTATGTTCCTGGCCGATGTCGTCGAACCCGCAGGCGCCCAGGACGAACAACTCCGCGACCCAGCCGACCAACCTGTATTGCAAACACTCTTGGCCAGCAAAGCGAATTACCTGATTACTGGCGACAAAGACTTGCTAGCGCTGGTGAATCGCTATCCCATCGTCACCCCAGCCGAGTTTTGGGCACAGCATGGGGGATAAATAAACCTGAGTTACGGTTTATTGTGGTGTCTGCCTCCGCGTAATATGATGAAATTTGTGTCAGCCTGCGAAATAGATAGTATTAATTCAACGTGGGATCTCAACGCGAAAAAATGAGTCGTATATCTTTATTTTTATTAATGTATATAGCTCCAGTTTTACTTGGATTTTTGGCTAAGCTTTTTATTAATTATTTTAAAGAGATGAAAAATAAAACACCGGTAAATATACGGTCTTGGTTAATTAAATAAACTTTTAGGCAAAATAAGGAACAGAAGAAATGCCATTTACCAGAATAGCTCCGCTAATTCGGATCTTCGATGAAGATAAAGCTAAAGAGTTCTATGTTGATTTTTTGGGATTTAAAATCGATTTTGAGCACCGTGACTTTGACGGCGCTCCCTTGTACATGCAAATTTCAAAAGGAGAGTGCCTTTTACTATTGACAGAGCACCATGGTGGTTGTAGTCCAGGTTGTGCAATCAATATAGAAACTGATGAATTAGAATCATTTTGTGAAGAGCTAAATCAAAAGAACTACAAATTCGCCAAACCGGGAATTCAAGAAATGCCTTGGGGTAGTAAAAACATGGCTATTGCTGATCCTTTTGGTAACAAAATAACTTTTACTAATGCAATTAGCACCTAACAATCAGCACCACGGCGAAAACTGGGCGTTAGGGCCACATAGATTCCAGTAATGAAAAATTACAGAAAAAATGAATGGTCTGCCTTTCGGAAAGAGGTCATTGAACTTGATGGAGACCGGTGCCGTGAGTGTGGGCGAGACCAAGAGAATGGCGTTGTATTGCAAGTACATCACAAAGAATATATTCCCGGAAAATTACCTTGGGAATATCCATATAGTTCATGCGAAACACTTTGCAAAGGCTGCCATGCTGCTGAGCACGGAATAATTCCTCCAAAAACTGGCTGGGAATATGCAGGTGATTTTGATTTGGGTGATCTTATTGGTACATGTGAGCTTTGCGGTAGTTCACTTAGGTACGAATTTTATGTATCACATGAAAAGTGGCCAACATTAACAGTTGGCACAGTTTGTTGTGACACTTTGACCGAAACTGAAACCGCATCAACCTTAAGACGAAAAATAGATCGCAAAGAAAAATTCCTCTGCAGTTCTCGTTGGAAGCGAAACGATAACGGTTGTTTATATATTAAACAAAAAGGCGTGTCAGTTCTTATTTCTAAAGAGATAAATGGGTTTCGTTTAGTGCTGAATGAAGTTAAGGGAAAAACCCTGTATGAAACGGAAATAATGGCAATGGAACTCGTTTTTGAATTTATTGACAGCGGAAAGTCCGACCAGTTTTTCAGCAAAAGGCTCTAACAAGCGACTGTGGTAAAAAATCAATATCGCTACGCAAAGCATTATTTTAATTCGTCTCTTACAAAGTGCGGTTAAACATAACACTAACTTCCGAGATAGCTATGGAGCACGAGAAAGTAATTGATATCCTGAAGCGAGCTGAACATGAAACAATCAATAATTTGGTTTGCAAACTGAATACTGACGGAATTGTTTCAGATGAAGATGACTACCTAGTCTCATCATATATGGTCGAACATTGGTCAAAAGAATGTGATTCGTATTTAACGAAAAATGGCTACAATGGCTCTTATTTAACTACGCATGGTAAATTTTTCCAATCTCACGGCGCTGTTTATGTTCTTTTTGATGAAAAGCAACATACCTATGAAACTGCCACTGAATATATGATCAATCATGTAAAGAACTATGAATGTTAAGTTTACAAGCCGTACCAACGGCATATCTGCTGAGCATTAGAACCACCATGTCTTTAGATGACCCAGTTAACGAAGTATTGCGAAAGATTGGAAGAAATATAATGCTCTTCCAACAACTTGAGTATTTGCTGAAGTTTATTGTTGCAAATGGAAAAGTCTCTGGCCATGCAAGTGAATTAGAAAGTATAAAGGCTAAGCAAATTGCTAGTATAAATAAACAAACCATGGGCCAATTAGTTGGTCAGTATATTGAAAACACCAACCCTGATTATGAGGATAAACCAGAAGAGCCTGAAGACATAGAGGAAGCATACGTTTCCTTTAGTTTCCGATTCGAATGCAATTCGACTTACTATAAAGCTAAAAAAGAAGCCTTATCTAGAATGGTTTCCGAAAGAAATGAATTGGTTCATCATCTGCTTCCTGATTTTGACACAAACTCTTTACAAAGCTGTAAGGAAGTCGAAAAAAAACTTGATACCCAAAGCGAAAAAGTACGTCAAGAAATTAGAGAAATAAAAGCTATAGCAAAAGCCCTTGACGAAGGAAGAAGACAGCTCTCTCGCTTTCTCAGCTCAGAGGAAGGTGAAAAACATTTTGAGTTATCTTTTTTAAGACAAAGTCAGTTAGTTCTTTTACTTGTTGACATTGCGATTCAAATGCAAAGATCAGATGGATGGACATTAATGAACACTGCCGGTCAGCTTGTTAAGCAACATGCTCCAGAGGAACTTGCTCTGCTGAAAGAAAGGTATGGCCATAAATCGTTGAAGAGCCTTATTCTTGCATCTGAAATATTTGATACTTATGAAGAAGTGACTCACAAAGGCGGAACTAGAGTTCTATATAGGTTAAAGCCTGATTGGAAGTTATCAAATGCCTAACAAACACATCAAATATACTCCCTTTGGGTGCCAAGCGCCGCTTATGTAAAACGTTATGCGCAAGGAGAATCAATCCTCGTGAAAGAAATAGCAATAATCGCAAATGTGCTTAGCTCCGCATACTTTATGGGTGGGATGTTGGCACAGCATGAAAGAGCTAAAGCATTAGTTGCAAGCTTGGAAAAAGGGTTTATGCATTTGCTTCAAGAATTGAAGGACAAGAAACCTTCAGAAACTGTACGACTGTTGTTTAGACTATTCGGATTCCTAGCTGGCACATCATTCTGCGGGATCATATTAATTAGTATTCTTGGGTTACACTCTCAACAACTAGTCTTTGTACTTTCTATTGTTTTTCTCGTATCTAGCCTGTTTGCAGGGTCTCTATTTTGGGTTCTAAAACATAAGGAGGTTCTAAAAGAAGCTGGCCAGTGGTTACTTTTTTTCGGTGGGGGCTCGCTCCTGTTTCCAATTATGGATGTGTTAACAGACGTTGGATTCACCAACTTACTTTATTCAATTATGCAAATTAGTTTTGCGCCATTAGTCGACTTCCCTAACGGAAATGGCCTCGCTTACGAAGCTTTAATTGTATTTGGAATTTATGTTGGTATTGTGGTTTTTTTCTACTTAATATCTTGGTTTTATGCAGCTCCTACAGCCCTTATCGCATGGAGCGTTGTTGCTGTACCGATACTCAGTGCTCGTATTATAAATCATGTCTTTCCAGAGAAACCAATTGCATTCGTGTTCTTTGCGTTATGGCTGTTTAGTTTTTTGTATCTCGCATACAGCTCCTAACAAATTGCTGCTATAGGAAAAATTACTCGCTACGCTCGCAATTTTCCGGTGAGCAAAGTGTTAAGCGTAAAAACTCTTTTAAATTTCAACCATAAAAAAACACCAAGAAACTGTTGATTTATACAGCTTCTTGGTGTTTCATTGTTTTTGCTTGCAACCCAATCAAAGGAGCATCCAAGCAAAATAGTTACGTAAATTCAAGTCGCTACCCCTGAGTGCTGAGAACACCCAGAGGCAGCTAACCACAACAGACTTTCTAGGAGTCCATCATGGCTAAGCGCAATGATAAGCCAGAGTCCCGCTCGGCTGCAAAATTTCCCTACCACCGCCAGCTCAAAGTCCGCAAAGGGCATTATGAGCATTGCTATCAAGGCAAAACCTTCCAGAAAAACCCCTACCCTGAGCCCGTGCCATTCATTCTCATCAAAGGGTATTGGTTAAGCCAAGCCAACCTCCCTATTGGTACAGAACTGCAAGTCACTATTAATCCGGGCCAAATCATCCTTTCAGCTTCATCCGGTGGGTAGCTTGGTTTATATAGTGCTGGCAACATCAATAACCACTACAGAGCCTAACAAGCTGAGTATATCGCCCCAGTAAACTGGGGCTGGACTTCGCTGTTACTGGGCCTGTGTCAACGACGTTAGCCTAGTCCATGAACAAGTTAGAACTTAATGAATTTCAACTGACTTGGCTAAAACCAATCTTCAAGATCCAGATGTTTAATTCGCTCAAATTCACGTGTGTTGCGAGTCACCAGTGTGGCCTTTTGTGCCAAGGCGGTAGCGGCAATAAGTACGTCGTAAGGCCCTATCGGCTGGCCGTGTTTTTCCAGGCTGGCGCGGATATGAGCGGCGGCCTCAGCTTCTGCTGAACCAAAAGGTAGTAATTGGGTAGCGTCGGTGAGTGCTTTTAGTTGTTGGCGGCGTCTACGCGGCGCAGTGGATTTGGCGATACCGACTTCCAGTTCATAAAGCACAATGGCGGGAATAGCAATGTCGCCGGGGGAATGGCTTAACAGTGTTTCGGATACACGGCCCATGCCCTTGAAGAAGTAGATCAGGGTGTTGGTGTCCAGTACCCACATTTAGAGGCTTTCCCGCTTGCTATCGAGGTGCGCTTCGCCGCGTATTTCTTCGAGTGAGGGAAAGTCCCCCCAGCTACCGGCGGTTTCGCGCACTTCATGTGGCCATTCGTTGGTCAATTTTTCACGAATGACAGCGGCAATCCATTTGCTTTTAGAGAGTTTCCGGGCTTTGGCATCGGCTACCATTTTAGCTTCCAGCTCATCTTCAAGATAAATAGTCACTTGCCCCATTGCGGTTGCCCCATCCAATCAAATATATGTTGGAGTATATGTGGATTGATGGCGCGTATCAAATTGCAATTTTCAGTATCCGCCGATATCGGCCAAGCGGCCATAGGAAAATCACTGTAGAAAATATCCGGAAGGAAAATAAAAATAAGTCAGGCCATAGCCTTAAGCCGGCACTACCATCTCTTGTTATAAAAGTGTCACAAAGCCCCTCTAGGATAGGGTTATAACAACTCCCTTTCTTTATCGAGAACCCCATGAACCTTGCCGACACTGAAATCATGCAGCGGATCAGCGATGACCTGCTCGACAGTTATGACGAAGAGTTTGAGCTGGAATTTGAAGACCAGATGTATGACCAGATACCGGGCATGGAGTATGCCAGGGAGTCGCCCGATGAGGTGCTGCGACGCAAAGAGGCCCGTCGCCAGTATTTCCAGGAGTTGTTTCGCCTGCAAATTGAATTGGTCAAGTTGCAGGATTGGGTTGCCCACACCGGCCACAAGGTGGTGATTTTGTTTGAAGGCAGGGATGCGGCGGGCAAAGGGGGTGTGATCAAGCGCATTACCCAACGGCTTAACCCGCGTGTCTGTCGCGTTGCGGCATTGCCGGCGCCCAACGAGCGCGAGCGCACCCAGTGGTATTTCCAGCGCTATGTGTCGCATTTGCCGGCGGCGGGTGAAATTGTGCTGTTTGACCGCAGCTGGTACAACCGCGCCGGGGTCGAGCGGGTCATGGGGTTTTGCAACGAGAATGAGTACGAAGAATTTTTTCGTACCGTGCCGGATTTTGAACGCATGTTGGTGCGTTCGGGCATCCAGGTGATTAAGTATTGGTTTTCCATTTCCGATGATGAACAGTATCTGCGCTTTATGGGCCGCATTCACGATCCGCTCAAGCAGTGGAAATTAAGCCCCATGGATCTGGAGTCGCGGCGGCGCTGGGAGCAGTACACCAAAGCCAAGGAAGTGATGCTGGAGCGTACGCATATCGATGAAGCGCCCTGGTGGGTGGTGGAGGCGATCGACAAGAAAAAAGCGCGCTTGAATTGTATCCACCATTTACTTACGCAAATGCCTTACACCGAAATCAAGCGCCCGGCCATTGAGCTGCCGCCGCGTGAGCATCACGCAGATTATGTGCGCAGGCCGGTGCCGAAAGAGATGTTTGTACCCGAGGTTTATTAAGCATTTATGTTGGATGCAATGCGATAGCCCGGCATCAAGGGTGCCGAGGCTGGAGATCAACGATAATCTTCAAAGGAAGGCAGAGGTAATCCCTGTAACAATTTATCGGCATATTTCAGGCACAATGGATGCACGATGCTGCCACCGATACCACTCCAGGTTATCGGGTAATGGCTGACCCGGCCCTGATAGCTGACCCCCAGACAATCTTGTGGAAAACGTGCCGGATGTTGTTTCAGTTGCGGTAGCAACTGATCGAGAATCCTGTGCAGGTTTTCCATCCACTCCCTGGTAAAAGCAGTACCGGGCTTAAAGATATAAGCGCCGTTACCCAATAATAATGACCAGTTGCGGCGCAGTGTTTCGCCCAGTTCTCCCGGCAGTATCGCTACGCCGTGCTCACCCACTTCACGATAACCGAGCGCCCACTTCTCCGGATGGTTTTCGAGCCGCTCAAAACAGGGATTCCAGTCGTGGGATATTTTTTTGATGTCGCAATAACCGCCGCCGTAATGGTGCATAAAATAACAACGCAAATAATCTGCTTTGTGTGTTGCCGATAAATAAATATAGGCTGGGTGCAAGGGGTATCCAGCCAGCAGATAGTTGGACAGTGAATCCTTGGTGACCAGATGCACCGGACAACCGATATGGCCTTGCAAACTTGATAGATTGTCGCGTCGGTTCTGCGACATGGGTGTGTCGTCAGTCCAGAAACAAAACACAACTCTTTCTGACATGGTTGCCAGTTTCATAGAAGACCTGCGTCATCCGTTTCCATTTTCTTCGCCCGGGGAACAGCACTGAAAGCAATCAGTAAACCGCGTTGTCCCAGAGATTCGAGCATTTGCATATCATCATTGTTACCTTGAACCAGGGATTTAACGCTGTGCCAGGAAGTGAGTGACCAGCCGAGGGCCACAGTCGCGTACCAGAGATTGTGCAACACATTGCGCGGCTCTGACTGTATGTCAGATGCAATCCGGTGATGCGCAGCCCAGATTGCAGCGCCAATCTCATCGCTGTTAGCGCAGCGTTCACAGGGCAAATTATCTTGGTGAATATGCAATCCGGCATGGTGAACCTGAGCGAGAAAATCATTTCTGCCATCACTCAAGACATGCACATCCATGGGGATATCCGTGGCGCAAAGTTCGCGCAGATAATGCGCTGATCCCATGCCGCGCATGGCGTTATAGCAGCCTGCCGGTGCGAATACCGGTTGCAATGCCTGCAAACGAAACTCCCGGGTATCCATCCTCTTCAGGTTGAGAATATCGCACACATCTTCCAATACTTGATCCGCGTTTGACTTTGGTGCTTCCGGGTGCCAGAGATGCAAGGTTTCAACATAATGACGCTTAACCAAAATGCCGCGTTGCCGCGCCGCAATCAATAAAGCCACATCTTCTGCACCCCATCCGCGGATGTGATCACCACCAGTGGCTTGTACTAATTCCAATAATAATTCTTTGCGTCCGACAAGGTTCCCTGCCGGAATGCCGGCATCTTGCCGCCTGCCAAGTGTATCGGTGTTATGCATAACGCCCAAAGGAGCAACTAATTGATGTGTTTGCAAATGCATTACCGAAGAATAAAGCGATCCCATGATAAAAATAATATCGGCATCAACAAATGCGACAGCTGCTCCGGCAGGTGCAAAATCCAATCCCTTCAACAGGGTTTCATTATGGCTATAGGCACCCTGCTGCCGGTGGGAAATAACCGTGAGTCCCGGTAAATGCCGGGTACTTATGTCCTCTGCAATATTAGTGACCAGTAATATATGCACTCGATTATCGGCGGCATAATGTTGCAATACATTGAGCAGATTCCGGTAACGATATGAACAACCGCGATGGTCATAACCCATGATGGCATAGAGTTTTTCGGCAGCAGGCATGTTTAACATAGATGATTTTTAACCGACATTTTTAACATGCTCAGAATAATTTAAAGAAAATTTTTTTCCAGCTACATATTTTCAAATCTTATAAAGGAACAACAGTCACCCGATTCAGATAAAAATATTATCTATGGGCTAACCATAATTTTTTATAATGATTTAAAAATCTACGTGGTGATCCCAATCGCGTTTGTCATCAGCCACTTTTTGCCATAAGCAGATATTGGAATATTCCGGTGTTTCCACGGCGACAAAATCCGGCCGATTGGTTGCTATGTATCTGATTAAGGTTGGCATGGATGCCAAGTCTTTATCCGGTATCATGATGTAACCGCCCATTTCAGTCATTTGGCTGAGATAGGTAAAATCATTGAAAAAATCTTCGAACTTACAACCACCGGCAACAAAGCTGAATTGAAATTTTTCTTCTGATTCACATAGCTTCGGTAGAGCAAATTGCGAGAGTGATTCAAACAATCGAAGTTGGTCAAACAAGCCAATGACTTTCATATTGTCAATTCCTTTGGTACAAAAGGTCAAAGGATCAATCGCCGTATGTTGTTGGCCGGTTGCTGACATGATAGCCATAGCCGAGGCGCCTTCGCCCAAGCCGACTTCCAGTGTATGGGTGATGTTGTGCTTGGTCAGGAACTCGAATACGAAGTGGCAATTCAACAATTCTATGGCCATATGACCCAAATCCATTTTTTTATAAAGTTCAGCTATTTTGTTATCCGGAGATTTGAATCCCAACAGAGAGAAGTCTTCAATTCTGATGTGTGATTTTCCGCCCTCAAGGGGAAAGTCACCGTAGAAAGAAAATCCAATCACTTCTTCATTGTCGCTAAGCGGATTTCTCTGGTCATTGACAATATTTTCAATCGGCACAACCAGGCTCACCGGTTCAATTACCACAGGGAGCATGATTGAATAAGTGAATTTTTTGCCGGATGCAGGATTTATCGTTTCCATCTTCAGGATCAGATTGGCTCCATTATCCGATGCATAGGTCAATGACAGGCTATTATGCTTGCCTATTTTGGCAGGAATACCACTTTTATAAATAGAACAATAGAGGCTAACCCAAGGCCAGTCATTTTCCGGCTTTCCGACCTGTTCCATAACAACATTAACCCGCGGTTGTCCATTGTGGATACTGACTAGATCTCCACCTTCGGGCAAGGAAACTCCGGAACCAAAATTATCATGGAACGACAACCAGTTTCCATTTTTTATAACGTTGTATTTATCCACGACAGCAGGACTCCTGAAATTAATTGTTAAATATTATCTACCCTGAGGGCGATGATAGATTCAACAGGTTCAACCTCAAACTGAACGCTGTTTCCCATTACACGAAACTCAATTGCTTTTTCTCCCTGGCTCACAAAAACACAACAGCGCCCCTCTTCTATATCAGCGGAGAGGGTAAGTGGATGTAATTGTGGAGATAAGTACGGATCAGAAGAACGCAGATGAAATTCGTAGCGTGAGCCGCCGCCGGGATAATCTTCGTACCAGGTTGAGCGTATGGATGTTGCACTGGCCGCACGATGATATTTTATCGCCTTGGCAAAGGTTGTTATCCATATCTGCTCTTTCAATGAATCAATTGCATTGAGAATATCCTGGAAATGATGTTCATGGATGGCATCATACATATCGGCATCCGACCGATGTACTTCATTATAAATTCCATGAAAAACCAGGGGAACAAGGCCATTATTGTTAACCACACGCTGGATAAACAGTTTGACTTGCGGCGCGCTGACATCCTCACTCATCCTGAATTGATTGACAAAAAAATAATCTTTTTCGCTATCGACAAAATCGTAAAAAAACTTATCTGCATACTGATTCATATGTTCTGGCCATTTGCCGATTTCCGGTGGCATTTCTGAATAAAACGCCCGGGCACCAATATGGCCGTACATAACTTTTTCAATTACATCTTCATTGAATCTGCCAAATGGATAAGCAAAGGTTTCCACCGATGAACCTGCCAAGCGGCTGTCTATGATTTTTTTGGCATCATATATTTCACTCATGCAGTCTGACGCTGATGCTGTGGTCAAATCCTGATGAGTCATCGTATGATTACCGATCTCATAGCCGTGATTCATCAACTCCTGTAATTTTCCCCAGTGATCATAGTTGGGCAGCATCTGCATATTGTGCAAAGTCACATAAAAGCTGGCCGGCATCCCCATGTGCATAAGTGCCGCTGCACCAAGCTCAAACTGCCCTGGAGTCCAGTCATCGAGAGTAATAGCAACAGCAGCAGATTTTCCTTTAAACCATTTTTCCAGTTTGAGTTCAGGAACCTTCATAGAAAATTTTCCGTTATCGACAAACATAAACTGTCATTGATGGTTATCCGATTATTTTTATTCATAATCAATTTATTCTTTAATATAAAATTTATCGTCGATAACAAAACCATCAAGACCAACCTGGCGTGCGTATTTCACGACATCTGAGGTTCTATTGATAAATCCTTTACCCAGGAAATTTAAAGAAGTATTGCACAACACCCCTATTCCGGTCTCATTTCTGAATGCTGTTAATAAATCATGTATCCTTTCATTTTGATCGCGGCGAACAGTCTGTACCCTAGCCGTATTATCGACATGAGTAACTGCCTGTAAAGCGTTGGGAATTCTGACTTTTTGAAAGTGCAACATATAGGGAGACTCGCCCTCCCATTCAAAATAGTCGCTCACATATTCTTCAAGGCAGACAGGCGCAATGGGGCGATACTGCTCACGATTTTTGATAACATTTAAACGCTCTTGCATAGCTTTATGAAAGGGAGCGCCCAGCAAGGAGCGGTTACATAATGCCCGGGGTCCAATTTCGCAGGCCCCTTGTAGCCATGCGATTACCCTGTTGTCGGTGGCCAGGAAATCTGCAAGGAAATCATAGTCCAGTGTTGTTTCTTTGAAGCCAGAAAAATCAGCTTCATCGTGAACAAATTTTTGTCCTGCATAAGGCGACCAGGAAATTTTTGATTTTCCCGTATGGAAATATTGGGCTTCTGCAGCCAAGCCAATGGCCAGACCGGTGTCATTAGTGCATGGGGGAACAAAAACACCAGAGAATATTCCCGATGCTTTCCAGGCACTATTCCAATCACAATTCAGGCCACAGCCCCCACCGATGATCAGCGGCAGCTTTTCGGTGACATGCTCTTTGGCATAGTTATGGAATACTTCAAATATCCTGGTTTGTACGAGATAGGCAAAATCTTTGAAAATCAGGGATTGAACCCCTTCTTTCAGGAAATTGAAATCATCGAAATACGCATCGTTTGGATCGAGTTCAAGACTCCTGAAGTAAAATTCCCGGCTAAATAATTTATCAAGCGCCGTTAAAATAACAGGATCACGTGGCTTATTATCTTTGTTGCCATAGGCCGCCAATGCCATCACTTTACCGGCCAGGGAAATATCATAAAAATCTTCTTTCTTACGGGATGCAAGAAAGAATAATGATGAATAGACCGAGCCAGGACCATACATCAGTGTTCCATGAGCCTCATTCTGGTTTGGCATTTCTAAAATATTCATGTTTTCATCAACATGATAAAAAGTGCCGAGTACGCCTTCCCATATTAATGCATAGAATGGTGTTCCTTCCGGGTAAGGGGACATTGACCAGGATGAAAAAATATGTGATCTGGCATGGGTCGATTCATACGTAAATATTTTTCGATCAAACAACCGGAATTCATCTGATTTTGTCAATGTGTGACTGATGCCGGTATAAAGATGGGAGAAGCCATTACTGTGTTCATATTGGGAAACATAAGCAAGCACATCAACCGGCGGACAATCAGCCAGCAGCCTGAAAAGATCGCCATAATCCCTGCATTCACTGAAACGCGGCATGGAGTCCTTTTCTGCTTCGTATGAAAAGATCAACTTCTGATCTTCTACCAAAGCTACGCCGCCATCATGCCAACTCCTGATACCTAAAAAACGCATAGCACTTTTCCTCTGTTGGGATACAAACAAGTTAATTTTTAGAAATGTCCTGGTCTTCGTTACGCATTTCATTAGCTTCAAGTCTTTCCTTAATTATCGGCCAAGGTTCAAACTGTGTTCCGATAACCGGATAATCTTCACCGGTTACTTCTTCATGCAGCCCAAAGTTGAGTTCATATCCGTATTTAGGCTCATGGAAAACTTTTCCTTTAACAATATGGAAGGCTAATGCGCGCCTTGGCTTGTCACTTAAATTAAGTCCTGAGCCATGCCAGGTAAGGTTATGGTGAAAGTGCAAATGCCCTTTAGGTACGATGCAGCATTCCACTTCAATCGGATTTCCTTCATACCAGTCTGCCAGTGGCAAGTACTGAGGGAGCGAGTGCAGGTAATCGGTAGCTTTGCCCCATTGATGCGAACCTGGCACCATGCGCATACAACCGTTATTTTCATCAACATCATCCAGCGCCAACCATGCGGTAATTTCGGTATAAGGTTCAAGAAAAGGCCAAAACTCAACATCCTGATGCCAACAATTTACTCCACCGATACGCGCAGGCTTGAATTGCAACTGGTCATGATAAAGACGGAAGATGTCATGGCCGAACAGGTTTTTCAGAATCGCATCAAACACGGATGACCGCAAAATTTCCGCAATTTCATCCACTCCATACCAGACGTTGCAAAGTTGCAGTATTACCGAGTCCTTGTCAGTTCCCATCATTGAGAAATTGTCATCGTTGGATTCTTTTTGAATCGTAAGATAGTGTTCAATTTTTTCATTGAGGAGATCAATGGATTCATCGGTCAGTAATTTTCCACCGAGCACAAATCCTTTTTTTTGAAAAGTTTGTGCCATCTCACTGATATTCCAGCGCTCTGTATTTTCAAATTCGATCATTTCAATAGATCTCGAGTATTATTGACATTGACTTCAAACCGTATTTATTTCTGCACCTGGTCAAGTACCTGATTACAGCGCAACCCCACTTATTTCCAATGCTTTTTGCTTGAGTTCATCCAGTGCATCCTTATTGATTTCCCTGGCAGTACCGTTTTCGATAAGAAAGATCCTATTGGCCATACGAATAGTTTCCGGACGATGCGCAATGACAATCGTCGTGATGCCAAGGCGGCGCACCGCATCATTTACCAGGGCTTCATTAGAGACATCCAGATGGCTGGTGGCTTCATCCAGAAAAAGGATTTTGGGTTTTTTATAAAGTGCGCGGGCTAACAGGATACGTTGCTTTTGCCCTCCGGAAAGCCAGGTGCCCATATCGCCAACCAAGGTATGGTAGCCCAGCGGCATGGCTTCGATTTCGTTACTGATAGCGGCGAACTGGGCACAATGCTTGATGTGTTCAAAATCAGGATTCTGGGTAAAAAAAGCAATATTTTCTGCAATTGATCCTGAGAGCAATTGATCATCCTGGAGCACAACACCGATCAATTCCCGATAAGTGCGCGTGCCCACTTGGGATAAATTTATTCCACCATATAAAATGTCGCCGGACTCGGGTTCGTGGGCGCCAATCATTAATTTCAATAGGGTGCTCTTACCACAGCCGGATGCTCCGACAATAGCAATGCTTTCCCCTTCATTGATTTCCAAAGAGCAGTGATCAAGGATTAATGGTTGTTTATTGTCATAACGAAAACAGACATTGCGCACAGTAAATGAGGCAGGCAGGGTGTCAGTTTGAATGCGCGAAGGATATTCCTGTTCGGCCGGTTCAAGCACAATGTCTGAGAGACGTTCTACCTGGATATCCAGCATTTTGAACTCAATGATTTTATCGACCACACCGATGGTTCGATCAACAAACTGGCCGCGGTAAGCATAAAACGCCAGGAACATACCAACGGACCAAACGCCATCGATAACACTTAAGGCACCCAGCGCAAGAATGGCGATGCGCTCTGCAGCAAACAGTATCCAATTACTTGCTTCAATAATAATGGATAAGCGCTGCATACGAAGGCCGGCATTGCGTTCTGCAACCAAGCGATTGGCCCAGCGAGCCTTGCGATTTTCGGCACCGTTAAATAAACGAATGGTATTGATACTGCGCAGGGTTTCCAGGAATAACGATTGTTGCTGCGCAGAAATCACTACGTTTTCTTCAGTGGCTCGGCGTTGGGCCCGAAACCATAGCATCCTGACCAGGAAATACAGGAAAACAGTAGCAACCACGATCAGAGCCAGTTTCGCGTTATAAATAATAATAACGATCAATGCTCCCAGCGACATGATGCCGTCAAGGCCGACTTCAATAGAGCGCGTAGTGACCATGCCCTGGATGGGATGGACGGCATCAAAGCGTGAGCCAATGTCACCTATATGCCGTTTTTCAAACCAGGGAATCGGCAGGCGTATAAGGTGTGAGAATACGTTCGTTATCCATTGAATATTCAGCGTTGCGCTCAAGATCATTACCGACCAGGCGCGCAGTGTATTCAGTGCTACACGGGTAAGCTCCAGGAATATCATGCCGAACACCAGCACAACCAGCAAATCGGTATCTGCCGTGACAATAACGTGGTCAAATGTTAATTGAGTGGTCAGCGGCAGTAACAGTAACAGCGCTTCCATCGCTAACGCCAAGGCACTGATCTGCAGCAAAGAGCGCTTGATACCGCTGGTACTGCCGACAAGGCGCCGCCAGGAAAATCGTTTTTTCTTTTCTTCGATGGGCGATTCAGCCGTGATTGCCTTGTAATATTTATTGGTCTTTTTTCGGCTGTCACTGTCTTCAGCATTAACAAAATCCACCAACGGACTGACTTCTATTGCCGTACCATGGTAATGGCTGGCCAACTCCTCTGGCGTAAAATATTTTACTTCTCCTTGTGGATCATGGATGAGTAACTTGCCTTTATTGATTTTGCTCACAATAACAAAGCGGTTGAAATCCCACTGCAAGATACAAGGAAGTACAAGCTGGCTGAGATTTTCTGCCGCCACTTTGACAACCTTGGCCTCCAGCATAAGTTGCAGTGCAAGTTCAACCATGCGTTCAATGCTGACTCCACGCCGTGAAATATCAACCGTGTGTCTTATCTGTGCATAATTAACTTCGCCATGATGGTAACTGATCAACATAGCCAGGCATGCCAACCCGCTTTCGGCAGGGTCAGTTTGTAAAATCAGCGGCAGTTCTTTACCAAAGCCGAACTTTAACTTATCTGAAACACGCATTATTTTTTTCTCGATATACCCAACAGTGGTTCAAATAACCATTCATACAATCTTCTTTTATCAAGCAAAATATCTGCATCAATTTCCATACCCGCCTGTAATTCTTCTGCACGCCCATAAGCAACCATATGCTGCTCCGGCAAGGTAACAGTTATCTTATAAATTGAGTTTACCGATGATGCGCCAATGGCTTTGCCGGCATCACTTAATGATGCCCTGGAGATGTAGCGAACGATGCCTTCATGTTGACCGAATTTCTGGTAGGGAAACGCGCGATAACGCAACAACACCTTATCGCCTTGGTTCACAAAACCGATAGCATTGCTAGGTGCATAAAGTTCTGCGTAGAGTTGTGAATTATCGGGAATGATACTGAGTAGCGCTGAAGCTGAATCAACATGTTGACCAGACTTCGCAGATATATTGGCTACTACGCCATCGCCGGGAGCAATGACATAAATATATTGTGTCGAATCATACGCTAACAATTTGTCTTTAACTTCGTCCAGCTTCCTTTGCAAAGCCGCCAATAGACTTTGCCCACGCAACTCTTCCATTAATATAGCGTTATTCAAAAACTCGATTTGCCGGACAGCTGCATCGCGTTCATTTTGAAGCTGGACTTTTTGGGTTTGCGTATCAAGGTATTCCATACGCTTTTCTTGCGCCTGTATCTTTGAAAAAAGATTTTGTGCTACAAGTTTTTCGTAACGATCCAAATTGTTTTCAGAGATAACAATTTTTTCATCAAGCAATTGGATTTTTTGTTTAATAATTAACAATCCGGATTGCAAGCCATGCAATTCTCTCTGCCTGTTATGTACCTCATCCTGGTTGAGGTTTTCCTGGCGAACGATATCATCTTGTAAGCTTTCTTCCATGGAAGCCAGACGGTTACGCCGTTCAGTCCTGATAAGTTCCGTTTCAGCAATTGCCCTGTCACTCAGAATTTTGTACAGCAATTGCCCCTGCTTTACCGCTTGGCCATGTGTTACCTCAAGGTTTACCACCAAACCGGCATCCGGTGTGATTATATTAACCAGGCCTTTATCCGGTACTAAAATGCCTTGCGCGCTGTGCTTTCTGGTGTATTGGGCAAAATACAGCAGCGAACATATCGCGACCGTAATAATGCACAAAATAACAGTCCAGATCGTCAAGCTGATCGGGCGGGTGATTAAAATACTTTGATCCAACGATGACA
Organism: Cellvibrio sp. GW822-FHT04B05; assembly: GCF_058800985.1. Lineage (NCBI taxonomy): Bacteria > Pseudomonadati > Pseudomonadota > Gammaproteobacteria > Cellvibrionales > Cellvibrionaceae > Cellvibrio > Cellvibrio sp. GW822-FHT04B05. The sequence goes on along the minus strand of NZ_JBXAMU010000001.1, from coordinate 1,162,638 downwards.
TAGCTGAGCTCTTAAAAATGATCTTGCGCAAGCATGATTAGCCGCGTGTCATCCACGATTTTGCCTTACCAAAAATTTCATCAAAAAATCCAATTACGTTAGGACGCCATAGAAAAAGCTCAAACAGCGAATTGTAATAAGTGGAATGAAAAATATCTTTGGCGCCTTTGCGCAGTTGCTGTGGCAATTGTTTTTGATAGAGTAAAAACATGCTGATGGATAAAAATGTTGACAGGGCAATCAGGCCAAATACCCACCACTGCTGATAAACAACAGCAAGAATTGGCAGCGCACACAACGTTGGCGGTAACAAACTGAGCATGTATAGAAAAAAATAAGGGATCAGGAAGATGGCACGAATAGGAGAAGTCTCAACCGCTGTCCGATATGCCTCCACACGTCCCCTGGCCCAGCGGCGGCGTTGTTTAAACAGGCAACGGGGATTAGTCGGGGCATAGGTGTAGGCGACAGCATCTGGCGAGTAACCTGTTCGATAACCGCTGGCCAGCGCTTTCCAGGTCCAGGCAATATCTTCAACAATCCAGTTACCCCATCCGCCAATTTCCCTCACTACGGACATACGATGGACAACAAAAGCACCTGCCATTATCGATACGATACCGAAGGCATCCTGGGCACTTTTTACTGCAGGATAAATACCTATATGTTCAAAATACTGTAGCTTTTCCCAAATAGTGGTGTGCTTGTTGGCGGGCACTAGAAAACCGCATACAGCTGCGCATTTATCATCTTGCCACATACGCTCGACAACTTTACGCACACTCTGCGCTTCCAGATAAGTGTCACTATCAACCACTACCAAGGCTTCTGTAGCGGAAGGCACGTGAGGTAAGGCAGCATCCATGTTTTTGCCTTTACTGCCATTATTTTTTTCAAATTTTATCGATAGGTAATGTTGCTTTCTGGGTGACTTGAGCCACTCTTCCAAATGCTTCTGAATACCATTAGTAGAACCATCATCAGCTAAAACAACTGTGATCTGTCGGGGGTAATCCTGATTTTCAATAGAGTTCAATGATTGTAATAAATATTCCGGGTTTTCATTGTAGTGGGGAACCAAAATAGCCACTTCCGGATATTGTTCCAATGGCTTAAATTTTCTTCGGACCAACGGATATAGAATTAACCAGGAGCAGAGTATCAACATCCATAAGCTGCTGGTGAATAGCGGTATTGATAGAAATATAAACACGTACCACATTGATCAAGCCCCTGTGTATGAAATTGCCGGCATAGTCTTATTGGATAAATATGAAATAGTCTTATTGACCACTTATGAAACAGATCTTCGGTACTTAACTTATCCGTGGTAAATAATAAAAATGGCTATCGCGAAGGGCTGGCATAATCAGGAATCGGGTGGTAGGGTGTAAATACAACTTTCGATACATTTTCAGGCTGTATAGCCTGGGATGTTTCGGATGGGCAGTGGATGACGTTATGTGTTAAATAGGAATACCCAGCCAGGGAGCATGAAGGGTTTAATAATTTAACGGCTTGATCCAGGTTACTGCCCTTTGGTTTATCAAATAAGGGTTCATCAAATAATAAAAAGCTTCTTTCTATACAAAAAAGACCACTTCTGCGCATTAAAAAAATAAATCGGATGAAGCATTCATTTAAGCGCTATGAAGATAAATAGTGAAAAAAAAGATTTAATTTTATTTCTGAACAGATATAACCTGCTTTATTCGAAAATAGCTCCACACGGTAATGCGCCTAACAATGTTCCGCGCCTACAGTGCCTTCGCCGTCTATCTGACAGTGGTTGGCAGACTGCCCTCATTGTTGCCCCAGCCGGCTTTGGAAAATCCAATCTGCTCCGACAATATGTCAGCAGCCAACAACACTCTTTTTGCTGGGTATCCATCGGCACTGACGAAAACGATATCTATCGATTTGTTTATTATTTAATTGCCGCCATAAAATCAGTTAATTCCAGTTTTGACGAATCTGACAGCTTAATTAAAGATCTGGTTGAGAGCTTAGGGAAATTCAAAACCAACTTTGTTAATGAACTGGCCCTTTTGGACAGTTCATTGGTGATTGTGCTGGAGGATTTTCACAGCATCGATAATCCTCAGGTAAAAGACCTTGTCAGGTATATGATTACCCACTTGCCTGAACCTATAAAAGTGATGTTGAGCAGTAGAAAGCCCATCAGTTTAAACCTCGCGAAACATCGCCTTGACAGTAAAATCATTGAAATAAATTCGATTGACTTACGCTTCAACCGCAATGAAATTGCTTTTATGTTTCTGAAATACAGCTCTATTTCTCTTTGCGATGCAGACATTAAAAAAATTGAAAAAAGGACAGAGGGGTGGCCAGCAGCCCTACAGCTTGTATACATATCGGAAAAGAGTGAAATAAACCAGGGCAACAACCTTCCCAACTTTACCAATAATTATATAAAAGAGTATATTCGCGAAGAAATATTGGAACATTATTCAGATAATGTGAAAGATTTTTTATTAAAGTCATCCATTCTTTCAAGCTTAACACCAGACTTGTGCGAGACGATTACGGGGGCCGCCAATGCCAACGAAATACTCAAAGAACTGCACCGATCAAATACGTTTATTATCCTATTGGATAACAAGGATAAATGGTTCAGGTTCCACCATATTTTTGGCGATGTACTGAGCAATGAATTTATCAATCATTACTCAGAACAAGACAGGTCATTGATTCATAAAAAGGCCAGTATATGGTACGAAAGAAATGGTTATCTTCAAGAGGCCATAGGCCATGCAATCAATTCAAATGATTATGTCTTTATTGATGAATTTTTAGATAGGAATGTAGAAGGAAGGGTTCTTTTAGGGCAACTTAACCAATTGACCCAGTGGTTTGGCAAGTTGGAAGAAAAAAAGATATCCTCCCCAATCGCTAAAATATGGATCGTGTGGTTAAAGCTGTTTTCTCATGATGTTGACCGCCGTGTTATTGATTATCTTATTGGTTGTGCAGAGGATGCCTGTAAAAACCATCGGAATAATAATGATGTGTATGCGTTGATACCTGTTCATATTGCTGCCATTCAGGGTTTTATAGCAACCTTCGATGAGGATTACCATACCGGTATTCGATTATCCATAGATGCTTTGCACATGTTACGTACTATCGGGATTATCAATAAATCTTTGGAAGGTACAGCTATTTTCAACCTGGCAAGATCCTACTTCCAACTGGGCGACCTTACTAAAACAATTAGTTACTCCCGTGAGGCAGAAAGTTTGGGATTTTCTGTCGGAAATTATTATGGGGCAACTGCTTCGATCAATTTGCGCGCACAAGCAATGATTCAGCTTCTTGATATTGAAGGGGCTGAAAAATTGTATTTGGAAGCACTGAAATTTTTATCGGATAAAAACCTGGCTGACCAACCTTTTTCTGCTTATCTGTATAATGGGTTGGCGGAAATTGAGTATCTTCGCTATGACTTTGACAAAGCGATTAGCCTTTTGCAAAAAGCTGTTGAGCTCAGTTCCCGCGGGAAAGAAATTAAAAGCCTGATTAATGGGCACAGATTGTTGGCAAAAATTTATTTGATTCAGAAAAATAAACGAAGGTTGTATTTTCATATTAGAAAGCTTGATGACTTGATGTTAAAGATCTCTGCAAAAAATTGTCTGCATGAGATTCGTGCATTTAAGGATTATATTAATTTGTTTGAAAAAAATATCTCGAGTCATGAATTTGTTACGGCAGACAATGATTATTGCAATATAAATAATCTTACGGATATCAAGGAATATGAGATGTTTATTTATGCCAACGCATTAATGATCAAAAAACAACCAAAAGATGCTTTGAAGGTTATCCGTCATCACATGGAATTGGCGGAAAATTTGGATAGAAAAATGAGCCTGTTAAGTTTCCGTTTTATAGAGGGCAGGGCATTGGCTCAGTTGGGAAGAAAGTCGGACTCCATAAAGTCCATGATTGTCGCTATACAAATGAGCCTGTCTTCAGGTGTTGAGATATTTTTTGTTCAGGCAAAAAAGTGGCTACCGCTGAAATTGTCGGCGAATGTCAGTTCGGCCATGGTGCTTGCTATGTTGCGTTCCATGTGCAATCAAGAGAGCGATGCAGCCCATCTACCGGATTTGTATAAGAGTGCGCTAACAAAACGGGAGCTGGAAATTATGGAAAAAGTCAAAGAGGGGCTATCGAATAAACAAATTGCAAATAATATGAATATTTCCGAAGGAACGGTTAAACGTCATGTGCATAATATTTTTTCCAAGCTGAATGTTAAAAATCGAGTGGCTGCAACCCGTTATTAACCTATTAGTGTCTCCAATACACTACCAACAATGCGGACTAAGAACTCCACTGAAAAACCTCTCCAAACCGCGCCAAACTCCGCGCCCGGTTAGTCTCCGACAGATTCCCCTGCGGCAGCACACGGATATCATTCACCGATGGCCGGCGCGTAATGATGTCGGTGCGCGCCGGCATTAACCACGCGGCGGCGGCACCGGCCTGGCCTTCGTCGGAAAGCAGGTAGTCGATAAACTCGCGGGCGAGTTGCGGTTGGCGGGCGTTTTTCAGGATCATCATGGGGCGCGGTACTGTGACTGTGCCGCTGTGCGGGAAAATAACCTTGATACGTGCGCCCTTTTCCATCGCCGCATAGGCGACATAGTCCACGCTGCCGAATACCGCAGATTTATCACCGCGCAATACCGGTGCCAGTGCCTGGTCGTTGGCGCCGCAAATATCCAGGCCATTTTGTTTCAGGCGGGCAAACAATTCCCACGCGGCTTCGCCCAATGCCTGTTCCAACCCCAACAGCAAATCCACCGAGGCGCCGGAGAGTGCCGGGTCAGGCATGGTGACTTGACCGTTGAAGGCCGGGTCAGCCAGGTCCGTCCAATCGGTCGGCTCAGGGGTGTCGCTGTCCTTGTTCCAGACGATGCCTAATGCCGAAACCGCCTGGGCGATATAGCTGGAGGTTTTCAGATGGGCAGGCACCTGGGCGGCGTAGTCACTGTGATACGGCTGCAACCAGCCGCGCTTGTCCAGCTCCTGGGCCAAATCCCAGGAGGCGGAGATAAAGACATCGGCTTGCGGGCTGTCGGCTTCGGCTTCCAGTCGCGCCAGCACTTTACCGGTGGTGGCCTGGAACAGGTTGACGCGAACGCCGGTGCTGGCCTGGAAGTCGACGACCAGGCTTTTCATCAGGCTACCGGGGCCGGCGGCGTAAACGTTTAACGGGCGGGACGACGGGGAATCAGAAAACACGATGAAACATCCTATAGAACACTCTCACAAGGTAGATAACAGGTAATGACAAACCAGTAGATTTTTCAGTTTGGTATTTAGTGTAGGTCGCAGTCCGTTTGTCATAGGACATGAGGTACCTGTTTATCAGGTTATTGCAGCTCCGTCACCTCCCGGCAACGGGGTTTGTAAATAGCATGGGGGGATGATGGGACGGGTTCCGGTTTGCCGCAATAGCGCTCCGGTATCAAGTCGGCAGGATAGCTTTCCACTCGCGCCGCTTTGCCAGGTTGTTTGACCACATCGAAAGCATCGTAAAGCTCACCTTCTACCGTCCAGGCGCGGTATTGCAAACGCTCGCTGCTGAAATCAATTACCTGATACCACTGGGTATCCTCCCCTACCCGTTGCATCAATTCACGCGCCTTATCGTGCACGCGGTTTTGTTTGGCACCGGCGACCGAGATGGTATACACAGGTGTCCCCTGCCCCGGTTGCCAGCGGCCATAAATATGGTCATCGCCTTGCAGCACCAGATCCACGCCGTAGCGCTCGAACAGGGGCTGCCAGTGAGTGGCGATGGCCGGGGTGAGTTGCGCACGGGTGCCGGACAAGAGCGGATGGTGATAACTGACTATCGTCCAGCGGTTGGGATTATCGGCAAGCAAGGGTTCCAACCATTGCGCCTGCTGCTGCGCGGCAGCCTCGCTGTGCAACGCTGCCATGGAGTCCAAAACAATGTAACGCACGCCCTGATAATCAATGTAATAAACCGTATCGCGCAGTGTTTCCGGCCCGTTGGTCGGCAGCGCAAAATGGGCTGGCCACGCAGCTTTTAATTGCGGCAAGGCACCGGGGCTTTCGCGGTATTCGTGATTACCTACTACGGGCACTTGCGTGATGCTGCTAAATATCCAACTGCCCGCCGCAAACCATTGCCGCCACAATTCATCTTCAGGGCCGCTGCGATCGGTTAAATCACCGGCATGCAACATCAACCGCGCATCGGGTGCCGCTGCAAACGCGGCGCGCATAGTTCGTGCACCGAGTGACTGAATGTGATTTTGGGTATCACCCAAATAAATCATGCGATAGGGCGTAAAGGTTTCTGCCGCCGTGCGAAAGGCATTCCACTCACTCCAACCCTTTTCACCTTTCACGCGATAGGCATAGCGCGTGTCGGGTTTTAATTGTGTAAAAGTGACGCGATGATGGAATGTTTTTCCGGCAGCTTTTTCGATAGTTTGCCCGGCAAGGATTGCGTGCGATTTACTTACACCTGAAATTTGTTTTGCATGTTGTACCAGCGCGGGCGACGCGGTGGATTCAGTAATTTCTGCCAAGCTCGGCACCGCATTTCGGGTTCGCCAGGTAACCGTTTGGCTATGGGCTGGCGTTGCGGTTGGCAGCAGTATGATGCGTTCAGGTGCTCCATCGGCATAAACCACAACAGAAAAAATAGCTGCAACGGCATACAAGCCGATAAAAAATAGAGGGCGAAAAAAATTTATTGTTGTCATCACTTTTACAAACCAATCAAAAAATTCCGGGCAAATTATTTTCAATGCATCCATTAGCACTTAGCAGTGGGGCGGAGGACTACTTGTGAGACCGTGCGCGGCCAAGGATGGCCGTGCCGAGCCTACAGGGAAGTATTCACGGCGTGTCTCACAAGTAGTCCTCCGCCCCACTACGATCTTCATGAAAACACTCATCAAAAATCATCCAGATAAAAATAAAAAACTCCGCCGAAAAATCCGGCGGAGTTAACACACTTTTTTTCATTAATTTTTAAAAGCTCAAATCCACACCCAAAGTATATTGGGTACCGTAATACACCACACTGGTTGGATTATCGCGCGAGCCCTGGAACTGCACGGTGGCTTCATTGGTGAGGTTTTTCACGTTGAAGAAAATATTGTGCTGATCCATCACACGGTATTTCATCGCCAAATCCCACACGGTTGACGCCGCATTGTATCTGTCCAACGACTCGCGCCCGCCCACCGCTTCCAGGCGATCAGGCATTTTGTTCGCCGACAAACGCACACTGAATGGCCCCTGCGCATAGGACACAATACCGTTGAGGATGTAATCCGGTGAGTTCACCAGCGACAGCTCATCATTGCGCCCCGGATAAGCCCCTTCGGAATCCAGCAAGGTGTAGTTGGCCTCAACCCCCAAACCGCTCAACAAACCCGGCAAAAAGGTCAGGTCCTGCGACCACACAAACTCCATACCGCGCACCTTGCCGCCCTCGCCATTGACACGGGTACGCTCATCCACGCCATCCGCCGCAATCCGGCTGGAACTGAACACAAAGTTATCGATGTCCTTGTAGAACACACCGGCAGACACCACCCCCAGCGGCGGCAGGAAATATTCTGCGGTCAGGTCGTAGTTGATGGACTCCGCCGGCTCCAGCGTCGGGTTGCCGATAATGCGCTGGTTCATTTGCGCATTTTCCTGCTTGGACGGAATCAAATCCCCAGGTGGAGGACGCGAAATCGCTTTGCTGACGGAACTGCGCACAATCAAGCGGTCATCAATCGCCGCATAGCGCAGGTGCAAACTGGGCAGCATATTGGTGTAGTCATTGCTGTCACTGACGCGGGTCACGTTGCTTACCTGGCCATTATTTACCGTCACTTCATTGGCTTCGCTGTCGATACGCGTGGTTTCCACCCGCACACCGCCGAGTACCGTGAGGCGATCAATTTCCACATTGCCCATCAGGTAACCGGCATAAATATCTTCACCGATGCTGAAGTCGGCATTGGCCAGGGTTTCAGCACTGAACAATTGCGCCGCTGCGTTTTGGGTAAAAGCGGCGGGATTGGTTTGCTGTAACTCGCGGTATTTGCGCCAGTCAGGGAAAAACGGCAGCAGTTGCGCGCGGCCGTTGGACTCGCTCATAAAATCGCTGTTGCTGTACTGCTCCAGCAAACTGGCGGCAGTGACACCGGTCAAACCGCTGTAACGCACCGTCTCCGGTTGCGCCTGGGAGGCATCTTTAACCGTTGCACGCAAACCGGTTTTGATACTCCAGGGGAAGCGGCCGGTGTTGAATTCGCGCAGGGCATTCACATCAAAACTGACTTCGTCTTCAACGCGCGGCACCTGGTTGGTATCAAACTGGCGGAAAGCCACTGCGGCGGGATTGTTGATATCCACCGCATTGTTGATGGTAAATACCGGGAAATCGCGGTCGCTGCGGTCGTAGCTGAGATTGACACCATTAAACGAATTCACCACCTGCAGGGTAACCGGATAATCCTTTTTCGCTTTGGAGTAAGCCGTGCGGCCATCCAACACCCAATCGCCAACACGATGTTCGATGCCGGCGGTATACATTTGGAACACGTTTTTGGGATCGCGGTAGAACGCTATGGAATCGACGCGGCCACCGGTAGATGAAGCCCTGTCAGGTGTGACATCAAATTGCGTTGCCGGATTCGGGCGGAAGTCGGTGCCGCGATGCAAGAGTTCGCGGTAATCGTAGTGATAAACCGCTTTCACGTAAGCGCTGGTATCGTCACTGGGGCGATAGTCAAACATCAAACCGGCGCCAACTTTGTCCTTGATTTCCTCGCGGTCGTAATAGAGTGAACGGTTGATAAAGAAACTGTCGGCAGGACTGACGGTATAGGCCGTCTCCACCACGTCATAGCCGCGCTCATCGCGGAAATAAAATACCGAGCCGAGCAGACCGAACTGCTGGTTATCACCAAAGGTATCACCCAGGGTGATGCCCGCCTGTTTGTTCCAGCTATCGCGCAGGTCATTGAGTGTCGCTCCCAGTTGTACTTCAACTGTGCTGCCATCGCGGTCGTAAGCTGAGCGGGTTACCAAATCGACTGTACCGCCGATGGCATCGGCGGAAATATCCGGCGTCGGCGCTTTAATCACTTCCACCCGCGCCAGTAAATTGGCCGGGAAACTGTCGAGCGCGATATCGCGGTTGCCGTCCACGTTGGTCATACGCAAACCGTCAACTGTAACGGTGTTGTACTGTGGCGCCAGGCCGCGAATGGTCGCGGTGCGCTGTACACCGGCGCGGGTTTCCACCGACAAACCGGGCAAGCGCACCAGTGCATCGCCGATATTGCCTTCGCGGATCTGCCCCAGCGCATCGGCAGACACTACGGTGCGGATACTGTCGGCATTGCGCTGCAGGTTAATGGTCGAGGCATAACCTTCGGCACGACCAATTACCAAGAGTTCTTCCGTGTCGAATCGCCCGCTGGTGAGGCGCACATCCTGACGCTGGCTGGTGCGAGCAGTCACGGTAACGGGCAGGCGCTGTGAATCCAGTCCGCCGTAACTGACTTCAAGCGTGTAATTGCCCGCAGGCACATTGGTCAGCACAAAGCTGCCGTCGCGCCCGGTGGTCACTTCGCGGTTTAATTCAAGCAGGCGCACACTTGCAGCTTGCAATAAACTACCTGTGGCCTGGTTGATCACACGGCCCGTCACACTGCCGAGCTGGCTCGCGCTGGTGGTTGATGCAGTAGCTGTTGTTGCCGGGTTTTGCGCAAGCGCAATACCGGTATGGGTTGTCATGGCACAGACAATCGCCAACGACAATATGGATTTTGCGGTTTTTAACGGTGTAACTAGCATGGTGTATCCTCTTTGGGATTTGATCGGAGACGCCATGCTAGACGTTAAAAACTACATTACGATGACAGGCTTAAAACAAACTCTTCGCCAACATACGGATTTCCTGCACATTGGTCATCACCAATGTCAGGCTACCGGCAACTACACCATTTTGGGGCGGCTCCAATTTTTTATAGGCCGTCAATTCGGTAATCGGTGGCAAATCCGTTTTGGTATGCGTCAGTTTAAGCGAGTGGTACAAACCCAAATTGATTACGTCGCTAAGATTAATCGATCCCGGACTCTCGCCCGTCCAGTTGCCCACCTCTTGCACTACTTTTAAATACTGCTCATCCACCTGCCATTTTTTTAAGGTGACCACACCGAGCGATTTTGCGTATTCGCGGCAGAGCGCAATATAAGTAGGAATATCCGGCGTCTCCTCGCTGCTTTTAAACGCAGACAAAACAGCAAGGGTTCCTACCTCGCTCAAGAGTGCAGCCATGAGGACATGATCAGGCACTACTCGCCCCAAGTGCTTGGTGATGTAGGTGCTCAAACTGGCTTTTAACGCCATGCGCCGCCAAGCCTCCATAAACAGGCGCCTATGTTTGACTGAATGAATCGAGAACAAGCTTTTAATTGAGTGAACCATGGTGATTCGTTCGACCTGGTTCATCCCCAATAAACGCACGACATCGAGGATACTTTGGGGCGGATTTTGGCTGCCAACCAAAGGGCTGGATGCATACCTGAGAAGGATGGCAGACAAGGCAGTGTCTTGGGCGAGCAGCTTGCTGAGTTCCCCCATGGAAAGATCTGGTTGCTCCAGCGCTTTACGGATCTCAAAAGTAATAGCCGGCAAACTGGGCAATTGCTCATCGTCTTTTAATAGATCGCTGACTACTTTGCGATAGGTTGAATAATCTTCTTGAACAGACTGCACACTGAATTCCATCTTATTGAATATTCGAAAATTAACTGGCTATGGATGCCAGACTAGCAGATTTAAACGCGGTGATAGAAGTTAAGTCTGCTTGAGAAAAGGACTACGCTAAACGTGCCTACCCCGCCTTATTTTATTGTAATTATCAAATCTTCAAAAAACTGTCTCTGAACTGACATAAAGCGTCGCTTTAATCGTTGCCTACCTATATCCCTCTCATAAAACTACAGGAAGCAACCGATGACTGACCATACCATCTACAAAATCGATAACTCCGGCATAGAGCCGCTTTCTAACCACTCCAGCAACCCCACTTTTGCACAGGTCATGACCGAGCGCCGCCAATTCCTGAAAGGCAGCTTGGGCACGGCAGTCGCGGCATTTATGGGTGTGGGTCTAGTGAGTTGTGGTGGCGATAATGATAAGAAAAGCATCAGCTCTTCCAGTTTATCCAGTTCCAGCGCGCCAGCCTCTTCCAGCATTGCAGCGTCTTCTTCTGTCGCACCGCTGTTAGGTTTTACTGCAATTGCCACCAACCGCAATGATGCCATCACTGTTCCGGCCGGTTACACCGCTACTGCATTCGTACCTTGGGGTACTCCGCTGACTGGCACAATGCCAGCTTACAAAGACGATGCCACCAACAGCGGTGCGGATCAGGAACAACAAGTAGGCGCGCATCACGATGGCGTTTTCTTTTTCCCGATCGATGCCAAGACCACTCACACCAATTCCAGCGAAGGCCTGCTGGTAATGAACCATGAATATATTGATGAAAAAATCTTTCACATTAATGGACCTACTCTGGGTGCAGTTCGACCGGCTGATGAAGTGCGCAAAGAGATCGCAGCCCACGGTGTGAGCGTGATCCACATCCGCAAAAACGGTAGCAACTGGGAAGTAGTAAACAATAGCCCATTCAATCGCCGTATTACCGGTGCTACACCTATGGATATCCGCGGCCCGGCAGCGGGCTCGCCGCTGCTGGCTACCAAATACAGCCCTAACGGCACCGCTACTCGCGGCACCTTGAATAACTGCGGCATGGGCGCAACCCCATGGAATACTTACCTGACTGCCGAAGAAAACTGGGCGGGTTATTTTGTCAATAAGGATGCTACCCAACCGCGTGAACACAAACGCTACGGTGTACCTGCCACAAATGGCCGCTACTTCTGGGAGAATGCAGATTCAGGCGCTGACGAATACATTCGTTTTAACGCCTCAACCAAAGGCGCCACCGCTCTGGATGACTATCGCAACGAACCCAATACCTTTGGCTGGATGGTCGAAATCGATCCGTTTGATCCGGAAGGCCGCCCGCAAAAACGCACCGCTCTCGGCCGCTTTGGCCATGAAGGTGTTATCTTCGCCCCTGCGGTAGAAGGCAAACCGGTAGTGTGTTACTCCGGGGATGATGCAAACAATGAATACATCTACAAATTCATCTCGGCCGACAACTTCTATAAAGCAACCGCTGGCGGATATCTGCTCAATACCGGTACCTTATATGTGGCCAAGTTCAATGCCGATGGCACTGGCGAATGGCTGCCGCTGGACATCACCAACAGCACCTTTAACGCCAAAGCGGCGGCGGTCGGTGTGACGTTTGCCAATCAGGCTGACTTGCTGATCAATACCCGTTTGGCCGCCGATATCATGGGCGCCACCAAGATGGACCGCCCTGAATGGGGCGCGGTGCACCCAGCTACCGGCGAGGTTTATTTTACTCTCACCAACAATACCGCCCGCACTGAAACACAGGTCGATCCTGCCAACCCACGTGCCAACAACACTACTGGCCATATCATTCGCTGGAATGAAGATGCTGATAAAGCTACCTTCAAGTGGGACATTTTTTTACTCGGTGGTGATGTAGGCACTGTGACCGGGACTGGCGACAAAGCCGTTACCCTGACCGCTGACAATCACTTCGCCAGCCCGGATGGTATCTGGATTGATGGCCGTGGCGTTGTCTGGATACAAACTGACATGAGCGGCACCCAGCAAGGCAGTGGTCCTTATGGCAACAACCAGATGCTGGCCGCCGACCCGGTGACCAAGCAACTCAAGCGCTTCTTTGTTGGCCCAATCGACGCAGAAGTTACTGGTGTAACAGGGACTCCGGATATGAAAACCATGTTCGTCAACATCCAGCACCCAGGCGACCGCTCTACTCCCACAAGCTTTACCAGCAACTGGCCAGAAGGCGGCACTGCACGTCCACGCTCAGCGACTGTGATCGTTACTAAAAATGATGGTGGATTGATAGGCTCTTAATGAATGGCCTTTTAATTGATTGCTTCTTAACCGTAACGTCATCATTCAGTAACGTTTAAGGCTCAACATAAAAAGTGTTACAGCAAGGATGACAACAGGCAAGGATGTATACAGGGAGGTTGAAATGCGCATCACAAGGGGCTTCGGCCCCTTTTTTTACCTTTCTGCGTCACCTAAATACAAAGTGCTGCTAAAAACTACAAACACAATATGTAGTCATATCACGCTCATCTATGTATGCCAAAAAAATCTAAGTTTCACGTCAAAATGTCATTTTTGCTATGAATCACGGCAATGCCGCATTTTCAGTAGTTCCATGGCGATTTTACCAGTTGCCCCCAGTTTTTCCCGCAGCCACGCACACCTTATCCACAGGTTTTCAAGCTTGCATAAAACCCCTAACCGCATTATCTTGTAGCCCATTCACGATTTACCCCTAGATATAGGTGTTGAAGGCGCTAAGCGCCCTATCATCGCTTATCGCTCATGGAGTTATTCGTCAAGCAGATTTTTGACTCAATTGAACGTTAATCACAGCAGCGGCGAAAAAAACGCCTGTTATTAGCGGCCAGCAAGGTGTTTCGATGCGCCAGAGCAGGCATCAGTAGTATGGTCACAATCGGCTGTCCATCCACCACTAGATATAGTGGTGGATGGACCAGCAGGAAATGGTGTTCTGAACTCTGATTTTAATAAGTACTCTCAGAAAGAGAGAGTGATCGGTTACAGCTTTTATCACGCATTACATTCAACTGGGAAAGACCTCACGCGGGAGACGTCTATGCACACTGACATTGAACAAACCACCGGCACAACCAATATCCAACACGACATCCACGGCGGCTCATCGAGCCTCACGGCAACAGCGCCGGGGCAATTGCGCGTAATCAAGCGCAATGGAACGGTGGTTCCTTTTGATGCCAGTAAAATCGCCATCGCCATGACCAAAGCCTTTTTGGCAGTAGAAGGTGGCAAAGCCGCTGCTTCTACCCGCGTGCGCGAGATGGTTGAAAACCTCACCCAACAAATTACCGCGACCTTCAAACGCCGTATGCCGTCTGGCGGTACTATCCATATTGAAGAGATCCAGGACCAGGTTGAATTAATCCTGATGCGCTCCGGCGAACAAAAAGTCGCCCGCGATTATGTGCTCTACCGTGAAGAACACGCCCGCCTGCGCGCCCAGAAACACCCTGCATCGCAAGAACCCGATCCGGATTATCCAAGCCTTAACGTGATTCTCGACGACGGCTCCCGCGCCCTGCTCGACATCGGCCGCATGCGCACCATCGTGCGTGAAGCCTGTTCCGGCCTCGCCGGTGTAGAAGAGAAAGCCATCCTTGACGAAGCCATGCGCAACCTTTACGACGGCGTGGCAGCAAAAGATGTAAACACCTCGCTGGTAATCACCGCCCGCACCCTGGTAGAAAAAGAACCGAACTACTCTTTCGTTACTGCCCGCTTGCTGATGGATAAACTGCGTGCCGAAGCCCTGAGCTTCTTTGGTGTTGCGACTTCCGCAACCCAGGCTGATATGGAAACCTACTACGCGCAAACCCTGCCGTTGTACGTGAAAAAAGGCGTGGAGCTGGAGTTGGTTTCGCCTGAGTTGTTGAATTTCGATCTGGAAAAACTCGGCAAAGCCCTGATCGCCGAGCGCGACTTGCAATTCACTTACCTCGGCCTGCAAACCCTGTACGACCGCTACTTCATCCACAGCAACGACACCCGCATCGAACTGCCGCAAATATTCTTTATGCGCGTGGCGATGGGCTTGGCAATTCAGGAAGAAAACCGTGAAGACCGCGCGATCGAGTTCTATCGCCTGCTCTCTTCCTTCGATTACATGAGTTCCACCCCAACCCTGTTTAACTCCGGCACTTTGCGTCCGCAGTTATCCTCCTGCTACCTGACCACTGTACCGGATGACCTGCACGGCATTTACGGCGCCATGCAAGACAATGCCATGCTCAGTAAATTCGCCGGTGGTTTGGGTAACGACTGGACACCCGTTCGCGCACTCGGCGCTTACATCAAAGGCACCAACGGTAAATCACAAGGTGTGGTTCCATTCCTGAAAGTGGCCAACGACACCGCTGTAGCAGTAAACCAGGGTGGCAAGCGCAAAGGCGCTGTGTGTGCGTACCTGGAAACCTGGCATATGGATGTCGAGGAATTCCTTGAGCTGCGCAAAAACACCGGTGATGACCGTCGCCGTACCCACGACATGAATACCGCCAACTGGGTGCCCGATGCCTTTATGAAGCGCGTGTTTGATGATAAAGAGTGGACCCTGTTCTCGCCGAACGATGTGCCAGACCTGCACGATCTCTACGGTAAAGCCTTCGAAGAGCGCTATGAACATTACGAGCGCGAAGCAGCACAAGGCAAAATCAAAGTATTCAAAACCGTGCGCGCATTAGACCTGTGGCGCAAAATGCTGGGCATGCTGTTTGAAACCGGCCACCCATGGATCACCTTCAAAGACCCATGCAACCTGCGCAGCCCGCAGCAGCATGTCGGTGTAGTGCACTCATCCAACCTGTGTACCGAAATCACCCTCAACACCAAAGCCAACGATGAAATCGCGGTCTGTAACCTCGGCTCCATCAACCTGGCGCAACACATTGTTGATGGCAAACTCGACCAGGCCAAACTGGAGCGCACCATTAAAACTGCAATCCGTATGCTGGATAACGTGATCGACATCAACTACTACGCCGTTGCGACGTCCAAACAGTCCAACCTGCGCCATCGTCCTATCGGCCTCGGCATCATGGGCTTCCAGGATGCGCTCTATGAACAACGCATCGCCTACAGCTCACAACAAGCCGTCGATTTCGCCGATACCTCAATGGAAGCCGTAAGTTACTACGCGATCAAAGCGTCAAGCGAATTGGCAGCCGAGCGCGGCAAGTACTCCACATTTGATGGTTCACTCTGGAGCAAAGGTATTCTGCCAATTGACTCGATTGAACTGCTCGCGCAAAACCGTGGCGAGAATTACATCAAAGTCGATCGCAGCCAAACCTTCGATTGGGACACCCTGCGCGCACAAGTGAAATCCCAAGGTATGCGCAACTCCAACGTGATGGCGATTGCACCGACCGCAACTATTTCCAACATCACCGGCGTAACCCAATCGATTGAACCGACTTACCAAAACCTCTACGTGAAATCCAACCTGTCCGGCGAATTCACCGTAGTAAACCCGCACTTGGTACACGACCTGAAAGCCCGTGGATTGTGGGATGCGGTAATGGTTAATGATCTGAAATACTACGAAGGCTCACTGCAAAAGATCGACCGCATTCCAACCGACCTGAAAGCCATCTACGCCACCGCGTTTGAAGTAGAACCGCGCTGGATCGTAGAAGCCGCCAGCCGCCGTCAAAAGTGGATCGACCAGGCACAAAGCCTGAACCTCTACATCGCTGGCGCTAACGGCAAGAAGTTGGACATCACCTACCGCATGGCGTGGTTCAGCGGTTTGAAAACCACTTATTACCTGCGTGCATTGGCAGCGACGACTACCGAGAAATCCACCATTAACACCGGCGCATTAAACGCAGTGTCTTCTGGCGGCGCGAGCGGTTTGTCAGCAG
Source organism: Cellvibrio sp. GW822-FHT04B05 (assembly GCF_058800985.1). Lineage (NCBI taxonomy): Bacteria > Pseudomonadati > Pseudomonadota > Gammaproteobacteria > Cellvibrionales > Cellvibrionaceae > Cellvibrio > Cellvibrio sp. GW822-FHT04B05. The sequence continues at coordinate 1,145,952 of NZ_JBXAMU010000001.1, read as the reverse complement.
CACCAGCTGCAGCAAAACCAGCCATCTCGGAAGTAGAAGCAGCCAGTTTCGCCGAAGCAGCACCAGTGCCATTGGCCTGCTCGATTGATAATCCGGATTGCGAAGCCTGCCAATAAGATGTTGCGGTTCGTTCCTCACCAGCAACCTACGAAGCACCCTGTAGGTTGCTGGTGAGCTTGCGAACCGCAACAAAAACGCAAAATACACGATACACGCACACAGAATTAAACGAGGATCACATGCTAAGTTGGGATGAATTCGACAGCGAAGAAGCTGTAAAAGAAACCGCCCGTCAGGACGCGATTAGCACTGCATTGAACAAAGCGGCTGAGCCAGTTGTGCAACCAACCCAAGCGCAAGTTGCGCAGGCACAAGCCAAAACTGCACAAGCGCAAGCGAGCGCTGCCGCTGAAGCACAATCAGTTAACACTGCATTTGCCGAAGCGGCTAAAGAACCCGGCATCAGCCCTGAACTCGCCAAAGCGCGCGCGAGCCTCGCTGCACTCGACCCGGCTCCCGGCTTGGAAGAATTGGAAATGGGCGCCGCCCGTATCCAGGTTGATGAAAAGCGCATGATCAACTGCCGCGCCGACCTGAACCAACTGGTTCCATTCAAATACGACTGGGCATGGCAAAAATACCTCGACGGCTGTTCCAATCACTGGATGCCGCAAGAAGTCAACATGACTGCCGACATTGCCACCTGGCGCAACAAAGACGGCCTGACCGATGACGAGCGCCGCATCGTCATGCGCAGCCTCGGCTACTTCTCTACCGCTGACTCACTGGTAGCCAACAATCTTGTACTCGCGATTTACCGTTTGATCACCAACCCCGAATGCCGCCAATACATTTTGCGTCAATCATTCGAGGAAGCAATCCACACCCACGCCTATCAATACTGCATTGAATCGCTGGGCATGGATGAAGGCGAAATCTTCAACATGTACCGCGAACTGCCATCCGTTGCGAACAAAGCCGCCTGGAGTTTGAAACACACCCAAACACTGGGCGATCCAACTTTCCAAACCGGCACACCGGAAACTGATCAGGAATTGCTGCGCAACCTCGTTGCATTCTACGTAGTCACCGAAGGTATTTTCTTCTACTGCGGATTCAGCCAAATCCTCAGTATGGGCCGCCGCAATAAAATGACCGGCGTTGCAGAACAGTTCCAATACATCCTGCGCGACGAATCCATGCATTTGAATTTCGGTATCGATGTCATCAACCAAATCAAATTGGAAAACCCACACTTGTGGACTGCAGAATTCCAACAAGAAGTTCTGCAAATGATTCTGGAAGGCACAGAACTGGAAATCCAATACGCCCGCGACTCAATGCCCCGCGGCGTCCTCGGCATGAACGCCGCCATGATGGAAGAATACCTCCACTTCATCGCCAACCGCCGCTGCGCACAACTCGGCCTGAAAGAACAATTCCCCGGCGCGCAGAATCCATTCCCGTGGATGAGTGAGATTATGGATTTGCGTAAAGAGAAGAATTTCTTTGAGACGAGAGTTATTGAATATCAGACTGGTGGGGCGCTTTCTTGGGATTAAAAATTATTTAACGGTGAACGACACATCCTGTGGTCAAAACGACACATCCGTTGGTCAATAACGACAGATCTTTTAGTCAAATATAACATAAATACCGCTTAAACCCTGCTTTGCGGGGTTTTTGTCAAATGGGACGACACATTTTGTTTGACTGAATAGAGGGTACGTTTGAAGTTAAATTTTAATAAAAAGAAGATATGGCGTGCCTAAGAGTGAAGCAATCTCTCTCAGCAAATTGCGAATATGGATTAACTCAGTCATGCGTCAAACGCTAAGCAAACTACTATGCAAAAAATATTGATTAACAAATTATCTCCCGTGCTTAGCATTATAATCGTGGTGCTAATCGGTATTTACGCATCTGTAAGAGCAACTTTACTAGGAAACACTTTCCCATTTGCATGCTGGTCAACATCGCAAGAATGCTCGGATTGGTCACTCGAGGTTTTAATTTTTTATTTGATCGCGCTCCCATCATTGATATTGATTGTTTGGATACAAACGACTGCCACCCAAACCGAAAAAGATGAAACCGAAAAATTATTGAAAGATACTCAAAAGCTAATAAAGGCTGCACCACCTTTACATCTACTAAAGTATACCCAAAAGCAATATTTTTCAGTTCAGACAGCAGTTGAAGAAACCCTAAAAGGCCAGAGCACAACCATTGAAGATATTTCTTATTGCATAAGACTCGTACTTCGATCAATGTTAAATATTGCTGCTTATTGGGATACTCATAAAGAGGATCGCGAGGACGGCGATCTAATTTACCGAGCCACAATAATGAGAGCAATCACATCTAAATCCTTTTTGGAAAAGGAAGAGTATTTAGAACAATTGCGTACAAACGCCAGATTCATGGATCTCAATAAATTAGCTACACAAGAAGGCATTTGCGAGTTTGAATATTATCTATCGACTGAACCGGAATTCAGAACCGGCAATCACTTAGAGGATTCCGGTGATTGCGATGCGACCATAGGAACAATAATATTAGCGGCTCATAAAAATGGAAAATCACCGGCCGAATCACCAGAAAAAATAATATTAGGTGCACCTACTGCGCTCTATTATGGATTAGTTCAATATATAGATGATACCTCTAAAATATTAGAGGCTTGCCAGAAAGATAGTTATTTAAAAACCTTCGCATCAATAATTGAGGACTACTACACGACTGAAAAAATTGCAAAATCGATCCTTTCAATCCCCATTCCCATTGATAATGCACCTGAGGATCATGATTACAGTGCCGTTGTTAATATCTTTAGAAATGATGTAGGCCTGCTGGGTGGGAGTGACGAAACTTGCCAGCACTACGTTAGCTTGATATCACCTATGATATCTCTATTAGATTCATTGCTTGAGGTGCATCTTGAGCACTAATTTTTTTATGCTAATATGTATATAAATGACATCTATCCAGAGGTATTAATATGTCAATTTCCAAATTACCACGGCCCACTCCGAGCCCTAAAAAAGTTAAGGCATACCCTGGGCTAAAAGTTCATAAATCTCCTGATGGTATGGTCAGTGAACGACTATTGAAAATAGGTAAGGAAATGAGTTCGAAGTCATCTGAGCCTTTATCAAAGATGACAGTAATGGCATGGTAGAAAAAAGGAATTAAAAAGATACTTTAAATTCCATTTTGATATATGGAAGTTGCGTCCTTCTCCGTTAATTTGGAAGCATAGGTCGCTCAACAATGCGTACAATTCATGCTCTCCTCTCCCCGGAACCCCGCTCTCGCGGGGTTTTTACTTACATATGCAGCAAATTAAATTGAGAGACAAAATGCACTAATTGCCAGGATGAATTAGCTTATGAGGAAAGCCAATCAAGAACTCAGAAACTAAATCGATCAATTCACCATTCCATCTTATGAAAACTTCAAATCAGCATAGGTAGAGGGCTTATCTACACGCGCGAAAGAATTCCCCAACAATGGATTTTTCTTTGACAGCTGTCGAAAATATTCTTTTACTCGCCTGTCAACCGTAAATATATCTACAACTAAAACAAAAACAGACATATCTCTATCGATAATATTGCTGCCATGCGCTCTTTTTTCATTTTTCATGGCCTCGTCCAGAAAACGCCATATCATCCATACGCCGCTATTGCTTGGGGAAAGCTTATTTTCACTTTCGGGTGGAATTCCGACAGACTCCAGAATCATTTGAACCCACTGATTATAAACAGATATGTATCCAAACTCCCCAACAGTCGTGTCGGGCGTGACCTGATCTAAACGCACACCTGCATTACGAACAAAGGCTTCGTACAAGTTTGTATTGGTATCAGAATAAAGAGACGAAGCGAACTCTCGGACCTCCTTCGCAAAATAATTTGCCGACTGATGAGCATCAGCCAAGCCTTCATCACCTAAACTTTGTAGACCTAATAATGTCTTTTTTTCAATATTTACAAGGTAATCCTTGAATGCTTTTTTTGAATCCAGTGTTGAATGAAGTAGCTCACGCAATCGCATAGAGTTAACTTTTTTATCTTGCAAGTGAGACAGAGACTCTAGCTCTTTGTTTCTATTCAAATCAATAAATCCAAACTCGCGAATATTCATGTAAAGAGATTCGAATCTATCTATAAACTCATTACCTGAGCAATATTGAACGAGCTTTTCTTTTATTTTTGATCTCAATCCACTTATTTCGAATGTTTCATTCTCAATATTAGAGATTACCTCCATTTTATTGATATCAACAATAGAACCCAACACTCTCGCATCATCAAAACTACACATCCAAGCAACAGTATGGAATTTCCCAATTAACGACCAACGTTTTCGGACAACACCTCTGTTTTCATGTTGAATAATTTCTTGAATATGATGCGCAGTCAAAAAAATAACATACCCACTTTGGTTAATTTCATTTACAACACATCTTGCTTTTTTACTTTTTATTTCATCACCAGAAAAATAATCTTTTGCCATCTTCCCAAAAATTGATGTATCTAAAGAGATAAATTTTGGTGCAATCACTGGATAATCTTCCATTAAATATTAGTTAAGATTCAATTCAAAAAAAGCGCTAATTTTTGGTTTGCTTCTGCAATTTTTTTCTAGGCGTAGGTAAATGGTTTAGGCTTTCGAATAGCCGTTCCGCATATACAAGCCCAATTCTTTTGACGGATGCCTCATTAAAATAGAAAAGCCAAGACATCAACAACGAAGCAGATATTGCAAAAGTTATGGCTCCTGACAGGCCTGGATTTAGGATATGGATAAAATTGAAGGCTACTGGTTCAATCGACACTGTTTCCGTAACTATCAAAAAATAAATTAACCCAATAACAGAAGTTATGATACCAATGGGTTTCATTCCTAACATATTTCTATGAAATCCGTACGATATATTTTCTTTGAGTAAAAGAGTCTTATTATCTCTGGTCAATTCTCGTAATCGCCTAGCAACACTTCGATAAACATCATCTGCATATGAAGGATTTTCCTGCTCCTCCACTTGAGTAGGAGTATCAATATCAAGTTTAGATTTGATTAAATCTCGATAACGCTGCTTTGTGTAACCCTCTAAAAAATGATCACTGTGGCGCAAACAAATAGTTGTTGGCATTCCACCCCATTTTGAAACTAATTTTTCTTCAACAAACTTTCCCCGTCCTCTCGCAATACTACCTAAGGCATATATTACGCCGCACCCAGCGAACAACGTGATAACACTAGTCAATATTGGGTGCTTAGGTCCGTAAGTGCACAGAAGGGGAACCATCAACGGCAATACAGTCAGAAGCCCCGGCGTGATCCTCGCCTTTCTCTCGTATGGATCACGCATTTGATCAACTAATTTGAGATAAGACATTTACCTAAGCCTCTTCCATTTCATTTGGATATTCATCGGGAACCAACGGAGTCCAGTCTGGTCGCGCAATGCCATCACTGTAGCGGATCGATCTTCCTTCCGTGGCATTAAACTGAGCGCCTCGGTGGATAAACGCGCGCTTGACTACCTTTCGAGGATGAGCAGTATCTGCCTTAGCCGAGCTGCAAACTGCCAAACAACTGAACGACGAGACGGGCTCCGTCAGCCTCGCACCAACAATTCTGTCCAATATCTCAGTTGAAACATTATGTCGACCACCATGGTGGGGAACCTGAATACAATCTAATCCAGGAAGGTGCAAACCTGCAATTGGAGCATAATCAGCTGCCTCATTTAGAGCGTCGCGACCAGCATCTCCGGTTAATAAAATGTTTTTTCCATTCAAATGTGCGTATTGAATTACACTCATTTCATTTTCATTGCTTGTACTGGACACAGGGAAGGCTTCGTCACCCCAAGCAGCAAGGAATAAATTTTTTATATCTGCCGCAATCGCAATAGCCTGGTCTAAAAAAGAATCTGATTTAGCTTCTTCTACTTGTTCCGGGGTTTTATCGGAACTGACTAAGAGGTCAAGATATCTTGTTTTCGTAGGCGCAAGAACAGTGAATGCTCCGATTCTTGAACCTTGAAATGGTTCAAGAATCTCAATGTCCTTTTCCTCAGCAATTCTTTCCAATTCTGCAACTGCCGCATAGCATTGCTTCAGCCGTCTTTTCAACGCATCAACAGATTTGTAAGTTTCAAATCGGTCAATAATTTCATCTGCATATAACCATGGTCTGTGCATCCACAATTTTCCAACAGAGCAATTTTCTAATATGTAGCGCAAACCATTTGCATGATCCTGATCTTGATGCGTAAGCACAACATGATCGATATGGGATGCGTTGTCATAATATTTAGAAATGTGCTCATGTATGCTCTTACCAGTATCGATGTAACCTCCATCGACGACATGAATAACCACTTCACCATCTATTGAATAGCGAATTGCGATAGCATCACCGCTTTTTTTAGTTTCAACAGCCAAAAAATCAATTTCAAAATAGTTACTCATATTTCCCCAAGCTCCATGTAAAAATTTAGTTAAATCAAACTTACAACTTAAATCTGGTAATTAAATGCACCATATATAAGGGACAACTCATTATCTCCAACGATTATCTGCAATGCAGGCAAACCCTCATCTGCCATATTGCGGCAGAGATAGATCATTTGTTCGATATCGTGTTTACTCGGATTAGTTGAATGTTCAGGAGGATGACTATGCCACTCGCCCACATAACCTACGATGCTTGCAGTTCTTCGGCTAGCTTCATTAACTGCCTCAAGCAATCCTTCCACCCCCCGATCAAATGAGGTTGGCGTGGAAACACTATCTTCAGGTGCAGGTAAAGCGCATACGATAACCAACGAATTTATATTAAAATCGTAGTACCCTAGGATGACCCCACCAGTTTCATTTGGTAGTGCAGAATGTCTTAGTGAGAAAAGCTGTTCACGCACGCCATCGTCTAAATATATTTTTGTATCACCGGCAATGACCTTGAACTCGTTTTGTGGAGCAAAAGAATTAACGGCAATGGCTCCAGTTAAGGGATCTCTATTCCAAATGCGAAGCAACGAGTCATGCGAAAGAGATGCTTTTTGTATTTGGTCCGCGAGAGTGCTTGCGTGCACTAGCACATCGGTATAAGGAAGAACCGAAGATACATCGCGACAGCTTGCGCCACTCCAGAATGATCCGTGACTACCCTCAAGATGTTTTTCGCCCCACTCACTATTAATTACAGCACGATAATATTGAGCTTCAATGGTACGAAGTCTAAATGCGCGCGCCTCATCTTCCGCCATTAGAATCGCTGAATTTCCGTTAGGTGTGATAAAGACAGAGAAGTGTCGTGGAAGCTTTTCCAGTTCACTGGCCTTACGCGGAATTTCCAATGTCGTCGAGACATCAATAATTATTTCTGAGTCCGCCATAAACTCCAATGATGTAGAACAAAGTAACTCATTCGCATCGGCATTAAGCGCTTCTATTTCCCTTGCCCCAGCGGTGACGCATCTATATAGATGACAAACCGCATCGGTTTTGCTCATTCCAACATGCATTGTGAGAGCAGTATGCCTAGACAGATTGTGCGGCTTGATATGATCCTTATCGATTAATTTCCATTTACCCCAACCGTTTCTTGACCACATATTAAGCATGGCGCTACCTAGCGCGCCAACACCAATCAAAGTCATTTTGGGATCATTAGAGGGGGTATTAGAATACTTTCTGAAAGCTTGAATATTATTGTGATAAAGAACATCCATCACACCAATTTGATCCGCATATATCTCCGCGTGGTCATTTTTAGCAGCCATACCATCTTTATAAAATTTTTTCTCATGGACGCAGAGCACAGAAAGGGATACACCGAGCTGTAGTAGCCCCTTTAAAACCATAAATGCTTTGTGTTCAAACCGGTCAGGAGCACGACCCTCCTCTCGACAAATAGGTATACGAATTATGACTATCGTATAGTCACTGTCGTGATCAAGGGGAACCCCTATACTTGGCACCAAATCATCAACATAGTTTTTCAGCAACCCCCAAAAATCAATACCCTTCCTAGACAAGTAGGCTGACAACCCTCCAAGCGTTTCTGGATTCTTTTCAATAATTCCGTGCACCACCGGGGAAGTCTCAATGTTAAAAATTCCTGCCAGCTTAGCGCTTGAATTTTTATCAGCCCGCTCCATAAGAAAAGTGGCCTTTTTATCGAAACGTTCTGAATATGCTAATGTAAAATTTGAAGATTTATCTTTGATTTGCTCCTCGTAGTCCCAAGGCAAAACAAGCTCGTAAGGAGTGATATAAAAAAGTTGTTCAACAGGTTGATCAGCGGCATGTAATTGATCGAGTGCGGTCTTCGTAAGCCACCACTGAATACGATGCAAAAATTTGGGAGCGGTCCAAGTGCGCGATACACTTGAAGTTGGCTCAAAATACAAGCATAAGCTGGTGGGATGTGCTTCACCATGCTGGTTTTGATGTGGAGTTAGAGGAAACGATTTTCTAAGCGGGTAAACCTCAATCAACTTGTTTTGATCCAACGGAACATATATCGCGAGCTGTTCACGATACAAAATGCCCCATCTATTATTTGGTGGAACCTCATCAGATTCGACGCTGACCCACAGCATCTCGCCGCAATTGGATTCAACTGGACCACAAGCGACTGCCGAGAGTTTAAAATCCCGGTTTGACTCGATTGCTGCAATCAATTGCTTAGAACGAGGTAGCTGCAATCTAGAAAAGTCGAACTCTTGTTGATAAAGGGGAAAATCCCAAACCCCCTCCATCAGCCAGCCCTCGGTGCGACTGAGCTGATAATTGCAGGTGCACCAATTGCTACGAGTTTTTTGAGAATCACCCCTGCCCAAGTAATTTCAAATACAATTGGCGCTGGCTTTTCTTCGTTGGGCTCCTCCATAGTCACGAGGAATTTCCGACCTCCGACTTGGTTAAGATAATCAACATATGTGTTTTTTGCTTGCACGTGAGGGGGCTGAATCTGTTCGTATGCAGCGAGATTATTTGAGATTGGCTTACTGCAACTCACGATATAAGCATCACTCTTTCCCATCAGAAGCAAATCTCTAATAAGAGGCTTGGGTTCTGTTTTTGAATCACCTTTTTCATCACCTAATGCAAGGTAACTACAGTGGTGAGGGATGTTATAAAGGTTCCACGAAAGACGATCTTCGTTACCATGCTTTTGAGTTGTATCTACAATTTCCTCTAACGTTTCCCAGGTGGCATCACCCACCTCTAAGTAATCAAAATGCTCTCCATTTGCGCGAAATCGGACATTAAATACAAGCGAAGCATCGTTGCGGATAATGTCAACATTGTCACAATGTTTTATAAAAGGAGAATGACAAAAAAACTCAACCTTATCGTTATTCAGATCAAAACCGGGAACCAAAGTACCGGCATCAACGAACAAGTGACCCCTTGCAGATATGCTTTCGCCCCTTTCTTTTAACCGAGGCTCTAGCCAGTCAACCAAAGCTTGAGGCTGCGAAAATACTCGAATACCTTTTCCTTCCAGCAAACGATGCCTTGCCTCTTGCCGCAAGATGATGAACTCTTCAGATTGCTTGTCGTTCTCAGCTACCTCCAGCAGCATTGCGGCTGGAACCCAGAGCTCATTAATTTTTATCCGTCCACTACCTTGATATTTGGCTGCATGTCGGAGCTCAAAAAACTCTGTGCTGCCACGGATGTGATCAAGATCGGCATGCGTGAAAGCAACCACATCGAAGTAGTCTTTATTTGCATCCTTGAGATCAGCCCTCAGATGGGCTTTCAAATCTATCTCGGGCTTATCTTTTTCTTCTGCTCCTGGGCAGTGATGAAAATCAAATAGAATTCGACGTCCGCCAGTCAAAATAATTTGTGTGGTGTCTCCATTACTTACCGGATAAAAAATAACTTTGTGCACGTCGGTCATATCGCCCCCAAGAAAATAATTGATTGATTAATACGGGAGCCAAGATGAGTTAATTTGTGTAATGGCGCCGTAATTGACATCATATGTGCGCTATGCCACATTACTTCAAGTGTGATGCAGGTTTATTTTTTATAGTTTATTTTAATAAGAAAATTATTTTAAATTTCCATTTACATCTTTGGACATCTATTGAAGCTTTAAGCGACACAAATGATAAGGTGGAATGCACTTTATGAAATGGTCCTGGATTCGAAGACTCCAATAAGGAGGAGAGATTATGGATAACGTGATTGCGGATTTGGAGTCAATTGGACTGGCATTATCGGGAGGTGGCGTTCGTGCCGCTGCTTTTCATGCAGGTGTATTGAAATATTTAGCCGAGCAGAGCTTATTGGAAAATGTCGTGCACATCTCATCGGTATCCGGCGGAGGCCTTTTTACCGGCTTGGTATTTCACCATTCAAATTATAAATGGCCAAGCTCGTCAACTTATCTGGAAAAGACACTTCCAGCTATTAGAACCATTCTTACTTCAAAATCCATTCAACAGTCGGCTATCTTGGCGTTAGTCTTAAATCCATTCAATTGGCAATTTATTTTGTCTCGGGCAAATGTCTTGGCGAAGGTGGTGAAAAGCCTTTGGGGTATTGATGCCCCCTTATCTAAGATTAACAGCAACCTTGCATGGTCAATTAACTGCACAACCGGAGAGACAGGTCGCAGATTCAGATTCAAAAAATCAACTATGGGCGATTACGAGGTCGGTTATGCAACGACCGAAGATTTTCCTCTCGCTAAGGCAATGGCGATATCTGCGGCATTTCCCGGAGGCGTCGGCCCGCTAACAATAAAAACTGCTGATTATTCTTGGAAAAAGCGAAAAGAGTGGGCATCTGAAACTTCCGAAACATTTTTACCTCCGTACAAAAAACTGCATTTGTATGATGGTGGACTATACGACAATCTCGGTCTTGAACCACTATTTGATGTAGGCAATCAATCATTTAAACAAGATGAAGATGTGAAACTCACTTACTTGCTCGTCTCGGATGGAGGAGCCCCACTGACGAGGCAAAATATTCCTCACCCATTGAATCCTTTTCGCTTTAAACGAATTGCAGACATCGCTTTAGATCAAACTCGGGCTCTAAGAGTACGATCTTTTGCTAATTTCGTAATTGAACATCCATTTAAAGGGGTGCTTGTTGGAATCGGAACCGATGCGAAATCAGCGATTAAACGTTTGGCCACGGGAAGAGAAAAGTCAGCAAAATCACTTTTAGAAAAGGTTTGGTTATCAGATGAAAAAGCAAGATACGCAGCTGAATATTCCACAACTCTCGGACGATTAAAAATTACAGATTTTGATCTTCTTGCTCAGCATGGATATGAATCTGCCAAATGGCGAATGGAGTTATTTAGCCATGTATGACACCAATACACCTCTCACAATAGAAATTTTTAAAATAATCAGAAAATAAAATATCCGGGACTGTTGCAGGTAAAACCTAAAATATTTTCAAACCACTGGAATACTTAACTATGAAAATCGAAAATATATTGTTCCCCGGTTTGAACTTGCCCCCCTCAGACGAGAGCTATATCGATTTACATTCTGTCTCGGGATTTTCATCTCGTTTACGGTATTATTGTATTGGGGGGTGGATAGAGTTACAGGTGAATTAACACCATGGTGTGAGTATGTATTGCCATTGTTTACATCCCTGAAAATGCTTAATGTGATTATCTTCTGGCTAACACCGGCATTTTTATTCGGAATAATAAAAGCGACTCTATTAAGTGTCATGCGGCAGTTTAAAAACCATTTTTGTGTAATCGCGACCATTATTACAGGCACCCTCTACTGTGTGGCCGGTATGCTTCTTTGCATCGGAATTCACGTTCAAAGAATTGAACTAGACGGGTTCGCTAGGTTATATCAACTAGGGGGCGTTTATTTATTCCTAGGTTTGTGTTTATTTTACGGGTTTCAAACCCTTATACACGAAAGCCCATTTCCAAAAGATTGGAAGTAATAGTATTCCCTAATAAGGGATGATCAAAACGTTTCTATTGTCCTATTGGGTAACTCACAATTGCTTGGTGATCAGCTAATAGCATTATTTGATCGCCTTCCAATCCGTGGAATGGAAACTCCGAGAATGGGTACCCGCTAGATGACAAGTCAAGAATCAATTCATTATCATTCAATGTTAGTTGCCGTGAGTGCGCAGGATAAGTTCCTTCATTTTTCTTTGTTACCATAAACGAAATTGGGAAAAAGCTGAGGATACTGATCAATGCAAGGTGCCCCTCATTTCTAAAGGCCACGCACTTTGCGCTCACATGTTTGTTATAGGGGTAAAACCAATAATATATGTCATGAGTTGAATTAATTGCTGAATCATCTCCCATCACAAAACCCTTCAGGGGATTAATGTAAGGAGATTCACCTGGCGCCTCCTTGCATTCGCTCACAGATGTCGCAGCTAAAATATGACCAATCATTGCGCGTGCGAATTTTTTGGCATTCACGTCTGTTCGTATAGTAGTAAATGGATGATCCGCATAGGTAAAGTAATTTTTAACTTTAGTCGTCAGAGATTTGCAAACTCGGGCCACTTCATCATCATTTCCACCTAAATGTCTACTGTTACAATCATTGCAAACGGTTTTGAATTTACTTCCATTTGGTGACAACACGCCTTTAACATTGGATCTACCGACCCCCATTATTTCTGCAACGTGTCGTTGTTCAACTTTTGTTATAGTTATTGCGCCTTTTGGTGGCACATGGTCCTGAGTTAATCGCCCGTATGAAGCACAGATCAAACAATATCCTTTTATAATTTTTGTGTGTTCAAATCTTTTGGAAATACCATCACTGAACGTTCCCATATCTGTACTCATTAATATCTGGCCATGCATTAGATTTTAGAAACAATAAAGAGGCCAAGCATCGTATATGAAATCTTGATTAGCTGATTTTATGTTTCGAATAGTCCTCACGATTTAAAAAAATATCATAGGATTCCGAGGCACAAAAATAATATAGACGGTTAATAAAATATAATAACAACCATTTTGAATTTGTCTTCCATCAACATTTACATTAACACACCATTCAGAGCATCGTTTTTGACCTATTCAACGAATCTTTTACATTATTGAGAACTACATTAATTGAGTCCAGATAGGTTTGACCTAGCATTCCCTTAATCACTTCGCTTTCTCTATTACAAAGGTACATAAGGCTTGTATCAGATGTTTTTCTAAGATAATCAGTTCTCGTTCTATTGAACTCAAAATAACAATCACTTTTAGCTCTAATCTCTCGGTCTTCTAGCACATTATGCGGTTTCATCAATACTTGAGCAGCCCTCAATACTATCGAGATGGCGATATATCCAGCTTTCTGCTCCTCAAGTGAAATAACACTGGTTTCACTTAAACCATATGTGCTGACAAACCCAGCGGAGGCGCTCGTAGTAGCAAGTAGTGGTTTAAACTTTCCAGATAATTCCTTAGATGTAACGAATATCTTGACTTGGGTCCCACCAAATCCACTAAGGCCAGAAACCAAATTATCTGCTAAAAGTTGTTTACGCTCCTTGCTGGTGACTTGCTGCACATCTGGGAAAATAATTGGGGAAAAAGCAATATGTATTTCACTTCCCTTAAAAAATGACGCAACTCTTTGTAACTCATCTGAACTAAATCCTTGGTCATAGTAGACATCTATTCCAACTGAATTATCTTTAGGGTATAGGAGATATGCTGATATAGAAATAAATATAATGAAACCTATACCAGCTACAATTTTCTCACTAGATGAATATGCTTTTTCCGATTCATCATAACGGGTTTCCTTAAAAATATGCCACAACCATGCAATCCAGATAATTGCAATACTAAGAAATGCAGTGGTAGATCCCGTTTCAGTTTTCCATAAATTGAGGATTTGACTAACAATTGCTGTAACGCCGAGAAAAATTATGATCGGCGACATGAATTTTTGAATCCAAGTTGGAGCTGCCATACATTCTTACTCCTGTAATGAGTTCAATCCCATAAAATTTTTTAGTTATCGGCCATTTCCTTTTTTACTTGTCCAATAATTCCTCTATAGCTCTCTCTGCAACCAATTTGTCTAATTGATACTCCGCATCGGAAGCATTTAACTTCGCAACATCATTTTGCAACTGCTCAAGCTGAAGCTGTTTCTTTAAAGCCTCAAGTTCTTCGTCAACTTTTGGCGCAGCTGTTAAATCTGCAAGCTCCTTTTTCTTAGTCAAAAGAGTAATTTGGTGAGATAAGTTAGCGACCTCTTCATCTCTTTGTTTTTTTAGTGCGGCTTCGGCAGCGGCTATAGATGAATCGGTTTCAGCTTGATTAGCATCTTTTTCTGCTTTCTGCATTTTTGCCTTCTGAGTTTCATAATCGAATTTCGCATTAGCCACACCTTCTAATGTTTTAGCTTGTGCCAAAGCAGCCGATTCGCTAGTTATCTTGACACGAGTTAATGCGCCTGACTCGGAAAAGTTTGCCTCAAATGAATTCTCTTGGAATGGGCCATTTTTGAATGGAAGAACCGCCAATGGTCCTGCATCGGGCACCATAAAATCTTTCGATAGCAAGTATTTATGAGCTAAGCAGTCGTCCCCCACACATACTCTTATCCTAGAGTTGGTGCTTTGACGATAGACAATGCCTTCATAAACTGGTTGTGATGAGGCAGAACTAGACATCTGCATTGAAGAGCGATTATTTGAAAGACTTTTAGTTCCTGTAATGGAACCAGTTTCGACATGAGCATCATCAGATTTTGTCGACGAGCTACTTTTTGCCTGGTTAGTCGCTGCAATAGATGAAGATTCGCTTCCAGTTACAACATCCATGTCGTCATCTATAGTGGCTAGCTCGCCTGCTGAGGCATCAGATTCCGTATGAACTGAAGTAGAAATATTCTGGCTGATATAATCGGAATCGATTTCAAATTTTAATGCCAAACTTAAACTAGTAACACGGATATTATCGCTGTATTTACCTGCGTCATTAAACCACTTTAAAAGCTCCTCAGGTAAGATGTCGAATTTCTGAGGTAACAATCCAACTTTATAAAACGTCTTCTTAATTACTAAAGTCTTTTCCAAACTTTCCCGCTCGTTCTTTTTAATCAAATATGCTTCATAAGATCGGCCTAGCAGTTTTAATGCATTTTTTAAACTATTATCATCAGCAAGCTTACCACCTGCTTCTATGATCTGTTCTCTTATTTTTATCACTTTTTCTTTTTCTGAATCAGCAACTTTCAATAACTGTTTCTCTTCTTTTACAACTCGATCAATATTTACCAAAGCATTTTGGACTTCATCTTTGCATATACTAATAAAAGATTCATCTCCTTCGGTTTGAATACCTCCAGGAGCAATAGCAAGCAATCCTGGCGCACCTCCCGCACTTAGCAAAGCAAGTTTGGTTGCAGTGCCCGCAACTGAAACTATGACGTCACCTGTTTGATCTTTAGTGGAATTGCTGATCGATTTTAAAGTTCCACCTTCATACAGATTCACCTCAAAACTATACTTTTTTGTGGCTGATTGAAGAGTTAGATAATCAATAATATATGCTTGGGATAGGCTTGATCGTGTTTTGTGGGTTACTTCAGCAGAGACAGCAATATTCGGCTTTTGTCCGGAAATCAATGGGCATTCAGTCAAGCGATAAGTTACATCAATAACGAACTCTGACTCTGGAAGAAAATAAACAATACCTTGTACAGGCGATTTCTCTCCAGGTATAACCTTTTTTACAGCGAGCTGCGTGGTGCAACCAACTACTAAAAGCGAAAACCCAATCGAAAGAATCCAATGTGTGAATGTTAATTTCATACTAATTTCCTTTAACGTTAGGCAAGTTGCAATTGCAACTTATCGAAAACAGGCTTCACTCTATTAAAGATACTTATTGACGGAGAACCAGCCATATGAATTCCAACTAGATTGTTATTAACATCGAGCACAGCTGAACCACTATCACCTCCAGAAGAAAAAGAAGTACAGGCCACTTGGTTGTAAAATCCGGCTCTTTTCCTCTGCCCATTAGGCAATGTAATTACTGTCGAATAAACACAATCAACTTCAGAAATTTGACCTAACGTCAAACCAGACTGACTACCGACTTTTTTAACCTGCATACCTCGCGTCAACTGAGTGTTAAAACCTGTGGGTCTCACTCCGATTTGGCTAACAATTGGTGATACCAGATTTCCACTTATTTCGGCAAGCGCTACATCGAAACGGTTATTATATAAAGTCGGATGAAATTCGATTTTTAAATAGGAGCTTAATTTAGCAACTATATTTCTTTGGATGTTTGCATCATTAGCAAATGATGGTTGCACTATAAGGTCACCCTGATCGACGGTGCCAAAGTCAGAAAGAACATGTGCAGAACTCATTATATAAAATCTGCCACCTGCATCTTTTACAATACAACCTATAGATCCCGACGAACCATCAATGCGACCAACACTGTAGCCAGGTGAAACTGGACGAACCTTTTGCTTTAAAGATTGAAAACTTACTTTTCCAACCTCAATAACATCGGTTTCAATTTTCCCAAATCCCGGCATTTGAATGCTTTTAGGTATTCTAGAAGTGAGCTTCGAAAGAGGCTTTTTCTTTTCCACATAGAAACGTAGAACAATTGATGAGTCATAAAATCCTTTAGTAAGCTTTTCCCCTAGACCATAGGCCTGCATTCCACGCGCATAAAGCCAGTCATGATGTTTTTTCCGAAACCTCTCAAGAGCTGATACATATTTTGATGACGTGACATCTAATGTGTCATATTTTTTACTCTCTTCATGGAGATTTCCAGTAAAAATTAATGCTAGGGAGTCTCTAATAACTTCCTCTTTCATGGTAAAATCCTTTAACTTAAGAATGATCGAAAATATGCTCTTTGAGGTCAAAATTAAAACCTTAATTATTCGTATACAACCATAAGCTAATGCCAAACGGATGATGACCGTTTGCTTTCAATTGAATCTTGTATTTCTTTGCTAATAGCACTCAAAAATTCAATATTGGTTTTTGATTCAATATCGTCAATACTAGTAAGATAGGTATCTATCTTATTTGCCGTGTTAACTTCATGCGGCATCCAGAAAGCCAGACTTTCCAACTTTATAGGATCAAATAATATTCGAGAAAAATGACTAGGTATTGCTACACCATCACCAATATGTTCAGCATCTTGAGCGACATAAGTTCCGGCAATTACTATCAATTCTCCACGTTCTTTGACCCATCCACGCTCCAAATCCTCTACACGCCCCCACACCCCATGATGTCCGAACATATTCCTGTTAAATCCCGGTAACTGCGGGGATGTATTACTTAGAAAAAAGCTTTCTTTTTGAGACTTCAAATTGAAATCCATAACTGCATTAGGTGCCATGTGCCCCTTGTCGTAGCCTGTGGATCTATAATCTGAGTTTTTAGATCTAAATTCCGCCGGAATATTTATATCCTCAGTAAAACCACCAGCTTCGTCGTGTTCTCCGATTTTCATAGCAGCGGATTTAGCTGTTACGGAATATGAAACCCATACAGGAATTTTGTAATCGTAGCTGTAACCAAGCGCATAACCCTCTCTACACAGCACTTGGTCACTTTTGTCAGGAACTCCAAAAATTAGATGACGGCCATAAGAAGTGTCTTGCTCATCGACATCAACAATTGGATCTGAATCTATGTCAGTGGTCGGAACATCTTCCTCTACAACAAGACGCCCGACAGTCCTATATACATAGCCAATGCTGCCATCAGCCAACTCGACGTTGTAATACCCATTTTGCTGAAGCCCATCTCCAACGATCAATAATTTATTTTTCTTTTTTACAGTTGCTACTGTGCTTGCATTTACCTCGGGAGCATTTTTTAACAACATATCCCTAGCGGCAACAATATAATCAGCTTTAACAAAGCCACTGAAGGCTAATACCCCAACAAATAAAAAGCCTATAATATTTTTCATGGTGTCACACCTTTGGAGGTGAAACTACAAGCACTACTGGAGCAACTGAGGTGGCTGAAATAGAGGGTGTTGCTTGCACTTGTGCACCGTCAACACTAATTGTTGAAGAAGGTGAAATAGATGTTGCTGCCAATGAATTCGCTACTACGGCTGAAGGTATATTTTGGGCAGCCTTCGCTGATTCACCATCTTCCTTGTATTCTCGGTAAGCAGTGCTCTTAAAGTCCAAAAAGTCTCTAAATAGTTTTATTGATCCTTTACTTCCACCAGCGACCACCCCAGCAGAAAAAATAAAACCCACTACAGAGACTTTTGGCGATTGAGACATAACAGCCAAAATATCTACACCTGTTGCAATACAAGCTAAAAGTGAAACAAAAAATGCAATTGGAGCCTTGTAGTTTCCTTTTCCCTCTACGTCCCACTGTTTTTGTTTTACTATGTACCAAGAACTCTCAAAAATTGGAGATAAAAATCTTTCAACAACTAATGAGAGCAACACAATTGCAGCCAATGCTTCAAAAATTGCGTCCCACTGAAAAGCAAATAGATCAGGTCTATTTTCGCCAAGATTTGGAACTAAAGATAGATCGAACATATCCGCACCTTTTTTCAGTTAAAAAAATCCCTGAGGGTATGCATAGGAAACCCATTTTAAAAATTATCTTGAAGCGGATTTTCTATAGGTAAACGTATTTTAAAGAAAGACAACTAACCATAACGGCTACTCCATGTTGATGAGAATGTAGATGGAAAAATCAAGAAATGTAAACTTTGTTTTGCGTATAGAATCACAGTTTTTTGTCGCAGTAAATAGCATACACCCAAAACAAAGATGGTTTATGCGACACTATTTTTAATGGGCATTCACGTAATAACGTGTAATTGACAATTTTATTATTAGGCAAATCACATTCGCTAGTTCAACTCCAAATTCTCCAAATGAATAAAGTCACACAAAGACTTTTTATTGACTAAATTTGTTAGCGATATTTCTTAATTTTTAACTTTCGGATAATCCATGAGCCAAACAAAGAACAAAATGAACCAAAGGAAAGACCAGCAACCTAGCAAATCTGAAGATACTCCAGCATCGAAAAATAGCTCTTTTTCATGGAAGAAAATTGCATTAATTCTTTCACCAGGATGTATCTATTTTTTCGGTTATTGCAGTCTTGCCTATTATTTAGAGGGTATCGGATTTAGCTCTCCCAAAATACCTTTTGACGTAGGCTCTACGTACTTACATGCGTTTCATAGCTTATTGTTCACAACAGATTTAGCGGTAACTGATTTCCAAACCACTTATTTCAAGCAAATCAATGACGGCTGGCTAGCAACATTCGTAATTTCAGCAATAACTTCAGTCGTTATCATATTGGTTGGTTGGGGAGTAATTCAAACTCGAAAAAAGAGCGGTGACGATAGCACCTCAAAAAAACAAAACCTGAGTTTCCATCTCCTCAACTCACAATGAAAAAAGTATTTATTTTGTCTGGTGCAGGAATATTCTCAATTAACTTTCTTACTTTTTTGATGCTCCCCCTACTAGTCGCGATGTTAGTTATGCCCACTATTATATTAATTATTCCTGCTGCTTTGGGCTCTAGGATGGCAGCCGATGAGGTGAAAAATTTCAATTGCAACCCTCTTGAAAACCGGAGATATCTCCCATGTGCAACAATCGAGTTCAGAGATAAAAGCCAGATAACAGGTAGGATTTACCTTCGCAATGAGGGAATTATCTATGTACGAACTGCCGAAGCAGCGATAGAGATACCCGAGTCAGACGTGTTGAGGGTTTTCAGAACAGATCTCAGTATTGCTAAAAAATCCGAATCAAATGTAACCCCCCATTAACAAGGAGTTGTGGATAACTGCATCTCTATTCCCAGATGGATTTGCAGTTTCTATTGTAGCTAATTCCATAATCTTTCTTGTTAAATTTCATGCTACGCACCTTTATCATCCCACACCAAGAAAGACACTAATCTATTCTGAAAATAGACCAGAAATAAAAAAATCCTACGGAATGGACATGATGGGCCTATCGATAGGCTTACTCGCTTCCAGCTTATCTCTACAGCCATGTTTACTGTAAGCTATCTACCCCTTGAACCTGAAAATTCATTAACAGAGTGGAATTAGTTAATCGATGATCGAACGAATTTTTCAAGATATACGCGAGGCGGATCTCCGCAATGCAGACCAGCAATCATTTTTAGTCAACTTAGGGTGGAAAGAAGGTCTTACATGGCAGGGATTGTTTCAGTCAAGGCGTGTGTTGATTATCTCAGAGGCAGGTGCTGGCAAAACATACGAATGCCGCAACCAGGCTCAGCGAGCGGTTGCTGCCGGAGAACCTGCATTCTTCATCGAACTCGCTTCCCTCGCCATGTCAGATCTTCGGACACAGCTTGACGCAGATGAGGAGGCTCGCTTAGACGAGTGGTTAGCATCTCAGTCTGATACAGCGACGTTTTTTCTCGACTCCATCGATGAACTGAAGTTAACCCAGCAATCATTCGAACAAGCTCTCAAACGCCTAAAAAAAGGAATAAACGGTCAGCTTGCTCGCGCTCGAATCGTAATTACCACCAGGCCGATCCCATTTGACGTTCAGCTTGTAAGACAAATATTGCCAATCCCTCCTGCCCCACGAATAGAATCAAGTGGAGAGACCTTCGCACAAATCGTACTAAACCCAAAGGGTACAAAGGTTGAAGACGATGAAGCGATAAAGGATTGGAGGACAGTAGCGTTAATGCCTCTTTCAGATAATCAAATTGTTGATTTTGCAAAAGACCAAGGGGTTGAAAGCCCAACTGAGATGCTGAGTGATTTGAAAAGACGTAATGCACAAGAATTCGCAAGAAGACCCCAAGATCTAATCGAACTCTGCGCAGATTGGAACGCACACAAACGAATTCGCACTCACCGCGATCAGGTTGAGACCAATATACATGTGAAGCTACAGCCCAGATATGGCAGGGCTGAACCTGCCGAGCTATCTATGGAGAAAGCCATCGAGGGTGCGAGTCGGCTCGCGCTCGCAATGCTTGTAACTCGCAGACTAACTATCAGGCATAACGCCGAGTCCGACTCAATTAACGATGAGGCAGCTATTGATCCAGCAATTGTACTGGCCGACTGGAACCAGAGCGAGAGAAAAGCTCTGCTTGAACGATCATTGTTTGGGTTTTCCTCTTA
The DNA here is from genome assembly GCF_058800985.1 of Cellvibrio sp. GW822-FHT04B05. Classification (NCBI taxonomy): domain Bacteria; kingdom Pseudomonadati; phylum Pseudomonadota; class Gammaproteobacteria; order Cellvibrionales; family Cellvibrionaceae; genus Cellvibrio; species Cellvibrio sp. GW822-FHT04B05. Next base: position 1,124,763 of record NZ_JBXAMU010000001.1, on the reverse strand, counting down.
TGGCCGTGTACGTTTTCACCACCGCTCGGTAGCGGAGTTTCTTGCCGCTCATCGCCTACAAATACTTGCCAAGCAAGGCATGCCCTTCCGTGCTCTTAAGAGGTTATTGTTTGCAGACACTAAAGGAAAAACCATAGTTCTTCCATCAAAAAGAGCGGTAGTTGCATGGGTAGCAATTTGGGATTCGAGAGTATTCGAGTTGCTACGCGACCACGAGCCAACCGTTCTACTTAACGAAGGAGATCCTGAATCCCTAACTATCCACCAGCGTGTTCAGGCGCTTAGTGCATACGCTGACCGATATGGTCGTGGTGGCTGGAGAGGATTAAGTGTTCCATACATTCAGATCCATCGATTTGCCGCGCCTGAATTATCAGATGAAATCACACGGCTTTGGCGTAAAGGTATTGAAAACTCAGAGGTTCGCGAGACGGTGCTTTCCATTATAGAAATGGGACGTATACAGAAATGTGCCGACATCGCATTCAATTGCTTTCGGAACATCAAGGGTGTGACTGCCGAAAGAATGGTTGCACTAGACGCGATGATTGCAGTTAACGATTCACGATTAACCGATATCGCACATTCAATGTCGAAAGGTAGAGCGCGATGGTCGGATGAGGTTACGCGTGCTGTTGCAATAAGAATGTTCCCAAAAAATGTTTCGATTCAGCAGTTTTGCAAATCCATTGGCAGATTAGTTAAAAAGAATCGACGAGCGGTCGATGGTCTCAGCCAGATGCCATACCTAATACGCGATGCGGAGATAAGTTTTCCTGATCTCGAAGAGCTTCGAGACGGAATCGTTAATTTGTTGTCCAGTGGACTTAAATGGACTGAAGCATGGCCACATATTGTAAGTGAACGATCACACCTGAATAGTCTATTGATTGCAACCTGCGCACGTGGGTTGCCTTTTAGTAAAAGTAAAGAATGGTTTCACGCTAGCGTGCTCGCTTTGCATCTTTATGATCGGACCTACCATGACGATAAAGTCTCCGCACTAAAAAAGATATTAACGAACCTTGGGCCAGAGGATAATTCTCGTCTTTTTTGGGTTGCAGATGCTTTCTCGCAATCACTTCACGAGGTTACCGATCCGTGGAAGCGCCTAATGGAAATTGTGGGATACCACGGCATAACGGAAATTCGTATTGATCGAGATTTGCCATGGATAACAGAAGCTCTTGGCAACAAGTCACGTTCACATAGTGAGCGGTTCATGTTATTAGAGGGCATTCTGAATCTTTTAGTAGGTCACGAGCAATGGAGGGACCGTATCCAGACACTTGAACTTCTTGTCCACGACAGTCCATACATTGTAGAAGTTATTAAAAAACGCCTTAGTTCTGCCAGCAAAGCTAAAGAAATTCAGTCATGGGAAAAGAAAGAAGCTGAGCGAAAGGAGCAACGAGAGCGAAGAGAGGCAAAAGCTCGGGCGAGCTGGATTCTGTTTTGGCGTGAAGTAGCTTTAAAACCTGATAATGTTTTTTCACCGGAAAGAAGCTGGGAGACTGCTTGGTCACTCTGGCGAGCAATGAGCCAGGACGGCGAAGTTGGCAGATCATCGGGGTGGAATCGACGTTTTATTGAAGAGCATTTTTCTAAAGAGACTGCCAATCAACTTCGACTTGCATTAATGAAAATTTGGCGAGGAGAAATTCCAACGATTCCAAGTGAAAGGCCTGAGAATCAGCGACGAACCTATTTAATTCGTTGGCAGCTTGGACTTGCCGCAATTTATGCTGAAGCAGAGGATCTTAATTGGGTAAGAAATATAAATGCAGATGAAGCAGCACTTGCATCAAGATACGCATTGATTGACTTTAATCTGCCTCATTGGATCGAATCTCTAATTAACGCTTATCCGAATCAAGTGGACGCAATAGTTGGTAATGAATTGATCTGGGAACTCAATAGCAAACTTGACTCACAAAGCAATTCAATACTTTTGCAGAGTATTCAGGATACTACGAATTCCATCGCTGCAATATTCATCCCGCGCCTTCAGACTTGGGTTGCTTCTTATGTTTACTATCCCGAAGAAGCAGAATTCATTAACAAAGCAGCAGAGCGTCTGCGACAAGTAATTCGCATATTGCTAAAACATGGGAGCGAAACTATTAGGCATCAGTTGCTGACGATAGCCATAGAACGTGTGCGAGCTGACTTGCCGAGTGAATTTTTATATATTTGGCTTCCGACTCTGATGAAAATCGACGCGGAACAAGGAGTTTTGGAACTTGAAAGAATTCTAAAAAATATCAAGCCCGAGTTAAAAGTCGAGGCACTTACATGGTTTGGCCTACTGTTCGGAGATAGATTTGATACAGTTAATTTAAGATCCGAATCTTTTACTCCCGCAATTTTGCTGCGACTACTTCGACTTGCGTATCAATACGTTAGACGAAATGAAGATGTAGATTATGATGATCAAGAGTCATCTGGTATTCGAAATGACGCGGAACGCGCACGAAATGAGATAGTCACCGCCTTATTCGATTCAAAAGGTGAGGAAGGTTGGGCTGCCAAGTTAGAAATGGCAAACGATCCACTTTGTGCCCACTTTAAAGATAGGATTTTTGCCGTCGCTGAAGAACGCTGGGCACAGGAAATTGATTCAGATATTTTTAGTGATGCCCAATTCGTTGCTCTTGATAAGACCGGTGAGGCGCCAGCCTCTACTAAAGAAGCGATGTTTTCGATAATGACTGATCGATTAGCGGATCTTGATGATCTATTGCTACAAGACATTTCACCAAAAGAGGCTTGGGCGGGAATAGAGAGTGAAAGAGTAATGCGACGTGAAATTTCAAGAGAGCTTCGAAACGCTGCAAATAACCTTTATAAAGTTGATCAGGAAGCTGCTACCGCTGAAGAAAAAGAAACTGATATCCGACTGCGTTCTGCAACCTCGAATCACGAAGCAGTGATTGAACTTAAGCTTGCAGATAAGCGATCTGCTCAGGATTTAGTTCAAACAATTTATGATCAGCTAGTGCTCAAGTATATGGCATCTGAAAATAGTCGTTCTGGATGCTTGCTTATTACGATTGCGATAAATCGCATGTGGGAACATCCTGAAACCGGCAAACGAATTGGCCTAGGAAAATTGAAAGCTTTACTTATGAACGAAGCAAAACGTGTAGAGAAGATGATGGGAGGTGCCGTATTGCTTGCGGTACATGTATTAGATCTTCGGCCTAGACTATCTAAAGAATAAAAGCTAAAAATCGGAATCACCATCTAAAAGCAGAGAATTCGAATTACTGTTCGTTAATTTACTTAATAGCGGCACCGTACTGGTCATAATCAAGGTCAGCAAGATCAATTCCTGCCGACCGCCACTGAGGTCTCCATTCGAGACCCAAGAGTCTTATTATCAGGATAATTATTAAACACTAATGCGAGTCAAATTTGCGCACAATTCAACACCGACCTCCCCATGATTCAAAGTGCTCCTTGTTTCACTTCGGAGGTATAAACCGGCCAAAATTTCGCAGATAACTATGAACTTATATAAAAATATACTTATTTATCAATAAGATATTAATTATAGAAGCGGCCATGAAAGCGGCCAAACCAATCGTACAGTTGACCTGTTTATGGCTAGCTTAATAATGGAGAAGTGCGCTCGCCTCAAAGATCGCTACCAAATGCTTCAACTGGGTGTTCCAGGTATCTTTCGTCAGATGAGGATAATTACCATCACAACGACGGAGGCATACATTCATTAAATTCAAAGGCAAGGTCAGCACATCTTTCTAAATAGGTTGCTCACCGGAAAGTACGACTGCTGTCGTCGAATAGAATGAATACCTGCCTGAACATAGGAATTTAGTACTTTCCATGAATTGTTTTTGAATCGGTTAAGGTGCTGGACCGACTCGTTAAATTGGGTATTTAGTTGCGAATATTTTAGATTGTATTTTCTTTAATGGTACAGACATTCCAAATGGGGAAAATATATCCCACTGCGCATGAACAAACTTAAATGAGCCTTCGAATGTTTGATTGAGACACATGAAAAATTCTTTAGTAATTGATGGTGAAGGACTTTTTAAACATGAAGGACAGCAAAACATTTTAGGATTCTTTTTAAAGTGTAAGGCGCTCTGGTCAAATTTTATTTTCCAGTTGTGAGTACAATTTTTGCACTGAAAGCTCATTGTTTCTTTAAGCCAGCTAAAATGACCAAGATCCATTATGTCTTTCGCTCCTGCCCCGACAAAGGATATTCCTTCTGCCGCCATTGCTTTTTCAGAATGAACGAGGCGAGAGTAGAATTGCAAAAAAGATTGGACGCCAGCCCCAACTGTTTCATATTTGCATGATGGACATTCGATTCTACCTAAAATTTGAGTCTCGGCACGTAATTCATTTGTTACTTCAAAAGAATTGGTGCAGCGACGACAAATTAAAACTGGATAGTTTGGAAACATAGCTTCCTCTGAGATAATTTAACGCTGAGTGCAGGGGCAGCTTAGAAGTTGTTGTTTTATGGGTTGCTTTTTGCGCAGCAAGACCACAAACCGCTACTTACAAACTGTCCAGCTCACGAAGTACATTATGCTGAAATGCTTTATTATGTGGCTATAAATAGTTGTTCGGAATTAATTAAAGTTTTGTAAATTTCTCTGTATTTTTCAAATAGTTCAGAAATACTTTTTATGTTTTCATACGGTGTATCCTCAACGGCTTTAAATAATTTTTGATGAGGAAGCTCTTTATACAAGTTTATCGCCGGATTATCCTGATTGCGCTTGGCCTGCTCTGGAGAATAAGTAAGTGGCCTTACAGCGCAGCGATAAAGATTGTTACCGTTTTGCCAGATGATGTTTTTTTCATATTTGGGTTGGTTTGATAAGTGATAATTTACTATGCCCCAAACTTTACCTTGAATATTAAAGTTTTCATCGATGATTTCTTTGGTTGGAAGCTGCTTAAAAACTGATAGTGTCATTTTACTAGAATTGACTTTAAGCACCTTGATTGTAACTGATAGAGTTTCTTGCTGAATATTCACTACGTACTACCTTTTTCACATAATAACTTTATTAGATAGAAAATTTCCGCCTTTGGCGCCAAAATATGTCTGTCTATGTTTTAAAGACTCTTTAATAACAGATCCGCCAATCGCAGGCTATTACTGAATTCAGTAGCGCTATAACTTTCCGATTAATAAGAGCTACTAAGGTGAAGATCTGATACTATCTGGCAGTTTTTCATTTTTTTCAAAACTTATATTAAACTTGAGATCCCTCTCAATATTTTGAGAAAAATCATCGTAACTAATTCCGGGAGTATCTCTAATATGGAGGAAGCAGTTTAAGAAGCCTTGGTATTCATCAGTAGTCAGAAAGCACTTTGAGTCACCATCAGAAAGCGGGACAATAAAAACATACACATAAAACGTGAATTTAAATTCCCCCACCAAATAAGGAATATTGTGGTTTTCATTATTCCTCAAATGCAACGTCAGTTCTGGTGTATTCGTAAGGGCATGTGAACTTTTTAATACAGCTATTTTAGGCAACAATTCCACATCTCTTTCACCTTTCAGCCACTTAATCGTTTCACCAAAGTGCTTGAGATGTTTTGTTTCGATGACACTCAGGGAAAACTTACACAAAGCTTTATATAAATTTTGTAATTTTATTTTTTTACCAGTATTTAAGGCTACGCCTGCTGGTAATTGATCTGCATCTCTTTCTACGTTTTCAACCACAGCAACATTTAAGTTTCCCTCGTTACTTTTAAAAAATCTAAAATCTTTTCCCTTCATTTTTGGGATAACGTTTTCTTTATTTTTTACCCCAAACACTATTCTCACAAGGTCGTGATAATGAATAAAGTCTCTCTCAACATTTTCATCGAAAAATTCGTTACAATCATCACACTCTTCATTAATAATTAATTTCTTGTTTCCTAAGGCTTCAGAAATCGCATGAGCTTCTTTTTTAAAGCTAACCTCAGGTTCGGATTTTTGGCAGAATCTGCAAATCCTTTTTGACTTTTTTGCCTCGCCAATTTTTATCTTTCTATCTCTATCCAAATCAAAATTTATAAGCTCATAATTATCCATCAAAGAACCAAATAATTTTCTAATATCTTCCTCGCTGGCCTCAGCTTTTCGATCATTAAGAATATCTAACTCCTTCTCAAGCTCATACTTCTGTTTTGTATCTAAATCAATTGGTTGAAATACAAAGAACCATTCATCACGCTGCAACTTATTAAACTTACTACCCAGGCTTTGAATTGTAGGCATTAAGCGCTTATATTTAGATATGAACGCATCTAGACGCCCCCTAAATTCGATTGTGTACTGCTGCCGGCAGTCGAGACTAATTGACTGACTTTCAACGTTAAAGTTTGCTCCAAAAACCCAAAGAAAATCAAAAACAATTTCACCATACTCTTCCGTGAATTCAATATCCAGTGTCCCACCCAACTGACTAGTAGAAAATATTTGCAATCTAAAATGTTCCATATCAAGTCATCACCTAAATTTATTATAAAACTGAAACGCAAGTTGAAAAACCTCATAACTTCGGCCAATCACAAACCATGGGGTTTCATTGCATTCGATTCTCGAACCATTTTTGGCATCCATGAATATTAATGTTGTGACACAAATGAAGATAGACGGCCCCATATATTCGGGAATGCACAGCTAACTAAATTTAAAAACCAAACTTCCGCTTTGATCCGCAGTAGTCATAGCACGTGGGATGAATTGGCGTCAATTACTGCACATAACCCAGCCCAAACACTCTGGCCGTTAGAGTGTTGGAAGGTGAAGCAAGGAGGGATTTTTAACGGCTGATACCCGTCAAAAAATGGCGGGCATGAATGACAAAACGCCTTTTTGGCGCATTTATCAACATCAAAAAATCAGGCAAATTGGTAGGCCTGCTGTACGTAATGCCCATGTACGCTTAATCTAAATGGATAATAATTTAATCTGGAATTTGTCCTGTCTAACCCCTGAACTGTCACATCTGAGCTTGATAGCCAAATATGGAGAGCGAAATGACTTTCAACTATCACGACCTGACGCCAGAGCACTTTTCCGCAAGCATAAATTGGATTACAAAAATGAGTGATGCAGCTAAATGGGATCTCACAAACGAAGAAGTAGCACTACTACTCGGAATGGATGTTAGTGAATATGTCGAAACGCAAAAAATGGCATATGCAGACATCCCTTTTTCGCTTCGAAATGAGTCAGCCGAACGCATTAGTCTCTTGCTCGGAATATGGAAAAGACTTCATTCATTAGGCCTCGATGAGCAAACATCCATCTCGGTTTTTAATAAAACTAACAGTGGTAAATTACTGAACGGAAAATCGATAAAACACTTTCTATTGGAAGAAAATTCGTTACCAGCATTTTATGCAGTTAATCTTTATTTAGAATCGAGTAAGCTTGATGATTGATCTATTCGAAAATCAAAATCCTGTTGGTAAAGAGGATCTCGGTACACAAGCTTTTGTCTTACGAGGTTTTGCGCTTCCTGTGGCTAATGATTTGTTAGAAAACATAGCATCGATATTGCAGATACTCACCGAATCAAGAAGAAAGACCGCGCATAATTGCATGCAACATAGCAGGCGAAATCGACTTTTTATGTCCTTCTCCCACCAAAATATAACAAGTATTTTTAGTGATGAATAAGCAATTTTCTTCGATGTCAACGAGATAAAATGAGCATGCAAAATCTCCAGTTCGCCAACGTGATTTGCTATCCCAAATAACATAATTTGCGTTCAAAACAAATGGTTTAAGTCCCAATTTTTCTTTTAGCAAAAACGCTTCATATTCAGTGCATTTGCACTCAACGACAGCCCACTTTTTTACTGTACAAATACCTTTATAGGGGTACTTTTCCTCACAGAAATCTATCCACTTTTCTACATCTATCTCATTGCAACCAAGATCGCATGGCACGCCAACTTCTTTATAAAATCTCGCTACTTCTTCGATGGTGAAAGTGCTATCCATGATATTTTTTACTCTTAGGTTGACCTACATTCGAGAAAATTGCGATTTTTTTTAAATCCGGTTATAAGAGGATTAGCAATAGAACATGGTTACCACGACGCTTTGGTTTTTGTTTCTTGAAGATCCCCCCGTGCACGCTTTCTCTCTTTACCTTTAAGTTTTAACAACTGAACAGGTGAAAAAGGCACCTCAGGCAAAAGTGCATCAAATGCCTGAGCTTTACCAAGTGCGATCATAATACTTGCCAATGTTTCGACAGTTAACCTCCCACTCTCTGCGGCAACAACTACCTTTCGAGAAAGTCCTGTCATAAGGGCAAGATCTTTTTGCTTCAGATTTTTGCCAAGCCGTGCGCGCTTTAACCTCTCGCCAACAGTAATAGCGATATCTTGAGCAGAATTTGAAGAAGTTATCATAAGGCACCCTTTTGGGGTCATAAACGGTAAAAATCAAAATAACGCACCCTTTGGGGTACGTTATGGACAGCAGTAAAAAAACCAACCGCACACGACACAATTGTAGAATTTGAACATTTAAGAACTCTGAATATAGCTGCGCTAAAGCCGAGAAAGGAATCTTCGAAAGAGGTAGTTAAGAGAATTCTGCCCATCAGAATTAATTGAAATTTTTCTCGCTTCTAAGACTGATTATACTGAAAATTAACCGTGACTTATTCCGGCCGCTTCATCTTGCGCAGCTATAAGCACCAGCTGTGGGCTGGATTCCAATAGGTCCTGAGGCCGCCGACCTCCCAACATCCCACATGCCCCACAAAACCAAAACGCGATGCCCCATGAGTCTTTTCGCTTTAGGAATAAAAGAATAATTTCTTGCAAAGTTGATTGCGGCCGATAATCATCGTGCGGGTTCAATGCATAAGATGGAAACAGAGTTTGGCCACCGTATTCTATTGCAAAAATGCGCTTCTCCCTCAACCAAGCATCGAGATCTTCCGATCCGATATGATATCGCTGCAAGAGATCATCAGCAGTAAGCCACTCCGCGCCAACAATCACTTGTCGCCGCGACTCTTCAAGCATTCTTTTTTCAATAAGATCAGTTTTCATATGCAGCTCCTTCTATAGCATCAGTGATTAAAGCTCTACGATTGTGCGCAATAAAGAAAAAGAGCATACTGTATGCAAACACAGTACCACTACTTTTCGGACAGAGCCAAGATGAAATGCGCTTAAAAAATTCGAATGAAGTAACTCAAAAGTATTTGGCAGACAGCATCAAATGGCTTGATCGCATGGCTGGTCACGACCAGTGGAACCTAAATGATGCTGAGGTGGCGATTCTGATGGGCGGGATAGATGTGGAACTTTATAGAAATTTGAAGCGCAAGGCTTTCCAAGGTGAAAAATTAGCAGTTCAGTGGGATATAATCGAGAGAATTAGCTTACTTCTCGCCATATCGAAATCCCTTCTTATATTGGCGCCCACCGAACTGCATGCGATTACTTGGTTCAATAAGCCAAACTCTGGCCCATTCCTCAAAAATCGGTCTGCGAAAGATTACTTACTTTCTCATCGATCCATAACCGATCTTCAAGCGCTGAGTGACTATTTAGCATCACTCATTCGATAAAATCTGGCAAAGCCAGGACTTAACAATTGAGAATCTTGCTGGGCCCGCAAATGCGGGATTCAAATCATGTCAACAGATATCCGGGATATCAAAATTGGTATTTACCTGCATGATTTTCAAAAGTGAAGATGCAATTTGTTTCTAAATTTTCAAAACATTACGTTTTCAATATCTTTAAATTTTTTATATAAAAAATTGGTAATTACCAATATTTATATCGCAGTAAAAAAAGTTTAAACGCGCGCGTGCAGACTGGCGCACCAAGTTTCAGCCTATCATAGACTGTTTTTTTCTCTAATTTGCCATTTTTAAAAAAAATAATTCTATGTCTTTGGCACAATTTCAAAGAAAAAAAAGCACCTCAAAAAAAGCTTACTAACTAGTTGATTTTCAAAACGAAATTAGCAGTTATTTAATATACCAGAATGTATTTACAGGTCGATATTATATCAAATTGTATATATTTATCAGTCACTTACATGACTATCACCTGTTGCGCGGAGCCTATTTTTAGTTATATAGTTTGTGAGTTGACGCCAATTTTTTCGGGCTTCTAAAGACTTTGAAAACAGAATTTTTTGAGAGAGCAAATGAAAATGTGACAGCGAATGAGGGAAGAGAAGAAGGATTTTTCGGGAGGCATCTTCAAGGTTCACAAATTTTTAGAACCATTCCCATCGAAAATTATGCTGACTTAAAAAAGCAAATTTTTTGCAACGGGTAAGTATTGCCCAAAGAAAATAAATCGCGAGGAATAAAAAATGTAGTGCAAATAAGAGATTAAAAAAACTGAGTGGGCCCTGCGAAAAGACCACCCAGTTTTTGGGGACGATAAGCATCATCGACAGAGATAGTCTAATCCGTCCCCCCTATAAATTCAAGATTTTCTCCCATTTTTTGGGACGATAAATCTCAACCTTTAAAAAAGATGGGGACAAAAATATGTACTCTAAAAACTTAGATTTTTACGAACAGATTGAAGCAGCATTCAAACAGAAACCCGATATCGGTGGAGTAATTCATGGGAGTCAGCGACAAGTCTTACGCGGAGCCCCAGATCGAGTTGTCTCGTTATTCCCTAGTAGAAAAACTAATGGCGGTTTTCTTGTTGAAGGCGAATTAGAACGAGCAACAGGAATCTGCCTAGAATCCTCAAGTGTTGTCTCACGTTACGTCACCCAAGCCATACGCGTGACGCTTTCTGCAAAACATTTTGTCATCCCAGACTTTGTCGTCGAGCGCACGGACGGCTCGTACGTTGTACTTGAAATAAAACCCAGTATCAAAGGTTTGGGCGACGAAGTCCTCCAAAGATACGCTCTCTGTGCAGAGCTACTTTATCGTGAAGGAATCGAATTTCGCATCATCGATAGCTATATGCTTCCTAACAAATATGAATTTCACAAACTCAACATGCTTTATGTGCGAGGACACCGAAGGTTTTGGACAACCGATGCAATGGACATTGCAATCGAAATACTCCGCAATATTTCCGCTAAAAAAATTCAAGCTGGTCGTCTTGAGCTTATACGAGAAGGGCTGCCTGGCGAGCTGTGCGACTTCCTTGTCTTTCACAAAAAATGGTCATTCACAGATGCGGTCAACTCAACAGTGGAGATCGCGGCATGAACCAGATTCAATTGCCCACGAAGGGCTCGCGCTTCGTAATGCACGACACGGAATACGAAATCCAATACGTGAACGGTGACGAAATACGTTACTCTACTATCTGCGGAGGGAAAACCTTTAAGCTTCACATCACACGATACAATTCATTGTTAGCTGATGAGTCTATTTCTGTTACACATGAAGCAAAACTAATTGTGCATGAGGATAACGTCAAAGAGCTAGCAAGGAGAATGAGGTATGTCACAGCTATAAAAGCCGGATGCGGATCATATCTTAGAAAGGACTGGGTTATACGTATAATAGAAAAGACGGCCCAAGAAATCGGAGAAGCCAAGTCACCGGCGTACAACACAGTTAGAAAATGGATTCATACCTACCAAAAATACGGGCAAAACAAGCTTGTTCCAATACGCAATGGGAATTCAAGCGCTCGCTTCGACGGCGAGACAGAAATGATCATTGCCGAGGAAATTGAAAAAGCTGTAAAAAAAGGATTGGTGCTAGTTGCAGTTGAAATCCATGCGGCTGTGGTAAGTAGACTTTTTACCGCCGGACCAGTACAGCGAGATGGTACGGTGAAAATACCGAGCCTAAGATTAATTCAACGAAAAATCAAAGCTCTCGATCATTACATCCAATTGATTGCAAAACATGGAAAGGAAAAAGCGAAAAGGCTTATTCGAGCATCGGGGAAAAAAATAATTGTCCCTTACGCGATGTCAATTGTTCAAATAGATACTCATTACCTCGACGTAATCGTCGTCGATCCAGACACCTTTGAGCCAATTGGCAGACCATATTTAGTGTTAATAATCTGTATCCACACTAAAAGAGTCGTGGGTCATTACATAAGTTTGTTTCCACCTTCTGCGACAACAACCATGCAGGCCGTGAAAGTAATGTTGGAGCATTTCGGATGTCCCTATTTGATAATCCCTGACCGAGGAGTCGAATTCATAAATACTTCTCTCTTTCATCTATGCAACAGCTTATTAATTCAACTTGAACTCTCACAGGTTAGGGAGCCAAATCATAAGGCCAACGTGGAAAGCTTTTTTAGAACAATAACCTTATGGTTAATTCAACGATTGGAAGGAACAACACATTCAAATGTACTTGCACGTGGAGACTACGACTCAGCAGAACACGCGATCTTCACCTTGGATCAAGTCAAAAGTTATGTAGATATTTGGATTAACGATGTCTACGACAATAAGCCCCATTCACAAACCAAGCGACCTCCGATTTCGATGTGGGAAAAAGCTATTGCAGAAGCGCCACTTCTTAAACTTGAAGCTGAAGAAGTTGAAAATCTAGCTCGTGCTCCTGAATCGAGAACGATACACCGTGGGCGTGTGACGATTCACGATCTCTCTTACTATTCTCACGCTTTGACTGCGTTCGAAGGGATAAAAGTGATTGTTTTGGTAGACGAAATGGATTTAGCGACTGTGTACGTTAAAGACCCTAATGATGAAAGTACCTTGATCAAAGCTGACTCAACCGAGCCGCATTACACCAACGGTTTGACACTTAATCAACACCAATTAGTGCGTGAAGAACTCAAACAATTGTCAGAAGCGGAGATGAAGAGTATTGGTGAGTACAAATGGGAGCTAGGACTAACACGATTGTTGTATAAAATTCGTGACGACGCGCTTGAAAACAAGAAGAAGAAAAAGGCCACTAACGGTAAGCGTTTGGAAGACACAACGATACATGAAAAAACTCGCGACTCAAAATCAGCTGCCGTTGCGGAAGCTGAAGCGGAGCCGAACAAACGTGCCAAAAACCAACCAAAAGTTTCCAGCACTCGCACTCGCGCATATGTAGACAATTCTGAAGATGGTTTCGAATCTGTAAATATTGACGAATACGAAGTATTGGAAGTATAGAAATCACGATCATGTATAAAAATTTAAACAATAAATCAACCAAAAAATCACTCGTGGAGATCTGATTATGCTTAACCAAAAGTTCATGGAATCACTCACTAAATTTGATAAGTGCATCGTGCCATATCGCGCATTTTCAAGCGCGATAGACAGCATAGAAGAATGCATGCAATTGACAGCATTTAGCCGCGAGACGGTGAACTGTGCGCTACTCGCGCCTTCTGGATCGGGAAAAAGTACTATTTGTTCTATCTTGCAAAAGAAATATCCAGATACTACGCGCATCGAGAACAATTTTGAAATTATTGAAAAGCAAGTCATTTGGGCCGAAGTTCCACCGAATGCAACACCAAAAAAATTAGCGTCTTCACTGCTAGTTGCCTTAGGTGATCCAAACCCTGAAGCAGGTACTGAGTTTGGGATTATTGAACGACTAATTACAAGACTCGAAGAATCCCAAACCAAGCTGGTATTGTTGGACGAATTTCATAACTTACTGAACAGCAACAGAACAACGAAATCCAAACAGGCTACATGCCAAACCCTTAAAACGTTGACAAATAAAACTAAAACTACGTTCTGCCTTGTCGGCACTGAGGAATTTTCCAAATCGTTAGATAATGAAATCTCTCGCCGGTTTGCCAAGAAACTTTACCTAAACCCACTGTGTGCTGGTACTAGCATTGAACCCGGCGAGTTTGTTTCATTTACGCTTCCAATATTCAGAAAAGCTAAAGAAATATTCGAGTTGGAATCCGTACCGAATCCAAGTAACTATCATTTTGCCAAGCAGTTTTGGGCCGCAACTGGAGGTATGCCGTTTTACATCGTGGCACTTCTCAAAGACGCGATTACACGAGCCGTAAGATACGGTGAACAAAAATTGGACATCGATAACTTGGCGCAAAGTTGGGATTCAGGTCTCACACGAGAGGTGAGCATGATAAAAATTAACCCTTTTGCTTTGAACCCGAAGGACTTAGCCATTGCTTTAGGAAGAAGGAGATCAGACAAGTGAGACGGCACCGTTTACTATCAACTCCAATACCACATGTCGATGAGTCTCCGGCCAGCATCCTGATAAGGGCAGCGGAAGGCAATCGTTATGAAAATGTGCACCAGCTCGTTTCTATAACGAAGCTCAACATTAATCAGGCATGCCTCGATTTGCTCATCAATTACTTGGATCGATTTCTCCAATTGGCAACCGCCCTCTATCTTAAATGCATTGCCCCGGAGGAGGTTCTTGAGCGTCAGGGACCGACAACGCGAACACTACGCCGTTTTCTGCTCCATTTTTTTCCAGCAGGTTTCTTCAGGCAGGACGGAACTGCGTTCTGTCCGGTCTGCTTACATGAGAAACCTTATTTGAGAAAAATTTGGATGTTTAAGCCGTATGCGACATGCCACATCCATAACCTTCCAATTCAAACACAGTGCCCAGAATGCCAGGCCGAGCTGAAGATTTCCCGAGGCGCAATCTGCGTGTGCTGCCGATGCAAATGCGATGTAACTCAGCAACCCGCGCAGGGAATACCAAACCTGGTCGCGACTTGGGTTAAGGACTTTGTTAGTGAGCAAGATCAGAGAACTGAAGAGTTCACTCAAATCTTCAGCTGGGCCAAAACGATATCAGAAGTAGATGGAGCCCTGAAAGATGATAGTGCAGCGGCCAATCTTACCTATCAGTATTTCAATAATCAGGAGGAGTTTGATCACTACCTGGTTGATTTCATGAGTTGCGACATGCGGCACCCAAAGTTAAAACTGTTACCCTTGCTTGCGACTGATGGAAAAATGAGCAAAATTGCTGCTGATATGTTGAATAAACAATTTAAAGATGTGCCTTTTTCTGGAAATGATTTGGATTGCCAGCTATCTCTGGCTGAGATCCAAGTTTTCTTGGGAGTAAGTCCAAACACCGTCGCTAAACTCTTAAAAAGAAACAGCGCTCGACCCGATGAACGCGAAACAACGATTTCGGTTGGTGAGTTATTCACGGTCCTTGAAATGGATAGCCTCCGGAAAGAGGATATCAAGGCACAAAGAATGGATCACCTATTGACCGTAACCGATGTCGCTAAAGAACTTCAAGTCCATCCAGAAATCATCCGCTCGGTACAAAAAACTGGCTATCTGCCGTTCCAAAAACAGACAGTAGCTGGCTCATTAAAATACATGCTGAAAAAAGAACAACTGGATGTTTTTCGTACAAAATATGTGCTTGTAGGGACATTGGGCAAAAAACTTGGCGTCAATTCAACTGACCTTACCGCGAAACTAGCATTTCTTGGTATAAAACCGGCAGTTAGCCCAAAGGAAAGCCAATTAAAAACATGTATATTTAGGTACCAGGAAGTATGCGATTTGACGGCTGATAACATCTCGAATATCGGAAAATGCCCGACCAACGCGGGCCGAAAACCGAAGGGAATAGTGGCTGCGGAGACACCGATTAATGATCAACACTTGAGTATAATTGAAGTCGGCGGCCGCCTGGATGCGTCCATCCAACAGGTGAAAACACTTATCCAACGCAACGTTTTAGAGCGAGTTTTGGACCCAAGACCCGGAGAATATGTAACAAGAAACTCAGTGGAAAATCTGGTTGGATACTTGGAAAACCCGGACTATATTACTTTGGAAAGCGGGGCGTCTGATTTAAAAATTAACAAGACCGTATTAAAAAGAGAGTGGGTTTCTGCTGAGATGGTTGAACATAAAGACTTCATTTATTGGGAGTTAGTCAAAGCAACCGACATTCAAAAAATCAAAGATATAAAATCTGAATATGTTAATGCTTCAGAAGCGGGTGAAATATTGGGGATGCACCGAACTCACGCGAATAATTTACACAAGAGAGGATTGTTGAATCGCCATTATTTTGACAAAGGAAATAAAATTCCACTATACAAGCGTGCCGATATTTTACTTTTAAAATCCGCTTAAACTTTTCCGTTCCTAAAAAATTGCAGATTTAATTTCTGTAATTTTTTTGAAATTTAATATATACATTTCTGTATATTAATGGCATCAAAAAATAATCTCGTATCGTATATCGATATTTTTCGCTCAATTTTTTTCAAAAAAATTTGACCAAAAGATGTGTCGTCGGTTTTTGAATTTGACCAGCTGTTGTGTCGCCAAACCTTGATTTGACCAGCAGATGTGTCGTATTATTGACCAATTCATCTGTCGCTGGCTTTTTAACTTGTTGATTTTATTAGATGTGCTTGACCACAGGATGTGTCGCTCATCGTTTAATTCAAGCGTAGGTTGGGCAGCCATGCCCAACAAACCATTACGAACGGATTACATATTCCGGAGTGAATAAACCCAAACCGCTATTGAGTTTTGTCAGAGAGTTTTCTGGTGGGGCTTGGTAGCGGTTTTTATTATGAAGGTGGAAAAATAGCATGCCGGTTGGATTCATGTAGGTTGCTGGTGAGCCTGCGAACCGCAACATTCGTAATCAAAAATGGCGCGATGCATTGAGAATGCGGAAAACCAATCAACGGTG
>NZ_JBXAMU010000001.1:995382-1108021 GCF_058800985.1 Cellvibrio sp. GW822-FHT04B05 | reverse complement strand
GCATGCATTTTGGTTTTGGTGGTTGCGGATGTATGGTCATGTTGCGGTTCGTTCCTCACCGGCAACCTACGAAGCACCCTGACACGAATTACGTGCGAAACCGTAGGTTGCTGGTGAGCCTGCGAACCGCAACATTCGTAATCAAAAATGGCGCGATGCATTAAGAATGCGGAAAACCAATCAACGGTGCATGCATTTTGGTTTTGGTGGTTGCGGATGTATGGTCATGTTGCGGTTCGTTCCTCACCGGCAACCTACGAAGCACCATGAAATAAATTACGGGTGGAATTGGGATTGATTTAATTACAGGGAGTGTGTATGCAATACCGGCGGGTTTATGTTGAGGGTGGATGTTATTTTTTCACTTTGGCATTGGCGGATCGCAAGAGCGATTTATTGGTGCGGGAAATTGATTGTTTGCGGGCGGCATTTAAAACGGTAAAGCAAAACCATCCATTCGAGATCAACGCGATGGTGGTAATGCCGGATCACCTGCACTGTTTGTGGACATTACCAAACAATGATTGTGATTACTCCGTGCGCTGGTCATTAATCAAAGCTAACTTCTCCCGCCGCATTGCCAAAAACGAATTAATTAAAACCAGTCGCCTCAAAAGAGGCGAACGTGGAATCTGGCAACGCCGTTTTTGGGAGCACATTATCCGTGACGAGAGGGATTTTTATAGTCACATTGAATACATTCATCATAATCCGGTGAAACATGGTTATGTAAGCAACGCGAAAGACTGGCCCTATTCAAGCATTCACAAGTTCGTTTAGGTTGGAGCGGGCCGAGTAGGCTGAGAAAGGCTCCCAACATTGTATTTTATAAACAGGAAACTAAAAACAATATGGAATCAGATTCAAAGATATTAACTGCCGTAATCGGGATAATAGCCCCACTAGCCATTAAAGTTATTCTATATATCCTAGATATTCCAGGTAAAACCCAAAAAATAAAAAAGGAAAACCTTGAGCTTCTAAAATCCTTTCCAGAAATTGAAAAAATCACAAGTAATGGAAGATATAAATTTCTTTACGAGGAAACATTTTTTCTAATATATAAAAAACCATTTAATTTTTATGAAATAAAAGAACTATTAAAGAAAAAATCCCCTACCCAAGCCATCAAGCGTTATTTAACTGCATCACCCTACATTAAAATATCCGAAAATGGAAAGCTTCAGTACGCCAAATATAATCGAATTAGATTCGACAATATAGCCACTCGCCTACCTGTATATAGGACAACACTTGGATTCCTTTACATATCTCTGATGGGATTTGGTATATGGGCAATTAACGTCACAGCTCCTGACATCAAGAAACTACCTTCTCTTTTTGAACAAGGAGCGTTCAGCCAATATATAAACACTATAGGCATCATATGTATTGGAGTGATTTGCATTATTTTAGCCATTAAAGTGCTATTGAAATTTTTTGCACTTCCGTTTAAAAGCGAATTGATAATCGATTTAGGGGATATAGAGGATAAAGAGTTGGTACTTATCAAAAGCGGGACGACACGGGCAGCCATCAATAAAATCAAAAAAGCGCTAACTCGTAAAAAATAATAGTTACACAACACGAAACGACTTACAACGTGGATTTGATGTAGGTTGGCGGTGAGGAACGAACCCCAACATTCGTCATCACCGATGACACAAGATTTAATTCAAGCGAAAAACCAATTAACGGCACATGCATTTTTGGTTGTGGTGGTGGAGTATGGTCATGTTGCGGTTCGTTCCTCACCAGCAACCTACATACACCTCTGCATCCGTAAAAAAATATCTGCCAAACCTGCAATTGCTTGTGGTGGACTCCACTTCTTGATCAATTTTGTTGCACAAGGCTTGTAACAGGAAAACCTGTTCTCGCAACCGGCAAAAATAATTTTCTTCTATATCTTTTTGTACACTATGACCGATCAGCTCCAGGAATTTGCCATCTGGTGCTTGGAGTTTGATGCAACTTTGTTGGTAAAACGCGTATTGAAAGGGATCAAGAGTAATAACGCAGGAGGATTTGGTGTCTGACGCCAAGGGAGTGATATTGTCCATAATTCATACCATAGTCTTGATTGCAAACCCGCCCCATGAGGTTGCAATTCATGGAGGCGGACTGGACGAGGTTGCAACCACCGGCTCAAGACCAACACCGGCCCGCCCGAAAGCGGCCTCGCCCAGCCGCCATAACAACAGGCAAAGCTGTACGAGGACACAAAAACTCACGTTTTTGCGCCGGTCTTGAAATTGTCGGGGGTTGCAATCCCGGCAGCGGATTTACGCTGCGGGGGCAGAGTAGAAGAAGTGCGCGCGATGTTTTTACCCTGCTCGCTCAAGCCAACCTGATTGACAATACCCTCGCTGACACCATGAAACGTATGATCGGATTTCACACTATTGCCGTCCACGATTACCAAGCGCTGTTATTGCCGATTGTGGAAAATATTATTACGCATCACTTGGATGACTTCGTTAATTTTTCAAAACAACTTTTGCAGCATAAACAATAAAAAGACGGCCAATTAGTCCTCTCTCTTCGTTTTAATACCTGATTTTGATAGTCCTCGTTAATCTCACCTTGAGAAGATGTGCTGCTGCCTGCACACATATAAAAGATCAAGTGTTTGCCATCGTACATATTTAAAGAGCATGTCCTTGCAGAATTGATTTGATTTAAGCATTGAAAGTAGATCATTGAGGGCATAATGATGAAATACTTATTACTCAGCATCACATGGCTATTAGCAAGCTGTACCGGAGTTCCGGAAAATATAACGCCAGTGCAAGGATTTCAGGTAGAGCGCTATCTGGGAACCTGGTACGAGGTGGCACGGCTTGATCACCGGTTTGAGCGCGGCCTTAGTCATGTCACCGCCAATTACAGCGTGCGCGAAGATGGCGGAATAAAAGTTATTAACCAAGGGTACTCGCAGGAAGATAAAGCATGGAAAAGCACTGAAGGCAAAGCATACTTTGTGGATAAACCAGAAATCGGCCATTTAAAAGTTTCATTTTTTGGGCCTTTTTATAGCGCTTATGTGATATTTGATTTGGACAAAGAAAACTATCAATATGCATTAGTTACTGGAGCGGATAAAGATTACTTCTGGATTCTGGCTCGCCAGCCCAACTTTGATCCGGCATTGCTGGAACAATTAATCGAAAAGGCAAAAGCTTTGGGATTCGCCACTGATAAATTAATCAGGGTTGAACATTCGGGGAAAACGCAGTAAGTATTTTAAAAAACTTTATGACTAAAATTTTTATCATTGGCCTGCCACGTACGGGTACTACGAGCATTAGTGTGGCATTGCTGGATTATGGTTTTAAGGTCGCCCATACAGCCTATACCAAACGTGCATTTGAACTGGCAGATGTTATTTCTGATGCCCCCTGTTTTTCAGATTACAGAGAATTAGACCAACTCTTTCCTAATTCAAAATTTATTTATCTGGATCGCACATTGGAAAAATGGATTCCCTCTATACAAATGCTCATTAAAAAAATGCTTCCGGAATTAAAACCCAGGATAGGCTACTTGAACCCCGTACTGAAACGCAGTTTTAATACTACGTTTGCTACATTAACCGCAACAGATCCACTCTCTGCCACACATTTGGAAAATTGCTATGAAAATCACCAGCAAGAGATTTTTGATTACTTTTCTGGCAGGAGCGATCTTTTGACAATCGACATAAGCCGTAAGGGAAGCTTAAAAGAACTTCTAGCCTTCCTTGATATCAAGGCGGTAAATATCGGCGAGTTTCCGCACTTAAATGTGGGCAACAGAGTTGATAAGTGGCAGGAATTAAAGCACCCTAATAAAGTAAATTCGATGAGTGCAGGCATTGAACACCGCAAGTTTTTTGATTACGAGCAATTACTTAATAAAGCAAAAGCCTGATTTACTTCACTGTCGAAAATAGATTTTTATGCACAATACGGTGCACAAGATCCAATTTTTTAATAACCGGCTCGGCAAGTACAAACGGGTAAGCATGCTCATGCCCTACGCTGCGATTCAAACTATTTAAGGCGTAGGTTAACGGCAGCCAATGCTGGATCACATTAGTAAATTTTTTGCTGTCGTAGGGATTAACTTCAAGCGTAGCTTGCAAGTGCTTGCTATTGGAAATTTGCGGCGAAATCGTCAAGCCAAATTCATGTGCTGTTTCAAGCGTGTCAATAATGTGTAAATAATGCGCCCAGGTTTCCGCCCAATCTTCCCATGGATGACTACTCGCATAAGCGCTGACGTAATTTAATTGCCAATCGGCCACCGCACCATTTTGGTAATGAGTACTCAGTGCCTCGCCATAATCACGACTATCGTCGCCGAACAACTTCCTCACCGGCTCCAGCCACTCGGTATTGCGTACCAAAACATCCCAATAATAATGACCGGACTCATGACGAAAATGGCCAAGCAAGGTGCGATATTGCTCGGCCATATTTTCACGCATTTTTTCGCGTAAGGATGGATCAGCTTCATTGATATTAATGGTAATCAAACCGTTATCGTGCCCGGTCAGTACGCGATGAGACTCATCCGCCACCGGCGTCGTTTCAGCAAGAAAATCGAACGCCAATTGCGGTGCAGTGGGATCAGTTTGGGTAAGCGGTAAATCTAACGAGAGCAAACTGTAAATAAGACGTCGTTTTTCTGCTTCAATTTTCATCCAAAGCGCAAGATTATTTCCCACACTCAAATCGGGAATAGTGTGGTTTAACCGGCAGGCTTGGCAGAATTCATCAGGCTCATCGGCATTGATAACCCAATTACAAGCGCTGTGGTGTAAACCATTCGCACAATAGCGATATTTGGTTGGATCATCCGATTCAATCGGCGTGAGCAGACCATCTGGTGCGAGCGTGAAGGATTGTACTTGCAAACTCTCGGAATTAAATCCCAGAATTGCACCACAACGGGTGCAGGCGGTATTTTCGAAATACACTAACTGCCCGCAACTACTACATGTGGATAAACGCATAAATACCTCCTGGTATTTTATCCTCACGGAAATGACTACTATCACTCTCATCACCCTGGCCTACACATCAGCAGCTCAGGCGATCAAGACAAGGTGTTCGTGGAGGTTAGGCCTGACTTGGCCATAACTCTGTGCGCAAACGTACAGGGCTTACGCACAACAGGCTTTATTATGCAAAACAATTTATTTATCTACGGGTAGTGACTATGAAATCCACAATTATCGCTGTTGCACTGCTGATTCCCGCTACTTTATTCCTGGCCGCCTGTAACGATAAAAAAGCAGGGTCGCCTGGCGATCCAGGTACAACCGCAATAAGTTCAGCTGCATTGAGTTCAGTCGCGGTAAGTTCTATTGCGGCAACCACTCCTGCGCTAACGGATTCATGGCGAGGCAAATGGAATGGCCCCGAGGGAACCTTTCTTGAGATCAGTGGCGCTGAAGGGAAATATACAATTATTATTCAGGATCTGGACGGTCCTAAAACCTATGAGGGAATTAATAATCAAAACCAAATCGAATTTGAGCGCAATGGCGAAACAGAAACCATTCGAGCCAGCAATGGTGCCGAAACAGGTATGAAATGGTTTGCAGACAAACTAGACTGCCTCACCATTCACACTGGCGAAGGATTTTGCCGGGACTAAACGCCAACTTCCCCGTGAGATATTTTTTAACAAAGAAAAATGCTATGACCCAAGCCGGCAACAATGTCATGAATAATATTACACATTTCCCCATCACCCAAAAATGGCCGGCACAACATCCTGAGCGATTGCAGCTTTATTCATTGCCTACTCCCAACGGTGTTAAGGCAGCGATCATGCTGGAGGAAACCGGTGTGCCTTATGAGCCACATCTGGTGAACTTTGATACGAATGACCAGCTGTCGCCAGAGTTTTTGTCGCTTAACCCGAATAATAAAATCCCGGCGATTATCGATCCGAATGGACCGGATAACAAACCTATTGCCCTGTTTGAGTCGGGCGCGATTTTGATTTATCTCGCGGATAAAACCGGTCAGCTAATACCGTCAGATGCAATCGGGCGCTACGAAACAATTCAGTGGCTGATGTTTCAAATGGGTGGGATTGGCCCTATGTTTGGTCAAATTGGTTTCTTTAATAAATTTGCGGGCAAAAACTATGAGGACAAACGTCCATTAGAGCATTATGTGTCTGAATGCCGTCGTTTATTGAATGTACTTAATCAACGCCTTGAGCAAGGCATTTGGATTATGGGCGATACCTATACAATTGCTGACATCGCCATTTTCCCCTGGGTTCGCAACCTGATCGGTTTTTATGAAGCAGGTGATTTAGTGGGAATTTCCGATTTTCCCAATGTCACTTACTCCTTGGCGGAATTCATTCAAAGGCCTGCCGTAGTACGCGGACTCAATATTCCCAAGATAGATAAATAGATATTTTTGCGAAGAAGAAAATACCCATACTGGCAGACAAGATTATGCTGGGGCTTACTCCAAACCCCGGCTTCATAATCAATCGATTAATAAATAATTACTACGTCCACTCATCATCAAGATGCATCTGCACCTGAGAATCACCTTGAAATCAGCCTACAATTAACTTGAGTAAAAATGCAATATAAAAGCAAAAGGTATAAATAAAGCGGCTGCGATAATGACAATTGTAAAAGCGTTTTCGCCAAATAACTCGTAGTGCTGATCGATTTTATTTTCGTGCTCATGGACACCAGGTAGATGTTTCATTGCATCATTCCCTCAGTCAAATTACTTGTTGGAATATTGGCAGACATCACCGAATATTGAATTAGAGGCCACTGCTAATTAACCTCTCGAATAAAGGTTAGCAAACTCCCGGCAGCCATAAATAGATTATATTTTTATAAACAAAACCACCAAAATGCTAAAAAATCGTACCAGTTATATTCACTATAAAAACGCGCATATCACTTCAAATTGAACTACATCATTCGCGCCAGCCTAGAGCAGGATTTTACACTTGTGTATAGAGGGAGGCTGATTTCCGGAAACTTGTATTGATAACCGATGCTTTTGTCTGCGTCGAAATCTATACGCGCACATCGATCCTGTGTACTTGAGGCTCATAATCTGCGACAGCATTAAAAGCACGGCTAACCGGATCGGTATTTTGCGGAACCCGTTTACTCGCACTTTTAGCCTCGCTGGCTTTTTCCGGGGGAACAATAGGCGGGGTAGAGGTTTGAACGGAATACTCGTTCGGCTTTTTGGGGTCAAGTTTTGCCTCAAGGATGGCGGGATTGCGTTCGGCTTGGAAATTATTGCGCGTAAGCGTCCCGCCAAACCCAAGCGACGAATATCCGAGAGAATCACCAATAACCATAATTAAAAAAGCCTGTTTAAGAGTTACGCAGTATAGACAAGCCGCGGCATGCTTCCTATAAAATTAAATTTGGGAAAAACGACGATTCCGGCATTCTGGCTATATGGAAAGGCAGTAGAATCGGGATAGTGTTATTAAAAATAATGCTTTATAACTATCTAAAAAATCAGGGAGGATTTACACCTTATTATGTCAATCGATAGAATGAAAGCCCCATACCGCAGCAAATTGATAAGAAATCCTGCGATAGAGGTTTTATTATTTTAATTTTGGTGCAGGCAGCAACCCTCCCCCCATGGCCGAGAATTTACGATGACCTATGTTGCAAAGACCAGCGCCGCCCTATTTTCCCTGATCCTGATTGCTTTTGCCGGTTTACAGCTCAACGATCCTGACCCGACCATTTGGACGGGATTCTATCTGGTCTGCGCAGCAGTACCCCTGCTGCTGTTATTCAATAAATTTTTACGCCCTCTCTTCTGGTTGGCGCTGGTGTTGTGTGGAATTGAGTTAGCCCTTTCCGGCCCCGGTGCTTATAATTATTATTTGCATATGGATCAAGAGCCGCTCATGCAAAGCATGAATCCTGAAAAGCCTTACATAGAGGAAACGCGTGAATTTTTAGGTGCAGCTATTGCTTTGGGGTTGATATTAGCCAGTGCCTGGCTTGCGCGTTATATCCTAAAAAAGAATAAATAATTTTTTATCCTCGTGCCTTCCGGCACAATTATTATTAACGTCTGACAAAGGTGATTACACTATGCACTTACAAAAAAAACTGGGCATTGGTTTTGTTCTCTTTGGTATTGTTATTATTGTCGGTATGTATTTTGTTACTAACAGTGGAGCATTTTTATTCTCTGCATTAGTCGGTTTGATGGCGATATTCTTCGGCGCATTCCAACTTATGATTGCCAGCCAAGCCACCGCGCACAGTGGCTCCAAGACGAGAGCCAGAAAAGCAAGGAAATAACTCAGGAACTCGCCAAAGCCACCTGATTACGCCCAAGACGTTTTGCATTGTAAAGTGCTTGATCGGCTCGTTTGATCCAATCACCGGCGGATTCACCGAGCACAAAATCTGCCACACCCAAGCTAATGCTCAAAGTTCCCGTTAAATCAAAATCAGCGGTGGATATGGCGTGACGCAATTTTTCGGCGACATTACTTGCAGCGAGAAGGTTAATTTGCGGCAACAGAATTAAAAACTCTTCCCCGCCCCAGCGTCCCAATGCATCTGACTGCCGCAGATTCCTGCTCAGGATCTCGCATACCTGTCGCAACACTTTGTCGCCGGTTGGATGGCCGTAATTGTCATTGACCGCCTTGAAATGATCGATATCCAAAATAATTAACGCAGTTGACTGGGAGTAGCGCTGTGCACGTTCGACTTCATCGTGCACCAGCGATTCCATGTGGCGACGATTGAACACCTGGGTTAACGAGTCGGTTATTACCAGGATATTCGCTGCAGCCAACGCATCTTGCAAAGCTTGGGTTCGCTCAGCAACTCGCGCCTCCAGATGGCTCTGGTAGTCCAGGTTATCGTCCAGCAGCACTCCCATTAACAACATTGGCGTCCCCAGGGCGAGCACAATTAGCGACCAGCGGCTGAATGCCTCAATCCCTGTACCGAGATGCAAAGGGTCCTGTCCCAGCACCACCATTAACGCAGCACTGCCTCCTGCCACGGAAACGGCCAGTGCCGCACCGACGAATCGCAGCTGAATAATAATGAAAGCGACCAGGGGAAATAATAACGCCGCCAGCGATGGTTCAAATCGAGCCAACAATAGCGGAATAGGAATCGCGAAAGCACTGATGAGTAATGGATAGTTGATGGCCGCCAAGGTGCTGTTGCGCAACGCCAGCCATAAGGGCACCAATAGAAATAGTCCCTGCATGTCGGACAAAGCCATCATCGTAAAGCGGGTAATTAATTCATCCGCATGAATTAGTCCGACAGCCAGATGCACGGCAACCATTCCGGCAATAGTGACGGATACCGCTACGATAATCGCCACCAAAAACCGCTGTAATCCCAAGCGGCTGAAGCGGGATTCATTATCCAATCGCCATAGGCGCCAAGCGAGGAAGCTTTGTAAGGTATCAAACAAGGGACTAAAGATGGCGAGCAATAGCGTCGCCAGGAATCCGTTTTCCGCCATCGCCCAATAAGCATAGGGCGCGTTGACTAACAGTGATGCAAAAAATACCAGAGGAATTGCACGGCGGCGAAAGAGGCAAAACATAATCAACCCAATTCCGGAGGCCAGCCATACTTGCGCAAAAAAAGTGCCTGGAAATGCAGCGTAATGGATGCCCGTATAACCCAAGGCTATATAAATCAACATGAGCAAAGGCGCCCACCGCCAGGACAGTCCTTGCCGGACGGACGCTACAGAATAATGGAACAAAAAGCACCTCCGCAGGCATCACCTCGTTTGAGTATAGTGATGATTGGCGGGCTGGCGGTTAAAACTTCATCATTCCCCCCGACACCAACCTGCAACAATTTGCCTTTAGCCTGAGCGCCTGGACACAAACAATCTACCCCACCTACGCGTAAGGTTACAGGCGCCGTTATGTTATCTACCCTGCAACAGCTCAGTAAAATTGGCCATCAAATGGATGGCGCGCTCCAACGATACAAATCTGTACTCTATCCCCAACGCTATATTAATTATCGCCGTTGGCTGAAACTGCAGTGTAGGGATGTTCCCAAAGACCAACCGATTGTAGTATTCGATTTTCGCGACACCCGAATCGATGGCCCACAAGGGCGGCGTTTTTACACGCTATTTATTTTCTTCGTTCGCGCCGGATTCCACCCTGTATTGCGGGAAAATTATTTAGTGCTAGGCAATATTCAGGAGAAACACAAACAATATTGTTTGCAGGAAAATTTCAGTGTACTCACCGATGCTAACGATCTTCCCGCAGATTATTTATTAGTGACCGACAAATGGTACTCCAGTCTATCCAATAAAGCCCACAAGACAATCACCGTTAATTATCGAGCTGGTTATCAACCTACTGATGTTTGTTTTCCTATGCCTTTTCCGATGTTCTCGCCGATTTATGCTGAACAGCAGGATTTGCAATTGAATAGCTATCGCCAGCAAACGCGACACTGGAAAATATTTTTTGGTGGCGATGCAGAGCACGGAAAATACAACAAAAAATCGATTCGTGAAATTTATGCAAAGCTGAGCCGCACCCAATTAATAACTTGTCTATCAAGCAAACTGGGACCTGAGCAATACCTTGAATTAAACAATAACGATGCATTGTTAATGGCATTGCAAAACCGCCATTCCGGTGTAGTTGTGATGAACACCCGTCAATGCAAAGTAATGCCAATCCATTGGCTTGGGACACTCGCACGCGCAAGTTTCTTTCTGGCATGTCCTGGTGTGCGCTACCCTATGTCGCATAATTTAATTGAAGCGCTCGCGGTAGGCAGTATTCCCATTACCCAATATCCGGAAATGTTTTTTCCACCATTGGAAGACGGGAAAAATTGCCTGGTGTTTAATAACGAAAGTGAATTACTAAGCGTCATTAATAAAGCCATGGCGATGAGCGAAATTGATATTGCCACTATGGCACAAGCTGCCAGCCACTATTACGAATCTTATTTGGCGCCGAAGACGTGTATCCAGCGACTCATTCATCAACACGACCGACGTATTAGCCTGCGTTTGTTACCATTTTTAAAAGCCGGCGGTGGTTTTGCCTAAAAAATAGGTTGGACAACGCACAGATATTTTTTCTTGGCAATACCCACAATAATAAGTGGAAAACCAGCCAAATTTGGCCTTCAGGAGAAAATATTATGAGCGACTACTTACACCATGTATCAGGCTTTTTTGCGCATGATGATCAAGCATTTGATGCAAAAAATAAGTTGTTAGCAGCCGGGATACCCGCAACACGTATTCATGTGCTGGATAAAACAACTCCCTTGCCACCCCGCGAAGCAACTGAAGACAGCAATGGTGTACTGAAAGACATGTTGGTGGATGGCGCCATAGGTACAGCCGTAGGGACGGGTGTGGGTGCCTTAGCGCAGATTGCATTGGTAACAGCGAATGTCAGCTTATTTGTGGCCAGTCCATTGATAGCTCCGTTAGTGATGATAGGCTGGGGCGCAGGTCTGGGTGGATTTCTGGGCGCCTCTGTAGGAGCGGCAAAAAAACCAAAACCTTTTGCTGATTTGGTAAAAGATGCCATCACCAATGATCAATATGTGTTAATTGTTGAAACAATTACACCGGAAGAAACTACTCAAACCCAGGATGTTATCCGCGACGCGGTAGGTGATTTTACTGATATAAAAAAAACCTGATTCTTTAAAAGAATCAGGTTTTGATTACAACAATACTCACCCAAAATCAGGTGAGTATTGCAATTAAAATAATAATTGGAATCGGAATACCAAGAAACCACAATAATAATGAACGCATAACATTTCTCCTTCGTCGTATGAAAATTACAAATCGCGTTGACGACCACCACAAGTAGCAAGCCAGCTAGCAGTAAATGCGCCTATCAGTAAAGATACAAATAACCACAGCGAAATATAAGCTGTTGCTTTACGTGCTTCATCGGCAGTTTCTTTAGCTGCCGTCTCAGCTGCACGCAATTTGGATTGCCAAAGGTTGTAAGTATCTGTGACTCGTTTTTCTGCATCGGCCTGACTTAATTCTGTGTGCTCAGCAACGATTTGCCCCAGGTACTGCGCATCACTTTCAGGCAGAGAATCATTTCTTAATGCATTCACAAAGATGCGGGCCACTTCAGCGCTTGGAATATTCTCATTTCCGGCAACCCGGGTTTCTGCTGCTGGAGGATTACTACCAGCTGGCACAGCCGGGGCTGGTGCTGTAGGAGGTATATTGGTTGGAGTTGCAACAGGAGCAGCAGTTGCAGACTTGCGGAATAAGGCATCAATAAAATAACCGGTCGATTCTCCGTTTAAACCAAACTGGTCAGCATTTGCACCGGCAACGGCTCCTGCCACTGCTGCGGATGATGCAACACCACTCACCACAGTCGCTCCCGCTTTAACACCACCACCGAGAATAGCGCCGATTGTCGACGTCAATAAGCCCGCCGTAAACAACGTTGCCACCGCCCAAGCAAGAAAACCGTGGGCGGTATCGCGGAAGTAAACTTCATCCCTATCAGTTGATAACCATCTGGTTCTCAAACGACCGGCAAGATAACCACCAATACCACTCGCTGCTACCGCAGTCAGTGTAATCCAAAGAATGCCGGAGATACCTAACGTTTTTGCACTAACGCCATCATTCGCCCAAGGTGAAACTGAACTCAGTCCCAACCCTGATCCAAGTATCAATAGAATTAATGATAAAGCTGCCGCACCCGCTGCACCCGCAAAAATAGCGCCCCAGGATACTGCACTAGCTGCCCGGGCAACTTCAACGTCCGCTGCCAAGGTTCCATCTCTTCTTTCGTTTAATCCGATAGTAGTATTCACGCTATTCTCCTTCAGCAAAAATCGTATGCTGATTATTTTGAGTGGAAAGATACAATTTTCATTGTATTTCCGACTTTATTAATTAATGTGGTAAGAATCAGTGCGTTATCGAACGCTTTTAACAAATTAAATTTTTCTCCATCAAAGTAATAAAAATTTTTACATTCTGTTCCGCTCTTTCTTTGTCCTTTGCTACTCTATTAAAAAGTTATTCCATTAAAAAAAATCAAACCATTATTTTTATAAAATACATGACACATTCAAAGCGCAAACATCTCTAATAGTCCTCATTCCCAGCTATTTTATCCAAGCTACTACTTCAAATCAGGAAAGTTCACTAATGCACATATTTCATATTTCTATTAGCGAGCACTGATATGTCGCATAACGCCTCCATTATCCTGTAAGGAAGAGTTTGCCAACTCTATGCAAATTCGCTGAAAGCCGCGTAAACACTGGTTAAGACTGGTATTTAAAGCCAGAATTGATTGAAAAAGTTACAGAGGGGTGAAAGCATTTCAAATAAAATTTGCCTCTTGGAATCGACACCATAGAAACAAATTAACCTAGATAAACCAGTGAGTTACGCGGTATCCCGCACATAAAGGCGACATTTGGCAATGCAAAAAAATTACATAATTTTTTGCTGGCATGCATATTGCTAAATACCTTTCGAGCAAACATATACGAGAGATAATCTTCAGCACGGCACCAAGATTATTTTCTTTTTGATGAAATTAGAAAGGAGAACAAATATGTCTACATATATGAATCCACAAAGAAATTTACTCATCGATGCACTTAGTCTTGAAACGCAACGCCGTTTACTGCCACACCTTGAGGTTGTTCCGTTAAAACAAGGAAAAGTAATTGCCGAATCAGGTGATATAATGAGACATGTTTATTTTCCTATCGATTCAATCGTCTCACTGTTGTATGTAACCAGAGACGGTGATTCAACAGAAATTTCTCTCGTAGGTAATGAAGGTTTCGTTGGAATTGCATTATTCATGGGTGGTGAAAGTACTCCGAGCCGCGCAGTAGTGCAAAGCGCAGGTTACGCCTATCGTTTACCAGCAAGAAAATTTAAGGAAGAACTCGCACGTCACGGTGATTTGCAGGAATTAATGCTGCGTTACACACAATCATTAATTACACAAATGGCACAGACTGCTGTGTGCAATCGTCACCACTCAATCAATCAACAACTGTGCAGATTTTTGTTGTTGATGCTTGACCGCCTGTCAGACAATCATCTATTGCTTACCCAAGAAGTTATTGCAAATATGCTCGGTGTTCGTCGCGAAGGAATTACGGATGCAGCAGGAAAATTGCAAAAACTCGGGGTAATTGAATATACCCGCGGTCGCATTACCGTTCTGGATCGGGCTGAGTTGGAAAATTTAACCTGTGAGTGCTACACGATTGTTAAACAAGAAACGGATCGGTTGTTGCCACAACCGCATATCCATCGTCATCAGCACACTAATGTATATCGCCACTCTGCATAATGTTACGCGGCATAATTAATTTGGGTAGTAAAAGTGGTTCACAATATCGTCCAATCATTCACTAATGATTAATATCGTATTGACCCACTCTTACCCGACCAAAAAACCGTTTAAAAAGCACCAGGTCCAAATGCTTTTAAACGGTTTTTTCCTATCCATCGCTAATCAATTAAAAGCCCTCTTCACTTCTGCTAATAAGTCATTACATTCCGATCCCAAAATAGAATTGAATATTTAATCCAAATAGCAGATGCTAATACTCCAACTTCGATAACCCCAAGCATGGAGTATAGGTTTATGAACATTCTCGCCATCTGTGGCAGCTTGCGTAAAAAATCAACTAATGCGGGTCTTGTACGTTTCGCCCAGTCGAACGCCCCGGCGGGCAGCAATATTATTATTGCCGATCTATCAGAAATTCCTTTTTACAATGCTGACATCGCCGAAAAGCCGCCGGCTGTAACGCAATTACTGCAACAGGCCGGAGCTGCTGATGCACTGATTTTGGCAAGCCCGGAATACAATTACTCCATCGCCCCCGCATTGAAAAACGCGTTGGACTGGATATCGCGCGAACCAGAGAATGCCTTGTTAACGGGTAAAACTGTTGCGCTGATGGGCGCTGGCGGCGGCATGGGAACATCGCGCGCGCAATATCATCTACGCCAAGTATGCGTGTATCTTAACCTGCACCCGCTCAATAGGCCGGAAGTGTTTGCCAATGCGTTTAGTAATTCCTTCGATGGTGATGGCAACCTGGTTGATGAAAAAATCCAGGGAACAATCAAGGCACAGCTCGATGCATTAGTTGCCTGGACAGCACAATTGAAAAAGTAAAACCACAGAGATAATTTGCAACAACAAGTAAATGTCTCACTGGTAAAGCAAAAATAAAAACGGCGCTGGTTATCCCGGCGCCGTTTTTTTGATGGAATACAAAATTGGAAGCCTGTTATTTTGGTCGTTGTCGGTAAAGTCGGTATACTAGCGAACTCCTGTCCGCTATGAGGTATTCCCGTGAACTACGATGCCCGCACCAACACCTCCGAAGAAGACCGTACTGCCTTTATCCAATGGTTAACTGACCAGACAGTCGCCCAATTACAAGCGGCGCGCGGTAACGCAACCGCCATACACGGCGCGATTCAAATCTATGTCAAACACGCATTGGATGCATATCTGCCCTTTGAAGAGATCGAAGAGGTGCTTGGTATTAATGAACCCAGCATTATGGATTTAGCGGAACTATCCGAGGCTGACGAAGAAGCAGTAGTCGATGCCTTTGAAGATTTGTGCAATGCCTGATGCGGCAACACCACTGCCCAATCACCAGTGCCCGCTGTGTGGACATGCTAACGAATGCCTACCTGCCGATACCGGTAGCTTTAGCAGCGGGGGCAGTTGCTGGTGTAAATCCCGGCAATTTCCGCCCGAATTACTGGCACAGCTAAAACCTGAGCAGCGCAACAAGGCCTGTATCTGCCAAGGTTGCGTCGATCAGTTTCACTTACAATCGTAAAGTTTTTACTCAGTAATTATCTTGCTGTTACAGCGCGTTTTCCCGTTACTCACTGATGGCGACACTCCACTTAAACAACCGATCAGAGAGCGTAATGCGGTAATTTTTATCTGCCAGCGGCGCCTATATCAGCTATAGTTGAGACGTTTCACCCCCCCGTTCCACCACTACTGCTTGCAGGAGTACAGTTTATGAATTCCCCACTGAGTCCCTACAGCCAAAGCCTGATTTTGATTGGTATGCCCGGAGCGGGGAAAAGCACCCTGGGATTGCTGCTGGCGAAAAGCCTGGCAAAAGATTTTATCGATACTGATTTACTTATCCAGTTGGAACATCGCAAAACCCTGCAAGATATTCTTCAAGAGTGCGGTCATCTTGCGCTACGCGAGGCGGAAGAGCGTGTCCTGCTCAATGCGCAATATCCCAACCATATTATTGCTACTGGCGGTAGCGCGGTTTACAGCGCAGCAGGTATGCAACATTTAAAACACTTCGGGCCAATTATTTTTCTGGATGTCAATCTCGATGTGTTGGAACAGCGTATTCACAATATGGACAAGCGCGGCATAGCTCGTCCGGCAAACCAGACATTTGCCGAAGTGTATGCCGAACGTCGTCCGTTATATTTGCAATATGCGGATATAGTAATTGATTGCAACGGCAAGAACCTGGAGCAATTAATTGATGAAGTGATCTACGAAGAAGCAGATGCTTTTATCCAATACGAAGCCTGATCGATTAAAAAAGTTCTACCCTGCTATCGCAGTTTTCAATTGTCGGTTGGTCTGCCTCTCCCGAGGTCAACAGGTTGGTCGCCGTATCCAATTGCTGGATCAAGCTGCGAAAATGCACCTCCACTGCTGAAGTTGCCTCTTGTAATCCCTCAAGTGAATTCAATGCGCGCTCGGATAAGCTCAACAATTCCGATTCCTGCTCCATATTCAGGTCAAAACCCGTTGCCATCACTCGCAGTGAATTGGATAACCCGGTCATAATTTCCTTCACTGAATTGCGATTGTCTGCTGCAGCCATTTCCAACAGTGTCATCACCATGCGGGTATTATCTTGCTGGATTTTTAGTAGCGTATTGACCTTCAACGTTTTCGCGCGCGCCTCTGCAATTGAAACCAAATGCGCTAACACATCGCGCAGCCGACCATAACGCTCCTGGTCGAGATGAGGTGCATCAGTAACCAATAATTGAATGTGATCAAAACTGAATAATAAAAAACGCCCTTGCGATACGATGCGTGCTGCCGATAAACACGCACTGTGCAAAAGCTTTTGGTAAGAGATGGAAACATCTGCCGGAAAGATGGTGATGTCTTCTTCAAACATAAATTGGATCACCCCCTCCAGACGCAAATCTTTCAGGCACGCTAGCACTAAATGTGCAAGACGATGCAAATCCATAACGCCCTGCACTTTCTCCGCAAACACAGCGACGGTTCCCATCTCGGATGCAGATGACATCGCCGTAAAAGCAATGGTGGAAAAGTTTTTCAACTCTTCCTGCAAACTATTAATTGCTTGCTTATCCTCGTGGATTTTTTGTAGCACCACGTCGAAATCCGGTTGGCACATATCGACCGAAACGTAGCCATCTACGCCGAGCATGGTTAATTGCACGCGCGCTTCGGGGTGGCTGTTATTGGCTAAAAAGCCAACTTTGGGAAGATGCGGCGGGATAGAAGCAAGCCAGAGTTGCTCCAGCGGTTTACCGCCCGCCACTAACACCAGAATATCCACACTGGCACATAAGGCTATGAACTCATCTATCGTTGCAACCGGGACTTCGCAGGGCCGGGCCGAATCAAACAATTCTTCCTGCCTATCAATAATGATCTGCTGATTCGAAATCCGAAAACATCTACCGGGGTTCCCCATTAACCAAAGTACTTCCATAAAGTCGTCCTCGACAAAATAACTCATTACCACTTAACTCACGCTGTACATCTTATAGACACGATTAATGCTTAAAATATAGGCAGTAATTATTGCTGCCGCCATTACAAATTGTGAATAAAGCAGGGTACAGAAACGTAAAGAGTGAAATTTAACGGCCAGGGGCGTAGAGTGGCAGCCCCTCCGATGACCACCGAGACAGCGCCATGGAATCACTAGAAACCGATATAACCCATGAGGAGCCCGCCCTGCTCAACGCTATAGAGGCGCGTGTATTAGGTTCGCTGATGGAAAAACAGCTCACCACCCCCGACCAGTACCCATTGACGCTCAACAGCCTGCTGCTGGCCTGTAACCAGAAAACCAGCCGCGAGCCGATCAGCAATTATGAAAGTGGCGTTGTGCAGCGCGCTGTGAGCGAACTGCAAGACCGTAATTTTCTGGCCGTCGATTACGGCAGTCGCGCTGCGCGCTATGACCAGCGCCTGACTCGCGTCCTGAGTGTCGATAAACAGACACAGGCGATATTGACGGTAATGCTGCTGCGCGGCCCGCAAACTGTCGCTGAAATTTTAACCCGCACCCAACGTATGGCCGAATTTGCCAGCCCACAGGCGCTGGAAGAAAAGCTTCAACAGCTGTGCGCTAAAACCAAACCGATAGTGGTGCATATTCCCCGCCAGATTGGCCAGCGTGAAGATCGCTATACGCATTTGTTATGCGGCAAGCCGGATCTGGCTGCTATCGCCGCTATGCAGAGCAGCAGTTCCAGCTCAAGCAGAACAGGCAACGATGAACACACCGCGCAGTTGGAACAGAAAATCCAGCAATTGGAAACCCGTATTGAATTATTGGAAAAACAAGTTGCGACATTGATGGATTTAAACGGTGTCAGCAATGCCGACTTGACCTGATCCGCCCGGAACAACAACAGTAGAATTCGTAAATTTATTCAAGTGTGATTAAAGAAAGGTAAAACCAATGACCGCAGTAGATAACGCAAACGTTAATAAAGCCCCGCAACGCAGCAAACGTTTGCGTAAAAAATTATTTCAGGACGAGTTCGCCACTTTTGGCTTTGAACTGGAATGCGAATTCAAAAATGATTTGACTGACGAAACCATCAGCCAATTTGTCGATAGCTTTTTTATTGATGCCATCAACGCTGAAAACCTGGCATTTGGTGGCGGCTTGTCCAGCAAGCGCCTGTCCGGTTTTGTCGGCTCGAATAAACGCTATGGCTCTGCCACTGAAGCAGACAAAGCAAAATTGCTCGCGTGGTTAAAAGCACAACCACAAGTTGCCACTGTAGAACTGGGCGAAATTATTGATGCGAATTATTACATTTAAGTAATTTTCATTGTCTCACCGCTACAATCAAGTAGACGGTTTTTGTTTAAGCCGGCTCCCACAAGGAGCTGGCTTTTTCATACACTTCCGCCAGGATTGTCATCCCACGCTTAAATGCGGCCCTATCCGATTATAATCGGCATAAAATATTTCCCCCTATATAACCCGATCAAATCCAGACCCTGCTCAAAACTCAACACTCGCTCTTCAAGCTAAACCAGAGAAACCAAGGCTTTTGCAAATCACCAAACCCGAACTGTTTAAAATTAAACATTCGGTTTTTAAAAAGTTATAAGCATATAAAATTTAAATATTTTTAGAATCCAACTCCCTGTTTATATACTCTCCGCAACTTGTCATAACAAGTAGTAATGAGTTGATGATTGCAGGCCTTATAAATAGCAGAGCATTGGATGAATAAAAAAACTTCACCGCTAATTCCTTTTGCACCAGTTCCGCTTTACAACCAACTGAAAGAATTATTGCGTACACAAATATTAGATGGAACCTATCCTCCTGAAACACGTATGCCATCAGAAAGTGAACTGGGGGATAGATTTCACGTTAGCCGCATCACCGTGCGCCAGGCATTGGGAGATTTGCAGAAGGAAGGATTGATTTTTAAAATCCATGGCAAAGGTACCTATGTTTCGAAACCAAAAGCATTTCAAAACGTAAGTAAGTTGCAGGGTTTGGCTGAGTCTTTATCGCAATTGGGTTATGAAGTTATTAACCAATTAATCAGTGTGAAATTTATCAAAGCTGATACACGTATCGCCGAACGCCTGCAATTAAATGAAGGTGATAAGGTGACTGAAATAAAACGGGTACGCCTGATTAACCGCGAGCCAATTTCACTGGAGATATCTTATGTGTTGTCGGATATCGGTGAAAAATTACAAAAGGCGGATTTGATTACCCGCGATATTTTCCTGATTCTCGAAAACGATTTACAACTCAACCTCGGTCATGCCGATCTCGCCATCGACGCGGTATTGAGTGACGGCGATTTGGCGAAAGCGCTAGCTATCGAAGAGGGATCACCCATTATGCGTATTGAGCGGCTTACGCACACTGCCGACGGCAAGCCAATTGATTTTGAATTTTTATATTACCGTGGCGATGCCTTTCAATATCGCTTCAGGATTGATCGCCAACACAGTGAAGGCGGGAGCAGATAATGACCAGTTGGGAAAATATCAACACCATCGAACGGGAATACGACATTGTTGTGGTTGGCGGCGGTACCGCTGGTCCAATGGCTGCCATCAAAGCCAAAGAAAAAAATCCGTCGCTGAAAATTTTATTGTTGGATAAAGCCAACGTAAAGCGCTCCGGCGCGATCAGCATGGGTATGGACGGATTAAATAATGCCGTGATTCCCGGCCATGCAACACCCGAGCAATACACCAAGGAAATCACTATCGCTAACGATGGCATCGTCAATCAAGCAGCGGTTTATGCGTATGCCAAAAATAGTTTCGCTACGATTGAGCAATTGGATCGCTGGGGGGTGAAATTTGAGAAAGATGAAACCGGTGATTACGCAGTAAAAAAAGTACATCACATGGGTTCGTATGTATTGCCCATGCCCGAAGGCCACGACATTAAAAAAGTGCTCTATCGTCAACTAAAGCGCGCAAAAATTTCGATCACCAATCGCATCGTCAGCACGCGTTTATTAACCGATGCCGATGGTGCTGTAAATGGAGTGTTAGGTTTTGATTGCCGCACTGCTGACTTCCATGTGATTCGCGCAAAAGCCGTCATTTTATGTTGCGGCGCTGCGGGTCGTTTGGGGCTGCCGGCATCCGGCTACTTAATGGGAACCTATGAAAACCCGACCAATGCCGGTGATGGTTATGCAATGGCATATCACGCAGGAGCAGAGCTGGCGAATCTGGAATGTTTTCAAATCAATCCGTTAATTAAAGATTATAACGGCCCCGCCTGTGCTTATGTCACGGGTCCGCTCGGTGGTTACACTGCCAATAATAAAGGTGAACGCTTTATTGAATGCGATTACTGGAGCGGCCAAATGATGTGGGAATTTTATCAGGAACTGGAAGGTGGTAATGGCCCGGTATTTTTAAAACTGGATCACCTTGCGGAAGAAACCATCCAGAACATTGAAACGATTCTGCACAGCAATGAACGCCCAAGCCGTGGGCAATTCCATGCGAATCGCGGTACCGATTACCGCGAGAAAATGGTGGAAATGCATATCTCGGAAATTGGTTTTTGCTCCGGCCACAGCGCTTCCGGTGTATGGGTGAATGAACACGCAGAGACATCGGTTAAAGGTTTGTATTCCGCCGGCGATATGGCCGCGGTGCCGCACAACTATATGTTAGGCGCATTCACTTACGGTTGGTTTGCCGGCGTCAATGCAGCAGATTATGTCGCAGAGCGTGAATATACTGCTACAAACGCTGAGCAAATCGCGCAAGAAAAGCAGCGCGTGTATGCACCGCTATTGCGGGAGGACGGTTTACCACCCGCACAAGTCGAATACAAATTACGTCGCTTTGTGAACGATTATTTGCAGCCACCCAAAGTCACCAAAAAAATGGAAATCGGTTTGGAGCGCTTTGCGATGATTGAGCGAGATATAGAGCAAATCAAAGCCAACAATCCACACGAGTTGATGCGTGCAATGGAAGTAAGTGTGATCCGCGATTGTGCCGAGATGGCGGCGCGGGCATCGCTGTTCCGCACAGAAAGCCGCTGGGGTTTGTATCACTACCGGGTCGATTATCCCAAACGCAATGACAACGAATGGTTCTATCACTGTCATTTAAAGAAAGATGCACAAGGCAAGATGTTCAGTTTCAAGCGCGAGGTAGAACCCTACTTGATCCACCTGAATGCGCAGGAAGAAATTGCCTACCAGGGTTTGCGTTTAAAAGTTGCCAACAGCTAGGAGAAGATTCATGGCCCAGCAACAACAAAGTATTTTTTTCCGCAGCAATGCACCGGTAACTGTTGATGAAGAAAAATGCATCGCCCATAAAGGTTGCACGGTGTGCGTCGATGTTTGCCCCATGGACTTATTGGCTATTCATCCGGAAACCAATAAAGCCTTTATGCAGTTCGATGAATGCTGGTATTGCATGCCCTGCGAAACCGATTGCCCTACGGG
Organism: Cellvibrio sp. GW822-FHT04B05; assembly: GCF_058800985.1. NCBI lineage: Bacteria > Pseudomonadati > Pseudomonadota > Gammaproteobacteria > Cellvibrionales > Cellvibrionaceae > Cellvibrio > Cellvibrio sp. GW822-FHT04B05. The sequence continues at coordinate 1,085,741 of NZ_JBXAMU010000001.1, read as the reverse complement.
TGCAGTAAAAGTGGAAATTCCCTATTTGCTGCGCTGATTTTCAGAAGGACTATTTGCTACCTGAGCTTACCCTCAGATGCCAATCAATAAAAACCTCTCGTTGCCTACCTCTACCTGAGGCGAAACGATAACCACCTGGATACCAGAGAGGAACGATTATGCGTTTTACCAACCGATTAGCCCTGGCGATTTCATTTGCCGCTTCATTTACGTTTGCCAGTATTAGCGCGAGCGCGGAAACCATCCGCATTGCACTCGGAACACAAGACACCACCATCAATTGCGCCACCGGTGGATTAATAATCCGCGAATTGAAATTGCTGGAAAAGTATTTACCCAAAGACGGTAAATATAAAGATGCAAAATATGAAATTGAATGGAAGAACTTTACCAGCGGCGCGCCGCTAACCAATGAAATGGTTGCGGGGAAACTGGACTTTGGTGCAATGGCCGATTTCCCCGGCTCCTTTAATGGTGTAGCCCATGAAGCCGCCGGCAAGCGCAGTATTTTTATCAGTGTGCTTTCCGGCAGCATTAAAGGCAGCGGTAATGGCATTGTGGTGCCCGCTGCATCAGCGGTGCAATCACTCGCCGAATTAAAAGGTAAAACGATTTCGGTTCCTTTTGCTTCTACTGCGCACGGGATGTTGCTCCGCGCAGTAAAAGCACAAGGTTGGGATTTGCAGAAAGATGTGCGCATTATCGCACAAGCACCGGAAATTGCCGGTTCTGCGTTAAAAAGCAACCGTATTGATGCACATGCTGACTTCGTTCCCTTTGCTGAACTATTTCCCAATCGCGGTTTCGCACGCAAAATTTATGACGGATCACAAGCCAACGCACCAACTTACCACGGCACTTTAGTGGATGAAGCTTACGCAAAAAAATATCCCGAAATTGTTGTGGCTTATTTGCGCGCAGCGATTGAAGCAGACCGTTTGATCGCTGCCGAACCGGAAAAATACAGTGAGCTGATTGAAAAATTAACCGGCATTGAAGCTGAAGTAAATTACCTGTTCCATGGCCCACTCGGATTACAAACTCGCGACTTGACCTGGAAACCCGAGTATCGCCAGGCAACTGTCACCGCAATCGATACGCTGAAATTATTAAAACGTACCGATAAAGGATTGGATGTAGCAACCTTTATTAATGACACCTATGTGCGTGAAGCCTTTAAACAAGCGGGTCGCAATTATGAGGCTGCGTTAAAAGATTATGCACCGCTGCCACTCAATGCCAAGGATGCAGTAAGCGGAAAACCGATTACCGATTTCAAACACCTCGCACAAATTTGGGTGCGCGATGAACCGCTGGTGCGCCATTACACATCATTTAAAGATGCGTTAGCTGAACTGCAAAAACTGGAAGAAGCGGGTACAGATATCCGCGCGATTTATGCCCAGGCATCAGACAGTGGAATTAAATTGCTCGCCAATCAGGCATGGTTTGTCCAGGGCAATAACGGCCAGCTGGATGCATTCCTGTTAAAAGAACAAGCTGAAACCTTTGCGAAACAACACGGTGGCAAAGCGTTGGCATTCAGTGCACTGCGCGGACAAGCTATCGCACTACGTTGAGATCTTAACTATGGCCAGTTTAAAGAAATCCAATGCACTACCCTCCCGTTTCACTACGGCGAGTATGCAATTAGGTTCTGTCGCAGTCTGCGTGTTGCTGTGGCATTTTGCATCCACATTGCAGATCGATTTGGGCGTAATTACATTTTCCAATGTGCCCACACCGCAAGCCGTTGTCAGCGCGATTTGGCAATTACTGCAATCCAACGCATTGTTACCCCACTTGGGTAGCAGCCTTGCGCGGGTATTTAGTGGTTATACGATGGCAGCAATCGTCGGCGTTGCATTGGGGCTGGTCATAGGACGCTCACGCAAAGCGGAAAACTGGTTGATGCCGCCATTGGAATTGCTGCGCCCTATTCCAGCAGTAGCCTGGATTCCGCTGGCGATATTAATGTTTCCCTCATCAGAAGCATCGATGATTTTTATCACCTTTACCGGTGCGCTGTTTCCAATTTTATTAAACACTATCCACGGCGTCGAAGCAGTTGATCCGCGGTTGATTGCATCATCGCGCAGCCTGGGTGCATCACCGCGTGCAATTTTGCGTGAAGTCGTGTTGCCTGGCGCATTGCCCAGTATTTTTACCGGCCTTTCTATCGGCATGGGCACGTCGTGGTTTTGCCTCGTAACAGCGGAAATGATTTCCGGACAATGGGGGATTGGCTATTACACCTGGTCGTCCTATGTAATTCAAAATTACGCCGATATCGTGGTGGGCATGTTGTTAATCGGTTTGCTCGGCATGGGCAGTAGCTGGTTAATAAAACGCATTGGCGATTGGTTAACGCCCTGGTATCGACTGCAAGGAAAATCATGATGACTATTTACGAAAACCAATCAACAGAAACAAGCCAACGAAATCCCGCTGTTGCACAGGGAGAAATCAACGCTCAACAATTATCTATTCGCCTCGGTACCGGTACCAATGAATTTGAAGCGGTACAAGCAGTGGACTTTAACATCCAGCCGGGCGAATTTGTATGTTTGCTTGGTCCTTCAGGTTGCGGAAAGTCGACCTTATTGGGTGCACTCGCCGGCCATATTATTCCGGCAAACGGTGTGCTTGAGGTGGATGGAGAAACCATCAACGGCCCCTCACCGGAACGCGGCATGGTATTCCAGCATCACACGTTATTTCCGTGGTTGAACGTGGTGGACAATGTTGCTTTCGGTTTGAAAATGCGTGGCGTTAATAAAGCGGAGCGCCAGGCGCGAGCGCTGGAAATGTTGCAGCAAGTTGGTTTGCAAGATGTTGCTACACGCTGGCCCAGCCAACTATCGGGCGGCATGCAGCAACGCGTGGAAATTGCGCGCGTATTAATTAATAAACCACGCCTGTTATTAATGGATGAACCTTTCGGCGCGCTGGATGCACAGACGCGGATGAAGATGCAGCAGTTGTTACTCGACATCTGGGGCCGCATCCGCACAACGCTGGTATTCGTTACTCACGATATTGACGAAGCACTTTTTCTTGCAGATCGTATTTTAGTGATGAGCCCTCGCCCAGGCAGATTTATCGAAAACCTGCCGGTAAATTTTGCGCGACCACGCCGCACTGAATTAGTGACGACACCGGAGTTTATGCAACTAAAACGACACTGCCTGGATTTATTAAATCACGAAGAGGGCCGTCAGCTACCGCGACTTTCGCCGCTGGGTTTACCACCCGAAACACGCATCGCCGTTTAACATTGCGTGCACTGATAGTTTACGAGAAGAATTGAACATGACGATGCAACTGACTACCGACAATCCCGATATTTTAATTTTGCAACCACGCTTGCAAGATAGTGATGCCAGCACACGCCGTATTGCTTTAATTGAACTCGCCGATCTTGAAGACCCGGATGCACTCCCTTGGCTCATGCACGCATTAACTTCCGATAGTAATGTAGATGTTCGTCGTGAAGCCGCACGCTTGCTGGAAGGTTGGGAAGAACCCGAAGTCGTTGAAGCCTTAAGCGCTGCACTTACCGATGCAGATGAAACTGTAGGTGAAATTGCAGCGCAAAGTTTAAGCCAGTTAAAAACGGCAGAACTCGGCCACATTATTTTGCGTTGGGTAAAACACCAGAATGCTGAGGTGCGCAAACATGCGTGGCGCGCGCTGCGTGAATTACGCCTGCCTGCATCTGCACCCGATGCGCTCACTGCATTACAAGATGAAAATGCCAATGTGCGCCGCGAGGCTGTTGGGGTTTTAGGTTGGCTAAAACATATTGACGCCTTGCCCGAGCTTGCGCGCCTTGCCAGTAATGATTCAGCAATAGAAGTGCGCCGTGCTGCGACCGGCGCATTAGGATTGGCAAACAACGATAGCGTACTACCTGCCCTACGCAGCGCGCTTAGCGATGCCGAATGGCAAGTGCGTGAAGAGGCTGCCGGCACACTCGGAAAATTGCGCCTGGCGGCAAGCGGCGATTATTTAATTAGTGTGCTTACAGATCCCTATTGGCAAGTGCGTTTACAAGCGGTTCGCGCATTGGGAAAGATTCGCTTTGTCCCTGCCACTAACGCGTTACTGGAATTACTCAGTCACAGCATTAGCAATCTGCGGAAGGAAACTGCGCTGGCATTGGGTGAGTTAGGTAATCCCGTCGCATTACCGGCGCTACGCGATGCGGAAAATGATAGTGATCCCGAAGTGCGCAAAGCGGTGCGGATTGCACTGGCGCAATTGGATAAACATTGAGGTATAGCACATGTACAACACTGCGCCGCTATCGCTGAGCAATTCGCAAGCACTGCAACAGGTTGTGGTGACCTGGCCAAATAATGATGTAAAGATTATTAGTCATCAATACCTTCGCGGTGCATGCCCATGTGCCAAATGCCGTGCAGCGCGTATTCAAGGGCAAATTGTGCTAGTGGATGCCGATGTGAAAGTAATCGCCATGAATTCGATGGGATATGGATTGCAAATGGTATTCAGCGATGGCCATGATCGCGGCATTTATCCCTGGCGTTATTTATATGAATTGCAGCACTGACTATCAGTGCTGTCACAATCCGTTCAACAAAAGCGGGTTAACTTTACCAAAACTCGATTTCTCTTCACGAATATTGATGAATTTATAGCGACCCCAGAGAGATAGAATGCTTCGATTAATTCAAAAAAACCTGTATCCAGGCCTTAATGTTGGCAAAGGAAAATAAACCTATCGACTTATTTTTTTTAAGGTTTTGCGATTTCCTATGGATAAAAAATCACTTTTTTTGAAAGTTAGTCAAAGCTGATAAAAATCGCGTTTCCCGACTGTTGCAGCCTGCAAGTAATTTCTAATTACTTAGATCTATTCATGTATGTCAGATTTAACTCGAATAGATGTTGCCGATGAAATCGCCGAACAAAAGTATCAAGCTTTCATTATAAAAAATAATTATAGATTTGTAGAACTGATGGTGATTGAATTTGGTGATGGATGGCTTAATCAAATCAACAGCGAATTTGCTAACCACTTACAAGTCAACATTGCGGATGTAATTTATTAATTTGACTATCACAGGCACACGTACTTATGACAGCGGCGTAAATATCAGTCGCGGGATAGGTCCGGGTGGACCGCGCATTATGGATCTATCTTCAGTTAGAATTGCCGACGCTCAAAAGAAGGCAAAGGAAAAACAGAAAGCTGACTGTAAAGCCGACGCAGTGAATGCATTGAAATTGTGCAATTCTAGCCATACAACTCTTCATGCCATGAATACTACCTATTGTCTCAGTGCTAAATGGATTGGTGGAGCAGTTGGCGTTGCGAGTGGATGGGCATATTCCGAGGGAGAGGGCGTGGGTGCATTTTTGCTCGCTGGCTCAGCATACGCTATCTATCAATGGGGTGATGACTGCCAAACAGATATGAATAGAGCATATACTGCGGCACTTGCTAGTTGCTCCACTGACCAGATCGCGGCTGACAATGCCTGCGAAGCAATGTAAAAGTTTAACGGAGAAAGCTATGGGGCTGGTATCTAAGAAAGTGATTAAATCAGCGATGGTTGTGGTTGGGATAATGGCCTTTGCGTATGGATATTACCTGAACCAACGGTCAGTGAATAATCAGCAAGATAGCGTGTTTGCTCAGGAAATAGTTAGGCATGATGTGCATGCTAACGGTCAGGGCGACACGCAATCATCTGTTGAATTTCAGACCGCCTCCGCACAATCAACCACCAAAACTATTGATCAGGGTCAGGCAAAAATGGAGCTTTCTGAGTATCAGGAAATGATGCGTTGGAGTAATGAGCGAGGTTACATTTCTGGTGAGGATTACCAGATGTATCAGTCCTATAGCGAACAAGTCTTGAAAGATCTATCAAATTCTGGCGATGTTAAAGCTATGCTTGTGTTAGGCCGACGGTATATCGAGCAGGGAGACAAACTGGATGAATCGAACGCACAGTTTTATAAAGCCGCTGTGCATGGCGCTACCGTAGCTCTTACGCATTTAGCATCGCAAACTCAAATTGATATGATTGCGAGCGGGGAAGACAAGACCCCGGAGGGACGTGAACTGGGGGTTACCGAAATATTGGCGCTCTACAAATTGGAGGCCATGCGAGGTGATGAAGGAGGATCTGTAGCGAACATTGATGCCTATAAAGCTGTGTACAAAGCTCGTTACGGAGAGGAGCTGGTGCTACAGAAAGAGCAGCTCGATAGAATTGATCTACGTGCGAAGGCCATTTACGTGGAGCTACTACAGCAGCGCCACGAATTAGGGTTGGGTGATTTCAATAATTCAACACTCGAAGTGCACAAAAGAAATTACAGTTCAAAATAGTTGCCTCGAACTATTGACACCCCCAGCCCAAGCTGGGGATTTTTATTTAAAATAGTTAACTTTAAACAAAACTCGATTTCTCTTCACGAATATTGATGAATTTATAGCGACCTCAGAGAGATAGAATGCTTCGATTAATTCAAAAAAACCTGTATCCAGGCCTTAATGTTGGCAAAGGAAAATAAACCTATCGACTTATTTTTTTTTAAGGTTTTGCGATTTCCTATGGATAAAAAATCACTTTTGTTGAAAGTTAGCCGATGATACTGCCGGCTATGCTGAAATACGCACAGCCGACATATCCCAATTGATAAAAATTAATTACGTAATGAATATCCTTACTCAACTACCAGATGAAAAGTTTTCTGATAGGTTCCGAAAATCAGCTTTAATATCAAACTCACACCGTCACAGTAATGGCAGAAACCTCAAAAACTTCCATGGCATTGGAATGAATCTCAAATTTATCCACTATATCTGGGGGAACAGGAAAGGTATTACCGCTATCCGATTGAATTGGAGTGTTATAGACCTCATTACCGTTCTTGTAACCAACCACACTGAAGTCAAGCGGCATGCCTAACCAGGTGTTAGCCGTTATGCTAGTGACCGTGAAATATCCACCACCCACTCCAATTATTTGAAAACCCAAGTTTCGAATAACATGAACCGACGCAGAATCAACCACTCCGACCGGCCCCGAATAACTTCCATCGGGCCGGTAGGCTGCCCACTGGAAACCTTGATAATTGGCTGGAATATTGGTGCCAACCGCTATGCTCGAAAAATTAATATCAGTCATACAAGAACTCCTTTTTGAGATTATATAAATGGTAATTATGAATAATTAATTCCCGCATCAGAGTAATCCCTATCCCTATATACAGCAATACTTCAACTGGAACAGCCCTTTATTGTCACCAAAATTAACAGTTATTGATTGATCAAAAAAAGTGGATCATTGCTTAGCACAATGATCCACCCAACTCTAAATGTAATTTTTAGCCAAGTTCGAAATCAAAAAAGCATTGTGTAATGACTATTGATATACACGCACATAATCCACATACATACGTTGCGGGAATACGCTGCTTGCATTTGGGCTGCCTGGCCAATTACCACCAACGGCGACATTGAGTAATAAGAAGAAGGGTTGGTCAAAAACCCAATTGCCATAAGATTGCACTTGTGCACGGGTCACTGAATAGAATTGCACGTTATCGCGGAACCAGCGAATACCATTGCTATCCCACTCCACTGCATATACGTGGTAATTCACATCTACATATTCACCCAGATTATGTGTTCCCGCAAAAGGCGTATTGCCTGAGTAACCTGGCCCATGAAGTGCGCCATGGGTTGTTGTCGGTTCATAACCTACATGCTCCATAATGTCGATCTCACCGGAAGTTGGCCAACCCACTTGTCCAAGATTATTACCAAGCATCCAGAATGCCGGCCAAATTCCCTGGGTTTGTGGCAATTTCAAACGCGCTTCAATACGGCCATATTGAAACGATTTTTTATTGCGACTCACCAAGCGGGTAGATGTATAAGTACAGGTGCCGTACCAGCAACTGTAGTTGGAAGGATTATTCCTGCGCGCTTCAATTACCAATACATTGCCACCAGCAGCAGGGTCATTCTGGATAAATGCATTCTGTCCATTGGTATAATACTGCAATTCATTATTGCCCCAACCGCCACCGCCGGTTTCAAACGTCCAGTTAGCGGTGTTGATGCTATTGAATTCATCTGACCAAACCAACGTACGGCCGGGAGTGCCGTTGGGAATAATTTCAATCCAGTTAAAATTCCAATCTGCCGTTTGCGCAAACACACCGAGACTATATGTACCCGCATTTAAAGTAACAGTGCGTGATACCGTAGTCCAATTTTGCCAACCGCCCGTCGCCGGGATAACAAAATTACCTAATTGGATTGAACCCGCATTTAAATCCACTGAGGCAGTAGCACCATTGGGTGATGCCACACGTAGACGAACGGTGTAACTGCCAGTAGTCGGAATATTCAAACCATTAAAGGCAAGCCACTCACCTTGCGCAATCCAACCTACATTGTATCCACCGCCTGTATCAGTTGTGTATTCGATATCAACGCCATCACCGCGAAAAACCCCACCCGTATTACCGGGTGTTGTATCGTAATACGCGTTGTAATTTTCAGCCTGATATATCACTGCATTGGCTACTGAAGCCATTCCGGCGCAAGCAAGTAACGCCGCTGTCAGTAACTGACGTGTTGTTGATGTTTTATTATTCATAATCGATTCCTTATAGAAGTGTGGAGGATTCAGAATGTGTATGAGTAGTTCACACACTGTTTGGCTAAATGATGTAGCAAAATGCCATTTTTTAATTATTGATGTTGTTAGTATTGCCCCCTCAGTAAAAAACCTGTGCGATAAAAATCGCACAGGTTGTTTTTATTGCTCCTTCAATAAAATTTTCGTAACTCATCCTGCCTGGACATAACCCTCCTAGCGCGGACAATAGAAAGTTACTTCGTAACTTAAATTTGTCGCCGCCGGACAACTGGATAGCCCAACACCATCGTCATAGGCGTAAGCGTAGGTATTGCAATGGGAGTGAACCATATTGCGATATTTGGTGCGATCCGCTGGCCCCGCCATACATTGTTCGGGAGAAATGGGTGGCGTTGGGCAGGTGTACATCTGCGCTTGTGGATCAGCCGGATTGTAAATCGGCGTACTTGACGGCCAATTGCGGTAAGTGAGTTTTGCTGCAGGCGAATAACAACCCGCTTGCGCACCGGTGACCGGATTGGTCGCAATTAAATTCACATTCGCAAGCGCAGGATAGCGGCCATCGGTGCTCAGGTTTTCGTTGGTCGGACAATCCGAAATACGGATAGTTGAACAATCAATCACACCGCCTGGTGGACCACCGGGACCAAATACCGGCGCAGGTTGTGGACCGACCGGGCAATTACCTCTCACGATCACTTTCATCGGTGCGGTGTAACCATCCACAAAACTGTTGTTCCACCAATCGCCACGGCCTAACGGTGTGCCGGGTGCGGAAGGATTTTGTACGCACTGCGCATCATTCACACCGGGGATACAACCAAAAGACGCTTCAAATTTGGAATCGATTGGCGGCGCACATCCGCCCGCCGGACAAGTGAAACCCAAATTAGCGGGACCGCCACTCGCACCTACGCGACAGTTATGACCGTTCGCATCGCAGCCAAAACCTGGCCAGAAGCGCATGCTCGGTAAACCTTTATCGGGAATGTCGTATTCAATTGAACTGCCGAGGCTGGCGAGGCGATGGCGATTAGGACCACTGAAGCTGACCCCCGGAGCCGTTAGCCATTGCACCCACATAGGGTCACCGCAGCCGTTGATAATCTTCAGGCGCTTGTGGGTACCATTAGCGGTGCCCGGAGTACCCGGTGGCACACCGGTCGTTGCGCGCACAACGATCGAACTGGTGGCATCGTTAAAATTATCGTCTACCAGGCAATCATCATTCGCTGATTTGGTAATTGCGGTACCGCCAAAATTATCATGTTGGTAAAGCACAATTTCGTAACCGCTATTCACCTGCACCGATGAAATATCATCGTTGCGCACACCCAGCGCTTGCAATTGCGCGAGCGTATAAGTGCCCACTCCCAAGCCGATTACAGTACCGCCGTAGCTACAATGCTGATAAACCCGCGCTACTCCGCCGGGCTGCGGATTGGTTGTGCCGGTCAAGGTAAATTGCACCCAGGCCGTATCATTTGCACCGCCAGTGTTATTGCCAATCGTATAGAAATAACGAATCACTGAATTAGTCGCAGCCGTGATGGTGTATTCGTGATTGGTGCCACTCGCAGTCATGCGAATATTCTGCTGGTTTGCACCATTGATTGTGTAATGCACATCGGCCCAGGGAGCGGCTGTCACATAAAACTTGACGCTGGTAGCCGATAATACTGTATGGCCCGAAGCAGCCAAAGCCGATTGCACAGAAAAAAGGGATACTAATAAACACCACCACATCAGCATCCTGGAGTTAAGCGTCGGAATTTTTCTTAACATAATTTTCTCCAGATAATAACTCGCCATGGCATGGGTAATTACTCATACCGGGGGAATGGATCAGATGATTAAAGCGAAAAAGTGCCCAGTGCCTTTGTTATTGTTGTGAATTCCGCTGTTGCACGGCACGAGTATAAAAAAATGCGAATAAAACTCAAATAATCAAACGAAGCAAAAAAACCGTTATAAATCAGCAGATACCGAATGCAGCACACCTAGAAAAAAGTCGAACCTATATCTTGCTGTTTCCCACTTTATTTTCATTAATCTGAAACTGTTTTTTCATTTGAATGCTAATTAAGGTTACAAAATGTGTTAACCCATCCGCATCATCTGCAGATTTGGGTAACAGTTTTGTGTCGAAAAAAGGAATAGGTAGATCGATACGTCAATCGACGGGAAATGTGAAACAGTCCTTGTACCATGTTGCGATGGGCTTAAATTGGCACGGAAGAAAATGACTACTTATTCAGCTTTATTGCATAAACAAGGCAAATCATCGCTGCGACTATATGAACTGTATGTTATGAGCCCTGGTAAAACTTAATCCGGAATTTCCGGCTCAACCAACTTTGCCAAATACTCCAACGATTCCTGCCAACCAAGATAACAAGCTTCCGCTGGAATAACTGCAGGTATACCTTCTTGTTTTATTTTGACTTCTACACCGCAAGAAACCGATGTTATCTCTACCGTTGTCCGCATTTCGCCGGACATATCGGGATCGTCAAATTTAGCGGTATAGGATATGAGCTTGTGAGGAACTAATTCACGATAGGTACCACCAAATGAATGGCTGTTCCCGGTAGTGAAATTGGTGAATGACATCTTGTAAGAGCCACCTGCCTTTGCATCCATATGATGAACTCTCGCAGTAAACCCGCAAGGTGGGAGCCATCTTGCAAAAGCATCGGCATCGGTAAAAGCGCGGTACAATTTTTCGGGTGTGGTACGAAGAACGCGATGAAAGTGAACGCTATTAGTTGTCATTATGAATCTCCTATAAATGTAAAATCGTTGGGCAACCATATTATGTTTATTAATAGTCGATTGACCAATGACCTTTTAGACAATCCAAATAAATTTTATATATAACTACAAATTGAACTAGCAAATTGACTAACTCATTAGTGAACATCCAACCGTGATCAGCAAGATGGAAACTATATTGCTATAATAGGATAATTTCGCATTGTAAGGTTTCAATTATGCACAATAGTTAACGTGATGTAATAACTTTTATTAGTCGACTCAGGCGCTCCAACAAATCATCGTAAGTTATAATTTTTACAAGACGATTAGTATTGATAGAACTCAATATCCTTTTTTGCTCATTTGTAAGATCACGGGATCTACCTATGACCACAACTCCTTCTAAAACAAATTCTCTATTTAACCAATCAGGAACCTTTTCATCACCAGATCTTATACCCCTTATCCAATCCTCCACCTGTTGAGAGGCATGCGTAACTTTTTTTCTAAGTCTATTAGCCTTAGTCAATATTTCATCATCATGTTTTTCTAACTCGATTAGCAAAACTCTCTTGTCGAGCTGTTCATAGCAAAGTATCAAATCAGCTCTAAAACGGCCAATACAAACTTCGCTGTAAATTGAAGCTGCATGACTATCAATAATTTGCGGATTTTCATTTAAAAACTTGTGTAATTCCTTCTCTGAAATTGAAGGACGGCTTAACAACCTACAAAACTGGATTAACTTATTTTCCAACACCGCAGCACTGCTAACATTCGGAGCTAAACGTGCTAGTTTTTCCTTAAGTAGATCTTCTTTATTTTTGGTTATCTGGTAATTATCACTATTTTTTGAAACCACAATTGGAGGAATTAATTCATAGCCGCCTTTTTTAAAAACAGTGACATTTTTCTGATCAAAATCACCCACTATAACAGCTGGAATTTGGTTAAGCCCCAAAGCCCTATAGGCGAGATATAAAGGATAATCATCATCCATGATTAAACGACCACTCCCTTCGTATAAAAGAATTTCTTGAAAGGAATAACCAAAATCAGATATCTGACTAATAAAAAATTCTACTTGTTCGTCATGGATTTTTATTGCGTAGTCAATATCGCGAGGTACGACATCAGCAAGGCTAACTTCCACCTTATAACAGGCAACCTTATTTAAAAATGCGTCTGCAATTAGCCGCTCTAAATACTCATTTGACTTAGGTTTTACTATCCTATCATCTCTAATAGAATCCAAGGGTAATTTGGGATATTTATAACGATGAAGTGCAATTAAACACTGCAGTGAAAATATTAAATACTCCTCCAAATGCACCTCTTCCTTTGAAAAATACAGCCAACCACTTTGGGTAAAAATGGATGCCAGCGGTTCTGGTTCAATACTAGATGATCTAATTTCGATTCTAACAATTTTTTTAGTTAAATATTTTTTATTAAATATTGTAATCGAGTAAATTAAACCACCAACCTTGAGAGACTCTCTTTGAACTAGTACTCCGGCAGACTCCCCATTGAAGACTGAAGATACAAAACTAAATTTAGGTAATGGACGATTTTCTGCATCGATGATTGATTTTTTACATTCATCCAAACTTGGTAGTTCACATTCTTCTAAAAGCAAGTCTTCTTTAATTGAGAGAATGGCTTGATACATATCTGCAACAGAATAGTTTTCTTTATATATTTCAAGCATCCAATTTTTTATTTCTTCATAGTCCCCAATTCTTTTTTCTCCCCCCGAAATTTCTAACAAAAGTTCTTTTCTCAACTCCCTTAACATGGGAACTACTCCATTGACTACATCTTGACGAAATGTAAAATCTGTACTACCCAATAGCACCCTCATTACGCCTCCTAAAAAATAAATCAAAACAACTACAATCAATATAATACAAGCGCTCCTTTTCCGGCAAAACAATCCTAAAATATTAATACACCTGCCAACATATATTTGCGAAAAGCTAATGAAGAGCAATAATTTATAGTATGCCTTGTTTATGGATGCATTTATGAATACGTATCCCGTTCAAACTCAATTAAACAAAAACCATGACCGAAAGGATCGGAAAATGTTATGCATTTTGATTCTCGCCATTCGCTGCATTCCGTTTCAATAGTTGCCCCGGCGCTGATGGCGCGCTCGGTGGCTTGCCAGATATCCTCGACAACAATATCAAAATGGATGGGAGTCCAATGCCTTTTATAGTGGCGAGTTTCAGTGGAATATTTAGAACAGGTAGAACCTTCGTCTTTTTTAAGAAGATAGATAGTGGATGATGCACCCGTTAGTTCAGCTACATCATCATCCAGCATACGATTAAGTTTCAGGCCGAATGCATTCGAGTAAAAATCTATAGCGGGACCTAAATCCAGTACGTCGATATTAATTAATAAATTCATCAGCTTCCCCCTTTATATAAATCCGGTCAGTTTCCTTATTGACTCGCAGCATTGGGTTTTAAATCCAGCTAATGTGCTGAACCACATAAAAAAAGGCGGCAAAAGCCGCCTTTAATCGTAATTTAAAGCAACATCAGTAAACCTCAAGATCCCACAATGAATAACCGTAACCAGTTCCGCGCGCAGTGCAGTTAATGCGCAGGTAACGGCCTGAGCCGCTCACGGTAAGGTCGTCAATTGCACCATCGCCGTTAGTCACTGTGTGGATAGTTGTCCAATTGGTGTTATCGCTGGAAGTTTGCACTTGATAATTCTTACCGAAGGCACCTTCCCAATTGAGCTTTACGCGGCTAATGCTTTGCACAGAACCCAGATCGACTTTGATCCATTGTGCATCGCTCCATTGGCTGGCCCAGCGGGTGTTTGAATTGCCATCCACTGCCTGCGCTGCATTCCAGGCGGCACCTTCATCAGATGAAGAAGTCGCGGGTTTATTCAGCGCTTTATTGGTTGTTGTGGCCGGTGGTTGGGTTGTGCCGCCACCGTAGACTTCAAAATCCCACAGTGAATAACCATAACCGGTTCCGCGCTGGGTGCCGTTCATGCGCACATAGCGGCCGGTGCCGGATGCGGTAATATCATCGATATCACCGTCACCGGTTGTAGTGGAATAAATATTGGTCCAATTCACTTTGTCATTCGACACCTGGATTTGATACGACTTACCGTATGCCGCCTCCCATTTCAGCAATACACGGTTAATGGATTTACTGCTGCCAAGATCGACATAAATCCATTGCGCATCGCTCCACTGGCTTGCCCAGCGCGAATTGGTATTACCGTCCACAGCCAAGCTTGCAGCCAGCGCCTCACCTTCTTGCGATGAAGCAACCGCAATTTTATTCAATGCAAGATTGGTATTTGCAGGCGGGCTTACGGGTGGCGTTGTTGGTGGAAGCACAGGCGGCTTGCCGCCTCCCAAGGAATAAACACGCACCCAGTCAATTAATGTTGATGCAGGGAAAACCGCTTCAGGCACAATTCCGCCACCATAAGTAAAGCCCGATTGTCCACCAACACCCGCGCTTAAAATTAAATACATTTGGTGTTCGAACGGATGCCACTCCGGAAAGTGATTTGAATATTCTGAAACATACGTGCGCTTGCCGTTACGAATTTCCGTGCGCGCTGCATCGCCGCCATCAGCAGGAGGAAATGCACCACCGTCATTTAAATAATGGATGTGATACACATTGCCATCGACATAAAATTCAATGCGGTCGTTATGCCAATTCACACCGTATGTGTGCCAACCGTAACTTCCCGCATTTTGATCGCCCGGTGCAGGTGGATAATTACCATAGCCGGGGTTACGCAGATTGCTGCTCCAACGCGTTGAGCTTTGTCCGTCTACAGCATTAGCGGCGGACAAATCCGGCGCTTGCAACGAGGATGCAGTGACAGGGCGATTCAACGCGAGATTGGTTCCTGCGGCATTTTTAATTTCAAATTCAAACAGCGAGTAACTCCATTCTGTCGCGCGCTCGGTGCCGTACATGCGCACATAGCGGCCATTGCCATTTGCGTTGATAACATCAACACCACCATCACCATTGGTGGTGGAATAAACATCAGTCCAATTTACCTGGTCATTTGAGGTTTGGATTTTATAAGTTTTACCATAAGCCCCTTCCCAACTTAATACGACTTGGCTAAACGCTTGCGCACTGCCCAAATCTACTTGAATCCATTCGGGTTCATCCGGACCTTGTTTATCTTTGAAGCTGTAATAACCGCCAAGATGACCGTGGTTCCAATCCTGATAAGTGTTATTTTCCCAGAACCAGGCATAGTGCACAGTGCCAAGATTGTGGAATGGAATCGAGCCGACATATTCCATAATGTCCACCTCCCCTCCCTGCGGCCACATAAGGTGATCCTGGCCGGCGGGAATTTCATTCGGCATCATCCAGAATGCAAAACCCTGCCCTTTGTATTTCACATCACGCGCCCATACCCGCGCTTCAATTTTATGACCGGGGCCAAACGCAACTTTACCTGCAGTATTGATACGGCCACTGGTGTAATCCTTGTCGATATAAAATTCTTTGCGCGTGGTAATGGCAAGCACACCGCCATCGGCTCCGCTCACATTCTGCAGGAAACTGATATTTTCCGGACGTTCGGTCGCACGGTCTAATTGACCAGTGCCCCAATCGCCATTAATACCGGTACCTGTCTCGATATTCCAGGCATTGGTATCCAATTGCGTGCCGTTAAACTCATCGCTCCATATAAGGGTTTGCGCTTGCACAGAAAATGCGAAAAAGGAGATCGCCAACGGCAGTAGCCGGCGCGAATATCTTTTTTTGGTGTGTGATGATTGATGGTTAAATGTGTTCATATTTTTTATTCCTATTATTCTATTGCTGTGGTTTGGTCGATGATTACGCAAGTGTCAAAACAATATTGACACTTCGCGCTGCTACATCAACAACTCACTCCATTGGCTGTTGAATCACATTTATAGTGCGGCTAAAAATACAGATGGCTGTTCGGGTAAATACAAAAATGAGGAAAATTTTCGTTCGTTTAATACATTCAAAGCAAACAGCCAGATAAACAAACCCGCTGCACACTGTGAGTGTTAAGTGCACCGCAAAAAAGCAACAAAAAGGGAGCCAATTGGCTCCCGAAAATAGCATTAATCGATAAACGATTTAGCTGGAGACGTGCAGTTTAATTCTTTAGTTGCAGCGACAATAAATTGTAGCCGCCGGCTTTGGCATAAATGCGAATTTTGTTAGTACCTTGCTGCAATTTTACATTGGCAAGTGAAGTCAATAGCCACTTATCAGACTGGGCAACTGGTGCGTCAACGGCGAGTATTTCGTTATTAACACTCACGCCTATACGCCCTGTCGCCACAGCTGAGTTTGCTTTAGCAGATAATTTATAGACACCTGCCTTATCAACTTCAACGGTGTATTCCGTCCATTCCCCGGTTTCGATGCTGTCGATAAAATGGGATTTTTTCGCTGGATCGAATGCGATATCAACCCCTTCATTGCGATAAGTAGTGCCGCGATTCCACGGCGTGCGTTCGCCGCCAGTAGAGACATGATAATTGGCAAAATCTTTATCGAAGTAAGCATAACCGCTGCGCCCCGTATCGTAATCAACTGCCGCAATAGTGCCGCCGGATTTACCAATCCGATGCTCCTTAAACGGAAGGTTCAAGGTGGAATGCGGCTGGCGGAACATGGCATCAATCACTTCCGGATGCTGGATATTGTTGGCAAAATTAATATCGTGATTGGCTAATTGCATCAGCGCTTTTTTCGCCTCTTTTGCTGATGGTTTTTCGCCTTTGCCATTCCAATAATCCACCAATGCGAGATAACCGGCATTGGGTTTTACTTCCAACGGATTATTAAAACCGAGCTTTTTCAGCGGCCACCACGCCCAACCAATACCTTGCGATTCCACTAACGCAATTGCATCGGTAAACCAGACGTTTGAATTCTCGCCGGACTCGCCCAACCAAATGGGGATATTGTATTTTTGGCGTAACTCCAAATGGGTCTTGATATCGCCGACGGTATTATTGTTCCAATACTTGTGGAAACTCAGTGCCATGTTGTTATCCCATTGGGGCAGCACACCGGCGTAATTATTACCCCAACAATTACCTTCGATAATAATCAGATGTTTGGTATCCACCGAACGAATCGCATTGGTCACATCCACCATCAATTTTTTAAGCGGTTCATTTTTGGTTTCTTTACAACCATTTTTGTCCGCCGCATTTTCAAAGCCCCAGTTAGGTTCATTGATAATGTCATAGGCACCGACGGTAGGTTCATTGACGTAGCGTTGCGCCAGTTTGCGCCACAGCTCGATCATTTTTTGCTGGTTGGCTTCGCTCTGCCAGAGTGACGGCGTATTGGGATTGCGATCAGAAATGGCTAAATCATTTCCCTGCCCACCCGGTGCCGCATGCAGATCCAGGATTACGTACATATTATTGGCTTTTGCCCAGGTGATCAGTTGGTCGGTCATGGCAAAACCTTGCTCCAGCCAAGTGTTCTGGCCTTTTATTGGCTCCTGCTCAACCGGCAAGGTATAAAGGTTGTAATGCATGGGCAGGCGCACAGAATTAAAGCCCCACTTCGCCATCGCATCGATATCGGCTTTGGTCGTATGGTTGGCAAGCCAAGCATCATAAAATTCCTGCGTCGCTTCGGCACCGATCAATTCTTCTATTTTTGCACGCATCACATGTTGTTGACCGAGGTTGCCAAGCTTGAGCATGTAACCTTCTTGCAACATCCAACCGCCCAACCCCATTCCACGCAACAGGACTTGTTCACCTTGTTCGTTCACAATGAATTGGCCATCCGCACGTAAATACCCTTGGGCACTTGCAATTGAAGATCCCAGGAGCAAAATACTGGACAGACCCCAACAGAGAGATGTAGCCAGCTTTTTTATATTCACAGACCTTTTTGTTTTCACGGAACGCATACCTCTTATTAATTTTTTTGATAAAACAATACTAAAGGCCAAAGCAAAGCTGGTTTGGCAAATATTTGCCGAAATACTAGTGGAGGCATCGTAAAAGTGCGTTCGAATAAACAGTGGTTTTGTTCAAGCATTTCCCATATTCACTACCGGGACAAGTGGGAAGCCTGACCAATAAGATAAATCCCTATGCAGTTCAATAACTTAGCGTTTGAAAAACAAGCTGTCACCGGATGTAAAGAATTGTTTCTCGTTTTTAGTTAGTCTGATTTATGTAGGTTAAGGCGGTATTTTCTGTCATAAGCGGGATAGGAGTACTACTATGGAAATAATTAACCAATAGGAAAATTTAGTCATTTTTATTTAGGTACACCACCCGGCTTGGAATATAATTGCCCATAGAGACCTCACTATAATCGACCACTTGTACCATAACCTTTTTGGCACAAACCAAAAATACAACAATAACTCATACAAGATTAATAATTAAAAACCATGAATGAAACTGTATTTAATATCCATGATTTGGTATTGATGATGACGGCACTGCAATGTGCCTGCTTCGCCGTTTTGCTCCTTGTCACCAATCCACCGGACAATAAAAGCAATTACTTCCTCGCTGCTTTTTTGCTCGCCCATGCGTTTATTCCCTTACATGAATTGGTGCTGTGGGGCGCGGATTTTAAGATGATCGCGCTGGATAATTATCCGCGCCTCTTTTTATGGATAGGCTTTGGCTATTATCTGGACGCCGCGCTGCTCTACTTCTATATCAAGTCATTGGTCTATCACGACTTCAGCCTGCATAAACGCGATAGCCTGCATCTGATCCCGCTCGGTTTGTTTGCATTATTTTTAGGCCTGACTTTTTATAGCCATACATTGGAAGAGCGGGTACTACTGATCGACGACGATATTTACGTCTACAGCCCTATGTACCTCATTGTGGATTTTTTATGCAAAGCAACCCGTATAGGTTATTGCGTTGCGTCTTTATTGTTAATTGCAAAGTATCGTAACCAATTAAAAACCACTCACTCCAATATTGAGCGAATTGATATCCGCTGGTTGATTTCACTGGTCATCGGCTTCCTGATCATCACCGTTACCGAGGCTGCCCTCGCCTGCGCAAAACTGTTGCACCTGTTTATCGGCTTCCATCCCCACTGGTTTGAAGTGATTGGGTTAACCGGCTACTACGTAGTCTTTATCCTGGTACTCGCGCTGGTATTTACCAGCATCCGTTACTTCTCCGGTTTCGTTGCAGTCAAACAAAGGGATCACCATAAAAAACCATCCGAAGAAAAATTACTCAATGCTGGCTTTGCTGAAAAAATAGACATTGCCATGCGCGAACACAAACCCTATCTACAAGCCGACATTACCCTGGATATGCTGGCAGAAATACTGGAGATTCCATCGCGCGATTTATCGCTGGTATTCAACCGCCATTTCGATAGTAACTTCTACGAATTTATTAATCGTTATCGTATTGAAGAAGCAAAGAAGATGCTTGCCGACCCTAAACAAAAATCCAAAACCATCACCCATATTTATCTGGATGTCGGCTTTAACAGCAAGTCGGTATTCAATACCTTCTTCAAGAAACACGTAGGGCAGACGCCATCGGAATATCGGCATGAGCATTTGCCGCATTGAGCGGCGAATGGTTGAATTGAATCAATCCCGCATTTCGTTAGATCCCATACGTGTTACTTATGAAATGACTACCACTCGTTCCCAAGCTCCGCTTGGGAACGCAGAAGCTATGGGGAATTTTTATAACCTACATCTTTCATTCTTTCCAACGCTCCATTTCCTCCTGAATAAAATAATTCACCAAATCTGAATACAATTTCTCAATCACATCCGGATTCAAATCCTGTTCCTGCGCCCATTCACGACGTTGCAATAACATGGCGTTGAAACGTTCAGGTGCACGCACGGCAGTTTCGGAAGTTTTGAATTTGGCTGCAGCTTGTACATATTGATAGCGCTTTCCGATCAGTTGAATGATCGCTCTATCCAGCAGATCAATTTCTTCGCGGATATCAGTCATGCCGGCACATTGCGTAGGGGGTAATTTATTGGTTATTTGCATTGGTTTGCCCTCCATAATTTCTATCAATACTTGCTTCACATTTAATTTGCAAACAACGTAACCATCTTATTCTCACCAAAACCCAGCGATAATTTCTTCATCATCGTACCACCATCACCCTGTCTTTTTCCAAATGACGAAAGCCAGTACATAATAATCGCCCGCAAGTAAGTCCTTCTATATGAAGGTATTCCCTGCATCGCAAACCGTTTTTCTAAGCAGTTTATGATATTGGGCTGGACATGAAGCTTCACAAACAAAAAACCGCGCGCAATTGCTTGCGCGCGGCTGAAGTTTCTCCAGAGCTATTTTTGTGTATTAGTAAACTTCAAAATCCCACAGTGAAATACCGTAACCAGTAGCGCGAGTTACGCTGAGGATACGCACGTAACGGCCGCTAGCTGAAAGCAGATGGTCATCAAATCCACCATCGCTATTAGTTTCAGCTTTTACAGTAGCCCAGGTAGTTGCATCATTAGAGACCTGAATGTTGTAGGCTTTTGCATAAGCGCCTTCCCATTTCAGGGTTACGCCGTTAATACTCGTTACACTGCCCAAATCAACGTAGATCCATTGCCCATCACTGAACTGGCTGCTCCAGCGAGTGTTGGTATTGCCATCAACTGCAAAGCTTGCTGCAGTGCCGGCACCTTCGCTGGTAGAGGCAGTAGCAGGTTTATTTAATGCCTTGTTGCCCGCAATTGCCGGTGTACCGTAAACGGCAAATTCATAGAGCGAATAACCGTAGCCAGTACCACGCTCTACCCCGAACATCCGCACATAACGACCGGTGCCAACAACATTCAATGTTTCAACGCCACCGTTGCCGTTAGTAGTGCCGTAAATTTTGGTCCAGGTAACAGCATCGTTAGAAGTTTGAATTTCATAACCTTTGCCGTAAGCACCTTCCCAGTTCAGCACAACTTTATTGATCGCGTAATTCGCACCGAGGTCAACATAAATCCACTCAGCATTATTCCACGCACTGCCCCAACGGGTGTTGGCATTGCCATCAAATGCTTGCGCGACAGGCAAACCATCTTGTGTGGTGGATGCCACAGCAGGACGGTTCAACGCCAGGTTTGCCGATGAGCTGGCAACTGAACTCGTAATTGAACTTGCCACAGAACTCTTCGATGAGTTTGCTACTGAACTCGCAACCGAGCTTGGCGCAACACTACTTGCAGAACTCTTTGATGACGAAACCACAGCAACACTTGAACTGGATACAACAGCAATATTATTCACCTGGAAATCAAACAGTGAATAACCGTAGCCAGTACCACGCGCAGTGCCGTACAAACGCACATAGCGACCGTTACCCGTTACAGCAAGTGTTTCTTTACCGCCGATGCCAGTAGTAGTTTCATAAATGGTATTCCAGCTTGTGCCATTGGTAGAGGTTTGGATTGCATAGCTTTTACCGTAGGCTGCTTCCCATTGCAGAACAACCTGGTTGAAACTGTAGACTGCTCCCAGGTCCACCATAATCCAGGTTGGATCAACTGCTGTACTTGCCCAACGGGTTGTTGCGCTCGCATCGAATGCATTGCTTGCAGCCCACGCTGCACCTTCAGTTGTTGATGCAACAGCCGGGCGATTCAACGCAAGGTTGCCCACCGGGGTTACAACCACACTGCTGGAACTTGAAACCGACGCAGATGATTTAGAAGAAGGAACAACTGACGATGTTGTTGCAACACTGCTTGAACTTTGCACCGAAGACGACGAAGGCACAATACTGCTTGAGCTTCTCACTGACGATGAAGAAGGTGCAATGCTACTTGAGCTTGTTGAAGACGAGCTGCCTACGCTTGAACTGCCAGTACCAGCAACAGTGAATTTAATCCAGTTTACATTGGTGCTTTGATTGAATACCAAACGCAGTTTGTGTGCACCCGCTGGTAAGGTTAATTTAGCAGCCGCATTTGACCAGACTTGTAAATTACCGGTAGCAGGAACATTAATCACCGCAGTTTGTACACCATCAACCAGCACATTAATTGTGCCCGCTGTTTCGCTCGCCAAACGTACCAACAAATCGTAAGTATTCGCCGCACCTGTCACATTGTATTCCACCCAAGCACCGGCACCTACATCACTCAGGTTGAGGAAACCGGAAGTATCTTTAGTTTCTTCAACACGTAAGCCATTACGCGCTGCGTAATTTTCTGCTTGAACCACTTTAGGTAAGGTGTGTTTGCTGGCATCACCGTGCAATGGCATGTTTACATAAATGCTGCCAAGCTCGGTCAACACTCCGGATTGACGATAATCAAACAAGCCATTAAATGGATGGCCGTTACGACGACCGGTAAACCAGGCGTAGCGCTGCATATCCGGATTGTTTTCAAATGAATCGACCACTTGAATCAGCATGCGCTTTTGATCATCCAGCGTTTTCACAGTTTCCCACGCGGAGAATTCAGTCATCCAGATTGGCTTGCCGTATTTCTTGAATTCATTCACGTACCACTCAATACCATTTACATCCGGCATATAAGCGTGAATAGAAAGCGCATCCACTTTACAAGTTGGGCAGAGCTTAAAGAAATCGTCAAAATAATCGAATGGGCTGTAATAAGTGGTACCGTTTTCAGTAACACAATTACCGCAATAGTTCATCGCCACGCTGACAATTTTCAAACCGAATTCATTGGCAATCGCTTCAAGACGTGGCCACTGCGCAACAGCCTGTGACGGTGTCATGTTTGCTTGATCAATAAAGTTAGGTTCGTTAAACGCGAGGATATATTTTACATCCGGATGCGATGCAATATACGCACGCAATTCCGCATCATTGAAATTGCCGTTCCATGCCATAGGCACAAATTCTACGCCGTATTGCTGGTACACATTTTGAATCGACAAATCCGGTTTGATACTCCAGTTGTACCACCAGCTGATGCCTTTTGACATCACCGCCATATCTTCAAGCGAGTGCGTACCGTAGCCCAGACCGCGCTTTTGGCTTTTTGCATTGTTGAAATCTCTGTCGACAAATACAAAAGCTCTCGCAACCGAATTAAGCTCACCATCACTCACAGTCAATGACACGTGATAAGAACCTTCGTTAACGTAAGTGTGATTTACAGTAACGCCGGTGCCGGTAGTGCCATCACCAAAGTCCCAGGTGTAAGTCAAAGTATCGCCGTTTACATCAACTGACTTGGAGCCATCAAATGTAATAATTGCTGGAGCAATGCCACCGGGGATTGAGGTTTTAATTGCAGCTGAAGGTGCACGATTAACGACAGCACCATCGGTACCGGGATTCTTTGCTGCCTGGCCGCCGGAGAGATAAACATCATCAATACTGATACCAGCAGTTTCACCGGTGCCGAGCACTTGCAACAGCTGACGCACATCAAACAAATCCAGGTCTTTTGCAATTTCGCTCATCGGGATAACAATGTCATGCCATTGTCCATCGCGCACAAAACCGTAAGGATCATTGCCGGCTTTGAAGTTAATCCACTTCTGGCCGATGTTATTGAGTGGCCCGCTTTTGAAACCGATTTGGAAATCGCCAGTGTGGGAAGTCTTCATTGAAAAATGCAATTTTGCATCGGCATTATCAAACGCGGTGAGGTTAAAACCATCGCGCGCGGTTAAACCCATACCGTACCAACCCTTGCCGGTTGATTTTAAATGTAATGCAGAATTACCTTCTTTATTGGTGCCATTTTCCAGCGTGAGCGTTTCATCCCACAGGAACAAATCACCGCTCACACCAAAGGCAAATTCACCGGCATTTTTATGCGCGGGGGTTTCGGTATAAATACCGAAGTTGCCAAATTCCGGCGCTTGCAATGCGATGCTTTCGGTTAAGTAAATATTATCGAAGGCAATTTCCATCGGTGCAGCCGGGCCAGGGCCAAACACGCTGAACAGGGTTTTTATGGTCTCAAAATCGAGGTTGCCGAACTTGCTGAGCGGAATCGCTACGTGATGCCATTCGCCATCGCGGGTGAGGCCGTATTGATCTCCACCTTCATTAAAATCGACTTTACCATCACCACCGGATGTACTGGCGAGACCAATACTGAAACTGCTGTTGGAGTTGGTTTTGATGTCCAAATGCAGATAACCGTGTTTGTAATTGCGCAGATTTTGGTCCTTGTGCACCAAGCCCATACCCCACCAATCGCCAGCAGCAATCGAATAGGCCAAAGCGCCGCTACCTTCAGACGGTGTAGTGGCAATGGTGGTCATGTTGTTCCACACATACAAACTGGTGCGGTCGCCCCAGTTCAACTCGTTCAATACCGGCGTGGTCTCGGTGCTGATACCAAAATTGCCGCTCGGCAAATTGTCATTGGCGATGTGCAGCTCAGTATTTTCATTGGCGTAAAGACGCACGTAGTCCACATACATTTTTCCGGGGAAAGGTGCTGTGATTTGCGCAGGATCGGTGATCTCCACAAAATTCCAGCCACCTACCGCCAAATTCAAAATGATTGACGCGGGGTTATCGCGGAATTCCGACATGTTCGGGTCGGTGATGTCCATGTTGAAGTAAGGATTACCATCCACGCTGATAGTCACATTGGTCGGTGTCCAATCCAGTTTGTAGGTGTGGTAATCCTCGTACAGATTTACCGGCAGCGTAGTGGATTCTGCATGGTCAGCTTGCAGCCAATCGCTCCAGGTTCCGGTTTCATGCCACCAGTGCAATGCCGCTGAGACGGATTTGTTAACAGTGCCATTGGTTTGCGCAGATTTATAACCCGCCTCAAGGATGTCCCATTCACCGGATTTCGGCCAGCCATCCAAACCGAAGTTAGTACCCAGCATCCAGAATGCGGGCCACAGACCGTTATCCATGCGCGGCAATTTTATGCGCGCTTCAAGGGTGCCGTATTTGAATGACATACGGCCATTGGTGTGCAGGCGCGCCGAAGTAAATTGGTTGCCTTCGTAGGCTTCACGTCTTGCTTCGATGACAAGCTTGCCATCTTCAATATAAGAGTTGTTGCTGGAGGCGGTGTAGTACTGCAATTCGCCATTGCCGTTACCGTCACCGCCGACTTTATAGGACCAAATGGTATTGTCGATTCGCGTCCCGTTGAATTCGTCCGACCAGATAGGTGTAGTTTGCGCAAAAGCGGGGGCAGTCATGGTGAGACCAACACCCAGCGCCAAAGCGCCTTGGGTAATGTACCGCAAGGGAGTTTTCATGGTATTACCTGCATCGTTATGGTTATTGGTTTACTGTTCTGTAGTTATTGCTGACTGTTAACTAACTAATTAGTGTTATTAGTTGCTGTAGTCGTTCTCTGTCTTATTCCCGCTAGCGCGGTGGCCGATTAAGACAGGTACAGTGTCCACAGAAATAACCCAACGAGCGTTCGGTTGATAACGAGAGGGGAAAATATTTTGGTTTGCCTGGTTTGCAGCATTCGAACGCTGCAAACCAGCTCACATCAGGGCTTCCATTTATGCCAGGAATCGTCCCACTTTATATTTTGTTATGCCAATCACCCGCAATTCAGGACGATGATCATTATCTGGATATCTGCCAGGCGCGATATATGCTCCATCCAGCCATAAAGATCAGCCAGATCCCAACCCAGAATAATCCTATCCCGATCACTTCATTACCAATTTTCAGCGCTTCCATATGCTCCTGCGCGACAGAAGTATCAACCACCAGCGGCTCAATACGGCTGATCAGCAGCAAAGGTAGAGCGATGGCAAAATTGATCACCGCCTCAAGTACTAATGTAACCGCTGTCCAGTAGCGATAAATCAGTTTCCACAGGTCGAATAGTAGCGATACGATCACTATCGCCGACAATATCGGAATCCATTGCTGCACCGGCTCGGCAAAAGCGATGCTTAAGTTCGCCAGTTGCCCCGATGGAATCCACAAAGCGTAATTCAGTAGCAGCAGGAAAAACAAATCTGCAGCGAAATCAATGCTCTGTTCACAAGCGCTAATTCGCTGCCAACCGCGGGTCACCGGTGGTAATTTTTCCGGCGCCCAGCATTTGTAGGGATCGAAATAAGGTTTGCCACCCACCGGGTTACTCAGCAAATAAAACACTCCGGTCACTGAGGCAAACATAATCAGCGCCTTTCCTATGATCTCGTAGAAAAAGTTGCCTATCGCCAAATCCCCGCTATTCAGCAGATGAACGCCGAATTGAATCAGCGCGAGAATAAAAACCAGGATCAAGCCGTAGTGCAACGCTCGTCTGTAGACAGGAAACAACTCTGCGCTCACCAACTGCTGTCCCGTTAAAAAACTGCCCGCCACCTTTTGCGGATGACCGAGCACTTTTAATACCTCAGCCACTTCTGCTTCGCTGGGTTCACGCCCTTGCTCTTCCGCAATAGCTTCCAGTTTATCGAGGATATTAGCGCGCAACTCACGGGTAATTTCGTCGCGGCGACTTTCAGGTAAAGCTTGTCCAACCGCATAAACATAACGATCAATCAGCTCCATTTCCGGCCTCCAATATCTTGCTCACATGATTATTTAATTGCAGCCACTCAGCGCTCAGGCTTTCCAACAAGCCGGCACCCTCCGGGGATAATTGGTAATAGCGACGCTCACGTCCTTCCCCTTGCTGCCATTCACTGGTTAATAATCCCTGGTCTGCCAGACGGCGCACCAAGGGATAAAGCGTCCCCTCATCTATATCCAAACCTGCATCTTGCAATTGCTTGCGCAGGGAATATCCGTAGTGCGGTGCCCGCAAAGATCCCAAGA
Organism: Cellvibrio sp. GW822-FHT04B05; assembly: GCF_058800985.1. Taxonomy (NCBI): domain Bacteria; kingdom Pseudomonadati; phylum Pseudomonadota; class Gammaproteobacteria; order Cellvibrionales; family Cellvibrionaceae; genus Cellvibrio; species Cellvibrio sp. GW822-FHT04B05. Next base: position 1,058,569 of record NZ_JBXAMU010000001.1, on the reverse strand, counting down.
CCGCCAGCACCAAAATCCCCCGTCGCAACTCTTGCCTGAGCTTTTCAAACTGTTCTTCTGCCATACTGTGCCTCATATACTATGCAATACACAGTAAATACTATGCGCCGCACAGCAAATATTTGCAAGAGCCTTTTTGAATATTTTTAGTTGACCGGATTAGTGCTTTTAAAGTCAGCAATGTAAATAAAAAAGAACCGGATTAGCTGGCTAATCCGGGTTGCTAAGAGCGTTGATAGATAGGGATATGTTAAAAGATGACACCAAAACTCAATTGAAGCGGTATTTCAGTTCCAGTCCGTAAGTACGGGGTGGATTGTATAAGCCCCTTCGTACGCCCAGAAATGAGACAGAACACTGCCGTAAATTAGTTTCATTGGTAAGGTTTTTAACCCAGAGCGAGATATCCCATTGCGCATCCAGGTTTATCCCCAAACGTGCATTGGCCACGTAATGCGATGAGATGGTATTACTTGTTGAGTTATTGGGGTTGGAGAAGTAGTCACCGGTATAGCCATAGTCAATATGCCCGTATAAATCCCATTGAGCGAATACTGGCTTGCTGTAATCAAGCGCCACAAAGTAAGCTTTTTTAGGTGCATAAGGCAGATAATTATCGTCATAATCGACTCCCAAACCCCCGCCATCCTTAAACTCATCGAATCGCGCCTGGGTAAAAGCAGTATTAAAACTCATACTCAGGTTTTCGCTCAGCATTGCCTTCATATCCATTTCCACCCCTTGGCTAGTCACCTTACCTGCATTGGTGAGTGACAAAACCGTGCCGGACGATTGGGTCGGAACAAACTGAAATACCTGGAAGTCATCAAATTTTGTTACGAATCCAGAAATATTGAACGTGAGCCGTTTATCAAAGAAGGCAGATTTTGCCCCCAGTTCATAATTCATCGCATATTCGGGGTTGAATTGGAAATGCTCCAGTGTGGTAATGAAATCTGCATTCCACCCCCCGCTCTTGTAACCACGGGCGACGCTGGTATAAAGCAAGCTGTCCGGAGTCAGGTGGAAGTTAATTCCGAATTTAGGCAGCGGCTCGTTGAAGCCTTTCTTGTCGCGAAGGTGATCGACATCAACAAACAAACCTATGGTATCAATGCTGGAGAAGTCGATTTCTTTTGCTTCATGAACAAAACGAATTCCGCCAGTCACACTCCAGCGCGAATCGAAGTAATAGTTTCCGTGCATGTACAGTGAAACGGATCGCACCTCGGCTGAAGCAGGAGTTTGGATCGAAGCGTTGGGCGCTGGGCGAAACATGGCTCCAGTAATCGCACTTCTTTGCGTTGAAATATCCTGGTCTAATAAATAAAGGCCAATAACATAATCACTGTTCTCTCCTTTGGGAGAGGTAAGCCTGAACTCCTGGCTAAGTTGATCATTTTTCTCATCGAATAAACTGGTTGCTACATCCAGCGGTGAATAATCCTCTTCGCTTAGCTCGCTATGCTCACTTGCGCGAATACCAGTGATGGATGTCCAACGGAAGTTATCAGCAGTCTCGTAAGAGGCCTCAATCGTGGCACCTTTGAGTTTGCGACGCTCATACTCATCTGCATTGTGAGCAACCTCGTAAGGCACGCCATTGGAAAGCGCTTCTGCATTAGTCGATTTTGCGTCATCACTTAAATAGTCAAATCCCACATCCAGCATTAAATTTTCTATGCCGACATAGCGCAACTTCAGTTTTGCCACATCCCTATCGACACCCTTGAGATCACGATGAAGGGTAATGTTATTAATATAACCATCTTGACGGGCCGACCCGATCAACAAACTTGCAAAAAAATCAGGACTGATCGGTAAATTAATTTTTCCGGTGAGCGAATGTAAATCGTAATTACCGGTATTGGCCAATAGCTCTGCCTTGAGCTGATCTTCCGGCTTTTGCGTAATAATATTGATTGCTCCAGCTACCGCATTAGTACCAGAAAGGGTGCCCTGCGGTCCACGCAATATTTCAACATGGGCAACATCCAGCAAGCTTTGGTCAAAACTGGAGGATCGTCCTGTCAATACACCATCAACATAAACAGCCACCCGCGCATTGGTACCAATATTACGCGAATAATCACCGATTCCCCGGATAGCAATTTCGCCGCGCGAGCTTCTATCACCAGCACCAAAATTGATATTCGGAATCGCGGCTTCCATTTCTGTTAACGAACTGGCGCCTACCTGGTCGATAAATTTTTTATCGTAAGCTCCCATCGCCATTGGAATTGACTGGGCATTTTCTTCGCGCATTTGCGCCGTGACAACAACCTCTTCAATGACAAGGCTCTTTGCATTTTGCGCCCATACCGGTGAACCATAAATGGCGATAAAAACAAAACCAATGACGCAGAAAATTCCGGGAGGCGTATTTTTTCTAATTATTATGCCCATGAATAATTGACTCTGGTTATAAAGGTTATTATTAGATTGATATCACGCATGGCGAGAATGGGATCGCAATAAATTTTGTAAGCCCTGCAAGCTTAGTGGTTTTTCAAGAAAATCAGTAAACCCTCTGGCAAGCAACCCGGATCGGTTTGCACCTATCGGCAAACTTGTCAAACCGACAATAATCGTCTCACTGTTGATACGGGTCCGTAGCTCTGCCGTTGCCTGCTCGCCGTTCATTTTCGGCATGTGCAAATCCATAAGGATAAGATCATAGTGTTTCTGCTCGCACATGCTGAGCGCTTCCAATCCATTTTTGGCAAAGTCTATGGCGTAGTGTGGCGCTAACAAGCTCTCACCTATATCGCGATGAATAGCTTCATCGTCAACTAATAAGATTGTCTTGATTACCGAGATTCTGGCCGATGCATTTGTCTGCGCCCCGGAGCGGGAGTCGGGGACAATTCCCGCCAAATCCTCTACCGAGGTACTGACAAAACTATTAGTTTGATGATGCATGGATGCAGACAACAAATTAATTTTCTTTTGCACAATCGCCAAATTGGAAACCATTATTTCGGGTGAGTGTACTAATGCATCAATTAACTTTGCGTCTTCCGGCACCAGGTGACGCAACTCTGGCGAAGCTGCCGCTCCCCTAATCAAATCAGGTAAATGTTTAGCCAAAAGTTCAGCTTTCATTTTTGCAATTACCAGTGGGGTTGCGATGTCATGGAAGAGCGTAGCAGCACTATCTGTATCTGCATCATTTCGTTCACTTGGCCTATCTGTCATTACCCATTAACTCCGCTTTCTCAACACTCACCTACCAGGAAGGTTGCTAACAATGTGAATTTTGCAATCGTTTTTGTAATTAAAGGGTGCATCTTCTTCTGGCTCAATAAGTAAATCACAAATAGCCAACTAAGTCGCACCATTCAACCACTTACTTATGAACTTTTAAAGTGTTGTTTTAGATCGCATATTTTTTGAGCATAATGGACTTTGGCGCCAGCTTGAGAGCCTATTTTGGTGCCGTGAAAACCCATTGGCGCATAAAACATCCTGGCGCATTTTTTTCATCTTCAATTCCGCAAATTAAAACTTAATTACAGAGGTTTCATATGTTTACCACCGCCCTTAAAACCCAAGAAAACCGTCAAAGCGAATATTTCACTGCCGTAGCTAAAGGTCCTATGCTGGACAGGGTGTATTCTATGCGTTACAAAAGCTATAGTGCTGAGCAATACATTGAAGAAAACTCATCATTACAGTTTATTGATGAATACGATGACAAACCTAACAGCACTTGTTTTCTTGCATATCATCGGAATAATGCCATAGGGTCAATGCGGATTTGTGAATTCAATCCAAACGACGGTCACACCGTGCCCGTTATGGAAATTTTTGATGAAGAAATTAGAACTCACATTGGTTATGAAAATACTTTTATTGAAGTTAATAAATTTGTAATCGCGCCATTTTTTCAACGTAAAGGCGGAGTTGAGGCGCGCATGCTACTGATAGGAACAATGGTAGAAGAGGCAATAAATAGAGGCGCCTCAAGTATTCTCTTGGCGGTTCGCCCTGCACATGTTCGATTTTATAAAATGTTAGGTTGCAAGCAGATTTCTGAATCGAAGTCCTACCCTCATCTGTCTTTTAAAACAGTGCTTATGGCCTGTACTGACGTTGAGTGGTCGAGGAACTTCATTAGAAGCAAAGTTAATGTGGTAGAGACACACAATGATCCAGTACCTAATTACGGCAATTATTGATATAGCGGTCGGGATTCTTGCCTTTTCCAAGAAGGGAAATCCGGCAGCAAAAGCACTTGCATTCACGGTTTTCAGTTTAGGGATCTGGTCTTTAGAGTTATATTTACTCACTGTAGTAAAAAACATAGATGTCCTAAACATTTGGTTTCATATAACACGCTGGGGTATGTTTTTTATCCCTACAACCTTTGCATTTTTAACCTGGCGTTTAGTAGGTAGCCGCTCACAAAGATTCAAAAAGTTTGTGGTTATTCCCGGTCTTATTGTGAGCGTTACGCTGTCCATTGCAAATGCATTTATCTTTCCATCAACCTTGAAAGAGGTTGATGGAGGTTACCTTCCTGCAATTGACTCATTTTATTATCTATTTCTAGTTAATTTTGTCTGGTCCTTTGGTGGATCTATAGGTCTTGTTCTAACTTCCTATAAGACATCCTCATATCGAGAAAAGCAAAGATTAAAATGGCTCTTCATAACGCTCTGTGCAAGCTTTATTGGTGGGGGCTTAGGCTTATACTCCATGCCAAGCGAATTTTATTTATCACGTTTTGTTGGTTCCATCACCAATATTGTATTTGTAGCTTTACTATTTTACTCAACCGTTCAACACAACTTGATGGATTTTAGATTTGCTTTAAGCGTCGGCCTATCGAAAGCCATTTTGTTAGGATTTTTTGTTTGGTTATATTTTGTTGTGACATCAATCGTTGGTGACCACACTGACTCAAACGGCAGTATATTCGTATTATTACTCTTTGTTGCAGTAATCTTGGAAAGCTACCCAAGACTACTAAAATGGATTTTACCCAACGCAAAAAAAATTCTAGTTAAAAATGGATATGACTTTGATCAAGTAAAAATAGATACAGAAAATGAATTAAGAAACTCGATTAATTTTTCGATGATGATCGAAGTACTGGATCACCTTCTACTGAAGACACTTAAATTAAATAACTATAAAGTATTGATGATACAACATGAAAATGATCCGTCTGCCGACGAAAACAATTACGATCAAAATAGCTTAACCTTGAAACGTATTGCTGAAAAAAATCAGCTTGTAGAATATTGCACCCAGCAGACTCAATTGATTATGGCAGACGAAATGCCAAGTGAATTGCAATATGAAATGGAAAAATATAATGCACTTTTATGCTTCCCTGTCTTCTCAGAAAATAAAGTTCTGGGGATAGTATTGGTAGGTAATCCTACTAACGTTTCCTACTATCGCTACGACGACCTTAAAATATTTGAGTGGTTAAAATCTGAGCTAGGACAAGTATTAAATCGTTTAATTCGCCTAAGCAACATGCACGACCAGCTAGGGGAAGCCAAGAAGACACTCTCAATGCTTAGTTTAATGAGCCACTATCATCATGATATCAAGGCACCTTTCGCTATTATCGACGGCATCCTGTCCAACGATATCTACGACAGAGAGAAACAACGGGACATTGTTTTATCTCAAGTCGAGCGCGGATCCAAACTCATTGCAACAATGGCGGGCATATTGGGTGGAAATTATAAACGCCGCATTCAATCCTGTGCATTAGAGACGTTAGTTCAAGATTGTCTCTATTTGTTTGAAGCATCCTTTGACAAGATAGAGTACGAGTTAGGGGGTATTCCTAAAATAAAGGGTGATGCGGAAGATCTAAAAATCCTGCTAATTAATTTAATTAAAAATGCCGCTGAAGCTCGTCAACAAGGTGAAGATCTCACCATTAAAGTAAGATCGTGGCTTGAAAATGGCAATGTTTATTTTTCCATCGCAGACAATGGTATAGGGATGACAGAAAAGCAGCTTTCAAGTTTATGGGAGCCTGGTGTTAGCATTAAAAAATTTGGCAATGGAATTGGAATGCAAGCAATTAAGCGTATTGTCGATGAGCACAATGCTCGTATTGACGTAAAAAGCGAACCTACCAAAGGATCAGAGTTTACTCTTTGTTTTTTTGCCTCGCAAATCGCTTATGAAGATGAGAACTCAGAAAAAACAAAAGATGAATTGGCAGAAAGACGTGCCAATTACATGGTAGAGAAAAGAAATACTCTTTAGGCCCATTCTCCTTTTAGGCTTTTTTAATTTGTTAACCAATAAGGAAAAATAATCGATTTGGCTAAGTTATGTGTCAAACCAGGCATAGACTTGGCACTATTTCGTACATCTAAACTTCCGCTAATTGACTTACAATACCCCGTACGTATTAATATGAGCTATTATGCTTTATATATATTTCCGGGATTCAGGGCGTGAAATCTAAAATTCCTCTTTATTTTTATCCTACGCAGCTTGTGTTTGTCGATGACAATCATGAGTTTTTGGAGACGCTATCTATGGCGTTCGCCAATCGATTCAATGTTAAGTCATTTGATAATGCCGAGCTGGCATTAAGATATATAAATGAATCCCAACGCGAAGCTAGCCTCGTCGCCAATGATGAAAAACCAAAACCGCAAGGGGATTCAGATGCCTGGGTTAAGCGGGTTCTTACCCATCAAAATGTAAAACGTTTTGATGAAATGAGGATAAAGGAGATTTCAGTATTGGTGGTTGATTACTCAATGCCGACCATGAATGGCATTGAATTTTGCGAAAAGATAAAAAACTCATCCATCAAAAGAATCCTCTTAACCGGCCATGCTACCCCAGCTGATGCAGTGAGGGCCTTCAATAGCAATACTATTCATTATTATCTTAAGAAAAATGATGAAAATATGCTTCAGGATTTAGAGGTCGCCATACATCAACTACAACATGCTTACTTTAACGAGTTATCAAGCAGCCTGAAAACAGAAGCCATCGACAGCGGGACGCCATTTTTTGCAGATCCACAGCTAGCACGTTATTTTCAGGACACTTGTGAATCTTTAGGTGTAGTTGAATATTATTACCTCAGCAACCCATCCCGCTTCGCACTACGAACTCGAAACCAAAATAATTTTTCGTGTGTCATATACACGGAAGAGGATATTGCAGAGCATCTGCAAATTTTATTGGAAGAAGGAGCACCGCAAGAGCTTTGCGCTGCACTGGAGTCACGCAAGTTTGTACCTTTATTTCAAACAGCTGACGGTTTTTATGAACCTGGAATTGTGGATGCCATAACGTGCATTCACCCTGCAACACATATTCAAGGCGTTGTGAATTATTATTGTGCCCTTGTTCCAGAGATGGCTGAGACGGCAGACACTACCATCAAAATCCCTATAGGGGTACTGCATTAAACAGAGCCCCTTTTCGCCCTACGCCCGTATTAAACGTAGTCTCTGAACAACTTGCGAAATGTGCTTGGCGATAAACCCGTCCAACGTTTAAATGCGTTGGTGAAGCTGGTGCGATCAGAAAAATCCAACGCGCGGGACACAAGATCCACGCTCATATTTTCATTAATCAAATACTTGATCGCATAGTGGAACCGAAGATCATCGCGCAACTGAGCAAAGTTGGTATTTTGGCTTTGCAAACGGCGCTGCAGTGTGCGTTTGGTTAAATTCAGATCTGAGGCAATTTGCTCTATCGATAGGTCGGTATGACCCACACGTAAATGTAGTGCGTTGACAACACGAGCAGAAACCCCGTCACAATGAGGGATACTCGCTAACGAAAGATACTCTTCATAAGAGCGAACGTAGGGTTGGGCTGGCTCGCCATCATTCAGGTTATTACCAGCATTGTAGTTGCGTTGTAGCTGAATCATTTAAGTCGCTCCTTACACCATTAGGTACATGTTGAAATTAATAAGTAATCCTTGCAGTGAGCACTAAAAATCATTTCAGGTCGTACGCACTGCTCTTGATTCGATCATAACATAATCATTTTGACGCAGTCTGTATATACTCAATAACATGAATTAAATGCATGTGAGACAGAGATCCCATGCATGTTCGATAGTCGTACTGTCCATTCTTCAGATATACAGACAATCTGCAACACCTTTCTCTGTCCCGACGTTGAATTTCCACCAGTGCAAATTTGAATATCAAGCTTATGTAGGGAAGATAGTCGAAACCAATTCCTGCAATAACAAGGCCGATATTGTCATCAAAACTCTCCGCGAATTTATACGCTAAGACATTGCCAAATAAATCACACTTTATCGGGAAAGTGACAGCGTATATCACATCTATCGAATAAAAAATTTAGATTTATCCTTTTTTGTTATAATACTTTAAGCGACAAAATGCAGCCGCTATCGTCACGCGCTATTCGCTTTGTTAAATTGACTATCTTTAATGTAAAAAGTACTTCTCCTGCTAATAGTTCCAAAAATTTAACCGGTTAGATTCCTATCAATAGATAAAAAGAACGGTAGATAGAAATAAAAAGGGCATCCATGGATGCCCTTTTTAACTTACAACAGCGCAGGTGATCGGATTCGATTAACTCAGTGCAACACCACCACTTCATTTTGCGATAGATTAAATACCCCACTGCCATTCGTAATATTCACCACATCAGTGCCAACAACACTGGTGTAAGCAGCGTTTGCCAAGCATAGATTGGGTACGGTAATACTGGCTGCCAAACCACGGTTCACTGCTACCACGGCGCAATCGTTGCCTTCTTGACGCTGGAACACCAAAATATCTGCTGTGCTCCAACGCTCGGCATAACTACCGCGTTGAATAGCGATACTATTTTTGCGCAACGTTGAGAGCGAGTTAATCAAACTAAATGCAGCCGTACTTTGACTGAAGGATGGCATTTGCTCGCGATTATAGGGATCATGCCCTACCTGGCCATCACCATTCGGCGTAAACCAGGTAGAGTTCTGTTCTGTTCCATAATAAATCGTAGGTATACCCGGCAAGGTCATCACCAATGCCATCCCCACATTTTGACGTGCATCAGCGAAGCTTTTGGTCATCCCCTTGCCTACTCCACGGTTAGTTGTGCCCGTAGTTTGCAAATACACACTTGTGCGTGTGGCATCATGATTGTCAAGGAAGATTGCTTGCCAATCTTCAAATCCATTCATTGCACCTGCACGTGAAGCAATATGGCTGCTGAGATTAATCATGGTGATATTACCTGCGATTGCATTTTCAATTGCATCACGCAGTTTAAAATCAAGCAATTCAGATCCACGGCGCTCGTTAAGGAATGCCATCGAAACAGAATCGCCAGCACCTGCGTTATACCACTCACCAAAAATATAAGTGTCCGCTTTTTTCGCGCGCACTGCTGCACTGAACCGATTAATAAATGAAGGCTCAATATGTTTGATCGCATCGATACGGAAAGCATCAACACCGTGATCCATCCACTTGAGTGCAGCATCAATTAAATATTGGTCTGCAAGTGAGTTAGTGTTGGTACCGTGATTAAAATCAGTCAGGTTAAACAAACTCTTATTACGGAATGACCATGGATCATCCCACTCGCCATTACAGGTAGTTGCAGGATTGGTATCATTGCAATCAGAAATTGCGCCGTTAGCGTGGTACCAGGTTCCTTTACCACCAGCGAAATCCGTAATAAAAGCACCTTCTTTATAAAGGGCACCAAATTCATATTGATCATCCTGATTCGAATGATTGAGCGCAATATCCAGTACCAACTTCATGCCGCGCGCTTCCATTTGTGCATCAAGCTCATCGACCAAAGCCCAATCACCCAGATGTTCGTCTACCGCATAAAAATCACGCGCCCAGTAACCGTGATAACCGCCCTCATTGCCAACATTAATATTATCAACAAGTGGTGTTACCCAGATTGCAGTTACACCAAGTGATTGCAAATAATCAAGTTTTGAAATCAGACCGGCGATGTCACCACCCCAGTATTTTTTCCACTCGCTTTGGGTACCGGCTGATTTAGTAGTTGACGTTGCACCGGCATTTGAACCATTGTCATTGGCACTATTGCCATTGGCAAAACGATCCACAAACAAAAAGTACATAGTCCGTGCACGGAAATCATCTGCAGGAATGACACTACTAACTGAACTACTGCTGAGCGAGGATGCTATCGAGCTTGAACTCGCTGCACCGCAATTCGCAGACAGATTCATAGTTACATTAACGATGGAACGGGTAAGTGTATTAATAGTAATTTTGGTCCAACCATTCGCGGCCTGATCGGCAGCAGGAAATGCATCACTGCCCCAAGCCCCATTAGGATCCACTTTAAAACGCGGCCCACCATTCGCATCACCTGTACTAAAGTTGCGACATATTTCCAACTGATTAGCACCCGCAGCAGTGCTAAACAAATCACCTTCAGCCCATCCATTATGAGTTCCGCGCAAATGGAAAGGAGTTGAAGGTAAACTTGATGAACTAGCGGTGATCAAGGAGGAAATTGCAGAGCTTGATGCTGCTGAACTGGGCAGCGTTGAACTTGAAGCAGCAGAACTTGATGTTGCTACCCCACAATTGGCAGGAAGATTTTGTTGTGTGCTAATCACTTTATTGGTGCTATTGAAAGATATTTTTACCCAACCTGCGGTGACTGTGTAGTCAGCAGCGGGAACTGCATCACTGCCCCAACCTCCGTTGGGATCGATTTTAAAACGCGGACCGCCAGTTGCATCACCGCCAACAAATTGCTGACAGCTTTCGTAAACATCTGTTGTGCCAACACGAACCAATAATGTTCCTTCAGCCCATGCATTAAAAGTACCGCGCAAATGATAATTTGCCGCCGCACTTACTGAAGAAATATTCCAGTTTTTTGTATCGGTATAAAATTTAATATTCCAGGTTCCTGCTGCGACCGGAATATTACTGCCGTTGAGCCCACCAACACCGTAACTTTCAGCCCAATTTCCATAGCGATCAAATTTAATGCTTCCAGCCGATGAGAAAACAATGTTGGTTACTTCCATCGTGTTGGTTCCTGCCGCATTCATTTGGGTTGCCGCCCAGTTGTTATGCGTGCCACGCAGAAACCAGTCTGCTTGTGCGCTTGCTGAACTGATCAGCAAAAATGAGAGGAGAATGAGTTTGTGTTTCATAACGGTCTTTCCTTTATTTATTTTATTGGAAAGGCCATTTGATGAGATAAAACGCGAACAAGCAAAGTGCTGCATACGTATTCAGATTTGCAAACACCGCTGAATACGTATGCAGAGAATATTAAAAAACTATAAATGAAAAATCAGGTGCCGATTGATATTAGCGAAGGTCGCTCGTAAACAGTTACATCATTATTCGTTATTTATATCCATAAGCTTCGGCAAAAATTGATCGCATCGGGTACTGTTGGAATAATGAGTAGCTCTATCGCCCGATTGTTATTAACTCATCACTACTATAATCACGCTTGCCTTTCTTTACAAAAATCATCTAACTGATTGAATTTAAACAGTCTTCTTGTAAATTTTTTGGGCGCATTTTGCAAAACCCTGACTATACTCAAAAGGAATATAGTTATTCCCATTAACTTCCCTGCTTCCGGTATCCATGCCCAACGTACCCCAGCAATCATCTCATCTGCGAGCCGACCTTATGGTATGGCTTAAGCGTTTATACCTTCGTATTAAGAGGAGATGGGGCTTGGTTCATGGTCACGACTATAGCCGTGCCGGGATTGGATTCGGGTTGGGTTTCGCACTCTCACTCATTGCCTGCGCCAATGTTGATTCCCATAAAATACAGCAGGTTATGCAGGCTCGCTATGGCAGCGACGGGGTGGCATTGCTGGCGGCGTGGAATCGAATGCTTGATACCGCGAATCCAGAAACTAACGACGAAAAATTGCGCCAGGTCAATCGATTCTTTAATCACAATATCCGCTATACCACCGATATACTCGTTTGGAAAAAAAGTGATTATTGGGCCACACCGCTGGAAACCATGGGCGTACGCGCGGGTGATTGCGAGGACTACACCATTGCAAAATATTTGAGCCTGTTACAACTTGGCTTTTCCAATGAACAATTACGCCTGATCTACGTTAAAGCCCAGATCGGTGGCCCGCAGAGCAAAATATTCCAGGCCCACATGGTGCTCGGTTATTACACCGAACCTAATGCAATACCGGTGATTTTGGATAGTCTGGTTGATACCATCGAACCTGCCACTATGCGCCCCGACTTGCGCCCGATATTCAGTTTTAACAGCGAGGGTTTATGGGTTGGTAACCAAGCCACTCCCGCCGATCCAACCGCGCGCTTGTCACGCTGGCGCGACCTGCTCGCCCGTGCCAAAGAGGAGGGATTTTAATAATGGAAAATCTCACTTCGCGCTCGCTTCCCACATTAAAAGAGACAAACGCTAAAAGGCAACAACCATGTCATTAATTAAACAATTGTGGATTGGTATTATCCTGCTCTTATTGCTGGTGCTTGCTGGCAACCTCGTGATCAGCACCATTACCGCTAAACATTATTTACAGGAACAATTGAGCCTAAAAAATATCGATAACGCCAATTCACTTGCGTTATCGATTTCCCAAATGCCGGATAAAGACCCTGTCACCCTGGAGCTTTTAATCACAGCGCAATTTGATGCTGGCCACTACGAATACATTATTTTTCAGGATGCCAATAAACAACCTATAGTCGCACGCAATTTTGAAGATGCTAAATCCGAGTCCAACCAGGTACCGCAGTGGTTTAGCCGATACATGAATATTAATGCGACGCCGGGTATTGCCCAAGTTCAGGATGGTTGGCAACAAGCGGGAACCTTGATCGTCAAAAGCCACTCGCGCTTTGCGGTAGAGGCGCTGTGGAAAAATACCCGCGATTTACTCGATTGGTTTGTTATCGCAACCTTGCTTAGTGGTTTGATTGGCAGTTTTATTCTGAAATATATTTCGCGCCCACTGGATTTGGTAGTAGGTCAAGCCGAAGCCATTGGCGAGCGTCGTTTTATAATCTCTGAAGAACCTAAAACCAAAGAATTCCAGCGCCTGGTGCGCGCCATGAATACGCTCTCGCAAGGTGTTAAACACATGTTGGATAAGGAAGCGCGCCAACTTGAATTACTCAGGCGCGAATCGCAAACCGATTCGCTGACCGGCCTCGCCAACCGCAGCCACTTTTTAAATTTGCTGGATACCCATCTCACCCGTGAAGACTCACAAGCGCGAGGTGTAATTGTACTTGCGCGCGTTATGAATTTGAATGAGCTCAACAATCAATTGGGCCACCAACAAGTTGACCAATTGTTACGTGCGATTGCTGATGTATTCAGCGATATCCAGGACAAATATCCTGATAGTTATGCGGGACGGTTAAACGGTAGTGATTTCACTTTACTTATCCCGACCGACATCCCCATCGATATTCTCAGTATCGATATTTCGCAAAAGCTCAACTTCCAATTAATTGCTGGCAGCTTTGATAAAATTGCGCTGCCGCTAGCCTTATGCAGCTTTAACAACGACAGCAAGCGCAATGAAATACTGCATAAATTGGATGGTGGGCTGGCTCAAGCAGAACTGAAAGGAAACCGTGCAGTTATTACCATTGAAAATAGCCAGCCGGATTATGTGCAACATAATTTAACCGAATGGCGTGATGCCATCACTACCAGTCTGGTAACACAGGGAATTACATTGGCGAAATTTCCCGTGCGCGATGCCAGCGGCGATTTACTTCACGAAGAAACCGCTGTGCGTTTATATTTGGACAATGAATTAAAACCTGCCGGTTACTTTATACCTTGGGCAGTACGCTTGGGACTGATGCCCGATGTAGATCTCGCAGTGCTCAAATTAGCGTTAACGCAACTTGGCCACGCATCCGGGCCGCTTGCAATCAATCTATCCGCTGCTTCACTGTGCAGCGCACATTTTCGCGAACAAACCATTGCGCTGTTATTGGCAGAACCGCAAAACGCAAAATTTTTATGGCTGGAGTTTCCGGAGATTTGTGTGCTGCGCCACGTGGAAGAGTTGCGCGCATTTGCGGCACGCCTGCGCGCGTTAGGTTGCAAAATTGGTATTGAACACGTAGGGCTGGAATTTACCCAATTTAGCAAATTGCAAGATATGGGATTGGGATACCTGAAAATTGACAGTGCAATTATTCGCGATATTCATGCTAATACCACTAACCAAACCTTTGTGCAAAGTTTGTGTACCCTCGGGCACTCGCTCGGTATTGAAATGATTGCAGAGGGTGTAATGAGTGCAGCAGAACAGCAAACACTCATAAAAATTGGTGTGGATGGCCTGACTGGCCCACAAATTACCTGATCATTTTAGGAAAAATCGGCATTGATTTATTCAATGCCGATTTAAAAAATAATATAGCAAGTACACATTACGCGAAGACTACAAACGCAAATTGTCACCATCATCAAGCAATTCAATACCCTGACGCTTACCGCGCAACTCGCGACGATTCAGCAATTTATGTTGCGCTGCATCCGGCAGATCGGTAAAACGAATTACGCCCTGTTCCACCAATAAATTCACCACATCTTCCAAAACCCGCGCCATGGTTTGGTCAGTCTGTTCGAGCGCCAATTGCTGAGCTGATTTTGCCTGTTGCAAAAATGCCAATAACTCCGGAGCATCGTCATCCAGGGTCTCAGTAAAATCGGCACTTGTCTCCTTACTTATTGCAATCAATTCATCGGCAGAATTGCGTTTGATGTACATACTGTCTCCCATAGATAACGAAAGCACCAGAAAAAATCCCGCACACCGGTGCGGGATTTTTCATTAACAAATAATATTAATCAGTGATTAACTTATTGTTGTTCAACAGTTGCGTAATAATTTGCTGATCGGTAGTTGCGCCACTGTACAAGCTTTGCAAATTCACACCAGTCAAAATTATTTGTTGTGTCTCTGTGCCACTACTGTAACTGCCGCCGACAGCGTGGGCATCTCCCGCAAATCCACCTGTATGGCTAATATGGATGATGGTGTTGCCACCGGAAACTTCAAAGTGGAGATAATCCGCCAGGTTGCCAGCAGCATTCGCAGGCCCGACTGATTCACCCTGGAGTAGATCGCGGAGATCAAGAATATCGCCACTGGCGTTAGCAGTTGCAGCACCGGTGCCGAAATAATTAATCGTATCTATTGCGGGCGCTCCCGCCGCACCTTGATCCCCCAACGACCACACGAAAACATCTGCCGTGGTATCAGCGGCAGTATCACCAAGTGAGCCGCCTGACAAAATATCATTACCAGCACCACCGCTAATACGATCAGAACCTGCACCGCCGTAGATAATATCGTCACCGGCTTCACCGTAAATAACATCCTCGCCCACACCGCCATGGATTATGTCGTTGCCCGCGCCACCGTATATAAGATCATTACCTGCACCACCGTTAATAGTGTTATTACCAGCACCACCCTGGATGAAGTCATCGGCCGTAGTACCAGTCACATTTCCATTCTCGGTAGTGGTCAGAGAGGTGGTGGTGTAGTCGGCAAATAATCTTATTGTGGTAGAAGTAGTGGCCGTCGAGTTATCAGTTATCTCGGTAGAGGTCACTGCAATAGTCAACACAACCCCGTAAGTATTTAATGAATACGAACCGGGAACGGTGAGTTTAAGATTAGCTAAATCAGCCTGGGTGAAATTCCAGACTCCCCCTCCCGCATTGACGCCTGCATTGAAGACAACTCCCGCAGGGACACCTGATACTTTGATCGATAGTGATTCCGAGCCATCAGTGTCAACCAAGCGGGTAATGATTGGAAAATCGACGGTAGCGCCTGCTGCCCCTTTTGCATTGATCACAATGGCTTTATTCACAACCACTGAAGGAGCCATTGCGCTTGCAACAATGAGATTAACAGTTGCCGTTGATGTCAGGCCTTTATCATCGCGGATTGTGTAGGTAAAACTCGCTGCCCCTTCATAATTTGCAGTTGGGGTGAATCTTACCTCGCCACTGGCCAACACCACCGTCCCGTTAGTGGCCCCCTGCACACTGACAACGGTCAGGTGATCACCATCAACGTCCGAATCATTAGCCAATAATGTGGCCACGGGTATGGCTGTGACGCGATCCGGTGTCACCTTTAGCGTGTCATTCACCGCTACCGGTGCATCGTTTACCGGAGCAACGGACAAGTTAACAGTCGCAGTAGATGTGCCACCTTTGCCATCGGTAATGGTGTAAGTAAAACTGGCCGGACCGCTGTAATTGGCTGTCGGGGTAAACACAACACTGCTGCCGACAAGACTCACCAGACCGTTCACAGCGCCTTGCACGCTGACGATAGACAAGGTGTCACCGTCGGCATCGGTATCATTTGCCAGCAATGAAGCCGCAGCGATTGATAAAGGCGTATCTTCAACTGCAGAAAATACAGTCTTTTGGAAAGTATTTATTGATGACAGGATGTTATAACTAACGCCCATATTATCGCTAAGCTCTACTTTAAATTTAGCTGCCCCGCCCTGATCCCAGTAAATGATTTCGATGCTGTGCAAACCGCTCAACGCCAAGGTAAATGGATTGTGCGTGGATAAAGTAGCAGCCTGAATGCGGTTTACTTCTGCAACAACAACACCATCAATACGGATTTGGAAACCGTCATCGGCATACACTTTGAAGTTATAGGTACCTGCATCCAATTGGGCAAAACCGCGCATGCGAATGATCGCATCGGTTGTATTGCCCGGATCTGTACTCAATGTCGTCGCATCTGAACCGAGGAAGGACTGGAGGTTGGTGCCATACCCCAAATCATTAGAAAAATTAGCACTCGTGTAATCAAAGGACTTGGCAATGAATGTTGCATCGGCCGTACGCCCTCTGATGAACGAATAGACTTGCTCTATGCTCGTCAGATTCGCTCCGTGAACACCTTCTTGATAACCGAAGTACTCGGAAACCAGGCCAAGGTTATTGGCACTTGATGATGCTGCCGAATCAGTGTTGGCAACCGGCGGGCTATTGGCTTTATCTACAGTGATATTAACGGTCGCCGTTGCAGTACCGCCATGACCATCACTAACGGTGTAAGTAAAGGACGCCGGACCGTGGTAGCCCGGTGTTGGTGTAAATACCGCGTTACCACCGACGATATTGACAGTACCGTTAACTGCATTTTGTGCCGACGCCAGGCTGAGGGTGTCACCGTCGATATCGAAATCGTTACCCAAGAGTTGGGCAGGGGTCAGGGTCAGCACCGAATCCTGATTAACACTTGCAGTATCGGCAACAGCGACAGGGCCATCGTTAGTACCGGTAATGATGATCACAACACTGGTGGTAGTGCCATCGATGCTTGTCACTGTGATGGTTTCGGTTTTGGTTTCGCCCTCTTTCAAAGCTTGTACAGCAGGCTTGCTGTTATCAAGGCTATAAACCCAGGCACCAGCGGCGTTAATAGAGAATGAGCCGTAAGTACCGGGAGTGTTGGTTTGCACCTGGAAGGCTTGTTCGCCTGCATCAGGATCAAAGATGGTTAAGGTACCGGTCGCGGTGGTTTGCGCCGGAGTATCTTCTTTCACATTGCCGCTGCCTGTTCCGAGAACGGCAGGATCTGCTACCGGATTAACAATGATAGCGACAGCTGCCGGTGTTGGATCTTCAAGCCCCAGGTTGTCACGTGCGGCATAATCAAAACCGGTGCTGCCATTCCAATTGGCGTTCGGCATAAAGTAAACCGGTCCCGCAACCAAGTCGCCGGCGCTAATCGGTGTAGTCATCAGCGAATCGCTATACAGCACACCGTCGGCAGGAAGGGATTTAATGACGTAACCGACTACAGTGCCATCAACATCAGAGCCAGAAAGCGATATGGTAATCAGCGTATCTTCATTGCCCGATGCGGACACTGCATCGGTTTGTGGAGCATCATTTACCGGATTCACACCAATGCTGACGGTACTGGTAGCAGTACCGCCTTTTCCGTCGCTGATAGTCACAACAAACGAATCGCTGCCGTTGTAATTAGGGTTTGGAGTGTAAACAAAGGCACCAGTAGCGGCATTCAAGGTTACGTTGCCATTGGTTGGATTACTTGTTAATGAGTAAACCAAACTGTCTCCCTCAGCATCAGTTGCCACGATTTGGCCCGGCAGCGCTACGTCTTCATCAGTGGTTAGGCTTTGGTTGTCAGATACAGGAGTATCATTAACCGGCGTTACATTGATCGTTACGGTTACTGTGTTGCCATCAACCGTACCGTCATTAACCTTGTAGGTGAAACTATCGGATGTAGTTTCACTGCCGTTATGGACATAGGTGAATTGGCCGTTGGCATTCAGCGTCAAAGTGCCATTGGTTGGGCCACTCACAAGAATGGCGATTAATGGATTGCCATCGGCATCAGTATCATTTGCAAGCACATTGGCGCCAGCGCCGCTCAATGTCCCACCCTCATCAACAGTGAATGTATCTGCTACTGCAACCGGTGCATGATTAACAGGATTCACAGTGATATTCACCGTGGCAGTCGCAGTGCCGCCGTTACCATCGCTGATGCTGTAAGTGAAGCTGTCCGATCCGGAGAAACCCGCGTTAGGGGTATAGATAGGGTTGCCGGTTACTGCATCAATCACCACCGAACCATTCGCACCTTGGGTAACAGCAGTTACCGTCAGGCTATCGCCTTCCGCATCTGTATCGTTGCTGCGCACCGGGATGGTTACTGAGCTGTCTTCATCAACAGTTGCTGTATCGTTGTTGGCTACAGGAGCATCATTCACCGGTGTCACATTGATCGTTACGGTTACTGTGTTGCCGTCCACAGTGCCGTCATTGACCTTATAGGTGAAGCTGTCAGTCGTGGTTTCACTACCGTCGTGGATGTAAGTGAATGTACCGTTGGCGTTGAGCGTCAGAGTGCCATTGACAGGGCCAGTCACAAGAATGGCAGTCAACGGATCACCTTCAGCATCGGTATCGTTTGTTAGTACATTAACTCCCGTCAGGATACCGCCTTCAGCAACGGTGAAAGTGTCAGCAACCGCAATCGGGGCATCGTTCACCGGCGTTACATTGATCGTTACCGTTACGGTGTTGCCATCGACAGTGCCGTCATTGACCTTGTAAGTGAAACTGTCAGTCGTTGTTTCACTACCATTGTGGACATAGCTGAAAGTGCCATTCGAATTCAGGGTAAGAGTGCCATTGGCTGGACCAGTTACCAAAATGGCAGTTAATGAGTTGCCATCTGGATCAGTATCGTTCGCAAGAACATTAGCGCCCGGACCGCTCAATGTTCCACCTTCGGCAACAGTAAAAGTGTCAGCAACCGCAACCGGTGCATGATTAATAGCGTTAACAGTAACATTCACCGTGGCAGTCGCAGTGCCACCGTTACCATCGCTGATGGTGTAAGTGAAGCTGTCCGATCCTGAGAAGCCCGCGTTAGGGGTATAGATAGGGTTGCCGGTTACTGCATCAATCACCACCGAACCATTCGCACCTTGGGTAACAGCAGTTACCGTCAGGCTATCGCCTTCCGCATCCGTATCGTTGCTGCGCACCGGGATGGTTACTGAGCTGTCTTCATCAACAGTTGCCGTATCGTTGTTGGCTACAGGGGCATCATTCACCGGTGTCACATTGATCGTTACGGTTACTGTGTTGCCGTCCACAGTGCCGTCATTGACCTTATAGGTAAAGCTATCGCTGGCGGTCTCGCTGCCATTATGGACGTAGGTAAAAGTGCCGTTAGCATTGAGGGTCAGAGTGCCGTTGGTTGGGCCTGATACCAAAATAGCAGTCAGTGAATCACCGTCAATGTCGGTGTCATTTGTCAATACATTGTAGGTAATACCGCTTAACGTACCGCCTTCAGCGACGGTAAAACTGTCTGCCACTGCAACAGGCGCATCATTAACGGGATTTACACCGATATTCACCGTACTGGTAGTTATACCGCCTTTGCCATCGCTGATAGTCACAACAAACGAATCGCTGCCGTTGTAGTCCGCGTTTGGGGTATAAACAAACTCGCCAGTGGTAGCATTCAGCGTAACGATACCATTAGTTGGATTGCCACTAACTGCGTATGACAAAGTGTCGCCATCCACATCAGTCGCAACGATTTGACCCGGCAACGCAACATCTTCGTTGGTAATCAGATTTTGGTTTGCAGATGTAGGAGCATCGTTCACCGGTGTTACGGCGATTGTCACTGTCACGGTATTACCATCGACCGTACCGTCGTTCACTTTATAAGTGAAGCTATCGCTGGTGGTCTCGCTGCCATTATGGACGTAGGTAAAAGTGCCGTTAGCATTGAGGGTCAGAGTGCCGTTGGTTGGGCCTGATACCAAAATAGCAGTCAGTGAATCACCGTCAATGTCGGTGTCATTTGTCAATACATTGTAGGTAATACCGCTTAACGTACCGCCTTCAGTGACGGTAAAACTGTCTGCCACTGCAACAGGCGCATCATTAACGGGATTTACACCGATATTTACTGTGCTAGTGGTCGTGCCGCCTTTACCATCAGAAATGGTTACAGCAAATGAATCGCTGCCGTTGTAATTGGTATTCGGGGTGTAAGTAAAACTACCCGTCGCAGGATCAATCGTCACAATGCCATTTGTGGCGTTGGTAGTAACGGTGTAAGTCAGTGTATCGCCATCAATATCCGACGCAACGATTGAACCGTTCAACGGAGTATCTTCGTCAGTGACAAGATGTTGGTTTGTTGCTGTCGGTGCATCGTTAACTGGATTCACGCCGATATAAATAGTACTGGTAGTCGTACCGCCATTGCCATCGCTGATGGTGACAACAAACGAATCGTTACCGTTGTAGCTAGCATTTGGAGTGTATACGAATGCGCCGGTAGTAGAATTAAGAGTGATAGTACCGTTGTTTGGATTACCCGTGATGGTGTAAGCCAAGGCGTCACCATCCACATCGCTTGCAATGATTTGACCTGGCAGAGCAGTGTTTTCATCGGTAGTCAGATTTTGATTCGAACTAACAGGTACATCGTTAACCGGATTTATACCAATAGAAACCGTGTTGGTGGTGCTACCGCCGTTGCCATCAGAAATGGTTACGACAAATGAATCGCTGCCGTTGTAGTTGTCGTTCGGTGTGTAAACAAATGAACCAGTGGCCGCGTTCAATATGACCGTGCCGTTGGCAGGATTGCCAGACACAGCGTAAGTCAACGTATCACCATCAACATCACTCGCAACGATTTGACCATTTACTGATTGGTCTTCATCAGTTGTCAGACTCAAATTAGCGCTTACAGGTGCATCATTCACCGGTGTGATATTCAGTGTGACATTAGTGGTAATACTTCTACCGGCACTGTCGGTCACGATAACAACAAAACTGTCGGGACCGTTGTAATTGGCATTTGGAGTAAAGGTGAATTGGCCCGTTACAGGGTCGAGCACAAGTTGGCCGTTAACGGGTGGTCGCGCAACGGTATAAGTAAGAGTATCGCGCTCCAGGCCAGTGGCAATAATTTGACCCGTTACGATTTCGTCTTCATCGGAAGTCAGCATTTGATCAGTGGCCAACAGTGCCTGATTTGTAAAACCAGCACCATCGAATACAAGCGGAGCTGTTTCTGCAGTCGTACTGGAGGAGTACTCGAAGGATTGGGGATCAGTAGTTTCGATAATCCGCGTTAGCCGTACGAAACCATGGCCTTCGCTACCGCCGCCACCGCTATCACCCGCCGCCGTTTCTTCCAACTCTTCAAGCAAGTCACCACCCTGCTCCAACACGGTCAAAGCTTCTTGCACGCTGGCATCGCTTAACAGCGCTTCATCAGGACTCGTCGCAGTGTCGCTAGCAAAATCGCGACTCATGCCAACTTCCTGGCCACCGTTAACAACTAAAGATTCACCATTACCGACGTCCAGCTCAATACGAGCGCCCTGCGCCGTTACCAAAATTTCATCGTCGTTCAACGTGCTGCCCACCGTCAGGGCGCGCAAGCTGCCATCCGGCGCTTTCGCCCATGCTTGACCTTGCAAAAAAGAAACCTTGGCAACGGCATTACTCATATATGACTCCACGTCGTTTGGAAATGTGATGTAACTCACAGAGAGATTGCAATGATGGGAGTCTAGCGGCAGAAGATAAATGCGCCATTGGACTAAAGGACAATAAGCAGAGATTTTTTTAGCTTCTTAAAAGAATAAAGAATAGAAAAACGGGATTTTTGGAAAAACGGTTTTAAGTGCCAATCAAAAAGAGTTTAAATGCAGGATGGATTTTGTACTGACGACTATAAATAGTAGCGGGCTTTAAATAAGGGAACCTTAAGTATGTGATTGTTGCGAAAAAACCAGTACGAGTTGGAGGCGGTCACGCACTTGCAGCTTCTCAAAGGCCGCCCCCAAGTGGGCTTTTACCGTGCGCTCGGTAATATCCAAATCCCGCGCAACTTCTTTATTGGTTTTCCCCGCTGCGACTAATTCGGCCACTGCTCGCTCACGGCTGGTGAGAACTGTCAAATCCGCTTTGGGCGCAACCTTAGCAGGCAGGATACGCGCTGTCGCTGACACCAGTTGCCGCATTAACTCAGCACCCAACCACATACCACCGGCAGCAATAACTTGTGCCACTTGCTCCAGCACCTCGGGCGCGGCCAGATAATGCACATACCCACTCGCCCCCGCTTCCAGTGCGCGGCGCGCTTCTTGTGGGCTTTCGATTGCCGTCATCGCAACAACTTTAGCACCAGTGGTACTCAGGCTTTGAATTTGCAGAAAACTCAGCTCATCGCGCAACAGCAACCAAACAAAATCATTTGCATTTGCGACAGGAACAGCAGCGTCAATCCGTGCAGTTGGAAAGGCTTGCAACCAACGCGGGGAACTTATTTCTTCAGGAGAAAAAAACAGATGCGATCTCATCGTTCGGTCATCGCATTTTGTTGGGCACGCAGCACCGGTTTTAACAAATAGGCGAGAACGGTTTTCTTGCCCGTAAGAATATCAACTTGCGTCATCATACCAGGCATAATCGGCAGGCTCGGATCAAAACCGGCGCGCTCGGTACGCACACGCACAATATAAAACGTGCGCTCTTTTTCGTCAGTAATGGTATCAGGGCTGATGTGTTCAACCTTGCCTTTTAATCCACCGTAGACGACAAAATCATAAGCGGTGAATTTTACAATTGCCTCCTGCCCCGGATGCAAAAACGCAATATCTTTGGGTGATACTTTTGCCTCAACCAACAGTTGGTCATCCAGCGGCACCATCTCAATCACTTCATGCCCCGGCTGCACTACACCCCCGACAGTATTAGTAAATACCCGCTGCACAGTACCGCGCACCGGCGAACGAATTTCGGCGTATTTAATTTTATCGGCAAGGCCAGTACTGGATTCCGATAGCGATGCAATTTTACTCAGCACTTCCGATAATTCGTTGCGCCATTTATTGCTGGCAAGCAACTCCGTCTCGCGCAATTTTCCTTCCGATTCCTGCACCGCCAATATCAAGCGTGACTCCTGTGAAAGCGCCTGTTCACGGGCGCCACGCGCGTTAGACACTTCACCTTCAAGACGCAAAATTTCCACCTCGGAAATTGCTCCGCTCATCAATAAAGGTTTGGTGACTTTTAATTCCTGCAAGGCCAATTCCAATGCGCGTGTCACTTGCGTTAATTTCGCGCGCACTTCATTTAATTCTTCCGAGCGCTGATCCAATTGGCTACGTGCAATACTTAACTGCTCATCTAACTCTTTACGGTTGGACTCATACAAACTGCGCTCATGATTGACAATATCCGGTGCATCGGCCACCAGATCATCGGCGAATCCCAATGGGGTATTGGAGGTCAGTGCCTGCAACCGCGATGCACGTGCCTGCAATGATAAATATTCAGCGCGATTTTCACGAAACGTGGAAATAAAACGGGTGGGATCGATACGCAATAATAAATCACCTTTCTCCACTATCTGCCCTTCGCGCACCAATACCTCTTGTACCACACCGCCATCATAGGATTGGATAACTTGCAATTGCGACGAAGGAATGACTTTGCCTTCGCCACGCGCCACTTCATCCAGCTTGGCAAACGCAGCCCAGATCAGCAGTAAAAAAATAATCAATGCCATTACACGCAAGAGCAAGCGCGCACGTATGGGCTCTTGTTGCAACTTTGCCCAATCCGAATCCGTCACCCAATCTTGGGGTTGCTCGTGCAAAGGTTCCAGCCAGCGTGCGTAGGCTTTATCGATATAACGCGTTACGGGTAAACCCAATGTATCCAACCAGCGGCCAATGCGTTCAAACCAGATTTTATCGCGCGAGGTCGTCATTATGATGCCCTCCCGATACGGCCCTGACGCAATGCTTCAACTACTTGCTCTTTAGGTCCGTCGGCGACAATTTTTCCGCCGTCGATCACAATAATGCGATTAACCAATTCCAGTAATGACGTACGATGCGTAATCACCAACAGCGTTTTATGCTCTGCAAATTGCACCAGATTGCGTTTAAATTCTTCTTCACTGGTGTGATCCATGGCTCCGGTGGGTTCATCCATCAATAAAACCGGCGGATCACTTAAGAGCGCACGTGCAATACTCACGGCTTGCCGTTGCCCGCCGGACAGTAATTGCCCTTGTTCACCCACTGGCATCGCCAAACCCATAGGATGCTGGTTTACAAAATCAGTAAGCCCACTTAAACGCACAGCTTCAATAATGGCTTCATCATTCGCTTGCGGCGAGCCCAGCGCAATATTGTCACGCAGTGAACCAAAAAATAAATTCACATCTTGCGATACATAACCCATATTACGGCGCAGCTCGGCTGGATCGAGCTGGCGAAGATCAATTCCATCCAGCAATACAGTTCCCGCCACCGGCTCATATAAACCGGCAATTAATTTTTCAATCGTTGTTTTACCGGAACCATTACGACCGAGAATTGCTACCCGCTCGCCGGGATTAATTTTAAAACTGACATCGCGCAATACCTCGCGCTCATCATGCGGATATTTGAACGCAACTTTTTTAAATTCGATTCCACCTTGCAAACGCGGACGGCTGATCCAATTGGCATCCGCAGGACGCTCGACCGGCTTTTGCATAATCATATCCAATGCAGTCAACGCGGTTGCCGCGCTGTGATATTGCATCAATAACCCTGCCGTTTGCCCAACAGGTGCCATAATGCGCGATGACAACATATACGCGGCGATTAATCCGCCCTGGCTTAAATTGCCATCAATGACCTGATACACGCCGACAATAATAATAACGACCGATACCGCCTGCTGAATCCACATAGTCGTGGTGCCCACGGAGCCGGATAACAACCGCATTTTCACACCGACACGCGATACCAGAAGCGTGGTCTTCTCCCACACCGCTTGCATGCGCCCTTCAGCGCCGAGGATTTTTACGGTTTCCAATGCACTTAAACTTTCAACCAAGGTCGCATTGCGTTGCCCCGATGCCTGCATGGAATTTTCCGATAACAAATGCATTTTGTGTTGCACTGCCGCGGTATAAATCATCACCAGTGCGACACCAACAATAATCGGCAAAACTAATGGCCAGGAAATCAATAACACCACAATTAAAAATAAAAAGACAAACGGTAAATCCACCAGCGCCAAAATCGTTGCTGATGAAATAAAACTGCGAACTGCCTCGAAGGATTGCAATCCGGCAGTAAAAGATCCAACCGATGCAGGCCGCTCGGACAATTTCATTCCCAACACCCGCTCCATAATGCTGGCCGACAGTGTGACATCGACACGGCTCGCTGCTAAATCAACGAACCAGGCACGCATCATGCGCAAAACAAAATCGGCACTGATGGCAATCAACATTCCAAACGCGAGCACCCAGAGGGTGTCAGTCGCATGGTTGGGCACAACGCGGTCGTAGACGTTCATTACAAATAACGGCGAGACCAACGCAAAAAAGTTAATCAGCAATGCAGTGAGTAACACATCGCGGTATAAATATTTATGCTCGGCAATAACACTCCAAAACCAATGCGCACTGTTATTTTTTGCATTGGCGTTTTTGCCGATCTCCGCCGTGCGCGCATCAAAACGCTCCAACGGACGAACGTAAATTGCACGCCCGCTGTAATTAGCCAGAAGATCAGCAACGGGCACATCCACTATTGCATCGCCCAATTCAGGGTAAAGCACTTGCACCCTGTCAGACTTGATGGAAATCAATACGCACGCCTGATTGTCTGCTAACAGGAGCACGGCAGGAAACAAGGCGCTATTTAATTGCGTCAATTCACGCTGCACAATTTTGCTGGTGAGGCCGGCACGTTTTGCCGCGCGGGCAAATAATGCAGGTGTTAATTGGTAGGATTCTAACGGCAGGCCCGCAAGCAAGGCTTCGCGGGTGCTGCTAATGTGGTGAGCGCGCGCAATAAGCAATAAACATTCAAGCAGTGGCCCGCCAGTGTTAGCAACGATAGGAACATCGGTGGAGGGTTGAACGTCAAGGGTCATTGTGGCTCCGGGAGCAGCAAACAGGCAAAAAAACTAACAACGAAGGATTTCGGCAATCAGACTAAAAGCTTCTGTAATATAGTTGCCGATTGCATTACACGCAATTTCATTAACAGACATCCTACAACGTGCATAAAAAAACGCATCAAACTGCAAGAATTTGATGCGTTTTTAGCTAACCCAAAATATCAATGCCAGCTTAGCCACTGTACATTTGTGTCCACTGAGCCAATTTTCTGCTAGCCAATGCTCCTGTTACTCGCTACGGGTTACAGTGACATCAACACGACGATTGGCAGCCTTGCCCGCAACCGTATTATTGTCAGCCACTGGACGAGTTGCGCCAAATCCGTCAACAGTCATAGGGATTGATTCCAAACCATTCAGCACAAAATAATCACGCACGCGCTGCGCACGTGCTTTTGATAATGGAATATTCAGCGCATCAGTGCCGGAATTATCGGTATGACCTTCAATACTGATCTGTACCACTTTAGGCGTTGCTTTGATATCGGCAACCAGTTGATCCAATTTTTGTGTTGCACCCGCTTTCAATTGCGAGCTACCGACATCAAATAAAGTATCACCAGCGAGCGGAGTTAATTGGCTGATAAGATCGTCACGGCCCAAGGCTGTAGGTGCAACATCCGGACAAGCAGACTCGGAAATATTGAGCGAATCATTCACTTTGGTGTTATGCAATATTCCCAAACCATCGCGCACAATTCCCAGCGCCGGCAACAAGCTACCCATAGAAGCGAGCGCGCGAGCATAGGCAATTTCCAAATCACCGTTTGCAATAATCAATGCGCGGCTCGCCTGGAAATATTCATTTTCAGCATCCAATAAATCGAGCAATGTACGCTGGCCAATATTGAATTGCTCTGAGTAAGCGACACGTACTTTATCGCTCGACAAACGGTGTTGCTGCAATGAGGTAAGCTGTTCGCGAATACGCTTGGCATCGTTGTAAGCAATCTGGGTATCCTGACGCAAATCAACGCACGCCTGATCACGCAAATCTTTCGCCTGGTTCACTTGTTCCAACGAACGACGCACAGCAGCGCGATTTGCTCCACCATTATAGAGATTATAAGTAAGCGCCAATTCCACTGCACTTTCATCGCCGTAGTTATCGGGATCAATACGATTATCAAAACCATTTTGGCTGCGGCTGGTAACCTGTCTTGCACGCAATTCTGCTTTCGGATAATAACCCGCGCGCTCAACTTTTACTGCAGCCTGGGCAGCACTGATATTTTTAATAGCGGCGTGAAAACCGGGATTGCCTTGATAAGCCAAAGTGAGTGCCGAGCGAATATTTTCCGGCAATTTCTGCTGGGCAATATCTGTTTCCGCCAAATCTTCTGCCGGTAGACGACCAACAACACGCAAATAACGCGCGGTAACATCATGCAAATTAGAGGCTTCAGTTAACAAATTTGATTCAGCTAATGCCAAACGACCAGCAACCTGTTCCAGATCTACACGGCGGCCAACACCAGAGGTAGCACGCTCTTCAATTTGACCATAAACCTCGCGATGTTTCGCATAATTGTTGCGGGCCAAATTAACCAAATCGCGATTGCGTTTTACATCTTCATACGCCCGCACTGCTTCCAATGCGGTCGTTTCAACTGAATTTAATAATTCGTAGTAACGCACCAAGCGCGCGCTATCAAATCGTGCAACTTCACCCGAAGTACGAAAACCATCAAACAACATTTGGCTCAATGTCACCTGCGCCTGATTGTTGGTGTAACTGGCACGACCATCGTAATCACGATTGGTTTTCCCGGTTGATGCACCTATATCTACACTAGGTAAATAACCTGCACGCGCCACCCGCACCTCCTGCGCTGCAGCGCTGAATGCATGCCAGCTGGCTTGCACATCAGGGTTGGATTCAATTGCCTGTAAAGCCGCGTCTTTTACATTGTTTGCCGCCATCGTTTGCGCCGCGACCTGACCGGTAAAAGCAAATACCGACATCAACATGAATGAATGTGTGATTAGAGAGATCTGATTTAAAAAAGAAGTACGATTACGAAAAGAAAGTGCCATTAGAATTTTTCCACATGGATTGCACGTAAAAAATAACAACAAGAATAAAGTAACAATCAATATTTATAAGAATTAAAAATAGTTCAAGCGAATAGTTTCACAGGGGATGCGAGTCCATAAAATGAACGCAGGGGGGAGGCAAGAAAATCCCTATTGCAGAAGCCTAACCAACTGCATCCGGGTAACTAAATCCAGGAATGTTGGTATAACTTAAAACAGATAGTATTGGAAATAAAAACGGGTTTTTCGACCTCCATCATTCCAGTGGCACGAAAAACATCCAACCAACAATTTCATCATAACTCATCGATGCTTTATGCCACAACCGCATTTAAAAACGTGACCTAAATCCTATTTTTTAATTACTATATCGACAAAAAAGCTATCGAAAACAGGAAAAATGTCAACTTTTGCTATAAACACTAATCATAAAATCCAAAGTATCCTGTAATTCACTACCGAGGATTGAATCCCGTAGATCCGGTGCCAACCGCCAAGCGAAGGGCGTCATTGCCAAAAGTGCCGCGCACATAGCACGTTCACTCACCCGCAAATCTCCTCCCAAACGATGATGTTCAACCAAGGAAAAACCTTCCGGTGTGATTGGTTGGGGATGCGGACGCACCTCTTTATAAATACGCGAACGCAAGCCAAGCAGATGATTTTCGCCGGGCGCAACTATAACTAACTTCCCCTCCGGTTTTATTACACGCCATAACTCGGCATCTTTACCAGGTGCATAAATACGCGTTACCACATCCATAGACTTATCAGCAAAGGGCAAATTAAAACTTGAAGCAACACTGTAAACCAAGCCGGTTTTATCTTTCGCCGCTTTCGCTGCAAGACGCACACCGGCTTTGGCGATATCAATTCCGTATACCGTCGCATCAGGCAGCCTCTCAGAAAAGCCTGCAGTGAAATAACCTTCGCCACAACCTATATCCAGCAAGGTTACAGTTGTTGTTGGCAATAATTCCTGCAAGTGTTCTTTAAGCGATTTAAAAAATCCCGCCTGCAAAAATTGGCGGCGCGCTTGCAATTGCTCTTTAGCATCACCAGGCTCACGTGAATGTTTATTTTGTACCGGCAGTAAATTGAAATAACCTTCTTTAGCGCGATCAAATTGATGGCGATTGACACAAGCTAAACCTTGGGTATTTTGCAGCAAAGGTTGATGGCAAAGCGGGCAGCGCAAATCGTTCATAATAGTTATCAGAAAAGAATGATGATCATAAAAATGAAGAAGAATGATCGAAGAACATTAATAAAAGGAAAAAACGCGCGCAGGATGCCGACTCGCCAATCATTTAGCAAGCCAGATAAAAATGACAAGGACACACAACCGATAATATTGGATCGGATGTGTGCCCTGAAGTTGATTAGTCTTCGTCTGGCACTTCGTAACGGTCAATAATATCGCGCACCAAACCGCTGCGCACTATATCTTCACGTTCAAACTCATGCACATACACATTTGCCAAGCCGTCCAACAAATTGACGGCATCCTCCAAGCCGTTAGGGCCGCGAATATCACTTTGTTTAATATCGCCGTTGATGACGACTTTACAATCTTCGCCAATCCGGGTGAGGAACATCTTCATCTGCGCCGGGCTGGTATTTTGCGCTTCATCGAGAATGACAAAGGTTTTGCTATTAAAGGTTTTGCCGCGCATAAATGCGAGCGGCGCAGCAACTATGCGGCCATGGCGCAAGCAGTAATCAACAGTTCCGGCACCGAGGCGCTCATTTAAAATATCGCGGAAGGCATCGATATACACAGAAAATTTTTCATCGAGATCGCCTGGTAAAAATCCAAGATTTTCACCTGACTCCACCGCCGGACGCGTAAGGATAATGCGCTCAATACGCCCGGATTCCAGCGCCTCCGCTGCCAACGCACCCGCACAATAACTTTTACCGGTACCGGCCGGGCCAATACCAAAAGTGAGCATGTGGCTATTGATAGCGTTGATGTATTGCTGCTGGGATTTGTTTTTAGCGCGGAGAGGTTGGGCAGAGCGAGGTGGAGAGTAAGCTGTTTCGACTTGTTGCGAGCGGGATTTTATTTCGACAATGTTGTCATCACTTCGTTGATTCTTTCGCGATTTGTGTCGCGACGCGGGATAACTTGAGTCATCGTATGAGTGATGGTTTGCACTACGTCTGGCATGCGTTTTTCTTGCCATAAAGAATAATCCCCTTCAGGTCTGAGAATAATACGGGCAATTTACAAAAGCCCAATATCGTGAAGTTATTACCCGAGAACGCAATTTTCTATGGAATGAGATCTGTGTCGTTTACCCCCTTATTACTCAATGACCAGTTAATGATTACTGCAATTCAATCGCTGATTAGAAAACAATAAAACAATTCGAGTAAAGCACTTTCAATAAAACAGAAGTTTATGACAGATAGGTGACGCTGACCTTTGTCAGAAAACCTATTCTATGAACACCTGTAAAGCCAACCTTTATTTACCAAGCTAAAGACTAACTTCACCTGTGGGCACAGTGACTACTGTTAAATTCACCACTGTTGATCTGATACTAGGCTTATTTTAAAAAAGGGTCAATCACCTGATTGAAATAAAATTGACATGCTGATGCACCTGCGTTTATCAGGTTTATTTACTCATCGTTATCATCAACTTGCCTGGTAATTTTCTTCTTCGGCGGAGCGAAACCATCTACCGTTACAGTTGTCTTAAGCGCGGTGGGAATACGGCGATTGCCAATGTTTTTCTTATCGCGCTCACGCACTTTTACCTTGGGTGCATCAGCCTTTTTCTCTTTTGTGGTTGTTTTCTTTTTAGTACCAACCGACTTGCCTGACGATTTTGTTTTATCCGGGCCTTGATATTTACCTTTTAAACCCGGCATAGTAATTGTCTCGAAAGTTGCCCCCAGGTAACGTTCAATTCCTTTGGTGAGATTCCACTCCTTCTTATCCACCAAAGACACTGCCCTGCCCTCTTTATCGGCGCGACCGGTTCGGCCGATGCGGTGTAAATACTCATCGCCTGAATATGCCATATCCATATTTACGACTAACTCAACACCAGGAATATCCAACCCGCGCGCCGCCACATCAGTTGCGACTAATACTGTCGTTCTGCCCTGACGAAAATGGTCGAGGGTAATCTTACGTTGGTCCTGGGTAATATCGCCATGCAATGTGCCCACACGAAATTTGTTGTAGCGCAACAAATTATCCAGTTGCGCGGCCTTGAGTTTGGTGTTGGTAAAAATAATGACTTTTTCAAAGGTCGATTTTTGCAGAAGCGCAACTAACAATTTTTCTTTGTGCTTGTAATCGTCAGCCAATAACATTTGCTGAATAATATCATTGGGCTTTTCGTCGATATAAATTTCCTGCGCTTCACCAAGAATCACTTGCTTGATCAAATGACGCAGGCCTTTTTGCTCCATCGTTGCCGAGAACAAAAACGTCTGGCGTTCAGTGCGGCAGGTATTGGTTATTTTGAGCACATCTTCACTCAAGCCCATGTCGAGCATGCGATCAGCTTCATCCAATACCAGAAATTCAAGCCCGGAAAATTCTGTCGATTTATGGGCGATATGCTCGGCCAAACGCCCCGGCGTCCCCACTACAATTTCGGGATTCTTACGCAGCATCGCTTTTTGGTATTTTAATTCCTCACCGCCACACACCATTCCCACCTTTAAGCCGGTGAATTTGAGCAGTTGTTCGGCGTTCTTCACGATCTGGCGAGCCAACTCACGGGTTGGAGTCAAAATCAGAATGCGGGTAGAACTCGGATTCACTGGCGGCTTGGCAAGAATCGCCTGCAACGCGGGCAATAAAAATGCCGCTGTTTTACCACTACCGGTTTTAGAGCTGACAATAAGGTTTTGACCCGCCACCGCTGCCGGAATTGCCTTGAGCTGCACCGGAGTGGGTTGTTCGTAACCCAATACATCAATTGCCTTGCGCAACTGGCTGTCGCTAATCAGGTCGTGAAAAACAGGCTGAGTCATTAAGAACCTCGATAATCAGTAAAAAGATGGGGTTTACCCGCAAAAGGCCGCGCAATCTACGCAGGGTTGAACAAATTATCAACCAAAACCGGCTAAAATGCCGGCCTGTAAACGAACCTGAGCAAATCTATGCGCATTATGTTGGCCCCGATGGAGGGCGTTGTTGAACATCATGTACGCGACATACTATCGCGTATTGGTGGATTGGATGGCTGTGTGACCGAGTTTATCCGCGTTACCGACCAAAAATTGCCCTACAAAGTCTTCTATAAATACGCACAGGAACTGGAAAGCGATTGCAAAACCCCGAACGGCACACCGGTACGTGTGCAACTGCTAGGCAGTAAACCCGAGCCTATGGCGATCAATGCGTTAGAGCTGGTGCGCTATGGCGCCAAGGCGATTGATTTGAACTTTGGTTGCCCCGCAAAAACAGTCAACTCCCACGAGGGTGGCGCCTGCCTGTTGCGCACCCCTGACCGCGTTTATTCCATTATTAAAGCCGTGCGCGATGCAGTACCACGGGAAATTCCTGTCACCGCTAAAATCCGGCTTGGCTATGAAGATCGCAGCAGCTATATGGACAATGCTCGCGCCGTAGAGGCCGCCGGTGCCGATGAGCTAACGGTTCATGCCCGCTCCAAAGCCGATGGCTACAAACCACCGGCTTACTGGAATCATATTGCGGATATCCGCGCCGAATTGAAAATCCCGGTTATCGCCAATGGCGAAATCTGGTCGGTCGCAGACTACCTGCGCTGCAGCGAACAATCCAACGGTGCTGATGTAATGCTCGGTCGCGGCTTACTCGCCTGCCCTGATCTCGCCCGCCAAATTAAAGCGCATATAAAGGGAGAGGATTACACTCCGCTCACTTGGCGCCAAATCTGCAATATGCTTTACGACTACTACAAGCTGACCACGCCGCTTTATTGTGAGCGTAATTGCGGCAATCGCGTGAAACAATGGCTGATGTACTTAAGCCGAGAATATCCGCAAGCAGTCGTTTTTTTTGAAGCGATCAAACGCAAAACTACCCCGCAGGAAATTGATGCGTGTTTCGCCGATGCGCTACAAGCCTGCCACTAATTTATCATCGCTAAAAACCAATCTATTACCCATAAAAAAGCCCGTGATCAACACGGGCTTATCTCTCTCACCATCTATCAACGTTCTGGTTTAATGCAGTAAATCATCGAAACCGCCAATTAAATCTTTGGTTTCATCTATACGTTCAGTCAACTTCACCAGGTTAATTCCCAGCTTGGTCGCAAGCTCATTCGGGAAATGCTCCATCAACGTCGCACCGCCGTTTTTTTCGTTCTCATGCACAATGTAATCGGCAATATTGATCAATGCGGCAAAGCGCGAAAACTCTGGCGCACCTTCCGGATTCAACTGGTAACGAATACCGGCCACTATCGCATCAGGAAACTTCCAACGGTTAGCCAACTCAGCACCAGCTTCCGGGAAGTTAAATCCAAGCACATTCTTTTCAATATCCGAATTGCGTGCACCGCGATCAACAACTTTCTGGATCTCTTTGCATTCTTCAGGCAAGAGGATGTGAATCAATAACTCGCCGATATTGTGGATCATGCCGCAAGTAAAGGCAGTCTCCGCATCATCTTTGGAAAACTTCGCCAGCCATTTGCAAGTACTCGCCACCGCAAAACTATTGTGCCAGAACGCCGGCAAATCAAAACCTTCCGGTGCCTTGAACGCACCAGTCATACCCGACGCCAACACCAACGTCCGCACCGCATTAAAACCCAGCACAAACACCGCATCACTCACCGAGCCCACTTTACGGTTGCCGCCGTAATGCGCCGAATTTGCCGCGCGCAACACTTTTGCCGTCAGCACCTGGTCAGCACTGATTTTTTTAGCAATCACCTCATTATTAATATTCTCATCGCCAAAACTCTCTATCAGCTCTTGAACCACTTTAGGAATATTTGGCAACTTCTGTGCGTTATCAATTAAATTTCTAAGTTCCACGATACCCTCACTTAATCTGACCGAATGTACAGGCAGCAGCTATAGCTAACTCAACACTTCCCACCTGCTTTGGGTATAGCAAAAGTTGGGGGGATAGCAATAAGTAAAGTAAGGAATTGGAGTTTAATAACGAAAATTGGGTCGCCAAGGGAATTAAATAAGCCGAAAACAAAAGGCCCGTCATTGCTAACAGGCCTTTTTGTTCATCCAATATGGTGCATTCAGGAGGATTCGAACCCCTCACCTGCCGCCCGCAATAGCCCATTACTAACCCCTAAGCCTCATGATTATTGGGAGGGGTGAGATTTAGTCATTCCGCTTTAAACCGATTATCAATACAGTGTTTTCGACACTTGTTCGATGCTAAAGGCTCATAGGCTGTGAATAGTAATTAATCATATTTATTGGATTGTAATCTGGACAGAGCTAATATCTTCTCCATCACCCCACCGAGTACACGAGTTTCTTCCCACTATATACACTGATCTACCTGAAGCCTGTGCTGCGAGCAAAACACTTAATTGAGCTTTTCCAGCAGCAGAATTTTCATCTCTTATCATCCAATAACCGCCTGTGGCGCATGCTGGCTTTCCTATCGGCGCACCAACAAGAATAACGTAGTGCAATCCATCCTCACGAACAAGAATAGTTTGTACTTTGCCAGATTGAGCTCCAGCAAAGCTATTAGCACAAAATAATACCGCAGCAAAAATAATAAGCTTTTTCATTAAATAAGTTCCATTTCTGATTTATTGACTTTAGATAAAAAATATTACTCGGCCTTTATTATTCGGATATTGCTCATATAGGGACAACTTGCCGATATAGGATTGTTGTATACCTCCACTGTGTAACCAGCAGTAAATGCAACCAGTGCAACCGAAAATGCTCTATCAAAGCTTTTTTCATCAGGAAAGTTCGCTACTGATAAGGCATACGTATTACCGTTACACACATATCCACCCGCCCCTTCTACCTTTATCGCAAATGTGCCTGTCGCGCTGGTAGAGGTATCGATCATCGTTATCTTTCCTCTGGACATTACTTCAGCGTTAACATTAAGAGCGAACAATAAAATTACAAAAATAAATGCACTATTTTTCATTATATTTCATCTCAGCAGAGTGTATTACCTACACATAAATACCAAAATTTTTCAGAATTATCATATGTGTCACAAGTGTTATTACCATTGAGCCTAACAGGCGTCCCTGCCATGAATGCAGCGAGAATTACTGACTGCGTATATTTAAAATGAGGATTGCCTGCACTTCCCATCACATAACGCCCTGTCCAATTACACTGAGGCGTATCGGAGGGAGTATTCTCAACCTTAACAAACAATATTTCTTCACCACCCACCTTGTATGGAATTAGACCTATAATTTTTCCAGTTCCGGTACTACCCAAAGCACTGGCCGCAGTTAATAAAAGCCCAAGTCCTAGAAATATATTTTTCATACATTTTTCCTGAAAATAAAATTATTAAAGTTTTTTGTTTATGCACACTTCGTTAGCATCTATCAGCCACGCGCCTTGCTAATCGCGATATTACCGCTATGTAATATCCTCCAAACGCGGCAAAGCTTCTTTGCAGAAGCGCATACGATTGTTGTTGAGAAGAGGATTTTTCTTGGGAAGATGTTTTGCTGGCAATTGGCTTTTCCGAGGGAGCCTCGATTAGTTTAGCCATTGCGTGATGAGGAAAGCTGTAATTGAAGACGATACCGCCAATAGACTTCCAAACTTGATTTAATTTCTCAGCGACTTTAGCTTCGAAAACTTTATCGCTAACCTTATTAGCTAACTTCTTCACATGAAACTCCATTAATTCGATTTTTATCCGTTAAAAAATACTGCCTTTAACTACCATTTTAATGACTGGATATTACTTATTTACCCTCTATTCCTCCTTGGGCAAAATTCGCCGATTGGATTCAGATAGGAGCAAGTATTGTTAGAAGCTGGCCTGCAGTGAATGAATAAACGTTTTTCGACACTTTATCGACCTGCAAACCCTAGAAAGCAAAAACCCCTGAAAATCTTTAGAATAATCAGGGGTTTCAGTACTACTTTATGGTGCACTCAGGAGGATTCGAACCTCCGACCGCTCGGTTCGTAGCCGAGTACTCTATCCAGCTGAGCTATGAGTGCGTTGTTGAGGCGCGCATTTTATTGATCGGGGTTCGGTGAGTCAAGCATTTATTTGATTTTCTTGCGCGAAACTTCCAAATTAATGCTTTATAAATCAATGAAATACAATTTTCGATCAACCTGTACAAACAGCGAACTGCTGCGCGCGAAACTGTACAGCGGACCTTGCTAAAAATGGCGGTGAGAGAGGGAGTCGAACCCTCGATACCTTGCGGTATACACACTTTCCAGGCGTGCTCCTTCGGCCACTCGGACATCTCACCGTTATTGAATCGCTACGATTTAGCTGTGCGATTTTCGCTTGAAGCACTATCCAAAGTACCCCCTGCGAAGGCGCGCTAATGTACACAAGCAAATCCGTAAACGCAATCTTATTCCTGTGGCCACGCACTAAAAAAGTCGCCAGGATTTTGTTCTCGCGGTGCGTGCGGTGGAACCGTAGGTGTTCCAAGATAAATGAAGCCAACAATCTCCTCACCTTCTACCAAGCCGAGCGCCTGTTTTACCACTGGGTCATATGCCATGTCGCCAGTACGCCATACAGCTCCTACATTAGTTGCAAAGGCTGCATTGATAAGATTTTGGGTAGCAGCGCCGGCGGCGATAATTTGCTCAATGTGTGGCACTTTGGGATTGGGCTGGTATCGCGCAATTGCCACCACAATCAATGGTGCGCGCTGCGGCATTGCATGGCAGCGATCCACTTCCAGTTGGGTGATAGCAGGGTTTTTAACCGTAGCGGCGGCTGCAAATATTTTGCCCAACTGGACAAGTCCATTCCCTTCAATAGTTAAAAACCGCCATGGTCGCAAATTGCCGTGATCAGCAGCCCGTATCGCCGCCCTGAATAACACTTCCAATTGCTCGGATGTGGGTGCTGGTGCGGTGAGCCTGGGAGTCGATACGCGCTGATGTAATGCCTGAATTGCATCCATATAACTAAAAACCTCATCTTGAAACGGTTAAAACCCAAAATCCAGGATTCGATGATCAGACCTGGCGCCGGGTGATAAAGGTATAGCCAAGTCGAATATTGGCTGAATCTGTACCATACTTTCAGGCAGATACGTTAATTAGCCATTATAGAGTAGGCCGTAGCAATAAAGTTGCCACGGTTCTACTCGTTTTCAGAAATCCTGCGGCCGACAATAATATGCATGTACCAAACCTCATCCTCGCGGTAGCCATAGAAATTTATTTGGCGTTGCTGATCGCGGCCGTCGTACTGATTTTTTATTCCCTGAAACAAAAAAAATTGATTCGGCGACAGCAAGAAAAATTGCGTGAGCTGATTGAAACGATTAAAACATCCAAGGCGCCGGCAAATGTACCGGCAAAATCCTACAAACAATTGGTTAATGAGCAATTGGAGTTTACCCAGGATCGTTTTA
Organism: Cellvibrio sp. GW822-FHT04B05; assembly: GCF_058800985.1. Classification (NCBI taxonomy): domain Bacteria; kingdom Pseudomonadati; phylum Pseudomonadota; class Gammaproteobacteria; order Cellvibrionales; family Cellvibrionaceae; genus Cellvibrio; species Cellvibrio sp. GW822-FHT04B05. The sequence continues at coordinate 1,020,466 of NZ_JBXAMU010000001.1, read as the reverse complement.
GTCTCGTTGCACCCCGCGGCGATATTACTGCGGAACAGCCTGCCGACCTACCGATTAACCAGCGTATTGTTGCGCTCCGCTATGCCTTCCTCCGTGCAGAAGAACTGGGCACTACTGAAGTGCAAGGCAGCGAGGGTTATTGGAATATTTTCCGACAAACACTGGAACCCTTACTGCAGCCTGCTCCTGCTAATATCGATCCCGCTTTGAATATAGAACTGGATTCGTCACTGGATGCAGAATCCAGTGATGAGCTGGAAATATATAAGAAGCGCGTGGAGAATCTGGAGAAATTCAAAAAGCTGTTTTTTGATCTGGAAAAGCGCTGGAACGAAGCGCAAGCCACCGCCCAGGGATATTACAACGAGCTGTATGCGATGGCCGATGGAGTTGCAGATCGGGAACAATATGAAATCCTCCTGGGACAATACGGTAATAGCTACAACGACATAAGCCACTACATGCAAGACACCAATGCAGCCATAACCGGACGCCCAGTCGAAAACAAAACTATCAATATCATCCGCCAGGATCCTCGCGCGGCCGAAGAAATTATGAAGCTGCGCAATGTAGCTGCTGATCAGTACCGGGTCATCAGCAATCTGCAACGAAAACTGGAAGGGGCAGTGACTGCCGAAGAAAAAGATCTCGTTATCAAAGAATTGGAGCAGCAGTTACAACGACAAGTCCGCTTTGTCCAGGAGTCGGATACTTGCGTCCAATTGCTGGAAGAGGAACTTAATAAAGCCAACGAAAAAATTGCAGAGCAGGAAGGCATAATCGGCAACGATCATCAATTGGAAGAGGAGAATCAGCGCATAAAAGAAACACTGGAGAGCTTTACCCAGGAGAGTAAAGAGCTGCTGGGTAATCTGGAGGAGCTGGAAAGAGAAAACGATCAACTTAAAAATGATCTGGAACATACAGGTTCAGAATCAAGTGCTAATCCGACAGATTTGCAACAAATACAGACCGAGTTTGCCGAACTGCGTAAGCAATATACCGAATTGGAAGAAAAATATCTGGAATTGAAGTTTAAATAATAAGCAGCCAGAAAAGTCGCTTGTTATTCAACCAACAAGTAGACATTTTGAATAAAAACCCGTTTAATTCACTGGCTTGGGTAAGCAGCTAGGCCTATTTGCAAGGATTCACTTACTGACCAAATAACAACAAGGTTTTAGTCCAATGAACAGTAAGACTGACAGTCAACAACTGCACACAGAATCCCCGATACAGCAATATTATTTTCGCGCACTTATTTGTTTTGCCGCATCAGGCACATTGGCCTCTTTTATTAATTGGGATCATCCTAGCCATACCCACATGGGTGTAATTGTATTTTTATTAATCTACGCCTATGCCACCTATCATTTCACCCGTAAACAAATACCCGAGCAGATGGCCAGGCTTAATCGCTGGTTATCTCATGCAGATGCCGCGCTTATTGGTGTCGTTCTTAGTTTGACCGACTTCAGTATTTTGCCCTGCGTAATGTTTTTGACCATGATTCAATTTAACGCACTGATTAGTGGCGGCATGCGGAAATTGATGGAAGATAATAGTGCGTTTGCAGTCGGAGTTTTGCTTAGTCTGGTCATTCATAAACCCCAACTGGTACTTTCCAGTAGCATTGAAATCAGCGCCGCAAGCCTGATTGGTGTTGCCACTTATTTTTTAGTTTACGCCATTTATATGCACCAACGTTTTCACAAATTAATGATCAGCCAAAAGCAATTGGAAAACGAACAGAAATGGCACAAGATCCGCGCCTATAAATTATCCCGCTACTTGCCGCCGACAGTATGGCAAGCAATTAATCGCGGTGACGATAAAAACCTGCAAGCGGAACGCAAGCGTATCAGCATCTTCTTTTCTGATATCAAAGATTTCAGCCAGCTCTCGGAAGAAATTGAAGCCGAAGCGTTGACCGAGTTGCTGAATCACTATCTCACCGAGATGTCGAAAATCGTGGCGCATTATGGCGGCACCATCGATAAATTTATGGGCGACGGCATCATGGTGCTATTTGGAGATAGTAATAGTAAAGGGGTTAAAGACGATGCAACCCGTTGCGTCGCAATGTCCATTGCGATGAAAAAACGCATCAAATCCATGCAAGTGGAATGGTTTAACCAGGGCATCAAAAAACCATTGCAAGTGCGCATGGGTATCAATACTGGTTACTGCACTGTCGGTACCTTTGGTACATCCAATCATTTGGATTACACCGTGCTTGGCACCCAGGTCAATCTGGCAAGCCGCCTTGAGTCAGCGGCAGAGCCCGATGAGATTTTAATTTCGCATGAAACCTGGTCACTGGTGAAGGACACCGTAATGTGTCGCGATAAAGGTGAAATTCAGGTGAAAGGCTTTTCATTGCCAGTCAAGGTCTACCAAGTGGCAGACCTGCGCAAAGAAATGGGTAAAAACCAAAGTTACTTTGAGGATCGCGCTGAAGGTTTCTCCATGTATCTGGATATGGACAAGGTGCGCAATTACGACAAACAAAAAGTTATCGAGTCACTCGAAAAAGCAGCGAGCCGCTTGAAAGATAAAGTGATCGTATAAATCGGCTCCGTCTACTTGGCGCGAGCGCTACTGGCGAATCAAGCGCAATAGTTCTGGCGCCGCAGAAGGATTGCTGGAGCGAAATGGATTGATATCCAATCCACCACGCCGCGTATAACGCGCATATACCGTCAAATCTTCCGGCTGACATACTCGCGCGATATCACTGAAAATTCGCTCTACACAATGCTCATGAAAATCCTGATGCTCGCGAAACGAAATAATGTAGCGCAACAAATTTTCGCGCTGGATTTTTTTGCCCTTGTAACGAATGACAATACTCGCCCAATCAGGCTGCCCTGTCACCGGGCAGTTGGTTTTTAGCAAATGACTTACCAAACTCTCATCCACAATTCCGGTTTCCGTAGCAAGTAATTCAGGTGCCGGGTGATAGGTGTCTATTGCAACGTCCAGCTCATCCAATAACTCACCGTTCACGTCAACAATATTGGATAGATGTTGCGCGGCGCGCACCGATGCAGTCAACGGAATCAAATTAATTCGAACCTCGGCATTGGTTATCGCCGAAAGATCTTTGGCAATTAACACTCCTACTTCAGCAGCATTTTCAAACCGGGTTTGATTGAGTGAATTTAAATAGAGTTTGAACGATTTTGACTCCACAATAAATTCGCTGGTGCAGGGAATAAAAAACTCGGCAATGGCGACAACCGGTTTACCCAAGGCATCCAACCAGGACAATTCATACCCTGTCCATATATCCGCGCCATAAAACGGCAAGCTATCACCTATACCCAATAATTCGCGCGATTCAGCACGGGGAATAGGAAACAGTAATTGCGGTGCGTAGACCGATACATAATCTGTTTGACGACCAAGCGGATTGTGGTTCATAGCAATTCCAATAATTTTTCCAATAGCCAGATCAAGCGCGCAAACGCTTGCCCGTTTTTAATAAATGCAAGCCGACAGCAAAGAGTACAACAACACAGAGAGTCAAACCGGTAAACGCCATACCGATATGTACATCGGTAATCCCGAGCATGCCGTAACGGAATGCATTCACCATATGCAGAATAGGGTTAAATACCGACACATGCTGCCAAAACTCTGACAACAAATTAATCGAATAAAATACACCACCGAAATAGGTTAATGGCGTGAGGATAAATGTCGGGACAATTGAAATGTCATCAAAACTATTGGCGTAGACAGCGTTGATAAAACCTGCCAGGGAAAACAGGATGGAAGTCATCAACACAATAGAGATTGTGATGAACCAATTGTAAATATGCAAATCCGTAAAAAACAGGGACATCAAGGTCACTATTAAACCAACTGCCATACCACGTGCGACACCGCCCATCACGTAGCCTAATAAAATAATGTAATTGGGCGTTGGCGATACTAAAATTTCTTCCACGCTACGCTGGAATTTTGCACTGAAAAATGAAGACGATACATTCGCGTATGAGTTGGTCAACACCGCCATCATAATCAGACCCGGCGCTACAAACTCGATATAGCTAAAACCGCCCATATCGCCAATGCGGCTACCAATCAGCTTACCGAAAATCACAAAATACAACACCATAGTGATGGCGGGCGGTAATAACGTTTGAATCCATATGCGAGTAAAACGTTTGATTTCTTTTTGCAAGATGGTCAGCAATGCAATCCACTGTTCTTGTAAACTCATGACTGCCCCTCTTTTTGCACTGCATTCGCCAGATCTTTATTCGCATTCACCATGGCAACAAACAACTCCTCTAACCGATTGGCTTTATTGCGCATACTGACAATTTCAAAGCCCTGGGTAGTCAATTGGGTAAATACAGCATTAAGCGATTGGCCTTTATCGACTTCAACTTCAAATGAGTGCTCATCAATTTGGGCTACATTGTGGCCAGCCAAACTCGGCAGCGATTGTAAGTTGCCCAGCACATCAAAAATAAAAACTTCTTTATTGAGCTGCTGCAATAAACTTTTAATACTGGTGTTTTTAACAATTACACCCTGGTCAATAATGGCTACGTTGCGACATAGACTCTCCGCTTCTTCCAAATAGTGGGTGGTGAGGATAATTGTCGTACCCGCTGCATTAATCTCGCGCAAAAATTCCCACATGGAACGACGCAGTTCTATATCAACACCTGCGGTTGGTTCATCGAGGATAAGCAGCTGCGGCTCATGTACCAGCGCGCGTGCAATCATCAAACGCCGCTTCATACCACCAGATAGCATACGAGCAGGTGTATGGCGCTTATCCCATAAGCTCAGCTGTTTGAGATATTTTTCAGTTTGCACCTGTGCTTGTTTGCGCGCTAAGCCATAGTAGCCCGCTTGCTGCAATACTATGTCTTCCACCTTTTCAAACATACTGAAATTAAATTCTTGCGGAACTACACCCAAGTACTTTTTAGCAACGGAGAAGTCGGTATCGATATTTTTACCAAACACCTCAACAGTGCCGGATGTCTTGCGCACCAATGAACTGATGATACCAATCGTAGTGGATTTGCCCGCACCATTTGGTCCAAGCATGGCAAAAAAATCACCGGGCATCACATCCAGTGAAATACCTTTTAAGGCTTCGAATTTTTCGTTGTAAACTTTACGCAGGTTTCTTAATGAGAGTGCCGGAGTCATAACCCCTCGCAGAAATGAATGAAGGTCAGAAAATCTACCACCACATCAGGGCGCAGTATGTCGATTTCAAGTGCAGAACAAGCTATTTACGATCAAGAGTATTACACATATCACCTGGAGTTACTTGCGGCCTTCCGCGCGCAGATCCAGCAATTGCCGCCATTTAATAGCGAGCCTTTAAGTGAAGATGACCAGGAGTTTCTCGCCACACTAGCGCAACTGCAACAACAACCTCACGGGGCCAACTTCCTTGAGCTAGGGCAAGTATTGATATGCCGGGTAGTTGGTGCTTATTCGCACTTGATGCCATTACTCTATCGCGATTTATTGTGGTTTTTTGGCGGCGACTGCCTGCATTTCATGCCTGATGACGAAATTGCCATATTTCAGCAATTGGACGAGCAGCGCGAAGAGGCAAAACAGCAACAAACTCCTTTCAATTACAGGGAAGCGCGCGCAAAACTGCTGGGCATGCATTGATATGAATTAAAACGAAAACGCAGAGGAATGCACATGCCCCAGCGGGTAATGAAGATCTGTTAACTATCGAAACAGGTATTAACTAACCAGAAGTGACTTATAGTGCAGAATTGAATTGCGTAAACGATACTATTATTTAGTCACTAACTCTTTGATTAAAAAGAGTTTTTCTTTACCGATATCATCTGGTTGCGGCTACCTGCCCCATTGCGCCCCATCAGTCCGTTTCGTATCAACCTGCGGACGAGCGCAATAGTTTTTTTTATGCTGTGTTGAAATATATCCCGGTACTGCCACTTTTTGACAAAGAGTCGGCACCTTACTATGGTTGATAGCGAAGCCCCATCCCCAGATGTGACTTTTTCAATTACAACAACATAATATTTTTATTCCCCCTTACGCTTCACATTTACGTCTGGCATCAAGGAGCAGCCCATGTTTCAGAATATGAAGGTCACTGTGCGACTCGGTATTTTAGCCGGTACATTACTCATTCTGATGATCGCCATTGGGGTCATGGGTATCAATGGAATGCGCGAAGCCAATGCCGGTATGGCGACGGTTTATCATGATCGCGTTATTCCGTTAAAAGACCTTAAAATTATTGCCGACATGTACGCCGTCAACATCGTGGATATCGCGCACAAAGTGCGAAACAAAGGCATAGATTGGCAACAAGGACAAACCAGTATCACCGAAGCCAATCAAAAAATCGAAGAGCTATGGCAAGGCTATCTGGCAACCAAACTGGTTCCTGACGAAGAAAAACTGGTGAATGAATTACATCCGCTGCTCAATATTGCCAATGCTGCTGTCATCGAACTCCAGCAAATAATGAATGATCAGGACAGTGCAAAATTGGATAATTTTGTCATCAACAAACTTTACCCCAGCATTGAACCCGTCTCCGATCGATTTAGCCGTTTGGTTAATGTGCAACTAAAAGTTGCCGAAGAAGAATTCACTATTTCCAATCACATGTATGAACGTTCTCGTGTAATTAATATCGGCATTATTATTGTCAGCGCCCTGCTCAGCATGGTAATTGGTTTGCTCATATCCCGCAGTTTGATACAACAATTGGGCGGAGAACCCAATTACACAGCCGATGTTATTTCGCGTATCGCTCGTGGCGATCTATCGATTCAGGTCAATGTAAAACCAAAGGATCAAAGCAGTATATTATTTGCCATCCGCGAGATGGTTACCAAGCTTAGTGACATTATTAGCGAGGTGAGATCTGCTGCCGACTCCTTATCGTCCGCATCTGAAGAAGTGAGCGGAACAGCGCAGTCCTTAAGTCAATCAGCCACTGAGCAAGCCGCAAGTATTGAAGAGACCAGTGCATCCATGGAAGAAATAAGCGCATCCATTGGACACAATAATGACAACGCCAAAGTAACCGACAATATTGCCAGTAACAGCGCACAGGAGGCCAATGAAGGCGGCACTGCAGTTAAGGACACGGTGGACGCCATGCATACAATTGCGGAAAAAATTAACATAATTGACGACATCGCCTACCAAACCAATTTGCTCGCACTCAATGCAGCAATTGAAGCAGGCCGAGCAGGGGAACATGGTCGCGGCTTTGCAGTCGTAGCCAGCGAAGTTCGCAAATTGGCAGCGCGCAGCCAAACCGCCGCAAAAGAAATTGGGGAATTGGCAGATAGCTCGGTAAAGCTGGCAGAAAACGCCGGAAAATTGTTAGACAATATAGTTCCGGCTATTAAGAAAACAGCCAGCCTGGTGCAGGAAATTTCCGCCGCCAGCAACGAACAAACCATGGGAGCCAGCCAGATATCTACCGCAATTACACAAATCAGTATCGCAACACAGCAGAATTCGTCATCAGCAGAAGAGCTTTATGCCACGGCGGAAGAACTCACTAGCCAGGCATTGCAATTACAACAAACGATGGCGTTTTTTAAATTGAAATAGCCTCTTGTAACAGCCTCTGTAATATCAGCGATATCACGGAGCGTTTTTTTACCAGAATCCGGTAGAATTCTGGTTCGGATTCACTCCCCCTATAGCGATAACAAAAATTGATCCAGCGCTTCACGCTTGATACCTGGCAATTTGCGATAACGCTCGCGCACCTTTTCTGCCTCACCGCCGTGCCAGAGAATGGCTTCCGCAAAGGTTTGTGCACGGCCATCGTGTAAATAGGATTGGTATTCGTTGATAAATTCTGTCAGACCAATACCCCACAACGGCGGTGTGCGCCATTCGCGACCAGTGGCTTGGAAATCCGGGCGTTCATCAGCCAGGCCTTCACCCATATCATGCAGCAATAGATCTGTGTAAGGCTGGATAGATAAATCGGCTAAATGTTTATACGGATAATGTTTAGCGGTTTTTAATTCTGGGTGATGGCAGAGTGCACAACCAATATCGACAAATATTTTTTTGCCCGCCTTTACCTGTAGATTGTTGATATTGCGTTGAGCGGGCACTGCAAGATGGCGGAAATAAAATTCCAGATCCATTAATTGTTCATCTTTCAATTCCGGCGAACCCCCACTCAATGCTTGTAAACATTCCCGTTGATGGGGAAGACAATTTTCTTTGGGTAATAAAGTGGATGTGATTCCCAAATCACCGAGCATGGCTTCAACAATTTGGCTGCGCAAGCTGGCAGCATTGGCTTTAGCACCGAAGCGGCCAATGCGGATTTGTTGGCTGGCGGTATCCCAAACACGATTGACCTTGCCTTTAATGCCATCCGGTTTTGGTTGTTGCGCAAATTCCAGTAAATCTTTTTCACTGACGGCATCCAGTAATCCCAAACCGAAAACCGCCGGGCCTATGCGCGCAGATATTTGTACCGGTTCCTGTTTTTCATAAAGAGCACCGTAATTTAATTCGCTAAATGCGAACTGCGGCTTGCGTAAACGTATTTGTGTTCCATCGGCGAATTCGATGGTTTGATATTCCCATTGCACTTGCGCGCGCCCTTCACCGGGCACACCCGGAACACCTTCTTCATTGAACTGGTTGCCGTAACGCGGATGAGGTTTTGGGCCGCCTTGCGTTGTTGTTCCCGCTACCGATAAACGCACCAGCATGGATTGCATCCGTTCGCGGGCATCGTCCGGCGCGCGGCCGCGGCCATTTTTAGGGTGGCAGGATACGCAGGCAATACGGTTGTACAGCGGCCCCAAACCCACGGCTGAATCCCGTGCCGGTGCAATTACCCAACTTTGGCGAAAAAGATTGCGCCCGCGAAAAAATTGCGCGAGTTCTTCTTCGTTTAACCCCGCAAAAGGTTGCGCATAAGCTTCGCGTGTTTGGTTGTTGGTGATGTGGCGATCTTGTGAATTGCTGGCCGATGTATTTACACCTGCCAGCACAGTTTCAGTCACCAATATCAGAACAAATAAAACGACGGCTGACCAAAAGGTCATAGCGCCTCCGGTGTTTGCGTATTTATTACTTGTTGTGCAGCAGCGATGCGCTTATCAGTCGCTGCGCGCCAGCGGCGCTCCGGCTCACGCAACCGGGGCTTGGCACCTTCCAGGCGATCGCGAAATTGTTTTTGCAATTCGGGATTCGCCGCTTCGGTTTCTGACAAGGGAACTGATGTAAGCAACTTGCGCAATTCCGGTTGGGGTTTGCCTGCGCTTTCCAGTGCGTGCAATTTCTGCTATAGCTCGCGCTGTTCCTGATGACGATACGCGAGATGGTGATCAAACAATGCAGTCACTACGCCCAAACGATTACGCCCGCGATCATTGTCGTAATCCAGTTCACCGCGCGCAGCAGCGGCAAAAGGGCGATAGTAATCTGCCGGTAATTTTTCATAGACAGACGGCCGCACGGGCAGCTTGCGAATATCGGCGTGGGTGAGCAATGACTGTCCCTGTGCGGATAATACAAATCCGGTAAAGGTTTTTGCTGCATCCGGCTGTTCAGTTCCAGTGGTAATGGCGATATGGGCAGGATTAATTCCGCCGCGGTCCGGATAAATGAAACTGATCGGTGCTCCATTAGCGATGGCCGAGGCAATAAAAAAATCAATCGATAAACCAATCGCCACTTGACCGACACCAACCTTATCGCTAATAAAACCACCACCTTGTTCAAGTAATTCGGCGTTACCGCTAATTTCACTCCACAATGCCCAGCCAGCTTCCCAGCCATAACCTTGCAGCGGAATATCAATCAAAACCGGCGCGAAACCCACGCGGGCGGGATTGGGCACTGCGATCTGCCCGGCCAATTTCGGATTGGTCAGGTCGCGCCAGCTTTTCGGTGTGGCGATACCCAATTTGGTTAAGGACTGCGTGTTAATCGCAAAACCGAAGCCCGCCATTTCTGTTGCGGTAAAATAATTGCCGGAATCGCGCAGACGGGTTTTGCCGATTATTTCCGGCAAACCATTGAAATCCACATCCAGTTTGCGAAATGCACCTTCCGCTTTCAGTTGGTTAAAGGTGCGCGGTGATGGCGACCAGTAAACATCCACGCCACCTTGTTTGGGTTGTTGCAGATACGGCAATGCGTCTTGTGGCATACGCCAGATTATTTGCAGGCGATAATCCGGATACGCTTTTTCAAACGCCGCTTCCATGCGCGACGTAACGTCTGCCGGATAACTTGTCATAACGGTAAGTGTAAGTGGTTCCGCATACAGTGGCAGCGCTGCACCGGCCATCACCAGTGCAGCGCCTTGCAATAAACGGCGGCGGATCAGATTAATGGTTGAATGCATATCAGGCTCCCTAGAGGCTGTAGTTCGCTTGCAGGAACCAGGTGCGGCCTGCCTCGGGGAAACCTTCGCTGTATTCGTACAGGCGGTCAAACGCATTGCGCACACCGGTTTCGATTAATAATTTTTCATCAAAAATGCGATAGCCGGTTTTTAAATTAGTCACACCGAATCCTTTGGTTTGCTGCACACCGTTGCTGGTGGTGTAGCGGGACGAGGACGCTTCGGTTGTCGCTGTCAAATTCCATGCGCGTGTAATGTTCCAGCGCAGGTCTGCCGCAAATTTATGGCGCGGTGTATCAATTAAATGCACCGACGGTGAAGTGATATTTTCCCGGTCGAGATAACTGTAAACCGCACCTAACTGCACATCGCCGAGTGAATAATGCAAACCGGTATCTGCACCGGTTGCGCGTACCTCACCGATATTTTGCATTTGCGAACAGGGCGGTGAACTGCAGGCGCTGGCGGGAATACTGATTGCCTGGATCATATCGGTAATTTCCGAACGGAAAACGGCGATGTCCCAACGCAATTGGTTAGTCAATTTATGTTCGTAACCAAGCTCGATATGATCGGCCTCTTCACTGCGCAGATCCGGATTGGGAATGGCGCTGCCCATGCGATAAGAGAAGCGATCTTTAATTGTCGCAAAACGATGTTTACGCGCGCCGGTCAGGTGCAGGCGGCCCGCATCGGACACACGATAAAATAAACCCAGGGTTGCGTTGTTAGCGCTGTTGTCGCCTTTGGGGAAATCGGAAATGACACCGGTATTCGCGTTGTAATTTTCGGCCTCCAGGCTTTCACGCCAATCGTGGGACACACCGGCCACTAACGATAAAGTTTCAGTGATGTTATGTGTATCTTCGAGTGCAACGGATTGTGTGCGGTCACTGGTGCGACGGATGGGTTCACCAGCGTTATGTTCGCGGTGAATATCTTCTTTCCAGTGGTAAGCGGCTTTCAATAAATTATTTTCATGTAATTGAAAATCCAATTGCGCGCTGGCGCCGTTGGTGTAATCGTCGTACCAACTTTTGAAAGAGGACGGACGGTTCTGCGTGGTGTAGGTTGCATCGTCATAGGTGAAGAGCGAGTTTTGGTAAGTGTCGTGATAGGCGCGCACTTTCAATGTGACCTTATCCCACCGGGTGTTGGTGAGCAGGTAAAGGCTGTCTTTGTCCCATACCGGCCACTGCCAATAGCGGGCATTGATACTGGCGATGGCACCGGCATAAGGCGGGTTGCCTTTTTCGCCTTGTTGCGATGAATAGCTCAAGCTGTATTCATCGGTCTCGTTAGGTGTGAGTGCGAGTTTCAAACTGACTTTGCGGTCATCGCTGTAACTGTTTTCGCGCTCGTCGCCATCTTCAAAACGACGTGCAGGAAAATCATCCGGCAGTGAAAAAGAATCTACATCCAAATACGAAAGCCCGGCCTGCACATACCAACCGCCCTGGTTGCTGCCGATATTGGTGTAGACGCGACGGGAATTATTATTGCCGCTATCGTCCCACGTGGTTCCCGCACCGATTTCGCCTTCCAATAAATCGCCCGGTTTGTGGCTGACCAAATTAATTGCACCGCCCAAGGTATTGGGGCCGTAAATCAGCGAGCTGAATCCTTTGGCCACATCGATATGGGCAATGCCGAAGGTATTGAAGCGTCCCAGATCCACATAACCATCGTAAGGGACATATACCGGAATGCCGTCGAGGAATACCGGCACCTGGCGCAGATCAAATCCGCGCACATAAATCATTTCTTCGTTACGCGCGCCCACCTTGCTCAGGCTGACACCGCTGCTGAGGTTAAGCGCAGCGCCTACGGTTTCTTTGTCATAAACGCGAATAGTGTCGATGCTGATGCGCTGGGTATTATCCTCTTCAGTATTTTGCGCATTGGCGGTAACGACGATGGTTTCCAATGTGGGCGTATCGGCAAATGATGTGCATGGCAAACCTGCAGTGATCAAGCTGGCAATCAGTGTTGATAATTTCTTTTTGTGGTTCATGGCTTTTCCTCGGTCTTTAATGTAAAAAAATATCGATATATTTATTGGTATATAACGATGAATAAAAAAATTTTGTTTAGCGGGGAATCGTCATCCCCGCGCAGCGGGGGTCCATAGGTTTTCCTCCGACAGCAACAGCTGGACTCCCGATCGGCTTTGACTCCTGTGTCGCCCTGCACCCATGCAATCGAAGCGGGAGTGACGATGCGCAAATAGATACCATCTGTCATACCTGCAAACGCAATTATCCAGGGCCACTAATACACATCCTTCAAATAGCGTTTATCCGCCGACATTTTTGCAACATAAGCATCTGCCGCGTCTTTATCCAAACCACCGTGTGTTTGGATAACCTGTTTCAGGGCGGTGTCCACATCTTTGGCCATGCGGCTGGCATCGCCACACACACAGAAATAAGCCCCTTCTTCCAGCCAATTCCACAGCTGCGCGCCTTGTTCAACCATGCGGTGCTGCACATAAATTTTTTCAGGTTGATCGCGCGAAAACGCGGTGTCCAATTGATGCAGTACGCCTTCTTTTTGCAGCGCCTCCAATTCATCCTGATAATAAAAATCCGTTGCTGCACGTTGCTCGCCGAAGAACAACCAGTTTTTTCCGGTTGCGCCGGTGGCCTTACGTTCGTGCAAGAAACCGCGGAAGGGTGCAACGCCGGTACCGGGCCCAACCATGATTAACGGTTTGCTTAAATCTTTGGGTGGATGGAAATGTGCAGATTTTTGAATGAACAAGGGTATAGGTTGGTTTTCCGTGCGATCCGCCAGAAACACCGAGCAAACACCGCTGCGCGCTTTACCACTACAGGCATAGCGCACAGTGTTGATGGTGAGGTGCACTTCGCCTGCGTGGGCTTTGGGGCTGGAGGCGATTGAATACAAACGCGGTTGCAAACGTTTAAGTGCAGCGAGTAATTCCGGCGCAGTAGTGTTGACAGGGAACTCTTGCAATACATCGACAATCTGTCGGCTCCAGAGCCATTGTTTCAGCTCAGCTTTTTTATCGTCTTTTAATAAGGTGGCGAGTTTGTCGCTACTGGCGCGCGCATTTACAAATTGCAAAAAATCAGGCGTGATACGCGCGATCTCAAATTGTTTGGCGAGTGCATCAGCCAAGCGCATATCGCCTGCACCTTTCACGCTGACATGGGTATCGCGGTCGAGTTTAAGTGCATCAAGAATATCTTCTACCAATGCAGGGCAATTGGTTGGCCAGATTCCCAAGGCATCACCCGCTTCATAATCAAGTCCGCTATCGCGCAGGTCAAAAATATACTGGCGGGTTTCTTTGTCGCCACCGGGCTTGTTGAGCAAGCGGTTGAGCAGCACTTTGCTGGGGAAAGGATTTTGTTTGTTGTAAACCGGTTTGGCGGGTGCAGTGGGTGGCGCTTCGCCATCGTCACCACTGGCCAATGCCAATTGCGGAACGGGTGCGGATGCGCTAACGGTTGCAGAAACCATCGCGCTTATGGTTGCGCCCAACCACTGCGTTGCCGCTTCCTGATAATCCGGTTCGCAATCAATACGTGAGGTGATTCGTTGGCCGCCGAGGGCTTCGAGTCGCGCATCAATTTTTTTACCGAAGCCGCAGAATTGATCGTAGTTGGAATCGCCAAAGGCCAGCACTGCAAAACGTGTGTTGGTCAATGTGGGCGCGCTGTCGGCGTCGAGTGCGCTCCAGAGTGCAGCGCCATTATCAGGCGGATCGCCATCGCCAAACGTGCTGGCCAGCACCAGGAGATTTTCTGCTGCCGCAAGCTCCTGTACTTTTATCGCATCCATTGCGGCAAGGCGAACGTTGCAGCCTTCATCGGTTAAACGTTTGGCGCACTGGTCTGCAACACTTTCCGAGTTGCCGGTGGATGAAGTCCAGATTACCAATGCCGTTTTTTCGTTGGGCGCCGGTGCCGGTACATCCGGCCCCGATGAGGCGGGTATTGCGCTGCCTGCCGGTAATGCCGCAGGTCCGCCGCCACCGGGCAACCAGGTGCGCGCAAATAAGCCAGCCAATATGCCGTCGAGTACCAAGCGTTTAGCGGGATCGATTGGCGCGGTGGCAGGCAATGTCGGCACACCGCCTTGTTTGCGGCCTTCCTCGCTGTGCAATCCAAGCAAATAACCTTGCAGATACAATTTTTCGTGGGCATCAAGGCTCACGGCCGGTGCCGCATCAAGCCCTAATAATTGGGCGAGTGCATTGATTTGCATAATGTCGAGTTCCTCGGTGTGGGGCATTGCCGCGACTGCGCGGTCGCTGGCAATCAGGTTGGTATCGCTGGCAGCGGGAGTTGTGAAAACCGGCTCGTCTTCTACCAGGCACAACGCCACGGCGCAGAATTTGAATTCGGGTTGTTGCGAAACAGGATCGATGGCGTCGTTGGTAACGGCGTTAATTGCCAGGTTTTCACCAAACACATCGTTCCAATGAAAGGGGGCAAAACAATTGCCGGGGCGCACCCGGTCAGTGACTACGGCGGGTAATATTGCACGCCCGCGACGTGAGCGAATTTCCACTTTGTGTTTGTCTTTGATGCCGAGCTGCGTGGCATCTTCCGGATGGATTTCCACAAAGGGACCGGGATTAAGTTTATTGAGCGTCGGAATTTTTCCGGTCTTGGTCATGGTGTGCCATTGGTGTTGCAGGCGACCGGTGTTAAGTACGAAAGGAAAATCACTATCGGGTAATTCAGCGGGATCACCGTGGGGACGCGCGAAGAAAACCCCTTTGCCACTCGCTGTAGCGAATACCAATTCCGGTTTACTGCCATCTTCGTACACTTTCAACGTTTGGTTGATGCCAGCGTTGCGGTAGCGAATGGGATTGCGATCATTTGCCGCATCCGGTGCGTACGGCCATTGCAGCGGGCCTTCACGCAAACGCCCATGGCTTGCGCCGCGAATGTCGTAACCGGTTTTGGGATTCCACGCCTGTTTGATTTCGTCAAACACTTCCGCCGCAGAGTTGTAGGTAAAGCCATCGGCAAAACCCATCTCGCAGGCGACGCGGGCGATGATTTGCCAATCGGGCAAGGCATCGCCCGGCGGTTCAACCGCTTTTTGCATCAACGTCATATTGCGTTCGGAGTTGATCATCACCCCTTCAGCTTCGGCCCAGAGCGCGCCCGGCAATAAAATATCGGCGTAGCGATTGGTTTCGGTATCGAGGAAGGCGTCCTGGGTAATCACCAGTTCGGCAGCCTGCAAACCGGCAATCACATTGTTGCGGTTGGCCATGGAGGCGACCGGATTGGTACAGATAATCCAGCAGGCTTTGACCTTACCCGCGATCATGTCCTCAAACAGGGTGACAGTGCCGCCGCCCAATTCCGTGCGCAAAGTGCCGGGCGGAATTTGCCAGAGGTTTTCGATAAATTCGCGGTCTTTTTCCACCAGTACCGAGCGCTGGCCAGGCAAACCGGGGCCCATATAACCCATCTCGCGCCCACCCATGGCATTGGGTTGGCCGGTGAGTGAAAAGGGGCCGCTGCCGGGGCGGCAAATCGCGCCGGTCGCCAAATGTAAATTGCAGATGGCATTGGTATTCCAGGTGCCGTGGGTGGATTGGTTGAGGCCCATGGTCCAGCAGGTCATCCACTCGGGCGCGTCGCCGATCATCTGTGCTGCAGTGCGGATATCCGCTTCCGGGATGCCGGTGATGTCAGCTACTTTTTCGGGAGAATAATCCTCAAGAAAGGCGGGCATTTGCTCCCAGCCTTCGGTGAAGGATTCGATAAAGTTTGTATCTACAGCGCCGTTCTTCACCAGCAAATGCAACAGCCCGTTCAACAGCGCGAGGTCAGTGCCGGGTTTGATTTGCATAAACAAGGTGGCTTTATCGGCGGTGGCACTGCGGCGCGGATCAACCACAATTAATTTCGCACCGGCTTTGACTTTGTCCATCATCCGCAAAAATAAAATCGGATGGCAGTCGGCCATGTTGGCGCCGATCACAAAAAATAAATCGGCCTTATCAAAATCCTGATAGGAGCCCGGCGGGCCATCGGCACCCAGCGATAATTTATAACCACTGCCTGCACTCGCCATACACAGGCGTGAATTGGATTCGATATTGTTGGTGCGCACATACCCTTTGCAGAGTTTATTTACCAGATATTGCGCTTCAAGGGACATCTGCCCGGACACATAAAACGAGAGCGCGTCCGGACCATGTTCATCAAGGATTGTACGAAGGTGCCGAGCGGTTTCAGTGATTGCTGCATCCATACCCACACGCACCGGATCATGGCTGCGGTTTTTGCGTATATAAGCAGAATCAACACGGCCGGACTCGGCAATTGCCTGGATGCAAGTATTTCCTTTGGTGCACAGGCGACCGAAATTGGTGGGATGTTCTTTATCACCAGCGACTTTGGTAATCCGGTCACCGGTGATTTCCATCACGATACCGCAACCGACACCGCAGTAGGGGCATACAGATTTAATGGTTTTGTTATTACTCACGAATAGCCATCAATATATTTGCTAAGATAAACGATGCATAGCAAACACAAGGCCAAGTCATAAAAACAACCAATCACCCCCGAATACGCCTCATAAATGGGCTTTTATTTTGCGTATCTCTTGCTCCTGCACTGTTTTTGATCGCAATTATTCATGTGTTGTTTTATCTTTTGGTGCATAAAGTCGCGATAACGCACCATATAAAAGCGAAAAATTTTCTATGGTGGATGTAACAAACATCCAAATTCCGACTCTAGTCATTGATGTAGAAATTTATCAATGCAGGACAGCAATTAGAGGTTGCCATGGCTTCGTCAACATTTTTTAAAATGCTCATCTCATGCAGCTTGTTATTAAGCGTCTGCTCCCAGGCAGAGGTCAGTGACATGCCTGCGACCCGTAACCTGGATACTATTGTTGTCGGCGCCGGGTGTTTTTGGGGTGTGGAGAAACGTTTTGAAGCGATTAACGGTGTGGTTGACGCTGTTGCCGGTTACGCCGACGGCAATGGCGTTGAACCGAATTATGAGGCGATCACACAGCGCGTTAACAAGAACAACCCGAATAATCACGCCGAAGTAGTACAAATCACTTACAACCCCAAAGTAGTCAGCTTGACCGCACTATTCCAGCGCTACTTTGAAATGCATGATCCGACACAGTTGAATCGCCAGGGTAACGATATAGGTACGCAATATCGCTCCATCATTTTAACCAGGGATCAAGCTCAGGCAGATACGGCACAGCAGGTGTTGACCGCCTATCAAGCATTACTCACCAAAGCCGGTTATGGAACAATCACAACACACGTTAAGCCGCTTAAAAAATTTTACCCGGCAGAAAAATATCATCAGGATTACCTTGCCAAAAATCCCAATGGCTATTGCCCGGACCATTCCACCGGTGTGCGCTTTGACGAAAACAAAATGAAAAAGTTAACCGAGGACAACACTGCCTTGCTAAAAGGTAAACACATATTGGTCATCGACGCCGAAGACTTTTGCCCTTACTGCAAAAAATTTAAAGACGATGTGGCGCAGGGATATAAGGGAGATATTCCAATGCATTTTCGCTTCGCCAGCCAGTTAAGTAACTTGAGTTTAAAAACACCCACTTGGGCCACCCCAACCATTATCTTACTGGAAGACGGAAAAGAGGTATTTGGTCGTCAAGGTTATATGAACCCCGAGCAATTCTATTTGCTACTTGGGAAATTCAAGTTGGGCGATAGCGAAGCGTTCAATGTGGCATTTGAAGAAAGCACTGATGCCCGCTTTTGTAAGCAGTACGAAATTTTCAAGAACACACCGGAGGGTGTTTTTGTAGATAAGCTAAGCGGAGCACCGTTATTCGATACGCGTGACCGATTTAATTCAGGCAGTGGATGGCTTTCATTTACAAAACCTGTCGATGGTTCAGTTATAGAAATACCCGATAATAGCTATGGCATGAAACGCACCGAAATACGCGCAAAAATTTCCGGTATCCATTTAGGTCATGTGTTTGATGACGGCCCTAACGGTAAGCCGCGCTATTGTATCAATGCCACTGTGTTGGATTTTGTTCCACGCAAATGAATAGGGTAGAGTTTCCTCAAGTGCAGCCTGCTTTCGGCAACTGTAATAAATTCAATAGGTATTGGAAGGACTCGCTATATTCCCAGCTTAGCGCTTAATAATTTCCTCCAGTGTTTTGCGTTCAAATTCGATTTCTGATGATGTGCGAAACCCAAGGCGACGCAGGATCGGCAATGGAGGGCACCAACCTTGTAATGCATGCTGTAGTAAAAAAACTCCTACGAGGAGCGGAATTACAAAAAACACATTGTGTAACGTAAAACCTAAAATGCACGTGATCACAATTAAGGTGGATGCATTTGTCTCCAGCGCTCGTTCAACATCCCATTCTCGATTCAGCTCGTTGAGCCGTCCAGGTATTTCCTGAGGATGAGTCCGGTAATACACAATTGAGCGTTGCGTCTCAGCTTCAATTTTTCGATTCACTTTTTCAGATGTATGCTTTGCTACACGCTGGGTAGTATTGGGAAGTGCCATAAGATTCTCCTGATTAACTGCCTTGGGATGGTTCACTCACTTACGCTCTTGCATCCATGAAACTTATTGACATCCCTTTTACTAAATTTGCCACAAAACTGTATCTTCAGTTTAACGATCATAAAGCCCGATAATATGTCCACGTGAAAGTACATGGCCCTGCATAGCTTCAATTAACTCTTCGCGAGTCGCACCTACTGGTAAATTAAGTTTAGTATCGAGCGCGAATACTTGAAAATAATACCGATGTGCTGAATCCGCCGGCGGTGGATTAGGTCCGACATATCCTATAGAACCCCGATCATTCTTTCCTTGTAAAGAGCCTTTAGGTGTGGCCAGTTCGGGAAGGGGCGGAATTCCTTTGGGTAACTTGAGCACATCGGCAGGTACATCATAGAGCAGCCAATGAACAAAGGGAGGGTTTTGGCCTGCATCCGGATCTTCCATAAAAATGGCATACGATTTAGTTCCTTTCGGTCCCCTACTCCACTCAAGTGGCGGCGAAATATCTTCGCCTTCAGCAGCAAATTTCACCGGTATAGGTGCACCGGTATCAAATGCTGCTGACTGAATAGATAACGATTGCTGGCTGTTACCACTCAACAACTGGAATGCAAGATTGTTTGTATGTGGCTCATCCGGTGTAGTTAATTCTCCAGTGATTACTCGTAGGTTCGTATTAAAGGAATTGGTAGGCGGTCCAAGAGGCTTGGTATTTTTATTCGAGCCGGTGTAGGCGATGCGATAGATAATACCATTGGTATCATCGGCCAATAAAAGCGAACCATCTTTAGCCTGCGCTAATCCCGCTAGCCTACCGTAATGAATCCATTTACTACCCTTTTGCGATAAAAATCCTTGCACAAATGTATCAAACTTCACTGGCCGCCCTCCCTCAAATCGAATGCGGGCAACTTCGTATCCAGCTGGCGGTTTGCGATTCCAGGAACCACGCATTGCGACAAACGCATCGCCTCGATACTCTTCAGGGAATTGCGTGGCCGTATAAAATGTCATCTGCATGGGCGCTGCATGTGGTGTGTAATATCCCAATGGCTCAACACTGCGTGATGCCCACTCCTGCATGCTTATTTCACCTGGCGGTTCATCCTGCGGGTTGAACTTTCCATTTGCATAAATATATGGCCAGCCATATTGCTTGCCTTTAACAATATGGTTTAACTCTTCATGCTGTTCATTATCACCAAGCCAGTCGATACCATGATCCATCCCGTAAAGCTCGCCTGTGTTTGGCTCAAAATCGAAACCAATAGTATTCCGAAGCCCTGATGCAAAAATTTTACGTGAAGTTCCATCAGTATTCATTTGCAACATAGTTGCGCTTTCGGGATTCGTCTCGTCGCATGCATTACAGGTCGACCCCACCGATACATATAGTTTTCCATCGGGGCCAATTGCTATCGTACGATTAGGATGCTGACCGCCATCCGGTAAATCATCAACGAAACGCTCCAACGGCGCCAGTTTTCCATCTGGTTGAATCGTAGTTTTATAAAGATCATTTACCGTAGCGAGATAAACTGTATTGCCATCGATAGCGATACCGTGCATACCAGGCCTATTGGCTACCACTTCCTGCTGATCCGCTACGCCATCTTGATTAGTATCGACCAGTTTTATTACATCCCCCACCTCACGCCGTGTGACATACACTGTTCCATTCTCTGCCACAGCAATCATGCGAGGGTTAATTAAATCCGTAGCAAATACATTGACTTCAAACCCTTTCGGTACTGCTATTTTTGATATGACATTGTTTGCTGATGTTTTCTTCGGCTCCAATACATGACCAATGATAGTGACATCTGCTGCACGAGGATCTTTAAGTTGATTAGAAATGGGAGCTACCGCATAAGATTGGGCAGCTGCCGCAATAGCTGCATATAAGGTCGCAGTGACCATACCTTTAACTTTCATAATCACTCCTTCAAAAATAGCAACAATTTTTTAATTAACTGATGCTACGAGTAAACGTCGGTGAAATTACGTTGGTTGGCGCACACAGGAAGCTATTTAAAAAAAACGATGGTTCGTCATAATGATACGACCGCCAATATGTTGAAATAGGTGAAGGATACAACGGGTAACGTTGTAATTTATCAAGGACAGCAATTGCGAAACTTAAATTCATTCAATGTTGGTAGCCGCACTGAGTATCTTCCGGCGTTTCTATTATGTTGATCAGCCGCCGATTGAAAAGGTATGTCTTTACAACGGACGAATGTATGACCAATCGTTTTAATAAAAACTCAATCCACTTATGCCCTCTTGAAAAAATATTGTGATAACTTTCTGTCGTATAACAGTGCCGGGTTTTTATGTTTGAACAAAGCGCAATCGCAATTACCGGGATTTTAGCGGTTTGGCTCACGCAGGACCAGCGCCATTCTGCTCGAAAATATGCATGTATATTTGGGCTCATCGGTCAGCCATTTTGGTTCTATACAACTTATCAAGCAGCTCAGTGGGGAATCTTCGCGCTTTCATTTTTCTACACTTTTGCTTGGGCAAAGGGATTTTATTACTTTTGGATAAAGAGAAAGGGAGCTTAAAATGTCCAGTACTTGCGCTCCAATTAATGTAGGTACCAGCGGGATAGTTCTACCCGTTAATAAATCAAATTTTCCACCCGCCTTTCACTCCTCCACACGATTGCAATACTACGCCTCAATATTCAACTCGCTGGAACTGAATAGCTCATTTTATAAAACACCACTGCCCAAAACATTTGCTAAATGGGACAATGAAGTTAATGGGAATTTCACATTAAGTGTCAAGATATCAAAAGCCATTACCCATGCCAGGGGCCTGAATTTTGAGAATGGTGAAGTGGAAAAATTTATGAAAGCTGCAAGCGAATTACATAAAATAAGAGGAGCATTATTAATTCAATTTCCGGCCAACATTACCATTGACTATTTTGCAAAGATTGAAAGTTTGCTTCAGTGCTTAACGAATCTGCAACAACAGCCATACTGGAAATTAGCAATCGAGATGCGGCATCCTAGTTGGTATATTCCCAAGGCATACAATATGTTCACAAAACAACATGCCTCTTTAGTTTTTCATGACATGCCAACATCAAAGACACCATTGGATCATACTGCCACTGATATAGTCTACCTTAGGCTCCATGGGCCATCAGGTAACTATACGGGAAGCTATACCGACGATGAAATTGAAACCTATGCGGAATGGTTAGACCATCACCACAAAGCCGGGAAAAGTATTTTTGTGTATTTTAACAATACGATTGGTAATGCATACAACAATGCGATATTACTTCAAAAAATTTTGAAGAATGCTTAATAAGCGATACACGAATGTCGGATTTATGTAAATTTTACAGTGTAATATTTTCATTTAGTTTTTGTGACATTGCCTGTTCTCTTCTATCGCTGCCACTATTAATAATAAAAACTATCTGAACTAAATATAATCGTCCAATAAAAATCCTATCAATGAAAATAATTCAGCATGGCATTTAAATTGCACAACAGTGATCAATACATCACTGCTTATCATTGGGATTAATAAAATGACTGACATCCGTAAAGAATGTATCCGGGAGTGGTTGCGTGATGCTCATGCAATGGAAGCACATGCAGAACAACTGTTTTCCAAGCAATCAGAACGGTTTAAAGAATACCCGGGATTACAAGGTAAGCTTGAATCCGAGTTGGCGCGTATCGTAGAACACCAGATTATCCTGTCTATCAGGATGCAACATTTAGGAAGTAGCTCCTCAATAATTAAAGATACAGCAGCAAAAATTTTTGCGGAATTCCAAAACATATCAGGCTTGACTGGTAATGATCAGCCAGTAAAAGGCATTATTGATATGCATGCCTTCACACAAATGGCAATTACTGCATACAAAGCTCTTATTATTGCGGCTGATGTAACAGATGATAGGGAAACAAAATTGCTATGCGAAACTATTTTAGGACATACCCAAACGCGCGCACACTGGCTGGAAACCGAACTGGAATCTGTCACAAGAACCTATTTAGCTAATATCGAATAAGAGGATGAATTCAAAAACCCAAGGAGTGCTCCAAATTTATCGGCATTATTTGATGATATTAATTTAATGTTAAGAGGATTTATCATGCCAGACAAAAAACCACTTAAATCTACGATAGTTGCCGGTGCAGTACTGATTTTGACTTTTATGATTGGGTTTGTTACGGGAGGGATACAAAAAACATATGATCCTGAGGATTGTAATAACACTATCCGAAAGCAAGAGGAGGTTAATTAAAAGTTAGTAAATTTCAAATGCATACTCATTGCCATCATAAACCGAGAGTATACAAAATACTTGCCAGGGTATTAATGTGAGATTTCCACGTTGTGGGGAAATTATTCAAAAGATTTCAGGAGCATGCCTTTTCCTTGGCATTTTTCCTGAATGTCTGTCGCGCGCAAAACTCTTTACGCTAGCATTAGAATAAAAATTTTAACCTGTTACGCAGTGCATTTGGTTAATTTCCCCTCGCGCAAAGTGATCAATATTGGCAAGCGTAATTTCACTGATTGCCTGCAATGCTTCCCTTGTGAAAAATGCCTGATGCCCGGTAATGACCACATTCGGAAAAGTCAGTAACCGGGCAAATGTATCATCCTGTAATAATTGATTGGAATAGTCCTCAAAAAAGAGATCCCCTTCTTCCTCGTAGACATCCAAGCCTAAATATCCAATTTTTTTGGTTTTAAGCCCGGCAATTGCTGCTCGCGTATCAATGAGCCCACCTCGACCTGTATTGATTAGCATCACCCCCGTTTTCATATGGGTAATCGTTTTATCATTCACAATATGATGTGTTTCCGGTGTTAAGGGGCAATGCAGCGAAATAATATCGGCCTGCGACCACAGATCATCCAGACTTTCATAACAAATGCCCTGTTCAAGTAACAGTGCTGAAGGATAGGGATCATAAGCAATTACCTTACAGCCAATACCTTGCATAATGTTTGCGAAAATCTGACCAATTTTCCCCGTGCCAATTACCCCTACTGTTTTTCCGTTTACATCAAACCCCAATAAACCGTTCAGCGAGTAATCATTCTCGCGCACACGATTATAGGCACGGTGCAAATTGCGATTTAGCATCAAGATAAGACCCAACGCATGCTCTGCGATAGCATGTGGTGAATATTCCGGAACACGCGCGACAATAAGACCCAGCTCTTTTGCAACGGAAATATCAACGTGGTTAAAACCGGCACAACGCAATGCAATCAGTCTGGTGCCCTGCGCTGCCAATTGGCGCAACATCGATGCATCAAGGTGATCATTGACAAAACAACAGATAACGGGGGAATCCTGGGCAAGCAATGCAGTATGGGTATTTAATGATGCCTCATGAAACACCAGTTGGTGTCGCTCATTATTGGCGAGGGTCAAGTATTCAATATCGTAAGGTTTGCTGCTAAATATCGAGACTTTCATACATTGCTCCTACTGCCGGATAAGGTTAGAAATAGTTACTATCGATTAACGAATATAGTATTCAACTCACTTGCATGGACAATAATATCGGATGCATGCCCACGTCCATTGCTTAAAAAGCAATACATTGGCAAGCTATTTCGTCAGGCACAACAATGCTTTTGACGGCCAATAGACATCTCACCCAATTTGGGCAATATACCTTCATTTGAAGACATGTCGGATGCGCGCGCGCGTACTGTGCTGTCTCTCTTTGAATTCCAGTTCGATACGCAAGCAAGCCATTCGAGATAAACAGATATAAAACTATTTCAGCCGCTAAACACACTGCTTGAGGCTTTTGTTTACGGTGAATTTTTGGATAGATATTTTAGTTATTAAGCGCGGGGTTCGTCACGCAAACAACGCAAATCCCGAAGACGGTAAGTAACGAACGACATACTCTCGCGCCAGTAATAATCGATACCAAGCACATCCGTAGATGGACTTGAAATCTTGGCTACAAGCAGATTCGGAACTTTCGCTGAAACAAAAATGGAGGCAAGAAGCCTCCACTTTCAACAGGTTACAAACCTTGATAAAACTTGATACAAAATTTGAAACCGGAAATTTGGAGCGGGAAACGAGACTCGAACTCGCGACCCTAACCTTGGCAAGGTTATGCTCTACCAACTGAGCTATTCCCGC
>NZ_JBXAMU010000001.1:0-995282 GCF_058800985.1 Cellvibrio sp. GW822-FHT04B05 | reverse complement strand
GTGGCGTCCCCTAGGGGACTCGAACCCCTGTTACCGCCGTGAAAGGGCGGTGTCCTAGGCCACTAGACGAAGGGGACATTTGAAAGTTGCCTGGGTGACAACGATAAAACGTACTTCACTAACAGATTAAAACGTGATCTTTACTGCGTTAACTTCCCTTGGCGAGAGAAGTTGGAGCGGGAAACGAGACTCGAACTCGCGACCCTAACCTTGGCAAGGTTATGCTCTACCAACTGAGCTATTCCCGCTAAATGTGGCGTCCCCTAGGGGACTCGAACCCCTGTTACCGCCGTGAAAGGGCGGTGTCCTAGGCCACTAGACGAAGGGGACCCGGACCATCTCACGTTTTTTACCAGCTCTTTCGAGTTGATGTCTGCGTCAGAAGTGGGGCGCATTCTAGGGACAGGTGCCGTTTGTGTCAACACTTTTAATTCTTTTTTTATCGGAGTGGAAACAAGCACTTAGCGCTTTTATACCGCAAGTAATACACAAATTCTGGCGCCATTTTTTTCGGTGCTATACTTGATCTATCAATATGTCCAGCATTTAACCGATAAGGCTTTTAAACCATTATGTCTGCCTATGTTATCGCCATAGTATTTCTATTACTGATTTTATTGGCTGGATATTTATTCTTATCTCATTCAATTGAAAAGCGACGCAACCAACGTCAACGCTTGATTACCGCGTTGCGTGCCCGCCGCAATTCTTTTCGTGATCTGGCTACCGGTTTTCCTGCAGGCTTTTTATCCCACGACTTGACGACCCTGCTCTACCGTGCATTGGTCGATTGTTGTGAGCAACTCGCGCGCCTTGACCCCAAAGACCCGACTCACGCGGAGCAATTTAGCCTCTACTCCAATTTAATTGCCACCCAAAAAGACAACGGCCAACACTCCAAAGTACGTCTGGATAACCCGAAACAAATAAAAGAAGCCCATCAATTACTGCAGGAGCTTTATAAATTTGTCATGCAACAATCATCCTTAAAAACGATTAACCAAGTGCAGACAGAAGCCTACACCGACCAAATCAATCGTTTGGTCCTGCAAATGTCGGTTGATGGGCACATCTTTAACGCCCGGCAATCACAACAGGTAGGGAAAGTTCGGCTGGCAGTGCACTATTACACCCTTGCACGTAAAACATTGGCTGCTGAAAACAACGGACGCGGCTTTGATAAACAAATTGCCCAACTAGACGCGGTAATAGCCAAACTGCAAGAAAAAGCCGATGCATTACCGGAAGGCGCGGAAGATAAAGAGGCCGCTGCCGCAGCACAAAACAAATCTACCACCGAGGGCGGTAATAGCAAAGAATGGAAGCAATTCGATGATGAAAATGCCAAATGGAAGAAAAAACAAATTTATGACTAACAGCAGGCGCATTACCATCATGCGCCAGTGTGTTTAACCGATGCCAACGAATAATAAATCGACGAATTAAACACTCAATCGATTAGTAAATTGCCCAACCGCATTAACTACCCGCTGTGCACTTTCCTGAATTTCAACAATCACTTCGCCAGCATCGCCCGCCAGCTCCAGGCCTTTTTGGGCTTGCTGCTTTCCACTATCAATAGTCGATACAGCTTGCTCGGCCAGTTTCTGATTTTGCAAAACCACATCGACAATTTCTTTGGTTGCCTGGCTGGTGCGCAAGGCTAATTGGCGCACCTCGTCAGCAACAACAGAAAACCCCCGCCCCTGATCACCAGCGCGCGCAGCTTCAATCGCCGCATTCAGCGCAAGCAAATTGGTTTGATCTGCAATACTACTGATACTTTTTATGATGGTGCCGATAATTTGCGACTGTTTATCCAGCGCAGATATACCTTCCGCCGCCAAATCCATTTGATGAGCCAGCTCATGCATTACCTTAACGGTTTGCTGCACGACACCACTGCCTTTTTGCGCGCTGGAATCCGTTGATTGTGATGCTTTGAAAGCAATATCTGCCGCATCGGCAACCGCCAATTCGTGATTTACCTGATCAGTGATAATTGTGGCAAATTTCACCACTTTATAAAGGTTGCCGTAAGCATCGATGATTGGATTGTAAGATGCCTCTAACCACACAACCCGGCCACGACTATCGAGGCGTTTAAAACGGTCAGCGATAAATTCGCCATGTTTTAATTTTTCCCAAAACGCTTGATAAGCATGCGAATTATATTCTTCCGGTTCACAAAAAATCCGGTGATGTTTATTTTTGATTTGGTCTATCGTGTAGCCCATGGATTTAAGAAAACGATCATTGGCAGTGAGCACAATACCGGAAAGATCAAACTCAATTACAGCGGTGGAGCGCTGTAGTGCAGCAATAATATTTTCATGCTCGCGTGAAGTTTCAATAGTGCAGGTTAAATCACTGCCATAAATTGAGATATGCTTGATGCTGTTGTTGCTATCCCTTACCGGCTGGATGATTACGCGCAACCAGGCTTCTTTTTTGATCCCACGCAGAATTTGCAAAGCGCCGGCCCAATGTTCTCCCTGTTTGATGGCAGCAGTCATTCGAATGAAATGCTCAGAGTTTTTTGCGTGGGCAGGAACAAGATCGGTTAAGTGACGGCCGACGACTTCATCCCGTCGATATGCCATCTCCTTTTCAAAATTGGCATTAACAGATTCAATAACTCCTTTCGAATCCAGATAAAGGGCGAGCATTTCACTTTCCAAACTCTCACGAACCTGCAACAGAGACGACAGCTCATCCCGCACGCCCTCAAGTTCTTGTTTTAACTCTTTATTAAAAATGACCATGTTACTATCCTGTTCTACGTATGTACAAAGTGTCGGCCGAGATAGGATTTACTTTAAGTCAAATCCCGGCAATTGCCACTTTCCACGCAAGACAATAAAGTCCCTATAAGACAGAGATAGTAAATATCGGTTTATGACAAATTATAAGACTGGAGAAATTTTTGCAGGATCTAATTAAATAGAAGACGATGGCCAATCAATGACCAGCACCTGTTTTTTCAAGCGTAAAAAATCAATGACGCAATAAAGCATCCAACTTATCAACAGCGACACACCAATCTGAATCCTGTTGCCAACTTTCGCGCAAGAATTGTCTTTGTCCATCGGTCCAAAAATCAGCCTCAGGCAAAGGCACCCCTTCCGGCAAGGAATGTGCCTTCACAAAGCGAGCGATCGCTAAATCGCTATTCGCCAAACCTAATTGGGTAAATAATTCCGGTAATTGAATGGTGGTGATTTGCATATAATTTCTCCTTTGGTTATCTAATAGAACCTTGAATCTGCAAATAAGTTCGATCAAAGATCACCGAATCCTACTTTATTCACATTTGCTCTTGATAATAAATGGGTAAGAACTATTAATCATAATAGAATGGGTGACAAAATATACGTCGCCATCATTACTACTCGAATACGCTGGGGGCTATTTCCAGTTTAAGCGACAATATTGAACGGGTATGTCGCAGCCATGAGCGATAAGCTAAGGGGCATATGAAAATATATCCTAAAAGAAGCGACAAACGATGCAACATTATTTAGCTAATATGATGCCGGAACGGTACCATTTTTTTTACTATAACGCTCTCCCCAATCGGCCAATGGTCCTAATGCAAGATTCAATGAGTCGCCCAAAGGAGTTGTTGAATATTCAACCCGAGGCGGCACTTCATTAAACATTTTTCGCACAATAAGCCCATCTTGCTCAAGGTCACGCAATTGCTGAATCAGCATTTTTTCACTAATGCCTTGCACCAAACGTTTTAATTCACCAAAGCGACGAACATGATTATTTAATTCCCACAAAATAACAGCTTTCCACTTTCCTCCAATTACTTCAAACGCCGGTCCAATACCACAGTTGTATGGTTTTTCTGCCATATATTTCTTACCTTTTAGTAGGTACCTTACAAAAAAGTAGGTACTTGACGATGAGTAATAGCAATTTGTATTTTACCTTCACATTAACTGGATTGGAGAATTTTTATGAGCGATGTGAGCGTAGTTGGATTAGGTGCAATGGGCGTTACTATTGCAAAACTTTTTATCGAGCAAGGCCTGCAAGTTACCTTATGGAATCGGAGCCGTGATAAAGCAGGTAGCTTAATAGAACAAGGGGCAGTATTTGCGCCATCAATTACCGCAGCCATAGCAGCAAGTCCGATTACAGTGATTTGTGTCTTTGATTACGCAGCGGCAACCGAAATTTTGCAAAATTTTGAACCTGCACCGAAGCTGGCACAGCGAATACTTGTGCAATTAACTACCGGCACTGCAGAGGATGCACGCGAATCCCTGGCTTGGGCAAGTATGTACAACTTGAATTATCTTGATGGCGCAATACAGGCAGCACCAAGTCAAATGGGGCAAGAAAATACCCCCATACTATTGTCGGGTGATGAAAAAGTATTTCGCATGGCTGAATCGCTCTTAAATATACTCGCAGGTAATATCATTTATCTTGGAAGCAAAATTGATGCTGCAGCGACAGTTGATGCAGCAACACTTTCTTATGTTTACGGTGCGATGATTGGCTTCATCCACGGTGCGCGTATGGTGGAAGTCGCCGGATTGGATGTGGCGCAATATGGAAAAATTGTGAAGGAAATTTCACCCAGTTTTGGAGAATTTTTTCAACATGAAGGTGAGGTTATTCAATCAAATGACTTCACTATTAGTGAAAGCCCGATGCGTATCTCTGTGGTTGCCACCGAGCGAATTTTACAATCTTCTGTTCAGGCAAATGTCAACACAGAAATACCCACTTTTATTGCTGATTTATTCAAACGTGCTAATGATGCGGGCTTGGGTGATAAAGAAGCTGCCGCACTGATTGACGTCATTCGAACTTAACCCCATCAACTGCAGAACCAGTAACACCTTCCCAAGCAGGAAGGGGCTGTAAATGGCCGTGCGGAATGATCGCAATCTCAAGCAACGCTTGGGAGCAGGATGAGGAGCGTGCCATGTTGGCACAAGTGAGATTGACTCGCTATAAAGCCCCTTTGCAGGCAAAATTAGCCGGAATAAATCGCCACACTTCCATATTCTCTACAAACTGCCCTATTCTCTGACTGACACTATCTACCAACCTTACGCAATATCGAGGTACCCATGAGCAGCCCCCAACGAGATATCACCCTGCGTTTTCTGGCCGAACCACAAGATGTCAATTTTGGTGGGAAGGTTCACGGAGGTGCGGTGATGAAATGGATCGACCTCGCCGCTTACGCATGCTCAGCAGGCTGGAGCAGCCGCTACTGCGTTACCGCCTATGCCGGCGGGATTCGTTTTGTATCGCCAATCCACGTCGGCAATCTGGTCGAAGTTGCCGCAAAGATTATCTATACCGGCAAGTCCTCCATGCATATCGCCATTGAGGTAAATGCTTGCGATCCAAAATCCCTGAACCGACGCCTTACTACCCACTGTATCGTCATCATGGTTGCCGTGGATGAATCCGGCCAACCGGTGAAAGTCCCCGAATGGATTCCACAAACGGATGAAGACAAACAGCAACATGGAACAGCAATTAAATTAATGGAGATGCGCAGGAAAATCGGCGAAGAAATGGAGATTTTTATTTAGCGGGAAATACTATTTTTAAATTCCTGGAGCCACTTTCTGCACCCCGAGCTGAGTCGGGATGCAGACTGCTTGAATAATTCTGTTTATCTTTTAACTCGGCCTTTTTATTAGCTCGGTTCTTTCGCAGCTTTAATGCTTACGGCTTCGCCATTGCTAATACCATCAGGCGGATTGTCGATTACTTTGTCTTGCGCCAGCAATCCACTTATCTCCAATGACTTGCCCAAGTCGCGCGTAATACTGATGGGTTTGAGTGTAACTTTACTATCTTTTCCAACAGTCGCCACTTGCAAACCCGCTGCGTTGAAAATCAACGCGCTTGCGGGAATGCTAAGGGTTTCTGCAACACTTTGTACTGCAAAGCTCACACGCGCATAACTGCCGGGTAAAAGCTCGCCGGACGCATTATCCAACGTTAATTGCAAACGTGCCGTGCTGGTTCCCACATCAATCGCGCCGGATGAGGCGGCAACAGTCGCTTTGAATGTTTTGCCTTGATGTTCAGGTACAGTAATATTTGCTTCATCGCCATTTTTGATAATAGATGAATAATTTTGCGGTACATTCACATACAAGCGCAATTTGCTCGCATCTGAAATAGTAAACAGCGGTGGACTGGCGCTGCTGCCGATGTTGATTAACGCACCTATATCCGTATTACGCTCGGTCACAATTCCATCAAAGGGTGCAGTGATACGTGCAAAACGTTTGTTGACTTGTAAACGCTCAAAATTCGCTTTGGTGGATTGGTACTGAGCTTGCTTAGCTTCAAAATCACTCGCGCGATTTTCATACTCCTGTTGCGAAATAACTTTGCTTGCCAACAATGACTGCATCCGCTTAAGAGTGGATTCCGATAAACCCAAATTGGCTTTTGCGCTTTCCATATCAGCGTGCGCTTGCAGCAATTGCTGATCAAGATCCGGTGTTTCAATTTCTCCCAGTACTTGCCCTGCATTCACAGTCGCACCTATATCCACTTGCCAGCTTTTTAAGTAACCAGGCACGCGCGCATAAATAGGTGCGGTGGCAAAAGCTTCAAAGCGACCGGGCAATTCAAGCACGCGATTACCATCACTTTTGGCAGGAGTGACAACTGCAACAGTGGTTATCGCCTGCTCTGCCGTCCACTCAGTTAAATTTTTGCTACTGTGCGCGCGCATCGATAAACCAAATGCGACTAACGCCACAGCAACGACACCAACAACAATACCACTGGTGCGCAGGGTGCGATTTGTCTCTGATGAATTAGGCATGTACTTCTCCACTGATAACGTCTCTCTCGCTCGATTGATGGTAACGAGCATGAATAATACTGAACACCACCGGTACAAAAACCAGGGTGGTAACTGTCGCAAATAATAATCCGCCGATTACAGCGCGCCCCAGCGGCGCATTTTGTTCGCCGCCTTCACCAAGCCCAAGCGCCATAGGTGCCATGCCGATAATCATCGCCAGTGCTGTCATTAATACCGGACGGAAACGCATATAACCCGCTTCGATCGCAGCAGCGGTAGCATCCTGCAATTCTTCAAGTTTTGAGCGCGCAAAACTGATTATCAACACACTGTTTGCTGTGGCTACACCCATACACATAATTGCACCGGTTAATGCCGGTACCGAGAGCGGTGTAAAGGTGACAAACAATATCCAGATAATTCCCGCAATCGCTGCTGGCAATGCACTGATCACCACGAACGGATCACTCCAGGATTGGAAATTAATAACCAGTAATAAATAAATCAATACAATCGCACCCAGCAGACCGAACAGCAAACCGTTGAAGGATTTTTCCATGGTGGATATTTGCCCGAGCAAATTAACCGTTGATCCTTTCGGCACATCCGCTTCGGTTTCTTTCAGTATTTTGCGGATATCCGCAGCGACCGCACCCAAATCGCGATCCTGGGTGGCCATGTGAATTTGCACCATGGTTTGGATATCGTATTGGCTGATCACACCCGGTGCCATGCCGCGACCAATAGTGGCGAGGCCACCTAATTGCATATTGCCATCGCTAGTGGTGCTATTGATGGGCAAATTTTCCAGTGCAGGTAATGAGTCGAGTAAATACTGCGGCGTTTGCATCACAATCGGGTAAGACACGCTATTGGCAGGATTGAGCCAGAAAGTCGGCGCAGCCTGACTGCTACCACTCAGGTTCACCACCATATTGTTGGTGACATCGCGAATAGTAAGTCCCATTTCTTGCGCGCGGGTGCGATCAACATCCACTCTCAGTACTGGCGATTGGCGTGTTTGCTGAATCCGTGCATCCGCTACACCGGGCACCTCGCGAATACGCTTAAGCAAGTCAGCGGCGTAATCAAAATTACCATTTAAATTATTACCGCGAATCTGCACATCAATCGGTGCCGGTGAACCGAAGTTCAAAATCTGGCTGACGATATCCGCTGGTGGAAAACTAAAGGTCGCACCGGGAAATTCCTTGGGCAATACTTCCCGCAAGCGTTTTACATAATCAGCTGTCGGCTTATGGTGGGGCGCCAATGCAATTTGGATATCACCATCCTGCGAGCCAATTACGCCGGTATTGCTGAAGGTCAAACTGATCGAGCTGTTGGGCATGCCGATGTTATCTACCATCGTCACAATTTCATCTTTGGGAATAATGCGGCGAATCGTTTCCTGGATCTCGGCAAATTTGATTGCAGAATCTTCAAGGCGGGTACCAATCGGCAAACGCACTTTCATCAGGATTTGACCGCCGTCTACTGCGGGGAAAAAATTACGACCAAGAGTGGGAATTAACGCAAAGGACAAAACCACAAATGCCATAAAGACAATAACAAAACTTTTGCGCTGAACAATCGCCGCCTCCAGAATATTGCGATAACCATGGCGAAAGTGTTCGAAGCGTGCTTCAAAGTTGCGCTGGAATCGTACCAGCGAATTTGTCGAGGGTTTTGCATTACCCTCCTCATCCAGATGCGATGAGTGCGGTTTGAGTAAATAATTCGCCATCGCCGGCACCAGTGTGCGCGATAAAATAAACGAAGTTACCATCGCAAAAATTACCGCCTCCGCCATAGGCACAAATAAAAAGCGCGGTACACCTTCGAGAAAAAACATCGGCACAAACACAATACAAATACACAGCAAGGAAACAAACGCCGGCGTTACGATTTGCGCGGCGCCATCCAGGATGGATCGCTCAACCTCTTTGCCCTGTTCAAGATGCCAGTTAATGTTTTCAATGGTTACCGTTGCGTCGTCCACAAGGATGCCCACCGCTAGCGCCAAGCCACCGAGCGTCATAATATTGAGCGTTTCGCCAAACGCATAGAGCGCGGCAATCGCACCTAAAATAGACAGAGGAATAGAGGTAGCGATGATAGTGGTAGAGCGCCAGCTACCGAGGAACAGCAAAATCATCAAGCTGGTCAATACCGCTGCAATGACGCCTTCGGCGGCAACACCTTTAATTGCAGCACGTACAAATACAGATTGGTCATTAATAGGAACTGCCTGCAAGTTTTCCGGCAAGCCGGGTTTAAGCTCTATCAGTTTTGCTTTAACTCCCTCAACGATATCGAGCGTAGAAGTTGTGCCGATTTTCAACACCGACATCAACACTGATTTAGTACCGTCAACGTGCACAATGTTTGTTTGCGGTGGATTACCGTCGCGCACGGTAGCCACATCGCGAATATAAACTGCAGCACCATCGACGATTTTAATCGGCAAGTTGGCAAGATCATCCAGCGTTACGGCAGCATTATTTAATTGTAGGGTGTACTCACGGTCGCCAATTTTTTGCGTGCCCACCGGGGTAATTAAATTTTGTGCCGCCAGAGCGTTGGCTACATCAATTGAGGATAAACCGCGTGCTTGTATCGCTTGTGGATTTAAATCGATTTGAATCTGGCGACTCTTACCACCGTAGGGCCAAGGTACCGACGCGCCCGGTACAGTAACGAGCCGCACACGTAAGGTATTAAATCCCAAATCACCCAGTTCCTGCTCTGACAAACCTTGCCCTGACAATGCAATTTGCAGGATCGGCACAGTAGACGCGTCATAATTCAGGATAATGGGCGGTGTGGTACCAACAGGTAATTGTCGCAACATGGTTTGCGCAACAGCCGTTACCTGCGCATTCGCCATGGCAACATCGACACCGGGCTGGAAGAAAATTTTTACAATTCCGTAACCGGCGTAAGAAGTTGCCTCAATATGCTCGATATCATTTACGGTAGTGGTGAGAACGCGTTGGAAAGTAGTGGTAATCCGCCCCGCCATTTGTTCAGCAGGCATACCATTGTATTGCCAAGCCACAGAGACAACAGGAATCCGGATGTTTGGAAAAATATCCGTTGGCATGCGCAGTGCCGAAAGTGTGCCGATAATTAATAAAAATATTGCCAATACCGCGCAGGTATATGGCCGCTTGAGCGCGAGTTTAACGATTTGAAGCATGGAAATACCCACAGATGAAAACGCCAGGCAACATTTTCCTGAAAATTTTGCTGCCTTAAGCCATCAAATATAAAACAACATGTATGGTGAATGTATCCATCCGCTAGAATCACATCGTAATAACCGTCGTTAAAAACTTTCGTTAAAAACAAAGGAAGTGCCACTTACGAAGTCCCTAAAATAACACCTTATTGCAAATGCCATACCCATCAAGGAAATAGCAGATCTCCAAAAGCATTCCGGCCGTAAAAACGCTTAAAAAAATGTATCTCTCAATGAATTTAAGCAGCGCCATTACTAACAGATTTAATTCGGCCGAACAGTAGTATTTACATTTCATAATTTATGGGGAGAACTGAAATGCCGGAACGCTATTCCACCTCACTTATAACGCTTAACGCTGCCGCATATTGGTGTGCATATTTAAACAAAACCCTTAAACCCCTGATTGCACAGCAACATTCAATGCACCAAAATGCACACTTCCTGATGATCAACATGGAGTATCTGTATTGCCAAAGCCCTAATTTCTCAAGGGAATAGCGCTGGAAAAAACCTGTTAAAATTTCAACAATAACTTTTGGAATCCTGTTATGACACAGCCGTTCATAAACTCACAGCCAAAGACCAAACAAAAGAAAGATGCACGAGATATCCGCGCAGAAGCGTTAAAGATCGTTAACACTATAAAAACTGAAGGCCAGACGCCGGTAGAGACCAAAGCAATTGCCAATGGCATCCAGCGCGGAATGGAAATGTTTTTGCGTCAGCAAAGTGAGAAGACGCGCGATCTGGATAAACGCGTCAAAAAGGTAAAGCAGCTTTCAACCCGGCTAGCGCAACATAAACCCGAAAGCGAAAAAGAAGTGTCCCTAAATACCCAAACCCAATCTCGCCTGCCCTGGATATTACTCGCGCTATCATGGGCGTTGTTTATAACTGTTGCGGTAGCCAAGACGTTACTCTGAGTTAGATTGTCCTTTGTTTGCGGACAAAGGACAGTGTCGAGCGCCACATCAAAAACCAGGACCTTCTTCATGCAAACGGCCGCAATACCAGTCTGCCATATGCAATAAATCCATACAGCGCTGCAACCACCAACCAGTAACCGATAGAACTAATAATGGAATTACTTTTAGCGATGGCATAGTTTTTTCTGCGGTGTGAGAAAATTTCCATATTGTCCCCATGATGGTGTGCAGTGCGATGAGGACTTGTAAAATCCATAAAAAATATTCATGTGTTAGCTCCATTGTTATGGTCGATGATTTGAATATCAAAATTGTCTAACGTATTTTTGTCCATAACAATATCAATAGAGTTGATCTTTCCATCGTTCACCACAAAACAAAAAGCCATAACGGTTTTTCCTTTCAGACTCAAGCCTTGTCTGTCATTTTTGTGTTTCTTAGGTAAGTTATAACCATAGCGAATCCGCACCACAAAGTGTGACAGGAAATTTAAAAAATATTTAGTGAGATGCAGGGGATTGGCAGATTTATTGTTTTGAATGCATGAGGATCACCAGGGAAAACCCCGGATAAAATAAAGGCGACCTGTTGGTCGCCTTCTTCTATATATATCGTTGATGGATGACTTCACTCATCCCGTGCCCAAATCCTTTGACAAAGCAAAAGCCGCAAGAAGCGTTAATATACCGGCCACTGCAATATAGTAACCCACAAATGGCAAGCCATAATGTGTGCCTAACCAGCTGGCAATCGCGGGCGTTAAAGAGGCACCGATAATTCCCGCCAGATTAAAGCTGAGCGACGCGCCGGTGTAACGAACTTCGGTAGGATAAATTTCAGCAAGCGCCGTACCGAGCGGGCCATAGGTTAAACCCATCACACTAAATCCAATCGCCAGCGCAATAAATATCCCGATACTTGAACCGGAATTTAGCAGGGCTGAAAAACTCAAGCCAAACAACATAACCGCTACGCCAGAAATCATTAACATCGCGCGACGGCCAATTTTGTCTGCAACGAGTGCAGACAACGCAATCGTCAACATGAGCGCAAACACAGCGTAGAGCTGCAGGATTAAAAAATCTTCCCGGGTATAACCCAATTGACTCGTTCCCCAACCCAGCGAAAATACTGTGGTGAGATAAAACACAACGAATGCCGCTATCGCCAGAAATGCACCGAGCATCAGCACTCGCGTATGCTGCGTCAGTACAGTCAGCATAGGAACACGCACGCGTTTGTCGGTTTCAATCGCCTCTTTAAATGCTGGCGTCTCCTCCAGACTCAAGCGCACATACAAACCCACAATGACCAATAACGCACTCGCCACAAATGGAATTCGCCATCCCCAACTAAAAAAATCAGCATCACTTAAATTATGCGTTAACAATAAAAACACACCGGTAGAACAGAAAAAACCAATGGGCGCGCCCAGCTGTGGAAACATGCCATACCAGGCACGCTTTTTCTCCGGCGCATTCTCAATCGCCAACAACACAGCCCCGCCCCATTCGCCGCCTAAACCTATCCCTTGACCTACGCGGCACAGACACAACAACAGCGTTGCAGCAATCCCGATGGATTCATAAGTAGGCAATAAACCAATACACACGGTGGATATGCCCATCGTCATCAAAGCTGCAACCAAGGTAGCTTTGCGTCCAATACGATCACCATAGTGGCCAAACAACGCCGACCCGATTGGCCGCGCAAAAAACGCGAGCGCAAAGGTCGCCAACGATTGCAACGTCGCAGTAGTTGCATCGCCTTCCGGGAAAAACAACTTGGGGAACACCAGCACAGCAGCCGTGGCATAAATATAAAAGTCGAAAAATTCGATAGCAGTACCGATCAGGCTGGCAAAAAGTACGCGAAAAGGTGAGTTGGAAGTTTTGGGTGTTTGCATGGGTTTCACTGGGTTATTTTTGTTGTTGAATTATTGTGGTGTTGAAAAGCGGCATTATATCGTTAGCTTGTGCGTATGCGGATGAGCAATTTGTATTAGCGATCATTTTTCTCTCAGATTACGCTTTGAATAACAGTATTCAGCCGTTTGATTGACAGTAAAAACCCCTTCCACTAACCTGCCCCCGCAGCGGCAAAATCCGCTGTCGGGATTCTCAACCCGTCCTCCAAATCGGCACAAGGCGCGTGTTCCTGCGCAGCTTTGTGTCCTCGCACAGCTATGCCTATGTTATGGCGGCTGGGCGGGGCCACCCTCGGGTGGGCCGGGTTGGTTTGGGCCGGTGTTGAGAACCCCGTTCAGTCCGCCTCCATGATTCTCAACTCGTGGTGGCGGTTTACTAACCCAAGCTGTGAGATTTTGTTATGGATAATATTACCCATCTCGTTCCCGTCACCAAATCCCAATGCGTTATCACGCTCGATCCATTCCAGTACACATTCTACCAACAAAGCTGCATAGAAATTCATTCGCCCGACGGCGACCATCTTGAAAGTATTGGTTACGAAATTCAGAAGCAAACACAAGAAGAGCACACGACTCAACTGCAAGAGCAGATTGTTTTGCTGCAATCACTTTGCGAGAAAATTACTCAAGAGGTGGAATTGCCTGCGCAGGCAATTGCGGGGTTGGGGGATTTGTTGTTTCGGATTAGGGGGATTGTTGAGAAGCAGAGCAGATAAAAGTAAGGCGGCTTTTTGGCCGCCTCTTTATTGGTACTATTTGCAATAATGCCGTGCATCTATCGAACGCTTCATAACCTTCAACACATAATCAGCTCCAACGCTCAATCAAGGATTGACATATGTATACTTTGGGATACACTAAGCATGTATAACATTCTCACCTCTGAACAATTTGATAAATGGTTCAACGCCCTCCGTGATAGAAAGGTCAAAACACTGGTTCAAGTCAGAATCGATCGCATGGAAGACGGAAACTTTGGTGACTGCCAACCTGTTGGAAATGGCGTGTCTGAATTACGTATACATCATGGCGCGGGCTACAGAATTTATTTCAAACGCTCGGGACTGGAAATTATTGTGTTGCTAGTTGGTGGTGACAAATCATCGCAGCCAAAAGATATAAAAATGGCGATAGCTCTCGCCGAAAAATTGGAGTTATAAAATGGCCGAATTAAAACTACGTCAATGGGATTCTGCTGAGCACTTAAAAACAGAAGATGAAATAGCGCTCTATTTGGAAACCTGCTTTGAAGAAGCAGGTGATGATGCAGCATTTATTTCCAAAGCTTTAGGCAATGTCGCCAAAGCCAGAGGCATGACCCAATTAGCAAAAGATTGCGGCTTGGGTCGTGAGAGTCTTTATAAAGCGTTATCAGGTGAAGGCAACCCGAGCTTCGCCACAATTCTTAAAGTGCTTAAATCATTGAACTTGGAATTGCACGTTAGCAAAGTGGGAACTGGGCGCCCTCTCGTCTACCCAACAACACTGCATGGCACTAGAGGAACACATGATTCTTAAAAATATTTCCTTCGACGCAGTAATAACCAATTCCAACGGAAAAAAACTAGAGGCAGAGTGCAGAATCTCCGAACTGCCATCAAGCGGCTTAACCGCAGATATTTCGATAGAAATTCCTCTAATGGATGAGGAACTCACCTCCTTTAAAAACCCTTGCACGTTACACAGTATAAACAGTAGCTATAACATTGAAGTTCAAGAATCGATCAATGCCTGCTGGCGGGACTCGCAGAAAGCATGCGAGAGGAACATTTACAATTGAACACGCAGGCCAACTTTCAATACGATCACATCATTACAAGAGTAACCTACCACGACTCAGATTTAATCTTTCGCCAATAAGATTCTTTCAAGAGCACCTCAGTGCAATAGTTGATAATTATTCAAATACTCCAAGTATGGAGGTAGAGCTGTTTAAACTAAATACAACAGAACTTGGAGATATTCGATTCATAAAGTATTGGTACATCCGCCATATTGAGAAAAAAGATATCACAGCAGAGATCCATGCAAGCTTCGCAGTAGAAGTAGATTGTGAAGGAACAACGAATACCTGTATCGCAGAGATTTCCGATCAAATCCGAGATATTCTCATCCCCCTGTCAATATTGACTCGGCAAGCAATCAGCCTGCATGGCTGGGAATGGTGCAAAAACGATGGCACGGAAACTACTTGGATTCTCCTCTTAAACCTAATCTCGCACCTGACATGGCAATAGAACCGATTCTGGATCTCTGCATTGAAAAGGAGTTTCAGTCTCAAGCACAAAATATGGTTGAAAAATTTCTTGTGGCCAATGCCGAAATAGAGGCAGTGACATTGTTATCTGCCGCACTATCACCACATCTTGAAAAATCAACATCAGCAAATTTTTTGGCTTTATTTAGTGTTTTAGAGCAGGTGGTATCGCTTGAGAAATTAACTACGAAAGAGGCACAGCACTCAAGCAATTGCTGTAGCTCACTGGCATTTCGCTCACCTAGCTGAACGACTTGCTTTTATCTTGCTTGATGCAGAAGTACCAAAAGGAATTGAGATCAACTCTCCCACTCTTGCGCGCGAGGATTGGTACAACCGAATGTATTGATTGTCAGTGCAAGAAAAAGCACAGACCAATTCCAATTAGTTAGAGCAAATAACAAAAAACCCGCTTATCTCACGATAAACGGGTTTTTAATTTGGTGGAGCTTAGCGGGATCGAACCGCTGACCTCAACACTGCCAGTGTTGCGCTCTCCCAGCTGAGCTAAAGCCCCAGATTCATTGACATCCTGTCTCTGAGTGGCGCGCATTTTATGCAGCTGACCTCGGAGTGTCAAGCGAAAATTGGGGCTTGCACTCCGGTTTTTTTATCGATAAATCAAGCGCTTAACTATTGGCAGCTGGTTCTTCTGCGGTTGCGCCCAGTTTGTCAAAGATCTTTTCCAAGTCTTTCTGTTTGTTTTTGCCGAAGCCACCCAAGGCATTGATGGCGTGGCGGATGCGGGCGCGGCTCATGTCGGGGCCGATGATTTGCATGGAGTCCACTACTGAGAAGGACGCGGTGGTGCCGGCAATGGCGACAAACACGGGTGCGAGGGCGTCTTTGATCTTGATGCCCATTTGATCGGCGAGCAGTTTGAGTTCGGCGAACAGGTTATCGCGTTCCCAGGTGCGCAATGCCTCCAAACGCCAGAGGGCGAATTGCAGATACTCTTTTTGTTTCTCTACATCCAGCTTATTGCCGGCAAAACTCGCTTCGTTCACCGGCATCATGCCACTGACGAGGAAGCCGGCCAGTGGGGCGAAATCGCTCAGGGTGGTCATGCGCGATTGGGCGTGTGGCAGTGCTTGCAGCAAAGTTTCTTTGTTGAGTGCCCAGCCGTGCAAACGCTCGGCAAGTTGCTCGATGGTGAAGTTCTCGCGAATCCACAGGCTGCTGAGCCAGTTGAGTTTTTCCACATCGAAAATCGGGCCGCCTAATGACACGCGCAGCAGATCAAAGTGTTCCTGCATTTCGGCAAGGGTGAATTTCTCGCGCTCGTCCGGCATTGACCAGCCCATGCGGCCAAGGTAGTTGAGCATCGCTTCCGGCAAATACCCCATGCGCTTGTAATAAAGGATGCTGGTCGGGTTTTTGCGTTTGCTGAGTTTGGATTTATCCGGGTTGCGCAGCAGTGGCAAATGGCACAGCACTGGTGCTTGCCAGCCGAAGTATTCATAGAGTTTCAGATGCTTGGGCGCGGAGTTGATCCACTCTTCGCCGCGAATCACGTGGGTGATTTGCATCAGGTGATCGTCCACCACGTTGGCGAGGTGATAGGTGGGCATGCCGTCGCCTTTGAGCAGCACTTGCATATCCACTTGCGACCATTCGATTTCAATATTGCCGCGCAACATATCGTTGATAATGCACACGCCGTCTTCCGGGATTTTCATGCGGATGACATAGGGTTCGCCCGCTTCCAAACGGCGTGTCACTTCCTCTTGCGACAGCTTCAAACCGCGACCGTCGTACTTGGGTGTTTCACCGCGCGCCTGCTGCTCGCGACGCATTTCGTCCAGCTCTTCCGCCGTTGCGAAGCAATAAAAGGCATGGCCTTTTTCGACCAGCTCCAGCGCATATTTGCCGTAGATATCCATGCGCTCGCTTTGGCGATAGGGGCCGTGCGGGCCACCGACGTCCGGGCCTTCGTCCCACTCCAGACCCAACCAGCGCAGGCTGTCCAGAATCGCCTGTTCGGACTCGGGAGTGCTGCGGGTTTGGTCGGTATCTTCAATGCGCAACAGGAATTTACCGCCGTGCTGACGGGCAAAACACAGGTTGAACAGCGCGATATAGGCGGTGCCTACGTGCGGATCGCCAGTGGGCGACGGGGCAATACGGGTACGGACTTCAGACATGGAATGGCCTTTTGTGCGAATCAGAAGACTCTGGGAACAGGAAACAGGAAACAGGAAACAGGAATCGGCGCGCATTATACGCTTGAATCGCCCGGTGGGAGAAACAGGGAATTAGCAATTAAAGAACACGCGCTCCTAACAACGGCAAATGCTTGAGCCGATGGTACTGCAGAGATAAACCGATACATTGCTTTAATTGTTTAACGGGAATCAACTCCATGCTGGTAAAGATAATCGCCCTGCTGCCCTCGTAGTGAAATAAATAACCATAGAGCGCCTCGAAGGTTTCAACGAGCGTGGTTTTGCAATTGAAATAAAGTGCGTAATGTTCGGGGGCGCGCGGTTTCCAATCCATGCGGATGGTACTGCCCTGTTTGGCAATATAACTCGGCTCGCCCCACTTCAAGGTTTCTTCTATTTCGCCCACATCCAATTCAGCGGCAGTTTCCAAAATTAATGTGCGCAGGAATAATAATTTTTTGCGGATATAGGGCGGATATTGTTTAAAGACGTCGGCAACAGCTGGATTGTGGATTTTTTTCATCACAACACACTCCTGCGATATCCATAGGCATCTGCACTGTATTTTTTAGTGCAGATGTTTATTGGCTTGAATCAGAAAAAATCAGTTTCCAGAAAGTGTTACAGCTAATGCTTCATCCCAGAAGGATGCTTCGATCTTATGGCCTTCCGGATCACGTACGAAACAACCGTAATAAGGTTCTCCGTATAAAGGACGCGGGCCAGGCGGACCGTCGCAAGTTGCGCCGGCGGCGATTGCAGCATCATAAAATGCATGGACTTGTTCTTTGTTGTCCGCAATAAAACCGATATGGAAACCATTGCCGATACTGGCTGGTTTTCCATCGTGCGGAACACCGATCCAAAACTCGGGAAATTGTCGACCAAACGCGACTGCGCCGGGATGCTCCATAATGATTTTTGCTCCCACACTGGGAAGCACTGCTTCATAAAACGCGCGCAAACTATCAAAATCATTGGTGCCAATCGATACATGCGAAATAACACTGGGGGATGGACTGCTCATAATTCCTTTCTCCGGTTGATTCAATATGATTACATTTTTTTATTAGCGAATACGTTGATAATTACCTAATTCTGCTTTGATTCCCAAACGCGCAATCGTTTCCTGCGCATTGAAACCTGTCTTCTGATGCATTTCTTTAACTACTGCGCGTGCGCTTTCGATAAAGCTGGCGTTCTCCCATTCTACGAAGGTAGCCAATACAAAGGTATTTTCATCCATGGGTTGTTCCAGTAAAAAATCCTGAATAAAACCGGGCTGCTCATTAAGTATTTGATGGGTAGCTTTGACGCGGGCGAAAAATTCTTCGCGGGCGCTGTGCGGCACAACGAATCTGTCCAGGCGATACACGCGCTGGGATGCATAGGGGGATTCCGACATAAGGTTACTCCGGTAAATTGTTGTTGCTTGAAACTGTTGCTTGATAGTTTCAACAATACCAGAGTAGATCCGCTGCTCACCAAAACCTGTCAGGAGAAGACAACGAAAAATAACACGCAAAAAAAGCCCCGGCGATTAACCGGGGCAAGGAGAACCTAACTTGTTAAAACGCTTAACCTTAGAGAGATTCGAGGAAACGTAATACATCCTGCTTTTGTGAAGCAGATAATGCTTGATACGCATTT
This sequence comes from Cellvibrio sp. GW822-FHT04B05, assembly GCF_058800985.1. NCBI lineage: Bacteria > Pseudomonadati > Pseudomonadota > Gammaproteobacteria > Cellvibrionales > Cellvibrionaceae > Cellvibrio > Cellvibrio sp. GW822-FHT04B05. The sequence continues at coordinate 976,299 of NZ_JBXAMU010000001.1, read as the reverse complement.
TTAGATGCTTGACCCTCGCCACCGTGCCACAAGATAGCTTCTTCAATCGAACGCGCGCGGCCATCGTGCAAATAGCTATGTACCGGAGTACACACTTGTGCGCCTTGAGCAGCATCAGTTACACCGCCGGTCACACAGGCCGACAAGCCCAAGCCCCAGAGCGGCGCGGTACGCCATTCAGCGCCGCTTGCCAAACCTTCGCCGAGGTTGTCTGCCATATCAGGACCCATATCGTGTAACAACATGTCGGTGTAGGGCTTGATAGTTTGGCTGCGCAATTCACCCAGTGGATGGTATTGGCTGGTGACATAACTTGGCGTGTGGCAACCGACGCAACCGATAGTCGCGAATTGTGCTTCACCGCGCTGTACTGCTGCATCATTAATATTGCGTTGCGGACGCACACCGAGCGTTGAAATATATTTCACCAGATTATTCAGATGTGTATCCGACAACTCTGAACCGCTGGCGCCACAATCAGTTTGCGCCGAACCGCAATCAGGATTTGGCAACAGACTGGTCATCACTCCCATATCCGCATTAAATGCAGCAGCGACTTGATGCTTCACACTGGTAGTTCCCGCTTTGTAACCAAAACGACCGAGACGGGTTTGACCCGTAGCAGGATCAGCGATGCGATTCGCGCGACCGGAAATGCCATCGCCATTTGCATCGTTAATATCTTCTTTCGCAAGAATGGCGGATTCAGGAATGGCCTCCAATAAACCCATACCAACCAATTGGGGCGCAACACGCGCAGAAAAACGCGCGGGTGTTACGCCACTGAATTGATAATTGGGTTTACGCAAACCGTTTGATTCACTCCAGAATGCGATTGAAACCTGCCCTTCACTTGCAGCACCGCCAGATGATTTTGGTTGCAATGAACGACCTAAATTAGGATGTGGATTGCTATTGATATCCGCCACTTTAAATACCCATTTATCCAACGGCTGGCCAACCGGCGCGGGTGCAGCGCGACCATTGCGCACATGGCAACCGGCGCAGCGATCATGCACATAATGTGGTCCGGCTTTGCCGACGGTGTCGGGGAAAATGCCGTTATCGGCAACATGCTCATCGTGCGAACCATCCACAAACGAGGCGTGATGCACGCGGCGACCCAACACGAACGGTTGGCCGTTGATCGATGCGAGGTTGGTCGCCATTTGGATGAAGTGATTATCCGGCTCATTGGAGTGCATGTAAGGAAGCGTTGTCTTGCCACCTAACCAGGCTTTCTCGGGAATTTTTACCGAATCTTTTCTGCCACCTTGAGTGCCGAAATTACCGGTGATATCCCAAGGCACTAAACCTTCGCCGACAATATAAAGATAAGTAGTGCCGTAATACGCAGAGCGACCGTGCGGCACACTGTGATCGAGGAATTGGCTTAATTCAAATTCGAGTTTATCGCCGATTTGAATGTTACGACCTTCACGTGCGTTGTAGCTGCGCTCTTTATAGTAATTAAAATCATTGATTACATTCATGGTGCCGTTATCGTGATATTCAGCAACAGTACCCACGCCGCGATAGAACCAGCGGTTTTCTGCTTCAGTATCGCTCAAGCGGAATTGCGTCACCACATTCATGCGCACGGTACTGCCACCTTTCGCAACGTAGTCAACAATTTCAATCGTTGCAGTGCGATGTTCCCAATAAAAACTGAGGAAGTGATCGTAGGCCTGGAATTGATCTTCTTTCGCGTGACGGTCGCGACCGCGATCCGCGATCCGCGTTACCAATGCATCGCCGCGATCAAATTGAATCGCACCTTCAAGCACAGTTGATGAATTGTATAAAGGTACAATATTGCCGAGACTTGCCGCTGAAGAACTGGACGGCGCCACCGATGCCGCCGTTGAACTGCGCGATGAACTCGATGGCGCCACGGAACTGCGCGACGAACTCGACGGAATTATCGAACTGCGCGATGAGCTTGATAATGGCGTGCTTGAACGCGATGAACTCGTGGCAACTGTGCCGAGTGAGTAATTTTGCCACGCGGTATCCTGCCCTACTCCTGAACGGATAATAGTGAAATTAACGCTGACCACATCAGTCGCAGATAAATTGGGGATGTCGTAAGTCCAATTATTACCGGAAACATTCATGCGCACATTTTGCTGCGCACCGTTATTAATCCGGTAGTGGATATCGACAATATCGGCTTGTGTGACAGTTGCACGCAACGTCGTGCTATTGAGCGTGGTCACACACCCCTGATTGCAATTACCGGCAGCAACACTGGATGAAGACGCTGGCAAAGCTCCAAATACATCTATTTCAAAAATAGAATAGCCCCAGTTATTACCGGTGCTGCGCGTCAACGCATTCATGCGTACATAGCGGTAGGTGCCGCTTACACCCAGTGTGTCGGTACGATTGCCAAAGGTGCCTCCAGTGCGCGAACTCAGTTGCGTCCAAGTGGAATTGTTATTGGAGCCGAGTATTTCGTAATTCGCGGCATTCGCCGCTTCCCACAAAATCACCACTTGGTTGAGCGTGTAAGCTTGTCCCAAATCCAGCGTGAGTGAACTGGGCGACACACCGTGATTGGACTCCCAACGGGTGCTGCCATTGTTATCGATAGCCAAATTGGCCGGTTGCAAGTTGGTGCTGCCGGTGATGGAGACTGGATTAATATTGATGGTTTGTGCGCTGGTTGTTTGTACAAACAAGCAGGAACTGACCAGCGTGAGTAATGCACAGACGGCATTGCGTCCGAATTCACGGCGACCGAATCCACGGCGGCCGAATAGATTTATTCGCATTTGGTGTTGCCTCTTTGTTAGATATTATTGTTGTGAGGTTGAATTACCCGACTAACAGCAAAGTGGGAATCAACGGTTGATGCTACCTATCCCTAACATTAGATTCAGCTTCATTGCTGCCGCGAGTTTCATAAACACAACCTGTCAGGCAAAAACACACCGGGTTCAGTAGCGCTTATGTAGTGGCTCAAGGTCGAGTTTAAGGCGGCATAATCAGAGCGTCGTCCCACTAAGGCGCTGGCGTTAAGTGATCAACAAAAGTGTGAACTTGTAGAGAAATCCGTGTGTATAAGAAACAAAACCGGTAAAAAAGCGCGCGATTCGTCACACCAATGGTAGAGATAAACCCAGTTCAGATGATGTGCCACTAGATGATTCGTGCAGGTGGGACGAGGGAGGCGGAGATTACGCCAAGCGAACGCCGCAGAAAAAGCGCAAACTGTTACTAACCTTTCTATAAAAATGCTATTTCGTATCCTCTCCACCAAACGAAACGTCAACTAATCCGGTAACACTATGAGCCATAAACGCATCCACCCGCTCGATCTGATGACCAATAAAACCGCCGACCTCTTTATCCTTGATGTGCGTACCGCCGCCGAAGTGAATGCATCCAAACTGCCGGATTGCTTGCATATCCCACTGCATGAATTAACTCCCGAGCGCTTGCAGGCGGACATCACCAAAAGCGATAGAAATGGCAACATCATCTATCTACTGTGCCAGAGCGGCAAACGCGCGGAAATGGCGGCTGATCAATTACAAGATCATATAAACGCAGAATTAATCATTATCGACGGCGGAATTAACGCAGTTCGCGACGCACAGATTCCGTTGCAGCAAAGCGGCAAGGCTGTGATGTCACTGGAACGACAAGTGCGTATTGCCGCCGGCTTTCTGGTGTTTACCGGGGTCCTGTTGGGCAGTGTATTCAACCCGGGATTTTACTGGCTCTCGGGATTTGTCGGAGCGGGTTTGATGTTCGCCGGTATCACTGACACTTGTATGATGGGCATGTTGATTGCACGTATGCCATGGAATCGCTAGCCGCTGTTTGTGCTCTGCGCGATTATTCCAGAGAGGAGTCCTTATGATTTTCCGTCAATTATTTGAGCGCGAATCCAGCACCTACACTTATTTAGTCGCCTGTGCAGAAACGCGCGCGGCGGTATTGATCGACACAGTAAAAACAGAAGTGACTAAATATTTGCAGCTGCTGGAGGAGCTGGACCTCAAGCTGGTTTATGTGCTTGATACCCATACCCACGCCGACCACATCACCGGTGCGGGCGCTTTGCGCGACACCACCGGCTGCAAGACATTGTTAGGGCAAGAAGCCGGTTCCGCGTGCGTATCGCAAGCATTGCACGATGGCGACCAGATCCCGGTAGGAAACCTGACCCTTAAAGCCATTTACACGCCAGGCCATACCGATGATTCCTACTGTTACGTGCTGGAACATCACAATCAGATGTGTGTATTCACCGGCGATACCCTGCTGATTCGCGGCACCGGTCGCACCGATTTCCAAAACGGCAGCGCGGCAGATCAATATCACAGCCTGTTTTCCAAGCTGCTCACCCTACCCGATCACACCTGGGTCTATCCCGCGCATGATTACAAAGGCTGGCAGTTAAGCACTATCGCCGAGGAAAAAGCGCACAATCCACGCTTGCAGGTGCAAGACCTGAATGCCTATGTAGAGATGATGGAAAACCTTGACTTGCCCAACCCGACATTGATGGATATTGCCGTCCCGGCTAATCGTGCCTGCGGGGAATAATCAAATTCCCGCTCGCATACCAAACCGTCAACTGAATTTGCTAGAATCACCGCTACAAAAAATTCCATGAGAAATACACCCATGCTAATCCAAGCCCCTATCTCCCTCGGCGAACTTATCGACAAAATTACCATTCTGGAAATCAAAGCCGTTAATATCGGCGATGAAGCCAAACTGAAAAATGTGACTCATGAATTAACCATCCTTGATGAAAAAGTAAACAGCTTGCTGGATACGGAAGGCTTGAACAAATTAGCTCCGCTCAAACAAGCATTGAAAGACATCAACCAGGAACTCTGGATAATTGAAGATGACATTCGCGATTGCGAATTAGCTAAAGACTTTAGCGATAAATTTATCCAACTTGCACGCGCTGTATACGTCACCAATGACAAACGTGCTGCGGTAAAAAAGGATATCAACCTCGCGTTTGGCTCTGAGTTGATAGAAGAAAAATCCTATAAAAAATATCAGTAACACAACCGTTTTGGTTTCGCCTTCACCGGTGATTCGCATAACCATTTTAGATTCACAAAAAGATATCACCCATGAAGATACTGCTTATCAAAATGTCCTCCATGGGTGATATTTTTCACACCTTTCCAGCGATCAGCGATATTAAAAAACAATACCCTCACGCTGAAATCGATTGGGTGGTAGAAGATAGCTTTAAAGAGATTGTTGACTGGCACCCCGGAGTGAATAAAGTCATACCCATCAATTTGCGCCGCTGGGTAAAACGGCGCAACAAACAAAGCTGGCAAGAATTTAAAGCTTGGCGAGCGGAAGTTCGCACAGAGACCTACGATTGTATTATCGATGCGCAAGGATTATTAAAGAGTGCAATCATCGCTAAATGTGCCAAAGGCAATGGTGTTGATGGTTACGACAAAAATTCTGCCCGTGAACCCATTACCCACTGGTTTTATGCGCGCGGCCACTTTGTTGATCGCGACCAACATGCCGTAGAACGTACTCGCCAATTAGTAGGCAAAGCATTGGGTTACATACCCTCGCCCAAACTGAATTTTGGCATCAACCAAAATTTCACGCATGTTCACAAAAACGCGCAGAAACTTATTTTTATTATCGGCACCAGTTGGGTCACCAAACTCTGGGCAACCTGTGAGTGGCAAGAATTAACCTCAATTGCAATCGATGCCGGCTTCGCGGTTGAAATTATTTGGGGCAGTGCAGAAGAGCAGGCAATCGCCGATAAAATTATCAGCGCCTGCCCGCAAGCAACGCGACCTGAGCAGCGTCTATCGATTACCACCATTGCTGAAAAATTGGTCGCAGCTGCTGCCGTGGTGGGTCTGGATACCGGTTTTTCCCACTTGGCCGGCGCATTGGAAACACCGACTATCGCGCTCTACGGTGCAACATCACCCATCAAAGTCGGGTTAATTGGCGATCACACGCAGAATTTGCAATTATCTGAACCATTGGAATGCATGCCTTGCCATAAACGCCACTGCAAATGGCTACCTGAAAACAACACTGATACCCCGCAGTGCATGAGCGGAATTAAAGCTGCTGCTGTGTGGGATGCATTGCAACAAAAACTGGCTGCGCAAGCACTGCATGAAGCTGCAACAATAGATTCTCCCGCTAACGATTCAACACCGATTTAATTCAGGATACTGTTATGTCACCACAAAAAATGGGCGTAGTCATTACTACTTATAACCAACCCAAGTGGCTCAAAAACGTGTTGTATGGTTACGAAGCACAACGCCACAATAATTTTACGGTGATTATCGCCGACGATGGTTCAGGCCAACCCACCCGCGATGTGATCGAGTTTTTTCAGGCGCGCGGCAAATTAAATATCCAGCATATTTGGCATGAAGATAAAGGCTTTCAAAAATGCCAGATCCTGAATAAAGCGATTGCGCAATCCGATTGCGACTATTTAATTTTCACCGACGGCGACTGCATTCCCGAACCGGATTTTATCAGCATCCACCAATCACTGGCGGAACCCGGTTATTTCCTGTCGGGCGGTTACGTAAAACTTACTACACCGGTATCAGAAAAAATCACCGAAGCGGATATTGCCAGTGGTGTTATTTTTAATATTGATTGGCTAAAAAAAGCCGGCCAGCCTTCAAGCCATAAACTGTGGAAATTAATTAAAAGCCGCAGCATCAAAGCGCTGCTTAATGCTGTCACTCCCACCAAAGCCACCTGGAATGGTATGAACAGCTCTACCTGGATAAGTGATATCAAAGCCTGTAATGGTTTCAACGAAGATATGCAATACGGCGGACTGGATCGTGAACTCGGCGAACGTTTATATAATCACGGGTTGAAAGGAAAACAAGTGCGCTACAGCGTTAACTGCTTGCACCTTGATCACCCACGCGCTTACGACAATCCCGAAACATGGAAAAAGAATTACGCGATTCGTAATGACGTAAAAAGTACGGGGAGATTTTGGGCGGACAATGGAATAAAAAAGGCACCCTAATCATCTTAATAAAATATCGGCATTGATTCATAGATTTAATTCCCGTAGCCTCATGCCGCCTTTCACTCGATGCAGAAAGGGTAAATTTACATCATGTAAGATGAAACCAGGAGATTTTTATGAAAAGGTTTTATTTGCTATAAGCGCAGTTTTTTCTCAATTAGTTCATATGCGCAAATATTTGAAGCAGGTTTGTCAGGTGGTATGGGTGGAACGGAATTTAGAGACTCTAGCCACACAGAGATACAATCAGTAACGCTATGCGGAGGCTCACGAGTCGATTCAATAAAAGTAACTTACACCGATGGATCAGGTGTACAGCGTGGTGGAAATGGTGGCTCATGCAGCACCCTCAAGATTAGAGGCGCTGACGTTTTCTACTCAACAAGACTTGTGGGGGTCAGTGGTTGCTATAACGGAAACACAATAAATTCTCTTACTCTTAGGGATTCTAATGGAGCGACTATAACAAAGGGGGAATGTCGTGGAGTCGGATTTGGATATGCTACTGATAACATAATTGGATTTAAGGGTAGAAGTGCAACTCTTCTTGATGCAATAGGCATAATTAGTTCAACCAAATTTAAAGGAAGTGCGGGCCCATCAGGCTCCATAGGTGGTAATAATGATTTCCATATATTGGGACCAATAAATCATATTGAAGTCTGCTCCGGGAGCAAAATTGACTCCATTAGAGTAAATGGCGGCGAAAGAATTGGAGGTAGTGGTGGCACATGTCAACAATTAAACATAAACTTTCCATTCCCAACTGGCAATTACGTTACTGAAATCGCTGGTCAATATAATAATAATGGGTTGGTCAATCTTCGCATCTCCACATTTCATGGAGCATCACTATATGCAGGACTCCAAACAGGAATTGAGAACTTTAGTTATAAATTTAGCAACAATGGTAATTTTTTAGATGGATTATATGGCAGAAGTGGGAGCCGTATAGACTCCCTTGGTGTTATATATTTCCCTCCTAATTTTTAAAATATAATTTAATATGAGGATAGCTTACTATCCTCATATTAAATTCCTGATAAATGAATATATGAAAAATAGTTTCAATGAAAAATTAAAAGTAATCATTTATCAAGATGGATTACTTTCCTATTCTGAAACATTTATCAAACAACAAGCTCTCGCTCTAAAATCATGGAAGCCAATACTTGTTGGGCATAAATATCTCCGTCATAGCCTAGATTTTTCCATGCTGGATTCGCAACTGTTACCCCCTTCAAACACATCGTTTCCACGTCGTGCACTTTATATAATCTATCGCTGGCTCAATAAAGCCGATCCGATTGGCATTAATACATTAAAAAATCTCAATGCCAATTTAGTTCATGCGCACTTTGGCACTTCGGCAATCGATATATGGCCTTATGCAAAAACATTAAATTTACCCATGCTGGTAACATTACATGGCTTTGACATTAGTATTTACAGAGCATGGTGGGAGTCAGGCAAACGCGGCCGCAGAAAGCGCAATTACCCAGAGCAATTATTGCAACTAGCCAAAGAGCCTAAAGTTCATTTCCTTGCCGTATCAAGTGCAATTAAAGAGCGCGCCATTAAATTCGGGATTCCCGCTGATAAAATCACACTAAGCTACATAGGAGTAAACTCTGAGGATTTTACTCCGGGACCAACTTCCATTTTAGAGCGTAAAAACCGCATCCTGTATGTTGGTCGATTGGTTGAGAAAAAAGGATCGCCTTATCTTATCGAAGCATTTGCTGCAGTCAAAAAGCAAATCCCGGATGCCGAACTGGTAATCGTTGGTAAAGGCAAGATGGAGGAGCAGTTACGTAACCAGGTGCAAGAACTGGGATTGAATGATGTAATTTTTACTGGCGCATTAACCAGCGATCAAGTTAAGGAACAAATCGATAGCTGTAAGATATTTTGCCTTCCCAGCATAACCGCAAAAAGTGGTGATGCAGAAGGATTACCGATTTCCATCCTTGAGGCTCAAGCGAGTGGAGTATTTGTTGTAAGCTCGTCGTCCGGTGGTGTGAATGATAATTTAATTGACAAAGAAACTTGTTTTACCTTTCCTGAAAAAGATAGCAAAGCTCTTGCCTATATACTTATCGACGTACTCAAATCTCCCGAATCACACACCAACATCATTGATAATCAAATGAAGCTAATTGAATCAAAATTTCAATTAAAAAACTGCGCTATAGAATTGGAAAAAATTTACGGTAAATATGCCCAATAAAATTTGAAACTAAAAATGCCAAAACCAGTGTTAATATTAACCTCCAAATAGTATTAAACACTTCCGATTCTTTTATCCAGCCAAGAAAATATAAATGATTGGGTGCTCTCGGGCGCCTTTTCTATACTTTGGATGCAAATAAATGCAGTACGAATATCTTTATCGGCAGCATCTATTTTGCTTTTAATACGGATCAATGCCTGATCTGCAGGCTTTAGTTGCAATGTTGTTAATTGATTATCGACAACAGCATGACCAGCCTTTAACTCTAGATGAGCTGCAAGCCCTTCAACAATGAACTGCTCAGGTGAGCGCAAACGGAAACAAACGCTAAACTCCAACAGCGCCGGATTATCTTCAAAGAATTTTTTAAATGTTGAAACCCGCCAAGCATGGGGGTTATGCGGAATTTGAAAGTATTTTTTTTCAAATCCAACTGCAGTTGCACTTAGCTCCTGTCCGGCAAGATAACCAGCACGCTGCTCACTTGGTTTATTTCTCATTACCATTTCTTTGAACCAGCGTCGAGCTCGTTTTCGCCACCCCGACTCAACAAAAGTTCGCCAACTTCCGCGCAATACAACCTTATTCTCACGAAAAAAATCCTCCGGTTTTACTGGCTGAATTAACGCGAAATCATCATTTAAGAAAATGAAATGCTCTGCTAAATCCGGAATCCTCCAAAGCACAGCAAGGATAGAACTACTATTAAAAGTAGGAAGATATTGCTCAAACCCTGCAAAAATCACATGATGATCAACAACAATAACACGCCCCTCATATTCCGTTCCTTGCAAGCGATTAACAATTGCTGGTGTCTGATTATCTGTAACTATGTAAATAGTGCGTATCCAGGGAGCAAAGCACAGCAAAGAGGTCACGCAATAATCCAACTCTCCCGAATGATGGAACCGAATTGGATTAGCCGCACGTGGCCGCACATCACCAAGGGTTGCAAGGTAGGCATTTAGTTTTTTAGCGTGCTCGGGGTCAGCACCATCGACCCAGGTTATCACTGCATCTATAGGAAAATTTTTACTCGCCGAGCCGGTCATAAGCAATCCGAGATTATTGAGAAATTGAAAGGGATTATTCTAACCTAACAGAGGTTCGACTAGGCCATACCAGCGCCAGACTGTATAATCGCCAGCCTGATTTTTCGCCTATTGATCAGCCGCGCAGCGGCATCCGCAAGAGCCTGTTATTGCTATGGAAAAAACCTACGAACCCCATGCTATCGAACGCCAGTGGTACCAAACCTGGGAAGAAAAAGGCTATTTCAAGCCTGCCGGAAACGGAACCCCTTACTGCATGATGATTCCGCCACCGAATGTCACTGGCAGCCTGCATATGGGACATGGTTTCAACAATGCGGTGATGGACACCATGATTCGTTATCGCCGCATGCAAGGCGACGATACGTTGTGGCAAGTGGGTACCGACCATGCCGGTATCGCCACCCAGATGGTGGTTGAGCGTCAATTGGCTGCACAAGGCGTAAGCCGTCATGATCTCGGTCGCGAAAAATTCCTCGAAAAAGTCTGGGAGTGGAAAGAGCAATCCGGCGGTACGATTACTCGTCAAATTCGCCGCCTGGGTTCATCCGTAGATTGGAGCCGCGAACGCTTCACCATGGATGACGGTTTATCAACTGCAGTGCAGGAAGCTTTCGTTCGTTTGTTCGATGATGGCTTGATTTATCGCGGCAAACGCCTGGTGAATTGGGATCCAAAACTGCACACCGCTATTTCTGACCTGGAAGTAGAAAACCACGATGAAAAAGGTTCATTGTGGAATCTGCGTTATCCATTAGCCGATGGCGCCACCACCGCTGACGGCAAGAATTATCTGGTCGTTGCAACCACTCGCCCTGAAACCATGCTGGGCGATAGTGCTGTAGCGGTTCATCCTGAAGATGAGCGTTACAAATCGCTTATCGGTAAATTTGTTCTGCTGCCATTAGTAAACCGTTTGATTCCGATCGTTGCTGATGATTACGTTGACCGCGAGTTTGGCACCGGCTGCGTAAAAATCACCCCGGCACACGATTTCAACGACTACGAAGTAGGCAAGCGCCACAACTTGCCACTGATTAATGTGCTCGATAAAAACGCGGCAATTTTAGGCGTTGCACAAATTTTTAATGTGGATGGCAGCCTCAATACGCAACTCGATGGCACCCTGCCCGCTCAATACGCGGGGCTTGATCGCTATGAAGCACGCAAGCAAATTGTCGCTGCATTTGAAGCGGCTGAATTGCTGGAAAAAATTGACGACCATGGTTTGAAAGTACCGCGTGGTGATCGCTCCGGCGTGGTGATCGAACCCTGGTTGACCGACCAATGGTACGTGAGCACCAAACCATTAGCGGAACCGGCAATCGCAGCAGTTGAAGACGGCCGTATCCAGTTCGTACCAAAACAATACGAAAACATGTATTTCTCCTGGATGCGCGATATTCAGGATTGGTGTATCAGCCGTCAATTGTGGTGGGGACACCGTATTCCCGCATGGTATGACGCAAGCGGCAAAGTGTATGTCGGTCGTAACGAAACCGAAGTGCGCAGCAAATATAATCTTGGTGCTGATGTGAAACTGGATCAGGATGAAGATGTATTGGATACCTGGTTCAGCTCCGGTTTGTGGACATTCTCAACACTCGGTTGGCCAGAGCAAACGGAATTCCTGAAAAAATTCCACCCGACTGATTTGTTAGTGACCGGTTTCGATATTATTTTCTTCTGGGTTGCGCGCATGATTATGCTCACCATGCATTTGGTGAAGCATGACGATGGCACACCGCAAATTCCGTTCAAAACCGTATATGTACATGGTTTGGTGCGTGATGGCCAAGGCCAGAAAATGTCGAAATCCAAAGGTAATGTGCTCGATCCACTCGATATTATTGACGGCATTGATTTGGAAACCCTCGTGCAAAAGCGCACTACCGGTTTAATGAATCCGAAAGATGCCGGCAAAATTGAAAAGCAGACCCGCAAAGAATTTCCGGAGGGAATCCAAGCCTACGGAACAGATGCATTGCGCTTTACTTTCTGCTCACTCGCATCCACTGGCCGCGATATCAAATTCGATATGGGCCGCGTAGAAGGCTATCGCAACTTCTGCAATAAAATCTGGAATGCTATGCGTTTCACATTGATGCAATGTGAAAATCAGGATTGCGGACAAGACGATGCGCAGGGAAGTATAAGTGATTACGAATTATCGCTGGGCGATCGCTGGATCATCAGCAAATTGCAAATTGCTGAAAAAACGGTGACAGAAAACCTGGATAACTATCGTTTGGATTTGGCTTCACAAGCGATCTATTCCTTTGTGTGGGATGAATACTGCAGTTGGTACTTGGAAGCAACCAAAGCTGTTTTGTTTAATGCCGATGCAACAGCAGCACAAAAGAAAGGGACTCGCCGCACATTGGTGCGAGTACTGGAAACCATTTTGCGTTTGGTGCATCCACTGATGCCATTTATCACTGAGGAAATCTGGCAAATAATCAAGCCGCTCTCAGGTGCGACCGGCGAAACGATTATGCATGCCCGTTATCCACAAGCAGATGACAGCAAAATCGATCAACAGGCATTGAATGATGTTGAGTGGTTGCAAGCTGTTGTTTTGGGTGTGCGTAACATTCGTGGCGAAATGAATATTTCTCCCGCTAAAGATTTGCCAGTGCTCTTTAAAAATGGCACCGGCGACGACCAGCAGCGCTTGACTAACAATCAACAGTTCCTGAAAAAATTAGCGTCCCTGGAAAGCGTTACCTGGCTGAATGCAGGCGATGCAGAACCTATGTCTGCCACCGCCCTGGTGGGCCAAATGGAAATTTTAGTGCCTATGGCTGGGCTGATTGATAAGGATGCCGAGATCGCTCGCTTGACCAAAGAAAGCAATAAATTAGTTCAGGATATTGGGCGCACAGAAGCAAAACTGGGCAATGCGGCGTTTGTCGAAAAGGCGCCAGCGGAAGTTGTTGCGAATGAGCGCAATCGTGTTGCGGAAAATAAAATTGCGGTGGAAAAATTGCGCGAGCAGATTCAAAAGATCAGCGCGCTGTAAAATAAATTTCATACGCCCAATAAAAAAGCCGATACAAAAACATCGGCTTTTTTATTTGAATATTGTCGTTTTGGAGCAGATCGCGTTGGGCATCGCTGCGCTCAGCGCCAACCTACGCAAATAAATTTTTAATCAGCAGAAAAAAAGCCCAATCTTTCGATTGGGCTTTTTGTTTGAATTCAATGGCGGAGAAGGGGGGAGTCGAACCCCCGATACCCTTTTGAGGTATGCTCCCTTAGCAGGGGAGTGCCTTCGGCCACTCGGCCACTTCTCCACGTCTACTGACGCGGGATAAGCTCCGTTTCAGCAGGTGCGGCATAATACCATAATTCGCTAAAAATCAAAGTCTTGAAGAGATATTTCCACAACAAAATAACGAATATTTCGAGTCTGGATAATTTACATCCAATTAGGGAAATATTTAAAAAAGTACATTTATAAAAACGCCTACGCGGCGGATGATCACTCATACCGCCGCGTAGTTGAAAAGCGCCGAACAACAAAACAATTAAATAAATTAACTGTCTTGCTCTTCCTGATTTTGCTTTTCGCGCTGAATACGCTGATAAATCTCTTCGCGATGCACAGCAATATCTTTAGGAGCATTGACACCAATACGAACCTGGTTGCCTTTAACACCTAATACGGTAACGGTAACCTCGTCACCAACCATCAAGGTTTCGCCAATACGGCGAGTTAAAATTAACATCTTTAATCTCCTTCACTCATCCTGTAAGAGTACGACTTAGACACCCCTTGCCACCATCGACCCCCGAATACCCCCTGTCGCGTCCTGACAACCGAATGCCTGGATTTAAGTATCGTCTACTTTTTGCGAAAGGGAAGAAACCCCCAACATTTTTCTGTTTATTTTTTAGGTAAACAGCAATACAACTCAAACACCTTAACTAAACCATCTTCAATAGAAGACCTAGCCCCTCACACGGCCTTCTGACGGTTCGGCATCCAAACCAAAAGCGGTGTGCAAACTGCGCACAGCCAACTCCAAGTAACGCTCATCAATGATCACCGAAATTTTAATTTCAGACGTGGTGATCATTTGAATGTTAATACGATCTTCTGCCAGCGCAGTAAACATGCTTGATGCAACACCCGCATGGGAGCGCATACCAACACCCACGATGGACACCTTCGCAACCTTATCATCACTACGCACTTCGCGCGCACCAATTTCTTTGGCAACCCCTTCCAGCACAGCAACTGCTTTGCTCATATCATTTTTATGCACAGTAAATGTCAGGTCAGTAGTGCCATCGGCAGATACGTTTTGGACAATAACATCAACCTCGATATTGGCTGCGCCAATAGGGGCAAGAATTTTAGCTGCTACACCAGGAGTGTCAGGTACACCGGCAACAGTGACTTTGGCTTCATCGCGATTAAATGCAATACCGGAAACAATAGGTTGTTCCATAGTTGAATCTTCCTCATCGAGGGTAATAAGAGTTCCAGGGCCTTCTTTGAAACTGTGCAAAACACGCAGAGGCACCTTGTATTTGCCTGCAAATTCTACAGAGCGAATTTGCAGGACTTTGGAACCCTGGCTGGCCATTTCCAGCATTTCTTCAAAGGTAATCTTTTCCAGGCGACGCGCACGCTCACAAACACGTGGATCGGTGGTATATACGCCATCTACATCGGTATAAATCTGGCATTCGTCAGCCTTTAACGCAGCAGCAAGTGCTACACCGGTAGTATCCGAACCACCACGACCGAGTGTTGTAATGTTGCCATGCTCATCTACACCCTGAAAGCCAGCGACAACAACGACACGACCAGCCTTGAGATCAGCGCGCATATTTTCTTCGTCAATAGACTGAATGCGCGCTTTGGTATGGGCGTTATCCGTAAGAATACGCACTTGGCCGCCGGTATAAGAGCGGGCATCCACACCGCGCTTTTTCAATGCCATGCTCAGCAGAGCAATAGTTACTTGCTCGCCAGTGGATACCAATACATCCAGCTCACGTGAATCAGGGGTATCCTGAATTTGCTGAGCCAAACCAATCAGGCGATTAGTCTCACCGCTCATTGCGGAGAGTACCACGACCATATCGTGACCCTGTGCACGGAAACCGGCCACCTTGTCGGCCACTTGCTCAATGCGTTCAATGGAACCTACCGAGGTGCCACCGTATTTCTGAACCAATAAGCTCATTACAGCCTATCCTTTATCAATTGACGATTGCTATTACTTACTAACCAGATCACAAAAAGGCGCCAATTAAACACCAGATTACGACAAAAGTTAACCCAAATGGATGATTAAAAGCGGATTAATCACACTTCCTTTACCTTTCTGTACAGCTATTGACCGAGTTGGGATTTAACCCATGGTACAACTGATGCTAAAGCAGCAGCCAGTCCCGCCACATTGGTACCACCACCTTGCGCCATATCAGGGCGTCCGCCCCCTTTACCGCCGAGTTGGCCGGCAACATAACCCATTAAATCACCGGCTTTTACTTTGCCAGTGACATCCTGTGTAACACCGGCAATCAATGCCACTTTATCTCCCTCTATTGCAGCGAGGAGAACAACTGCCGAGCCAAGTTTATTTTTGAACTGATCGGCTGTCTCTCGTAGTGATTTGGCATCGGCACCCTCAAGATTCAAGGCCAACACCTTAATACCTGCAACATCGACTGCCTGTGAGAGAACATCACCACTACCTGCGGTCGCCAATTTGGTTTTAAGCGTGGCAAGATCCTTTTCCAACTTGCGATTCTGCGCAACCAATGCATCCAGTTTTTCAATCAATGATTCGCGATTGGCTTTAAGGCTCCGGCCAGCGGTATCCACCAATTCCTCAACCCGATCAAACAGCTCAAGGGCTTTAGCGCCGGTAATTGCTTCAATACGACGGATACCTGCAGCCACTCCGGATTCGGAGGTAATACGGAATACACCTATGTCGCCAGTGCGATTCACGTGGGTACCGCCACAGAGTTCAACCGAGAAACCATCCCCCATGGTTAGAACACGCACGGTATCACCGTATTTTTCGCCAAAGAGAGCCATTGCACCCTTGGCCTTGGCGGCATTCATATCGCAAAGTTCGGTAGCGACCAGTGAGTTGGCGCGAATCTGATCATTCACCAGCGTTTCGATCGCTTTCAATTGCTCCGCAGTAACCGCTTCAAAATGCGAGAAGTCAAAGCGCAACCGCTCTGAATCAACCAGCGAGCCTTTTTGAGTGACATGTTCGCCCAGAATTTTACGCAACGCGGCATGCATCAAGTGGGTAGCAGAGTGATTTAACGCCGTCGCTTGACGCACATTGCTGTCTACCTTGGAGGAAACCGTATCACCAACAGAGATTGCACCCTGGAGGACACGTACAACGTGAAGGCTGGACACGCCCTGCTTCTGGCAATCGCGCACTTCAAGACGGTTCGCACCCAGTTCAATATATCCGCAATCGCCTGCCTGACCACCAGATTCAGCGTAGAAGGGTGTGCGATCCAGAACCACAGCACCCTCTTCGCCCTCAACCAAACGCTCAACTTTTTTGCCATCTTTAACCAGCGCAAGTACTTTGCCTTGCTCTGCCAACGAGCTGTAACCCAGAAACTCGCTGACGGGTAAATCAAGGCCTGCCGCGTTGTAATCCATCTTGAAGCTGCCGGCTGCGCGGGCACGAGCGCGTTGCTCCGCCATAGCCGCCTCATAGCCTTCCTGATCAATAGTCAGGCCGCGCTCGCGTGCAATATCAGCGGTTAAGTCGACCGGGAAACCATAGGTGTCATACAAGGTGAACACTACTTTGCCGGGAACTTCAGTGCCGGAAAGCTTACCCAGGGCATCTTCAAGTACAGCGATACCTTTATCGAGCGTCTTTTCAAACTGTTCTTCTTCTTGCAGCAATACGCGTTCGATGTGCGCCTGGTTCTTGTACAACTCGGGATAAGCCTCACCCATCACCTCAGCCAACGCCTTTGCCAGCTTGTGGAAGAAAGGTTGCTTCTGACCGAGTTGGTTACCGTGACGAATTGCACGGCGAATGATACGGCGCAGCACATACCCGCGACCTTCATTGGATGGCGCGACGCCATCGCTGATCAGGAAAGAACAGGAGCGGATATGGTCGGCAATGACACGCAGGGATTTATTTTCCATATCGCTGGTGCCAGTCGCCGCAGCAGCCGCATTCAACAGGTGTTGAAACAAATCGATTTCGTAGTTGGAGTGCACGTGCTGCATAACGGCAGAGATACGCTCAAGCCCCATTCCGGTATCCACCGAGGGAGCAGGCAGCGGATGCAAAATGCCATCCGCAGTGCGATTGAACTGCATGAACACGTTGTTCCAGATTTCGATGTAACGGTCGCCATCCTCTTCCGGTGAACCCGGTGGGCCGCCCCAGATATCAGCGCCGTGATCGTAGAATATTTCGGTGCATGGACCGCAAGGACCAGTATCGCCCATTGCCCAGAAGTTGTCCGATGCGTAGGGAGCGCCCTTGTTATCGCCGATGCGGATAATGCGCTCGGCAGGAACACCCACTTCTTTGTTCCAGATGCCGTAGGCTTCGTCATCGGAAGCGTAAACGGTTACCCACAGTTTTTCCGCAGGAATGTTCAGCCAGTTCTTTGCGGTCAAAAACTCCCACGCAAACTTGATTGCATCCTGTTTGAAGTAATCGCCAAAACTGAAATTGCCCAACATTTCAAAGAAGGTATGGTGACGTGCGGTGTAGCCAACATTTTCGAGATCGTTATGTTTACCGCCAGCACGAACACAACGCTGGGAGCTGGTTGCACGATTGTAAGAGCGCTTATCGCCGCCGAGAAATACGTCTTTGAATTGGTTCATACCCGCATTGGTAAACAATAACGTAGGATCATTCTCAGGAACCAACGAACTGCTGGCCACTATCGTGTGACCTTTGCTTTCAAAGTACTTCAAAAAGGCGTCGCGAATTTCAGCGCTCTTCATAAGGCATCCACTAAATATTCAAATTTCTGCAAGGTTTAAAGAAGACAGCCGTAAGTCAGGCGTGATGCTCTTCTATCTCTTCGGCGCTGAGTTTGCGCGCTTCATGTTCCAACATCACCGGGATGCCATCGCGGATGGGATAGGCCAAACCACTTTCCCAACACACCAGCTCCTGCTGCTCGGGGCGATATTCAAGCTCGCCTTTACTTACAGGGCACACCAAAATACTGAGTAACTTTTTATCTATCATGATCTTAGGTCGTGCTTAGTTAACCGGGGGCGGTATCTTACACTGCCTTTTGCAGCCCTGTCTCTAGAGCGGCGGGGCTATAGGTGCAATTAGGGATTTAAATCACCCGAAACCGGTGCCAAAGGCACGGCCTGCCAGCGTTTCAACTGCTTAACGACGGTGGGATTAGTAAAAATTTGCGGATTGGATTCGGTGATTTTTTGCTCTTTTTCCCACTCTGCCACCAGCTCTTTTGCTTCATAAAAAGCCTGTTCAAAATCCACACCCGGCCTGAGCGATTCCTTGAAATAGGCTTTTCCAAAATAGGTGAATAAACTGTCATCCGCACAGCCAAATGAAGTTTTATCCGCTGCCGCGGCAGTCATCACCAGGCTATGCGAGTCTTTAAGGTCGTCGATAAATCCACCTGAGTAACATGCAGATAACACGATTACCCGGTGCTTAATACCGGTTGCTTTGAGCAAATCCCCCAACCATTTTGCATCTATATCATTCAATGCAAGGCCATTGTGATTCAGCGATATTGTTTTGTTTTTTGAACCATGACTGGTGATATAGAGGAAAAAAATATCCTGCTCTTTATCCATCTGCTCAGCAAGGCGTGCAACAGCAGCACTGATACTGGTGCGCGTTGCCAACGGATGCCCTGCCAGCGAGCGCTGGCTATTAGCCAGATAAATTGCGGTCGCACTATTTCCATATTGCGTATTAAAAAGATTTTCTATAAATGTACTTTCGCGATGGAACACTTCTTCGGTACCGTAACCTGCAACCACCAAACTATACAATTCTATTTTTTTCGGATCTGAAATTTGCACCGCATCCAGAGCGTGTTGCAACTCAACGGATTCCTTATAGAGTGCGTGTTCAGCCACTTCTTCCGGTGAGAAAATTTTTACTGCATCACCACCATCCACCAAGCGATCGTAGCGCCAACGACCATCAATGCGGCTCACGCCATCGATAGGCGTTTTATAAGTCAGTACTCCCTTACCGTGTTTTCTGCCGTAGGAAAATTCCCCTTCGTAGATATCACCATTACTGGCGATTAATTTCCCTTTGCCATCATATTGACCAAACTTGAATTCACCGGAATATTGCGCTCCATTTTTTGCAATGTAATTTCCCTTACCTTCAAGCTGGCCATCCTGATAATCACCTTCCCATTGGTTGCCCTTCCCGTCTGTTTGTACGCCTTTACCGTTTAGTTGCCAGTTTTTAAATTCACCGACATAAGTAAATCCATCCTCACTGGTATAAGTGCCTGAGCCGGTAAAATTATCCGTTTGAAACTCACCACTGTAGCGATTGCCTCGCCCATCATCAAACACACCTTGGCCATGCATTTTTCCCGCGACAAAATCGCCGGTGTATTTTTCACCTGAAGCCCGCCGCAATTCGCCTTTACCTTGAATCACACCCTCTACCAGTTGTCCGCTATATACAGATTTATCGGCAAAACCCCACGTTCCAGCGCCGTGCATTTTATTATTTTCAAAATCACCTTCATAAATATTTCCACCCGGATAAATAAGCTTACCCTTACCCTGAAATTGGTTTGCTACAAATTCACCTTCATAACGAGCACCATCCACATATACCAATACGCCGCGCCCTTCCATGTAACCACGGGCAAAATCACCTTTGTAATTGCCTGAATATTTTGAAGAGAACTTTCCTTTGCCGTGCATCAGTCCTGCTAAAAATTCACCATCGTATTCATCTCCATTCGTCCAGGTCATACGCCCCTGTCCGTCGAGCTGCCCTTCGGCATTAAGGTCGCCAATATAAGTAGCGCCATTTGCAAAACTTAATGACGGAGAGAATGCAAAGCGCAAATCGCGAAAAGTACCTTGCATCGCGATCAAGGTAAAAACAATCCCCGCGACAAAAGCACCGACAACTAAAGAAACTCGTTTCATAAACAATCCATTATGATTCTGAAAAAAGGATCGACAAAACATTCGAATTTTTATTTCGCCGGCATTGGTTCAACTAACAATTGTGGATCGACACGCTCCTCAAACCAGTTCATCCGCCAATCCAAATGTGGGCCAGTGGCGCGCCCTGTCTTACCCACTTTGGCAATGGTTTGCCCTTGGCTTATTGCATCACCTTTTTTCACCAGCACTTCGCTTAAATGAATAAAAGTCGACGAAAGGCCGTGTCCGTGATCGATAATTAATGTTCCGCCAGAGAAAAACATATCGGGATGCACAAGAGTCACCACACCGCCAGCTGGCGCTTTTACCAAAGTACCAACAGGTTTGGCGATATCAACTCCATAATGCGGTGAATTGGGTACGCCGTTGTAAAAACGCTGGCTGCCGTATACGCCAGTGATGGGGCCAATTAGCGGCCATTCAAATTTCTGTGTAAAAAAAGTAAGGGGCAAATCGCCTTTGCGTGCATCCGCTGACATTTGCGCTTCGCGTTTTGCCCGTTCGACTTGCGCCGGATCCGGCTCGACTGTCTGTTGTGGTACACCCGTTACTTTCTGGATGTTGTAGCTACGTTTCTTAACCGTAAAGCGATGTTCTTTGCGCAGGCCATTGCTATCAATTGTTGTAAGGCTTGCCTGTTGCCCTGCATCGCGCCCAAGACCAATTACGAATTCACCCGCAGGTGATATCTGCAACTTTTTACCGCGATATTCCACCTGGGTTCCTTGCGGTACTTTGCCGAGAATCACCGCGCCTTGCTGCCACTCGCCCTTCAATTCAAGTGCAGTAGCTGCCATGCTCGACAGCGCAAATAAAATACCAATGACAAATTGATGTAATTTCACATGTGACTCCAGATATACCTGCTAAATTTTGGACAAAAAAAACGGCAGACTAGCTGCCGTTTCTTATCATTATCTGCACTTAGACAATTTGATCGTCGACACGCAAGATTTTCATAGTGTTAGTACCGCCTAACAGGGTGGTATCACCACTTGAAACGATTACGAGGTCGCCATTTACCAAAGTACCTTGCGATTTCAACATCTCAATCGCGCGGACGAAATCATCTGCACAAGGAGCGCTATTGGTATCGAATGCGATAGGTTGTACACCGCGGTACATCGCCACTTTACGCTGGGTGCTCACATGACGGGAGAACGCAAAAATAGGCAATTGCGAACCCACACGTGACATCAAACGCGGTGTGCTACCGGATTCGGTAAAGCAGATAATCGCTTTAACACCATCGAGATGGTTGGCGGTAAACATAGAAGCCAGTGCAATCGATTCATCAACGCTGCTGAAAGCCTGATCCATACGATAGTTATCAAAACTGGCCGTTGGATGTTTTTCAGCGCCGAGAATAATACGCACCATCGCTTCAACAGTTTCTACCGGGAAACTACCGGCAGCCGTTTCTGCCGAGAGCATTACCGCATCGGTTCCATCAAGTACGGCGTTAGCAACGTCGAATACTTCAGCGCGAGTTGGCAGTGGGCTGTTGATCATCGACTCCATCATTTGGGTCGCTGTGATTACCGCTTTATTCAGTGCACGTGAACGCGCAATGATGCGTTTCTGTACACCGATCAATGCTGCATCACCAATCTCAACACCCAAGTCACCACGCGCAACCATTACGGCATCGCTGGCAAGAATAATGCCGTCCAGGGTAGCATCGTCAGCAACAGCTTCTGCACGCTCAACTTTAGACACCAAACCGGCACGGCCACCCGCTGCAACCATTAGCTTGCGCGCGAAATCCATATCCTCAGCAGAGCGAGGGAAAGACACGGCAAGATAATCCACATCGATTTCTGCCGCAGTCTTGATATCAGCGATATCTTTTTCAGTTAGTGCAGGTGCAGTCAAACCACCACCTTGGCGGTTGATACCTTTGTTGTTCGACAAAGGACCAGCCACTTTGGTAGTAGTGTAGATACGAGGACCTTCAATTTTATCGACGGTGAGAACTACACGGCCATCATCCAGCAGAAGCACATCGCCAGGCTTGCAATCATTTGGCAATTCTTTGTAATCGATACCCACTTGCTGTTGGTTACCCGCATCGCGCTCCAGCGATGCATCCAACACAAATTTGTCACCGACTTTAAGATGAATTTTGCCTTCGGCAAAACGCGCAACACGAATTTTTGGCCCTTGCAGATCGCCGAGTACCGCCACGAAGCGGTTATGCTTGGCCGCAAGCGCGCGCACAGTTTCCGCGCGGCGCTTGTGATCTTCCGGTGAACCGTGGGAGAAGTTCAAACGAACGACATCCACACCGGCAAGGATCAATCTTTCCAATACTTCCGGCGATTCAGAAGCCGGGCCTAAAGTACTGACGATTTTAGTACGTCTTAACATGATGGCTGCTTCTCTTATTTGGCTGACACAAGTGCAATGGTGTTATCCAACATACGGTTGGAAAAGCCCCACTCGTTGTCGTACCAAGCCAATACTTTTACCCACTTGCCATACACTTTGGTTTGCAATGAGTCGTAATTTGAAGAGTGCGGGTTGTGGTTGAAATCGATAGAAACCAGTGGCTCATCAACGAATGCCAAAACACCCGGCATTTCAGTTTCAGCGGCTTTTTTCATCGCCGCATTGACAGCTTCAACACTCACATCTTTTTCTACTAATACATTCAGGTCAACCAGGGAAACGTTGATAGTTGGAACACGAACTGAAATACCATCCATCTTGCCTTTCAATTCCGGCAATACCAAACCTACCGCTTTAGCAGCACCGGTAGTGGTTGGAATCATTGATTGAGTAGCTGAACGCGCGCGGTAAATATCTTTGTGGAACACGTCAGACAACACTTGATCATTGGTGTATGAGTGAATCGTGGTCATAGAACCTTGCACGATACCGAAGTTATCGTTCAACACTTTGGCGATTGGAGCCAGGCAGTTAGTGGTGCAAGATGCGTTGGAGATAATGGTGTCAGATGCTTTCAATACTTTGTCGTTTACACCGAATACCACGGTTGCATCCACATCAGTACCGGGAGCAGAAATAATGACTTTCTTGGCACCAGCTGCCAAGTGCAGGCCTGCTTTTTCTTTGCTGGTAAAAATGCCGGTACATTCGTATACCACATCAACATTCAATTCGCCCCAGGGCAATTTAGCCGGATCGCGCTCAGAGGTAATGCGAATCGCATCGCCGTTAACAAACATGGTGTCGCCTTCAAATTTAACGGTGCCGTTAAATTGGCCATGTACTGAATCGTATTTGGTAAGGTGAGCATTGAGATGGGCATCACCCAAATCGTTAATACCAACAATTTGGATTTGGCTGCGCTTGCCTGATTCATACAAAGCGCGCAGTACATTGCGACCGATACGACCGTAACCGTTAATTGCCACTCTAATCATTACATTCTCCTAAGTAAGCTGTTCAATAATTTTTCGCTGTAGGGGCGCCGCTTGCTGCGCCCTGTTCTGATGCTTGTTGTATTGCCAGGGCGCAGCAAGCGGCGCCCCTACCTAACTGCGCGGCAAGCTGGCTGCTTCACGGGCCAGACGCTCAATCTCATCCCAACGCCCGGCTTTCATTAATTCTTTAGGAGCCATCCAGGTACCGCCAACGCAATGCACGTTTGGCAGGGCCAAATAGCTCGGTGCTTTTGCCAAATCAATTCCACCAGTCGGGCAGAAAGTAATTTGCGGCAAAGGACCAGCAATCGATTTCAACATAGGTACGCCACCAGCAGCTTCCGCAGGGAAGAATTTTTGATGGGTAAAACCTTGTACATACAAATTCATTGCTTCAGTTGGTGTAGCAACACCGGCCAACAAAGGAACAGGTGATGCTTTAGCAGCTTCGATCAACGCTGGCGTTGTACCCGGGCTTACCAAAAAGGTTGAACCGGCTTTCACCGCCTTTTCCAAATCAGCTGGAGTGATAATAGTACCGGCGCCAATTACTGCGTCATCCGGCAGAGCTTCTACCATCGCAGTAATCGCATCCAACGCACAAGGAGTACGCAGGGTGATTTCCAATACTTTCAAGCCACCGTTGTAAAGCGCTTTGGCCAATGGCACAGCATCTTCAATACGCTCTACCACCATAACGGGTACGACTGGCGCTACTCTGACAATTTGATCGATAGTTAAAGCCACTGTATATCCCTCGTTGTTCAAAAAAGTTCGACAATTAATTTGCGAAAAACTTACCGCAGATCAGTTCGGAATTCGGTACAAAATCACGGCGCCCAATAAACGATAACAGGCACTTTTTGCTGTTGTAATACAGCGCGGATCGGCATTTCTTTCACATCGCTACCCGCTTGTGCGGCGCGCAGCACTGCCAGTTTCTCGTCGCCGGTGATCAGCAATACCAACGTCCTGGAGCGCAGCAAACCAGCGAGTGTCAATGTCATGCGCTCGGTAATCGCACCGGTCACTTCACTTTGCCTGGCAATAATTGCCGCGCACAGAGAACCAGCTTCCGGTTCCAACGCTGCATCCAAACCCTGCGCATGCGGGAACAACGATGCGGTGTGGCCATCAGAACCCATACCCAGGATAGTCACATCGAATGGCTGTGCCAGTTGTTGGTAGGCACTTTCGCAATCATCCAGCCCTTCCGCTGCAGTTTCGGCGGAATTTTTCATACCGACCAAATTAGCGACTGCGGCCTTATTCTGGATTAAATGTTTTACCGTAAACGCTTCGTTGCTTTTGTCGTGTTCAAAATCAACCCAACGCTCGTCAACCAAGGCGACGTAAACAGATTCCCAATCAAGATCAGAATTGCTCAGCGCTTTGTACAGCGGCTCGGGAGTGCTGCCACCGGATACCATAAAAGTCGCTTCACCACGATCTTCAATCGCTTCACGCAATGATGTCTCACATTCCGCTTGCAATGCAGCAATCATGTCTGCGCGGCTGTCAAATAAACGCTCGGTTACCATTCCTGATCGGCTCCTGACAACACTTCATCAATAGAGAACCAACGGCGACGGTCACTGGCCAGCATTTGCGCGGACGCTTGTGGACCCCAACTACCCGCCATATAGCCATGCGGCTTGTTCTCAGGGCGCTGCCAGGCTTCGATAATCGGATCAATCCACGCCCATGCTGCATCCACCTCAGCACGGTGGATAAACAAACTGGCGTCGCCAGCAGCAGCATCCAGCATCAAACGCTTGTAGGCGTCAGAGTAGAAATCCTTGTAGGTATCGGCAAAGTTCAGGTTGAGCACTACCGGACGCAAGTGAGTCTCGTGCTTCTCCAGATCTTTGGACACCATGATGATCTTGATGCTCTCTTCCGGTTGCAAGCGGATAATCAGACGGTTCGGCGTAGATGCGCCGGCAGACTCCGGATATACACGGTGCGCAACATCTTTGTATTGGATAACGATTTCGGCAAAACGTTGCTTCATACGCTTACCGGTGCGTAAATAGAACGGCACGTTGGCCCAGCGAGAGTTATCAATGTAGGCGCGAATAGCGACGAAAGTTTCGGTATTACTCGACTGGCCCAACTCATCCAAATAGCCTGGAACTTGTTTGCCGCCCATTTCACCGGCGACGTATTGGCCGCGCACGGTGTTGTACTTAACGGTGTTGCCTGTCAATGGGCGCAAATTCTCCAGGACTTTCAATTTTTCTGCACGGATACGCTCGGCGGTCATTTTGTTCGGTGATTCCATCGCCACCAAACACAACAGTTGGAGAATATGGTTTTGCACCATATCGCGCAGGGCACCGGCGCCGTCGTAGAAACTGGCGCGACCTTCAAGGCCTACGGTTTCAGAAATGCTGATTTGTACGTGATCGATTGATTTGGCATCCCACAGATGCTCAAACATGCCATTGGCAAAACGCAGTGCCAACAGGTTTTGCACAGTCTCTTTACCAAGGTAATGGTCGATGCGGAAAATGGCATCTTCTCTGAAATATTCGGCAATCTGGCTGTTGATTTCTTCCGCTGTTTTAGCGTCATAACCCAATGGTTTTTCTACCACTACGCGTGAGGTAGCAGTAATCAAACCAGTCTCATGCAAATGCTTGCAGCAGATACTGAATACTGACGGCGGAGTGGAGAGATAGAATACGCGCTGGCTATTACCGCCGCTATTGAGCAATTCTGCCAAGGCATCCCAATGTTCATCTTTGGTACCGATATCTATGAATACAGGGAACAAACGCTTGGCGAATTCATCCCAATCGGCAGTTACAAATTCGTCTGCATTAAGGTGCTTTTCAGCGGCTTCACGCACCTTGTCTTTGTATTCGGCAACCATTTGGGTATTACGGCATGTCGGAATAATACGTGAACCGACAGGCAATGAACCTTCGCGATGGGCGCGATAAAGACCGGGAATCAACTTGCGCAGGGCCAAATCACCAGCGCCACCAAAGATGACAAAATCAAATGCTTCAAGCATGTGGGGTAATCCTGTTTGTGAATCTTGACAGTGGATTTACTTTTTAAAAACGAAGACCCCGAACACAGGTTCGGGGTCCGGGATTTAACGGGCTATTTTACCAGTTAAATACAGTAGCTCCTTCTTCAGCCAGGCCAACTGTGGCACGCAGGGGCGCAAACAACTCGCGCCCCATACCATAGTGGACACCTGACAAATCACATTGGGCAGGTTGGCGAGCACTCAGCTCTTCCTCACTGACCAGCAGTTGTAACGTGCCGGATTCAGCATCCAATTCAATCATATCGCCGTCGCGGATCAGGCCGATTGGGCCATTGTCCAGGGCTTCCGGTGTCATGTGGATCGCAGCAGGAATCTTACCAGAGGCACCCGACATACGACCATCGGTCAATAAAGCAACTTTAAAACCACGGTCCTGCAACACACCTAACGGTGGAGTCAGCTTATGCAGCTCCGGCATACCACAGGCTTTTGGCCCCTGAAAGCGCACAACGGCAATAAAATCTTTTTCCAAATCGCCACGCTTGAAGGCGACCTGCAATTCTTCCTGGCTATGGAACACTATAGCGGGAGCAACCACTTTGCGATGGTCCGGTTTGACCGCAGAAATCTTAATCACCGAGCGACCAATATTACCTTTCAGCAGACGCATGCCACCTTCCGGCGCAAAGGGTTTGGCGACCGGACGCAAAACTGCATCGTCCAGACTTTCCAATGGCGACTCGCGCCATACGACCTCGCCATTTTCCAGGAAAGGCTCTCGAGTGTAAGCCGCCAATCCGGTTCCACCCATGACGGTTTTTACGTCATCATGCAACAGACCGGCATTGCGCAGTTCACGCATCAGGAAGCCCATGCCGCCGACGGCCTGGAAGCGGTTAACGTCAGCCAATCCGTTAGGATAAATGCGACACATCAACGGAATTATATCTGAAATGTCAGACAAATCCTGCCAATTAATTTGAACACCCGCTGCGCGCGCGATCGCAACAATGTGCATAGCATGGTTGGTTGAACCACCCGTCGCCATCAAGCCAACAATACCGTTAACGATAGATTTCTCCGTCACGATATCAGCCAGGGCAACCGGCTCATCGCGGGTGATACGGGCCAATTGGTGAACAGAAGCGCGAGTGAGGGCCTCACGCATTGGCGTGTAAGGGTTGATGAAGGTACTGCCGGGCAAGTGAATACCCATGATCTCCATCAACATCTGGTTGGTATTCGCAGTACCGTAGAAAGTACAGGTACCTGCACTGTGATAAGACGCGCTTTCAGCTGCCAACAGCTCTTTGCGCCCTACTTTGCCCTCGGCGAATAATTGGCGCGCCTTGGCTTTTTCAGCATTCGGCAAACCAGGAGTCATCGGGCCTGCCGGAATGAAAATAATCGGCAGTTGGCCGAACGACAACGCACCCATCATCAAACCGGGGACAATCTTGTCGCACACACCCAGGCAGATAGCACCGTCAAACATATCGTGCGAAAGCGCAATCGCTGTGCTCATCGCAATCACATCGCGGCTGAACAAGGATAATTCCATGCCCGGAAAACCTTGCGTTACACCATCGCACATTGCCGGTACACCGCCAGCCATTTGCGCAGTCATGCCCATTTCTTTGGCGGCAGCCTTGATCGGCTCCAGATACTCACCATAGGGAACGTGGGCGGAAAGCATTTCATTGTAGGCAGAGACCACACCAAGGTTAGGCGCCTGGCCTTCGGCCAAGGCTTCTTTATCCGAGGCATTACACGCGGCGAAACCGTGGGCAAGGTTGGCGCATCCCAAATGATGACGAGCAGGCCCTTTACTGCGGAATTTGTTGACACGTGCAAGATAAGCGGCACGGGTATCACGGCTGCGAGCAATGATTCGCTCGGTAATTTCAACAAGTCTTGGATCTGTGCTTAGTACGTCAGTCATTGGGATACCATTGCTCTTGGGCTGCATCTATCGCAAACACAGGGTTTGCGCACAATCGCGCCGGGTGCATCGCCCGGCGCTCTGGTTTGTTTTTGTCTCTCTGCTCTACAGAAGCGGTGACCTAGACAGTTTTGGCGCGCTTGTAGAAATCGATCAAATTCCGGGTTGAAGCATCGTGTTTGGCATTGGTTTCTTTGGCCAGATCCAACTCTGGCTGGATACCCGCCGCCAGCACTTTACCCAGCTCAACACCCCATTGATCAAATGAATGTATACGCCAAATGATACCTTGAACAAAAATTTTGTGCTCATAAAGCGCGATCAAGGCACCCAGCGAGCGAGCATCCACCTTATTGAGCAGAAAGGTATTGGTAGGACGATTACCGCGATGCACCTTGTGCTCCACGATTTCTTCAATGCGCGATGCGCTCATACCTTTAGCTGACAACTCGCGACGCACCTGATCCGCATCGATACCCAACATCAGCGCCTGGGTTTGGGCGAAGAAGTTAGCCATCAGTGCATCGTGATGACCGTCTACAGCCACAGTCGGAGCAATGGAACCGATAAAATCAGCAGGGATAATATCGGTGCCCTGATGCAGCATTTGGTAAAACGCATGCTGACCGTTGATACCCACCTCACCCCATACCAGCGGCACGCTACCGTAACTGATTTGCTCGCCAGCCCAATTCACGGACTTACCATTACTTTCCATCTCAGCCTGCTGCATGTAAGCAGGAAAACGGTGCAGGCATTGGTCGTACGGCAGCAATGCATGAGCGGGATAGCCAAGGAAATTGCGGTTCCAAACACCTACCAACGCCAACAGCACCGGGGCATTTTCAGCCAGTGGCGCGGTTTGGAAATGTTGGTCCATTTCATAAGCGCCTTGCAGCAACTCATCAAATAATTCGTAACCAAGGAACAATACAATTGGCAGGCCAATTGCTGACCAGAGTGAGAAACGGCCACCGACCCAATCCCACATATCAAAAATATTTTCTTCCGCGATACCAAATGCCGTCACCAGCTTACGGTTGGTCGACACCGCCACAAAATGCTTGGCAATAGCCGCCTTATCACCCGCTACCGCCATAAACCACTGCTCAGCGGTGCTCGCGTTGGTCATAGTCTCTTGCGTGGTAAAGGTTTTGGAGGAGATAACAAACAAGGTTGTCTCAGGACTCAAACCCTCCAATACTTCAGCGATCTGGGCGCCGTCGATATTAGACACAAAATGCATATTGAAGCGTTTATCGCTGTAGGATTTCAGCGCTTCGCACACCATCAATGGCCCCAGGTTAGAGCCACCAATACCAATACTGACAATGTCGGTGATGGTTTTACCGGTAAAACCAATCCACTCGCCCGAACGCAACTTCTCGCTCAGTTTACGCATACGCTCCAGCTCGGCATTAATCGCCGGACGCGCATCAGCGCCATCAATAACAATAGGCCTGGAGGATTTATCGCGCAGGGCAACGTGCATAACAGCGCGATCTTCAGTGGCATTGATGTGCTCGGCAGCAAACATCTTGCCGCGCCAGCTTTCAACATCGGATTCTTTCGCCAGCGCCAGCAAACCGGCTTTGGTTTCGTCGGTAATTAAATTTTTGGAGTAGTCGAACAGCAGGCTGGATAATTGCAGCGAGAACTTATCAAAACGTTTGTCATCAGCAGCGAACAAGTCTTTGAGATGTTGGGATTTCAGTTGAGCCGCATGGGCAGTCAAGGTTTTCCAGGAAGGCAAATCGGTAGGACGCACATCAGGATTAGTCATTTCTACTCCGCAAACAAAAATGCGTAGGTGGTATACCTAGACAAGTGGTTGATTTCTATTCTATTAACTTGAGCCCGACCCGACCCAGATAACAAGCAGGAAGGATAAATTTCCTACCAGCTTCGAAGTTATATGCTTGCCATCCTAGAATTAAGCCATTAAGCGCAAACCAAACTTGGAAGTCGCGAATGCGCCGAAATATAGAAATGGCATCAGCAACCAGCGCCAAGCGATCACACAAAAATCACCTCAAAATCCGCGTGAATTGCGCTGCTCAAAAAGGCCGCTATGATAGGCAGATGGGTTTTGAGTGTCAATTAAAGCACAGTATTTACGGGGCTGGATTAAATGTTTACTCGCAACAAAAATAACCCTGCGCAACGCAACAAATTCCAATGCCCGAATCAATCATTCAATCAGTGAATTATCCATGCAAACGAATAAGAATTGCACAGCGCCCTGCGGAATCATCGAAGGTTTTTTTGGGCGCAGTTGGAATTGGAATATCAGAAAAAAATACGCTGAATTCCTTGCGCTAAATGAGTACAGCTTTTATATCTACGCACCAAAAAGTGACAAGCATTTGCGCAAGCACTGGCAAGAAGATTGGCCCACAGAAGAAAAAAAATCACTTCAGGAATTACGCCAGGCTTATAGCGATACCGGTGTCCAATTTGGTATTGGACTCAGCCCACACGAAATTTATCTCGATCCATCGCATAACCAGCGCGCGCACCTGGATCAGCGCATTCGACAAATCAATCAACTTGAACCCGATATCCTCTGCATTTTATTTGATGATATGCGCGGCGATATTCCTGGCTTGGCACAAATCCAAACCGATATCATCCATCAAGCGGCGGCAATCAGCACTGCAAAAAAAATAATCTTTTGTCCAACCTATTACAGCTTTGACCCGGTATTGGAAAAAGTATTTGGGGCGATGCCGGAAAATTACTGGCAAACATTTGCGCAGCAGTTGGATAAAACTATCGATATTTTTTGGACAGGGGAAAAAGTGTGTTCGACCAATTACCCTGCAGAACACTTGACACACGTCACTGATTTAATCGGTCGCAAACCCTTTTTATGGGACAACTATCCCGTCAATGACGGCGCAGTAAAATCCAACTTGTTGCAATTGCGCGCGTTCGATAAAGGCCACAGCCAATTAGCAGATAAAGTGGCCGGACATGCAGTAAACCCGATGAACCAGCCTTGGCTTTCACAAATTCCGCTAGCCAGCTTGCCGCTGGCTTATCGCGAGAAAGAAAATTATTCGGCTGCAGCTGCATTCCCTAGTATCTGTAATAATCTTTGCGGCGCAGCCATGGCGGCACAGTTACAACACGACATTCACCAACTGCAAGATCGCGGTTTAAAAA
Source organism: Cellvibrio sp. GW822-FHT04B05 (assembly GCF_058800985.1). Taxonomy (NCBI): domain Bacteria; kingdom Pseudomonadati; phylum Pseudomonadota; class Gammaproteobacteria; order Cellvibrionales; family Cellvibrionaceae; genus Cellvibrio; species Cellvibrio sp. GW822-FHT04B05. The sequence continues at coordinate 944,301 of NZ_JBXAMU010000001.1, read as the reverse complement.
ACCTTGATCAGGCAGAGCGGCAAGCATTGCGCGAAACTTATCAGCATTTTGGCAGCAATCCTTACGCAAAAGAAATTGTTGCCTGGTTAAACGATGAATACCAATTTGACCCAGCCTGTTTGACTGAATAATGGTTTTAGCGAAAGCGTTTATTTTAAAACAGATTGAATCCAACGAGACATGGATTCAACTTGCTCCATGCAGACGGTGTGCTCCATCGGATAAGATTCATAATTCACATTGCAACCGCGATCCTGCAAAAAACGATAGGCGCGCTGCCCCAAGGCTTCGTTAACAATTGGATCACGAGTGCCGTGCTGAATCAGTATCGGCGTTTTCTGATTGGCAGGATGGATACTGGCGGTGGCGTGAGTAGCAAAATAACTCGACAAAATCAGCAACCCTGCGAGCGACTTTTCATAGGTCAAACCGGCCTGATAAGCGACCGCTCCGCCCTGGGAAAAACCCACCAATAAAATTTTATCACTCGGCACTCCACGTGCAATTTCACGCTCTACCAAATGTTGCACAGCGTCAGCGCTGGCAATTAATTGCGCTTCATCCACTTTGCGCTCAAGGTTCATTTCCAGGATATCGTACCAGGCGGGCATGACATAACTGTTATTGATTGTGACCGGGATCTGCGGCGCGTGCGGAAAAATAAAACGCACCGACAAATCCTTTGGCAAACGAAGTTCTGGTACCAAAGGAGCAAAATCATTGCCATCCGCCCCCAAACCATGCAACCAAATAATGCTGGCAGCCACCGGCAATTGCGGCTGATTAAGTTTTTCAACACAGGGTAAATATTCCATAAGGATTCTCTTTTACGGGAAACTTTGTTTAATTTTTGCTCAAAACATTTATCGATATGCAATATTGCTGACAATTACTCAATTGGGCAAGCGTCCATAAGCGCACAATCGGGAAAATAACACTACACTTGGATTGTATATCGACAGCGAACTGCAGCAGAACCAGTGCATCATTGATGCTAAGGAATACTATGAGTCACTTGAATCCCAACCAACCCACCTTCAAAGAAGCGGGCGTATACAAAACGGTGAGCGCCCTCATCGCCCCTATTGATCAACTGAATGTACTTTCCAAAGTGGAAGTAGCCAAATTGTTGGACTCCAGCCAAAGCGGCCTGTACAAATTATTCCGCAGTTGCGCACTTGCCGTACTTAACACCGGCAATGACCTGGACGATGGCAAAGAATTGCTCGAACGCTATAAAGATTTTGATATCAGCATTGTGCAGGAAGAACGCGGCATAAAACTCGCCGTAAAAAATGCGCCGGCGAATGCATTTGTTGATGAAAAAATGATTCGCGGTATCAGTGAACATTTATTTACTGTGTTGCGCGATGTGATTTACAACAACGATGAACTGAATGGCAATCCAAAATTTAGCTCACGTACATCTGAAGGCATTACCGACGCCGTATTCCATATGTTGCGCAATGCTAATTTATTGAAACCGGGATTAGACCCCAATCTCGTTGTCTGTTGGGGCGGTCACTCCATCAACCGTATTGAATACGACTACACCAAAGAAGTCGGTTATCAATTAGGTTTACGCGGCCTGGATATCTGCACCGGGTGCGGGCCAGGCGCAATGAAAGGCCCAATGAAAGGCGCAACAATTGGCCACGCCAAGCAGCGTATTCCTAACGGTCGTTATATCGGTATTACTGAACCGGGAATCATCGCGGCAGAAGCGCCAAATCCGATTGTTAACCAACTGACCATCATGCCCGATATTGAAAAGCGCCTTGAAGCCTTTGTGCGTCTCGGCCATGGCATTATTGTATTCCCCGGCGGCGCGGGCACAGCGGAGGAAATTCTCTACATCCTCGGTTTGCTGTTGCATCCGGACAATAAAGATATTCCTTTCCCGTTAATTTTTACCGGCCCGGCAACTTCAGCGGAATATTTCTCGCGCATTGATAAATTTATTGGCGATACGCTCGGCGTAGAAGCGCAATCGCATTACAAAATTATCGTCAACGATCCCGATGCAGTCGCACGTGAGATGAAGGAAGGGATTAAAAAAGTACGCGAGTTCCGCAAGCACAGCGATGATGCTTACTACTTCAACTGGCAGTTAAAAATCAGCCCCGATTTGCAACAGCCATTTATTCCCACCCACGAAAATATGCGCAACCTGGAGCTACACAAAAACCAGCCGGTCAACCAGCTCGCTGCCAATTTGCGCCGCGCGTTTTCCGGGATAGTTGCGGGTAATGTGAAAGAGGAAGGCATTCTCGCGATCGAACAATTCGGTCACTTCGAACTGCACGGTGATCTTGAGATTATGCAACCGGTGGACGAGTTGCTGGAGTCTTTTGCTCGCCAAAGCCGGATGAAGTTACCCGGGCGCGAATATATTCCTTGCTATAAGGTTATAAAGTAGTCGATTACATATACTCAAGTGATCTAGGTTGTAGTCAATCTCCTACAAAAACTAGCGACTTTAGCGACTATCTTGCCAGCAGCCAGCATTGGATAATGATCACACCAAGGAAGTAGACAATGATGTGTGCTGGCCAGGAAAGGTCAATGGATGCGCCCACCTGTTAGGGACGCGATGTCGGATGACATCAAAGGATTGCACTAGCGCAGGAGGAAGGCGGTCAGGGAATCGAAAGGAAAATCGACGCAATTGACTACTTCTACTTAGGGATAGTATTTGTATGGGGCCGCTTATGCGGCCCCTACTCATTTCAGGGGCACCATTTTTAGACGCTCGCCATGATGCTTTATTTAGGATGGCATCACATTATTATCATCAGCCAAAGCTTTGCCTCGCTCTTGTTTTTCCTTACGTTTCTGCTCCCTTCTCGCCGCAAAAAAATGACTCAATTGATGCTGACACTGCTGCGCAATTAACCCGCCGGTATAATCGACCTTGTGGTTAAAATAATCGTTATCCAATAGCCGTGATTTACTCACTACCGCGCCTGCTTTGGTCTCACTGGTACCGAATACCAAACGCGCAATACGTGCATGCACTAAAGCACCGACGCACATAGTACAAGGTTCAAGGGTGACGTAAATTGTTGCACCCACCAAACGATAATTTTGTATTTTTGTTGCCGCTTGCCGCAACGCGATAATTTCTGCGTGGGCAGTGGGATCATTACTGCTAATCGGCTGGTTAAAACCCTCACCAATAAGTTTTCCATCCCGGACAATCGCCGCACCGACAGGCACTTCACCCAAGATTTCGCCCTGCGCGGCAAGCGTCATCGCATACGTCATCCAACGCTCATCGTCCGCCGAAAAGAAAGCAGGATGTGCAGGATTTTCTTGCTCGCCATTACTCACGTTTTTTTAACTTCCACCAGCGGCGCCAAATAATCAGCAAGCTCTTGTTCCGTTAATGCACGCTCAAAACGAAACCGGGGAATAGTTTCACCCGCAAGCTCAACTGTCTGTAGAAACAATTCTAATGGACGAATTGACCAGCCATAATCATCATAAAGGTAACGATAAACGACATAAGGTTCTTCAGTTTCACTGTGATTTGCCACCTGAAATACAAAATAGCTTTTGCCTTTGTAGTGGCGATATAAACCTGACTTCAATTTCATATCGATTACCTTAAATAACACCTGCGATTTTTAACTCATCAATTTGCGTTTGCGACAAATTCAATATCGATTGCAACACGTCTTGCGTATGGCTACCAATTTCACCACCCGGCCAATCAGTACGACCAGGTGTGTCAGTCAACTTGGGAAGTATCGCCGGAATTTTTAGCGGCTTGCCATTAATCTCTACCTGCTCAAACATGCCACGCGCATTAAAGTGTGCATCGGCAAACATATCTTGCACGTTATATATCGGACCGCCCGGCACCCGCGCTTGCTCAAGCAATTGCAAAATATCATCAGCATCTTTACTCATACACCAGGCCGCCAGTGCATTATCAATTTCCAATTCGTGCTTAACACGCCCTGCATTATTTGCCATGCGTAGATCATTGGCCATTTCCGGATGGCCGGCCACTTCCATCAAACGCTGAAAAATGGAATCGCCATTACCGCCAATCACCACATACTTTCCGTTTTTGCAGCGATAGGTATTGGTCGGCACAATACCGGTAACCGTAGTGCCGGAAGGTTCGCGAATAACGCCAGCGCCGGAGAATTCCGGTACCACAGCTTCCATCAAATTAAACATGGATTCATAGAGCGCGACATCCACTACCTGACCATCACCGTCTTGGTTTCGCTCGCGCTCAAGTAATGCCAATGTAATGCCCAGCGCGGCATGAATACCGGAAATGGTATCGCCAATACTTAAATTAGGACGCACCGGCGCTTGATCAGGAAAGCCATTCACGTAACGAAAACCACTTATACCTTCGCACACCGACGCAAAACCCGGCTTACTCGCATAAGGGCCGGTTTGGCCGTAACCGGAAATCCGCGCATAGACTATTTTGGGGTTCGATTTTCTTATTTCTTCCGGTCCCAAGCCCCAATTTTCCATTACACCCGGACGAAAGTTTTCGATTACCACATCGGCGCTATCAATTAATTGCCGCGCGAGTTGTTGGCCTTCGGTTTTCTTTAAATCCAGTGTGAGGCTTTTTTTGTTGCGCCCGATACTCCGCCACCAATGGGAAGTACCATTTTCCAATACACGCCACCCGCGGATAGGATCGCCTTCAGGCGGCTCGATTTTTATCACCTCAGCACCAAAATACGCGAGCATACAACCGGCGAAAGGACCAGCGAGCAGCTGCCCTACTTCAATTACGCGGATGCCATCCAGGGGGCGACGATTTTTATTGGCCATATTTATTTTTCACTATACCGTCAAATCCAGAATAATTTTCCCGATGTGTTCGCTGGATTCCATATGTGTATGGGCAGCAGCAACTTGTGCAAAAGGAAATACAGAATCAATTATTGGCTCAATGGTTTTATTTTCAAAGAGCGGCCAGACTTGTTGTTTCAATTCATTTGCAATACCCGCTTTTGCTTGTGCGGATTGGGCACGCAAGGTAGAGCCGGTAAACGTCAGGCGTTTTAACATTAGCGGCATAAAATCCACTTGGGTTTTACTGCCCTGCAAAAACGCAATATTTACTATACGCCCATCTTTTGCAGCAGCAGAAAAATTGCGCTGGATATAATCACCACCGACCATATCCAAAATCACATTCACACCCTGCCCCTGGGTTTGCTCTTTAATCACAGCGACAAAATCCCGGTCGCGATAATGAATGGCTGTAGCACCCAAGGATTCAATGGCCTGACATTTTTCTGCCGATCCTGCCGTAGCAAATACCCTTGCACCAAACACGCGCGCCAATTGGATTGCCACAGTACCGATTCCACTCGAACCGCCGTGAATTAGCACAGTCTCGCCAGCTTTTAATTGTGCGCGTTGAAACAGGTTATGCCACACGGTAAAAAAAGTTTCCGGCAGCGCGGCAGCTTGCACATAAGAAAAATTTGCAGGAACTGACAGGCATTGAAATGCAGGAGCCAACACATATTCAGCGTAGCCGCCGCCATTGACCAAGGCACAGACTTTGTCGCCAATTTGCCAATCACTTACCCCTGCACCACAGGCAATAATTTCACCGGAGACTTCCAAACCTAAAATAGGTGATGCATCTGCAGGCGGTGGGTACAGTCCTTGCCGCTGCATAATATCGGGCCGATTAATCCCGGCGGCATAGACACAGATCAACACCTCGCCCGTGGCAGGCTCGGGAATCGCCATCGTCTGCAGCTGTAAATTTTCCACGCCGCCAGCGTTGGCTAAGGCAATACATTTCATCATGGTTCAAGACGCTGGATATCCCAGCGACCATCGGCTTGTAAATTATATTCAAAGCGATCATGCAGACGCGCTGCGCCGCCTTGCCAGAATTCGATCTGATGAGGTTTGACACGGAAGCCGCCCCAAAAATCCGGTAGCGGAATTTCACCTTTGGCGAATTTATTTTTCATCGCCTCGAATTGCTGCATCAATAGTGCACGCGATGAAATCGGACGGCTCTGGTGTGAAGCCCATGCACCCAATTGGCTGTCACGCGGGCGCGAGATAAAATATTTCAATACGTCTGCTGCCGACAATTGTTCAACAACACCGCACACTTTTACCTGTCGCTCCAAAAAATACCAGGGAAAATGCAGACTGATTTTCGGGTTCTGTTTTAAATCCTGCGCTTTACGGCTGTTCAAGTTGGTATAAAACACAAACCCTTTTTCATCGAGATGCTTGAGCAACACAATACGTTGCGATGGCTGACCCGCTGCATCAACCGTAGCGATGGTCATCGCGTTGGGATCAGGAATGCCCGCTTTGATTATCTGCTCCATCCAACGATTGAACTGCTCCAGCGGATTATCCGGCAAGTCATTGCGCTCCAATCCGCCCTGGGTATATTCGCGGCGAAAGTCGTCGAGTTTTAATTCCATAGGGAAACTCCAGTCATTAGCTAATTGCTGCGCAGTCTAATCCTCGCCCGCCAAAAAGGCACGGTTCACAGAAATGAAAAAGCACCGGGGATACCAGTGCTTTTCCGTTTGCCCAAGGTTGTGACCAGATCCCGGCCTGGAGATTCCGGGATTTAACACTATGTGGATGATTATGCCGGCTGGCGATACCAATGCCGGAGCAGATAGTAGGCCATGGCGAGACAAAAAACTGCACTCACCACGCCGTGTACCCACGCAAAAGGATAAAGTGCATCCATCACCCCCAATTGCCGCAGTGCGATACCCACACCCAATAACGCAATTGCAACACCCATTTGCTGGCGACGAATCAGTTCAAAAGCCAGCAGCATTTGCATCGCGGTAATGAATTGGAAACCCAGGTTGAGCGCAACTTCGCGTGCGGCCGATGCACTGCCAATCCACCAGATTAATACCAGCAAGATAACCAGTGCCCAGCGCCACGCCTTAGTGGTGTAGCGGGTTAATCCGATGGTCAGCATAAGTAGCATCAGCGCCGGAAATATTCCTTTAAAGCCATTAAGTATGGCCGTTAGCCATGGCGCGATTGTGGCGAAATCGGCTGAATAGGTCGTGGGAACAGTAGTGGAAGGAACGAATAATTCCAGCAACGCGTAGCTGCCCGCCAAAACCAATGCCAATACGCCGCCCGTTAAAAAGTCACGGTTCACACCAGCATCAGCGCGCGGGCGCTCGGCGTGCAGGGCTTGTGCCGCCAGAAATGCAAACACACCGATCACACTGGAGCCAATAGCTAATCCCACCAGCAACATCCCCACTTGTATCCACCACCCCATGGTGGTTTGCAAAGCGGCCAAAGCAGGATCGAGCCACAGTAAAGACACGGCGAGGTTGGCAATGGACGCGATAATGACCCAGGGCAATGCGGCCCTGATACTGAAATGACGACCGGTGTGCTTGCGGAAAAATACGCTGACCGCACAACCCAGCAGCGCAAAAAGCGCCACTATTGAGACAACCTTGTACGGCTGTTTGCGGGAATTCTCTTCGCTTTCGGTACGGGACCATGCCTCAGGCACATCAACACTGCGCACATAACTCCTCACTTCATCACCTGCCAATTTGATGGTGATAATCGCCTGGCCGTTATTGTGATCGTAAGCTGCCTTATCGATATAAGTTAACGTCCAATCACTGCGCGCTGGCCGCGCTGCTTCCTCGACAGACTTTTCCTCCAGATTGGCGACATCGCCCCAGCCCATCCTGGCAATCCACTCCTGTGCTTTAACGATGGCTTGGTCGCGGGTCAACCTGGCCCCTCCGGTGCCCTCGGGCAGGTGATGCACCAACTCATGCAGACTGCCATCAGGATATAACCACGCTTGCCACTGCTCCGCGCGATTTTCAACCGGACCATCAAACTTACGCCAACTGACTACCCAGTATGGCGTGTCCAGATACCGACCAATCAACGCTTGCACCTGTTCAGCTCCCGACTCGCGCCAGACAAATTCAAGCGCTTGTGAACTACCGTTGTGCGTTGTAACCGTGCGATGCCACTTGCCTTCCAACACCACGCCATGCTGCGCCAATTCCTGTTCGGCACGAGTTTGTGCTTCCGCGCGATCTATCTGGTACGCAGGCCAATCCAATTGAGGCGGCTTAACTGCGGCAATACTGATGGCAATGATTGAACCAATCGCCAGTACCGCCAACCATACAGGTTTAATAAGCAGGGCGTTGCCTGGATGACGCACCTCTTCCACTTTTATCACCTGTGCCTCGGGAACTACCTCCACCGGGATACCATTGCGCCATTCTGATTCCGAAATTGTTGATTGGGCTTTACGTAAACGCGCCCAAAGCAAGGCGAGCAACGGCGCTATGCCAGCGATAATCACCAACAGCCGATCTATCCACAGGCTGGAATCATCCGCGGTGAAAATCGGCAGGCTCATCAGTACCAGATCGTATTCAAAATGCGTGATCATGCCGATCACCAAACCGAAGCGCAGGTACACCAAACCAAATGCCATTGCGGGAATAAACAATTCGATCAGGCGGCTGTAACCAGGCAAGTTGGGATAATTAGCGTGGGCGCCGGCAAAAATCAGCGCCTGTAAAATCAGGGTGACAATGACTAACTTATTGCGAATACCAAAGTGGTTGCCGATCAATACGGCGAGCGCCAGGGGAATCGCGCGGAATAAACATTCTTCCCAGGTGCCCGCTTGCAGCGCAGTAAAAATCGGCGCCAGTGCCGGGCGCCAACTGGCGAGAATATTGGGATCTGAATTGATATCCGTCGGCTGCCACCAACCCAACACTTTGGAACTGAAAAGATAAAAAGCGACTGCATACAACAGGAATAATCCCGTCCACGCATAACCACCTAATACCCGCCCCCAGGATGCAGACGAAGACACACGGAAAAAATCAAATACGCGCGGATGATCCGCAAACGCCATGCGCGTTAATCCTTCTGCTACAGCGTAAATCGTAGCAAAAAATAAACTGGCACCGAGCAATATCGCACCTGCCTGTGCCAATTGCAGAAAGAGAAAAGTGTGCGCTGGCGATGTAGTTTGGTAATCCATCCAGGCAACCGGTAAATTGGCCAGCGTTGCCAATGCCAAACCGGTGCCGACAAATAGCGCTGGCCAAAATGCCCGGCGCCATTGCAATTGGTGGCGACGGAACAGCCACACACCACCGCCCACCAATCCCCCCAGACCAAACAGCACTGCCATCAGGTAACTGGCGATCTGGCTGATCTGGGTATTGAGCGAGCGCATTTCACCGAAGCGCTGGTCGAATGCATCGGGAATATGTTTGAAGGTATCGATTGCAACCAGCTTATCGCCCGCAACTTTTAACGCGATACGAAAGCGCGCTTCATTTGCCTGAAGGTGCTGATGCTCATAAGTAAAACTGTAATCCACTCGCCCCGACACCTGGCGCTGCTGTTTGGTCTCAAAAGTGTTGTAAGCGGCGAATCGCTCGCCCATAAATGTACGGGCGCCCTCTTCCGCAATGTTGCGCGCGCTGCTTTCGTCCAGGGCTGCACCGGCTTCCTTCTCGGGAATACTGTAAGCAAAAGAAATTGGCTCGCCCTTGGGACTGAATGCAGTAATCAATTCTTGCTCTTGCCCGGCGGCAAAACTGCGCACTTTCCAATAGTGAGTTGCTGCATCCAGTTGCAGCATAAGCGCTTCAAACGCTTTAACTCCTCCCGCCTCCAGCTCCACGTAATTTTGGAAATGGCGATCACTGATAAATACCGATGCCGTGCGGTCGGTACTCAACGCCGGAAATTGTTTGTGTTGGAATGCCTTAGCCGCAGCAATGGCTTGTTCACGCGAAAATTTAACTTCCAGATTCAATCCGGGCGCTGCAGTAAACATCAGCTTCATTGCTGTTATCGCAGCGACAAGGGAGACAGTTAAAAAGATCGCCCAATACCAGCGCGATTGCAGTGAAAAAAATTGGCGAGAGGAAGCCTGCATCGTCCATTTTCCTTATTGATTATCGTAACTTTTTGATTATCGTAACGTCGTCCGTCGCAACATCTTGAAAAGACAAGTGACGAATCCTATAGGGAAACACCGCTCAGTAAAAGGACGCCCGCAAACAAAAACGCCGCTGACACTGCAGCGGCGTTTTGTTGCTATCGAATCATTATTACAAAAGTGCTTTTACCATGACGGCGTAGGTTGGATCAGCCTTGTGCAGATAACCCAACATCCGCTCTTGAATTGATGCGTTGGCTTGCGATAATCCCCCGGCAACATTGCGCACGAGCTGCAATTTTTGGTCGTCGCTCATCAAGCGGAATAAATCACCCGCCTGCGAATAATAATCCTCGCTCAATTGGTCGTAGCGATCCACCACTGCACTACTCAACACCATTAGCGGTTCCCGGTACGCAGGATTTGGAGCGGGATAACCTTGCGCAGCACGATCATTCGGATAGTAATTCGCACCGCTATTTTGCGGCTGGCTGCCGTTGCTAAACGGACAACCGGCAGCGGCACCATCGCGCTGGTAATGGTTGACCGGACAACGCGGCGCATTTACCGGCAACTGGTTATGGTTCACACCGACACGGTAGCGATGCGCATCCTGATACGCGAGCATGCGCGCCTGCAACATTTTATCGGGCGACCCCCCAGTACCCGGAACCAGATTGCTCGGCGCAAAGGCAGACTGTTCAGTCTCGGCAAAATAATTTTGTACGTTGCGATTCAATTCAAGCTGGCCAATTTCAATCAGTGGGAAATCCTTGTGCGGCCATACTTTAGTCAAATCAAATGGATTGATGTGATAAGTCTCCGCTTGAGCCAATGTCATAACCTGGATTTTTACCGCCCAACTTGGAAACTCGTTGCGATTGATGGCATCCACCAAATCTTTTTGTGCGCCGAACGGCGGCATTTTCGCGGCCTCTTCTTCCGTCAGGGTTTTAATTCCCTGATTGGTTTTGAAATGCCACTTCACCCAATAACGCTCACCTTTATCATTCCACAAACTTAACGTGTGGGAGCTAAAACCGTGCAGGTAGCGGTAGGACAACGGAATTCCGCGATCTGACATCAAGATCGTCATCTGGTGCAATGATTGCGGATGATTTGCCCAAAACTCAAATGCCGCAGCGGGATCAGGCAAATTAGTCTGTGGATTTTTCTTTTGCGAGTGAATGAAATCCGGGAATTTAATAGGGTCATTCAAAAAGAATACCGGCGTGTTATTGCCCACCACATCGTAGTTGCCCTGGCGAGTGTAAAACTTCACTGCAAAGCCGCGTGGATCACGGGCATAATCGCTCGAATCCTGTCCACCACCAACGGTGGAAAAACGCAAAAAGACCTCGGTTTTATCGCCCACGTTTTGTAAAAAGTCCGCAATGGTGTAATCACTTAAACTTTTAGTCAGGGTGAAATGGCCGTAGGCACCTGTACCGCGTGCATGCACTACCCGCTCGGGAATACGCTCGCGATTAAAGTGTGCCAGCTTTTCAAACAGGTAATGATTATCGAACGTCAAGGGACCGCGCGGGCCAACACTGATACTGTTATTGTCATCGGGTACCGGAGCACCGGCTGAAGTAGTCAAATCAGTTTTGCTCATAATTACATCCATCCATTTGTGGTTAACACGGTGTTTGAATTTCAAAGCTATACTAGGTGACATGCATAAATATAAAAAATCAATTATCTATATTTAATCAATAGTTTTTTATAATTTTGATAGTGAGAAAGCTGACGTAGTGGAAAGGAACCATAAAATTCATGGTTGTGCCCTCTGTCAGCAGCTAAACTAAACACTGAGCATACATAATGATTAGCGCGCCAAATAATGGTAGTGGCGCACCACTAATCCTAGATCATGATCCTGACGTAGCCAAAAACCTATGAGTACACCTGAATCCGTTGTCGGCATTATCCTGGCCGGCGGTTTGGCCCGCCGAATGGGTGGTGGCGATAAGTGCTTATTGCCATTGGTTGGCAAAACACTGCTACAACGGACTATCGAGCGCGCCCAACCGCAAGTTAACCCGCTTTTGTTAAACGCCAATGGCAATAGCCTGCGTTTCGCCCGCACCCGATTACCGGTTGTGCCCGATATTTACCCGAATAACCTCGGTCCCCTCGCTGGTATCCATGCCGGTTTGCAGTGGATGAAAACCAATGACCCGAACGCGGAATGGCTAGCCAGCTTTGCCTCGGATACTCCGTTTTTCCCAACCGAACTTGTTGCCCGTTTATTTGACGCCGCTACTACGCAACAAACACAACTGGCAGTGGCAACATCCAACCATCGCGCGCATCCTATCTTTGCGCTCTGGCATGCATCGCTTATTGGTGCGATTGAACAACAGCTGGATACTGGCGATATGCCTCGCCTGCAAGATTGGATCAAACAGCAAAAGCTCGTCGAGGTTGAATTCGCTGCGGAAGGTTACGAGCCTTTTTTTAATATCAATACACCGCAAGACCTTTACGCCGCTGAACCAATGGTCAAGCTGGTAAAATAGCCGTCCCCACCACAATCGCCTGAATTACGCCAAACTGTTATGCTCCCGCCACTATTCAAGAGGAGCTCACAATGCTTTGGCGTTATCTATGTCTGCTGCAGTTTTATGTTTTATTGGTGATATATACCTATCTCGGCCTTACACCTCATCCAGAAAATTCCATTCCTGTTTTTAACGATTTATTAATGCATTTTGCGGGTTATAGCGTTGCAGCCTTTTCAATCAGTTTTGCACGTCCCCTTTGGCAACTCTGGAAACGCGCCGGCTTTTTAGTGATTTATTCAATTGGTATCGAGATTGCCCAACATTTCAATCCACCGCGCACCTTTAGCGGGATGGATATTATCGCCAATGCGAGTGGTGTTTTGCTGGGGCTGGTTGTCGTGGTGTTATTGACAAAAACTGTTTCACCTTTTGCAAAATTGCTTTACTGGAAAACAACTGTACAGCAAGGTAATAACTAAATTTTAAATTCAAAGGATATAGGTGATGGCAAAGTTATTCGTTTCATTGGTGAGTGGAGTGCTGTTATTTTTTGCGAATGGCAGCATTGCAGAAAATAATACCCCGACCGGCAAAACAAAAGCGCTGGTCACCGCTGCACTTTCGCAAACCAACGATCCGGTTACTTATAACGGCGCCTATTTTAAAATAGCCTATCCGATGGGTGATGTACCTGCGCAGTATGGTGTATGTACCGATGTGATCATTCGTGCTTATCGCAAACTCGATATCGATCTTCAACAATTAGTACATGAAGATATGCGCGCGAACTTCGCCCTTTATCCAGCGAAGCGAAACTGGAACCAGACCAAAACCGATACCAATATTGATCATCGCCGGGTTCCCAACCTGCAAACTTTTTTTACCCGTCACGGCAAAAAATTATCGGTGTCTGACAAGTCGGAAAATTACCAAGCGGGAGACCTGGTAACCTGGATATTGCCCGGCAATTTGCCGCATATTGGTATCGTTACGGACCAACGCTCTGCAGATGGCCAACGACCGTTAATTGTTCACAATATTGGCGCAGGCCCCAAACTCGAAGATATGTTGTTTGATTATTCTATTACCGGACACTATCGCTATGGATTGTTTTGAATTCTTGATCTAAAACTCCAAACGCATCCGGAATTTTTCGCAATCACAAAAACAAAAAGGCCAGCAATTCAAATTGCTGGCCTTTTTGTTAAGACTGAAGTGTATGTTTGATTACAACAGCAAACGTCTAACGTCTGCGATAACCGCAGTCAGGTAAGTGAAGAAACGACCTGCGTCAGCGCCGTTAATTGCACGGTGATCGTAGGACAGGGACAACGGCAGCATATTGCGCGGCAAGAACTCTTTACCATTCCATACCGGTTTCATTTGCGCCCGACTTACACCGAGGATCGCAACTTCCGGCGCGTTAACGATTGGAGTGAAACCATTACCACCAGAAGCGCCCAGACTGGAGATGGTGAAGCAACCACCCTGCATATCGGCTGGCAGCAATTTACCATCGCGCGCTTTTTTCGCGATTGCATTGATTTCGTCGGTCAACTCCCACAAGCCTTTTTTGTCCACGTTACGAATAACCGGAACCATCAAGCCGTTAGGCGTATCCACCGCGATACCAATGTGCACGTATTTCTTCTGCACGATACTTTCGCCATCGTGATGTAAAGATACGTTGAAACTTGGCTCGGCTACCAAAGCAGCAGCACAAGCTTTCATAATGAACGGCAATGGAGTCAGTTTGCTGCCACGTTTTTCAGCTTCAGCTTTCAAGCCGTTGCGGAATGCTTCAAGGTCAGTGATGTCCGCGTCGTCCCATTGGGTAACGTGTGGAACGTTCAACCAGTTGCGGGTCATGTTGTCCGCAGTGATCTTCTTCACTTTGCTCATTTTCACGGTTTCGATTTCACCGAACTTGGCAAAATCCACCGCCGGCACGCGAGGAATACCAGCACCACCCACTGCCGCACCAGATTGTGCAGCTTGAACGATTGGCTTCACATAGCCGCGCACATCATCTTTCAACAAGCGACCTCGTGGACCGGTACCAGATACTTTGCCCATATCAACGCCGAGTTGACGGGCAAGTTTACGCACTGCTGGGCCAGCATATACATCGCCAGTTTGCGCAACTTCAACCGTTGGGGCAGGAGCGGCTTTTGGCGTTTCGGTTTTAGGTGCAACTGGGGCCGCAACCGCTGGGGCAGCTTCTGCTTTTGCCGGTGCTGCTGCAGGAGCCGGAACTCCGCCGCTGGTGGCCAGGGTGCCAATAACTGAACCTTGGGAAAGCTTATCGCCTACTTTTACCGCGAGGCTGACAATTTTACCCGCTGCTTCTGCAGGAATTTCCATGGAGGCTTTATCGGTTTCAAGCACGATCAATGAATCACCAGCGGCAACTTCATCGCCTACTTTTACCGAAATCTCGATAACTTCAACACCTTCTGCGCCGCCGATATCCGGTACAACCATTTGTATTTCTGCACTTGCGTTGGCAGCAGGTGTTGGCGCTGCGGCTGCCGGAGCCGCAGTGGTAGCGGCAACAGGAGCAGCGGCTTCAGGTGCCGGAGCTGCGTCGCCTTCTGCCTCTACTTCGAGCAGTAAACTGTCTTGAGAAACTTTATCACCCAAATTTACTTTGATAGCGACAACCTTGCCTGCTTTATCGGCCGGGATTTCCATTGAAGCCTTGTCGGTTTCAAGCACGACAATCGAATCTCCTTCAGCGATGACATCGCCCACTTTTACGGAAATCTCGATAACTTCAACGCCTTCTGCGCCGCCAATATCAGGCACTTTAATAGTTTGAATTGCCACTGTAGTCGTTCCTCGCTAATTCAATTGTTTCTACATTTGATAAATGTTTTGGACGGATACAAACAACGTCGCCCTCTTTGTGGGAGGGCGACGGTTTTATACGCTCATTGGATCCGCTTTTTCCGGATCAATACCAAACTTCTTGATGGCCTTGGCGACCACATCGGCTTTAATCTTGCCTTGGTCTGCCAAAGATTTGAGTGCTGCAATTACGACGAAGTAACGGTTCACTTCGAAGAAATGACGCAATTGGGTACGGGTATCACTGCGACCGAAACCTTCTGTGCCCAACACGGTGTACGAACCTGGAATATAGGCGCGCAACTGCTCGGAATAGGTTTTCAAGTTGTCAGTAGAGATAATGAATGGGCCTTCGGCGCCTTCCAATACCTGGGTAATATAGGGCTTACGTTGCGCAGCAGTCGGGTTCAACATGTTCCAGCGAGTAGCACGCTGACCATCGCGGGTCAATTCGTTCACACTGGTTACGCTCCACACATCCGCTTCAACGTCGAAGTCTTTGCGCAGAATTTCAGCAGCAAAGCGTACTTCGCGCAGGATTGTTCCGGCACCCATCAATTGAACGCGGTTCTTGGCTTTGCCGGAACCTTTTTCCAATTGATAAATACCTTTGATAATCCCCTCTTCCGCCCCTTCCGGCAAATCCGGGTGCTGGTAGTTTTCATTCATCAATGAAATGTAATAGAACACATTTTCATTGTCGTGATACATGCGCTTAATGCCGTTTTGAATAATGACGGCCAACTCGTATGCGTAAGTTGGATCGTAAGAACGGCAGTTCGGGATGGTATTGGCAAATACATGGCTGTGGCCATCCTGATGCTGTAAACCTTCACCATTCAGAGTAGTACGGCCAGCGGTAGCGCCCAACAGGAAGCCGCGCGCTTGCGAATCGCCTGCCGCCCACGCCAGGTCGCCAATACGCTGGAAACCAAACATGGAATAATAAATGTAGAACGGGATCATTGGCTTTTTGTAGTTGCTGTATGAAGTCGCAGCAGCAATCCAGGATGCCATAGAACCCGCTTCGTTAATGCCTTCTTCCAAAATCTGGCCAGTGGCAGATTCGTGGTAAGACATCATTTGGCCTGCGTCATGCGGAACGTATTTTTGACCTTCTGATGAATAGATACCGACGGTCTTGAACATACCTTCCATACCGAAGGTACGCGCTTCATCTGGAACAATCGGCACGATTTGCTTGCCGATTTGTTTGTCTTTTACCAATGAAGACAGGATACGTACGAAGCTCATGGTGGTAGAGATTTCGCGCTCACCGGTGCTCTTCAACTGGGCAGCAAATGCATCCAAAGCCGGTACTAACAGCGGGTCGAAACCTGGATCGCGCGAAGGAACAAAACCTTTCAGCTCTTTGCGACGCGACTTCATATACTGCATTTCAGGGCTGTCTTCCGCCGGGCGGTAATAGGGCAGCTTCGGCAGGTCTTCATCGCTGATTGGCAACTCAAAACGATCGCGGAATGCTTTCAGGCTTGTAATATCCAACTCTTTCAACGAGTGGGTTTTATTGACCGCTTGACCAGTTCCCATACCGTAACCTTTTACGGTTTGCGCCAGGATTACAGTGGGTTTGCCTTTGGTATTAATTGCTTGATGGTATGCGTTATATACCTTGTGCGCGTCATGGCCGCCACGAGCAAGGCCCATGATGTCGTCATCAGACATATCTTTAACCAGTTCCAACAACTCCGGATATTTACCGAAGAAGTGTTCACGGGTGTAAGCGCCGCCGTTGGCTTTGTAGTTTTGCATTTCGCCGTCAACGACTTCATCCATACGCTTTTGCAGCAAACCGGTTTTGTCTTTGGCAAGCAGTTCATCCCAACCACGCCCCCACAGTACTTTAATTACATTCCAGCCAGCGCCGCGGAATACAACCTTCAAGCTCTTGTACGATTTTACTGTTGCCGCGCACCGGACCATCCAGGCGCTGCAAGTTACAGTTGATCACAAAAATCAGGTTGTCCAACTTCTCGCGGGTCGCGAGGGAAATAGCACCCAGGCTTTCCGGCTCATCACATTCACCGTCACCAAGGAATGCCCATACTTTACGATCTGTTTTAGGGATCAAGCCGCGCGCTTCCATATAACGGTTAAAACGCGCTTGATAAATTGATTTGATTGGACCCAGGCCCATCGATACGGTTGGGAACTGCCAGTAGTCCGGCATCAACCATGGGTGCGGATATGAAGACAAACCACCGCCATTCACTTCGCGGCGGAAATTATCCAAATGCGCTTCGCTCAAACGGCCTTCTACATAAGAACGGGCATACATGCCGGGTGAAACGTGGCCCTGGAAATAAATCAGGTCGCCGGGTGTGTCGCCATCGTTACCACGGAAAAAATGATTAAAACCTACGTCATATAAGGTTGCAGATGAGGCAAATGAGGCGATATGACCACCAAGGCCTTCATCGTTATCGTTGGCTTTCATGACCATGGCCATGGCATTCCAACGGATAATTGAGCGAATTTTACGCTCCAGGGCTACATCGCCGGGAGACTTGATTTCTTTTTCTACAGGAATGGTATTGCGGTAAGGAGTCTGGATAGATGAAGGCTGTTCAATGCCATGGTTAACAGCGGACTCAGACAGGGACTTCAATAATTCGGCAGCGCGGTCTTTGCCGGCATGACGAACGACTGACTTAAGGGCGTCCAGCCACTCTTTTGTTTCAATGGCATCAATATCTTGTAGCATTCAAATCTCCTCAGCTATGCGCACATGCGCATATCACGTAGCAGTAGTATCTAATACAGGAATTTGGATCTGGGCTTCGCACAAAATTTGCTCATTTATTAAAAAATGTGCAGAACTTTCATGGAGTTACAGGAGGAATATTCCTTTTACTTGTGTAAAAAATCCCCGAATTCTTGCATAAGTGGGAATTTTTTACCAGCCCTACCCTATTTGGTAACACTCTGGAGGGGCACAACTTTAGTGCACGAATCGCTGAACCATGTACTTCAAATAGAAAGAAGCTATTAAAAAACAGGTTCGCAACAGGGCTGGCATTATTACCCAAAGTTTTGGGATTCACCAAGCAGTAAACAATAAAAATAATGATAATTTTACTTTTCCTTGCACCAAAGAAAAGCAAAAAAAGGGAATGGGTGGTAATGGCGACTTATATAGTGCAATTACGCATCAAATCTATGGCTGTGCGACACTTTGCATTTGCTGCTTGTGGATCAATAAATCCTCAACAGGAAAAAATTTTTCACGCGCTTGTATTGCACCCGATGTCAACCACAAGCGTCGATTTTTGTCCATAAAGACTGCGCGATAATATTTACTGAGCGATTCAGGTGTAATACGCGAAACGGCCTCTGCAAGATCGAGACGGCGAGAAAAACTGTCATCGTAGTTGATGATAGCGTTCCAATAACGTTCACCCTGCTCTTGCAGTGAGCGCGCAGGTTCACGTAGTTTTTTAATTAATGATTGTTGATTGACTACAAAATCTTCGCCTAACTGCGAGAACTCTTCATCCAAAAATAAATCAATTTCCTGGATAATTTTTTCTTCTGAAGTAGCAGGCGATTGAACCACCAACAAACTACCTTCGAGATTAAGTATTGGCGCAGCCATAGCGGCAACAACATAACCCAATTGTTTTTCTGTGCGTAAATGATTATAGAATGCTGGCTGTAAGGTTTGCCGCACCAACATCATATGTGCAGCGTCGTCAATTGATAGTGACGGACTTTGGATAAGCAGCTCAACAATATTATCGTCATGTTCTAATGGGTGAGCATAGAGCCATGGCTTTTCTGTTCCTTTGGGCAATAATAATAATTTTGTGGAAGGAAGATCGCGCCCGGCTTGACGATTCAATAATTCATGCTCAACCAATACTGATAATTTCAATGCTTCAGCACGGAAATAATTGCCGTAAAAAAGCGCATCCATTTTGGCATCAATTAATTGGCGATTGGCAAACTGGGCAAACTGCTCAAGGTTTTTATTTTCCAATGCAGCAATTAATTGTTCATTGCTCCACTCAGGCTCAGATTGCAACACAGGCACCTGCTTGGCCAACACCTGATAAGGCAAATCTTTATTTTGGTTGCGCCAGGTACGCAACAGATTTTCCTTGATAAGATTAAAACGCTCTTCCTTAAATTTACTGATACGCATCATCTCCATGATTTTGTTCATTAATAATCCTTGGCGACTTGAGTAACCAAAGATTTTAATGTCATAACCACGGGTATTAGCAGTCGCGCTGTAATCAATTCCGGCGAGCCGGGCCGGATAAGCAAACTCATTGAGCTGGTCGGTAATAAGCGCTGCAAAAAGCTGTGCTTGCGCCGCGCCCTCTGCATTCGCGGCAATTAACGGTGATTTGATCCGCAAGTTAATTAATGCGCGCGGTTGTGCAAATTTTTGATCTTGCGCAAACCATACCCGCATATTTTTATTCTGTGTCAGCAGTTGAGGTTTACCACCTATCGATGCCGGATCTTCCAGCATCGAGCTGGATTTAACTATCAACCGCTTCGGAATAAAGAGATTTTTCTCCGGCAGGAATAACTCTTTACGTACGGCAGGTTTTAGCTCCAATATTCCGGAGACCCCGGAACGTACACTGTAAGGGGCTGAATAGAGTGGCGATATGCGATAAGGCTTAACATCCGGAGCTGTCAACACCAGCAAAAGATTTTCGCTATTCAGATAGGACAAACTCTTTTTAATTAATTTTTCATCGTATGCAGCATACAGGTAATCGCCACGCAAAATATCGTGCGGCAAATAGGTCTTCATCGCTTCGGCCAAACCGCTAACCGTTTGCATGGGTGCACGCTTTTCCTGAAAGCGAAAACTCATATCACCCAATTGTTGTAATTCGGTATAGCGCCAGGCTGCCAGCCCGCGCTCTTGCAACTGTTCAATACAATAAAATACCAGTGAGACTATTTGATCGCGCGCTCGTACTCCCTGTGGAGTTAAATTGATACCCAATTGAAATATGGCATCATTGCGACTCTGCAGCCTGGTATCAGCATACACTGCATCCGCCCATCCCAACCGTTTTAGCAGTGACAACAAACTCCCTTCAGCTTCATGACCAAGCAAATTGGCAATGTAAGCAAAAGGTTTTTTATCGTAAAACTGATCGGGAGCAGGAATTGGAAAATTAAATGTCAGTTGGCGCAGTTCTTTTTCCGGTTTTATTTCGAGGCTGGCAGGAAGGCGATCGCTGGCAAATAAAGGTGGGTATTTACTACTGATACTAATATCGCGTTTGAGAATCGCACTGAAGCGCAAGCGTACATTTGCTTCAAGCGCATCCAGATTCTCGCGCCCCAGTACCACCAGGCTCATTAGATGCGCTGAATAATGTTGTTCGTAAAAAGCAATCATGTCATCGCGAACAGAATGATCATCGCGATCTGCCAGTGTTGTTAAATTACCCACAGAGAATTTAGCACTGGGATGTGCGGGGTTCATCAACTCACGATAAACCTCCCACTCGCGACGCGAATCGTCTTTTAATTTAGCGAGATATTCGGAGTGAACCGCATTGCGCTCGCGATCAACATACTCAGCGGTAAACAATGGAGCGACAAAAAATTGGGAAAACCGATCTAACGCAGCATCAAGCTGGTTATTGTCGATTTCAAAAAAGTAATTGGTATTTTCAGCTGCAGTGTAGGCGTTAAAACTACCGCCATGTTGCGAGATAAATTCCTGATACTCGCCAGCTTGGGGATATTTTTTTGTACCCAGAAACAACATGTGTTCAAGAAAGTGCGCAAGCCCGGTGCGATTAAGCGGATTTTGATTTGCGCCTACATTGACATCCATCGCAGCGGCCGATTTCTCAGTCACCGGATCTGATATCAGCAAGACACGCAGTTGGTTATCTAAAATAAGGTAGCGATAATTGCGTTTGTCATTTTCACTTTTGATAACACTGATGGCATTATTAAGTGGAAGGGTCGCATCAAACAGAGAATTGGTATTACTCGCTACATTAGTGCTTTGTGCAAACAGAGATTGAGTGGACAGCAAACATACTAGCGTCAACAGCCAGGATGTACTCGAACCCAAACTCATTCTGCAACACCGTTTCACCATAACAAACTCACCTGGAAATCAGTAATTTTTTCACAACATCAATCACTGACTGATCAATATCCAATCAGCCACACTTCAGGTCGCCGACTTTTTAAGCAAATAACAATAAACAGTATCCTGCTCGGCAAAGGCCATTAATTCATGCCCGCTCAAGCGGGCGTAGGCCTGGAAGTCGCGCACCGAACCTGTATCTGTAGCCAGAATCCGTAACACCTGCCCTGCAGCCAGATCGCGCAATGCCTGCTTTGCCTTGAGTAACGGCAATGGACAATGCAAACCGCGAGCATCCAACTCGCGGCTGACAGGATAGGCAAAACAATCAATAGTTTCACTCAAGGCTTATTACCACGTAAATCCAGTCACCCGATTGACTGGCAGACCGAATATATTCCAGCAACTGTAGAACCCGATCTCGGGCTTATGGTCTTAAAAGATTGCTAACCTAGTCTTTAAGCATCAAAAAGGCTAGAGTTACGCCCTATTTTTTTGCCCACCGGGCAATATGAGCGAGATCCTGCAGGAGTCAATCAGTACCGTGCCCATGTCTTTTCACCGCTGTATATCAACCCTCACCCAGCATTTATTAGCGCCTGCCGGAATAGCACTTCTATTACTTGGTGATTTGATCGCCAATCCCTATAGCAGTCATGCGGAAGTGGAATTACCTAATCTGGGCGATACCAGTTCGATCATGATTTCGCCTGTGCAGGAGAAAATTCTCGGCCAACGCTGGCTCAGGGCCTATCGCAGCCAAGTGCCGACTTCATCTGATCCGTTAATCATCAGCTATCTGGAAAACCTGTTTGGACAGCTGATTCCCTACAGCCAATTGGATGAAAAGCGGGTTGATCTGGTTGTCGTCGAAAATAACACGCTTAACGCTTTTGCGGTACCCGGAAACATCATCGGGGTGCATACCGGCTTGCTGATGTATGCCAAGACAGAGAACCAACTAGCCGCCGTTCTCGCCCACGAAATGGGCCATTTAAGCCAACGCCATTATGCGCGCCGGCTGGAACAGCAAAAGAAAATGATGATGCCCATGCTCGCCGGTATGCTCGCTGGCCTGGTGTTGGCAGCCAATAGCAATAGCGATGCCGGTATGGCCGCCATTATGGGAACCCAGGCCGCCGCCCAACAAGCTTCACTTGCGTTCAGCCGTCAAAATGAGCAGGAAGCCGACCGCATCGGTATGCAGACTATGGTTGAAGCTGGTTTGGATCCTCATGCCGCTGCCGATATGTTCGAACAAATGGTACGCGCCAACCGCTTGAATCGCCGTCCCCCCGAATACTTGTTGACCCACCCTGTGAGTGAAACCCGGGTAGCTGATGCACGCAACCGCGCCCAGCAATATCCGCGCAAACCTGCTGTCGACAATATGGAGTTTCAACTAATGCGCACCCGTGTGCGTGTCAAAGCGGAAGAAACACCTCAAATCGCGGCCAGAATGTTCAAGAGTGAACTCGATAAAGAGAGCAATAACCCCGATGCCAGCCGCTATGGCTGGGCGTTGGCGTTATCAGAAGCGAGCCAATTTGAGGCGGCACGCGACGCACTTGCTCCACTGCTGGAAAAAGAGCCTGAACGCATTACCTATCAGATCATGCGTTCCGATATTGAAATCGCAGCAGAGCGATATAAAGCGGGATTAGAGATTCTTGAAACCCAATTAAAGGCGAATCCGGATAGCTATCCCCTGATTATTCGTCATGCTGAAGCCTTGATGAAAGCTGGGATCTATCAACAGTGCGCCGATATTCTGGAACGTTATTCGCGCAAACGCAGCAACGACGATTACGTGTGGTATTTACTCGCAGAGGTAAATGGTTTGGCGGGAAATATCCTTGGTGTGCATGAAGCGCGCGCAGAATATTTTATTTTGAACGGGGTTTATGACCGCGCGCAGATCCAGCTACGCAATGCATTGAAGCTCACCAAAAACAATTCCTACCGCACTGCGTTAATTGAAGAACGGTTGAAATATGTAGAAGCGCAAATGCGTAACGAAGGTTTCTGATTTACACTGCACTCTAATTGGCTATTGAACAGTACAAGCAGCTATCGATCAGGATGGCTGTTTGATCCATCCCGATTCCACAATCCATTCATCGGCATTAATCACTGCCATCGGCCGGCCAATAAAATAGCCCTGCGCCTCATCGCAGCCCATTTCACTCAAGCGCGCCAGTAACGCCTCGTTTTCTACTCCTTCAGCAACCACCGTTAAACCCAGGTTGTGGGCGAGATGGATGGTGGAATTAACGATTAATTCATCTTGCAAATCTTCCAGCATATTGCGTACAAACGAGTTATCGATCTTCAGCGTTTGTACCGGCAGGCGTTTGAGATAGGCCAGGGAGGAGTAACCAGTGCCGAAGTCATCAATCGCCAAATGCACCCCCAGTGCGTGCAATGCATCGAGGTTGCGCAAGGCGCGCGTGGGATCGGTCATGATCGAACTTTCGGTAATCTCTAACTCAAGCCGCGATGCTGACAAGTGATATTTAGTCAGCAATCGCTCCACTAATTTGGTGATGTTGTCATCCATCAGATTACGTGCCGATAAATTCACTGCAATACTCAGTGACATTCCCTGGTCTTGCCAACGACGGCATTGCTCAATGGCTTTCTCCAATACCCAGGCGGTGAGCT
Organism: Cellvibrio sp. GW822-FHT04B05; assembly: GCF_058800985.1. Classification (NCBI taxonomy): domain Bacteria; kingdom Pseudomonadati; phylum Pseudomonadota; class Gammaproteobacteria; order Cellvibrionales; family Cellvibrionaceae; genus Cellvibrio; species Cellvibrio sp. GW822-FHT04B05. The sequence goes on along the minus strand of NZ_JBXAMU010000001.1, from coordinate 920,219 downwards.
GGTGAATCAAACTGGTTAATTCGGCAATAGGAATAAAATCTCCCGGAGGAACAAAACCTAACTCCGGATGAATCCACCGTATTAACGCCTCAAAACCGTAGCAGCGTTTTTCATTCAGCAACACTTTAGGCTGATAGTACAAACACAACTGGTTTTCGCGGATGGCGCGCCCCAACTCACTTACAATCGCAAGCCGTTTGGTTGAATGCGGATCATACTCCGGGCTGTAAATCGACAAGCCCAACATCTGCCCTTTGGCATGATACATAGCAATGTCGGCATAGCGCATTAATGCATGATGGTCCTGCGCCTGTTGAGGTGAGATCGCAATTCCGATACTCGCAGAAATCTGTGTAGTAAAACCATCCAGATCAAACTCTTGTGCGAGCGCATCCAGCAAACGATGCCCGAATACAACCGCCTGATGTGTACTGCGGATGCGCGGCAAAAACACCGCAAATTCATCTCCGCCCAAACGCGCTACCGTACCTGGAACCTCCGACATTTCATTTGCCAGACGCGGTCCGATCAATTGCAATAAATGATCGCCCACATTGTGACCAAGCGTGTCATTAATCTCTTTAAAACGATCCAGGTCAATTAATAACAACGCACTGATTTGGTCAGCGCTACGCTGTTCAAAACAGGTTTCCATATCGAGATACAATTTTTCGCGGTTAGGTAATGCCGTGAGCGAATCATGGAATGATTGATAGCGAAGTTTTTCTTCGTAGCGTTTGCGCGCAGTAATATCTTTTGTGGTGCCCCACACCCGTTTCAGATAGCCATCTTCTACTATGCCGGTGCAACAAATCTGGAAATAGTAATTTTTACCGCGCTGGTCTTGCCGCACTATGTCGTGGTCAACCATCTCATAGTTGTTGTTCACAAAATAATGGATATCAAAAACATAATTGGTTGAGCCGCTCTCCATTAATCCCATACCCAAAATATCGTCCAGCGAACCGGCGCCAAGCATATTCAGCAGTACTTTATTCGCTTCAACCAGGCGTGCGCTCTGGGCAATTTTTTTGACTTGTTCTTCCAAAACCAATTCCACCGGCACTGGCGGCAACATGTCGTAACACCAAATTGCCTCCGAGCTGTTGGTAATAAAAGCCTTGTAGCTCGCCTCACTTTCTTGCAGCGCATCGCGCGCACTTTTTTCGCGCGATAAATCCTGTAATTGAATTAACACACGCTCGGTATTGCCTTGTCTGTCGCGGATCGGCAGCAAGCTCGCGCGGAAATATAAATTCTTATCGCAAATAAAACGGCTGCGATGAATGTTACCTAATGAGTAATTCATCTCGATGGTGCGAATTTCACCACCGTCATAGACAGCGCGAATAGTGGCACCAAGTTCCGGATCAGAATTGACACGTTTATCGCGCAGAATGGAATAGAAACCTGCCGCACTTTCCGCCTGCCGATGCGTCAAATGGAACAACCGCTCCATCGACTGGTTCATATGCAGGATGATGCCGTGCTTATCAGTGATAACAGTGGGAATCGGGCTTTCAGCAAATAATCCGGATAAAAATTGCAACGCATTTTCATTGCCGGTGTTAGCTAACCAGTGACGAGCGCTAATCACCACACCTTCAAAACGGCGGCCGGTATTATCGGTACCCACCTGTAAACGCCCGACAAAACGCACCTGCGGTTCACCAGCCAAACCAATTAACCGTACATCACACGCACGCAAACGCTCGGTGTCCTGATCATGAGCATCGGAATTAAATGATTGGAGAAAAAGATATTTATCGGATTTTGGCAAGAGTGCTAACAAATCAGAAAGGCAGGACAGCATGGGCACGGGGTCAGCCAGCGACTCAAATAGCTCCGCCGAGATATTCATCTCGCCGGTTAAAACATCCATGTTCCAAGACGCAATATTGGACGCATCCAACGCGTTTTCGATAGCGAGCTCACCCGACAATTGGTTTGCCTGGCCACTCGTTGAACTGGAGTGCTGCATAGTGAATAAAATAGCCCCGTACCCAAAAAAGACTCATCAAGCTCACAGTGTAGACAAGAATTTTTCGGCTGCGTCTGAATACGCACTTTGGCAGATGTTATTCTACTTAATGATAATTTATATGCCACTCCATTTGACTTGGACGTCAAAAAAATGACCTCGGATAACCAAACAACAGCAACAAAAATTCACCGTCAATAATGCGGCGGCCGTTCATTGGTAATTTTCGTCTCGCCACCTTGCGCAGGATCACGCGCCAATTCATCCAGGCGTTGGGCGAGCAAACGCATTTGCTGCTTTAACTGCACTATCTCCGCATCCTGTTGGGTAATCACATCATTCAATTGCGCAAGCGTATCTTCCTGATAAGCAACGCGGGTTTGTACATCGATTAATTGTTCTTCAATGTCAGACATTTTCCTGCTCCACAATTTGATAGGTCGCATCGATCAAACGCACAGCGCGTTCGTCGATCAATAAACCCTGCCCCATACGATGGGTTACATAACCAAAACCCAAGTGATGATCGGGATCGGCAAAACCGAGACAGCCTCCCGCCCCCGGATGACCAAATCCCCGTGTGCCGCGACCGTAGCGACAATCGGTGCGATGGTGTTGCGATAGCATAAATCCATGGCTAATCCGCAACGGCAAACCAAGGGTCCGATCATCCGCAAACGTTTGTTCTTGCCAACACAGCGGCAATACAGATTTCGCTAATAAATCCGTTTCGACCTTTGCCAATTCGCCATAAATAGTTGCCAATGCGCGGGCATCTGCATGGGCACCGGCAGCAGGGATTTGCGCCTGACGCCACTCGCGGGAATTGGTTGCGGTCATTAAACTGACCGGATTGGAAAACGCGCGATTGGTAAGGCCGCGCGGATCGGCTTTCATCAATTTTCCCAAAGCGATGCTATCAGCCCCGGTTGAACTGGCAGCAACACCTGAAGGACGTTTCAGTGGGCCGGTATCGGCAATGGCATCAAGCAAATCATCCGGCACACCAAAGTGACAATTCACTCCCAACGGCTGGGCCACATGCGTTTGGAAATACTCATTGAAGCTGGTGCTGCCACTCGCGCGTTTAACCAGTTCCCCTAAAATCCAGCCAAACATAAACGGCGAGTAACCTTGTGCAGTGCCTGGTTCCCACCAGGGCGATTCCGCTGCTGCCGCTTGCGTAATTGCTGCCCAGTCAAAAATGTGTTCGTTTGCAATATGCTGGTGAAACGCCGATAAACCGGCGCGATGGCACAACAGTTGGCGCAGGGTAATTGCCTCTTTGCCAGCCGCTGCAAACTCTGGCCAGATAGCCATAACAGGCTCATCCAGATTCAATTTCCCAGCGGCAACCAGTTGTAAAATACACAGCGCGACCATGCCTTTGCCTGCCGAAAAAATATTGACGAGCGTATCTTCACTCCAGTCACTGTGCTCCAGTCCTGCCAGTTTATTGCTGCGCTGGCCAGCCCAGGCATTCACAACCAACTCACCGCGATAGACCAGCGCGATACCGGCACCCTCTTCACCTTGCGCAAAATTAGCGACGAATGCATCGATAAGGGGTTGCCATTGCGGCGCCCATTGGCCATTAACTGTCATAGTTCGATCTCTGTGAAATTTACTGCCGTGAAAGATTGTCGAAAAAAGTTGTGCGCATTCTACCAGTGCCCGAGGTTAGAATTGGCAGCTTGTTTCCTGTGAGCTGCCATCATGAGCAAAGACAAAACCTCCCGCCTCGTTTATTCCACCGAAACCGGTCGTATCAAAGAAGAAAAAACCGCTGCAAGCATCCCGCAGGGCGATGGCATAGTCCGCATCCGCCGCGAGACCGCTGGCCGCAATGGCAAGGGTGTCACCACCATTACCGGTATCCCGCTCGATGGAGCCAAATTAAAAGACCTCGCCAAAGCCTTGAAAGTCACTTGCGGTGTTGGCGGCTCATTGAAAGACGGGGTGATTGAAATCCAGGGCGACCAACGCGACAAACTCAAAACCGAACTGGAAAAGCGCGGCTTCACCGTGAAGCTCGCGGGTGGCTGATCATGGACGAATTCCCCTTTGATCCACAGTTACTAAAAGAATTGGTCACCACCCCCATGCCGTACGGTAAATATGCCGGCCATGTGATTGCAGATATTCCCGAGCATTACCTTATGTGGATGGCGCGCGAAGGTTTTCCTAAAGGCAAGCTCGGCCAATTGCTCGGGTTGATGTATGAAATCCGCTTGAATGGCTTAGAGTCCTTACTCAAACCTCTACGTTGAGATGGATGGCAGTGCTCGCTCAAGACCGTCTGAAACATGGACGCCCCACATGGATGTGGAAAGTGTCGCGAATAGCAGGGACCTATTGTGACGGTCGAAGTCTAGCGCCAGGGATTGATTCACGGCATATCTTGAAGTAAGCACTGCCAGTTAGCTCAACACATCGCGAAGCTCACTTACTGGCCTATTTTTTGCAAAAACCCTGTCAACGCATCTAAACCGCCGTTTTTCTGACAGAGGGGCACTACCAAATGGATAACGAGCTTTTTCTACAATTAACCGATACTTCCCTGAAAATTGGCTTGGGCGCCTTGATTGCTGCCGTGACCGCCTGGGTTGTGCTGCGCAAAGGCAATAGCCAACCAGGCACCAGTGCGCGCGACAATCGCCGCCTGCAGATTCTGGAAGAGGTATCCACCCAGGTTGGAACCGTTACCCACATATTCGCCAAATATTCGTCACTGGTGGTGGAGTCGATTCAATTCGGCGAGCGCTGGCCACAGGCGCGTCGTATCGAGCTGGATGCGGTGAACACCGAGTTAGTGGCAGAGTTTAAAAAATTGGCCGAAGCTGAAGCCAAATTGCTGATGCTGGGCGAGAAGAATCTGGAGCGCAGCCTGCGCTTGTACGGCGCCAAGATTGCCGTGTACCGCAAGCAGGTTTACATCGGCCGCAAGGATATTTCGCTGGAGCAAATTACCGCGCTGAAAAATACCATCGTGCAAGTCCGCGAACAGTTCTACGACATGCTCAGCCGCAAGTACGACAGATTATTGGCGAGCGTGTAATCGCACTGGATAGATATCCAACACCCTCCAATTACGCCCGCATTGCGGGCGTAGTTGTTTCTGTTATCTATAAAAGTGGATCACATCAACAGGAGATTGCTATGCTGCGCAGCCTAGATTTCTTATTCATAACAGGTTTATTGTTGATCATGTCCACCTTTACCCACGCAAATGAAATTTGGATTGATGTCCGCACCGCCGACGAATTTAATGCCGGCCACCTTGAAGGTGCTACCCATATTCCCTACGAAGAAATCGCTGTACGCATTAGCGAAGTCACTACCGATAAAGACGCAACCATCCACCTTTACTGCCGCTCGGGCAACCGCTCCGGTATCGCCCAGCAAACCTTGCAAGCCATGGGATTTAAAAATGCGGTGAACGAAGGTGGATACGAAACGCTGTTGCAACAACAAGCGCAATAATTTATGCAGCTATCACTGCACATGCTGAAGGTTTAGATAGCTATCGCGGTGATGAAAACTCGAATTTGGACGAGTGTGAGATTCCGGGAAAGTGATTGTTGCGCTAGCGCGATAGCTTTTGCAGAATGAGTTAACAAACTGTTGGCACTACTCCGCCAATAAATCATCACTCCCTCCAGTTGGAAACCATGTATCACCAACTTTAGTGATTACCATTCCGCGCCAGGTGAGTGGAAATTTTACTGTTTTTGATTCGCTGTTCATCGCTGTTCCCAGCGCCAATATCACATCGTCTTTTGTGGTACTTCTACCATTAATTTGCTCGGGGAAAAAAGTAGATTGAATAGGTTTTTTAGTTTTGGGAGCAAGCGCTCCTTTGACGCTTTGTTGATAGATTCCCAATCCATCAATCGCCGTTTTGCTACCGTAGGTAGTATGAGTTGAAGAGCCTTCCGCCGCAGAATGATAGCCTGTTGGAGTGGTAGTCCCCTCTTTAAAATCACCTTTAAAAACATGTTTTTGCAAAGCAGGCGTCACTCGGGTAGCTGCATCCTCTTTCGCCAGACGTAGTTCTTCTTCGGCTCTCAAACGCTCCTTTTCCACTGCAACCACCGCCCACTGCGCTTCCAAAACCTCAACAATTGCCGCCTGACTTTCTGCTTGCCCATCTTCATCTTGCTCCCATCGTGGATTAGCTTTAAGAGCGGCAGCTACGCCACGCAAAGCGCGAAACCACGTGAATAGATCACTTGGCTTCTTATCTGGCCATACGATACCGACCAGTTTCGGCATTACAAATGACCTAGCTGCATCCGGGCTAAATACCCGCTGAATGACAACTGACCCAGTTCGCTGTGCAGTATTACCCAACCCCTTTGCATACTGAATAACCCCTCCTCCATCCTTCAATGCCCTACTCCCCATTACATCCGCTTCATTCTCCAATCCCACCTCATCATTAACCGATACATTACCTTTCATTTGCATAGTTGGTTTTACTCTGCCCTGAGCCTGCTGCACCACATGCCACGCCTCATGGGGCAAATGCTTTTCCTGTCCCGGTGCCAGATGAATATCGCTGCCCTGCGCATAAGCATGGGCATTGAGTTGCGCAGGTTTATCTGAGTTATAGTGAACCTTGACATGATCCATACTCATACCAGAAAGGGATTCAATACCGACTTTAAGTTGGTTGGGCATGCCCGTGTTATTGGGGTTTTCTTCGAGTTGTACTGTAGATTCAGCCGCAAATTTTGCTTGTAATGATGCTTCATGCTCAGCGCATTGATCCATTTGTTTTTGAGTGATTGCCGAAGACTGCATTGACGTTTGTGTTTTGCGTTGCGCAATTGCCCGGGGACTTGCATGCATCATTCCCTGAGTCTGCAAGCGGGCAACTGAGCTGATGCGATTATCTGCAAATTGTGCAGTTCCATTATGCTGCTGCTCTTGCTGAGTCTGCGTGTTTTGGCTAACGGTCCGATCTGCGTTGCTATATCCCATTCCAAGCCCCGATTCTTAAGTGATTATTGCTATCAGATTTCGAGCTTAGCAGATGTTCCCGTATTTCAACTATTACCTCAAGTTTCAGCTTAATGCTGTATAGGCAAGCCTATTTCTGGGACAATAGCCGCCTGATTCTTCCCCAGCGCAGTACCCAAGCATGAACAGCACCGCCAAACATCTGTTTTCCTACGCAAAACCCAATATCCACGCCCATGTGAAAACCTATAAGCCCGCGCCCTTCCTGCCGATGAGTCGGCAGGAAATGGATAATTTGGGCTGGGATAGCTGCGACATTATCATCGTGTGCGGCGATGCCTATGTGGATCACCCGAGCTTTGGTATGGCAGTGATTGGCCGGTTTATGGAGTCTCTGGGGTTTCGTGTGGGTATCATCGCCCAACCTGATTGGCGCAGTGCCGAACCCTTCAAGGCGCTGGGCAAACCCAACCTGTTTTTTGGTGTGAGCGCGGGCAACATGGATTCTATGATCAACCGCTACACTGCCGACCTGCGTATGCGCTCGGACGACGCCTACACTCCCGGCGGCCAAGGCGGTAAACGTCCCGACCGCGCAGTAACTGTGTACAGCCAACGCTGCAAAGAAGCCTACAAAGATGTGCCGATTGTGCTCGGCGGAATCGAGGCCAGTTTGCGCCGCATCGCCCAATATGATTACTGGAGCAATGAAGTCCGCCGCTCGGTATTGATCGATGCCACTGCTGACATTCTGCTATATGGCAACGCCGAACGCGCTATTGCCGAAATTGCGCATTCGTTGGCGGAAGGTAAAAGTATCAAAGAGCTGGACAGTATTCGCGGCACAGTGGTTATTAAAAAAGAAGCACCCGCTGGCTGGACGGAAATCGATTCAACACGCATCGACTGGCCAGGCAACATCGATAAATTGCCAAATCCCTATGAATATCAACACAATCCAAAATCCGTTGTAGATGCTGCGCAAGCAGACGTTAACAATTCACAAATTGGTTTACGCCAACTCGATCCGGAAAAAATGGCCGAGCAAATTGCAGCCTTAAATCCGGAAGCCGCTGATCAATTAAAGACGCAGGGTTGCCCTGCACAGGGAATCGAAAGCGAAAAAGTGCTCAATCCCAATGATCCGCAGCCGATACGTATTATTCCCATGCCATTACAAAATCGCAGCGACCTGGTTGATAACGAAAAAGTGTATGTGCGTTTACCTTCATTCGACAAAGTACGCAAAGACTCGATTTTATATGCGCACGCCTCGCGGGTTTTGCATCAGGAAGCGAATCCTTATAACGCGCGTCCGATGATCCAAAAACATGAAAACCGCGAAGTCTGGATCAACCCGCCACCGATTCCGTTGGAAACCGATGAACTGGATGGTGTGTTTGATTTACCCTACGCGCGCGTGCCGCATCCGAGCTATGGCAAACAAAAAATTCCCGCCTACGACATGATTAAAACCTCGGTGAATATCATGCGCGGCTGTTTTGGTGGCTGCACATTTTGTTCAATCACCGAGCATGAAGGCCGTATTATCCAAAGCCGTTCGCAAGAATCGATCCTGAAAGAAATTGAAGATATCCGCGAAAAAGTACCGGGATTTACCGGGCATATTTCTGACTTGGGCGGCCCCACTGCGAACATGTATCGCCTTACCTGCAAAGATATGCCAACGCTTTCCAAATGCCGTCGCCTGTCTTGCGTATACCCGACCATCTGTAAAAATTTAACCACCGATCACAAGCATACAACAGCGCTTTATCGCGCTGCGCGCAACGTTAAAGGTGTGAATCGCATCTCAATTGCATCGGGTTTGCGTTATGACTTAGCCGTACGCGATCCCGAATATGTAAAAGAACTAGTCACACATCACGTTGGCGGTTATTTGAAAATTGCCCCCGAGCACACCGAAGATGGCGTGCTTGAGCAAATGATGAAACCGAAAATGAGCAGCTACTACGATTTCAAACGCATGTTTGATAAGTTTTCGAAAGAAGCAGGCAAGGAACAATTTTTAATTCCGTACTTTATCGCCGCTCACCCAGGCACGCAGGATGAAGATATGCTCAACCTTGCACTCTGGTTGAAGAAAAACAATTTTGAAGTGGATCAGGTGCAAACCTTTTACCCATCGCCCATGTCACTGGCGACTGCTATGTATGTAAGCGAACGAAATCCGCTGAAAAAGCTCACCTATAAGAGTGGAAAAATTAATATCCCACGCGGAATAGAACAGCGCCGCCTGCAAAAAGCCTTGTTGCGCTATCACGATCCAGCTAACTGGCCGATTATCCGTGAAGCATTGCGCAGCATGCGCAAATCTCACTTAATCGGCAATAGCACTTCGGCGTTGATCCCGGATGAGAAAGCGGATACGCGCACGACCGGGCGCGGCCACAACCCAAATGCGCGCGCGGGGAAACCAGGCGGCAAACCCGGTTCAGGAAAGTTTACTGGCAAAGCGGGCAATCACCAATCGACGTCCATAGCGAGTAAACCTGCAGCCAAAGCGTTTGGTGATAAGTTTGAAAGTGCCAAAAAATTCAATGTGCAGGCAACCGCTACCAAGCCGACGAGATCATCTGCGAAAAAAGAATTCATTGGTACCAAGACGAGCAAACCGCAACATAACAATAATCGCCCCATCGGGAAAAAACCTCACGGCAAACCCGGTAGCCCGAAAAAATAATCTCCGCTTCTGCCTACCGGTAAGTGATGGATGAACGCAGCGCAAAAGGATTTGTGCAACACAGCCAGTTTATATTCAGCAATCTCCGTTAAAATCAATCGCGACATATTCCTCTTTGCCTGCACAAATATGATTTATTAATAAGATGCAAATTCCTGGCTATACCATCATCAAAAAAATTAACAGTGGCGGCATGGCGACTGTCTATCTTGCGACCCAACACAGTGTCGGGCGCACAGTGGCATTGAAAGTCATGAAGCCTGCGCTTGATAAAGACCCGGAATTCCATCAGCGTTTTCAGCGTGAAGCTAACATCATTGGACAGCTGTCCCATCCCAATATTATTCCCATCTATGACATTGGACGACACCAGGAATTAAATTACATCTCCATGGAGTTTTTATCCAAAGGTTCACTGGATGAAAAAATCAGTAACGGAATAACTATCGAGGAAACTTTAAAAATTGCTTTGGGAATTGCGGCCGCATTAGAACATGCACACAGTAAAGGTTATGTGCACCGCGACATCAAACCGGAAAACATTCTCTTTCGCGATGATGGCTCACCTGTACTCACCGATTTTGGCATTGCACGGACGATAAAATCCAAAGCCAATATGACCCAGGCAGGAACTATTGTCGGCACGCCCTACTACATGAGTCCCGAACAGGCAAAAGGTGAGCCCAGCGATGGTCGCTCTGATTTATATAGTTTGGGTATAGTGCTGTTTGAAATGCTGACCGGGCAGCGACCGTTTCATGCCGATAGCTCGCTTGCGCTGGGAATAAAACACATCCATGAACAAGCCCCCAGGTTGCCGCTCAATTTATTTGCTCTGCAACCTACCCTGGACAAATTGCTCGCTAAAAAACCCGAGCAGCGATTTCAAACGGCAAAAGAATTAATCGCAGAACTGAAATCTTTTAATACCAACACATTTTTGCTGCACGGTAAAAATGGAAGAGCATCATTTTTACCGTTAATAAAAACCGCAGGGCATTTGATTAAGCAAAATGCCAGATTTCTCGCCCAAAAAGCATCCGTTCACGTTCAAACATTAACACGCAAATTTAAACGGCAATCAAATGAAGTTCCTTTTGTTCCTGCTTCTGCACTGCAACAAACACTCGTTGCTACGCGGATATCAGTTCCCATTTCAGGTAATCAATCTGATGATTTATCCAGACACGAAATCTTCAGCGAAAACCGCCACAAACGCTATTGGATTTATAGTGCCATAGTTGTGCTAATTTTATTGGCCGCTGGCAACACCATTATTTATCCTGAATCTGGAGTAAATACCGCTACACAATGGGCAACTCTGGTACCTGATAACAAAAATACTGCGACAGCGGAAAGTTTTGATGCAACCACGAATACCTTAAGGTTTACCGTCACACCTTCCCCTGCCGAGGCGCGCATTAGAATCCTTAACATTAAAGAAAAGTACGCGCCCGGCATAGCGCTTCCAGCGGCCGCCTACCACATCGAAGTAAGTCACCCCGGTTATCTCACCAAAACCAAATGGATACGGTTAAACCAAAGCAATCAGGCATTGGATGTAACGCTACAAAAATCCACTCAAATAACAGACACGAGCCAATTACCATTATCCGATATGGTGCGCTTAACTGGCGGTAATTTTTTGATGGGTAATGCCAATAATCCCAATGATGGCAATACCAAACCAATCAATATTGGACAGGATTTTTTTATTGGCCGCTACGAAATTACCTTTAACGAATATGATTTTTTTGCGCTGGCGACCAACCGTGCATTACCCGATGACATGGGCTGGGGGCGCGGCGAACGCCCCGTTATCAATATCAGCTGGGATGATGCTATTGCCTACGCGAATTGGCTGGGCAAAACGACAGGAAAAAATTATCGCCTGCCGACCGCAATTGAATGGGAATATGCTGCGCGCGGCAATACTACGAGCAGTTATTGGTGGGGTAACAATGAAGCTGATGCACAACAACGGGCAAACTGCCGCTATGGCTGTAAATCATTATGGAAAATTTTTTTTAATAATGAGACAAAACCTGTTGGCAGTTTTCCTCCCAATGATTTTGGTATTCATGATACCGCAGGAAATGTTGCCGAATGGATCAATGATTGCGCCGATAAAGTATCGAAACAAAGCTGTTTAAAACGCGCTGTGCGTGGCGGATCATTTGTTAGTAATGTAGAGTCAATTACGGCTTATTCACAGATTGCGTTTACGGCAAGCAAATCACGCAAATCTATTGGCTTTCGTCTGGTACAGGAAATTCCACCACCACAACTTCGCGATGAAATCAAAAGCGACCAAAAGCCGCGACGCCGCAATATCTTCCGGGAAATCTCCGACAGTATTTTTAAACGCGATTAAATCTAAAACTGACAGACATAAAAAAACCGCTGACTTTTATCAGCGGTTTTTTTATGCTATTCGTATTTAATTACCGTAGCTCATCAAGCGCTGGTAACGGCGCTCCAGCAAAGCATCAATAGGTTCTTTGCTCAAGCGATCAACCTGTGCAATCAAACGCTCCTGTAGCTTTCTCGCCATATCATCGGTATTGCGATGGGCACCGCCTAAAGGCTCAGGAATAGTTTCATCAACAATTCCCAAGTCTTGCAATATCTTGGAAGTCACACCCATCGCCTGGGCTGCTTCCGGTGCTTTGGCAACAGTTTTCCAAATGATGTTGGCGCAACCTTCAGGAGAGATAACGAAATAGGTTGAGTATTGCAGCATGTTCAATTGATCGCCCACACCAATCGCAAGAGCACCACCGGATGAGCCTTCACCAATTACAGTACAAATAATAGGAGTGCGCAGGCGCGACATGACAGCAAGGTTTTGTGCAATAGATTCGGAAATACCGCGCTCTTCCGAGTCGATACCTGGATAGGCACCGGGGGTATCAATCAACGTCAGTACAGGGAGCTTGAAACGCTCAGCCATTTCCATCAAACGCAAAGCTTTGCGATAGCCTTCAGGACGCGGCATACCAAAGTTGCGCATCACTTTTTCATGGACGGTGCGGCCTTTTTCTTCGCCGATAACCATTACCGGTTTGCCATCCAAACGCGCTACACCACCGATAATAGCGTGGTCATCCCCAAAATGACGGTCGCCATGCAACTCGTCAAACTCAGTAAATACACGGGAAATATAATCCGATGTATAAGGACGCAAAGGATGACGGGCAACTTTTACGATATCCCAGGCAGTCAGCTTGGAATAGATAGTTTCAGTCAGCTTGGTGCTTTTTTCACGTAACTTGGCAACTTCATCGGCAATGTTCACATCCGAACTATTGCCAACCAATTGTAATTCTTCAATCTTGCCTTCGAGTTCGGCGATGGGCTGTTCAAAATCCAGATAATTCAGATTCATAGCGAGCTCTTGATCCGGGTAGGAAACTACCATTTTGACTTGTGAGGTAAGTGCGACAGCCTGCTATTGTCGACTTTTCAGTCAGAATAGCAGGAGGCACAATTGGGTCGCTACCTTACGCGAAATGGGCGATTTAGTCGATCTTTTCCAGCGAAATTGGGGGGAAATGCCTCCTGATATGACCGTTGACAAATGGCAAAAATAAGGCATCTACATCAGGATTAGTAGACCAGTTTGACTCGCCCGCTGCCGTAACTATCACGCAAGCGCTGTAATAATTCATCTTCCGGCCGAACGTTCCAATGATTGCCAAAGCGCAATTGCGCGCGCGAATCACTGCGCAGGTAGTCAACCACTATCGCGCAACGCGCCTCCTGTTGTGGTGACTGGCGATAAGGATCCAACATTTCACCTAACTCCCGTGAAAAATTGGCCGGTAAGGCGCCAGACTCCAACTCTAACCAGAGTTCACGCACCTTTTCCTGACGCACGTCGGCAAGCAAGCGCAAGTTTTCGGCACTCATTTTTAACATGCCGCTAAAATCGTCATACCTCACCTGACCACTGATCACCAACAGGCCCTCTTTCGCTAAAACATCACGCGAATTATTAAAGGTCTCGGCAAACAGTGTGATGTCCATGCGTCCGGTACGATCATCTATAGTCAAAATGGCCATATTGTCACCGCGCTTGGTTCGTACAACCCGCTGCGAAATCACGAGCCCGGCAATTGTCTGGGTGCCTTTTTCCGGCTTTAAGTTGGCGATGCGCGAGCCGACCAAGTGGGTTAACTCACTTTCATATTCATCGATTGGATGACCGGTAAGATATAAACCCAAGGTTTCTTTTTCAGCATTCAAACGCTCTTTCATCGTCCAGATGCGTACACGTCTGAAATCGCTGTACACATCGGCAGTCGAGTCATCGCTTGCAATAACAGCACCGAATAAATCCATCATGCCCGCATTGGTGTTCGCCATTGCCTGCTCCGCAGTTTTTACTGCTTCACTCATAGCTGCAAACATCACCGCACGGTCGTGATCAATATTGTGTTGCGGTGTATTGCAGGTTGGCCCCAAATTATCGGCCGCGCCGGAGCGAATAATTGCTTCCATTGCCCGCTTATTGACTTTGCGTGAATCAACGCGGGCGCAGAAATCGAATAGATCTTTAAATGGGCCGCCCTCATTACGCGCGGCAATAATTGATTCAACCGGCCCTTCACCCAAACCTTTAATCGCACCCAAACCGTAAATAATTCGACCTGCATCGTCTACCGTAAAATGAAATTCGCCCGAGTTAACATCTGGTGGTAACAATTTTAATTTCATCGTGCGGCATTCTTCGATAAAGGTAACAACCTTATCGGTTTTATCCATGTCCGAAGACATAGTTGCCGCCATAAAATGCGCTGGGTAATGCGCTTTTAGCCAAGCAGTCTGATACGAAACAATTGCGTAAGCAGCAGAGTGAGATTTATTAAAACCGTAGCCCGCAAATTTTTCCACCAGGTCGAAAATTTTAATCGCCAACTCAGGATCCACCCCCTGATTTTTTGCACCGCTTTCAAATACCTCACGCTGCTTGGCCATTTCCTCCGGCTTTTTCTTACCCATTGCACGACGCAACATATCAGCGCCGCCAAGTGTGTAGCCCGCAAGCACCTGCGCGATTTGCATTACCTGTTCCTGGTAAACAATTACACCGTAAGTCGGTTCCAAAACGGGCTTTAATGTGTGATGCTGGAATTTGGCATCGGGATAAGCAACTTGTGCGCGGCCATGCTTGCGGTTAATAAAGTCGTCAACCATTCCCGATTCCAACGGGCCAGGACGAAAGAGCGCTACCAATGCAATCAGATCTTCGATATTGTCTGGCTGCAAACGTTTAATCAAATCTTTCATGCCGCGCGATTCCAACTGGAATACCGCAGTCGTTTCAGCGCGTTTTAACAAACCAAACGTTTTGGGATCATCAAGCGGAATCGCACTGATATCAAGCCGTTCTTCGCCTTTTTTAATGCGCTGTTTATCGATCATAATACGCGCCCAATCGATAATCGTAAGCGTACGCAAACCGAGGAAGTCAAACTTCACCAAGCCCGCTTCTTCCACATC
Source organism: Cellvibrio sp. GW822-FHT04B05 (assembly GCF_058800985.1). Taxonomy (NCBI): domain Bacteria; kingdom Pseudomonadati; phylum Pseudomonadota; class Gammaproteobacteria; order Cellvibrionales; family Cellvibrionaceae; genus Cellvibrio; species Cellvibrio sp. GW822-FHT04B05. The sequence continues at coordinate 905,064 of NZ_JBXAMU010000001.1, read as the reverse complement.
ACCTTTATCAAATTGGGTAACCAAACCGCCGCCCGTTTCATCACAATAGAGTGGCGAGAAATCGGTAAGTTTGGTTGGTGCTATTACCACACCACCGGCATGTTTACCCACGTTACGCGTCAGGCCTTCAAGCTGTACTGCCATCTCCCAAATTTCACCGGCATCGCCATCCTGCTCAATAAATTCTTTAAGCTGCGGCTCCTCTTGTAGCGCTTGCGCAAGTGTCATACCCGGTGTGGGTGGAATCATTTTGGAAAGTTTATCGGCAAGACCGTAAGACTTTCCTTGTACACGTGCCACATCGCGCACTACCGCTTTTGCGGCCATGGTACCGAAGGTAATAATCTGGCTAACGGCGTCGCGGCCATAATTATCAGCAACGTAAGAGATAACCTTATCGCGGTTATCCATACAGAAATCGATATCGAAGTCGGGCATGGAAACCCGCTCGGGATTCAAGAAACGTTCAAACAGCAAATCGTATTCAAGTGGATCGAGATCGGTAATTTTTAACGAATAGGCAACGAGCGAACCCGCCCCCGAGCCACGTCCCGGCCCTACCGGAATATCATGGTCTTTAGCCCATTGGATAAAGTCCATTACGATAAGGAAATAACCAGGGAATCCCATTTGGTTAATAATATCCAATTCGAAATTCAAACGGTCTTCGTATACTTTGCGACGCTCAGTGTAATCCGCAGCAGATTTATCCAGAATCCGCTCAAGTCTTTCATCCAACCCTTCATGGGAAATTTTACGGAAAAACCCGGCCTCGGTAAGACCTTCCGGCACTGGATATGCTGGCAAAAAATATTTACCCATTTGGATATTAATAGTGCAGCGTTTGGCGATTTCGATCGTGTTGGTAATGGCTTCAGGAATATCACTGAAAAGCTCAACCATCTCTTCCGCAGAGCGTAAATATTGTTGGTCACTGTAACGACGTTCGCGACGGGGATCATCAAGCGTGCGCCCTTCGCTAATACAAACACGGGCTTCATGCACCTCAAATTCGCTGGCTTTTAAAAAGCGCACATCATTGGTTGCCACTACCGGGCAATTTAATTGCGACGCTAAATCCACTGCTGCGTGGAGATGATTTTCATCGTTTTCTCTTCCGGTACGCTGCAACTCAAGATAAAACCGGTTAGGGAAATCCTGCATCCAGGCCTGTAGCAATTCGGCCGCTTGCGTTGTTCTGCCACCTAGCAAAGCCATGCCTATATCGCCAAACTTTCCACCGGATAATGCAATAACACCTTCACTGTGCTCGCAAATCCATTCGCGCTGTATATAGGCAACACCTTGCTGCTGCCCCTGCCGCCAACCGAGGGAAATCAACTCAATAATATTTTTATAACCCTTATCATTCATCGCCAATAAAGTGATGAGCGTTGGCTTACCTTCACTATCGTTGCTGGTGATCCAGAAATCGCTGCCTGCAATCGGTTTTACGCCAGCACCTTGCGCTGCCTTATAAAATTTAATCAGTCCATAAAAATTGGTTTGATCGGTGATTGCACAAGCGGGCATATTCAATTCTGCCACACGTTTAACAAGCGATTTAATTCTCACCAAGCTATCGCTAAGCGAGAATTCGGTATGCAAACGCAGGTGCACAAAATTAGCAGCGGGCATAATAATTTTCTTGAATGGATAAAATAATTAGAACAGCGAAATTTGTTCGATTTTTGCTCGCACAGGAGCGTAGGACGTACGATGTATTGGTGTTATCCCCAACCTGTCCAGTGCATCCATATGAACCTTGGTTGGATAACCTTTATGATCGGCAAAACCATAACCTGGATATACTTTATCCAGCTCAATCATTTCACGATCACGCGTTACTTTGGCGAGGATTGAAGCAGCACTGATCGCGGCGACCCGACTATCACCTTTCACAACTGCCTCTGATGTGTAATTCCATTTTGGCAGTTTGTTTCCATCAACCAGAACATGCTCCGGTTGAATATGCAGTCCTTGAACAGCACGGTGCATAGCCAACAAACTGGCTTGTAAAATATTGATTTTATCGATTTCTGCAACAGACGCACGCGCAATACACCAGCTCTTTGCTTTCAACTGGATTTCAATAAATAATTGCTCGCGTTTTTTTTCGGTAAGCTTTTTGGAATCATCCAAACCAATGATCGGGTTTTCAGGATCAAGAATAACCGCAGCGGCTACTACGTCACCCGCTAACGGCCCACGCCCTACTTCATCACAACCGGCGAAGAATAAACCTTGATAAACACTGATAAATGGCTCAAGCACAGGGACACCTTGATATTAATTTTTTTGGATTAATCGAGCAACTGCTTCAGCGGCGCGAACGCTGGCATCGCGTTTTAACTCGATGTGCATTTGCGTAAAAGTTTGACTCAATGCCAAAGCCTCATCAGGATTTTCAAAATAATTCATCACCGCAGCACATAGCGCTTCCGGCGTTGCTTTATGCTGCAGCAACTCAGGTACAAGTTCCTTTTGGGCAAGCAGATTAGGTAAAGAAATCCACGGAGTTTTTACCAGCCAGGACAAAATTTTGAATGTGATAGGAGCCACAATGTAGGCAACGACCATTGGCTTTTTCAGTAATAGCGCCTCTAAGGCTACAGTGCCGGATGCCAGCAACACTACATCTGCTGCTGCCATAGCATCGTGAGAGTGACCATTAATCAACTCAATAGGAAAATCCACATAATCATTTAATTCAATATGCAACTGGCGGTAGCGATCCGGGCTTGCCGCAGGAATAATAAATTGCAGACTTGGATCTTGCTCGAGGCAATGTACTGCGGTACGCATAAATAATTCACCCATACGCTCAACTTCACTTGCGCGACTACCGGGCAACAACGCAACTATGCGCCCTTCTTCTGGCAAACCGAGTATTTTACGGGCGGCCAACTTGTCTACCGCTAACGGAATTTCATCAGCAAGGTGATGCCCGACAAACTCTACCGGAACATTGTGCTCATGATAAAACTTCGCTTCAAATGGCAACAAAGTCAGCATTAAATCTACCGCTCGCGCAATTTTAAAAATCCTTTTTTGTCGCCAGGCCCATACGGAGGGGCTTACATAATGAACCGTTTTAATACCTTGCTCTTTGAGCGATGCTTCCAGAGGAATAGTAAAATCCGGTGAATCGACCCCAATAAATACGGAAGGAGGGTTAACGATAAAATGTTCGCGTAGAAATTTGCGGATGCGCAATAATTCAGGGAGGCGCTTTAAGGGCTCAATCAAACCCATCACAGCCAAACGATCTTGCGGAAAATAAGAATGGAAACCTTGTGCCAACATGCGTGGCCCGCCAATTCCGGAAAACTCTGCTGTAGGAAAATGCTTACGCAGCTCTTGCATCAATGCAGCGCCAAGGATATCGCCGGAGGCCTCTCCGACAACAATACCTATGTGTATGTGATCAGACACTCAGCCCCCTGGATTTTTATTGCATTACTTATTGCAAGAACGGTGCAAATAGGTGCACAGAAAAATTAATAACTGGCGATTAGCGAACTATTCCGCGTGTAGATGAATGCAGAGAATCAATCAACACTTGTAATGCAGGAGATTCTGCAGTTTGCGGCTGCAATTCAATCAACGCCTCATCCAAAGTCAGCCCACGACGATAGATCGTCTTATAGGCCTTGGTCAGCAAATTAATATCTTCTTTAGTGAAGCCTCGACGACGAAGTCCTTCTGCATTAATATTTTTCGCCTCCGCCGGACTGCCATTCACCATGACATAAGCAGGTACATCTTTACCGATTGCAGTACCCATTCCGGAAAAACTATGAGCACCGATTTTACAAAATTGATGGACCAAGGTGAATCCACTAAGAATTGCCCAATCACCAATATGTACATGCCCTGCAAGCGCTACGTTATTCACCAGAATGCAGTGATTGCCAATCACACTGTCATGACCTACATGCACATACGCCATCAACAAATTATGATCACCAATAGTTGTCTCGGCGCGATCCTGAATTGTTCCGCGATGGATAGTTACACCTTCACGGATAACATTGTGATCGCCAATAACCAAGCGAGTTGGCTCACCTTTGTATTTCAGGTCAGGGGTGTCTTCTCCTACTGTTGAAAACTGGTAGATCTGATTGTGTTTACCAATAACGGTGGGACCTTTTAGCACCACATGAGACGCGATTACGGTGCCTTCGCCAATCTCGACATGAGGTCCAATAATTGTCCAGGGACCGACTTTCACATCCGCCGCAAGTTTGGCTTCGGGATGAATAATTGCAGATGGATCTATCAAAATAGTTTCTCGCTAATTTAAGGCTAACGCGAATTAAACTTTGCGATCAGCGCAGAGAATAGTGGCAGATGCTGCCAATACACCATCGACGCTGGCTTTACACTCAAACTTCCAAATACCGCGCTTCTCGGAAATAACACGAGATTCCAATTGCAATCGGTCACCTGGAATAACCTGACGCTTGAAGCGAACATCATCTACTCCCGCAAAAAGATAAATCGAACCATCTTGCGGTTTTTTGTTCATGGTTTTGAAACCCAAAATCCCCGATGCTTGGGCCATAGCTTCAATAATCATTACACCAGGAAATACAGGACTTTGGGGGAAATGACCATTAAACACCTCTTCGTTAACGGTAATATTTTTGTACGCAATAATCGATTCGCCTTCAATCAATTCTACAACACGATCCACCAATAAAAATGGATAGCGATGCGGAAGATATTCGCGAATTTCGTTAACGTCCATCATGGTACAAACCCCAAGCAATCAATGAAAAATTTATTCCGCACCATGAGTGCGTTCAAGTTTTATTAAACGTGTTGCCAATGCATCCAATTGACGAAAACGCACTGCGTTTTTACGCCAATTTTTAGTCGATGATAATGCTGTGCCCGATGAATAAGATCCCGGTTCTGAAATTGAAGCAGATACCAGAGACATAGCGGTGATATGCACGTTATCAGCTAATACCAAATGCCCGGCAATACCCACCGCACCGGCAATAGTGCAACCGGCTCCAATTGTTGTACTACCGGCGATAGCACTATGCGCAGCTATCGCTGTATTTCGCCCAATGTGAACATTGTGAGCTATTTGCACCAGATTATCGATAATTACACCATCATCGATAACAGTATCATCCAGCGCACCTCTATCAATGCAGGTGCATGCACCAATCTCTACTTTGTTGCCGATCTGCACACTACCTAACTGGTGAATTTTAACCCAGCTTCCTGCATCAGGCGCGAAACCAAAACCATCGGCACCAATTACACAACCGCTGTGCAGCAAGCAATCAGCACCAATAATAATGCCATGATAAATACTGACATTACTTACCAGTTGGGTGTTTTTGCCAATTACACTGTCGTTACCGATATAACAGCCAGGACCAACACTCACCCCATCCCCCAAGACTACACCATCCCCAACTACTGCATTCGCTCCAATAGAAACCTTTTCACCAAGAATACACTCACTCCCCACAACGGCGGTTGGATGTATACCTAAAGGAGTTTCACGGCGGAATTCAAATAGTGCTGAGAGACGCGCGTAAGCAATGTAAGGATTTTTGACTATTAGTTTATTGCCTGCAAACTCGTCGGCGAGATTTGCATTGAGCAATACTGCACCCGCCCTGGTCGATGTCAAATGCTTTTTATAAGCAGGACTGGCGATAAAAGTCAGATCAGTATTATTTGCAGATTGTATAGAAGCAAGCGCTCTTATTTCTTGTTGTGAATCACCGCGTAGCTCGGCACCGAGCAATTGCGCCAATTCTGACAGCAGATAAGAACGCTTCATTATCTAAAAGACCTTGGTTTACTTAGCTTTATTAAGCAATTCAGTAACTTTTGGCGTCAAATCATTTTCCGGCTTCGACATCATCACCGCTTTCGCATCAACAATCATAGCGATGTTTTCAGATTCAACGAGTTGCTTAACAGCAGCCTCCATTTTCGGACCAAGCTCTTGCATGATTTGTTGCATCAATGCCTGCTGTTCTGTCTGCAGTTTTTTACCTTGAAATTGGTAATCTTGCCCAAGGCTCTGCAATTTCTTTTCTTTTTCAGCAACTTGTTCTTTGCTCCATACCGCACTGTTTTTCTGGTATTCAGCTTGTAGAACTTTAATATCCGCGGCCAAACCATCAAGCTTGGTTTTTGCAGCTGCAAATTCCGCACTCTTTTGCAATTTTTCAAATTTAGCTTTTGCTGCTGTAGTTCCCATTACTGCACCAGTTGGGTCAAGTACAACTACTTTACCTTGCGCCCAAGTAACAGCTGACATTAGCGATAACGCAACAACAGCAAATATTTTTTGTGTAACAGTCACAATCTATTCCTCTTTAATTTAAATAGTAGATTAAAACATTATTGTTAGAAAGTTTGCCCCAAGGAGAACTGGAACACTTCTGTTCGATCCGCCTCATTTTCATGCAATGGTTCCGCAATACTGAAAGTCATTGGGCCAAAACCGGAAATCCACGTTAAACCAAAACCAACTGATGTGTTAATACGACTAAGATCGACACCATAACAATTTACCTGAGTCGCACCACAATCTGTATCAAACACATTCCCTGCATCCAGGAAGAAGGTTGTCTGCAAAGAACGTTGATCCTTGATAAAAGGTAACGGGAACAGAATCTCTGCACCGCCCTGAATCAATACATTGCCACCAAACGCACCACGGGTCCGACTAGTATAAGTACTACCTACAATAAGATCGCTTACTAACTCACCCGGATTACAAATACGCGGATATCTATTCGAGTTAGATCCAATACCTGGCGCGTCAGGGTCTTCACACAATATATATGCCGGACCACCACGTTCACCTACCTGTACAATCCCATCCCCATTGAGATCATCCCAAACGGTGTATGCGATAGTTTCATCAGTGCTTCGCTGCGGCGAACTACGCGGTCCAAGAGTATTACGCTCAAACCCACGAACCGAACCGAAGCCGCCGGCGTAGTAATGTTCAAAGAATGGCAACTCATCCAGATCACCATAAGCACCGGCGTATCCCAAACGAGTATGCAAGCGCAATGTAAGGGAGCGAGTCAGCGGTTTAAAAATTTGACCGTTGTAGCCAAATTTATAGTATTGCAAATCACCGCCCGGCAATGACAACTCGAAAGTTAGCTGCTGTGAAGCTCCACGGTTAGCCAATATTCCGCGGTTAAGTGTCGAACGCAGCCAATACATGCTGACTTGTGCATCGTTAAAGGTATCACCATAAACATCCAGAAAGCCGGGTGCACCCAGCATATCTTCGGTGAAAGATTTAGATTCATAACTGCCATTCGGAAAGTCGATACCACTAACAAGTTGCTGGTTTAAAGCATAATTTTCGGACTGGGTAATGTAACCCATGTTTGGATTCCAGGCCGGCGTGCGAATAATCTCCTGCGAGGAATAGCGCGTTGGTTCTACTTCCAGGCTACGCAAACCAATATCAAATCCTATACGCTCAATATCGGAAATAGGATAACCAAAATTAACCTTACCACCGTATACGTTCGTACTGTAAGGAGTGATGTTGTATGAACCGTAATCGCTTTTGGTGTAATACAAACTCACACCACGACTCACACCATCAGGGGTGAAATAAGGATCGTTATAGTTGAAGTTATAAGATGTTTGATAGCGGTTATGGCTGAAACTGAAACCAACTTGCTTACCGGTACCAAACCAGTTGTTTTGCTGGATGCTGGCGGAGAACAACAGGCCGGAATATTGCGCGTAGCCAACTTGCAACCCCATACTGCCCGATGGCTGCTCTTCAACGGTGTACTCAACATCGATTTGATCTGAAGTGCCAGGAACTTCTTTATTCTCTACCTTAACTTCTTTAAAGAAGCCCAAACGCTCCAGGCGAACTTTGGAATTTTCGATTTGCGCCGAGTTAGCTGAACCACCTTCCATCTGACGCATCTCGCGACGCAGGACTTCATCGACCGTTTTCGTATTGCCACGAAAGTTAATGCGGTTTACATAAGCGCGCTTGCCCGGCTCAATAAAGAAAGTAATTTTTACCGTCTTATCTGCATCATTACGCTCGGGCATACCTTCTACTTTTGCGAAGGTATAACCTTCATTACCTAAACGCTTGGTCACATATTCTTCTGAAGTCGTCATCAGGATCTGCGAGAAAACCTGATCTTTCTGCATCAGAATCATGCGACGAATAATTTTTTCATCAATAGCAGGATCACCAGCGAGTTCAATATCGCTCACCTTATAAATATCACCTTCGCTGATATTGACGGTGATGAAAATTTTAGCTTTGTCCGGGCTCAAAGAAATTTGCGACGAATCAATTTTGAAGTTCAGGTAACCACGGTCCATATACCAGGACTCAAGGCGCTCCAGATCTCCTTTCATTTTTTCTTTGTTATATTTGTCGTTACCGGAAATCCACGACCACATACCTGTTGTTTTCAGCTCAAATAAATCGATCAACTCTTCTTCAGAGTAAGAGTTGTTGCCTACGATATTGATTTGTTTAATACGTGAAGGGCTACCTTCATCGATTTTCACCAGAACCTTGACCTGGTTACGCGGCATATCTTCAATTTCGATATTCACGCTTGCGCCGTAACGTCCCTGGTTAACATATTCGCGCTGCAAGGCCTGAGTGATACCTTCCAAGGTTGCACGCTGGAAAATTTGGCCTTCTGACAAATTATTATCTTTAAGACTGTCCATCAGGTTTTCAGTTTTGATGGCCTTGTTGCCCTTAAGCTCAATTTTGTTAATGGCCGGACGCTCTTTGATCACCAATACCAGAACATCACCATCGCGCTTGATGGCAACATCGGAAAAGTAACCCACCTTAAACAATTCGCGAGTTGCGTTTTGAATATCGGCCTGGTTAAGAACATCACCAACACGGATTGGCAAAGCACTGAATACCGTACCGGCAGAAACACGCTGCAAACCTTCTACACGTATATCGCTTACACGAAAGGTTTGCGCCTGCACGGCAAAAGACAGGAAAAGCGCTAGAAAACAGCCAAAAATTCGCATCAAAACTCGCTTCATAGAATCTGTTCTAATCATAAATGAATGTTGGTCGCAGCCCGGCACAAGAGATTGCCAGATCAAAGCCGCATTATGTCGTTATACAGCGCTAGCACGCTTAGGCTGATCACCAGAAAAAGCCCAACCTGATACCCCAGCATCTGCACTCTGTCGGACACCGGTTTCCTCTTAATTACTTCAATGAAGTAATAAAATAAGTGACCGCCATCCAGTACCGGGATAGGTAAAAGGTTGAAGACCGCCAGGAAGACACTCAACAGGGCGACAAAACCAATAAAGCTTCTCAGGCCGCTCTCGGCCGAAGAGCCCGCCACCTTAGCAATGGTTATCGGTCCACTCAAGTTTTTCGTGGAAATTTCGCCAAGAATCAATTTTTTGACTGATAAAAGAACAAATCCCGAGGTTTCCCAGGTTTTATTGATGCCGGCGACCAAGGCACCGGGGATGGAATAACTATAAGAACGGATCATTTCTTCAGGCATTTCGTATGCCTGTACAGCGATTCCGACACGCCCGAACCCTTGCCCACCCTCTTCGGCAGTATCGGGAATAAGCGTTAGCAGCAATACTTGGCCTTCGCGCTCAACATTCACTTGCAGTGGGTCGCCCGGATGTTTGCGTACGTAGTCAACCCAAGTCCGCCAATCTTCGATGACCAACTCGTCAACCTTGAGAATCTTATCGCCCGCTTTTAACCCCGCCCTTTCAGCCGCCCCACCGGCAATTATCTCGCCAGCAATCGCCGGAATCTTTGGAAGTTGCAGCGTAATACCCAAGCCTGCAATAGGATCGGGATCGGTCGCTGAACGCAGCCATTCGACTAATTGGGCATCAGATTCATACTGGAAATCGGAGTCGGGATAAGCCACTTTAAAGCGGATCGTGCCGGTTTCACCCAGGCGATTGAGTAACGCTTTGTTAACTGCCTGCCAGGTTGGTGTCAACTTCCCATCGATTGCAACTATCTCCTGCCCTTTTTCCAAACCCGCCTGGGCAGCGATTGATGCAGGAGCGACGCTATCGATTACCGGAATCAAATCCCGCTGCCCTTGCAGTAACAATATCCAAAACAATGCAATGGCCAACACAAAGTTGGCAGCAGGTCCTGCAGCTACGATGGCGATTCGCTGCCAAACATTTTTGGTGTTGAACGCTAAATGACGCTCTTCTACAGGCACTGCGCCTTCACGCTCATCAAGCATTTTGACATAGCCGCCCAAAGGCAATGCAGCAAGCGCAAACTCGGTACCCTGCTTATCGCGACGCGACCACAGCACTTTGCCAAAACCAATCGAAAAGCGCAGGACCTTTACACCGCACAAACGGGCAACATAGAAATGACCGAACTCATGGATAGATACCAGAATCAGCAGTGCCGCCAGAAAAGATAAAATCGTCTGGATTAACTCCATGGATACAACCTCAGGATAATAGTCACCAGCGTGCAATAAATTGCTGCGCCACAGTACGGGCCTCAGCATCGGCGCCTTGGACCTGCGCCAGGCTCCGGGGTTCACAAGATGGAAGGCGGGAAAGCACATGGTCGATAACCATAGCAATCTGGTCAAAGCGGATTGAACGATTCAAAAAAGCCGCCACAGCAACTTCATTAGCAGCATTTAACAATGCCGGTGCAGTACCCGAAGCTTCAGCAGCTTGTTGCGCCAGACGCAAACAGGGGAAACGATTGTAATCAGGGGCAGTAAAATCCAACCGGGCCGTGGCAATTAAATCAAGGCTGGCAACCCCGGATTCAATGCGCTCCGGCCACGCCAACGCATGGGCAATCGGGGTGCGCATATCAGGATTGCCCAACTGCGCCAATACTGAACCATCAATGTATTCGACCATTGAGTGAATCACACTCTGCGGATGAATCACCACCTGCACCTGTTGCGGATGAGTATTAAATAACCAGCAGGCTTCAATCAACTCCAGACCTTTGTTCAGCATGGTCGCCGAATCGACTGAAATCTTTTGCCCCATGCTCCAATTGGGATGGGCACAGGCTTGTTCGGGAGTCACATTGGGAAGATCGGCAATCGGTGTATTTCTGAATGGACCACCTGAAGCGGTCAGCAGGATTTTGCGTACGCCACTCGATTTCAAACCATCAGCCAGATAGTCAGTGCGATGATTAGGCAGGCATTGGAAAATGGCGTTATGCTCACTGTCGATGGGCAGCAGTACAGCGCCATGTTCAGCTACAGCGCGGGTAAACAAGCCGCCCGCCATCACCAATGCTTCTTTATTAGCGAGCAACACTTTCTTACCGGCATTGACTGCGGCAAGAGTAGGCAACAGGCCAACGGCGCCTACGATGGCAGCCATTACCATATCGACCTCATCATGGGCAGCTACTGCAGCTAGCGCTTCGGCACCTTGCAACACTTCGGTTGCACAGCCTTGTCGACGCAGCTCATGCTCCAACTCACTCGCCGCCAGCGGATCATTAAGTACGGCATAGCGCGGTTTGTGAGTCAGGCATTGGGTGGCCAGTAATTGCCAGCGACGGTCAGCACTTAACGCAAATACCTGGTATCGCCCGGGATGACGCGCAATAACATCAAGAGTACTAACACCGATAGAACCTGTCGCACCTAGAATGGTGATTTGCCGGGGAGCATTTGACATAGATTAAACACCCGCGCCCGCTGCAAATGCGCCACTGGCAAGCAGCGCCAACGCAAAGACCGGAGCACCGGCAGTAATGCCATCAACACGATCCAGAATCCCACCATGGCCAGGCAAGATACTGCCACTGTCTTTCACCCCGGCATGGCGTTTGACCATACTTTCGAGCAAGTCGCCCAACACCGAAATCAAACTGGTGGGAACAATCAGCACCAACATTAATAAAAGACTGGTGCTCAAGGTTTGGCTCAAAATGACTGCCAACAGGCAATTAGCTAGCAATCCACCGGCAAATCCTTCCCAGGTTTTGCCGGGGCTAACCGCAGGGGCCAGTTTATGTTTACCGAAACGACGACCAGCGAAATAACCCCCGCTATCGGCGAGCGCCACAATCAGCATTAACAACAGTACCAACCAGGCACCATTAATTTGCTGACGAACATATACCAACGCGACCCACGTCGGGATCAATACCAATAATCCCATTAACAGGCGCAATAACTTGTGTCCCCAGAGAACAGCACTGCCTGGATAACCCTGCACCAATAGCAACGCCACCGCCCACCAGCTGCATCCAACGATCAATAAATCGCGAATGGCTACATTATTGAGACGTGGACTCGCTTCGCCTTCAAAACCCAAATAAAGCGCAGCGCCAACAAGCAATACAAGTACGACGACTGAGTAAGAGAGCCTCTGCCACACAGCGGGTACCCCGGACAAATTCGCCCACTCCCAAGCACCGATCAACACCACCGCGCCAATGAAAAAGGAGAAATAACCTGCGGGCAAACCAAACAATGCCGCCAGAAAAATTGCGGCGAGCACCAGAGCGGTAATAACACGCTGCTTAAGCATTGAGAGCTCCCGCATCAATTTGATCACCCGTCATACCAAAACGACGTTGGCGCTCATAAAAACTGTTGGCAGCCTTTTTTAATTCGCCGCCATCAAAGTCAGGCCAAAGTTTGTCGCTGAAAAATAATTCAGCGTAAGCGCATTGCCATAATAAAAAGTTGCTGATGCGCACTTCGCCACCAGTGCGGATTAATAAATCCAGTGGCGGCAAATCAGCAAGGCACGTGTGTTCGTGCAATGAATCCTCGGTAATTGTTGCGGGGTCCAATTCACCTGCCGCAACCTGCTGCGCCATCTTTTTTGCAGCCTGGGCAATATCCCAACGCCCACCGTAATCCGCCGCAATCACTAAAGTAGTTTTACCACCGCGAGTCAATTCTTCTGCTGCCACTATGGATTTTTGGATGGAAAGGCTAAAACGTTCGCGATTGCCGATCACTCGCAGGGCGACGCCTTTTTTCTTAAGGGCTTTAGCCTCATTTTTGAGATACAACAGAAACAGCGACATCAACGCTTCCACTTCCGGTGGCGGGCGACGCCAGTTCTCACTACTAAAAGCAAATACGGTGAGCACTTCCACTCCCACTTCCTGACAGGCGGCCATCACATCGCGGATGCGCTCGACACCGACCTTATGACCGGAAACTCCCGCCATGCCACGCTGCTTGGCCCAGCGATTATTGCCATCCATAATGATCGCTACATGGCGAAGACTATTGTCAGTCACGCATACTCTCCTGGCGACAGGTTGTTATCGAATAGATCGATAGCCTGTTTTTACTTTTTGTAGTAGTGATGTTGTTGTGCGTCTATGAGTGAGATTGGATTTGATTAATACAAACCAAATCCAATCGGATGATGCGGATTAAACAGCCATCAAATCCACTTCTTTTGCGGCGAGCGCTTTATCTACTTCCGCAATATATTTATCAGTGATCTTTTGAATTTCGTCTTGTGCGCGACGGTCATCATCTTCACCGATTGCTTTATCTTTCAACAATGCCTTCACATCGCCCAATACATCGCGACGCACGTTGCGTACAGCAACACGGCCATTTTCAGCTTCAGCGCGCGCTTGCTTGATAAAGTTTTTACGTGTTTCTTCGGTCAGCATTGGCAGCGGAATACGAATCAAACCATTATTGGTTGATGGGTTTAAACCCAAATCAGATTTCATGATCGCTTTTTCAATCTCGGGCACCAGGTTGCGCTCCCAAGGACTGATAGAAAGCGTACGTGCATCCTCAATATTAATGTTCCCCACTTGGGCAAGTGGAGTCGGGGTGCCGTAATAATTCACCATAAGGCCATCTAACAAGCTGGGATGAGCGCGACCAGTGCGGATTTTATTAAAGTTAAGGCTAAGCACCTCAACTGCTTTTTTCATGCGCGCTTCAGCATCTTTTTTGATGTCATTAATCATGATTTGTCCTCTTCAATCAAAGTACCTTCGTTGCTACCCACAACGATATTCAACAGTGCGCCGGTTTTATTCATGCGGAATACACGTACCGGCATATCGTGTTCGCGGCACAAACAAATAGCCGTTAAATCCATTACACCCAATTTTTTATCCAACACTTCATCGTAAGAAAGACGATCATATTTAGTTGCAGTTGGATCTTTTTTCGGATCAGCAGAATAAACGCCATCAACTTTGGTCGCCTTTAGTACAATGTCCGCATCGACTTCGATACCGCGTAAACAGGCAGCAGAATCGGTAGTAAAGAAAGGATTACCAGTGCCGGCAGAAAAAATAACAACCTCACCGGAATTCAAAAACCGCACCGCGCGGCGGCGATCATAATGCTCAACCACACCACTCATCGGAATAGCGGACATAACACGAGATGAAATATTGGAGCGTTCTAACGCATCGCGCATCGCCAAGGCATTCATTACAGTCGCTAACATGCCCATATGGTCGCCAGTAACACGATCCAAACCTGCTGCACTCAATGCAGCACCGCGGAATAAGTTACCGCCACCAATCACCAAACCGACTTGTACACCTATGCCTACCAACTGGCCGATTTCCAAAGCCATCTTGTCGAGAACTTTGGGATCGATACCAAAACCCTCGGTACCCATCAGCTCCTCACCACTGAGTTTCAATAAAATACGCTTGTACTTTTTATCTCTTGGGCTGGACATAAATGCTCTCCAAAACAATGAGTTAGCCGCGAATACCCGCCCATACTGAGGGGTCGAAAAAATCGGTGCAGTGTAACAGAAAAAAGGCTGCCAGGTGGTGGCACCAACTCTCTTTTTCATACGCCTCTGCACTCAACTAATTTCCCCCCCAACAGAATCAACGGATTGATCAACCGGCGTCCCGGCCACCCGGAATTGATTTCTTGCCGGACTGGATAATACTTAGGCGACAGCTATAACAAAGCCTGCCCGTCGATATGAATGATGAGAACTTTAACCCTGCCCTGCTCGCTAACAATCCTGCCAACGGGAATCGATGTATTTTGCCGAAGACCAACTTTAACCATAACACCATAAAAACATGAAAAACGGGCAACAAAAAAACCCGCACAAGCTACCTTGTGCGGGTTTTTACAGACCCAATTAGCGAGGGCTAATTAAGCTTTTGATGCAGCAACTTGTGCAGCAACTTCAGCAGCGAAGTCCACCACTGCAACTTCGATACCTTCGCCCACTTCCAGACGTACAAAGCTCTTCACTGTAGCGCCGCCAGCTTTGGCGAATTGTGCAACCGTTTGCTCCGGATTCTTAACGAAGGCTTGATCAACCAGGCTAGCCTCTTTAAGGAACTTGCTGATACGACCACCAATCATCTTTTCAACAATCTCAGCTGGCTTGCCAGCCATGTCTGGTTGAGCGCGGATGATTTCTTTTTCTTTCTCTACCAGGTCAGCCGGCATTTGGTCAGAGCTAACCACTTGTGGGTTAACCGCTGCAACGTGCATAGCAACGTCTTTAGCAACTTCTTCGCTGCCGCCTTCCAATTGAACCAATACCGCGATGCGATTATTCAAATGCAGGTAACCGCCAACCACACCACCTTCAACCAGGCTAATGCGACGAACACTGATTTTCTCGCCGATTTTTTGTACCAATGCTTCACGCGCAGCTTCCAACTCGCCAGCCATAACCGCAGCTACGTCGGCTTGTTTGGTGGTGAACGCTTTATCCAATACAGTATTTACGAAAGCCAGGAAGCCGGCATCGCGTGCAACGAAATCGGTCTCGGAGTTAACTTCTACGATCACACCGTAGCTGTTGTCCGGAGCAACTTTAACAGCAACAACGCCGTCAGCTGCAGTGCGACCTTCTTTTTTAGCGGCTTTCAAGCCAGACACTTTACGCAGGTTTTCGATCGCCAGATCAACATCGCCATTGGCTTCGCCCAACGCTTTTTTACATTCCATCATGCCCAGACCAGTGCGGTCGCGCAGTTCTTTTACCAATGCAGGAGTAACAGCTGTCATGGTTGTTTCCTCTATAAAATGTTCGAATTCAATTTTGAAAAAAGGGGGCCAAGCCCCCTCTTCCGACAACTCAGTGCCTGCGCGCAGGCTACTGGAGTTTTATGGTCGTTTGATTACTACCCGAAATTACTCAGCAGCACCTTCGGCAGCTACGTATTCATCTTTGTTTGGAACTGAAGATGCTGATTTAGCACCATCCAAACACGCATCAGCGATAGCCGATACATACAACTTGATCGCGCGGATGGCGTCGTCGTTGCCCGGGATTACATAGTCAACGCCTTCCGGATTGCTGTTGGTATCAACGATACCGATAACAGGGATACCAAGTTTGTTAGCTTCCTGAATTGCAATACGCTCGTGATCGACATCGATTACAAACATTGCGTCAGGCAGACCGGCGATGTTTTTGATACCACCGATTGAACGCTCCAGCTTTTCCATATCGCGGGTGCGCATCAACGCTTCTTTCTTGGTCAATTTAGCAAAAGTACCGTCCTGGCTTTGTGCAGTCAGTTCTGACAAGCGACGAATAGAAGCGCGGATGGTTTTGTAGTTAGTGAGCATACCGCCCAACCAACGATGGCTTACGAACGGCTGGCCAGCGCGTTCAGCTTGTTCTTTGATGGTCTTTTGCGCAGCGCGCTTGGTACCAACAAACAGAATCTTTTTCTTTTGAGAAGCCATTTGCTGCACCAAAGCCAAAGCTTCGTTGAATGCAGGAACGGTGTGCTCAAGGTTGATAATATGAATCTTGTTACGTGCACCGAAGATGTATTTACCCATCTTTGGGTTCCAGTAACGGGTTTGGTGACCGAAGTGGACACCGGCAGACAACATGTCGCGCATGCTTACTTGTGGCATTTTAGTATTCCTACTGGGTTAGGCCTCCATACACCCCGCTAACCAACCATCATGTTCGCCAAAGCGAGCATTGGGCACCCAGGTTTTGCGTGTCGGTATATGTGTGACGTTAGTAAATTAAGTTAAAAACTGTATTTCCCTCATGGGTGAGCAGAACTCATCCCAAAAAGAGGCGCGCTTTATACCACAAAAATCCAGGCGGATAAACCTAAAAAGCAGTTTCCCTACGGTTTTGGCAGTGTAAGGAACTGCTTAGGCGCTAGGCTGCGTTCAATGCAACTTGTACACTAGTCACATCCAACCCCCATCATTAATTTCAGAAAATTTCCAGAGAGTGATGCAATGAAAGAAACCTGGCGCTGGTTTGGCCCTAAAGACACCGTCAGCCTGCAAAACATCGCGCAAGCAGGGGCGACCGGCATTGTGACATCCTTACACCATATTCCGACCGGTGCCGTCTGGCCTATGGTCGACATTATCGAGCGCAAGCGATTGATCGAGGCCAGTGGCCTTGAGTGGGCCGTTATTGAAAGCATCCCGCTGCACAATGACATCAAAACCCGTACCGGCAATTTCCAGCAATATATCGACAACTATAAAGAGTCGATCCGCAACGTCGGCGCCGCCGGTGTTTACGACGTTTGCTACAACTTTATGCCGGTGGTCGACTGGACCCGTACCAACCTTAATTACACCTTGCCTAACAATGCCCGCGCGCTGCGTTTTGAGATGAGTGACTTTGCCGCTTACGATGCCTATATCCTCCAACGCCTTGGCGCGGAGCAATCCTATCGCCCTGACGTACTCGCCAAAGCCAAAGCGCGCCTGGATGCAATGACTGACGAAGAAAAAATCCTGCTTGAGAAAAATATCATCGCCGGTTTACCCGGCGGCGAAGGTTCCTATGACCGCGACGGCATACGTGCCGCTATCGACCTGTTTATCCAAATGGGTGACGAAGGCATGCGCGCCAATCTGTTTGCCTTCCTGCGCGAGATCATTCCCGTTGCCGAGGAAGCCGGTGTACGTATGTGCATCCACCCCGATGACCCGCCGTTCTCCCTGTTCGGTTTGCCGCGTGTAGTGTCTACCGCAGATGACGCGCGCGCATTGCTCGAAGCTGTGCCTAGCCCGGCAAATGGCCTGACCCTGTGCGCCGGCTCCTACGGTGCGCGTTGCGATAACGACCTGGTCGCTATGGCACGTGAATTCGGTGAGCGTATTTATTTTGTCCACTTGCGCAATATCAAACGTGAAGACGACGGTTCCTTCTATGAATCTGACCATCTTGATGGCGACAATGATATGGTCGGTTTGATTGATGCACTATTAGATGAGGAAGAGCGTCGGACAAAAGCGGGAGTCAATCTTCCCGCGATCGCCATGCGCCCGGATCATGGCCATTTAATGGGCGACGAAATTGGCAAGGCAGGCATCAATCCCGGCTACTCATATGCTGGCCGGATGAAAGGGTTGGCAGAGCTACGCGGTGTGATACATGCGCTATCAACCTTGCGTAGCCGAGCGGTGTAATCGTCCCAAGTAGCCACATATAATAAAAAGCAGCTTCATATTAAGAAAGGGGCCAGACAGGCCCCTTTTTGTTTCTATCGATTGCCGCATAGATGAATCATCGAAATGCGTTGTCCAGCATCATCATCAAAATAAAGCCAATAGTTAAACCGCTGGTAGCATGGATCTCGTGCCCTTTGCGGTGCGATTCCGGAATAATTTCGTGGCTAACGACAAACAGCATAGCACCCGCCGCAAACCCCAAACCCCAAGGTAACAACAGCACCGAGTGGCTTACAATACCTGCACCGAGTGCCGCGCCTACCGGCTCAATCAAGCCAGTTGCCGCACCAATCAGGATGGATTTAGTGCGCGAATAGCCCGCTGCAACCAGTGCAATCGCAACCACTAAACCCTCGGGAATATCCTGGATGGAAATGCCTGTCATCAACGCATCCCCTACCTCTGTACCACTGGCATATGCCACACCAATTGCCAGTCCTTCAGGCAAATTGTGCAGAGTGATAGCGAATACAAAAAGCCAGGTACGACGAATGATGGAGGCAGGCCCCTCCACTCCTTTGATGAAATGCTCGTGCGGCAGGCGACTATCGATCAACAACATTAATCCACTGCCGAGAAATAAACTGATACCAATGGCGCCAGCTGCCTGCCAGCCATTCATACCAATCCCTCTGGCGGCATCCAAACCGGGAATTATCAATGAGAAGGCGCAGGCAGCTAGCATAACGCCTGCGCCAAATCCCAGAAGACCATCCTGGATTTTGCCGGACAGGTTGCGAAACAACAGAATGAGTAATGCACCTAATGCCGTGCATCCTGCGGCGATAAAGCCTCCATGCAGAGCCTCGGGTACATTGGGCATCAGCTCCAGCTCGCCCCAGCAGGTATAGACCAACACCGCCAAACCCAGCAGATTGATAACTAACCCCAAGATGCGGCGAAACAAGGATGCGCGAATCCAGTTGAGGAACGCCGCCGTCAAACCCGTGTTTTCACCAGAGGTCGCATTGCTCATTCGTTTATTGCTCCTTATGCCAGCGCGCTCCGGTAGCGACGCTCAACTTCAGGCCAATTAATAACATTGTAGAACGCCGCAATATATTCAGGACGACGGTTTTGGTAGAGCAGGTAATAGGCATGCTCCCACACATCCAAACCAAGGATCGGTGTATTACCGCTCATTAGTGGGCTGTCCTGGTTGCCACTGCTTTCAACAACCAATTTTTTCTCCGGAGTAACCGACAACCACGCCCAACCACTGCCAAAACGGGTTAATGCAGCGGCAGTAAATGCCTGCTTAAACGCATCCAACCCACCCAGATCCGCATTAATCGCCGCAGCTAATGCACCGCCTGGCTCACCACCACCATCAGGAACCATCACTTTCCAAAACAAACTGTGGTTGGCATGACCGCCGCCATGGTTGCGCACCGCATCGCGCAATTTTTCGGGAAGCGACTGAATGTCGTTGAGCAACTGCTCCAGGGTACGGCTTTCGTATTCCGTCTCTTTAATTGCTGCATTCAAGTTGTTGATGTATGCCTGATGATGCTTGCTATGGTGAATTTCCATCGTCCTGGTATCGATATGGGGCTCAAGGGCATCGTATGCGTAATCAAGCGGGGGAAGTATGTAAGTCATAATCGTTAGAGTCCTTGTTTCGGGTTAAAAAGCCTGGCTGCAGGAGTGGATGGCATGCATCCAAGCATTGAGGAGCGAATGATCTTCCGGAAATGTCAGCTGGCACGCATGCCCTCCCCTCTTACATCAAAATTCGTCTTTGATAAAGTTAGTGCCACACACAATCAAATGCAAGTAATTATTATTTACATATAAGATAAATTGTCCATTGCGCATTTGTGCTAATTTTGGCGTGCAGCAACAATTGCGTTTGATTTTGGTCAAAAAGGAGCTGAATCGTTTAGAATGCTGCAACTTTACAATCACCCGCCGAGATTGCCTGAATTCATGTCAGTTACTATCAAAACTCCGGAAGAAATCGAAAAAATGCGCGTCGCTGGCCGTATGGCTGCCGAGGTACTGGAAATGATTGGCCCTTATGTCCAGCCAGGTGTTACTACGGCCGAGTTGGATAAACTCTGCCATGACCATATTGTGCATGTGCAAAAAGCCATTCCTGCCTGCCTTGGCTATCGCGGATTTCCGAAATCCATCTGTACGTCAGTTAATCAGGTGGTTTGCCACGGGATTCCCTCCGAGAAAAAAGTCCTTAAAGCGGGCGATATCATTAATATCGATGTCACTGTGATTTATGAGGGCTACCACGGCGATACCAGCGCTATGTATTTTGTCGGCACCCCGGCACCCCACGCCGAGCGTTTGGTTAACGTCACCCAGGAATGTATGTACAAAGCGATCCAACTGGTTAAACCCGGTTGCCGTTTAGGTGATATCGGCCATGTGATCCAACAACACGCCGAAGGCAGTTATTACTCAGTGGTACGCGAATACTGCGGCCATGGCATCGGCAAAATCTTCCATGAAGATCCACAAATTCTGCATTACGGACGCCCCGGCACCGGCATGGAATTAAAAGAAGGTATGACCTTTACTATCGAACCGATGATCAATGCAGGCAAGCCACACACCAAATTAAAAAATGACGGCTGGACGGTGGAAACAAAAGACGGCCGCCTTTCTGCGCAATGGGAACACACTATGGTGGTTACCAAAGATGGCGTAGAAGTTCTCACTGCGCGTAGCGGCGAAGTTTTTTAAGCGATGAGCCTCCCCGATTTTTTAAAGCGGGTTTTCAATAAACCCGCCCCGACCGCTGAGACGCCAATTACGCAGCCTCAATCGCCTCAGGAACCCAGCAAACCCATGTCGATAACAGCGGTGCCCTACTTTGAACGGCCATTGTTTTTCTTTGACCAAAGCCGTTTTCGTCGCGCGCTGGCCGAAAAGCCGATTATCACTGTTTTCAAAGACGCTATTAACGCTGCAGGTACGCAAGCGAATCGCCGCTTTATTGAAGGTGAAGATATTCGTGCATTGGTTTACGAACGCGCACTGTTTATCGATTGCGTATTGCACTATGCCTGGTACCAATTTGAGTGGCCGGAAAGCATCAGCCTCGAAGCCGTGGGCGGTTATGGACGCGGCGAATTACACCCCGGTTCTGATATCGATTTATTAATCCTGCATCGTCCGGACATCTTTGAAAGCTGCAAAGACAATATCGAAAAATTCCTCACCCTGCTGTGGGATATCGGCCTTGAAATCGGCAGCAGTGTACGCACCGTCAAACAGACAATTGAAATCGCACGCACCGACATCACCGTCGCCACCAATATTATGGAGTCGCGTACTTTGGTGGGCGATCAATCGCTACGCTACGAATTATTGCAAGCATCCACGCCCGATAAAATTTGGCCGATAGAAGAGTTCTTCCGCGCGAAATACCAGGAACAACTGGATCGCCACAAAAAATACAACGATACCGAATACAACCTCGAACCCAATATCAAAAATGCACCCGGCGGCTTGCGCGATATCCAGACGATTAACTGGGTAACCAAACGCTACTTTGGCGTGCGTACCCTAAGACAGTTGGAAGGCAAGGGATTTTTTACCGACGAAGAATTTTCACTGCTTAACTCGGGCGAAGAATATTTGTGGCGCGTACGCTATGCGCTGCACATGGTCGCCAAGCGCCCGGAAGAGCGTTTGCTATTTGATTACCAGCGCGAAATTGCAAAAATATTTGGTTACACCGATAACCATGAAGGACTGGCTGTCGAACAGTTCATGCATAAGTACTATCGCACTGTGCTGGCGCTGCGCGAACTTAATGATGTCGTACTGCAATTTTTGTCTGAAGCCATTTTGAAGAAAGGCAAAACCAAAAGTGTTGTATCGATTAACGAACGCTTTCAACTACGCGATGATTTTATCGAGGCAACACACACCTACGTCTTTGAAGAAAATCCTTCCGCGCTGTTGGAAATGTTTGTGCTGATGGCGCAAAACCCGCAAATCGCAGGCGTGCGTGCATCCACAATTCGCTGGATTCGTGAAAGCCGTCATCTAATCGATGACAATTTCCGCTCCAATCCAAAAAATACCCAAATGTTTATCAAACTCCTGCAGCACCCTGCCGGTTTGGTTGAACAATTAAAGCGCATGTCGCGCTACGGCATTCTCGGCCTGTATTTACCTGAGTTCGGTTTGGTTACCGGACAGATGCAACACGATCTATTCCATATCTACACAGTGGATGCGCACACGTTAAAAGTGGTGCAGAACATGTGTAACTTCCTGTTGCCATCAGCAAAAGAAGATTTTCCGGTCGCGGCGACCATCATGACACGCCTGCCGAAACTGGAACTGCTTTATATCGCCGGTTTGTATCATGATATCGGCAAAGGCCGCGGCGGCGACCACTCCACACTGGGCGCAGTGGATGCCGAAGAATTTTGTATTCGCCACGGCATATCACCGCGCGAAACACGCTTGATTTGCTGGCTGGTTGAAAAGCATCTGCTAATGTCGCAAGTATCGCAAAAGCAGGATATTTCCGATCCGGAAGTTATCCATAAGTTTGCGCTCGCCATGGGTGATCAATTGCATCTGGATTATTTGTATTGCCTGACAGTTGCGGATATTAACGGCACCAATAAAGAACTATGGAACACCTGGCGTGCCAGCTTGTTGCGCAACTTATATCTGGACACACGCCGCGCATTGCGCCGCGGTTTGGAAAATAACGTTGATAAACAAGATCTGATCGACGAGACCCAACAAGCGGCCATTCGTAAACTTGCGCGCAAAGGTTTGAGCAAAGAGCAAGCACTCGCGCTCTGGGGCGATATGGGCGACGATTATTTCCTGCGTGAAAACTTTGCCGATATTGCCTGGCACACAGAAGCAATTGCTGCACGTACCGATGACAAACCGCTGGTATTGATCAAAAAAACCAGCAGCAAAGAATTGGCTGGTGCGACCCAGATTTTCGTCTACAGCAAGAACCAAAAAAATGTATTTGTCGCAGCCGCCACCGCGTTGAGCAACTGTAACCTCAGCATTCAGGATGCAAAGATTTACAGCTCCAAAGCCGGTTACACCATCGATACCTTTTTTGTGCTTAACGAAAACGGCGAACCGCTGGGCAATAACCCGACTTTACTCAAACAAATCCAGCAAGCGCTAATCGATGAACTCAGTTTGGTGAACGATAACTATCGTGAAGTCATTGGCCGTCGTACTCCGCGCCGCTTGAAATATTTTGCATCACCGACGCGTACGTCACTCAACACCGATATCATTCGCAATTGCAGCGTGCTGGAAGTTATCAGCCCTGACCGCCCTGGCCTGCTCGCCTGTATCGGTCGCATCTTTATGGATTTTGATATCCAACTATTGAATGCGCGCATCGCCACCCTCGGTGAGCGTGTAGAAGATATATTTTTTATCGCCGACAGTGAAGGCAAGCCTTTGAGCGATCCGGAGATCTGCGAAAAATTACAGCAGCAAATTCGCGAACAACTGGATAAACGCGTCGATAAACTTTAATTTAGCCTGACTATACGATTATGAATCCGGATTTAAACCAGCTTCATCCCTACCCTTTTGAGAAACTTGCCGCGCTCAAGGCGGCAGTAACTTCACCGGCACAACTTAGCGATATTATGTTGTCTATCGGTGAACCTAAACATGAGCCGCCGGCCTTTGTATTGGATACACTGGTTAAAAATCTGGGCAAACTTTCCCATTATCCAACCACGAAAGGTTTGCCGGAATTACGTGAGGCAATTGCCACTTGGGCAACCAAACGTTTTCAATTAAATGCTGGAACCTTCACTGCCGATAAACATGTATTGCCGGTAAATGGTACTCGCGAAGCGCTGTTTGCATTTGCTCAAGCGATTGTTGATCGCAATAAAGCAAATCCGCTGATTGTATCGCCCAACCCTTTCTATCAAATCTATGAAGGTGCGGCAATTTTATCGGGAGCGGAACCCTATTTTTTAAATTGCACACCGGAAAATAATTTTATTCCCGATTTTATAGCAGTGCCTGCATCGGTGTGGGAACGCTGCCAGTTATTATTTATTTGCTCACCCGGCAATCCAACCGGTGCGGTCATGAGCAGTGCGCAGTTAAAACAATTGATCGCCCTTGCAGATCAGTATGATTTTGTTATTGCGTCTGATGAATGCTACTCCGAACTCTATTTTGACGAACAAAATCCACCGGTCGGATTACTGCAAGCATGCGCTGAATCAGGACGCGATGATTTTTCCCGCTGTGTGGTATTCCATAGCCTTTCCAAACGGTCCAACCTGCCAGGTTTACGTTCGGGTTTTGTCGGTGGCGATGCAAAAATACTGGAAAAATTTTTACTCTATCGCACCTATCATGGTTGCGCTATGCCGGTACCCAACCAATTGGCAAGTGTTGCCGCATGGCAAGATGAAATTCATGTAATAGACAACCGTGAAGCCTATCGTCAAAAATTTGATGCAGTATTGAAAATATTGGATGAAGTATTAGTAGTAGAAAAACCGGATGCAAGTTTTTATCTTTGGCCTAAAACGCCGATCAAAGGTGAAGACTTTGCCCAACAACTATTTGCCCAACAAAAAGTAACAGTGTTACCCGGTAGTTATTTAGCACGCGAAGCAGATGGAATCAATCCCGGTGAAAATTACGTGCGTCTTGCATTAGTGGCGCCACTGGCTGAATGTATTCAGGCAGCTGAACGAATCAAGGCATTTGTACAATCATTATGAGTAGCGACAAAAATTTAACCAAAGCAGAGCGGGTTGAGTTTATTTTGCACAAGCTGCAAACCCTCTATCCCAACCCGCCAATTCCGTTGCTGCACAAAGATGCCTATACATTACTAGTCGCCGTTTTACTCTCGGCACAATGTACAGATGAACGGGTAAACACGGTAACACCGGCACTTTTTGCATTGGCAGATAATCCTTACGACATGGCTAAATTGCCGGTCGAAAAAATCCAGGAAATTATTCGCCCTTGCGGTTTATCGCCGCAAAAATCCAAAGCGATTTCTGTTTTATCGCAAATGCTTATTGATGAACATCAAGGCCAGGTTCCCGCCGATTGGGAGGCGCTGGAGCGCTTACCCGGTGTTGGCCACAAAACAGCGAGTGTGGTGATGAGCCAGGCATTTGGCTATCCGGCGTTTGCGGTGGACACCCACATCCATCGCCTCGCGCAACGCTGGGGATTAACCAATGGCAAAAATGTGGTGCAAACCGAGAAGGATTTAAAACGATTGTTCCCGCAAGACACCTGGAACGCGTTGCATTTGCAAATTATTTATTACGGCCGCGAATTTTGTTCGGCAAGAGGTTGCGATGGCACCGCCTGTGAAATTTGCCGAACCTGTTATCCGACACGCAAAAAACCTAAAATTGTTTTGAAGCCTTAAATTTATGACTACGTTATACGGTATTAAAAACTGCGACACTGTTAAAAAAGCGCGCACCTGGTTAGAACAACATAAGATTGACTATCGCTTCCACGATTTTCGTGCAGATGGCCTGACCGCTGCGCAAGTAAGCAGTTGGATTGCTGAAATCGGATTGGAGTCGCTGATTAACAAACGCAGTACAACCTGGAAAGAATTGGACGAAGCCACCAAAACCACGTTTTCAGAGGCGACTGCACCGGCAATTGTTAGCGCAAATCCAACGCTGATCAAACGCCCACTGCTTGATACCGGTAAGCAAAAACACGTCGGTTTTAAAGACGCAGAATACGCAACATTTTTTAATTAATTATTGAAACTATTGTCAGGAAAAATTATGACCCAACTCTACGCACTCGGTTTAGGCATTGGCACCCAGAATTCAAAAGGTGAATGGCTGGAAGTGTTTTATGCACTGCCGCAGCTTAATCCATCAGAAGCCAGCGCAAGTGTTATTGCAAAGATTGTTGGCTACACCGAAGGCAATCAGGCAATTGTGTTAACCAACAGTCAAGCAAGTGAAATCGCACAAGCACTTTCCGTCGCGGGCGACACAACTCAAGCTGACATTGCCAAAGCACTCGTCAATAGCAAACGTCCGTTGGTTGCTACTTTGCTCGCAACAGATACCAAGCCAGCTTCAGTTCCTGAAGGTTACTTGAAATTACATTTGCTTTCACACCGTTTGGTTAAACCGCACAACACTGTACTCGCTGGCATTTTCGGCGTATTGCCGAATGTTGCCTGGACGAACCAAGGTGCAATCGATGTTAACGAACTGCCCGCACGTCAACTGCAAGCGCGCTTGAATGGCGAAGAGTTGGAAGTATCTTGTGTAGATAAATTTCCAAAAATGACCAATTATGTTGTGCCCAAAGGCGTGCGTGTTGCGCACACTGCGCGGGTACGTTTGGGTGCGTATTTGGGTGAAGGCACTACCATCATGCATGAAGGTTTTGTTAACTTTAATGCAGGCACCGAAGGTCCGGCGATGATCGAAGGCCGTATCTCTGCTGGCGTATTCGTCGGTGCCGGCTCTGACTTGGGCGGCGGCAGCTCCACTATGGGCACCCTCTCCGGCGGCGGTAATATCGTGATCTCGGTTGGCAAAGAATCTTTAATCGGAGCTAACGCCGGTATTGGTATTCCATTGGGCGACCGCTGCAAAGTAGAATCGGGCCTTTACATCACTGCGGGTACAAAAGTAGTGGTATTAGATGATGCAGGCAGCGAAGTGAAAACCCTGAAAGCCCGCGAACTTGCCGGCGTTTCTGACCTGGTATTCCGCCGCAACTCCATCACCGGCCGTGTAGAAGTAGTTACCAATAAAAGTGCATTACAATTAAACGCCGCACTGCATGTAAATTAATGGTAGGGGCGCTGCTTGCCGCGCCCTGCTTTCAGAGCATCAATTTTCGATAAATCAGGGCGGGCGCAGCAAGCAGCGCCCCTACACACATAAAGGGCGCAATATGTAGCGCCCCAATGAGGCGATAATTATGGGCGCACAATGGAAAGCAAAACACAAAGAAGAAGCCGCCAGCGCAAAAGGTAAAATTTTTACCAAACTCACCAAAGAAATTATGATCGCTGCACGCAGCGGCGCCGACCCGGATATGAATCCGCGCCTGCGTCTGGCAATCGTTCAAGCAAAAAAAGCATCCATGACGCGCGAAACGTTAGAGCGCGCCATTAAAAAAGGTTCCGGCCAACTCGACGGTGCCGCCAGCTACGAAAAAGTAACCTACGAAGGTTATGCCCCGCATCAAGTTCCGGTGATCGTTGAATGCCTCACCGACAACGTCAACCGCACCATCTCCAATATCCGCGGTTTATTCCGCAAAGGCCAGCTTGGTACTTCAGGTTCCGTTTCTTGGGATTTTGATCACCTGGGCATTATTGAAGCCACTGCTGCCAGCGCCGATGCCGATGTGGAAATGGCCGCGATTGAAGCGGGCGCGCAGGATTTTGAACTGGATGACGATGGCACCGCCACCTTTTACACTGACCCAACCGATTTGGATCTCGTGCAAAAAGCCCTGCCCGACCAAGGCTTTACCGTAGTCTCCGCAAAGATCGGCTACAAACCCAAAAATCCTGTGGCACTAAGCGCCGAAGCATTGGAAGAAGTGGAGGCCTTTCTCGCCGCCATTGATAACGACGATGATGTGCATGAAGTTTATGTGGGATTGGCGGGGTAAATCCCCGGATTTAACGAATAGGGCGCAGCCAGAACTGCGCCCTTTTTTGACCACTTTAATGGTTACCGGCTTGATCGATCGAAGGCATAGCGGATACAGAATCCGCTGTAGTTGATGTCTCCTCCGCCTGCGCTGCCATCAAACTTTCTTTGTTAATAGTTGCGATGCGCTCAAACTCATACTGGCTAAGCCTGAAGTAAATTTCCTTATCATTGCGTTTAACAAAATAATTGTTGTCCGCTTTGATAAAGTCATACTCAAATTCACCGGCAGATGACTTAACAACTGCTTTTGTTATCTCGCCGCCTTGTGGAGTTTGTGTTGATACTTCCTGCACCTGCAAGCTGTTTAATGCATTGCTCAATCCAACCGCCTTGGCACGGTCAACTTTTTCTGCAACATCACCGGCAAAGCTCCAACTGTCACCGGTTTTTTGCAATTCATAATCAGCGCCCTTAATCCATTGTGGTTCCCTGGCGGCAAGTAAATCTTTCTGCAACCAGTCGTTGGCAGCAGTTGCAAATTCAAAAGAACTCAACTCAACCGCATAGACCTGGTCTTCGCCTTCGCGGCGCAGATGTATTTTCTTGAAGCCGGGAACCGAGCCCAACCAGATATCCGCTTTTTTATTTTCCCCCTGGAATAATTCAATACGGCGCTGGAATTTATTCGCAGTCACTTCAAAACGTTCGTGGCTCGCGGTGGTAGTGGTGACCGGCCAGGTCAGTGTGGTGCTGTCCAATTTTTGCAGGATATCGTCCAGCTTTTGTTGCTCCGCGGGCAATTGGTGCAGATCCGGCAACTGCCATTCGCTACCGGATTTTTTCAAGGTTAGGCTATTGTTTGCATCGCGAATAACCAAGCGATCAAGCGCTGTTGTTTTGATACCGAGCAACGGCTGGGCCTCCACCTGCGGCTGTGCGTTTTGCCGATAGGCAAAGATTGCGATGATCAACAATACCTGGATTGCCAACAGCAGCGTTAACCGCCGCTGCCATAGTGTGAAGGGCGACGCAGGCTCCGCTGCCTGCGTCCTGGTTACATCAATAGTTACTGATTGGTTCATCATGATTACCTCTAGTCAGGGCAAATTATTCCGCTCGCTATCAATTGGCCAGCCACTGTTGGTATTGCTGTTCGCGTGCACGTTTAATGCGGTGCTGCACAAAACCGACAATCAGCAGCGCCAATAATGCCAGCGCGTAATTTAAATACTCCCAGAAAGCCTGGGTGCCTTGCTCCAGCGTCGGCAAGGTGCGGTTGAAATTGCTGCGCGCGCGGATACTCATCAAGCCTTCATCTTCCAACGCCCAATCGAGAGTATTCGCCATGAGTTGCAGGCTATTGAGATATTGGCCACCACTCGCCATACCGGCCATAGAAACAACCGGATCGGTCAGGAAGTCATTGGAACTGAATACAATAATGCGCGCGGAATCCGGTGAATGCTGGATAACACTGCCGATATGTTTCGCGCCGTCCTGCGTATCGTTTTCGTTTTGCCCATCAGTATTGGCAGGTTCATCTTTTTGCAACAGCGGAGATTCTTTTCCCGCAAAGAATGAATCAAAACGCCCTTGGGCAATCACACCTAACAATTGCGATTTTTGTTCGCTCGTAGGCAGATAGCGCGTCACGCCTTCATCGGTAACCTGCGGCACTATATTCATATCGCCGCTCACCCAGGATTTATCCGAACTGCGCAACAACTCTGTTATTTTACGCGCTTTTTGTTTTTCACTATCCAACACAATCGGCGATGCCCAGGCCATAGTGGTTTGCGGCAAACTGTTGGTAATCGCGTTGCCGGCATTTAACCCGGCGCCACGCACATCAATAAAATAGGGATAATCCAGCATACGCATTTCCTGCACACTAAAACCGCCGATATTGCGCATAACAGGCAGCGGGAAAGGTACATTTTGTTTATCCATCACCAACGTTTCTTCAATGCTGATACCCTGGTGTGTCAACCACGCACGTAAACCGCTCTCCTGCTTTTGCACACTCAGGTTGCGCTGGCTTAATGATGCCGCGTAAGGTGAAGTTACCGCGATAACCGTACCACCTTGCATCAGGAACTGGTCAACGGCAAACAGTTGTTTCTCGTCGAGGTTTTTGGGCGCCGCCAAAAAGAGCACATCGGCTTCACCGGTGACTGAGCCATCGCGCAGGTCTTCGCGCACAATATTTAATTCAGCGCCGAGGAATTGTTCCAACTGGTTAAACTGCGCACCGCTGTACTGGGTATAGTGATCCATCGCCGGTTCCGGTGCGACAAATGCCACCGTTTTGGTAAAGCCGCTGGCAAAACGTTTTACCGCTGAGGCAAGGTTGCGCTCAAAGCTGGTCGCCGTCATATCATCCAGCGGGATCTGCACCAACTGGTCGCCCTGTGCGAGCGTCATATAAAAATAGAAGCGCTCATTGCTCAACAGACTGGTTGCCATGGGTTTAAAACCATAATCCTGTGCAATCTGTTCACCGAGTTTTCCGCCGTCTGCCGCCGGATCCAAAAAGTTAACGCTTAAACGATCAGCAGATTTTTCTTGCTGTTTTTTGATTTCGCTTTCCACCGCACGTTTAAAATCCTGCAGCGGTTGCGGCAATACTGAATCAGCAGAGACATACGCGTTAAACACCAGATTGCCGTTGACCGTATCAAATAAATTGCCGCCCGCTTGATAGCTGTGCAGTACTTTTTTGATGGCGCGGGTCAGGTCATGTTCGGGGTTGCGCAGCTTTACATCCAGATCGGCTTCACCACCGGTTTTGACTTCGATTAAATCACGGAAACCCAGTACCTGATATTCATCGCCGTATTGCACCAGTACATTGAAATAAGAATTCACGACTGATGCTTGATAGCGATCCGATATTTGAAAGGGCACAGGTTGTATCGCATATTTCTGATTAGCTTCCTGTTCCAGTTCCGGATTGGTCAGTGGGTCAATGAATTCCACGCGCACCCGGCCCCGGCTTTCAATTTCATATTCTTTTATCAGGTCGCGGATTTGCGGCACCAGCGGCGACAATAACGGATGGGTTTTGTTGCTGAAATAACCGCGAATCAACAAGGGTTCTTGCAGTTGCTGCAA
Source organism: Cellvibrio sp. GW822-FHT04B05 (assembly GCF_058800985.1). Lineage (NCBI taxonomy): Bacteria > Pseudomonadati > Pseudomonadota > Gammaproteobacteria > Cellvibrionales > Cellvibrionaceae > Cellvibrio > Cellvibrio sp. GW822-FHT04B05. The sequence continues at coordinate 873,890 of NZ_JBXAMU010000001.1, read as the reverse complement.
ATAGTGCCGGGTCGCCGGGGAAATCGAATATTGCTTACCCTGGGTGGCATCCATGCGCAGGCTGTTGATTTGCCCGAGCCACAGGTTTGCACCCAACGCATTGACCAGCAGCAACCCCGTGAGCATACGCCAGCCCTGGTGATACTGTTTATTGCCTGTTGCCGCCCAGCGCTCGCGCTCCAAGGCAAAGGTATTTAACGCGAGGAATACCAATACCAGGCTGATGTAGTAATAAAGGTCGCGTATATCAATCACACCGCGGGTAATCGCTTCAAAGCGCGAGCCGGTACCCAACAAGCGCAACCATTCACCCGCGCCGGCACCGAAAAAATCGGTGATGGTTTTACTGCCGAGCAGATAAAAAACACCGCAGAGTGCAACAGCACTGATCAAGCTGACAATCTGGTTATCGCTGCGCGAAGACACAAACAGGCCGATACTCAAATAAGCGGCGCCGAGCAACAAGGTGGCGATATAGCCGGCAAACACCGGCCCCCAATCGAGATCCCCCAGGATCGCTACTGTTATCGGCAACGGCAAGGTAATCAGCAAGGCCACCAGCAGCAGTGCCAGACAACCGAGGAATTTTCCAACCACAAAATGCCACAGCGGCACCGGTTGCGTCAGTACATGCTCAAGGGTTCCACTGCGGCGCTCTTCGCTCCACATGCGCATGGTCAGGGTGCTGGCAAGGAAAATCAGCAGCAGCGGCATCCACTCAAACAGCGGGCGCACATCGGCGATATTGCGTGCAAAAAAAGCTTCGCCCCAAAAAAAAGTAAATAAAGTAACAGCTACAAAAGCTGCCAAAAATAAATAGGCAATAGGCGATGAAAAAAATAAGGAAATTTCTTTATTGGCGATACGCGCAATAGTTTGCTTAGGCTGCATGGTCGAATGCCTCTTTCTTATTGTCAGCTGGGAGCTTGCTGTTCACTTCGCGGAACAGACTTTCAAGATCGCGGGTTTCCGTTTGCAGTTGATAGAGTTCAGCACCGCTGCCGACCAGCACTTTTGCGATAGCGGCACTGATCGATTTCACATCGCCCGCTTCACCTATATGCACACGTACCCGTGTTTCACCTTCACGGCTATCGAGCAGGTCGATGGCCTTTACCCCGGTGATAGTACTGAGCGTTTTTTGCAGCACATCTGATACAAGACCGGCAGTCACCAACAGTGAGCGACTGACTCTCAACTCCGCCAGTTTTTCATCGAGCACCAACCGCCCCGCGCGCATCATCAAGACGCGGTCGCAGAGCGCATCGACCTCTTGCATAATGTGGGTGGATAAAATAACCGTAGCGTCTTTGGCAATCGCGCGGATCAGTTCGCGCATTTGCAGGGTCTGTTGCGGATCGAGGCCATTAGTGGGTTCATCCAGAATTAACAAACGCGGCTTACCCAGCAAAGCTTGCGCAACCCCGACACGCTGTTTGTAGCCGCGCGATAAGGTTGCAATAGGCGCAAGTAATTTTGCGGCTATGTCGGTAGCATTGACCACACGTTTTACTTCCTGCTGTTTTTCAAGGCCGCGCAGACCTTTGAGTTCAGCGGCATAATCCAGATATTCCGCCACCGACATTTCCGGATAGACCGGCAGGCTTTCCGGTAGATAGCCAATTTTTTGTTGCAGCGTTTTTAAATGATCGGCGAGCAGTTTTCCCTCGAAAACAATCTGGCCTGCACTGGGTTCCAGATAACCGCTGAGCATTTTCATCACCGTAGTTTTTCCCGCACCGTTATGGCCGAGCAAGCCTACAATTTCACCTTTGGCAATGGAAAAATCCACCGCATCGGCCGCGACAAAATCGCCATAGACTCGCTTGAGTTTTAACACTGTCAGCATAAAAGCCTCCCTAGAATGGACGAAAGAAAAAGAACAACAAAAACGAAGATGCAGCAACTCCCTTCAAGCGAGGAAGCAGCAGAAATACATTAGGGGAAATACGGAATTAATTCGGAGGTGGACGCCAATAAAAGGCACGCCGGGAACGCAGCTGAGTGATCGCGTTATACATTGTTTTTTCCTCAGTAACGGGACAATTCCCAGAAAACAATCGTAGTGGACGAAGACGCGGAATTAGATAGGGTTGCCCTGAAAAAGTTCAAGCATAATGTCGATAAAAATTTAATAAAAAAATTTATAAATCCAAATACCGGAATAAATATTTATTATTAAATGAAAACTTGAATCTCCTCACATAGTCCCTAGTTAAAAAGGGTGATTGGTGTCTCCGCGAGAGCCGTCACCTATTAATTGTTTTTGTTTCCTATCGCTTCTTACCGGAGGATATTTTATGAACACAATTGATCTCTCTCCCCTCTATCGCAGCACCATAGGTTTTGACCGTTTAGGTGCATTGCTGGATACCGCTCTGCGCGCTGACCAAAGTGCGGCAGGTTATCCGCCATACAATATCGAAGTGACCGGTGAAAACCGTTACGGTATTACCTTGGCGGTGGCCGGCTTTGAGCAAAATGAATTGGATATCCAAACCGAGCGCGGTGTGTTGACTGTGCGCGGCAAAAAAGCCGACGACAGCAAAGAAGAGCACAAGTATCTCCATCAGGGCATAGCCACACGCAGTTTTGAGCGCAAGTTCAGCCTGGCCGACCATGTCGAAGTGACCGGTGCCCAACTCAACAATGGTTTGCTGAGCATCAGTCTGGTGAAAGAAATTCCTGAAGCGATGAAGCCAAGAAGCATTGCCATCAACAACACAGGAAATTTGATCCAACACAATAGTGATGAAAGCAAAGCCGCCTAAGTGCTGCGGGGTCAAGCAATTTGCTCCCGCTGACATGCAGTGCTGTTTTAACCAGGCACTGTATAGGTATCAGGACTGATAATGCACCTCCCCCGCCACCCGTCCAGCACAGTGGGTGGCGGGGGCTTTTTTTATTACCCGCAGACACCGAATGAGGTGCAAAATCGCGTAAAATCGCCAGCGAATTTATCCCAATCCCCGGACGATACAATGACTACTGCGTTAACCCCTACCCTGCAACTCGCCACCGATTTAATCCGCTGCCGTTCAGTCACTCCTGAAGATGACGGTTGTCAGGCAATGATGATCAAACGTCTTGATGCCATTGGCTTTAAAACCGAGCGTCTGCGTTTCGGTGAGGTAGATAACTTCTGGGCCATCCGCGGCGACAGCGGTCCCATCCTCGCGTTTGCAGGCCACACCGATGTAGTGCCCACCGGTCCTGAAGCTAACTGGAATAACCCGCCATTTGAGCCAACCATTATCGATGGCATATTGCATGGCCGCGGTGCGGCCGATATGAAAGGTTCGCTTGCCTGCATGGTCATCGCCTGCGAAAACTTTATTGCCCGACATCCCAATCACAAAGGACGCATTGCATTCCTGATCACTAGCGATGAAGAAGGCCCCTCAATCAACGGCACTGTTAAAGTGGTGGAATGGTTGGAGGCCAGCAATACCAAAATGACCTGGTGCATTGTGGGCGAACCATCCAGCACCAAAGTAGTAGGCGATGTGATTAAAAATGGCCGTCGCGGTTCGCTTGGAGCCATTTTGAAAGTAAAAGGTATTCAGGGGCACGTGGCTTATCCGCATTTGGCCGACAACCCCATCCACAAACTTGCACCCGCACTGGCTGAACTCGCAGCGGAGCATTGGGATAACGGCAATGAATTTTTCCCGGCGACCAGTTTTCAGGTCTCCAATATTAATGGTGGAACCGGTGCAACCAATGTGATTCCCGGTGAAGTGGAAGTAATATTCAATTTCCGTTTTTCCACTGAACTCACCGAAGCCATTTTGCGTGAGCGCACCGAGGCGATTTTAAATAAACATACGCTCAAATATGACTTGCAATGGATTTTAAGCGGACAGCCATTTTTAACCCCGCGCGGTGACTTGGTAAATGCGGTTGTGGATGCAATTAAAGCGGAAACCGGACTTGATACAGAATTGTCTACTTCTGGTGGCACTTCTGACGGCCGATTTATTGCACCTACAGGTACACAGGTCGTTGAACTCGGCCCTATCAACGCCACCATTCACAAAGTGAACGAATGCATTAGCGCCGATGATTTGGAAAAGTTAACTAAAATTTATGAGCGGACGCTGGAAAAGTTATTAGTTTAATAATCAAGGTGGGCAATGCCCGCCTTTCAAAAGACACTTCACAATTAAAATCTGGTAGATTCGTTTTTTCACTGCTATTTCACCTTTTCATTATCCTTCACATTTTTCTACTCTTTTACGCCGCTGTAAAAAAACATTCGATCATAACGTTCACATCCAGGATAAATTTTATCTGATTTCTTTGTCGCTTAAATTACTTTAAATAAATTAATGATCTGCAATTAGAAGCGTCAATTAGCTGGCGCTTAATTGCTCAATAATAATTAAAGTCGTTGAAAATCATAAGAAATTTATTCTTGTCATAGTTTTTGCTGATGCTTGCCTGACTGCCGCACAGTGCCGTCTTTTTGAACATTTTTGCGCGCGCAGTATCAAGCCCACCTTTTGCTTTTCAAGCAATTTTTGTCATTCAGCATTTGAAAGGAAGATGAACATGACTACCTCTTTTTTCAGCGAAGTATTGCGTATCCCCGGTGCCAAAGTCTTGAGTCGCGAGGAGGCGGCTTTTCAATATGGTGCAGATACCGGAGCCAGCCAACGCTTACCGGCCGGAGCCATCATTATTAAAGAAGTCGATGCAATCCAGGATGTGTTGGCACTCGCCAATGAATTTAAAGTTCCACTCTGGCCCATCAGTGGCGGGCGCAATTTTGGTTATGGGACTTCGCTCCCGGTAGACAGCCGCAGTTTTATTGTGGATCTGTCACAACTGCGCCGTGTTTATATCGATGTGAATTCTTCGACCGCATTAATTGAGCCGGGTGTTACCCAAGCCGATTTACATGCGGCGATTAAAAAAAGCGGGGCGGATTTATTAGTGCCGACCACCGGTGTAGGACCGAATGGAAATATTCTCGGCAACGCATTGGATGGTGGCTATGGCTTAACGCCAATCGCCGATCATTTTAATGCGATCAGCGAACTGGAAGGTTTTTGGGGCAACGGCACCGAGTTTCGCCACACCTACCAAGATCTGGGTTGTGCCGAAATGGCAAAACGCTGGAATGCGGGAACAGGTTATTCCTGGGCCGGCTTATTACGTCAGGGTAGCTTTGGCATAGTGACCAAAGCGCGCGTGCAATTGGCGCGCTCACCGGAAGCCACCCGCATTCTGGTTTTTGAATGGAAAAGTAATGAAGCTTTTATCGCTAGCCAAACTGAACTGAATAAACTCACCGAAGATATTCCCGGGATCGGCGGCATTATTATGATGAACGATTGCCGCATTCTTTCTACTCAAGTTGATACGCCTTTAGCATCGCCGCTCAAAGGTGATGAACGTGCCGACTATTTAAGAAAGCTCGCCAAAGAACGCAAGATTTCTGCGTGGACAGGTTTGGGCACATTATACGGTTCGCGTGCCGCAGTGGCAGGTTCGGTAAAAGATATTCGCCGTCGCTTAAAAAATTGCCGCGTATGGAGTTTTAGCCCGGATGAAATTCGTCTGTTGCAACAACTGCAAACCTATTTACCTTCCTGGGGATTCTCATCGCTGCGCCGTCATTTCGGTGCGCTAGTTAATACCTTGGGCACGGTGGAGGGTTATCCCATCGTTGCCTTTCTAAAAATCGCTTATGCGCTTGATCCTACCGCTAAAAAGCTTGATGTAAACTCCCACCCCGCCAAAGATGGTGCCGGTATTTTATGGTATGCGCCGCTGGTGCCTTTTACTGCAGATGAAGTCGAGCGCTACCGCACCGTAATGAGCAAATGTTTAATGGATAACGGTTTTGATCCATTGCTGGCCGTTACATCGCGTTCATCGCGTACACTCTCGGGCACAATTCCGGTTTTATTTGACCGCAAAAATCCGGATGATGTTGCACGCGCTAAAAATTGTTATCGCCAACTAGTAAAAACCGGGCTGGAAAATGGTTGGCCACCCTATCGTTTGGGTATTGATTATATGGATATGATCGCCTGTCCTGTTGACTCACCCAGTGCACAGGTTCAACACATGTTGAAAAAGGCATTGGATGAAAATGAAATAATTGCATCCGGTCGCTATGAACACGTTAAACCGACACCTTTTGTACCTGCAGCGCCAATCAAAGAATTGGAAAAAGTGGTCGAGGTGGTTCACCACACTGGCGAGCCACAGCTCGATTACACCAAAGTGTTCGGTACTCGTTTGCTCGAAACCGAAACTACCGAAGTGTAACTGGCGACTGAAAAATCCCAACACTTAACAATAACGATACGAGAAGGAATTACTCATGAACAGAATAATTTTCCAGCGCATCAGGGATGATGCCCTCTCAAGAATTTTAACTAGCTAATAGCCTTAATTTTCTTCGCTGTCCAAATGGTTACCAAACCAACCACGCAAGCAATATAACCTACCCAGTCATAACGCAATATTTCACCCGCGTCGCTCTTCAACATAATTAATCCTGCAACAAAAGCGGCCACACCTGAACCTAAATTTTGCATCGCCGAATTAAAAGCCATTACCCGCCCGCGAAAGTGCGGTTCGCAAGATGCAGTCACCATTGCCGAACAGGGAATAAAGCGACCGCTGACAAAAATGAAAAATAATCCTGCCATTATCAAGTGCCAAAACAAGCTAACGTGCAAGGTTTGCGTGACCAATACGATAGGAATAAAACTGAGCAATACGATCCAGGTAAATACCTGCGCATGGGGATACCTATCGGTGAGCTTCGCGATGATCGGACGCGTAATCAGCGTCACCGCACCCCCAACAAGATAAATATAAGGAAGATCGCCATTACCCAATTCCGTATTAGCGACTACCGCAGGGGCAATATAGGGAATCACCATAAAACCGCCAAACATCACCAATGATGAAGTGATAAATCCCCACCAATGATTAGGTACGGTGAGCAACTCGCGATAACTCTGCAGCATAGGCACATGCTGTTGCTGTAAATGTCCGCGCACCGCAGGAACAACAAACCAACTGATCAACAACACGATTGCACAAATCACCACTAAAAATAAAAACGGTGTCTGCCAGTGATAATGGTTGGCAATAAATAATCCCAGAGGCACGCCAGCCACAGCGGCGAGAGAGAACGCCAACATAACGATACCCATTGCCTGCCCACGTCGCTGTGGCGGGATAATATCGCCGATAATTGCCATAGCAACAGCACTCATCACGCCGCCGAAAAAACCGGCAACAATGCGCGCAACCAACAACAAGAAATAAGAATCGGCAAGGCCGCAACCAAGGGTTGCAATCGTCAGCCCAAGATAACAAGCTAATAATGCATGGCGACGATCAAACCGATCGGCAATCGCGGAGGCAAGCAACGCCGATACGCCGGCAGCGAGTGAATAGGAAGAAACCAATAAACCAAATTCTGCCGGCTGGATTGTAAAGGCATCCATTAATTGCGCCGAAAGCGGCATCATAATCATAAAGTCTACGATGACTGTAAACTGTAGTGCCATCAGTGTATACAGCAACGCATGTTCGCGCGTTGCGGATAACACTGGCGAAGGGGAAGGTAAAACAGACATGTATCGACTCACGCAATAACAATTAACGTCAGTCTACAGGTTGAACTTAGTGAGCGCTAATGACACTCATCAGGAATCGAGCTGAACCACCAAAATACTGCCGGTGAAACGCTTGGGCTCAAAACAGTACCAGGTAAACATTTCGCAGTCCCAGCGGTCGTAGCATTTATCGACCAGTTTCAAAAACGGGCCTCGCCCCGGATCGGCAAGCACCAGTTTTTTAACGCCTGCACTGGCAGCGCGTTTGAGCATTGCAAACCACTCGTCAGTTAATTCATCCCAGAAACAAATATCGCCGCCGACAATCACATCGTATTTAACAAGGTCTGCTTTTTTCATCGAGGCCATTGCGCCTTGGCGAGTATTAATAGCTACGCCATTTAGCTCCGCCTGTACATCCAAAAATGCAAAGACATCGTCATCCACATCCAAACCAGTGACACTGTGACCATTGTTGGCCAGATAAATGGATGTAGGTCCCCAACCACAACCGACATCCAGAATCCTGCTTTTTTTCTTGAGCGGATTGTGAGTGAAGTAATCCATCAGCAAATAACTGGAGTCCCAATGCTTATCGCCGTGCACACTCGGACTGCGCTCCTTTTTAAGATTTTTAATCGCTCGACTTTTTTCGTTGTACAACCAGATTCCATAAGTGTGAAACGTGTTCTTGGCGGGAGGGGCTAGTAGTTCGGGCACGATATCATCTCACTGGTAAAAGGCTCGGATGAATTCATTCAAAAGGCCTAGTTGAATTCGCTCAATAGCGTTGGGATTCTATGACAAAATTACGACATTTATGTGACAAGCAAACACAAAATACACACAAAACAAACGCAAACCAGAACAAGCGATGCAGTGACCTTTGATAAAAAATAATTTCGCGTTGTTGACAGTGAAAATTTTCGGCGTATTATCGCGCCCAATTTCCGGGGCACTGTTTTAACACACTGCCCTGGTAACACTGAAACCGCAAGCTCGCTTGCACAACCATAGGAGTACTCAAACATGACTTACGCGAACTATACCAACGCATAAACTTTCCGAGTACTCGCTTGGAAGGACAACAATACGAACCTTCCGAGCCAGGCGCAATACCCAAAGCCCTGATCGGGAAACTGATCAGGGCTTTTTCTTTATCAGGATTGCAATTAGTGATCGCGGAAGTTTTATTTTTTAGTGCAAAAAAATGATTGTTAACAATCATTTAGAAGGTTTATCACAGCTATACCTGACGAGGAACCGGCGATGAAACAGGAAAAACGCAATGGTCATGCATTCCACCCCATTATGTGCAAAGGTGGGGTGCATGAAAAAACCAACAAAGCCAAACGCAAATCCGAGCGGCAAGATACCGACCGCAAAGTAAAAGATTGGCTGGGCAAAGGCGCCAGTAAGCAAGCCGTAGAGGATTCTGCGGCTTTTTTATTTGGCATCTCCGCATAGGCGATGCGCCGGTGTGTTAAAGCTATAGCCTCAGGTTAGATTCACATGCTATTTTTGCCGCGCCGTTACTTTCGAGCCATTCGATATGATTGAACGTTTTATTTTCTGGCCGCTATTTTTCACCTGCCAACTCATCGTACTCGCGCTGGTGAGCTGGCACTTGCTGGCACAATTTCATTTTGCTTACCCAAGCGGCTACCAGTTACTGGATCTGGATAAACACATCGCCGAGTTTGCCCCGCTTAATCGTTTTAAAGAGGATTTTGAATTCACCGCACCGGAAGAACACTGGCGGCTTTTTGGCGAGATTAGCAATGCAGTGCAATCCAGTGGCAAAGGTTTGGATAATATCAGTTACACCTTGCAAACTGGCGAGCGTACCGCGCTGATGCATGAGGCCGAAATAATTCACCTGCAAGACGTCGCCAATTTGATTGATGCATTTTATCTGGCGGGAATAGTTTGCCTGCTTATCTGGATAGCATTAATTACTTACGCCTATTATCAACAACTAAAACTGCCTGCCATTAAAAGAATCCTGCTGGGATTCTTGGCCGGTTTCGCATTGATCACGATTATAGTATTGGCCATCGGCCCCACCGCTGTTTTTTATTGGTTGCACGTGCAGGTATTTCCCGATGGACACCAATGGTTTTTCTATTATCAAGATTCACTGATGACCACCTTGATGAAAGCGCCGGATATTTTCGCCTTCATCACAATCCTGCTGCTTTCCGTGTTGATCCTGTTGTGGTGCGCAAGTTTATATGCGCTCAACCGGTTGCTCGGGCGCGCAATTTAAAAATGCCACACACAACAAGCCAGTGGTAACGGCAAAAAAAAACGGCAGCCTGAGCTGCCGTGTTTATCCACAGGATATGGATTAGTTACAGCTACGTACCAATGTCCATGCGTTAGTCCAAGCCCAACCAGTACCCGGCGCATACGGACCACCAACAGTACACCAACCGCCAACGATGCAACGGTATTCACTGCCGGCATTTTTCACCAGAGCGTTAGTTGCGTAAGTTGATCCGTCGACATAGTTAGGTGATGTGCAATTGCCACCAGTAGCCGATGAACTTGAGCTGGATCTTGAGGAAGGTGCCACAGAACTCGGTGGCGTCACTGATGACTGGCTTGATGCATTACTGTTACAAGCACCCAAATCCAACCAGTAGTTATATTGGCCATTGGTCAACTCAGGATTGTTGCCCTGGGTCCAATAGTTAGCTTGGTAACGTCTGCTGTTGAACTTCACTTGTTGCGGGTTGGTATACGCAGTCGCCGCGTTCCAGGTCGGCAAGCCGGCGCAAGTATCGCTGGTTATGCTTGAGCTGGATGCAGAAGAGCGTGAAGACGATGGCACTGAGCTACTGGTAGTTGGAATACTTGAATTGCTAGTACCGTATTGCACATCAATACATTGATAGAAGCCTTCCGGCGCATCGGCATAATCGCGCTGCCAAATACTGTAAACCACGTGTTTACCGGTACGGGCAGGCAGGTTCACCACATGGCGGGAAGTTGCTTCTTGACCAGTAGGCGCTGATTGATGGATTTGCTCCAGATCGGACCACTTTAACGGGTTCGCCGGATTGTAGCCCTGCTTGGTGATGTAATAACGGAAGTACATAGTTCTGTGTTGCGCGGTATTAGTCCACACGAATTCGCGCGGGCCGGCTGACACAGTTGTTGCAGGCCAATCGGTTCTGGCCAGGTCGAGACCACCGTACCCACCTACACCTGCACTGCACAATTTGCCATCAGCAATCACTGATTGATGATTATCTTTTACACCGCCGATCGCAATACTTTGCGGTGAATAGAAACCTACATTGCCCGCCGCCTTTGCAGCGACACACGCGGGTAGCGTCGGATTTTCAATACCATTTTCTTTACAGACAATGACACGGGCTTTTGGCGAGGAAACATAACCATGCGCACTCACGTCAACTGCTCCCAAAAACGCCGCACTGGCAACAACAGCAGAAAGACCTAAGGTTCTAACACGAGAAATGGCGGAACGTTTGTTGATTATTTGCACTTTCACATTCTCCTTCATCGGCAACCATACCGGTCATACCGGTTATGACTACTCTGGTTAGTTGGATATTTATTGGGATATTTATTACTGCTATAAACAAACCTGATAGCAGGCAAAAAAATCCTAAAACGCCAGCCAATGAAAGGCCAGTCCCAGTTTTCGATTTGCGGTTCGACTTTGGGTGGAAAGTTCGAGCTTTGGAACCAAACATGTGCCATTAAGTGCGAACAGTGATTTTGACGCCAAGGCATTGACATGTGTGGGTTTAAACTCGTATTGCGGATGTGCTGGAGAGAGGTACTCTCTCCAGCACAAGTAACCTTGCCGGGATAAGAAACCTAACTCTGGGCCAGTATCAACTCTTTCACGATAGTGCTGCAGGCTTGAGTGGAAACCTGGATTTTAAGTGTCTCCGTACCGGTGAAATAAAACATAAAACAGATTTTTTTATCTGAGCTACCGACCAGACGTTTAATGTCGATAGCGCTGACTACTTGATAATCGTATTCGGCATTCGGAGAATTTTTGGCGATATTCAGTTTTACGTAACCTTTCCCGAGTGACTCAATGCTTTCAATACTATCCGGCATGCGTCCTGCAAAAACGCTGGTAGAGATGAATAACACAGTTAACAATAACCAATATTTTTTCATGATCAAACCCCGCAACTTCAAGATACTGAAATAAATTATCAAACCAAATTTATAGCTGGATTAATTGTTGTCGCCTGGCACTCTCTTCGCCTGCCAATAACAATTCAACTCCAAGTAAAGATTGTTGCGGCATAAATGCCAAAGGGTTTTCTCCTGCAATTGCCGCAACAATATTTTGATAATAATGTTCATAGCAACCGCGCTGCCCGGGAATAATTGTGCGCGTAGCTTCACCATTATTATGTGCATGCAATACGCCGTAATTATCTTCACCCGGTTGCGCCCAACCTGGCATACCGGGAATCAGTCCGCGCATCATTTGCGCTTCCTGAACATCCTGACCAAATTTCAGGAAAGAACCTTTATCTCCATGAATCGCGACGGTTGCACCTTTTTCACTAACAAAAGTATTTGAGCGAAGAATCACACGCATATCATCGTAATGAAAAATGACATTGAAATAATCAGTAGAACCTTCTGCACGGCGCAGGCTGCGCATATCGCCATACACCGCATTGGGTTTACCAAACAAACTCAACATGGAATCCACCATATGAATGCCCAAGTCAAACCAGGTGCCGGAACCGGGAAGTTTATCTTCTTTCCATTTTTTATGCGTGACGTTAGTGCGGTAGCGGTCGTAATGCCATTCAACTTCGACAATACGCCCAAGCGCGCCCGAAGCAATTATTTTTTGCGCGTCAAGATGATCGCTTTCCAAACGTTTATTTTGAAAAACTGCAAGGATTTTTTGCTGCCCACCAGCAAGTACAATTAATTCATTGCCTTCATCAAGGTTCAGAGTAAACGGTTTTTCAACCACTACATGCTTACCAGCTTGTAGTGCCGCTTTTGTCATTGGATAATGGTGCTCGTTAGGCGTATTGACGACAACCAAATGAATATCCGGATTGATAAGGATTTCTTCAAAGGTTGTTACGATACCCACGTCCGGATAATCCGCCAAGGCCGTAGGTTCGCCGCGCTGCAATATTGTATGAAGACACAAACCGGATTCCGCTGTAATCAGCGGAGCGTGAAATACCTTACCCGACATACCATAAGAACAGAGAGCAACATTGATCATAGGATTTTCCAGCTATTGGACGTGCGGGAGTTAAAATCTAATTGTCCCGGGCACGAGGTTTTAATTTGACATAAACGCGGCGTTTTACGCGCGCGACTAATTGATCGTTATCATCTTTGATGTCAACCAAAAACTCGGGTACGTATTTTTCACCGCCCGCCGTTTTTGCACGGATATCGTCAAGGATTTCATCGTTAATACTGAAGCGGGCATGCACATGGGTTTTGCCGGGAGCGATGTAATCTATCTCGGCGTGTTTGTCCCACACAAAATAATCGCGTCCCAGGTTGTTCATAATCATCAACATATACCAGGGATCGGTCATAGAGATTAAACTGCCGCCGTATTGTGTACCGACGTAATTGCGATTGTACCAACGCAGCTTTAACGTTACCTGCGCTTCCCGATAATCCGCAGCCAAATAGGTTATCCTGATGCCAGAGAAAAATAATGGCGGCCACAGATTGGCAAAAAATTTAAATACACCTGCGTTCATAATTGCCGCTCCAAAAGGAAGAACACACTTTAAGACTTGCAGTATTTTTACCGAGACACGCCGTAAACCCATCCCTGGGAGCTCGACTTCGTCATCCATACCTCAGACGGGCTCAGTAAAAATACCGCACGTTTCTACTGGTTAGTGTTCATCTAAAAATTCAAACAACCCGTTTACGAGGGATGATCACCACACCTTCATCGCGGCAATCAACATACGCACTTATACCGTAAACCTGTTGTAAATTTTCGGTTGTTAACACATCGATGGGGTTACCGTCGGCGACAATTTTTCCGCGATGCAATAACACCAGCCGCGAACAAAAGCGCGCGGCCAAACTTAAATCATGCAGAGCTGCTAACACTGCCCCGCCCTGCTTTGCATGTTCGGCGAGCAATTCCATCATATGCAATTGATGGTAAGGATCGAGTGCTGCGATAGGTTCATCAGCGAGGATAATCTGTGGTTCGCCAGCAAACACCCGCGCCAGCAAAGTACGCTGCAATTCACCACCGGAAAGTGTGGTCACAATACGCTGACGCAGTGATTGCAATTCAGTCTGTTCCAGCGCGCGCTCAATGGCCTGTTTATCGCGCGGGGATTTTCCGGTCAGTGGTGTGTGCCAGGGTGCACGACCAAGGCCAACCAAATGCTCCACCTGTAATGGCCAGGCGGGCACTTCTTGCTGGGGCAAATATGCCAATATCTGCGCGCGCTCGCGCCCGGAAAAATCATTCAGCAATTTTTTGTCGGTGCCGCCCAATGACAAAGTTACTCTGCCTGCGTCAGCACGTTGCAAACCTGCCATCACCCGCAGCAGCGAACTTTTACCGGCGCCGTTCGGACCGATCAGTCCTACAATCTCACCGGCTGACAATTGCATGCCCACATTATCCAGAATGTGGTTGCCATCGCGTGCAAACAAAACGTCCCGGGCACTGAGTGTTGTTATCATTATCATGCCCACCGTGAACGGGTTTTTAAAATTAATAACAGGAAAAAGGGCGCACCGATTAATGATGTAACTACACCAATTTTTAATTCCCGCGCACTGTCAAACTGGCGTACGAGAATATCGGCAAGCACCAACAATAATGCACCGCCCAACGCGCTCGCTAACATCAAACGCCCGGGGCGATAACCGACAAAGGGCCGCAACAAATGGGGAATCACCAAACCGATAAATCCAATTGCACCACTCACCGCTACGCATGCACCAACGCCAATTGCGATACCCAACAATAAAACGCCGCGCTCGCGATGATTATTAAAACCCAACGAGCGCGCGCTGTCTTCACCCAAGCTAAGCGCATCGAGAAAACGGCTGCGGCTCAGCAGCATCATCCAGCTGATAACCGCAAGCGGTAGCGCGATATACACATGGTCAAAATGGCGGTTAGCCAGCGAGCCCAATAGCCAGAAAACAATTTCCTGCATGGCATATAGACTGGGCGCGAAATTTAAAGCGACTGCAATAAACGCGACCATGATTGAACTCATTGCCGTGCCCGCCAGGATTAATGCCAGCATACTGCTGTGCATTCCGGCCAACAAATACACCATAAATAAAGTAAACAATGCACCGACAATTGCCGCGCCCGGTAGCCAATACCAGGCACTGGCAGCGAGACCAAAATACAATGTACAGATCGCACCGAACGCGGCGCCGCTGCTCACTCCCAACACACCGGGATCAGCCAGTGGATTACGCAACAATCCTTGCATAGCCGCACCCGACATTCCCAAAGTAGCGCCAATGACTATCGCCAGAATCAAACGCGGCAAGCGAATTTGCCCGACGACATTCGCAGCGAGACTTTGCTCGCCACTAAAAAAATCCTGCAAGCCGGCGACAACGTCAATATCAGCAAGGCCGGTATTCAGCGCGAGCACGGAGGCAGCGATGAGCGCTATAACCAAGGCGCCGGACAAAGCCGTAAACGAAATAATAGTCCGCAAAGTAAACTCTTCTTGTTAAGTTAATTGATAACGGCCGTGCGCTCAATCATTCGCTTCGATTACTAACGCCTGTTTAAGAGCGGCAGCTACATCACCGATAACTGACGCAGCACACCCCGATAAACCTGCTGGCAAAATGACTACTTTAAAATCGGCATGTTTCAATGCCGGGTGCGACAGATATTCGCGCGCAAGTGAAAATGCATCATCACTGCTTTCTTCCACAATTAAAATTTGTGGTTTCGCACTGAGCAATAACTCCAGATCGAGCTGATTGAAACTGAACATGCCCCGCTCTGCCGCCAAATTGCGCAAACCGGCAAGCTGCATCAACTCATGTTCTAAAGTCCCATCGCCAATCACTACACCGTTGGCGGAATACCAAAATGCAGTCAGTGGTGTTTTTCCAATAGTGGCTGCTTGCAGTTCTGCAATCTGGTGATTAATTTCTTGCACCATTTTTTGTGCTTTTAGTTGCGCGCCGATCAACTCTGCTAATTCCACAATCTGTATATTGATGTCATCCAACTTGCGCGGCAATGGTAACCGCTCAACACGCAGCCCCAACTTTTTTAATAATTCGATAGCATTGGGCGCATCAAATTCGCCCGCAAAAATAACATCAGGTTTTAACGGCACTATCTCCTCAGCCAAGCCGTGATTTAATGCCACACCGCGAACTTGTTCGGCAATGGGAGACCACATTGGATTCGCCGTAAGATAGCTGATAGATACCAAACGCTCATGGGGCACCAATTCCCAGAGCAATTGATCAATACAAATATTGAGCGATGCAATGCGCTGTGGCATTTTCGTGTAATCCGTAGCGACCTGAGCACGGCTGACGCTACACAATATTAAAAACAAAAAGCCCATCACCAAGCGGATGGGCTTTTTGTTTGCAGCCATTAAACAAAAGCTACGCAAGTGGATTCAACCAGGCCGCACCGCGCACGCCACTGGAGTCGCCGTGAACTGCGGGTTTTATCGGTGTATCGCACTCACCACCGAACACATATTTGGGTAATAGCTTGGATACTTCACTATAAATAGCTGCAATATTGGAGGCACCGCCACCCAATACAATCACATCCGGATCCACGATATTAATCACCGCCCCAAGTCCACGCGCTAATTGATCGAAATAGTTTTCCAGCACAGCTATGGCAGTTTTATTTCCAGCTTGCGCCATAGCAACAATTTCATTGCCTTTGATTTTTTCGCCCGTCGCTAATTGATAGGAGAGACACAAACCTGTGCCGGAGAGAAAAGTCTCCTGGCATCCCGCCCGGCCGCAATAACAAGGGCGCGCATTCAGGTCGGCATCATTCGTCCAGGGTAAAGGATTGTGTCCCCACTCACCCGCTACACCGTTAGGGCCGACAATTGGCTTACCCTGAAACGCCACACCGGCACCGCAGCCTGTCCCCAGAATTCCGGCAAATACCAGATCGTATCCGCGCCCTGCACCATCCGTCGCTTCGGATACTGCCAGGCAATTGGCATCGTTGGTGACTTTGACATCGCGTTGCAAAAAATCAGAAAGGTCTTTTTGGAAAGGTTTGCCATTGAGCCAGGTAGAGTTGGCATTTTTGACCCAGCCGGTCTTGCGTGAAATCGTACCGGGAATACCGATCCCCACCGGCAAGTTGGTTTGCCCTGCAGCCGCTTCAGCTTGCCCGACTAAATCGGCAAGGTCGCGCAAGGTAGCAGCATAGTCATCGCGGACTGTAGGGATGCGGGTGCGGAATAGCTCCTGACTGTTGCCATTGAGCAGGATAACCTCGGTTTTAGTGCCGCCAAGATCAATACCAACACGAAAATCTCTCATAAGAATCAGCCTGTTATCACACGTGTCGGGATTATAGGTGCGGCCGGATGCCAGAGGCAAATAGGCGAATCAGGCAATGCGAAGAATGGCGAAACGGCTGCCAACGACTACACTGGAGGAAGCATATTCGCAACATCCGGCAGCCGGACGGTTGCGCGAGACCACACCGTGACTGATAGAACAAACTATGACCACTACCAACAACAAAAATACTGCTAACGAGCGCCGCAAATTTAGCCGCATTCTTTTTGATGCCCATGTCGAACTGGCACAGGGCGAATTCCACTGGCGTGCAAGCTTATTGGATATTTCGTTGAAAGGCTTATTACTACAACAAACCTTGCCCGCTGAAGTTGCGCATGATCACCCCATACTGGTGAAAATCCTGCTGTCGGACAACACCAGCATTGCTATGTCCGTTACCGTGGCACACCAGCATCACAATCAAACCGGATTGATGTGTACCTCTATTGATATTGATAGCGTAAGCCATTTACGCCGCTTGATTGAATTGAATCTGGGCGATGCAAAATCCGCCGAACGGCAACTCTCTGAATTAATCAGCGACTACTAACCATAACACTGGTCCGACGAGTACCGATTTGCGGAGCCCTCCAAGTAATGAGTGAAGAAATAATCTACGAAAGCACCAGCGGCTTTGAATTCCAACCTGACACACCAGTTGATAAAACATTGCTTCATGAACTATTAACCCTCATAGAAAACAACCATTAATCAGAACATCTCTATGCGGTATCTGGCGTTCTTTTTTTTGTTGTGTATGCCATTCTGTTTCAGCCAATCTGCGTTGGCGGAAACCATCCTGCGTCTGACACTTCCCAAAGCTGGCTCACTTGAACCTGAAGTAACCAGCCGTTTTTACGAAGAAGCTTTGTATTTGGCATTAACCAAAACAAGCAAAGAATCTGAACGCATCCAATTTGATCATCACTCTATTGCGGTTAACCGCGAGCGAGCACGCTTGTTAGTTAAGCAAGGCGTACTAGATGTTGTCTGGAGCAGCAGTAATAAAAAGCGGGAAGAAGAACTGGCGCCGGTTAAATTCAATTTAATCCGCGGCATTAACGAGTATCGATTATTGTTGATCCGCACCGCTGACCAAGCCAAATTTGATCAGGTTAAAACCGTCGCGGATTTGCAAAAGTTTAAAATCGGTAGTGGTACCCAATGGAGCGACACCGATGTCTATCGCTTTAATGGTTTACCGTTAGTAACATCTTATTCTTACCGGCCAATGTTCAGAATGCTGAGCCTCAAACGATTCGATTACATCGCACGCGGCCTGCAGGAAGTAGAATCCGATTTAAAAAATTACGAAAGTTTAGGATTGGCAGTGGAAAAGAATCTGGCGATCCATTATCCACAACCGATTTATTTTTTTGTTAATGACAGCGATCTTGCCTTACGCATTCAAAGGGGATTGGAATTAGCGCAACAAGATGGAAGTCTGGATGCCTTATTTTTTTCCATCCCTAATTTTCGCGAAGCCTGGGAACAATTAAAAAAGATTGATCGCCATATAATTGAACTGAAAATTCCGGATTAAGTATCGTTAGGATAGCTAAAGTGCATTCAGCGCTTCTTGCAAATTTTTAACTGCAACAACTTCAATTCCTAAATTCTTTTCGCGCGGGGCATTGGCAAACGGGACTATTGCGCGTTTGAACCCATGCTTGGCTGCTTCACGCAAACGCTCGTGGCCGCTCGGCACCGGGCGAATCTCACCGGAGAGGCCCACCTCGCCAAACACAATTAAATCCTGCGGCAAAACGCGGTCGCGAAAACTGGAGACGACGGCAAGCAGCAGCGCCAGGTCTGCGCTTGTCTCCATCACTTTTACCCCGCCAACCACATTCACAAATACATCCTGGTCGCCCACCATAATACCGCCGTGGCGATGCAAAACGGCAAGCAACATCGCTAACCGATTTTGATCCATACCTACCGCGACCCGACGCGGATTGCCCAAATGACTGTCATCAACCAGCGCCTGGATTTCTATCAGGAGCGGACGCGTGCCCTCCCACATCACCATCACAACTGAACCGGATGATGCATCTTCCGCGCGCTGTAAAAAAATCGCCGAGGGATTATTTACTTCGCGCATACCTTGCTCGGTCATCGCAAATACGCCCAACTCGTTGACGGCACCAAAGCGATTTTTGTGGCCACGCAAAGTACGGAAGCGAGAGTCGTTGTCGCCCTCCAATAAAATGGAACAGTCGATCATATGCTCCAACACTTTGGGACCGGCGAGAGAACCGTCTTTAGTAACATGGCCGACAAGGATTAATACCGTGCCGGTTTGTTTGGCAAACCGGGTGAGATAGGCGGCGCTTTCCCGCACTTGCGATACAGAACCGGGCGCGGAAGAAATATCTTCCATATGCATGACTTGGATCGAGTCAATCACCATCACTTTCGGCGCGACTTTTTGCGCAATAGTACAAATACTTTCTACGCTGGTGTCGCTCAGCATTTGTAACTGATCGGTGGGTAACCCGAGACGCTGTGCGCGCATCGCAACTTGTTGCAATGACTCTTCGCCAGTGATGTAAAGCGCGGGCATAGTGCGAGCAAGATTGCACAGGGTTTGCAACAACAGCGTCGATTTACCTGCGCCAGGGTTACCGCCGATCAGGACGACTGAACCCGGCACAAAGCCACCGCCCAGCACGCGATCAAACTCACCTGCGCCGCTGCTAAAACGCGGCACATCATTGAGTGAGATCTCGGCAAGTGTTTGGATTTTATTGCCGGTGGCACCGCCTGCATAACCTTCAAATTTTGCGGTGCGATTAGTCGGTGTTGGCCCCAAGCGCACTTCACTCAAGCTGTTCCATACACCACATTCAGTGCATTGACCCTGCCATTTTTTATAATCTGCACCGCAGTCATTGCAGACAAATGCACTTTTGGTTTTGGTGGACATGAATTATTTTCTCGCATGAGTGAACTCCCCTCCCACTTGCGCGCCCCGCTTAAAATGGGGAGGCGCCGGTCAAGAATGGCGTTATTCTTTTTCGCTGGTCAATTTCAAATAAGCGCCCAAACCGACTAATAAAGCAACAGCAGCACAGAGCATCCACACCGCAGAATTCAAGTGCGTTGCATCACCCAGCAATGACTTAAACATTAACAATAAGGATTCAATCGATACCGCAATCACAATCGCCGACATAAAGCGACTAATGGTACGGCGAGTCGAGCCGGTGTGATGAATATCTTTGTGTAGCAACACTTCTTCTTCGAGAATCGTTTTACCCAAATCGAAAATTGCCAAGCCCAAGGTCACCAGAATAACAAGATGGAACGCCTGGGTTGCCGTGTTGGTGTGCTCATGCACCACATCAAATAAAGAGCTGCCAGCCGAGTACAACAACAGGCCGGACACCAATACCAACATAGAGCCAATAATGCCGTAGATAAGCTGGAAAAAAGGGTGAACCATGCGGCGTAAACTATCGCCATTCAGGAAAGTGATGAGTTTTTCCAGATTGAAATTAATCACCAGATAACGCGTGGCATCGTTGGGATCAACAAAACGCTGCACCGCAGAAATCGCGAGCTGGTGCGTAGCGCTGGAGAGATAAGGCTGGGTAACCGTGGCAGCAGCGGCATTGTCGCGCGCGCGCGCATAGTAAACGCGATGGCTACGGTCAGAACCAAAGCCCGGTTCGCGACGTTTAGGATCAGGCACGGTTGGTGATGCAGCAGACTCGGTAATTTGTATGCCTTGGTCATCCAGGCAATAAATCAATTCCACAAACGGATAGGACTCATGCAGGCGCCCTACAATTTCTTTCAGCTGTTCATTGGATGCACCAAATTTGTTGGGCGACAGCGAGGTTACTATCGACTCCAGCAAACGCTCGATCTGCGGCTGGTATTCATCGTACTTTTTTAACAGGTATAAGTAATTGCGTGGGGTCATGCTGGAAACTCAAGGCTGATTAAAAATAATCCATCACTACGACGATGAATAACTGGCGGCATAATCCCGAAAAACACCTTTGAACACAAGAATGCCGTGAAGATTTACCGGACCTACACTACCTAGCAGGTATTACGCCATTGTTTATGAGTGCTTGTGGTTCGACAAAAAAATAACCCCGGCATTGCCGGGGTTTAGTTCCTCACCTTAACACGATTAGTTAGCAGGCAACTCGATATTCCCCGGAGCCCCGCTACCAACGCCGACGTTACCGTTATTCAACACAAAGGTAACGACTTGTGCCTGCAATTCTGCGGTGACTTGCGGTGCACCGCCTTCAGGACGCAAAAGGGATGAATGCCCACCGGCAGTGTGTTTAACGTAGCCGCGCCCCAACTGGGTGCTACCTAAACCTAACTGTGTAGCGTTAAGCAGCGATGCCATCGCCGAGGTTCCGGCAAGCGGTGCACTGGCAGCACTATTAGGAATTACCGCATCGTTATTGATTTGCTGCACCAATACCGGAATCCCCAATAGAGCCAGAGGTTGCATAAAGTTAACCGGATCACCAGAGTCCATTGCGCTTTGCGCGGCGTACAGGAAACGTTCGTAGTTACTGGTGCCCACATTCACGCCGCTAGCCGCCAAGCCATTATTGATGACCGGCGCGAAAGTCGCGGAGTTCACCAGAATTTGCGCGACCTGGGTGCCTGCACCGCTGGTCACCAGGCCGCGAATCGGATTGAGGTTGGACGGCAGACCAATTTGGGCATCGTTGGCGATGGCGATTTGGTTAACGGTAGTGAAAACACTGCCCAAAATCCCGCCGAGGGATACTCCCACAACATAGACACGATTCAAGTCCAACCCGGTATTTACTGATTTGCGAATTTCAGTGTTAATACCACCGAGGCTGGCATTGAGATTGAGCAGATCCATCACTGCCTGACGGTTGTTATCGCGGGTATTAGTCAAATATCCCAGATTGATAAATTGAGCGCCCGAACCATCGGTAGTGCCGGGGGTTTCAAAATTCATTGGTGCCGGCGCGCCACCGGAACCAGCAACGTTGAAGTGACGCTCGTGCGGCGCGTTGGCCCCGTAAAGTGCAACAAACGGAATCGACTTACTCTTTTCCACATTCAGCGCATTGACAAATGCACTATTTGCCGGAACCCCGTGCACGGGAAGATCAATGGCCACTGTCGCAATACAGCGACTCGCCAGTGTATGCCCGAGGGCAACTATCGAGGTGCGGTCACTGGTAATACCGTGAACATAAATAACCGTTGGATAACCGGAGGCGGCGTAGATCTGACCACAGTTAGCTGCACCCGCATAACCCGGCACCCAGTTATCCTGGGGCAGTGTGACCTGCAGAGGAATTGATTCATCACCTGTTTTCGCCGCAAATGGATAGCGATAAGTGACGTTGTAACTGCCATCCACATCGGTTGGCACAGTGACACCCAAAGCACCCGCGAGGGTCAGATCAGGCTTCCAGGTGCGTTGTAAATATTCCCCAAACGCCAAACCCGTCGCAGCAGTTTGGTAATAAGGTACCTTGATATAACCGGTGTAAAGCTTGCCCACATTTGCAGCCAGCGCAGCGCTAAAGTTATTGAAATCAATGCCCGTGAACCCGGAAATTCCAAGATCGCGTTTTTTGGGAGTCGGCAATAACCCCAGCGAGTCAAGCATCACTGTATTGGCAACTGCAGCCTCAGGTGAGGTTCCCGCCGTAATCTGGGTGGAAGCAATAGCCGCACGCGGTGCGGCCATCGCAATGAGCGGTGTAATCGGGTCGCTGGTAGTGAAGGTATAGGTAAGCACCAGTTTCTCTTTAGCTGTCGCCGCACTTAACTGCCCTCCACTTACTGCGGCCAAAAAGCCGCTGGCAAGTGTTTCCCAACCGACAATCGCTGTGCGCACGGGCGCCAGACCGGCAAGAGTGTCATAACTTGTATCGCGCAGCGCGTTGTAAGTCCAGGACCGAGTCAGCGCGCTACCGCTGGAATCTTTAACATCGCTGGTAATCGCAACCAGATATTTGGTTTTGGATTTGAGCGGCTTGGTGGGGCGAATGCGGATGGTATTGTTGGTTCCACCATCCTGGGAAACCACCGTCGCGTCATAATTTGCCAAGCCAACCACTCCCACAATATTGGCCGGGTTTAATGCATCCTTACCGCCGGTATTCAACTCAATCAAAAACACACTTTTCGATGCCAGCACCGAAGCGGGATCAACACTGCCGCTGATCAAAATATCAAAAAAGGCCGAAGTGGAAAAACCGTCCAGTTGATTGATGGTGGCACGTACCGGATCAGTCGCAGCTCCCAGGCTGGCAGTACCATCGGAGGTTGCCGCAGCGGCAAATACCAAATCAGTATTAAACGGAATGTCGGAAATCACAGGATCAAAACGCGGGTTTGTACCGACCTTATAAACATCCGGCGCTGCAGGTGCTGGCGGCTTTTCTGTATCACTACCGCCCCCACAGCCATGCAGGGCTACCAATGAAGCTGCAATTGATAAAAACAGGATCCGGTTAGTTTTATTGTTCATGGTCACTTCCTGAGCAGACGTTATGGAATTATCTAGAAAGTGTAGCCAGATTTTTCTTTCGTGCTAAACAGAAAATGCAGGAATGAAATATTGTGCGGTGAAAAACACGATGGAGTTGTCATTTAGGCCGCAGATTGGTAACGAATATTCACACCAGCGGAAAGTCTTTGGTTTTTGGAATGATAAGGGGTATTTAAGCGCTTGTTCATCTCCGTGCCGTCCCTGGCACGATGTCTGAATTTTCTTCAACTACTGCAACTACACAGCAATCTCAGCCAGATTACCCTTTTCCTCCAGCCAATTTTTTCTATCGCCCGCGCGCTTTTTGGCGAGCATCATATCCATGATTTGCATAGTGCCATCTTCTTCACCGATAGTGAGCTGAACCAATCGGCGAGTGTCGCGTGCCATCGTAGTTTCACGCAACTGCAAAGGGTTCATTTCCCCCAAACCTTTAAAGCGCTGCACGTTAGGTTTACCTTTTTTGTTTTCGGCTGCGATACGATTGAGCACACCGTTCTTCTCACCTTCATCAAGCGCGTAATACACTTCCTTGCCGATATCAATACGGTACAGCGGTGGCATTGCCACATAGACATAACCATGGCGAACCAGCACTGGAAAATGCTTTACAAACAGTGCACACAACAAAGTGGCGATGTGCAATCCATCCGAGTCCGCATCGGCGAGAATACAAATTTTGTGATAACGCAATTCGCCGAGATCTTCACTGCCGGGGTCCATACCAATGGCGACGGAAATATCGTGCACTTCCTGACTCGCAAGAATCTCTCCGGAATCTACCTCCCAGGTATTCAGGATTTTCCCGCGCAGCGGCATGATGGCCTGGAATTCACGGTCGCGCGCTTGTTTAGCTGAACCGCCCGCCGAATCACCCTCTACTAAAAATAATTCACTGCGCGCCGGATCGCCGCTGGAACAATCAGCCAATTTGCCAGGCAACGCCGGCCCTTGGGTAACACGTTTACGTTCAATTTTTTTGCTCGCACGCACACGTTTTTGCGCGTTGCTGATACAAAATTCAGCGAGCTTGTCGCCATCTTCTGTGTGCTGGTTTAACCAAAGCGCGAAAGCATCTTTGGTAATTCCGGATACAAACGCAGCAGCTTCACGCGAAGTTAAACGCTCTTTGGTTTGGCCGGAGAATTGTGGATCGGCATGCTTGTACGATAAGACAAAACAACATGCCGTCCATAAATCTTCCGGGGCGAGTTTTATACCGCGCGGAATTAAATTGCGGAATTCGCAATAATCGCGTAACGCATCCAACAAGCCGGTACGCAAACCATTTACATGAGTTCCACCCTGAGCGGTGGGAATCAGGTTGACGTAACTTTCCTGAATTAATTCGCCACCTTCCGGCAACCATTGCAATGCCCAGGTTACGGCTTCCGTTTGGCCGCTAAAATCGCCCACAAAGGGATGCTCAGGCAAAGTAATAAATTCTTGCGTGGCACCGGCGAGATAATCTTTTAAACCATCTTCGTAATACCATTCATCTTTTTCGCCGGTCTGTTCATCCAAAAATGAAACCGACAATCCCGGGCACAAAACTGCTTTTGCACGCAGTACATGACGCATGCGGCTAACAGAGAATTTGTTGGAATCAAAATAACCAGGGTTCGGTAAAAAATGAACACTGGTGCCGGTTTGACGCTTGGGACAGGTATCGATAATTTCCAGATCGCTGGCTTTTTCGCCATTGGAAAAACCCATTTGGTATACGTTGCCGTCGCGCTTAACGGTGACAATTAATTTCTCGGACAGGGCGTTCACAACCGAAACACCTACACCATGCAAACCACCGGAGAATTGATAGTTTTTGTTGGAGAATTTACCGCCCGCGTGGAGTGTACACAAAATAACTTCGACACCGGGTTTGCCTTGCTCGGGATGGATATCCACCGGCATACCACGACCATCATCGATGACAGTGATTGATTGATCTTTATGCAAAATAACATTGATCGATTTGGCGTGACCTGCGAGAGCTTCGTCCACCGAGTTATCGATAATTTCCTGCGCAAGATGATTGGGGCGTGTAGTTTCGGTATACATACCGGGGCGTTTTTTAACCGGGTCTAATCCCGTGAGTACTTCAATATCTTCTGCGGAATAATTAGCCATATTATTTTCTATTTACCGAGTAGTTTAAAAAAAGGCCGAGTGTTTAAAAAAGAGAATGCAATCATCAAGAAAGCGCTCAAATCCCTGGAAGGAATGATCTCCGCCCTCTTCTATTGTCTGTTTGCACGATTGGTATTTTTGCACAGCTTGTCGGTAATCCAGGGTTTCATCACCTGTTTGCACCAACAACCAATAATTTTGCAGGCGCGTAACCGGCACATCGACCGCAACAGCCTCGTCGATGTGGTGTGCGCTTAAGCGGTAGCTATCATCCGTGTGATAACTTTTCAGGTCAACCTCTAAATAAGCAGGCATAAAATCCTGCGGGCGAACTGCCGGATTAATCAGCACTGCACGCAAGTCGTATTTTTCCGCCAGCCATGTCGCCCAGAATCCTCCCAGCGAACTTCCCATTACATACACAGGCTCAGGTAGTAAGCGCTCAACAAGCGACTCCAGCAATTGTTGGGTATCGGCGGGATAAGGCGTTAATTGCGGGCAGTGGAATTCAATGTCCGGATGATACGCAGCCAGCCATTGTGCTGTTTGCTGCGCTTTGAACGAGAGGGGAGAGCTGAGGAAACCGTGGATATACAGCAATGCAGCCATAGGCAATCAATAACCCGCTGATTTGTAATCGATCACGTACTGTTTATTGGTGACGCGGGCGATACCGGTGGCAAAGGTGCCATCGTCGTTCAATTCAAACCAGCGATAACCCGGCATTTGGGTATCCACGGTAAAGTCATCACATTGAGGTTTAAATTGCACACAAGTAGAAGGAGTTGCGACCATAGTGACGCCTTTGCGTTGCATCTCGAAATCCTGATGTACATGGCCCCAGACAATCAATTTCACTTGCGGGTATTCATCTACCAACTGGAATAGCGCATCTGAATTGCGCACTACATATTGGTCGATCCATACGCTCCCCACGGGAACAAGCTGATGGTGCAGAGAAACGATAGTGTGTTTATCAGGATGAGCCTTAAGGACATGCTCAAGAAAGTCCAACTCACTGGCCGCAAGTTGGCCGTAAACCTGGCCCGGGACACTGGAGTCCAGCAACACTAATAACCATTCACCCAATTCCACTAACCGTCCTTGAATACCAAGGGACTCTTGCACCGATTCCATAATATCGGCAGAGTCATGGTTGCCGGCAAGCCAGCTGATAGGTTGGGAAAAATGACTGCGAATCGTTCGAGCGAAACGTTGATAGCAGTCTATGTGACCGGCACTGGCAACATCACCGGTACAAACTAAATGATCAAAACGCGGCTCTGCCTGTTGGATAAGCAGTAGCACATCCTCAAGGCTCTGGTCGGTATTTAACCCCAAAAGGGTTTCGCTTTGTTGCGGTCCCAAATGGCAATCGGTTATCTGAATCAGACGCACTGGCTGCTCTCGTCCTTCGATAGTCGGTTTCTGTTGATTAACAGACTGAATTCCACTCTCATTGACGCGTGGACTTAAGTGTCAAAATGGATAAGTTTCAATCGCAACGATATACGCTAATCATTCTTTACGCCACCCTGAAACTGTGGAAAAAAATGGATTTAGGCCCAAGAAGTGTAAAAAGTGTGAGGAAGTTAAGAATTGTTCCCGATGAATTTTAATCATCGACACAGGAAGCGAGCAATTATTGACACGCCATAAAGGTAGTTAAAAAACCGGAAAACAAGTCTTACTCAAAGCAAAAACTTTCGTCCAGGCTATGGCCATGCTCCAGACAAACCGTCAGCCACTCACCTAGAAAACGATTGAGCTGGTATTTTTCGTCATTCTGATACATGGACTGATTGGGATATTCATAACGCGGACGCAGGCGTTTGTGCCCTTCCCATGCCAATACCTCGGCCAGCTTTGCATCGTGATACATACGCAATGTCAATTTAGGCATCGCCAACCAATTAGAATTTTCACCAACAGCCGTACGGCCCAATTCCAATGTGGTGGTATAGGGTGAGCGCTCAGTGATGCGCAGTACATGCAGCCAGTTTTGTTGGCCGCGCGACACCATAAAACGAAACTCGTCTTGCACTATCAATTTATCGGCATGCTGCTTGACCAGCAATTTGCTTAAACGTGCATAATTGGTTTCACATTCAGCCATCTGCAATGGTAAGTCCACCTTGTAACGCTCTTTGTAAGTAACGTATTCAGGTTGGGCTTTGGCAGCGCGCAATGTGAACATAGAGGCCTTTAAAAATAGTGAAAAGAAATTAACATACGATGTTAGAACAGCGGGCACAACCAATGTCGATTAAAACGCCCTTGAAGGAAGTGTTAGCCAGACTCGATGTTAAGTCAATGGTTACAAAAAATTATTCATTGGCGGTCGGTTGCGAACACAACCGCAACCGCGAACGGTTCAATTGCAACCACTGTAAACAAATAAGTGCGGTGGCGTTATTAAAAGCACCGTTTAATAACTCAGCGAACACATCGTCCGCTGCCAAAACATGGACGCGAATATCTTCCCCCTCTTCCGGTAATCCGTAAATACCGCCAGCCTCACTCAGATCGCAGAGGCCACAGAATAAATGTAATTTTTCATCGCAACCGCCCGGACTGGACAGATAATTACAAATATATTCCATCGCATAGGGTGTAACATTTGCCTCTTCAATCAATTCACGGCGTGCCACTTCTTCTGGCGATTCACCCTCCTCCAACATACCGGCTACGACTTCATAGCACCAAGGGCCGTTAGGTTCATTGAGTGCACCTATGCGGAATTGTTCGACCATGCCGATCAAATCATTTGCCGGATCATAAAGCACAACGGCAACCGCTTCGCCACGCACAAATAATTCGCGGCTGATTTCCTTACCCCAGCCACCGTCAAATAATTTGTGGCGAAGAAATACTTTTTCCACGCGGAAAAAACGTTTGTACATTTCTTCGCGCCGGATGATCTCTACATCCGTGCGGCTAAATTCCGGTTTTTTAATCATAGCTTTTTATTGTGCAGGTTTATCGTTGATCGATGCGCCCATGAACTTTATTCAAGGGCGCGATTGCTACTCTATACTTTATGGTACAACTCGGAGCCCTGCTCCAAAAACTCTTTGGATTTCTGTTTCATTTCAGCTTCAACATCAATCATTTTAATGACTTGATGATCGCCAATTACTGAAATATCAGTACCATTTTTAGCCGCGTAGTCACGTACTTCCTGCGTGATTTTCATGGAGCAGAATTTTGGCCCACACATAGAACAAAAATGCGCTACCTTTGCTGAATCTTTCGGCAAGGTTTCGTCATGGTAAGAACGAGCGGTGTCAGGATCAAGACCAAGGTTAAACTGATCTTCCCAACGGAATTCAAAGCGCGCTTTTGACAAAGCGTTATCGCGCAATTGTGCACCCGGATGGCCCTTAGCTAAATCCGCAGCGTGCGCAGCAATTTTGTAAGTGATAATACCTGTTTTTACATCGTCTTTATTGGGCAAGCCCAAATGCTCTTTTGGTGTTACATAACAGAGCATAGCGCAACCATACCAACCAATCATAGCAGCCCCGATTCCCGAGGTGATATGGTCGTAGCCAGGTGCGATATCAGTGGTCAATGGGCCGAGCGTATAGAAAGGCGCTTCATCGCAAACTTCCAATTGTTTTTCCATATTTTCCTTGATCATGTGCATAGGCACGTGCCCCGGACCTTCAATCATACATTGAACATCATGTTGCCAGGCAATTTTGGTCAGTTCACCCAGAGTTTCCAATTCGCCAAATTGCGCTTCGTCGTTCGCGTCGGCAATCGAGCCGGGACGCAAACCATCGCCCAATGAAAAGCTGACATCATAAGCTTTCATAATTTCGCAAATTTCATCGAAATGGGTATAGAGGAAATTTTCTTTGTGATGCGCCAAACACCACTTGGCCATAATCGATCCACCGCGCGACACAATACCGGTCACACGTTTAGCGGTAAGCGGTACATAACGCAGCAATACACCGGCATGGATGGTGAAGTAATCGACACCCTGCTCGGCTTGTTCGATCAACGTATCGCGGAAAATTTCCCACGTAAGATTTTCAGCAACACCATCTACTTTTTCCAGCGCTTGATAAATAGGTACAGTACCAATGGGTACATGTGAGTTACGAATAATCCATTCGCGGGTTTCATGGATATTTTTACCGGTGGACAAATCCATCACAGTATCGGCGCCCCAACGCGCGCCCCATGTCAGTTTTTCTACTTCCTCTTCGATTGAAGAACCTAAAGCAGAGTTGCCAATATTGCCGTTAATTTTTACCAGGAAATTACGGCCGATAATCATTGGCTCAACTTCGGGGTGATTAATGTTTGCAGGGATAATCGCACGACCGCGAGCCACTTCACTGCGCACAAATTCCGGGGTAATTTCATCAGGAATACTCGCACCAAAGCTCATGCCCTGATGTTGTTCTTTAAGAATACCCAATTCACGTGCCTGAGCCAGCGCCATATTTTCACGGATGGCGATGTATTCCATTTCGGGAGTGATAATACCGTGCTTGGCATAATGCATTTGCGACACATTCATGCCTGCTTTAGCGCGACGTGGTTTGCGCGTGAGATTAAAACGCAGCGCCGCCAACTTGGGATCATTCAAACGCTCATTGGTAAATTCCGAGTGACTCTCCTCCAGGATCTCACTGTCATTGCGCTCTTCAATCCAGACACTGCGAACATCGCCTAAACCGGTACGCAGATCGATAATAACATTGGGGTCAGTGTACGGACCGGAAGTGTCGTATACGCGCACCGGTGGATTTTTTTCGCCACCAAAATCGGTAGGTGTATCTGCCAGGATGATTTCACGCATAGGCACACGGATATCCGCACGCGAGCCCTGCACATATATTTTCTGTGATCCGGTGAACGGCTGCACCGACGCCTTATCGACCTCGGCAGTTTGACTCAGGATTTTTTCGACGCTGCTATTCATGGTATCCCCTCTCTGTTAAAACGGTTGGGAGGTTTGAGTTATCAAACCTGATTTAAATTTTTACATTAATGGTGAGCAGTCGTTCTAGCGCAATTAGTGTCACTCATGCAAACAACTTAATAAAACGAATAAAAGTGATGAACAGGCCCTGCGCCCTGCCCTATCTTTAATTTTTCGGAATGCACAAGTGCATTGTGCAAATAATCTTTCGCCTGCCTGACTGATTCACTGAGCGATAATTTTTTCGCTAGCCCTGCAGCAATTGCCGATGCCAATGTGCATCCGGTTCCGTGGGTATTATTGGTCGATAAACGCGGAGCAGAAAATGCCTCGACACCATCGATAGTAATTAATAAATCTGTTGCATTTTCACCGTCAGTGTGGCCGCCTTTTATCAACACGGCTTTTGCACCTATTCGCAACAATTGCTCGCCTTGAGTTTGCATTTGCTCAAGGTTGATCGCTACAGACGCATTGAGTAGCACTGCCGCTTCATGCAAGTTGGGCGTGATCAGCGTTGCCAGCGGTATTAATTTTTCGATCAGCGTCTGAATCGCATTTTCCGCCAACAAGCGGTCGCCACTCGTGGCCACCATCACCGGATCAAGCACAAATGGAATTTGTGGATAGGCACTAAGGGACTCAGCAACTGCAGCAATGATATCGGCAGTTGCCAACATGCCGGTTTTGATTGCACCGACATTGATATCACTCAGCACCGATTGGATTTGCTGCTGTACGAACTCAGGAGGAATCGGCAGTACACCTTGCACGCCTAATGTGTTTTGCGCGGTGAGTGACGAAAGCGCACTGCAACCAAATACACCCAATGCGGAAAACGCTTTCAAGTCCGCCTGGATACCCGCACCACCACCACTATCGCTGCCAGCAATAGTCAGGGCAATAGGTGTCCCGGTCGGTAAAAGACCTGTTGATGGGGAGACAGATAATGGAGCTGATGGACTCATTGAAATTCCGCAAAAAGAAAGGCGCGGAACTGGAGAGGAATGCCATAGGCACATCACATAATGAAGCTCTCGTTCCCTACGCCGGTACTAACCGGATCAGGTCGACGGGTATGTCTCAGCCTCATCACTTGTAACCCAAGTGGAAAAGCACCCCGACAAGAAAAATGGCAGTCTATTGGAGTTAATGGGGAGAGTAAAGGAACAGATTTCCCCCAAGCGCGGGTTGGGATTATTGGTTGATGGATTCAAACCAATTGAACCCTGATGGGATATCACCTCCAATCGTCTAAAAAACAACCGCAAGGATAAGTAAAACAGTTAGTGAAACTGACATTTTTGCGATCATTGAATCTATATGATGCACTGCTGCGTCTAACGACTTGAACCTGCCTCGGAAGCGTCATACCTGCGCCTTACTGGTGGCCCTATGGCTAAACCCATCAGGATCGCCAAACCGTATAGTTAGGTAAACAGCGGGCGAAGCTTACATTTGTAACTTCACTCTGAAAGCGGCGCGTTTTACCCTTTTTAACCGGTGAACTCCCGCGCACTTCTCGACCCAAAGGCAGCAAGCGGCTACACTCCACGCCATTCGTACAAACGCTTATGGCCGATTCGGCTAACACACACCAGATGCATGGTTATTACTGGTGTAGAACTGGAATTCTCAACTCTGGACTTTTGGAAACCTCTATGAAAAAGACCAAGCTTTACCTGCTCGTCAGCCTGTTTTCTCTTGCACCTTTGACTGCCAGCGCCAATAGCCTGCTGGATGTGTATGAGCTGGCACTGAAAAACGATGCCCAATTAAAAGCCGATCAAGCCAAATATGAAGCTGGATTACAGAACAAAACTATTGGTCGGTCAGGATTGCTTCCGCAAATCAATGCGGGTGCCGAGGTTTCCAAAACCGATGGTGAATATACAAATAATCTGACCAATACCACGATCAAAAACGATTATGACTCCAAGGGGTGGGATATTTCCCTTACCCAACCACTGTTTAATATGTCCTCCTGGTATATCTACAAACAAGGGGCAAAACTGAGCGAACAAGCTGAAGCTCAATATGGCGCTGACCAGCAAAGCTTGATTGTGCGCGTAGCAGAAGCTTATTTTAACGTGTTGCGTTCGGTTGAAACTCTGGAGGCAAACATTGCTGAAGAAAAAGCGCTTGAGAAACAGCTCGAGCAAACCAAACAGCGTTTTGAAGTAGGTTTGACAGCAATCACTGAAGTGCATGAAGCCCAAGCTGCATTTGATAGCGCTCGTGCATTTGCATTGGAAGCACGCGGCAACCTCAGCATCAATTACGAAGCTTTGGAAGTACTGACCGGTAAACCAGAAGATCAGGTAGCGCCACTGTCACCGCAATTTCCAGTGATCAACCCTTCGCCAGCCAACCGCGCTGATTGGGTCGAGTTTTCACTGAAAAACAACTACAGCTTAAAAGCGTCAAAACTTCAGGCTGACGCTGCGTTGCAAACCGCAAGAGCAAATAAATCAGGACATCTCCCCACCATTGGAGCAACTTTGGCTTATTCAGATACCGAAAATGACGGCATTGAAACAGGCGATCCAATGGACACTGCAAGAGATGGCAGCACCATCAAGATCCGCATGGAAGTGCCGATTTTCAGTGGTGGCGCAACAACTGGCCGCAGTCGCCAGGCTTATGCGCAATACACCCAGGCGCAAGAGTTGTATAACAGCACCCAGCGCAGCGTTATCCAAAGTACTCGCGCACTGCACCTTTCGGTAGAAACCGATGTGGCGAGCGTACAAGCGCGCAAGCAGGCGATTGTATCCAGCCAATCTGCGCTGGAAGCAACCCAATCCGGCTATGAAGTAGGTACCCGTAACCTGGTGGAAGTGTTGCTGTCACAGCGCAACCTTTACCAAGCGCGCCGCGATTATTCAGATGCACTGTTCAACTATGTTATCGACACGATCAAACTGCGCGAAGTAGCCGGTATGTTGACGCCAGCCGATGTACAGGAAATCGATAAGTGGTTACTGGATGATGCGTTGGTTAACCGCAGCAAATACGAAAACTGATTAGTTAAAATCACGTTTTTCAATAAAAATGCCGGGCTTTTTTAGTCCGGCATTTTTTATGGATAAAAAATCCAAACAATAAGTGACGTATCAATCAATACATCTTTCGCAACCTCATCACAAAAACATTTATTTGTCACATAAATGGATTCTGTTGTTTAATAAACAACCGTATAGTTCCCTCGCTTTTCGCCGTATCAAGAGCACATATAACAATAAATAGTCTGCGCTTATTTCTCTGGAAAGCTGTAACTCCCCTGAATTTAGCAGGCGTCATTATTCGGTCAATCCGTTCATTTATCCCCAATAACTGACGAGATTGAAATCATGTTAAAAAAAACCTTCATTACTACTGCGTTACTCGGTTGCGCTGCCAGCGCATTTTCTGCATCCAACCGTCCTGATGGTTATGTCACCATTTGTAAATCAGGACAAACATGTTCGGTCAGCGGCTCAACCAATGTTGCTTTCGGTGCTGCAGATAAATTTGTTTATAAAATTTTAAGTGACAGTTTTTCCTGTTCAGTTGCCACTTTTGGCTCAGACCCAAACCCATCGAAATCAGTAAAAGAATGTTCAATTCCCTCCTCCGGTTCTGGTGGTACCACTTCATCATCACCATCCACCTCATCGTCCGGCAGTAACAGCAGCAGTGGCGGTAGTTCAGGCAACATCACCGGTGCAACTTGTGGCTCAGGTGGATCTACAGTGAATGTAAGCTCTACCATTATCGTTTCCAGCGGTACTTACGATGGCGGTTGCAAAGTATTTAATGCAACAAGTGCGCTGGGTGATGGCAGCCAAAGTGAAGGGCAAAAACCGGTGTTCCGTGTAGAAAATGGTGCAACCTTGAAAAACGTCGTATTCGGCAATAATGCGGCCGATGGTATTCACTTTTATAACGGCGGCTCCATCGATAATATTCGTTGGACCAATGTGGGTGAAGATGCGATGACGATCAAATCTTCCGGTACGGTAAATGTGAAAAATATTTCCGGTTTCGCTGGCTCCGATAAATTTATCCAGGTAAATGCGGCATCTACTTTAAATGTGTCCAACTGTGTGGTTGATAACATGGGTAAATTCTTGCGTCAGAACGGTGGCACTACCTTCAAGATTGCAGTAAATGTAGATCGCTGCCAGATCTCCAATATGGGTGAAGGTATATTCCGCACTGACAGTTCCACCAGCACTGCAAAAATCACCAATAGCCGGTTAAAAAATGCAGGCAGTATCTGTATCGGTAAATGGGCAAGCTGTACCAGCTCAGGCATCACCAACTATTAATTGTTAGCGATAAAAAAACGCCGGATTTTCATTAACTGAAAATCCGGCGTCCTTTTATTTTCTATACAATTAGATGTAAACAATAAAAAAATAAGACCATTTATCTCAGATAATCAGTAATCACTGCCAAGGTTTTATCCAAGGCGCCACGATTATCCAGGGCGACTTGCAAAGCAGCCGAACCAACTGCGGCCCTGCGCGATTCATCACTAAGCAAACGAATAAACTCCTTTGCAAGTGACTGCGCCGAATTTACTGTTGTTAAAGCGCCCGCATCGTTAAGTAAGCGCGCAACTTCTGCAAAATTAAATAAGTGTTCTCCGCTTATCAATGGCAATCCCCAAGCCGCCGGCTCGATAAAATTATGCCCGCCATTAGGCACAAGGCTGCCACCGACAAATGCGATATCGCTGGCGCCAAACATCAACATCAACTCTCCCATGGTATCACCGAGCAAAATATCGTTTTGATTACTCCAACTGCGATCACTGCGTCGCGCAACAGAAAAGCCTCTATTAACACATAACTGTCCCACTCGATCAAACCGTTCAGGATGGCGCGGCACCAGAATCAGAACCGCAGATTTTGCTGAAGAGTTTTCACTTGCGCGCACTTGCGTAAATGCGTCGAGAATAATTTCGTCTTCCCCTTGATGAGTACTGGCTGCAATTAACACCAATCGCCGACCGTCATTTGATAATTGCCCTTTCAGCAGCACCGCCTGATTACGCAGATCATCACTTAAACTCAAATCGAATTTAATATTACCCGTCACCCTCACGTTTGACTCAGGT
Source organism: Cellvibrio sp. GW822-FHT04B05 (assembly GCF_058800985.1). Lineage (NCBI taxonomy): Bacteria > Pseudomonadati > Pseudomonadota > Gammaproteobacteria > Cellvibrionales > Cellvibrionaceae > Cellvibrio > Cellvibrio sp. GW822-FHT04B05. Next base: position 838,041 of record NZ_JBXAMU010000001.1, on the reverse strand, counting down.
AAACCCAGTGCGATAAAACGACCAGCATCAGTTGAGTTTTGAATTGCAGCACAAGACAAGTTTTGCAACATCGGTTTAGTCAATGCGCCAAAACGTGCATAACCCCGCGCGGACTTTTCCGACAATCGCCCATTAATTAATATCGCCGGAATATTATTGCGCGCGCATACCGCCAATGTATTCGGCCATAGTTCCGTTTCCATTACCAAATAAAGAGAAGGTTTGATTCGCCTTATGAATCGGGCAAGAGCATCGGGTAAATCATAGGGTGCATAAACATGAAAAACTGAATCACCCAAAGTGGCACGCACCCGCTCAGAACCAGTTGGGGTTGTAGTGGTAATTACCAGCTGCAAACCCTGGTCCGCCAGTAACCGACGAATCATCGGCAATGCCGCCAGGAATTCACCAACAGATACTGTATGCAGCCAAGCCACCTTTTTAGCGGTAACCAGTGTTGGAAAAAAACCGAAACGTTCCGCCCAACGCTTCGCATAGGCCGGCGTTGCCACAGAGCGCCAAAGCAACCGCAGCAAAATAAAAGGCAATAAACAGTAGAAAAACAGGCTGTAGATAACGCGCATAAAATTTTAATAATTAAAATGGCTGTCAACGGCTCACTCAATAAAGTGGAGCCGGATGATTAAATCATTGTGCCTCAGCTATCAGCTGTACACGTGGTGGACCACCTAATTTAATATCACCGCGTACGCGATACCCCGGTACTGCATCGCGCATTTTTTGATAGATCCAACGGCCTTCCACATCGCTGCGGGCGATAATAATGGCGAGACTATTGGTTGATTTTAGCTTTTGCGCGATTTCGGAAATTCGGGCAAGAATTTTGGGATCATCTTTACCTAACAAACTTGCGTCCAACAAAAACTCGTTGGAGCCGCCGCGATATGGCTCAACCGGGGGCGCTGATTTAATTTGCGCAGCAAGGCCTTCAGACACTTCTTTAATTAATAAATTATCAGGATCAACAATCCGTGCGTTGTTGAGCATGGTCGTCGCTTGCGAATAATTACCGCGCGCAGCTGCCTGGCGGGCGAGATCAACGTAGCGCATGACAATTCCCTGAAGGCCGCCTTTGGCTCGACTGCTGTCGGGATTAAGTTTCAGCGCTGCACGAAAATAATCATACGCATTGTCATTGGCGGGAGTCAGCAGCTGATTTTGCGCCAGGGTGTATTCGCCATTGAGGATCAGCAATTTCACCGCTTGCGAATCCTGTACGACCGGTTTGGGCTGCACTACCGGTGCAGGCGCTGGAGCGGGCTGTTTTTTCTGATTGGCAAAAAAAGGCGCCTGGCATGCGCTCAGTGCGCAGACAACACCTATTACTACACCACTGCGAATGACTAAATTAACCATAAAACTTTTTCTCTTGAATGGGATAACGGAAGAACAACTTCCTTCACATTGATGAGTTGACCGACTACCGCGAAAGAAAAAATACACATCAGGTAGAATGATGTTCATTGCCGGTTGTCTACAAAGCGACGTATGTTACTGTAAGTCGCCTCGTCGGGCACCCCTTGTGGGATGTTCCTCGTCGAGCTTCCGCTTAAACCATGCATGAATTTTTTATCCAGACCGGGAAACACCAACTACCATGCGCAGCCTGTCTTCATTATCGCTCAGTGTGAAATTGCTTTTATTATCGCTTTTGCTGGTCCCCATCTGCTTTGCTGATGACTTGCTAACACAAAAAGCCGATCCATTTGCCAAGAGCAATAGCACACTAAATTCCAATTTACTTTCGGGACAGGACGAGTTTTTACCGGTAGCAGAAGCATTCAAACCCGGCTACACCATTGACCAGGGCAAACTGGTACTGCATTGGCAAATTGCCGATGGCTACTATTTATATGAAGAGCGATTCAAATTCCACGCCGATGAGGGAGTCCGGATCACCCCCAGCTACACGCCGGGGAAGATGAAATATGACGAACTATTCGAACGCGAAACCATGGTGCATTACCATGAGGTAGCGGCGAGCTTCGACTTAGCGGGCATTGCCAAACCATTCAATGTAAAATTGGAATACCAAGGTTGTGCCGATGCAGGCCTTTGCTATCCACCACAAAAACTGACCCTGGCTGTTGATCCTGCCAGTGCATCCGTGGTCGAGCAAACATCCGCTGCAACACTGGCGCAATCGCCAGCCTCTACACCTATTCCTGCACCTCAAAATGCACCCGCTACACCTGACTCAGGTTGGTTATTGCAAGCCATTTTATTTGCCGTGCTAGGCGGGATGATCCTCAATTTAATGCCCTGCGTGTTCCCGGTGCTTTCTATTAAAGTGATGAGCCTGGCGGCGGCGGATCGCGCGCGGCTTGCTACCCATGGCTGGGTTTACACCCTTGGGATTGTGGTGTGTTTTGTGGGTTTTGCAGCGGCGCTATTACTCGCACGTAAAGGTGGCGAAGCTATCGGCTGGGGCTTTCAATTGCAATCACCCGGGTTGATCGCCGCGCTCGCCTATTTGTTTTTTGTAATGGGTCTGAGCATGTCTGGCCTGATTCATTTCGGTACGCGGTTGATGGGTGCAGGCCAAAGCCTGACGGAAAAATCCGGCTTGAGCGGCTCGTTTTTTACCGGCGTGTTGGCTGCCGTCGTTGCCAGCCCCTGCACTGCTCCCTTTATGGGCGCTGCACTAGGATTTGCGTTAACGCAGCCAGCCATCGCCTGCTTCGCCGTTTTCGCGGCATTGGGCTTTGGCATGGCGCTCCCACTATTATTGCTCTGCTATTTGCCAGCGCTGGCAACCCGCCTGCCCAGACCAGGCGTATGGATGGATAATCTCAAACAATTCCTCGCCTTCCCCCTTTACCTTAGTGCCATTTGGCTCCTATGGGTATTTGGTCGCCAAACCGGTGTTAGTGGCATGGCAATGTTGTGCGTCGGTGCGGTCGCCATCGCTTTCGGTTGTTGGCTATTGGGGCGTGAAGCCCGTGGATTTTGGCAACTAGTGCGCCGAGCCAGCATTGCTGCGAGCTGGGTACTGGCAATCGTATTAGTGTGGCAAGGAGCAGAACATCGCGAGCGGCAGGTAATATCGGATCGCTGGCAAACCTATAGTCCTGACCTGGTAAATGCATTACGCACCGAAGGCCGGCCAGTGTTTATTAATTTGACTGCCGATTGGTGCCTGACTTGCCTTGCTAACGAGAAAATCGCGCTGCACACCGAGGCAGTCGAGCAGACGTTTGACGAACTTAACGTAGCGACAATTAAAGGTGATTGGACAAATACTGATCCGAACATCACTGAACTCCTGCAGGAATATGGTCGTAGCGGTGTACCTTTATACCTCTGGTTTCCCGCCAACAGCGTTGATAAAGCTATTGTTTTACCGCAATTATTAACGCAAGATCTGCTTATTAAAACATTGAAAAGTGAAAATAAGCCTTAAATTGCTTATTATTGGCGACAATAGGCTCATTTATTACCAATATCATATAACTTCTTGCATCTTGTCGTTAAAATGAAGGCAAGATGCGGGGATAATCGAACAAAATAGCTATTTGCAGCACTATTTTTACTACTTCTTCGACCAACTTCTGCAATCATGCAGGCATTTTCTGCTATCTAAACAAAATTTCGCTGCTAACGTGGACATATCCTGTTTTTTGCGGCAAACTCCCTCCACTTTGAAATCCCGGCAAGCTGAACTTGGCCTTTCGCTGCAAGTTTCGGCACAAAACCAGAAAATCACCGCAGGATCACTGTTAATGGCAACCATTTTGGTACTTCACGGCCCCAACCTGAATTTATTAGGGCTGCGCGAACCAGGCATCTACGGTGCAATTACGCTCGCTGATATCAATCGCACCTTGACCCAAACTGCCACTGCCGCCGGCCATCATTTACAAACCCTGCAAAGCAATGCTGAATATGAATTGATTGATCGTATTCACGATGCGCGCAAAGAAGGGGTCGATTTCATCATTATCAACCCTGCTGCTTTTACCCATACCAGTGTCGCCTTGCGCGATGCATTATTGGGTGTTGATATTCCGTTTATTGAGGTGCATTTATCCAATGTGCACAAGCGCGAAGCTTTTCGTCACCACTCCTATTTTTCTGATGTCGCCCAAGGCGTCATCTGCGGCTTCGGCGCTGCCAGTTACGAACTGGCATTGCAGGCCGCATTCAACCTGATCAAGTAGTTAATTGATTTTTAATATTTGGTATTAACACCAAAACCAACCATCACCTTGTTGCAGAGAGGACACCATGGATATTCGCAAAATTAAAAAACTGATCGAGCTGTTGGAAGAGTCCAACATCGGCGAACTGGAAATCAAAGAAGGCGAAGAATCTGTTCGTATCGCACGTAACAGTGGCACCACCCAATATTTCAGCGCTCCGGCACCAGCTTATGCAGCACCAGCGGCAGCTCCCGCTGCTGCACCGGTAGCGGCCGCACCGGTAGCTTCTACACCTGCCGCCGCACCCGCCACTTCAGGCCATGTGGTTAAATCACCTATGGTCGGCACTTTCTACCGCTCACCAAGCCCGGGCTCACCTTCCTTTATCGAAATAGGCAAACACGTTAAGGCAGGCGACGTTATCTGTATCATCGAAGCGATGAAAATGATGAACCAGATCGAAGCCGATAAGTCTGGCGTTATCGAAGCCATTTTGGTTGAAGATGGTAACCCAGTTGAATTTGATCAGCCTTTAGTGACTATTGCTTAATCATCCATTGCGGTTGCCGTGCGCGGCAGCCCAATCGCTAAACGCTGAGGAACTGGTTTATGTTCGATAAAATTCTGATCGCCAACCGTGGCGAAATTGCACTGCGTGTTTTGCGCGCCTGTAAAGAAATGGGCATCAAAACTGTTGCTGTCCATTCGCAGATCGACCGTGATTTGAAACACGTACGCCTGGCCGATGAATCTGTTTGTATTGGTCCCAATCCATCGCCAAAAAGCTATTTGAATGTGCCGGCAATTATTGCTGCCATGGAAATCACTGATGCCCAAGCCGTTCACCCGGGTTATGGTTTCCTTGCCGAAAACGCTGACTTTGCCGAACGCGTGCAAAAAAGCGGCTTTACCTTTATCGGTCCGGACCCGGATGTAATCCGCATGATGGGTGACAAAGTAGAGGCAATTAAGGCGATGAAAAAAGCCGGCGTTCCTACCGTGCCCGGTTCAGATGGTCCACTGCCTGATGACGAGGAAGAGTGCCATAAAATCGCCAAGCGCATCGGCTACCCGATTATTATCAAAGCTGCTGCCGGCGGTGGCGGTCGCGGTATGCGCGTAGTACACACCGAAGCCGCACTGATCAACTCTATCCACATCACCCAGGGCGAAGCCAAAGCTGCTTTCGGTGATGGCACCGTGTACATGGAAAAATTCCTGCAGAATCCACGTCATGTGGAAGTTCAGATTCTTTCCGATGGGCAAGGCCATGCAATCCATTTAGGCGACCGCGACTGCTCATTGCAACGCCGTCACCAGAAAGTATTGGAAGAAGCACCGGCACCGGGAATTCCGCAAGAAGTACGCGAAGAAACCTACGCAGCCTGCGTTAAAGCGTGTATCGACATCAAATACAAAGGTGCAGGTACATTTGAATTTTTGTACGAAGACGGTCGCTTCTATTTCATCGAGATGAACACCCGTATTCAAGTGGAACATCCGGTATCCGAAATGGTGACCGGCATCGATTTGATTAAAGAACAGATTCGTGTTTGTTCTGGCTTGCCACTGTCGTACAAACAATCTGACGTAGTTATTCGCGGTCACTCATTTGAATGCCGTATCAACGCCGAAGATCCAAAAACCTTTATGCCCTGCCCCGGCTTGGTCAAAGGTTTCCACGCACCCGGTGGTTTGGGTGTGCGTGTAGACTCGCATTTGTATAATGGCTACACAGTTCCGCCGAATTACGATTCAATGATCGCCAAGATTATCACTTTTGGTGATACGCGCGAAATCGCCTTGAACCGTATGCGCAACGCGCTGGATGAAACCATTGTTGATGGCATTCGCACTAATATCCCACTACAACAAATGCTGGTGCGCGATACCGGGTTCCGCAAAGGTGGTGTGAACATCCATTATCTGGAAAAGAAACTGGCGGAATAAATTCAACACCATGCTTTGATGTAATTGTAGGGGCGCGATTTATCGCGCCCTTTTACATTGCACGATTTATGATTTGCATCCATCATTCCAACCTCCAAAATATTGGATGCGATAATTCAGGGCGCAATAAATTGCATCCCTACGATTAAATCTCTATCAAGAAATAAATCTTATGCCTTGGCTGCAACTTAAAATTGTCACTCCACGCCGCTATGCCGAATCACTTGAGGATTCATTACTTGCTTGTGGTGCTGCCTCTGTCACCCTGCAAGACAATGCAGACCAACCCATTCTTGAACCCGGTTTGGGCGAAACGCCGCTGTGGGACAGCGTGAAAATAACCGGGTTATTTGACGCGGAGATAGATACCGCCAAGACCATCGCCATTGCCGAGCGGCGTTTTGGCAATTCACTGCCGGAGCACCACTGGGAACAATTGGAAGATAAGGATTGGGAACGCGAATGGATGAGCAACTACCATGCAATCCGCTGCGGTGAACGCCTGTGGATTTGCCCTAGCTGGCAGCAGCCACCCGAGCCGGAAAAAGTAAACCTGATGCTCGACCCCGGCCTCGCGTTTGGTACTGGAACCCATCCCACTACGTTTTTGTGTATGCAGTGGATCGACCAGCAAAACTTCGATGGACTGGAAGTCGTTGATTACGGCTGCGGCTCCGGCATCCTCGGTATAGCTGCATTGCTGCTGGGCGCTAAAAAAGTGATCGGCGTAGATATTGACCCCCAGGCATTACTGGCCACCACCGAAAACGCCAAGCGCAATAACTTACCAGCCGACGCAATGCCTGTGTATTTGCCACCTCACTGTCCACCGGTCCAGGTAGATGTAATGCTCGCCAATATCCTCGCCGGCCCTTTAGCCGAGCTTGCGCCATCGCTCAGCACCATGACCAAAATCGGCGGAAAGCTTTGCTTATCAGGGATTTTGTCAGTGCAGGCCAAGTCTGTAATAGCAGCTTACGAACCCTGGTTTGTATTTGACCCCCTTGCCGAGCAGGAAGAATGGGTGCGCTTGACCGCAACAAAGGTGAGCTAGTTGGCATTGCCGAGGGAGAAAACGCCTACCGGCTGTCGCCGGAATTTACCGTACGTCTCCCTAAAGTTACACTGTTAACCATCGATAATAATGTAACGGGGTTTTCATGACTCCAATGCACCAGGCAAATAGACAATGACTTCTGCGAGCAAACAAATCATCACCCGTTGCCCCAAATGCGGGACTGCATTTCGCGTGACACCGACCCAGTTGCAATCCGCTAAAGGTGCGGTACGTTGCGGGTCTTGTTTGCATGTATTCAAAGCGCAGGAGTATATAGTCGCAAGTCCACAATCTACCGCTGCACCGCAGCTAAAACCATCGACTGGCACCGCAATAGCAAAAAGCAACATATCAGCAAAAACCACTATATCGATTGAGCCGGCAAAAACACCAACCCCGACAGCAGTAGTAACCGCACCGCAAAAACCGCTTGCCCCATTACCGCCCGCAAGCAAACCAGCAACAGTGGTCGAATCCGCAATTTTAAGTGCGATCAAACCACTTGGCGTGGACTTGCCAGCATCATCCCCAGTTGCAAAAACAGTGACTCCAAAGACCGCAAAACCCGTTGTGCGTGTGATTGACAAATCCCCCTTCGCACAATCAGATGACATCTTGATCAGCGATGATATGGATGACCATAAGAGCGACAACAAGAATTATGAATTCGATGGCTTTATGGATATCGATCTGGCTCCAAAATCCGAAGTGTCACTCTTCGAGCGCAAAATTCGCGATAAGGATGAAGACGATTCCAGCAAGGACGCCGATGAATCCTGGGCGGAGATGTTGATTGATGAAGAGGACGATGGCACACCGCAACTTGGCATCCTCAAACCCAAGACGGAAGAGCAACTCGCCGATGATGAACTGACGGCCAGTTATGCAGTTAACCCCGAAACAAGGGACACTGGTCCAACCGAATCCTATTCACCAGCGCCAGCATCTACACCTGGACTCGTATTCAGCTTGATTGGTGAACCAGAGGAAAAACCACAGCAAAGCGAAATATCCAGTGACGATTTCATCATTAGTGATGAACTCGCCCGCATTCCAAGTAATCAAGGTTTTACCCAAGCACCTGTTCCGGAAAACACCGGTCCATTGCTCGACCCGAGCATCTTCGAGACCCCGGATGAGAGCGCTGACGATAATTCGCCTAAACGCCAGGTAAAAACCCAACCCAAAATCCGCGCTTACGATGGTTCACGCACCGCATTGCTGATGAACATTATGCCGGCGCCAATTGAATTCACTGCCAAGCGGATGCGCCGTTGGTATCAGCGGAAACTCTGGCCAAGCCTCAGCTTGCTTGCGTTGGTTGCACTGATCATCCAGGTCGGCTGGTTTAAGTTTGATTATTTCAGCCGCGCCGAACCCTATCGCACCGGTTATCTATTCCTCTGTCCTTACATTGGCTGTGAAGTACCAACTCTAGTGGATACCAGCCGTATAGTGGCATCCAATCTGGTGGTACGCGAGATTCCGGAAACGCCGGGCGCACTGGCGGTCGATGTGATGATCATTAACAATGCACCATTCGAACAACCTTACCCTGACCTGATTCTGGTATTCACCAATATCGATGAGAAGCCAGTTGCCTCCCGCCGTTTTGTTCCCAAGGAGTATTTGGGCGGTGAAGTCGCAGGCCAGGACCTAATGCCGCAAAACAGAAAAGTCCACATCAGTCTCGATATGGTTGATCCGGGCCCGGAAGCGGTCAATTACCACATCGATATTCCGCGCTAACCATAATCATAACGGCAGCTCCGCCCAGACCTGCCCCAATTCACTTTTTTTTGCAACCCAAAACGACTAAAAAACGCGTTTTTATCGCTCAAAAAAACGCCATTTTTTCTGCTTTTTGCGTTCCAAACCACCGCTCAAACGGGTATTATGGCGACCCTTTTACGCAGGGCACCCAAGACCGAAATGGCATGGGAATACCCAGGTGAAACCGGCATTTTCGGCTCAACCGCAACTAAACGATTCACTCACTACAAGCCAGCCACGTGTTTACTATCGGCCCCTATTGCATCGACAGTCAGGTCATTCTCGCGCCTATGGCAGGCGTTACTGACCGACCTTTTCGTCAATTATGCCGTTCACTGGATGCAGGCTTGGTGATCTCGGAGATGCTTACCGCCGATTCTGCATTGTGGAATAGCCGTAAAAGTAGCTTGCGGATGGATCACACCGGCGAAGCCGAGCCGATTGCGGTGCAAATTGCCGGCGGTGATCCGGAGATGATGGCTGAGGCAGCGCGCCTGAATGCGGCCAATGGCGCCCAGATTATTGATATCAACATGGGTTGCCCCGCCAAGAAAGTATGTAAAAAAGCCGCCGGTTCTGCGCTTTTGAAAGATGAGCAACTGGTCGCTGATATTTTGCAGGCAGTGGTAAGTTCAGTGGACATTCCGGTCACCCTGAAATTTCGCACTGGCTGGAGCAACGAAGAACGCAATGCTGTGCGTATTGCACGCATCGCCGAAGATGCCGGCATACAAGCTTTGGCGCTTCATGGCCGTACCCGCGCCGATGCTTTTTTGGGCCAAGCCGAGTACGACACCATCGCCAGTGTAGTGAATGCGGTGAAGATTCCCGTGTTTGCCAATGGCGATATAGATTCACCGCACAAAGCCAAAGCCGTGTTGGATCACACGGGTGCCGCAGCGGTGATGATTGGACGGGCCGCCCAAGGCCGCCCCTGGATCTTCCGGGAAATTGCGCATTACCTGCGTACCGGTGAGCAATTACCCGAACCGTCCCTGATCGAAGTCAGGGATATTTTATGTACCCATCTGTGTGAGCTATACCGTTTTTATGGTGAGTTTATGGGCCCGCGTATCGCTCGCAAACATGCGAGTTGGTATTTGCAAACGGTTCCTGGCAGCGAAGCTTTTCGCAAAACCTTTAACGCTATAGATAACGCGGAAGAACAACAAACCAGCATTCAAAATTTCTTTGAACAGCTGCTTACGAAAGAGGAAAAAGCCGCATGAACACCGCAACTTTCTTTGCTGAATCAACTCCAGCACAAGCTGCAAGCCCCAACCAACCAGTACAAGCTCAATCGCTGCGCGGCTGCGTAGAGCAAGCAATGGAAAATTATTTCAAACACCTTGATGGCCAGGACGTAAGCAATGTTTACGAAATGGTTCAGGCAGAAGTGGAAGCGCCAATGCTTGAAATCGTATTGAAATACACTCGTCACAACCAAACCCGCGCTGCACAAGTATTGGGGTTGAACCGTGGCACACTGCGTAAAAAATTGAAGCAATACGGCCTGCTGTAATTTTTCCAGCGCCGCATGGCAACCAAAGAGGGGTGGTAATTTATTTCCACCCCTTTTGCTTTTTAACAGTTTGAATTTTTCACTTACAGGGGAACTGCGTATGTCTAACACTTCCGATCTTGTTGCGGTAAAACGCGCGTTAATCAGCGTGTCTGATAAAACCGGCATTGTCGAATTTGCCCAAGCCCTGCACGCCCAAGGCGTAGAAATTTTATCAACCGGTGGCACCTTTAAATTGCTCACCGACAACAAGGTCCCTGCAATTGAAGTCTCTGACTACACCGGCTTCCCGGAAATGATGGACGGCAGAGTAAAGACACTGCATCCGAAAGTACATGGCGGTATTTTAGGCCGTCGTGGCCTTGATGAAGGTGTGATGGCACAACACGGTATCAATGCGATTGATATGGTCGTTGTAAATCTCTATCCGTTTGAGAAAACCGTCGCCAATAAAGATTGCTCATTGGAAGACGCCGTAGAAAATATCGATATCGGCGGCCCAACCATGGTTCGCGCCGCTGCAAAAAACCACGCACATGTAAACATCGTTGTTAATGCATCAGACTATGCAAATATTCTTGCAGAACTCAAAGCCAACAACGGCAGCACCTCGCTGAAAACCCGTTTCAATTTGGCGATCAAAGCCTACGAACATACCGCCGCGTACGACGGTGCCATCGCCAATTATTTTGGTCGTTTGGTAGAAGGCGGCAGCGCCGATTTCCCGCGCACGTTCAACACCCAATTTATCAAAGCACAAGAAATGCGCTACGGTGAAAACCCGCACCAAAAAGCCGCCTTCTATGTTGAAAAAAATCCACAGGAAGTAGGCATAGCGTCCGCAAAACAATTGCAAGGTAAAGAGCTCTCTTACAACAATGTTGCCGATACCGACGCAGCACTGGAGACAGTAAAATCCTTTAGCGAACCCGCCTGCGTTATTGTTAAACATGCAAACCCTTGTGGTGTTGCAGTAGCAGAATCGATTAAACACGCGTACGACCTGGCGTACTCAACTGACAGCGAATCAGCATTCGGCGGCATCATCGCGTTCAACCGCGAATTGGATGCCGAGACAGCCAAAGCCATTGTTGAGCGTCAATTTGTAGAAGTGATTATTGCACCGGGCGTTTCAGCAGAAGCCATCGAAATCGTGAAAGCAAAACAAAATGTACGCTTGCTTGCTACCGGCGAATGGAGTTCAGTTCGCGTCAAAGGCCTGGATTATAAACGCGTCAACGGTGGCTTGCTGGTACAAGACCGCGATGACGGGATCATTACCGAAAGTGATTTGAAAATTGTCACCAAACGCGCGCCAACGGCAGAAGAAATTCAAGATTTGTTGTTCGCATGGAAAGTCGCCAAGTTTGTAAAATCCAATGCCATTATTTACGCAAAAAACAAACACACCATCGGTGTAGGCGCCGGCCAAATGAGCCGCGTAAACTCTGCGCGTATCGCTGCAATCAAAGCTGAACACGCCGGCTTGCAAGTCGCGGGTTCCGTAATGGCTTCTGACGCCTTCTTCCCGTTCCGCGACGGCATCGACAACGCTGCAAAAGTTGGCATTGCCGCGGTAATTCAACCGGGCGGCTCAATGCGCGATGAAGAAGTGATTGCAGCTGCGAACGAACACGGCATGGCAATGGTGTTCACCGGTATGCGCCATTTCCGTCATTAATTAATGGCGACATTGATTTTGTAGGTTGGCGGTGAGCTTGCGAACCCCAACAATGGTTTCTGTCATATGGTCATGTTGGGGTTCGTTCCTCACCCCAACCTACGTAAACAACACAAAAAGATACCGATTTTATGAACCTATTAATTATTGGCAGCGGTGGCCGCGAACATGCACTCGCCTGGAAAGCAGCACAAAGTGCACAAGTAGAAAAAGTATTTGTTGCACCGGGTAATGCTGGTACAGCGCTGGAAGCAAAATTGCAAAACATGGCAATCGACATTTTAGATTTTGAAGCGCTGGCAAACTTTGCCGAAAATAATAATGTCGGCTTAACCATTGTCGGCCCGGAAGTGCCGCTGGTTGCCGGGGTGGTGGATTATTTTCAATCGCGCAACTTATTGTGCTTTGGCCCGAGCAAAGGTGCTGCACAATTGGAAGGATCAAAAGCATTCACTAAAGATTTCCTGGCACGCCACAAAATCCCGACTGCCGATTATCAAAACTTTATCGAGGTTGAACCTGCACTTGCTTACTTACGTGAAAAAGGCGCACCGATTGTAATTAAGGCCGATGGCCTTGCTGCAGGTAAAGGCGTAATCGTTGCTGAAACACTGCAACAAGCAGAAGACGCTGTGCGCGATATGTTGTCAGGCAATGCATTTGGCGATGCTGGTTGCCGCGTGGTAATTGAAGAATTCCTCGCAGGTGAAGAAGCCAGTTTTATCGTGATGGTGGACGGCAAAAATGTATTGCCAATGGCGACGAGCCAGGATCACAAACGCGTCGGTGATGGCGATACAGGCCCGAACACTGGCGGTATGGGAGCTTACTCACCAGCGCCGGTAGTTACACAAACAGTTCATGACCGCGTGATGAAAGACATTATTTATCCAACTGTGAATGGCATGGCCGCAGAAGGTAATACTTACGTTGGCTTTTTATATGCCGGTTTGATGATTGATGCTGCAGGCAACGCCAAAGTGATTGAATATAACTGTCGTTTTGGTGATCCTGAAACACAGCCAATCATGTTGCGTTTGCAATCGGATCTGGTTGAGCTTTGTTTAGCAGCACTCAAAGGTGATTTGGATAAAACCACTGCCGATTGGGATTCGCGTGCTTCAGTTGGCGTTGTACTCGCCGCAGGCGGTTACCCGGATGCTTATGATAAAGGCGATATTATTTCCGGTTTACCCACCACTGAAATTGCAGGCGAGAAAATTTTTCATGCCGGCACTTCAACAAAAGATGGCCATACAGTAACTAACGGCGGTCGCGTGCTCTGCGCTACTGCATTAGGTGATACCGTGTTGGAAGCGCAACAACGTGCTTATCAACTGGCGAAAAAAATCAGCTGGAAAGGTATGTTCTATCGCAACGATATCGCCTACCGCGCAATTGACCGCAAGTAATAAGAAGAGCATGCGGTCTAATCGTTAACGACAAACCTTTGCGCAATACCGCACATACATCCCCTGATTTTGCCAGCTACACTCATAGTGAATTAATTGAGAAGCTTGCAAAGCTCAGGGGGATTTATGCTAATCCACACACACGCAGCAACACGCTTATCCCAACGTCTTACCACACCTGAAATACTTCTTTCTTCTGCCGCATTATTGTTTTCTATCGCACTACTTCCTGCGCCATCAATGGCAGCCTCATTTCAAATACTCGAACAAAGTCCTGCACATCTCGGTAAAGCATTTGCAGGTACCGCTTCTGATGTCACAGACGCGAGCAATGTATTTTTCAATCCCGCCGGTATTACTGAATTGGATCGACCTACATTAACTGTCGGCGGTAATGCGATTTTTACGCGCTCCAAGTTTAATGACGAAAGCTCCAATACTAATGGTGGCGCGGGTAAAACTGATGAAATTGGTTATGTACCCAATATTTATTATGTGCATCCAGTATCAGAGCGGCTGGCATTCGGATTTGGAATCAATGCTCCTTATGGACTTGCGAGTAAATATGACGATGATTGGGCCGGGCGTTATCTCGCCACTCATAGTGAATTGGAAGTCGTCAATATCAATGCGGTTGCTGCCTACGCACTGACTGACAAATTATCTTTGGGTCTAGGTGTTAATTACCAGCGTGCTGATGTCACACTCGAAAGCCAATTCGATTCAACACTGGGCGTTAATCCATCGCCAGCCACTGACAGCAGTGCAAAAATTCAAGGCGACGATGACAGCATCGCAGCCGATGTGAGTTTATATTTCAAACCATCCGACCGAACCAGTATTGGATTAGTATGGCGACAAGGCGGAGAATTTGATCTTGAAGGCGATGCGAGTTTTTCGTTGAATCCATTATGCAGCCCCGGTCAGGGATATCCAACCGGTGCACCACCAGCACCCACTACCGGGACTATTTGTGCCGCATCATTGAATGCTGTGGCAGGCGATGCACAAGCAAGCTTCCAATTGCCTGACACTATTACCTTGAGTGGTACACAGCAATTGAGCGATTACTGGTGGATTCACGCCGATATCGCCTGGACTGAGTGGAGCAATATCCAAAACATCCATGTCATTAATAGCAGCAACGCTCTCACCATTAATACATTGGAATTACATTACAAAGATACTATGCGCTATGCATTAGGTTTCACCCACAATTCTGATTGCCCATGGACCTGGCGCTTCGGGATTGCCTTCGACGAGGCACCACAAACCGATCCCGCGCTCGTTAATCCACGCATTCCGGATCAGGATCGTATCTGGTTTAGTGCCGGCTTTAATTACGAGTTTTCACCCAATACATCACTGGACTTTGCGTATAGCTACATCAAAGTAGATGAAGCCAGCATCAACAATACCAACACACAAACCGGTCATCATGTTGAAGGAAAATTTGATGCAGGTGTCAATATTGTTGGCTTGCAGGCAAATTTTAAATTTTAGCTATTACTAAAGCAGATGGACAAAAAAAAGCGGAAACTATTGTTTCCGCTTTTTTATTATTGCATTTCATCGCTGCTTATTTTACCAACCTAGTTGCGGCTCTTTGTAATAATTCACACCCCATTTATCGAACGCAGGTTTAAGGCTGGATAAACGTTTAGTAAATTGGCCATAATCGCGGTCTGTTTGTTTTGACCAACCGATTTCTGCTACTGCGGCCAAACGCGGCCAAATCCGATTATCCAATGCAGCTTCCGTCGTAATCAATTCACTCCACACCGGCGCTTCAACTCCAGTCACCAGCGAATATTTTTGCGGATTGAAGCTATATACGCGCTCCAGAGGAATACCTTGTTCGCGGCACCAGGTATAAGTCTCAGGTTGCCCCTTGTAGTTGCCATGATCAATATACATGTAACTGCAGGGCGAAAGAATCAAATGAATATTGCGATCAATTGCCGATTGAATATCGTAGCTGTCATTCCACAATTGCAGAAGTGTATCGCTACTGAGATTTTTTGCAGCAGAAGCCTCTTCCCAGCCGATCATAGTGCGATTTAGGTCTTTAATGATCTGGTTGGCCTTGCCAATAAATTCAGGATACAAACCATGCTTGATTTCATCGCCACCGATATGAATATATTGCGCGGGAAAAATACTGGCCACTTCGGTCAATACATCTTTTACAAACGGATAAATAACATCAGGTTTGGTCAAGCACAAAAAGCTGAAGCCCACTTTCAAACCCGTGTACAAACCAAGATTGGTAATATCATCACATGCCAATTCATTGTATGAAGCAATGGCAGCTTGAACGTGACCGGGCATATCCAACTCCGGAATAATTTCAATTTGATGCTGCGCCGCAAAGCTAACCAATTCTTTTAATTCTTCCTGTGTATAAAAACCACCGGGGCCACCACCCGCAGCAGTAGAACCACCAATGCTGGTCAGCTTCGGATATTTTTTAATTTCCATCCGCCAGCCCTGATCATCTGACAAGTGTAAGTGCAGTTTGTTGAGCTTGAACGCAGCCATACGCTCGATGTGTTTTTTCAAATAATCCATACCAAAAAAATGACGCGCCACATCGACCATACTGCCCCGCCACGCATATTGCGGAACATCGGTAATCTCTACCTGCGGTAACTCATAATTTGCTTGCGCATTCACAGGCAGTAATTGTTTTAAAGTTTGTATTCCGTAAAACAATCCCGTATCCGTTTGCGCATTGATCTGGATATCATTGCCGATCACTAACGAATAACCTTCACGCCCCAGATCGGGTTGGTCCACCAATGATAAACCCAGAGTAACTTTTGCTGTATCAACCGATTTGATTCCTAACTCGACCAATAATTCGACCACCGCCAAAGTGCTTGTTGCCGCTGCCGGATCAATCTGTAAATTCAGCTCACTCCCTAGCTCTAAGTTCGCGCTTTTATCGATAATCGTACCAGGCCAGGGAACTAATGGAAGTTGCCTGGCTACACTAACAGATGAGCTGGCAGAAGAACTCGATAAGCTGGCCTTTCCTGAATCCCCATCCGGTTTATTGTTAGCCTTGCCCCCGCATGAACACAGCAATACTGCGGTTATTAATACGATATATTTATTCATTATCGACTCTCAATTTTTTAGTTTTTATCGCGCCCGACGAAAACGGACATCGTTGGTTGTGCCGCACTTATATAAACCAGTGAGTCTGGAGCAGATAACTCCTTTATCAAATCTTTACCCGCCCCTTACGCACTACCGCAAAATCTTTATTCATTACGCAAAAAAGTCGTAGGGCCAATGCCACTCGCTGATGAATTCATCTATAGTTGTGAGGTATTCATACAAGCCAATTTCCGACGCAACCGTGTCGCTCAAGCATCCACATTTTTATTTTTCGACTTATGATTGCCACCCTGATTAGCCACCCGGATTGTCATAATCACTATATGCCCACAGGCCATCCTGAATGCCCTGAGCGTATTGATGCTATCGCCAACCAATTACTAGCCAATGGTATTGATGCGCTCCTGTATCAACGCGAAGCACCCGCGGTTACCGATGAGCAGCTACTGCGTGTTCATTCAGCAGAGCATTTGCAAAAAATCGCGCAGGCAACGCCGCAAACGGGAAGTCACTTTTATACCGATGATGTGTATCTTTCGCCCGGCACATATTCGGCCGCGCGCCATGCAGCCGGCGCAGCTGTTCTCGGTGTGGATATGGTTATGCGCGGTGAAACCGATGCAGTATTTTGCAATGTACGGCCACCGGGACATCACGCCGAACGTATGCGTGCAATGGGTTTTTGCATTTTTAACAATGTTGCTGTTGCCGCTGCACATGCGCTCGATACCTATGCCTTGGAACGTGTCGCCATAATTGATTTTGATGTGCATCATGGCAATGGGACACAAGATATTTTTTTTAATGAGCCGCGCGTTTTATTTTGCTCCAGCTTCCAATATCCCTTTTACCCTAATACCAATATTGATGATGTACCTGCGCATATTATTAATACTCCCTTACCTGCCACTTGTCGCAGTGAAGGTTTTCGCGCAGCTGTTAGTGAGAGTTGGTTTCCCGCACTGGAAAATTTTAAACCACAGTTAATTTTAATTTCGGCAGGATTTGATGCGTACATTGATGACGATATGTCATCTATAAGTTTGGTGGAGCAGGATTATTTCTGGATCACCCAACAGTTGCGCAAGCTAATGGATAACAGCCAAACACTTGCACCTGAGCAGCAATGTAAGGGAATTATTTCTACGCTGGAAGGCGGTTACGATTTATTAGGATTAGGCCGTTGTGCAGCCGCACATATCAAAGCCCTCGCCAAACTTTAATTCAGCATCGAACCTGAAAGATTCTGAACTTGAAAAACGACGCTGTTTTTTTACAGCGTCAGGCTCATATCAATCAAACCATCCTCGCGATTATATTTCACGGTAAAACCCAGCTTGCGCGCGAGGTTTGCCATACCGGCATTTTCCAGCATAGTAAAGCCGGTAAGTTGTTGTGTGCCTTGACTGCGGCAATAATCAATCATTTTTTGCAACAGGCGTCCGCCCAAACCTATACCTTTTAGTTCGCTGCGCACCGCCATCGCGAATTCAGCCATCGTATTATCCGGGTGTATTTGTACACGCACCACACCTAAAATTTCTTCTTGCTGTTCACTATTGCTCGCCACTGCGATAAATGCCATTTCGCGCGCATAATCTATTTGTGCCAAACGCGCCATTTGCTCATGGGAGAATTGTGGCAACTCGGCAAAATACCGTTTATATCTATCTTCTTTGCTTTGCGAGCTATCAAAGATTTGTAAATTCACTTCGTCTTCCGGACGAATCGGACGCAATAATACCAAACGCTGATCGCGCAAAATAAACGGCTCTTCCAATTCTTTAGGGTAAGGCCTGATCGCTAATGGATAGGTATTTATTTCTGTACTGATTTCCAAACTTACATCCAGCACGCGTATATCATCACCCGCAACTAGCACCGGGTTGATCAATAAATTATGCAGTGATGGATGATCAATCACAATTTGACTAATTTGCGTCAGCAATAAACAAAGCGCAGGCATATCGAGTGGCACATACAATTCGCGCTCGCGGATTTTTCCTTCTGCAAGTGCCTGTATCACCATGTAGCGCGCCAGTGCCATATTTAATGGCGGCAATGCAACCACTGCATTGCGTCGAATACTCCAGTGACTGGCAGCCTCCCCCAATAAAATAACCGGGCCAAATACCGGATCATTTTGCACTTGTATCCGCAATGGATGCGCACCTTTGCGCTGCGAGTGGGTGACATTTGCGGACGCATTTTCAATTTCTGCAAAGGTGTTAATACCGTAATCATTCAGCAAAGCAATTGCTTCGGCTCGCGTTAATTGTGTACGCGCTTCTGCCAATGCCTGCGCAATAATCGCTTGGGCATTTTGTGGCTGATAAGGAACCTTATCGCTGATGGACTCCGGGGTCTCAGACAATAGTTTTTGATTGCGGCGATATTGCACCATATGCATGAAAGCACCGACTGCGCCTTCCGGTGTACGGAAGGATGCGATACTCGCATCGGCAAAACGCAAGCGTGCATTTTGTGCGGCATCTTCCCCCATCCAATTGGCAAATAAATTGGGTTTGCGTCCAATGTAATTTTTATAAGTATTGATTACCGCATCGGCATAAACCTCACCCGAGGTTAATGCCGACGGTGCCTGCATAATCAAAATATTATCCACGCTATTACTCTGTAATAATACTTGCAGGACTTGCTGATAGGTTTCCGGTGAGGCATCGCCTAACAAATTGATTGGGTTGGTAGCACGACCGCCGGAGTGAATTAATGGTTGCAGCTGTGCCACGACTTTTTCATCCAGTGTTGCCAAGCGACCGCCGCGCTGCAGGAGTGCATCAACAGCCATTGCACTCGGGCCATTGCCATTGGCAATAATCACCAATTGCTCACTGTAAATCGGCTTTCCATTTGCCAGTGTTTCCACTGCCGCCAGCAACTCACGCAAGTCACCTACACGCAGCATGCCGGCACGGCGAAATGCTGCATCGTAAACGGCATCGTTACCCATTTTTTCGGCGGCCAACCGCGAGGTCAGTGCACTGGTTTCAGAATAAATTCCCGCCTTAATGACTAATATAGGTTTATTAAAAGACGCCGCCCGCGCGGCCGACATAAATGCACGGCCATCGTGAATTGCATCGATATACAAAAGAATCGCCGAAGTTTTTGCATCGCGCCCGAGATAATCAAGTATCTCGTCAAAATCAATATCAACACCTTCACCAAGCGAAATAAATTGCGAAAAACCAATGCGACGGCGACAAGCCCAATCCAGCAAGGTTACGCATACTGCAGACGATTGGGATACCACTGCAATTTTTCCCGGTAATGCATTGATGTGGGCGTAACTCGCGTTCAACCCCAATTCAGGAATGATGATACCCAACGAATCCGGCCCGAGAATCCGCACCCCCCACTCTTTGGCGATAGCAAGCATTTGCTCTTGCAGGTTAGTACCCTGCGCGGTAAATAAATTATCCAGCCCTGCAGCAATCACAATCGCATTTCGAGTGCCTTTTCTTCCCAGCTGTAAAATAATTGCCGGTACACGGGTTGCGCGGGTACAAATAATGGCGAGATCGGGAACAATCGGTAACTCATCAATCGAACGATAAGCCAATACACCATTCACTGATTTATAGTGTGGTGTGACCGGCATAATGGGACCGTCAAATTGCCCTTGCAGCAAATTGCGCATCACTGCATTGCCCGGGCGGTTAGGCTGGTTGGATGCACCTATGACCGCAATTGAATGAGGCTTCAGTAATTGTTCAACACTTTTTACTGTCATTTATTTACCGTCATAGCCTTTTCTATTTATCCGTTTATAAAATTACAAATTCTCTTCATCATCAATTTTTTGCAAACTCAATTCACCGAAACTGGTTGGTGGCGCTTTGGGTTGAGCTTGCGGTGCAGCAACAATGGCTTCCGCCTTGGGTACGGCAACACTATCAGTTGCCAACTTTATCCGCAGGCGCACATTATTAGGCGAATCGGCATTCGCAATGGCATCATCAAAACTTACCTTACCTGCCATATACAATTTAAAAATAGCGCCATCAAATGTTTGCATGCCGAGATTTTCGGATTTCTCCATGATCTCTTTAATTTCAGTGAGCCGGCTTTTTAGAATCAATTCCTGAACGGTTTTAGTGCCCAACAACACTTCCACCGCAGCACAACGTTTTCCATCAACGGTAGGCAATAACCGCTGCGACACAAATGCGCGCAAATTTTGCGATAAGCCCATCAACAATTGCGGCCGGCGCTCTTCCGGAAATAAATTGATAATCCGTTCCAGCGCCTGGTTAGAATTATTCGCGTGCAATGTTGAAATTGCCAAATGCCCGGTCTCGGCAAATTCCAGCGCGTGCTCCATGGTTTCGCGGTCGCGGATCTCACCGATTAGAATGACATCCGGCGCTTGGCGCAAGGTATTTTTCAGCGCTGCTTTATAGCTGCGCGTATCAACACCCACTTCGCGCTGGTTAATCACACTGCGCTTGTGTTTGTGCACAAATTCCACCGGATCTTCGATGGTAATAATATGGCCGCCGCTCGATGAATTGCGATGATCAATCAGCGCAGCAAGCGATGTCGATTTACCCGACCCAGTGCCACCGACAAACAAGACCAAGCCGCGCTTGGTCATAATTACATCTTTTAATACTTCCGGCAGACCCAGCGCATCAAATTGCGGAATATCGGTTTTGATATTCCGCGCGACTATCGCTACTTCATTGCGCTGTTTAAAAATATTGATCCGAAAGCGACCAACACCGTGAATAGAAATCGCCAGATTCATTTCCAATTCGTGCGCAAAAACAGCGCGCTGTTCATCATCCATAATTGCATTGGCGATTGCCTCTATCTCACCCGGCTTGAATGACTCGGTTGCCAATGGTTTTAACACGCCCTGAAATTTTGCACAGGGCGGCGCACCGGTACTGAGATATAAATCAGATCCGTCTTTCTTGGCGAGAATATTTAAATATTGATCGATTGGCGTTGCCATACAAAACTCCTGGGTGCGCAAGACAATAGGAGGAGTATAGTCAGGATTACCCGGAGGGCATGGCAAGAATGGCTAATCTATCGCCGCCACAAACGCAATTTCCACCAACATCGCGGGATCGAGCAATTCCACTTTTATACAGGCGCGTGATGGCGCACAACCCGCAGGCAACCAAGCCTCCCAGGCTTTATTTAATGCGGGCACGTTATCTTTGTCAGTGATGTAAATCGTCGCTGATAGCAGACGGGACTTATCACTGCCAATCGCCGCCAAAGTCACCTCGGCTTGCGCCAGAATTTGCGCGATCTGCCCAGCCATAGCGCAGCCGGTATCGTTAGGCACTTCAACAAAATGGGTTATACCCTTGTACACAGTCGCATCTGACCAGCGCGGCGCTGGATTCAAGCGTTGAATATTCATGCAGAGTTTTCCTGATAGAGTGTTTGCAAATCAAATCTGGCGCCTATAATAGCCGCCTTTTGCGCTTCGCCCAATTTTAACCTCTTCTCAATAAAAGCGACTTGATTCATGGCATTAACCTCCATCATTGCACACCGTATTTACCGTCATTCGCCCGGCAGCGCCTTTGAATTGCAATTGCGCGGTGATGCATTTACCAGTGCAGGTAAATTGGAAGAATTAGCCTATGAATTCAAAACCCAATTTATTCGTAAAGGCGGCAAGAGTTACGGACGCTTCTCAGACGAGTTAGGCGAATTCCCCCTGCCCGCCTGGCTGCGGGATTATCGCGAGGAGCGGTTGAGTTTTGTCAGCTTCACACACAAGGCAATGCAGCAATTCCAGCAGGCTCTGGAAAAGGCGGAATCGCTACTGGATGCCTATGTATTTTTCGTGGAGGAGAATCTGGAAATTGGCGATACGCTGACTGTTTATTTGGTTGAACATCAAAGCGGGCTGTATCTGGACGGTGAATTAAGTGTTGATGATTCACTGTTCCTCGACACCAGCGGTTTTAACCTTGCAGCGAAAATCCAGCTTAATGATTGGAGATCAGGTGACTCAACAACCTATCTAACGCTAATGCGTGCTCGCAGCGATAAAGATATCGCCGATGCGTTCACGCAATTTATCGCCTTTACCGATAAACAAGATATCAAACAGGAAACTGCCGAGTTCTTGCAAATCGTCGATAATTTCAGCCAGACACTCGATGAAACCACCGCCAAAATTACTCGCAGTAAAGTGGTGAATTACTGCCTTGAACAGAATAAAGCCGGTAAGCCAGTCACTATCGCCGCACTATCAAGCAATCTCTCGGAAGAAGTGAAGAGCTATGAACCCGAGCGCTTTGTGCGCTACGTGGAAAACAGCAAGCCGGAGCTCAAGCCCGAGTTTATTCCCCATGCCGGGCAAATTCGTAGCTATGTGCGCATCAGCGGGCGCAACGACTCGTTAAGCATGAGCTTCGCATCTGAATGCCTGGGGCGGGAAATCGAGTATGATGCGGAAAACGACGTACTTACCATCAAGAACCTGCCGCCATCGTTAAAGGCGCGTCTGATAAAACATCTAAAAGATGGACAGTAAATTTAATCGTGTAATGCCAGTATGTACTTTGCTACCGCCGAAAATAGCAAAAAACTACACATTCCATAACTATATAAACTAAACCTACCCTTGCAAAAGCAGACGACTGGTCATATATTTACCACATGAGCAAACGCGAACTGAAAAAAGATTATCTTCTTGATGCCGGGTTAAAGGTAATGGCCACCCGTGGCTACAACGGCACCAGCATTCAAGACATAGTCAACTCTGCCAATGTGCCCAAAGGTTCTTTTTACACTTACTTCAAGAGTAAGGAAGATTTTGCGATTGAAGCACTGGAGAAAGTAACCGAAGAGCGCATGATCCAGAATCGCCACCTGCTAAGTGACCGCAATATTTGCCCTCAGGAACGCCTGACCCGCTTTTTTGTGAACAATATTGGTGGTTGCGAGGAAAACCTCAACGGTGGCTGCTTCCTGGGCAATATGTGCCAGGAGATGTCGGAATCCAGCGAGGCAATACGCATCAAAGTTCGCCAAATGTTGCGCAATAGCACCCAAGCAATCGAAGACGTATTGGAAGAAGCACGGCTTAAAGATGGTCTGAAAAGCCAGCTACCCTCTCCGATTCTGGCAGAGTTTTTATTCAATGCCTGGGAGGGGACATTAATGCGTATGAAGGCATCCAAATGTCGTGAACCACTCAACGCCTTTTTAACTGTTTTACCCGAACTTTTTTCCAAGCCACAGGATTAAGATTTAACGATCCCTTTAAAAAATTACCTTTCCGGGTATTTTTGTTCCATAAAAATAAGATGACCAGTCACTTTTTTGATACATGAGATTATAGATATCTCATCTTCAGGCGAATTCGTTCGCCTATTTTTTGGATCAAAAATAAGACGACTGGTCATTTATTTAAAAAGTAAACTGAAACCATGGTAACAAAAGAAAAGGAGTTACCGACATGCAAGACCAAGACAAACAAAGAGACTCCAGTAGAAACCTCGATACAGCTAGCAGATTCTGGTTCGTGGAGTCATTACTTATTCAGGCTTTTGCCCTATCGTTGTTGTTCAGTATCGCCAGTACTGTATTTGCAGATCAGGGCAGCTATCTGGCTGAGCAGCAGCCACAATGGTTACAACTTGTCAGCTTGGCCGATGATGAGAAGCAACCATTGCTGCATCTTAAGGATCAGCCCACCAAGCCAACCAGCAGTTGGGCATTCGCATTCGATAATGATCTATTGGTACCAGGCCACCGTGACCAGGACTATACCTATGGACTCAACTTTACCCAAACAGGAGCAAGCGCCCGGGCAGCAAAAGTCTCCCTCAATACACCGCTGGTTGTGCTCGATAGATGGCTGAGGTTCGAGCATTCATCGCTAGGCACAGAGGAAACCTTTAGTCGGGAAGTCGGAGTTTTTGGCTTCACCCCCGAAGATATCAGTGTTAAAGAAGCCAACCCTGATGATCGCCCCTACGCCAGCCTGGCTTACCTTTCCAGCTCACGTGAGCAGGTTGACCTGGTCGATAATATCGCTTGGAAGAGTACGCTGACTGTGGGCTTACTCGGCACTGGATTGGCGGGAGAGTTACAGAATCTCGCCCACAAAATAACGAGTGGCGAGAAAGCGGAGGGCTGGAATAACCAGATTAGTGATAGTGGAGAATTAACCGGTCGCTATGTGCTTGCCCGGCAACAATATTTCGATAGTTTTTCAGAAAGCGTCGAAGTAAAAAGTACCGTACAAGCATCCGTTGGTTATCTGACTGAAGCAAGCTGGGGCCTGAGCATGCGTACCGGCAGAATTCACAGCCCTTGGGCATCATTCAACCCCGAGTTGGCCAGTTATGGTGAAAAGTCATCTTACTCAAGCAATGCCAAAGCAGTGAATGAGCGTTATTTCTGGGCTGGGATTGCAATTAAAGCACGCGCTTACAATGCATTTTTACAAGGACAATTTCGCGACAGTGCTGTGAATTACAATCATAACCAATTGAATCCTTTACTGGTTGAAACTTGGGCTGGTTACACATTTGCGTTCAAGCAGGGCTATCGCGTCAGCTACGTACTGCGCGGACACAACTCGGAAATTAAAAGCGGCGCAGGTGATCGCAATTTGTTGTGGGGCGGAATTATTATTGCCCGTAGCATCTAACAAGGACGTTAGAACAAATTAAAAATAAAAGTTACTATTCCACCTCTTCCATCTGCGGTTGCAACATCGCAAGCAAATTTGTAAAGGGTACCGGTCGGGAAAAATAGTAGCCCTGATATTGCTGGCAACCCAGTTCCTGCAAACAAGCCAACTCTTCCCGGGTTTCCACTCCTTCAGCAAGAATCTCCATATCAAGATTACTTCCCAATGCAATAATCATTCGTGCAATCGAGCGGCTTTCAGCATCGCTGTGAATATCACGCACAAAGGAGCGATCAATTTTAATCATGCGCGCAGGAAAACGTTTTAAGTAGGCCAATGATGAATAGCCCGTACCGAAATCATCAATTGAACACTCAACACCAATTGCCTGCAAGTCCGACATTAATGTCATTGCTTGATTGATTCCGCTCACCAATACGTTCTCAGTAATTTCAATGGCAAGATTTTGCGGTGGAGCATCAGTTACAGCAAGCGCCTGACAGATACGTGCAAAAAAATCTTGCTGCGTTAGTTGCTTACCACTGACATTAATCGATAACTTTTTGAATCCCTCTAACAGCCCTTGTATTTGCAAAATTTTTAAATGCCTGCAAGCTTCGTTCAATACCCAATCGCCAATATCTAAAATCAAATCGCTATCTTCTGCGATTGGGATATACACAGCGGGTGATTCAAATTGGTACTTTGGATTATGCCAACGCAATAACGCTTCGGCACCGATAATTTCGTGGGCGTAATTAAACTGCGGTTGGTAATAAAGCTCAAATTCATTATTTTTTATTGCAGCTTTTAAATCCGATACGTAAGCCAAACGAGTATTGTGTTTCTCCGACATATCAGGATGATATGCCAATGCAACACGTTGACGCATGACTTTTGCTTCATACATTGCCAAGTCGGCATTCTTAATAATGTCGCTGTATAACTCATCAAGATTGGGGAAAATTTCGTATCCCATACTGCAACTAATATTGTATCCAACACCTGCCAGATCAAATGTCACTTCAACAGCATCATGGATACGCGCAGCAGTACCGCAAACAATCAGCTCGGCTTCTTCACGATTACGTCCTAAATCAGGCAACAGAATAACAAACTCATCTCCACCAAAACGCGCGACCGTATCTTTGCTACGGGTAATACTCAACAAACGTTGAGCAACCTCTTGCAAAATTTTATCCCCAACATCATGTCCCATCACATCATTTATCGATTTGAATTGGTTTAAATCAATAAATAATAAAGCACCGTATTTTTGATAATGTCGACAATGAGCTAAAGATTCCTCCAGTTTTTCTGTTAGCTTGCGGCGATTTGCCAACTGGGTAAGCTCATCATGGGCCGCTTGGTGAGCAATAGTTTTTTCCGCCAGATGGCGCGCGGCCATTTCCTTCAACAAAGATTCATGGGCAATGCAGGCATAGCAACTTAATGATAATTTTTTAAAAATAGGATCGAGCGACTTTTGGATAACCGAATCCAATTCATAAACCCCTTCAAAAACTATAACGCCATGAGCGGGCAATGAAAAACAGTGGTATGTTTTATTATTGAGTGCAATTGTTGATGAGAGGCTTTTGGACTCCAGGTGCTGTGCAACCATTGACTGGAGCACCAAGCATTCCGACCAAGGCGCACCTAAATACTGACGCGGAATACTGAGACAGTGTTTAATCACCAGTGGTTTACCGGAGAAGTCGGCAAAGGTCGGTACACCTGTGGGATCACAAAAAAGAAATACATGAACGCTACTGAGATCCAAACGCGACATACTGACGCGCATAAAGATGCGTAGCATTTCTATCAACTTCAAGTCATTACCAATAGCCATGGCAAGCTCATGTTGTATTGATATTATTTGCAGTGCTTTTTTCATATGAGGCAATCGCTAGAGTTGACCCACCACTATGGATTTATTCAACAAATTAATAGTTCCTCTTGCAGTATTGGTAATTTCACCAATCGACAAAACACCAAGAATCGTTTTGCCTTCACCAATGCCACTGCTCAAGGCCAGTAACTCATCAGAAAAATCCTCTCCCAAGTAGAGCGAACGACTAATGCAATCAAAAGCCAATGCCATTCCCAGTGGCTTATGTGATAGCTGTTGCAGCTTCAAACCGGATTGCTCTCCAGCCAAAAATGCCGCCTCGATAATAAATTTACGTCGCCCTTGCAAGATATAAATCATGGTATTAGCGGGCACACAACCAACACACACCAACTCATTTTTAATGCGCTGGATCGGATCTCGCACCATGATCTCTTCGTTAATGCCAACAATTCCCAAAGGGAAGTTTTTAGATATTTCAAAAAAATTATTTTTATTAAATTGATTACCGGTTATACGCTCAATACTGTCTCGATACACTTGAAATGCCGGCAAATAATCAATTGTCTTAACCTTGGTACCCTTAGCTTCGGTAACAAGGTATGGTCCATCTAGCACTTCCCAACCATGATCTACAGCGCAGCGCATAGGAATCGGTAACTTTATCACCAACGCGGCATCTTGCAACAAACCTGCACGCGTAAACAAACAGGGCCGCTGAATAAAATTTATCGATCCAGCGCCGCCGCCAATAACATGACTACCTCCGCCAATTGTTTCATATAGCGTGTTAATAAATACTTCAGTTGTTTTTGCCATGGCATCAACAAAAACCATCAAATCAGCAGCGAAATCAACTCTATCACCATCCTGCCACGATGGATTTTCAATAAATAATTTCGCTTGGGACAAATCGTCGTAAACATCAACTTGAACAGCAAAAGGAAAACCAATAAGGAGCGAACCACGGTCCATACATTTTCCATCGAAGAAAATACCGGGAAAAATGCCACCGAAAACAGGCACAGGACAAGCACCCAACAAAACTTTTAATCGGTCCGCCGAGTGCGCATTGTTACTACATGCCAAAACCAAAATGCTGCTGGCACCACGAGTTACCAAGAGTTCAAGGGCTATTCCCAATTGCTCATCAGTACCCTCAGTGTCCAGCCATATAGGTGGCAATGCATAGGTATTATTATTCTGTGTTACCAATGCCATCGACCATTCCCGCGTCAATCACTGATTATTATTTCAATAAAGGCGAATTCAATGCTTCTACCTTTGGCCCAATTAATTTTTCTGTTGCTTTACGCAAGTCATCCAGCGATACCTTGCGAAGCACCATTAACTGTTGGGTTATATCATCAATACTGTGTTTATTATTACTGCGCTTGCGAATTTCTTTGTCCAACTCATCCAGCAACACAACAGCACGGGCTGTCACGGGTCCGGTCGATTTGGTTGTACGCAAATGTTTTACTTCAGCACCCCAAGCGGCTAAATTTTTAATTATTTTGCTGCGTCGCGCTTTAGTCATTCCATCAGCACGATAAAGTAATTCGAAGGAATAGAATTCAGCAATCCCTTCTGCGATCCAATCATCGTTTGTTTTTGCAGTGGTTGCACCACGAATACGTGTGACCATGTGGGTCAATTCATGCAATAAAGGACTAGTACCATTTTCACTTACCAAAGGACGATCTGAATGTAAAAATAACGAGTTCGAAGCTGACAACCCGCCCCTCCACATCGGATCATCTGCCCCTACTACCAATAATTTTTTTGGCGTTACGTTAAAAGCCGAGTGCACTTCCGGCCAGACAAAATTAAAAAACGTGAGTGCATCCATACGACGCAACCCTTCACCTGTGGGAGCACTAACCGCAATTGAAGTCTGTTTAATTGTCGCTCTTCGAGTACCGATTTTCCCTGCAATCATCCAGCCTATTGGGCGATCGAATAATCGCTCCGGATTATCAATGATGAACAAGTTACCTTTTTGACGCGGCCAGCCGGTTTCAATACCCGGCCATCCCTCCGGTAATATAAACTCTAATTTAGCGATCGCACGCGCACCAGGGATTTCAAACGTTTCTACTGGTGGAATTAAATCATCACCGCGAAACAATGCCCAATCTTTTGTTACCCGCGCGTCAAATTTACCAGCCGAACGCTCATGAGTTAATTTCACAAAATAGGTTAACCTGGCATCTTTCGCAGGTAACTCCCAAAAAACCTGCTTATTCTTAATCGTTAATTTGCCATTTCCCTGGATTTCCGAATAGATACCATCGGCGTTATCAAAACGCATTTTTCGTAATAACCCACCATTATCAATCGAAATCTCGACAGCTGCACCTTCCCGCTCGGGAACGAGTTTAACCAGATAGTCCAGTTGGTATGTATTATCAACCTGAGGCTCAGCGGCTTGAACAACTAAACAAAACAATGCCAAGCTTAAACAACATGCATTCGCTCTCAGCGATCTAATTAAATGACCGGATAAAAAACTCATCACTTCATTCCCATAATAAGAACAGTATTGGTCGCAGTGTAAAGGATAAGACCAAAACCGCAATAACGAATCCCGTGCTTTACTTTCCCACTTTCATAAAACCGCAACTTCATATGGTCAATTTCCTACAAATGAAAGCGATTTTTATGACTAGTTCGGCTGCCTGGATTACGCCAAAATAACTACATCAAGGACGAAAACCATTTAAAGGATAAATGGGCTGCAAGGATAAGCAGATACAGGGAGCACAAGGAAATCAATATCAAGATGATATTGGAGTAGCGCCAGGAATGATGACAGAAGTTTTACGGAGTCATCCATAGGAAAAGCGGGCAGTAGGAGCAAAACTGACTCAATGCGCTCGGAGGGATTTAACCGGGAGGAAAGTAAACAGGAGTATTAGAAGGAACTTACGTAAGATTCACGAGGCTTTTGCAGGAAGCTGCTGCAACACATATATCCAATTATGGATACACTACGGGGCTTTAACATAAAGCCCCTTTCTTTTTAGCTTTTTTTATAGAAACATTAAAAATTATCAGCCAGAAATTTCTGCGCCAAACGGGCGGCATCTGAACTGCCGCCAGCAACTTCATTCAATAGGGATCGAGCTTTGGCCTTATCTCCCGTCATAAAATACACCTTCCCCAAATCCAATTTGGCATCAGGTACCTTTGCAGCACCAGGAAAGTTCGTTACCAACTGGGAAAACCAGTTTTTAGCTTGCGGGTAATCCTTTTTTAGCATGGCAATCTTACCCAGCCAATAGTGACTGTTACTGGCAAAATCACCATTCGGAAAACGGCTCAAATGTTCCTGGAATGCTGCTAAAGCACCATCAAAATCTTTTTGATTTAGTAAATCATATGCATTTTTGTATACATCGCTTTCACTGGCAGAGGCAGGTAGACGCGACACAGATGCAATAGTAGATGGCGCTATAGAGATAGGAATATCTTCAACAATTGATCTGCTGGGCACAGTATGTGCTCCACCACCGGACAGACGGCGATCAAGATCAATGTAGTTATCTAACTGTAGTTGCTTGAGCTGTTTTAGCTCATGCGCTTGCTCTTCAAGTAAGCCACGTAAATCAGCTACTTCTTTTTGCAGGGCACTTATTTGGGAGTAAACATCAGATTGAGCAGAAGCAGGCAGACCAGTTTGAGCCACCCCAGAGCGAATGCCCTGGGGTGAAGACTCAACAACCCGTACTTGCGCCTGTAAGACTGGAGCTGCGACAACCAAGACAACAGCAAGCAGATTTTTAAGCATACGGGCTCAGACTCTTAGTACTTAACTTCTACGCGACGGTTTTGTGACCAAGAGGCTTCGTCGCTACCGGTAGCAACTGGTTGCTCTTCACCGAAGCTAACAACTTCCAGAGAAGAACCGTTAACGCCTTGAGTCACAAGGAAATCACGAACAGCGTTAGCACGCTTCTCGCCCAGAGCCATGTTGTACTCGCGTGAACCGCGTTCATCAGCATGACCTTCCAGACGTACAGCTACTGAAGCACCTTTCAATTTGTCAGCGTGAGCCAACAGTACAGCACGGCTCTCAGCAGTCAAAGAATATTGATCAAAGTCAAAATAAACAACATTTGACAATGCCGCTTCAGGAGTAGTAGTGCGTTCAACAGGAGCAGTACCAGTGGTAGTTGGCTCAGTTGCTTTGTTATCGCTGCTTGAACAGCCAACCAGGAAAGACATAACAACAGCCAAAGTGAGACCTTGCTTGATTGCTTTGGTGATCATGTGTGTGTAACTCCAATGAAGTTTTGATCTGTTTTACGGGATTAGTTAAAGAATGGCGACCATGCGGGTTCCCGCACATCACCCTGTTTTGGAGGCTGGAGGATTTTGACACGCGCGTCAAGAGACACGGCCGCCAATACTCCTTTACCACCAGAACGAGTCGCATACATTAGCATAGCGCCATTGGGCGCTATAGTAGGCGATTCGTCCAAACTTGTCTCTGACAAAATGCGTAAATTGCCAGATTTTATATCTTGCGCAGCAATATGATAGGACGTACCGGGGCGTTTGTTCAACATAACCAGACTTTTTCCATCAGGAGAAACACGTCCGCGGGCATTATAATCACCGTCAAACGTAACACGCTCTTGCTGCATACTACTCAAATTGACTTGATAGATTTGGGGTTTACCACCGCGATCCGAAGTAAAGAAAAGCGAAGCGCCATCCGCAGACCATGATGGCTCATGGTCAATAGCAAAGTGGTTGGTCACGCGAGTGAGCTGACGAGTCAACACATTCATTACATAGATTTCAGGGTTTCCGTCTTTTGACAGGGCCATCGCCAGCTTTTGTCCATCAGGGGACCACGCCGGTGCGCCATTTAATCCACGGAAGTTAGTCATTTGTTGACGTCTGCCTGTAGCAATGTCCTGGATATAAATTGCAGGTTTATTGTCCGCCTCAAATGACACATAGGCTACACGCTGACCATTTGGTGACCATACAGGAGACAATATAGGATAGCGTGAGTCCAGCAGCATACGTGGACGAAAGCCATCGATATCAGACAACATCAACCGATATTTCTGCGGCTGCTTGAAGGCCTCGACATAAATCAGCTTGGTAGAAAAAATACCGCGAATACCGGTAATGGTTTCATATACTTTGTCGCTGATATGGTGCGCCATATCGCGCAATTGCGCATCGGTACCATCAACTGTCAGCTTGGCAAATACACGTTTTTGTTGCACCACATCAAATAATTCATAACTTGCATAGTAACGGCCAGCTTGCTGGGTGATTGAGCCAATCAACAAATACTCCGCCTTAAGCACACTCCAATCACGATAATGAATTTCTGCTTCAGAGCGAGGAAAGGACAACAAACGTTCAGCAGCAATTGCCTCAAATTGACCGGAAAACTGCAGATCATTACCAACAATCCTGGCCAGATCTTCAGTCAATTTACCACCGGCCCAGGCAAAGGGCACAACGGCTATACGGGTTGGATTATCTACCCCCTTGGTAACTTTTAAATTCAATTGCGCATGGGCAATGCCAGCAACAAAAACAAGACACAACAGTAAGTAACGTTTCACGACCTTAAGTCCTCTGGGCTAAATGTGAATCTGAATACACGGAAATACCTTTCAAAAATATCAGGCGGGATTTGCATCACTTCGGTAAAACGATCCACACGCTTTACTGCCTGTTCTGCTGCCCGATCAAACGCCGGATCACCACTGCTTTTAATCACGCGCAAGCCTGTGACAATTCCAGTGGGCAACATGTTCACTTCCAATACAACCTCCAACCCATTTCGTGCTGAGGGTGGCCGACTCCAATTCTGCTCCACACGCTCGATGAGGGCTTCCTCATAACTCTTCGTGTTTACAGCATCATTGGACTCGCTGATCATTTTTTCTTGTTTTTGCAAAGCCGCTTGAACTCGCTCCCGCTCTTCCCGGGCTTCCTGTTCACGCTTGGTCTTCTTGGCCGCTTCAGCTATACGTTTTGCTTCGTCTTCGGCTTTTTTCTTCTTCTCTGCCTCTGCTTTATCTGCTTTGGCTTTCGCAACTTTTGCTGCTTCTTCTTTTACTTTTTGTTGCTTTAGTTTTTCCGCTTCTGCTGCTTTTGCCTCTTGATCTTTTTTCTGTTGAACCAACGCTTCTGCTTCTTTGCGGCGCTGTTCATCCTGCTTTTTCAGGTGTTTAAGATCTTCATAAGCTTTTGAGTCCAATACTTGCTCATGAATCTGCGGTGGTGCCGCTTTGGCTTTTGGTTTCGCATCGACCAGCTTGGCAGTTACATAATGAGGCTTATAAGGTTCCTCTTTTTCCTTAAAAAAATCCCAATTACCCAGAAAAAGCACCAGTAAAGCACCGTGCAATAAAACACTTAACAATGTCGGCAGTGATAATGATTTTTCCAACTTCATAAAAAACCTAGCGCGGAGGCTCTGTAATCAAACCGACAGAAGGGGCTCCAGCTAACTTTAACTCCCCCATCAACGTCACTATGACACCGTACTCTACTTTTTTATCACCCTGCACAAACACTAAGGTATTTGGTTTTTCTGCGAGCACCTTGCTCACGATCGATTTAATTTCAGCAAGGGGACGTGGTGCTTCTGCATCACCGGCCAAATCAATGTAATAAGAGCCATCCGCTTTTACTGAAACAGTAATGGGATCATCGTCTTTTGTATCGACTGACTCGGATGCTGCTTGCGGTAATTCAACTTTAATACCTTGAGTCATCATGGGTGCGGCAATCATAAATACGATCAACAACACCAACATAACGTCGATCAGCGGAACTACATTGATTTCCGCTTTCAATTTCTTTTTGACCGGTGATGCAAATCCAGACATGGCTTTAACCTGTTTCTTAATCTATGTAAAACAGCGTTATTTGCTGTGAACCTGGCGATGCAAAATTGCAGAGAATTCTTCTGCAAACGTTTGGTAATTACCCATTAAGCTTTCTGCGCGCGCCGAAAACTTGTTGTACGCAAGCACTGCCGGGATTGCGGCAAACAAACCCATAGCAGTTGCAATCAAAGCCTCGGCAATGCCGGGCGCAACAGTCGCCAAACTTGGTTGGCCGGCATTGGAGATATTCAGGAAGGACATCATAATTCCCCATACGGTTCCAAGCAGACCAATGTAAGGGCTGACCGATGCAACACTTGCCAGGAACGGCAAGTTCTCTTCGAGTTTTTCACCCTCGCGGGCAAGTGCAACACGCATCGCGCGCATTGAACCTTCCATTACCGCATCAGAATCAGCACCGGCTTGTTGGCGCAAGCGGGTAAATTCTTTGAACCCTGCGCGGAATATATTTTCGATCCCTTCTACCACTTCATTGCGGCCATTGCCTTGGCGATAAAGCTGGTTCAAATCTATACCAGACCAAAATTGCTTTTCAAAATAGGCGAATGCTGCTGATGCTTTGCGCTGGTAGATTTCGCGCTGAAAGATCATTACCCAGGATATGACTGATGCTAAAAATAAAATCAGCATGACTACTTGCACTAAAAAACTGGCCTCAACAATGAGGTGCAGTATCGACAGGCTTGGTTTAGCTTCTGGCATAGTATTATTTAACTCTTACATTTGACTGTGGAAAATTTGATCAAGTTGATGATGCATATCAGCGGGAATTGCGTTGGGTCTCATGGTTGCAGCATCGACACAGGCGATACGGATTACAGCCTCGCACAACAATTCACCATCGCGCAGCACCTGCTGTTTGAATTCGACATAGGTGCGTGCCAATTTTTCAATCTGTGCACTGACTTGCAATTGATCATCAAGACGCGCGGAACGACGGTAATTAATTTGTGCAGAGTGCACAACCAACAATAATCCACCATCCAAAATAGCGGGCTTATCATAGCCCAAACTACGCAAAAATTCTGTACGGCTACGCTCCATGTACTTGAGATAATTAACGTAATAAACAATGCCGCCTGCATCTGTGTCTTCGATGTAAACCCGCAACGGGATACTAAATGGGTGCATAACGAAATTATTCCACTGAATCCTGCAAACGTTTGGGTATGGGCATCCCAAAATATAAATAGGCGTTATTGGTTAAAATCCGACCGCGCGGTGTGCGAGCCATAAATCCCTGCTGGATCAGATAGGGCTCTATTACATCCTCAATAGTTCCGCGATCTTCACTAATGGCCGCCGCCAAACTTTCAACCCCTACCGGCCCACCATCGAAATTATTCATCATTGCTGTCAGCAAGCGGCGATCCATGTGATCGAAGCCACGCTCGTCGACGTTGAGCATATTGAGCGCGCTGTCAGCCATCTGTGCGGTAACTATCCCGTCGCCTTTCATTTCTGCGTAATCGCGTACGCGACGAAGTAGACGATTGGCGATACGCGGGGTACCGCGGGAACGTTTTGCTACTTCTGCCGCACCTTCTATATCCATTTTTACCCCTAACAATGCGGATGAGCGCGCCACAATATGGGTGAGATCGGCGACATTATAAAACTCCAGTCGCTGAACAATACCAAAACGGTCGCGCAACGGTGATGTCAGCAAACCTGCGCGTGTTGTTGCCCCCACCAGGGTAAATTGCGGTAAATCCAGCTTGATTGAGCGTGCAGCAGGGCCTTCGCCGATCATAATATCCAGTTGGAAATCCTCCATCGCCGGATAGAGAATTTCTTCCACTACCGGACTCAAGCGGTGGATCTCATCAATAAATAGAACATCACCGGGCTCAAGATTAGTGAGCAATGCGGCCAAATCACCCGCCTTTTCCAACACCGGACCAGACGTACTTTTCAGCGAAACATTCATTTCGTTGGCGATAATATTGGCGAGTGTTGTTTTACCCAAACCCGGCGGACCGAACACCAGGGTGTGATCCAATGCTTCACCGCGCTTTTTCGCTGCGCCGATAAAAATTTCCATTTGCTCGCATACCGCCGGTTGCCCGACATAATCGGCAAGCGACTTCGGGCGCACGGTGCGATCGAGATGGTCTTCGCGCTCTTTGGCTGCGGGTGCAATCAGGCGGTCAGTTTCAATCATCGTTATTCAACCAGGCTAACGTGGGTTTATCCGGCACCAATGTTTATCCGGCGATAGCGCGCAACGCAATACGGATCAACTCTTCGCTTTTGGCATCCGGTTTCTGCTTGGCCGCGAGCGAAATCATTTTAGCGGCATCGACCGGTTTGTAGCCCAAGGCGATCAATGCGCTTTCGGCTTCGGCAAATACATCATTGTCGGTGGCGATACTCTGGATTTCGCTATGAGCAATTAAATCGCTCTGCGGCATATCCCAAGTCTTCAAGCGATCGCGCAATTCAATCACCAAACGTTCGGCGGTTTTTTTACCGATACCGGGGACTTTAGTCAGGGCATTAATATTGTCGTCGCGCACGCAACGGGCGATGTCATCCGCTTCCATGCCCGACAAAATAGCAATCGCCAGTTTGGGACCGACACCGTTTACTTTGATCAAGGTGCGAAAGAGCGAGCGGTCGCGTTGCTCGATAAAACCGAATAATTGATGCAGGTTTTCAGTGATAGATAAGTGCGTGTGCAACACAATTTCCTGACCGATACCGGGCAGGCGATAAAAAGTAGTCATAGGTGCTTGCAGCTCGTAACCAATGCCGGCTACATCCAACAGCAAATAAGGCGGCTGTTTTTCCAGAACTACTCCGCGCAAACGTCCAATCATAAAATTCACTTTCCATCGGGGAAAAATAGGCTGTTTTTATAAACAGTATTAATGTGGGCAATTGTAAAGGACTTTACCGACAAGAGTCATCCATAGCCACTCGCTACATAAAAATAATCGCGAACGTTCGAGTTATACAACTCGCCCACGGCGGAAACTGGATGAACCCGCCATACGGATTAAATGATCGCGGGTATTGGCATGGCAAAGTGCGACGGCCAAAGCATCGGCCGCATCCTCTTGTGGAGGGGCGGGCAAGCGCAATAGGGTTTTGACCATATGCTGCACTTGCAATTTATCGGCAGCACCATTGCCCACCACCGATTGCTTCACTTTACGTGCTTCATATTCCGACACAGGCACATTCTGCGCAGTCGCCGCCACAATCGCCGCGCCCCGCGCTTGCCCCAATTTCAAGGCAGATGAGGCATTCTTGGCCATAAATACCTGTTCAATGGCCATTTCTTGCGGGCAATATTGCTCAATAATTTGGGTGAGGGAATCAAAAATAACTTTGAGGCGCGCAGGCAATTCATCTGTATCTTTCATACGAATCACACCGCTAGTGACGTACTCCTGCTTGCTACCGATGACATTGATAATGCCAAAGCCGGTTTTGCGGGAGCCGGGATCAATACCGAGAATAAGTGCCATAAGTTGTATCTATATACAGTAGTTATGGCGCAGTGTTACACGATGGGCGGTGACAGGCAAGCATCTGGTGATTGCTCATCAGATGCTTGATAAGACGGTTACCCCAACTGCTCTATGATTTCTTCGGCAATATCGGCATTGGTGTACACGTTTTGCACGTCATCCAAATCTTCCAGCGTATCGATCAGTGCGAGGATCTTTTCAGCAGATTCTTTATCGAGACTAACGGTGAGCGAAGGAATTTGTGTAATCTCGGATTCAGATGCATTCAAGCCAGCGCTAGCCAAAGCATCTTTTACGTGAAAGAAATCCTCAAATGCGGTCATCACATCAAATGAACCATCTTCATTGCTGACAACATCATCAGCCCCCGCTTCAAGTGCAGCTTCCATCAATGCATCTTCATTGACGCCCGGCGCAAAACTGATTTGGCCTTTGCGCGCAAAAAGATAAGCAACCGAGCCGCTGGTGCCCAGATTGCCGCCGCGCTTATCAAACGCGTGGCGCACATCGCCTGCAGTGCGATTACGATTATCAGTCATGCATTCAACGATAAAGGCGACGCCGTTTACGCCGTAGCCTTCGTAAATCAGCTCTTCGTACGCATCAGATTCCGAAGTGCCTGCGCCACGGGCAATCGCACGCTCAACTACATCCTTTTTGAGATTGTTGAGATAGGCCTTTTCTACCGCCGCACGCAAGCGCGGATTATCAGCAGGGCTCGCGCCACCTTTGGCGGCAACCGTTAATTCGCGGATAATTTTGGTGAAGATTTTGGTTCGCTTGGCGTCCTGACGCGCCTTGCGA
Organism: Cellvibrio sp. GW822-FHT04B05; assembly: GCF_058800985.1. Lineage (NCBI taxonomy): Bacteria > Pseudomonadati > Pseudomonadota > Gammaproteobacteria > Cellvibrionales > Cellvibrionaceae > Cellvibrio > Cellvibrio sp. GW822-FHT04B05. Next base: position 799,691 of record NZ_JBXAMU010000001.1, on the reverse strand, counting down.
TGTCTCATGTTTGACCATTTGGAATGTCCGGCCATTGGAAGCTCCCATTCAGATAATTACAACAAATAACCCAGTGCCAATAACACGGTTTGTCATTGGGATAAGTATTTTAAAAACGTATAAATACATCCCTGTAACTCCCATTCGACATCCATGTCTCCAGGGTTTTGAAACACTTATCCCAACGCCAAACCTGGATAGTGCCAATTTCAAATCGCTACAAACAAAAAAGGTGGGCAAAAGCCCACCCTTTGTGTGCAACAAAAATTACATACCGTATTCAGGCGAATCTTCTACTGCAACAGCTTTTTCTTTCTTGCGCAGGCGGATATGCAGATCGCGCAATTGCAGCTCGTCTACGGTGCCGGGAGCATCGGTCATTACACAGGCAGCGCTTTGGGTTTTCGGGAAGGCGATTACGTCGCGGATTGAGCTGGCACCTACCATCAACATAATCAAACGATCCAAACCAAACGCCAAGCCACCGTGTGGTGGTGCGCCGTATGCAAGTGCGTCGAGCAAGAAGCCAAACTTCTCGCGTTGTTCTTCCGGTGAAATGCCGAGGATTTTAAATACGGCTTGTTGCATAGTCGATGAGTGGATACGAACTGAACCACCACCCAATTCAGTACCGTTCAATACCAAATCGTATGCGCGGGATAATGCATCACCCGGGCTAGCGACCAACTCATCCGGTGTGCAGCTCGGCGAAGTGAACGGGTGGTGGATTGAAGTCCAGCCACCTTTGTCATCTTCTTCAAACATCGGGAAATCAACAACCCAAAGCGGAGCCCACTGTGTGGTGTACAACTCAAGGTCTGCGCCGAGTTTGCAGCGCAGTGCGCCCAAGGCTTCGGTTACTATTTTGTGTTTGTCAGCGCCAAAGAAAATCAGGTCGCCGTTTTCAGCACCAACGCGATCCAAAATGGCCGCACGTACCGGCACTGGCAGGTTTTTCACGATCGGTGATTGCAAGCCTTCTTCCAGATCAGACTTGTCGTTGACCTTGATGTACGCCAGACCTTTTGCGCCATAGATGCCAACAAATTTGGTGTAATCGTCGATTTGTTTACGGGTCAACTTCTCATTACCGCCGGGTACTTTCAGTGCAGTAACGCGGGATTTTGGATCATTGGCCGGGCCAGCGAACACTTTGAAATCCACTTCGGTAACCAGGTCTTTGATATCAACCAATTCCAGCGGAATACGCATGTCCGGCTTGTCTGAACCGTATTTGGCAATCGCTTCCGAGAACGGCATGTGATTGATCGCGGCAAACTCTACCCCGAGCAAATCTTTGAATAATTCGCGGAACATGCCTTCGGTAATTTGCATGATCTGGTCTTGCGACATGAATGAAGTTTCGATGTCGATCTGGGTAAATTCCGGCTGGCGGTCAGCACGCAGGTCTTCGTCGCGGAAGCACTTGGCGATCTGGTAGTAACGGTCATAACCGGCCACCATCAACAGTTGCTTAAACAATTGCGGAGACTGTGGCAACGCAAAGAATTTACCGTCGTGGGTACGCGACGGAACCAGATAATCGCGCGCGCCTTCCGGAGTCGCACGAGTCAGGATTGGAGTCTCAACATCAAGGAAGCCATTGCGATCCAGATAGTTGCGGATCACGCTGGTCACTTTGCTGCGGAAACGCAGGTTTTTCTGCATTTCAGTGCGGCGCAAATCGAGGAAGCGATACTTCAAACGGGTCTCTTCACCTACGTTCGAGTAAGAATCCAATGGGAAAGGCATGGTTTCCGCTTCGTTCAAAATAGTCAGCGCAGTACCGTAAACTTCGATCTCGCCAGTCGCCATATTCGGGTTAACGGTTGACGGCGCACGGGCGCGCACTTTACCGGTCAACTGCAGAACGTATTCCCCGCGCACTTTATCGGCCAGGGCAAAATTCTCTTTTGCATCCGGATCGAACACCACTTGCACAATACCTTCGCGGTCGCGCAGGTCGATAAAGATCACACCACCGTGATCACGACGACGATCCACCCATCCGCAGAGGGTAACTTCTTGATCGATAAACGAGGCATTTAAAGCGCCACAGTATTGGCTGCGCATAGGTAGTTCCTAATATTTATAGAAAGTATTGATCGACAATGAATTGGCTAACCGGATAGCTATTTAATTAACTAGTTACTTAGCTGGCAGACGAACTGCCCGTACTGGATGAGCTGCCCGCCGACTCACCGGCAATGTTCTTTTTCTTGCCCGATTTAAAATCGGTCTCGTACCAGCCGCCGCCCGACAAACGGAACCCGGCCGCTGAAATTTGTTTTTTGAGGCCCGCCTTGCCACATGCTGGACAATCGACCAGAGGCGCATCGCTCAATTTTTGCAAGGCCTCCAGGTTGTGGCTACAAGCTTCACATTGGTATTCATAAATAGGCATGGTTATCACCCCGATTACAACAAGATAGTTACAACAATTGGACTAAACAGGATACCAAGACCCTAAAAGGGTCGCGATTGTAACGTAAATCCCCAGCGGCGAGAACCGGACCCTGCAAGAACAAAGCGATATTCGCGCCACGGGATAGCAGGTATAAACGTTCAGGATTAAGTGAGTGGATCACGGAATGCGGGAGTGGCGCATGCGCGCCTGAATGCGGGAGGCGTGTTTGACCACCCAGGCAGGCATGGCTTTTTCATAGCTGCGCGGATTGGGCAACATAACCGCCATGCGCGCCGCCGCTGAAGGGCCTATCTGCGAAGCCGGAACCTTGTAGTAATGCTGCGCCGCCGCCTCTGCACCAAATACACCATTGCCCCATTCCACCACATTCAAATACACCTCCAGAATTCGGCGCTTGTCCCACAGCAGTTCGATCATCATGGCGACAAACGCTTCTTCCAGCTTGCGCACATAGGAACGCGAAGGTGATAAGAACAGGTTTTTGGCCAGTTGTTGGGTGATTGATGAACCGCCCGCAACTGATTTGCCTCTGCGCTGGTTCTTCTTTAACGCCTGCTCAATTCCGCGCAGGTCGAAACCATGATGTTCCATAAAACGATCATCTTCCGCCGCGACCACCGCGCGCTTTAAATGCGATGAAATATGAGGATAATCCACCCACTGGTGTTTTAATTCAGCCTTGGGATTTTGCTCGCGTAACTCATCCAGTCGAATCGACATAAAACTGGTTTCACCGGGATTCACCCACTTCCACAGCAGCACATGGCAGAACAACCACAGTTGATAAGCCAGCAAAAGCAGCAAGAGCCACTTTAATATCCGCCCGGTGATATACCAGAACTTTCTCATCGCCAGCTATTGCACCTGCTCCTGTTGTTGCACGCGCTGCCTCATCGCCGCAGCTGCCGCGCGGGCTTTATCGAGTGCCGATTCCGCCCCCGATTGTTGGTTAGTAGCGATCGGTACTGTCGACTTTCCGGTGTCATCACCAGGTGCAGATATGGCGTTGCGTGTATCCACTTCGATTTGCGCGGCGTTCGCTACCGCGGGCTTATCGCCAAAATGAACTTGCCCATTGGTATCCGTCCATTTATACACTTTCGTTGGCTCGGCCGGATTCGGTTCAGAATATTCGTCTGCTATACCTTTAACTGCCTGTTTGGCGTCAGCCGCTAATTGGCTTGGCGAAAGCAGCTCACGCAAGTCGACCAGCCAATCACTCCCCATTTGTTCGCGCATATCCCGTAATGGCATATTGCCGGTTTTGAGGTAAAACATGTAATTGCCAATTCCTAACACCAGCACTACTACAACAAGCGATTTAAATATCAAACGTCCCATAGCATTCCTTATTAACGATTTCCAAACATTCAGCGAAGCTCCACACCGACAGTGTTGCCTTCATAAATTAGCGGTAAAAATTGCAGTGCCTGCGCACAAGCCGGGCTTCGTGACCGGCCGGTGGTTAAATCAAATTCAATACCGTGCATCGGACAACGCAGTGCATTATTACTCAGGCTGGCACGAGTCAGAGGTGCGTTGGCGTGCGGACATTGGTTTTTGATCAACAGGGTTTTGCCATTTTCTTGCAGCAGGAGCAAATCCTGCCCCGCCAGTTTGACCGGCTTGCGATAACCATCGAATAACAGGTGCAACTTTTCCAGAGCAACAAAAGGCATGCCGAATCCTCACCCACCGCCACAGAATATGAATAACAGCCCAACTAAACGGCGATCAAGCCAAAATCGCTCCATTCTGGCGATTTATCCTGCAAGACGCCAGAGGTGCAGCGGTATACGACAAATTCTGGCCACAAATACCGATTAACCGGATAGAATAGCGGCATCTCTACCGCAGCTGTATTGGGTATTTTACGCCTTGGTATTCGGCCTGTTCTTGCACTTCTATGTGGCAACCTTGTTATGACCGACCCAGTCTATCTGGAGCGTTTAAAGCAGTTATCGACGCGTCTGGTATCCTTACAAAAACCGATTCGCATTCTCGACGCCGTTAAATGGCCAGCGGGAATTGAGCAGCGCTTTCGCGAACAACAAGGTAAAGAATTACCGGCACTGGACGCTGATTTTTATCAGCGCCAAAAATTGGCGTTTGATCCGGATACGGTTAACCATTTATTAAAAGAATTAAAAAACGATGTGCGTCGGCAGCTGGGGCGCGATGATGCGCTTGGTAAAATCCTGCAGGCGACGATTGATCAATACCAAATCGTTATTGAATTATTGCGCTCTCGCGGCACCAATCAGTTTGGCCACTTCAGTCGCCAACTTTACGGCTCTGCCAGCGACAATTTACGCGGTGATCGCAAAACCCTTCGTCAGATGGGCGAGCAGCTGTGCCATATTTTTTCGTTACCGGCAGTTGAGCATTTAAATCGCCCCTACCCTAACGACATCAGCTCCGAAGAAGCAGTAAAAGTATTGCGTGAGCGTATGACAAATTATTTCGGCGCGGGCGAAGTGCGGGTGCAAATCAGTGACGATATTGTTTCCGATGCCTCTGCCGGCGGCGACTGCATTAAAGTGAATCGCCGCGCTTCTTTTTCTGAATTGGATTTACAAGTACTTGAAGTGCACGAAGGCTGGGTGCATATAGGTACGACGCTCAATGGTCGCGAACAACCTTGGGCAACCTGGTTAAGTGTAGGGTCACCGCGAATCACCGCAATTCAAGAGGGAATGGCGGTATTGCTGGAAACCTTAACCTTCAGTTCATTTCCGCAGCGCGCGCGCCGGATTAGCGACCGTGTTGTCGCCGTGGATTTGGCAGAGCAAGGCGCTGATTTTTGCCAGGTCTATCGCCACTTTTTAGAGCGAGGCGTGAGTGAGCACGATAGTTATCGCGTTACCCAGCGAGTGTTTCGCGGCGGCACCCTTACCGGCGGCTCCGTTTTTACCAAAGATATTTCTTACGTAAAAGGATTTGTGGAAAATGTGAATTTTATTCGCAGCGCAATTCAATCAGGCGTGCCGGAAATTATTCCCATGTTATTTGTGGGCAAGGTGACACTGGATGATTTGCCACTGCTCTATGAGCGCTATCTGGAAGGCGTTATTGCCGCGCCTAAATATTTGCCGCCCATGTTTAAAAATTTGAATGGACTATATGTGTGGTTTGGTTTTTCAAGTGGCATATCGCTAATGAATATCGCGCGAGTACAACAGCATTTCAGCAAGCTATTCGACAAATTGCCCGCACCTGCATACTTGCCATCAAACCCCGATGCCGAAATAGACTGAGTTAAATAGTAAATTATGACGTATTACAAAGTTGTTCTCTCAGGCGAGAATATTTTTTTTGAAAACTCCAGTGATGCACCAGAGCCCGTCATTGGTTTTATTACTTGCAAACTGATCAATACAGAAACTGAAGAGCTGGCCATCGCTACTGCCAAACGGGATTTGTTAGTGCATTGGAATCACAGTTTTAATTTCGACCGCAAATTAGGCATGCCCAAGTTGACGGTAGAACATATTGCTGAGGTACGTGGCTGGTTCAAACCAAAAAATAAGAATGATTACTATTGGTTTACTGATGCAGAGCACAAGCAGGCGCAAATTGAAGAACTAACACAACCACCACGCCAATGGTTTTGGCGTAGTGCCGGTAAGAGTACCGGTAAGAAAACAACAACTGAAGAATAAGCCCTGGCAGTCGCCAGGGCATCTGCTAGGCAGTGGCAGCAACTGCCTGTGCGGGATCAATCAGGTTCAGAAGAATAGTACGCAGGCCAGTGGAGTTAATTTCTTCGCTGCGCGCAGACAAAGGGGAATTCCCCACCCATTCAAAACGCCAGCGAAACAACTGTGTGGCTTCACCGGTTTCGCGCACTTCAATCAATTCAAACCGACGCGCGTCCAAACCAAATTTTTCACGTAGCTGGAATGCAAAAGGCTCAGCATTTTTGCCTACAAAACTGGAGGCTTGCTGGGTCGGTGCGGCGACAAAAACATAATCGCGACCCTGGTATTGCAGGTGGTAAACGCCGAGACGGACACCCTGTCCGAGACGATTGCTTAAAGAAGTATCCACAAATAAAGGATTCATCAACATAAAAGGTTCCGCTGCGCTTTTTATAGTGGAGTTAATAACGTTTTACCGCATTCACTCACTGGTTGATTATTCGCCACCCGGTTCCGTAAAAAGTCCCTCTGCTGCGGCGAGGCGGCAGTCTACGCACAATTTATGACAGTTCAAGTAAAAGCTGCCAATTCCGCCTTCTCGCCAACATCAGGAATCACTTTGTTACTTTATTGCCAGCACTGGAAACAGGAGTGACAAACCTTCCTTCTCTGGTTTGTACCAGTACGAAGACAATCTGATAAAGTTAAAACTAAGGCTACCCGCTTTCTGAATAGTTCCTTAATTTTCGTCACCTCAATCACTTTATTTTTTGCACATTTTTTAACCAAAAAAACCGGTTAGCTCGTCAAAACTACAGACAAAAGTTCGTAAGGGAATAATCATGGATTTCAATCGCCTGCGCATTTCATTGCTCACTTGTACCAGCCTGGCTGCCTTTTCCGGCTGCACTTATATTTCACAAGGTGTATTGGTCGATAGCGACCGTCACGCGCAAGTCGCTACTGCAGATAGCTTTGGTGATAGTGCCGAACGTGTGGTTTATCCGGATCAGAATTGGAGCGGCGCGGATAGCTTATGGTTTTATAACATCAGTCAGGGTTCGAATTTGATTCCCTACAAGCTGTTCCTGCACCTGGAGATGCCGGACAGCGAGGCCTTGTATCGCGGCGATAGCAATATGAATCACCTGCGCTATTTACCGCAGCGCGCTTCTGTCGCTAATCCTGATGGCTTACCGGTCGGTTGGGTAAAGGATAAGCACGCAGGCAAAGAGTACATTGGTTTTACCTGTGCGGCCTGCCATACCAGCCAGATTAATTATCAGGGCGTGGCTATCCGTATCGATGGCGGCGCAACGCTGGCCGATATGGAGCAAATGCTGAAGAGCTTATCGGCAGCATTAAATGCGAGCCTGGAAAAGCCCGAAAAATTTGATCGTCTGGCGAAAAAGGTATTGGAGAAAAAGTATCCCGCCGATAACAACATATTTCGCGCAGAACTCACCGCCGCTGCAAAACAAATCGCCAGTTATAACAAGGTTAACGAACCGCGCCATGGCAACCAATCAGTTGCTTATGGTTATGCGCGACTGGATGCATTTGGCCGGATTTATAACCGCATACTTGCACACCTCACGCCAGCAGAGGATAACTTCAACCCGGCCAATGCACCGGTGAGTTATCCCTATTTATGGGATACCCCCCAACATGATTTTGTGCAGTGGAACGGGGTGGGTGATAACGAGTTGGCAGGTCCGCTCGGGCGTAACACGGGCGAAGCGCTGGGTGTATTTGCGCAATTTAATTTGGATAAACAACGCGGCGATCTCGGTTATCGCTCGTCGGTCATCGTACGCAACCTGACGCGTATCGAACGCCATCTGGAAAGCCTATGGTCGCCCGGTTGGGAGGAATTGGCCAAACAAAAAGTACTGCCGCCCATTGATCCGGTACTTGCCGCGAAAGGACAAAAAATATTTGTTGAGTACCAGTGCCACACCTGCCATGAAGCAATTGATCGCACCGATTCCAAACGCCGGATCAATGCACAATTCTCCAGCTTGCAAACCATCGGCACTGATCCTTTTATGGCGATGAATGCGCTCAAGTACGCAGGTAAAAGCGGTTATTTTGCCGGGCAGCGGATTGATCCCTTAAAGCTCAGCTCGCCGCTCTTTCAGGAAACCGGACCCGTGTTACCTGCATTGAGCCTCGCCGTCGCCGGTGTGATCGTGCAGCCGGATCACGATAAGAGCGCGATTCGTCGCTGGACCGAGAACACCTATGACGTAGCGACATCAATTTCCGACAATCCAATCCGGAAGACTGAACGCAATCTGGATTTTGAAATCGTCAATAAGAACGATCCGGCTACATTGGTTGCTTATAAAGCGCGCCCGCTCAATGGTATCTGGGCTACTGCTCCCTATTTACACAATGGTTCTGTACCGAGCCTCTACGAACTCTTTATGCCGAGTTGCAGTGATGAGGAAATTGCGAGTGGAAAAATCTGTCGTCCGAACCGCTTTATCGTCGGTGGGCGCGAGCTGGACCCAATCAAAGTCGGTTTTGTGCAGCGCGATCCGGCAGAATATCCTGGACTATTTGTGTTTGACATACGCCTGCCCAGCAACTCCAATAAAGGCCATGAATATGCCGCAGGCGTTACCCCCGTCTTTGTATTGGATGCGCAAGGGCGTCCGGTAAAAGATGCGCAGGGCAAACCGCAGATGCGTACCCTAACCCCAATCACGCCAGAGCAACGGTTAGCGCTGGTGGAATATCTCAAAACCCTTTAAATCCAGCCTTGATGCACATCCTCCCACTTACAGATTTGGGAGGGAGTGCGACGATAGCGATAGCAAAGCTTCACAATTGCTCACAACTTCCCTTCGTTATTTCTACTAAATTGGCCACTCTGTCCTGAATTACTGAACCAATCCCGTCCTTTGGCGGTCTTTAGGCCACCTCGATATACGCGAGCACACAGCATTTGAACCCTAATATTGCTGGCGATTTGATTGACACCAAGCGCCGCGACACACAGAATCACCGACCAGTTTTAAACCTCAGGAACCTGCTGAATGAATATTGATCGTTTATCACCGCTGCTAAAGCGCACCACCCTGCTCCTTTCGCTCTTGGGAGGGGTATTCCTGTTAACCGCCTGCGGTGGCGGTGGCGACAAAAAATCCTCGGCAAGTTCTTCGTCTGTTAGCTCATCCTTGCGCAGCAGTTTTGCCGCTGCTTCAGTGCCTGCTAATGGCTCGGGCATTTGGCCCAGTGTAAAAGTAGAAGCACAGAATCCGAAAGTCCTGACATTCCAGTGGAGCGCAGTCGAAGGGGCGACTTCTTACAAGTTATTCAAACACGATGCAGCAACCGGTGGCGTTGTTCAAGTCGGTGACGACCTGACGACGACCCAGGCAACCGATGAGATCGGCGTTCATGTTCACGACTGGGTGAACAACTATTATTACGTCGATGCCTGTAATTCCGGTGGATGCCAGAGATCGAACCTGACTTTTACCGCTACCGAAATGATTAAGGCGATTGGCTATATCAAAGCGTCCAATACCGAGGCGAATGACTTTTTCGGCTGGAGTGTTGCCCTGTCTGCTGATGGCCAAACCCTCGCGGTGGGTGCGCCGGCAGAAGACAGCAAAGCAACCGGCGCAAATGGTGACCAAGCGAACAACGATAGTGTCAACTCGGGCGCTGTTTATGTCTTTATTAAAGAGAATGGGATTTGGAAACAACAGGCTTACTTGAAAGCGTCAAATACCGAACAACCCAATCTCAATACGAGCCGCATGTTGCCGAATGATAGATTTGGCTACAAGGTTGCCCTTTCCGACGATGGTAATACCCTTGCTGTATCCGCATTGCTGGAAGATAGCCCGTCTTATGGCATCAACTGTAACCAAAATAATTATGAAGCCACCAGTTATGCATCCGTAGCCTCATCTTTAGCCTCATCGGATCCATCAGGTGCTTTCATTTACGCGGTTAATTACAACGTCGGTGCTGTGTATGTATTCAGCCGAACTGATGCTGAATGGACCCAGGATGCTTACATCAAACCACGCTATTCACTCGCGCATCTGTCTGTTGAAGAAGGCTTACGTTTCGGCGAGACCCTGGCATTGTCTGGCGACGGTAAAACTCTGGCAGTAGGAACCACCAGCGATCAGTTGACCTTTGCAGGCAATATTAATTTTCATAACAGCAGCTTGAGTAGCAACACTTCCAGTGTAGCGGCGTGTCTTGAGTTTTATCCATCCAGTTCTTCAAGCGTTAGCAGTACTAGTAGCTCAAGCAGTTCCAGAAGTTCAAGCAGCTCCAGTGTCAGCTCACGATATACAGGCGGAATAAACTCAGGTGCAGTCTATATATTTGTGAATACAGAGGATCTTGGGTGGCAGGAAGAATCCTTGCTCAAAGCATCAAACGCCGAGCCGTATGATGCTTTTGGCGCGAGTATTGCGCTGTCACAAGATGGCAATACCGCTGCTGTGGGTGCATTGGGTGAAGACAGCAACGCCACGGGTGTTAATGGTGATCAAGCCAATAACACTTGCTATTACTTGAACAATACCGGCTATGTGATCGAACCTGAATGTAAAGAAGCGGTGAAATACGCTACTCGCGGACAAATTGCTAACGGTGCGGTTTATGTATTTAAACGTGCAAACCGTATTTGGGATCAGGAAGCCTATTTGAAACCATCAAGTACTTTCCTTAACACTATGTTTGGCAAGAGCGTAGGTTTATCCGCTAACGGTAATACGCTTGCTATCGGTGCACCTGGCGATGCAAGTAAAACCACAGGTATTAATGGCGATACCACCCAGTCGATTGACCATTACAACACTGGCGCCGCTTATATATTTGACCGTACCGGAACGACCTGGTCACACCAAGCGTATATTAAACCTTCGACATTAACTCTCATTCGCAACGCTGATGGCACAACTGCTGGTGGCGGCGAATTTGGTGGTGATGTGAGCTTGTCATCGGATGGCAATACTCTGGCCGTTGGCTCCTTCCGTGAAGCAAGCAACGCTAAGGGTATTAATGGTGACCAAGGTGATACCAGCCTTGCACGTGCCGGTGCCGTGTTTGTATTCAAGCGCGACAATACCCTATGGACCCAACAGAGTTATGTAAAAGCCAGCAACACTGATAGAGACGACCGTTTCGGCCTGAATGTCGCTATCTCGGGCGATGGCAAAACCATGGCGGTTGGTGCACATCGCGAATCAGGTCGTGGTTACGCAGCGGCTTCCAGTGGTGCAAGCACCAGTTCATCCGCCAGCAGTACTGGTGTGTTGGATCAAAACGATAACTCGGCTGAAGCCGCCGGCGCGGTCTATCTCTTCTAATCCGAAGTTGATCTAAAAAAAACGGGATGCCATTGCATCCCGTTTTTTTGCCCGTTATTTTTCAGGCAGCGATTGTGTTGGATATTTTATTGCCAGATTAATCGGTACCCGGCTTCATCTTCAGCAGCAACAAAATCAGCGCACACCCATAAATCCCCCACTGCGGCCAAGCTCTCACCATTGAAGACCAGCGGCACTTTATCGCGCAGCCACGGCTCCAGTGCGTACTCCTGCAATAATTTTTTTAATGTTTGCGAGTGTGCACGACCTGCAGGTTTACAGCGCTCTCCGCCTTCGCGATAACGAATTTGCACAGCAGGCAAATTCGCTTTCAAGCGCGGTTTTGCATCGCGTTCGACCAACTCGAATTGCAATGTCATTTCTGGTAACTGCACCGGTAAAATATATAGACGCTGTTGATAGACCCGCAGTGATACATTACCCCAATTCACTTGCGCTTGGGCATCATCACGCCCATGTAACAGTTGCTGCTCAATTTGTTGCCAATGTAATTGCTCGGGCATGGTGTGATTGAGCAGGCGCAACCAATAACGCAGCAGGTTTTGCTGACGAACAGTCGATAATGTGAGAACAGTATTCAGGTCAATACTTTGACCGATACGCTCAATTAACGGTGCTGCACGCAATAGATCCTCGTGGGCAATCTCTTCCATCAATGACTCTTGTTGCGCACACAGATCAGCGGTTTGCTGCCATTTACGCTGGAATTCCGGCCAGCGATTTTGCAGTAGCGGCATCACTTGATTGCGCAAAAAATTGCGATCGTAATTATCATCGCAATTGCTTTCATCATCGACCCAGGTGAGCTGATGCGTGTGAGCATATTCTTCCAATTGCGCGCGCGTGAAATGCAGCAGCGGCCTCACCAAAAAACCGGAACCCAACGCGCGTATTACCGTCATTGCCGCCAAACCGCGCGGACCTGTGCCGCGCATTAAACGCAGCAATAACGTCTCCGCTTGATCATTTGCGTGATGGGCAGTGAGCAATACATCATGCGGTGCGAGATTTTTTTCGAACACACGATAACGCGCTACACGCGCTGCATCTTCAATACCTTTACCGGTATTTTCTATGCGTACTTTTTCACTGTGAAATGGAATCGAATAACGCGCGCAAAAGTCGGCGCATTGTACTTGCCATACATCGGCGCTGGGTGAAATTTGGTGATTGATATGCAGCGCACGTAAATGCACCGGTAAATGCAATTGTGCCAGCGCATGCAACAGCACGGTCGAATCCAGGCCGCCACTAAAACCCACCCACCAGATAGCACCTGATGATGGAATCGGCGGCAGATAAATGCGTAGTTGTTCTGAGGAAAAAGCCATAACAACAGCTACCATAAGTAAATCCGGTTGATGGGTGCATTAAAGCCGAAACGCGGACAAATAAAAACCCTGCCTTGCCCTTGCTTCGCGATGAGAGGCAAAATACCTCACTCTTTGTATTTACCATTGATTATCTGACACTATGACCAGCATTCCCTATGGCCACTGGCCATCGCCGATTACCACCGAACTGCTCACCTCCCAAGGTGTACGCATCAGCGAGCCACAAGCAGTGGGCGACCGCCTTTATTGGCTGGAATCGCGCCCGCAAGAAAAAGGTCGCAATGCATTGGTTTGCGAATCAAAAGGTGTGCGTAGCGATTTACTGCCCGCGCCACACAGCATTCGCACACGTGCCCATGAATACGGTGGAGCCTGCTACCTCGCAACAGTGCATGCCATTTTTTATGTACTGGATAATGATCAACGCATTTATCGTGTTGATCCCGCACAGACAGAAACCCGGGTATTAACACCGGAAGGACATTATCGCTACGCTGACTTTTGTTACGACGCTGCGCGCGAACGATTGATCGCTGTACGTGAAGACGGTACAAAAGATGCGCATCACCCGGTGAGTAATATTATTGCACTGGATTTAATCAGCGGTGCGACAGAAATTCTCGCACAAGGTGCCGATTTCTATTCCAATCCACGTTTATCACCCAACGGAAATCAACTCAGCTTCTTGCGCTGGAATCACCCGTACATGCCTTGGGATGGAACTGAATGTGTGGTCGCTGAATTAAATCAACAAGGTGAAATTACTAACAGTACGGTGATTGCGGGCGGAGAACAGGAATCTATTTTTCAACCGCAGTGGTCAACAGCCGGTGAATTGTTTTTTGTATCCGATCGCAGCAACTGGTGGAATATTTATCGCTGGGATGGCACTACAAACCATGTGGTTTATAGCGCGCCGGCAGAATTCGCCACGCCGCAATGGGTGTTCGGCATGAGTTGCTACGGATTTTTATCGCACGATGAAATCCTGTGCTGCTTTAGCCAGCAAGGCTTTTGGCAACCGGGCTTAATCAATACCAGCAGCGGAACATTAACTGCTATTGCATCTGACTTCCGCGATATCTCCAGCATTCACTGCCATAACGGTGAGGGCTATTTTATTGCTGCGAGCAATGATCAGGGCGCACAACTCTGGCACTATACCGATGGAAAAATTGCCCCACTAACCAGCAGTGCGCAAGCAATCAATACCCATTTTATTGCAGCACCACAAGCACTGGAATTTCCCACACGCGATGGAGAAAGCGCACACGGATTTTTTTATGCGCCCACCAATCCCGATATTGAACAACCGTTCGAACAATTACCGCCACTGCTGGTAATGTGTCACGGCGGCCCGACAGGGGCAACCGAAAGTTCACTCAATTTTAAAATCCAATTCTGGACCAGCCGCGGCTTCGCAGTATTGGACGTAAATTATCGCGGCAGCACCGGCTATGGGCGGCGATATCGCGACCGCTTAAAAAATAATTGGGGCATTACCGATGTGATTGATGTATGCAGCGGTGTCGATTATTTAATAACGCAAGGTTTGGTCGATAAAAATAAAGTCGCCATTCGCGGCTCCAGCGCCGGTGGTTATACCGTACTTGCCGCCCTTACGTTTAGCGATAGTTTTAAGGCAGGTGCAAGCTTATACGGCATTGGCGATCTGGAAGCGCTTGCACGCGACACGCACAAATTTGAAGCGCATTACCTGGATTCCTTAGTCGGCGAATATCCCGCGCAACAAGCAGTTTATCATCAGCGTTCACCAATTCATCACATTGAGCGGCTGAATTGCCCGGTGATTTTTTTGCAGGGTTTACAAGATAAAGTCGTGCCGCCAGCCCAGGCCGAGGCCATGGTCGGTGCATTACAGAAAAAAGGCATTATGACCAAATACATTACCTTCGAAGAAGAGGGACACGGATTTCGCCAGGCACAGAACATTCAGCGCGCGCTGATTGAAGAATTGGAATTTTATTTAACCGTATTTGGAGATAACTGATGGGCCGTTGGCGTCCTCCCGGTGAAAAAGGTTCGGCCTACATTACCGCGGCTGGATTTAAACGCATGAAAGATGAAGTTACGCAACTGTGGAAAATTGAGCGGCCACAGGTAACGCATGTTGTGCATGAAGCAGCTAAAAATGGTGATCGCAGCGAAAACGGCGATTATATTTACGGTAAACGTCGCCTGCGTGAAATCGATTCGCGTGTGCGCTTTTTATCAAAACGAATGGAAGCAGTTACCGTAGTAGACCGCTTACCCGAAGACCAAAGCAAAATATTTTTCGGCGCATGGGTGACACTGGAAGATGATGATGGTAATGAAACCACCTACCAAATTGTCGGCCCCGATGAATTTGATGTAGCCAAACAGAAGCTCAGCATGGATGCGCCTTTAGCGCGCGCGATGATGGGAAAACGAATTGACGATGAAATTGTGTTAAAAAAGCCGGAAGGTGAAGAGTTTTTTTATATCGTTAAAATTGAATACAAACCCTATGATGAACCCTGATGGAAGCTATCGGCAATGGATACCTGACATAACCGGAGATAACTACATGTTACCGCTCTCGACTTGACGCAGGTTGGCCATATCCACAGAAGCCAATGGTAAACACAGTGTGAAGCGCGAGCCTTCACCCGGCTTGCTGCTAACACTGAGACTTCCACCATGTGCCTCTGCTAATTGCCGGGCAATGTAAAGCCCCATGCCCAGCCCCTCCCTCACTTTATTATTTCCCAATCGTTCGAATTTTTCGAAAATACGCTGCTGCTCATTGGCAGCGATTCCGTTGCCCTGGTCTTGTACATAAATTTCTACTGCACCATCAATAACATTGAGCCCTATAGCGACTGGCTTGCCATCACCATAACGTAGCGCGTTGGTAATCAGGTTGATAATAATTTGCTCAACACGAAAATCATCCCAGCTGCCGTAGACATCATCGATAACATCGAGGTTAAAACTACTTCCTGCAGCTGCAGCTTGCGGAGTAAAGTCATCCACAACACGCATAACCAATTGCGATAGGTTAATTTTTTCCGGCCTGATGGAAAGATTGCCGGTATTAACACGGGAGACATCGACCATATCGTTTATCAACCGCACCATGCTGTTGATCTGCCGGGTATCGCGCTCCACCATGGAATGAAGACGTTCTTTATTAAATACGGTGAGGTCACCGCGCTGCAATTGCAGCTGCCGTACTTGCGATTCAATATGCAATGTGTTTAGCGGGGTACGCAATTCATGAGCGACGAGGGAAATAAAATCGTCACGCATTTTCAAGGCGCGCTCCAATTCCGCTTGGGTCGCATGCAATTGCCGCTGGCTTTTTTCCAGCGCTTCAACTTGCTGTTTGACTTGCGTACGCTGTTGATGAAGCGAAACAAATACATTCACTTTGCTTTTAACAGCAGCAATGTCTAATGGTTTATGCAGGAAATCTACTGCGCCGGTTTCGTAGCCTTTAAACGCGTAATTGAGTTCTCTCCCACCAGCGCTGACAAACACAATGGGAATATGGCGAGTTTTTTCCGTACCGCGCATTAATTCGGCCAACTCAAAACCATTCATGTCCGGCATCATGACATCGAGAATAGCCAAGGCGAAATCGTGTTCAAGTAATAACGCCAGTGCAGCATCACCGGATGATGCCTGATATATTTCCCGGTCTTCTTGCTCAATAATTTTGGCAAGCGCTTGCAAATTTTCCGGCAGATCGTCGACGATCAGCAGCTTGGTACTTTGCATCAACATTGCTCCAATTTGAAAATCAGCTTTTGGATTTCCTGCAAAGGAAAAACAAAATCCGGAGTAAATATATTAAGCGCCGATTTCGGCATCACAGCGATCTCAGCTTCGGTTGGATCTTGTATCACCGTCAACCCACCCACCTCATGAATCCTCGCCATGCCTTCAGCACCATCCTGATTTGCACCAGTCAATAGAATACCAGCAAGCGATGCACCATAAGCATCAGCAGCGGATGACATCAGGATATCGATAGACGGCCGTGAGTAATGAATGGGTTCTTCGCAACTGACCGAGAAACTCCGGTCGCGCTCAATCGACAAATGATATCCCGGCCCGGCAAAGTATACCCGCCCTGCCACGATTCGATCCTTATCTTCCGCTATCATCACTTTTATTGCCATATGATGCTGGAAAACGTCGGCCAGACGGGTTTCGCGCGCCTCGGGCATATGCACCACAATAATAATCGGCACTTGAAAATGCGCTGGAAGCTTGCCAAGCAAACTCAGTAAGGCTTTTATGCCACCCGCCGAAGTCCCAATAACAATGGCTTCAATTTTACGGTTTGCTATTTTTGCTTCCAGGTTTTCACTGGCGAATTTATTTTCCGACGATTGAGTATTTTCCACGTTCGTCATAGGCCTGCACCTTAACGTTTGCGATAAATACGCTGTGCCTTTACCAGCGGCTCGAATGAATTGGCATGACCGGAAAAATCGATACTTTCCTTACTGCCAAGCCCTAAAAATCCACGGTGGCACAATGATTCGTGAAATAAACCCAGTGCGCGCTCCTGCAACGCATGATTAAAATAAATCATTACATTGCGGCAACAGACTAATTGCGTTTCAGAAAATACACTGTCCGTTGCCAAACTGTGATCTGCAAAGCTGACATTTTCGCACAGGGTCCGATCAAATAATGCGCCGTCATAAGCGGCAGTGTAATAATCAGAAAATGCATGCTTACCGCCCGCTGCTTGATAATTAGCGGTGTAATTGCGCACGCGCTCAAGCGAAAAAATTCCTTTCTTTGCCTTTTCCAGTGAGTGCGGATTGATATCGGTAGCGTAAATAATACTGCGCTCCAACAGCCCTTCTTCTTTCAGTAAAATTGCCATGGAATACAGTTCTTCACCGGTACTACAACCCGCAATCCAGATCTTCAACGAAGGATAGGTTTTAAGGAAGGGAATCACTTGTTCGCGCAAGGCGAGAAAGTAATCCGGATCGCGAAACATTTCCGTCGTTGGTATCGTCAGATACTGCAACAATTCCATAAATGTATCAGGATCATGCAATACCTTTGCCTGTAATTCTGAAATAGATTCACAACGCAGCTGACGCAACGCATATGCAATGCGGCGCTTTTGTGACGCGCCGGCATAATCACGAAAATCATAACTGTATTTGAGGTAAATAGCCTCAATCAACAACTTCAGTTCAATCTCGACACTGGTAGGGTTACTCATCAAATACATTCCATCATATACGTTCCAGAGTCGGCATCCATACGCGCAGCAACGAATAGAGACGGTCAATATCAATCGGCTTGGCAAGATAATCCGATGCACCTGCTTTAATGCATTGCTCCTGGTCGTCTTTCATCGCCTTGGCAGTAATGGCAATAATAGGTAATTTCTGGAAGCGTCCATCAGCACGAATGCGACGTGTTGCCTCAAGTCCATCCATCACCGGCATCATCACATCCATCAATACCATATCGATATCGGCAACATCATTAAGTTTTTCAAGTGCTTCGACACCATTGCGCGCGATTTCAACCAATGCACCTTTTTGTTCGAGCGCACCAGTGAGCGCAAAAATATTACGCATGTCATCGTCCACCAACAAAATACGACGACCTTCCAACGCGCGGTCGCGACTGCGCACCGTTTTTAACATATTTTGCCGCTCACTGGATAAGGCGGATTCAACCTTATGAAGGAAGAGCGTGACTTCATCCAGCAAGCGCTCCGGTGAGCGGGCACCTTTAATAATGATCGAGCGCGAATATTTCAGCAGCTCACTTTCTTCTGCCCGGGTGAGATTGCGCCCGGTATACACAATGACCGGTGGGAAGCAGCAAATATCTTCGGTAGACATGCGCTGCAACAATTCATGACCCTGCATATCCGGTAATTTAAGATCGATAATCATGCAATCAAAAATCGTAGTGCGCAGCAAATCAATGGCCTCTTCACCCGTTTCAACCGCAGTGATATCGATATCTTCGTCACCAATCAACTGCACCACACTCGAACGTTGTAGCGCATCATCTTCCACCAGCAGTACACGTTTTACTTTTTGTGTGAGTTTATCTTCAAGCTTGGTGAAGACTTCTTTCAATCGATCGCGCGTTGCCGGTTTAACAGCGTAACCCACCGCCCCCATCTGCATGGCGGCTTCACTGCGATCAGTAGCCGATACAATGTGGACAGGAATATGGCGCGTGAGTGGATTGGCTTTCAGTTTTTGCAACACATTCATACCCGATGAATCGGGTAAACCAATATCCAGCAAGATCGCATCCGGAATGACATCTGTCGCAATCTGCAATCCTTCTGCGGCAGTATCTGCCACCAGGCAGCGATATTGCAGCTCATGGGCCAGTTCATAAAGAATGTGTGCAAAATCCACATCATCTTCAATGACCAATACCGAGCGACTTGCAAGCATGGTTTTATCGCGATCATCATCAAAAAAGCGTTGCGCAGTGACAACTTCAAATGGTTTGGATTCTTGCGACGCCGAAGTGGTAGCCCCTGAAGATAATGAAGTAAAGCCAGGTGCTTTTTCCGGTGTTTCATTTTCTATTGCTATTGCCGGCAATTCCAATGGAAGCACCAGGGTGAAAATACTGCCTTTGCCAGGGGTACTTTCTACTTTAATACTTCCGCCGAGCAAACTGGCAAGATCACGTGAAATCGAAAGCCCCAATCCTGTACCGCCATAACGGCGGCTAATACTGCCATCAGCTTGCTGGAAAGCTTCAAATATCAGCGACTGCTGTTCCTGCGCAATTCCAATTCCGGTGTCACTAACAGCAAAGGCAACACCACCGTTGGCTGCAGGGAAAATACGGACACTGATTTGGCCTTGTTCGGTAAATTTGATCGCATTGGACAACAGGTTTTTAATAATCTGCTCCAGGCGCTGGTGATCGGTAAAAATCGATTTTGGTGTATCTGCATCGATTTGCACGTCAAATTGCAATTGCTTTTGGGTTACTAATGGCTCAAATACCAGGCGCAGGGATTCGATCAGTCGCTGTAAAGGAATGTGTTCAGGAGCCAACTCCAATTTACCGGCTTCGACTTTGGAGATATCCAGAATATCGTTAATAAGATTCAGCAAATCATTGCCCGCAGAATAGATGCTATTTGCAAACTGGATTTGCTCAGGGTTGAGATTGCCTTTGGCATTTTCAGCCAGCAGCTTGGCAAGAATCATGGAACTATTCAGCGGTGTGCGCAGTTCGTGCGACATATTTGCGAGGAATTCAGATTTATATTTGCTCGCGCGTTGCAAATCCACTGCGCGCTCTTCCAATTCAGCTTGAACAGTATTGAGTGCAATATTTTTCTGATCCAGTATCAGTGCCTGATCCAATAATTTTTCGTTAGTTTGTTCAAGTTCGGCTTTTTGATTTTCCAACAGCGCCTGAGACTCCTCCAATATGCGCGATTGCTCTTCGAGTTCTTCGTTAGCAGTGCGCAACTCTTCTTGCTGCACTTGTAATTCTTCATTGAGCTGCTGGGTTTCTTCCAATGTATCTTGCAGACGGCGGCGGTTGATCGCCATCTCAAGTGAATTGCCAATACTGGGTGCAACCAGTTTCAGGAAATCGATATCGCGCGCAGCAGGCGGATGCAGGAAGCCCAATTCAATCGCACCGTTGGCTTTACCATCATGTTCCACTGGCACAATGACCAGATAGCGTGGTTGCGAATCACCGAGACCGGAATTAATTTTAACGTAGCCAGCAGGCACATCTTTTAATTCAATCACGCGTTTAGACAAGAGCGCCTGCTCTACCAGACTATCGCCAGCCTCTAATATTTGATCAGCTGCTTCATACTCTTTGCGCAGACCGTAACTTGCAATGCGTTTTATTCCCTGGGTGCCCGCATGACGCGAATAAAAAGCCGCCGCCGAGGCACCAAGGTAATTTACGATGAAATCCAGAATCGCCTGACCTAATGCCGGCTTTGATATCTGGCCAATGCTTTGTTCGGCCAAACGTGCCTGACCTGCGCGCTGCCAGTTTTGCTGCTCGAGAATTTGCGCGTGTTGCTGGCGCTCTTCCAACGATTCGTTATAGGTATTGGAGAGATTGACCAAGGCACGACGACCAAGGAAGCTGAGCAGGCCAGTTACAAGCGCCATTATCACCAAATAACCGATGATTGAGACGGTAGTTACCCAGCGGGCATTGTCCCGGCGCTCAATCAGTAAGCGGCTTTCCATGTCCTGAAAGTCAGCCAGCTCGCGGCGAATATCATTGAATTCCTGTTGTCCGCGGCTACTCACCAAAGCGGCGTAATCACCATTGTTGCGACGCAGCATAATAATATTTTCGGCGTAGCTCACCCACTCGGCATGCATGGCTTCAAGGCGGTTGAGGCGATCTATCTGTATGGGGTTGTCACTTACCTTCTCGCGCAACATTGCCAATTCAGCTTTGATTTTCGGACGCGCAGTGCGATAGGAACCAAGGAAGGCTTCTTCACCAGTGATAAGAAATCCGCGCAGGCTCGTCTGCATATCCACCATCAAGCGTGTGATTTCGTTGGATTTTCCAATCACTGACTCAGTGTGCTCCACCCAGCGCAACGCAGAGAGCAGAAACAGGATCAATATAATGAAAGCCGCTGCATTAATAAGCCCGAACACCAACGGGAAAATAATATTGCGCGCGAGAATCTGACGAAATGTACTTTGATCAAGAGAAGATGAAAGAGCCATTATTGTTCCGTTGGTATTGTAGTTATCACGATCATCCAAAACGGTGTTTTGAACCCATGGGTGCCTTTCAATAGCAGAAGTCGCGCCAAGGTGTTTTTATAACGTTTGGAGGGCAAAAACCAGCAGTAATTCCGGATTGTCACAGCATAGCGATATAAGAACAATACTTTTTGTATAGATAGTGACCCGCGCGCCCTGTCGTCAAAATTGCAAATTTAACAATTTTGCAAATTTGACAAAAAATCTGTATTTGCCCCCGCCTGATATATACCTGATCATATTTGCCGCCTGAATCCGGCCCGGAAAAATGCTATAGTGCGCCGCCTTTTTGTGGCCTGGTTATCCCGTCCGGCCTACATGCTTCCCGAATTCAGCAGGTTTTGATCCATGACCCAAACACCACGCCCAATTCCTCATCGTAAAATACTCGTCACCAGTGCCTTACCCTACGCCAATGGTTCGATTCACCTCGGCCATTTAGTGGAATATATCCAGACCGATATCTGGGTACGTTTCCAAAAAATGCGTGGTATGGATTGCACCTATGTGTGTGCGGATGATGCGCACGGCACAGCGATCATGCTGAAGGCCGAGCAGCTTGGTCATACGGCGGAGCAACAAATCGCCAATGTAAAAGCCGAGCATGAAGCTGACTTTGCTGCCTTTAATATCGCGTTCGATAATTATCATTCGACCCACAGCGAGGAAAACCGCGAGCTTTCCAACATGATTTACGGCCGCCTGAAAGCCAACGGCCAT
Source organism: Cellvibrio sp. GW822-FHT04B05 (assembly GCF_058800985.1). Lineage (NCBI taxonomy): Bacteria > Pseudomonadati > Pseudomonadota > Gammaproteobacteria > Cellvibrionales > Cellvibrionaceae > Cellvibrio > Cellvibrio sp. GW822-FHT04B05. Next base: position 777,428 of record NZ_JBXAMU010000001.1, on the reverse strand, counting down.
ATAGCAACGCGCAACATTACCCAAGCGTACGATCCGGAAAAACAATTGTTCCTCGCCGACCGTTACATCAAAGGCACTTGCCCGAAATGTAAAACCGACGACCAATATGGCGATAACTGCGAAAAATGCGGCGCGACTTACTCGCCGATGGATCTGATCAACCCGAAATCGGCCATCTCCGGCGCTACGCCGGTTGCCAAGGATTCCGAGCATTTCTTTTTTACCCTGCCGGAGTTCTCCGACTTCCTCAAAGGCTGGACCCGCGCCGGTCATTTGCAGGATGAAGTCGCCAACAAAATGGCCGAGTGGCTGGATGCAGGCTTGCAAGCCTGGGATATATCCCGCGATGCGCCCTACTTTGGTTTTGAAATTCCCGGTGAGCCGGGCAAGTATTTTTACGTTTGGCTGGATGCGCCTATCGGCTATATCGCCAGCTTGAAGAATTTACTGGATAAAACTGGCGGTGACTGGGAAGAATATTGGAAACCGGATTCGACTGCCGAGGTGTATCACTTTATCGGTAAGGACATCGTGAATTTCCATGCGCTCTTCTGGCCAGCGATGTTGCACTCTGCCAATTTGCGCACCCCCACCAAAATTTGCGTACATGGATTCCTGACCGTTAACGGTACCAAGATGAGTAAATCGCGCGGCACCTTTATCAATGCGCGCACTTATCTCAATCACCTGAACCCGGAATATCTGCGCTATTACTTCGCGGCAAAATTGACCAGCGCGGTGGACGATATCGATTTGAATCTGGAAGATTTTATCCAGCGCGTAAATTCAGATCTGGTCGGCAAGGTAGTGAATATCGCCAGCCGCACCGCGAAATTTATCAACAACGCCGGCGGCGTTCTGGCAAATGACATTGCCGATAAAGCCCTGTGGCAACAATTTGTGGATGGTGGTGAAACTATCGCCAACTATTACGAAAGCCGCGACTACAGCAAAGCCATGCGCGAAATTATGGCGCTGGCCGATGCCGCCAACGAATATATCGCTACGCAAGAGCCATGGAAGTTGGCGAAGCAACCGGGCGCTGAAGCGCAGACACAAGCGGTGTGTACACTCGGCATCAATATGTTTCGCGCCTTGCTGACTTACTTAAAACCGGTATTGCCGGCACTGACTGCCGATGCCGAAGCCTTTTTGGGCGAAACCCTGAACTGGAATGGGCCGGTGAGTTTCCGCGCGGGCGAGAAAATCAACGAATTCAAACCGCTGTTAACGCGAATCGAAAAAGACAAAGTCGATGCGATGATCGAAGCGGGTAAAGAAGCGCTGGCAACGACAGTGCCCACAGCAGAAGAACAAACATCTGATGTTGAACCTATCGCAGCGGAAATCGACTTTAACGATTTCGCCAAAGTGGATTTGCGTGTTGCACTTATCGCCAACGCCGAGCATGTGGAAGGTTCCGATAAACTGCTGCGCCTGACCCTGGACCTGGGCGGCGAAACGCGCAACGTTTTCTCCGGAATCAAAAGCGCGTACAAACCCGAAGATCTGGTCGGCAAGCTTACAATCCTCGTTGCGAACCTCAAGCCGCGCAAAATGAAATTCGGTATGAGCGAAGGTATGGTGCTGGCGGCGGGCCCCGGCGATAAAGAAATTTATTTGTTAGAGCCAAACAATGGTGCCAAGCCGGGTCAGCGGGTGATGTAAATCCGTGATTTTGGGGTTCACTCCTTCCCGTAGGTTGGTGGTGAGGAACGAACCCCAACATGACCATCGACCCGCACAAACCGAAAACCCGATCTGCGCGATTGTGATTTAAACTAACAATGTGCGCTTAATGATTACAAATGTTGCGGTTCGCAAGCTCAGGCTACGCGCCCCGCCGCAACCGACGAATGATCATGCACCACACCCAAAACAACCCTGTTTCTTCCCGGCAGAACACTTTATGACGTTCAGCGAATTGACCATCATTTTGCTCAGTACCGTGCTGGTGAATAACTTTTTACTGGCACAGTTCCTTGGCCTCTGCCCGTTTATGGGCGTGTCCAATAAACTCGAAAGTGCCATCGGCATGGCCGGGGCGACTACGTTTGTGATGACACTCGCCTCCATCTGCACCTATCTGGTGGACACTTGGATACTCGCGCCGCTCGACCTGCAATTCCTGCGTACCATCTCGTTTATTCTGGTGATCGCTGCGGTCGTGCAATTTGTGAAAATGTTTATGGAGAAGACCAGCCCGCTGCTCTACCGCGTGTTGGGTGTCTTCTTGCCGCTGATTACGGTGAACTGCGCAGTGCTGGGTGTGGCCCTGCTCAATACCCAAAAGGCGCACAATTTCTTTGAGTCCACCCTCTATGGTTTTGGCGGCGCATTGGGTTTCTCCATGGTGCTGGTACTTTTCTCGGCGATGCGCGAACGCTTGGCCGTGGCCGATGTACCTGTACCCTTTAAAGGTGCTGCCATCGGTATGATCACCGCCGGTTTGATGGCGCTGGCCTTTATGGGTTTTGGCGGGCTGGTCAGCCTGCAATAACCGGCATTTGGCATTCCTATGATCGAGTTAATCCTCCACAGCCCCATCGTTACCGCTTTGCTTGCCCTCGGCGGACTCTCGGCTGCGTTCGGCGCGGTGCTGGGTTTTGCGGCGGTGAAATACAAAGTGGAAGGCAATCCGATTGTCGAACGTATTGATGCCCTCTTACCGCAAACACAATGCGGCCAATGCGGCCATCCCGGTTGCCGTCCCTACGCGCAAGCCATCATAGATGGGGAAGCAATCAATAAATGCCCGCCTGGCGGCCAAGCTACCATCAATGCGTTAGCGGATTTGCTTGATGTCCCCGCGCCCAATCTGGATGAAGAACACGGCGAACATTCCGCGGTGAGAAAGGTAGCCTTTATCCGCGAGGATGAATGTATCGGCTGCACCAAGTGCATCCAGGCATGTCCGATGGATGCGATCCTCGGGGCCGCCAAATATATGCATACTGTAATCGCGGATGAATGCACCGGCTGCGACCTTTGCATCGAGCCATGCCCGGTAGATTGCATCGATATGATTCCCGTGGAAACCGACTTGCAGACCTGGCAATGGAGCCTTCCCGCCACTAACCAGAATCCGGTTTTCCACGCAGTCGCCAATTTGATCGCCTCTGATGTGAGGCCAGGCCAGACCCGCGCAACAAGCGGACAGGATGGCAACAAAGCAGCCTGACAATCGCAATACCGTGTAACAGACGACGTGTAATGAGACGCCCGTATAAATGACCAGCCAGATCAACCTGTGGGAACTGCCCGGCGGCATTCATCTGCCCGAGCACAAAGCACAATCCCTGCAATTGCCCTTGGGCGAATTACCCTTGCCGCCGGTATTGGTAATTCCGCTCAACCAACATATGGGCACGCCGGCAGCACCAGTGGTGCGAGCGGGCGAGCGGGTTCTGGCCGGGCAATTGATCGGTGCAGCGGACGGGACTTTTAGTGCGAATATCCATGCCTCGACATCCGGAACAGTAATCGCGATAGAAAGTCGTGCGATTGCGCATCCGTCAGGCATCCACGGTAAATCGGTAGTTATCGAGCCGGATGGCAAACACGAGTGGATCACCCTCACAGCCTGCGAGAACTACCGCAGTCTTGACCGGCTGGATTTGCTCGATAAAATCCGCGCCGCTGGTGTCGCCGGTTTGGGTGGAGCAGGCTTCCCCACTGCGGTAAAGCTCGCGCCCAACTCTACCCAGGTCATCGACACCCTGATCATCAACGGTGCGGAGTGTGAGCCTTACATCACCGCCGACGATATATTGATGCAAATGCGCACGCAGGAGGTGATCGCCGGCACCTTGCTGCTCAGCCACATTTTGCATCATCCGGAAAAATTGCTGATTGGGGTTGAAGACAACAAACCCAAGGCCATTGCCGCACTCAAAGCAGCCGTTATCGAAGCGATTAAAACCGACAGCGAAGCAGCAAAAATCCAGGTTGTGGTAATCCCGACCAAATACCCTTCCGGTGGCGCCAAACAATTAATCCAGATCCTTACCGGTCGCGAAGTCCCGAGCGGGCATCACTCAGCCGATGCAGGTGTTATCAACATCAACGTCGGCACAGTGGTGGCGGCCTGGCGCGCGGTGCGTTTTGGCGAGCCGCTAATTTCCCGCATTACCACCGTAGTCGGCGAAGCGTTGAATACGCAGCGCAATATTGATGCACTGCTCGGCACGCCTATTAGCTATGTACTGGCGCAACACGGCTTCGATGCCAGCCGCGCCTCACGCATTGTTATGGGAGGGCCGATGATGGGCTTTACCCTTCTCGATCTGGATGCGCCGGTCAGCAAAACCACCAACTGTATTCTCGCGCCCGGCAAACAGGAGTTACCCGCACCGCAACCGGCGCAAGCCTGTATTCGCTGCGGATTGTGTTCCGAGGTCTGCCCCGTTCACCTGTTACCGCAACAATTATTCTGGTATGCACAGGCGAAGGATTTTGATCGCCTGGAGGCGCACAACCTGTTCGATTGCATCGAATGCGGCGCTTGCTCTTACGTCTGCCCCAGCACTATTCCGCTGGTGCAATATTATCGCGCTGCAAAAGGCAGTATTCATTTACATGAATTGGAAAAAGAAAAATCGGACCGCTCGCGCCAGCGATTTGAATTCCGCCAGAGCCGCATCGCCAAAGAAGAAGCCGAGAAAGAGGCCAAGCGTGTAGCGCGTCAAAAAGCCGCGGAAGAAGTGAAACAAAAACTCGCGGAAAAAGCCGCGAGTATTGCAGTAGCAAAAACGGATATCGCAACGACTGACGCCGCGCCACATGTGACCGGCACGGATGTAATCAGCGCCGCCGCCAGAGCGGCAATTACGCCGCAAATTACACCGGCTGAACAAAAAGCAAAATTGCAGCGTATTCTTGCAGCGGCAAAAAATAATCTGGAATTTAACCAGAAACCTTTGATACCGAATAAAACCAATCCGGTAATCAGCGATGAACAATTAGTAAAACAGCAAGTGCGTATCAAACAGGCAGAAATGAAAGTCGCCGAGGCAGAAAAAAAACTCGCCGATTTTATTGCTACTATGGGTGACGATGCAGCAACCGAAACAATCTCCGCCCCTTCGCCAGCAGCTATGCAAACAATCGATGCAAACGATCCTATTGCTGCATCAATCACACGCGCACAAGCTACATTAGCCATGTCACCGGCCGATAAACCTGCTGCACCAGCAAAAGTTGAACAGACCGCTGCACAAATTGCCATCGCAAAGGCGAAAGCCAAAGCGGCTGCCAAGGCAACCATGAGCGATGAAGAAAAACACACACAACAAATTCAGGCAATGCAATCGCGCTTACAAAAAGCGCGCGAACGATTGGAAAAAGCCGAAACAGAAAATGATCCGAATATTGACGCCTTCCGCCTCGGAGTGACCAAGCTGGAAGAACGACTCAACGAGATGAGCTAACCCGATGGCGTTATTGAATATCACCTCGCCTCACACCCACGGTGCCAATCGCACCGGCCGCCTGATGCGGTTGGTGGTGTACGCGACCTTTCCCGGTATCGCCGCGCTGAGCTATTTTTTCGGAATCGGCATCATCATTAATGTGCTTTTCGCCAGCCTCGCGTGTATCGCATTTGAAGCGCTGGTGATGAAACTGCGCAAGCGCCCGATTTTATTTTATCTGCGCGATTGCAGCGCACTGGTGACCGGTGTGTTGATCGGTGTTTCGCTGCCGCCCTATTGCCCTTGGTGGTTGGTAGTGAGCGCGGCGTTTGTGGCCATTGTGCTCGCCAAACAATTGTACGGCGGTATGGGATTTAATCCGTTTAATCCAGCGATGGTTGCTTACGTTTTGCTACTCATTTCATTTCCGATCGAAATGACACAATGGGCAACTCCGCTGCCACTGTTGGCCGATGGACAAGCCCTGCCCAGTCTCGTCGCCGCATTGGATAAAATCTTTTTCGGCACTGCGTTTCCCGGCATAGTAGACGGCTACAGCTCAGCTACCGTGCTCGACATCATGAAACAAAATCCGGGGCTGACGCTTGATGATCTCTATCAACAGCAACCGGTATTTAGCGAGGGGCGCTGGGCCGGCGCTGCGTGGGAGTGGGTGAATATCGGTTTCCTGATCGGCGGGATTTATTTACTCTACAAAAAAGTATTTACCTGGCATGCGCCGGTTTCGATGCTGTTGGCACTAACGGTGATGGCCACCTTTTTTTACGATAGCGGCAGCTCCAATTCCGGCGGTTCACCAATATTCCATTTGCTCTCGGGCGCCACTATGCTCGGTGCATTTTTTATTGTGACTGACCCGGTGACCTCGGCGGTGAGCAATCGCGGACGCATTATTTACGGCGCGCTTATCGGTGTGCTGATCTATGTGATTCGCGCTTGGGGCACGAGTTATCCCGACGGTGTTGGCTTTGCCGTTTTATTATTAAATTTTGCCGCACCATTTATCGATTACTACACCACGCCGCGCACCTACGGCCACAAAAAACCGCGCCGCGCGACTGATTCAAACAAACGCGATGGAGGTCATTAATGCTCGGCCAATCCATTAGGCAATCGATTAGTAAGAACAGCTTGGTGCTCACTGTATTTGCGCTGGTGACAGCGGGCGCGCTCGCGCTCACCAATCTCGGCACACAAGATCGCATCGCTGATGCTGAACGCGCAGCGCAACAGCGCGCGCTGTTTGAAATTATTCCGCCGGGCAATCACGATAACGATCTGCTTAACGATACTATCGATGTGCCGCCAACCGCGCTGGCAACTTTGGGGTTAACCAACGGCAAAATCCATCGCGCCCGCCACAACGGTGAAATCTCCGCGTTGATAGTTCCCGCGATGACGCACGACGGTTACTCCGGTGATATCAGTATGATCGTCGGTGTAAACCGCGATGGCACAGTTGCCGGTGTACGCATTTTGCTGCACAAAGAAACACCCGGCCTGGGCGATAAAATCGAATTGAAAAAACACCAATGGATTTTGGATTTTAATGGCAAGAGCTTGCAAGTTCCGGTCATCGAAGAATGGAAAGTAAAAAAAGACGGCGGACTATTTGACCAATTTGCCGGCGCTACTATTACGCCGCGCGCCGTAGTCGGTCAGGTAAAACGTGCACTGGAATTTGTCGCCGCCAATCAGCAAACCTTGTTTAATGATCAGCAAGACATCAATCAGCAAACAATTAATGAATAACAGCCAACCACAGGTGAACACCATGAGTGATGGCGTCAATTACAAAGAGATTACCGAAAAAGGTTTGTGGAGCAATAACGCCGCTTTGGTGCAAGTACTCGGTCTCTGCCCGTTACTTGCGGTGAGTTCCACCGTTGTCAACGCGCTGGGTTTGGGGCTCGCCACTTTGCTCGTACTTACCACCACCAATTCAACGGTATCGCTTATCCGCCATTACGTGAGCGATGCCGTGCGCCTGCCCGCATTTGTGATGATTATCGCCTCAGCAGTTACCTGCATTGAATTGTTGATGAAAGCATTCACTTACGAGCTGTACCAAATCCTCGGTTTATTTATTCCGCTTATCGTTACCAACTGCGCGGTACTCGGCCGTGCCGATGCCTTCGCCAGCAAAAACAAACTCCTGCCTTCAGCGGTTGATGGTTTTATGATGGGCATGGGTTTTCTGTTGGTATTGGTAAGTGTGGGTGCAGTGCGCGAACTGCTCGGTACCGGCCATTTATTTACCGATATGCAATTGCTGTTTGGCGAATCGGCGCGCAGCTGGCAACTCAATGTCTTTGGCGATACTTTTCCCAATGTGATTTTTGCGCTTCTGCCACCCGGTGCATTTATTGTGGTGGGATTTTTAATTGCCGGCAAAAACCTGATCGATACGCGCCTGAAACAGCGCGCTGAAGCGCAAAAAGCCGATATCATAAAAGGTAGCAAACGTGTGCGCACTACTGGTAGTGTTGCCTGATCGCCATCTAAACATCATTATTGCCCAATAATTTCCAGCATTTTAAGAGAAGTACTATGTTTAATATCGATGTAGATAAAGCCGAAGCACTTGCGTTTTACAGCAAATATATTGCGCCCTGGAGTGTAAAAATCATGGTTGCGCTGCTGATTTTTTTAATCGGCCAACTGGTAGCAAAATTGATTGCGCGGGTGTTAGGCAAAGTGCTTAGCCACACCAAACTGGATAATATCCTGGTGGGCTTTATCCAATCGCTGGTCAACGCATTGCTAATGGTATTTGTGATTGTTGCGGCACTGGATCAATTGGGCGTTAACACCAATTCGGTTATCGCCGTATTGGGTGCGGCCGGTTTGGCGATTGGTTTGGCATTGCAAGGCTCGCTGCAAAATTTCGCCGCCGGTTTTATGTTGCTGATTTTCCGCCCCTTCAAAGCGGGCGATTTTGTAGAGGCGGCAGGCACATCTGGCATTATCGAAAAAATCGGTATTTTCTCCACCACGATGCACACGGGCGATAATAAAGAAGTCATCATCCCGAACGGTTCAATTTACAGCGGTAATATTATCAATTACTCCAAACGTCCTACCCGTCGTATCGACATGATTTTCAGCATTGGCTATAGCGATGATATACGTCTGGCGCGCGATGTCATCGCCCGTATTATCAGCGAAGAGCCGCGCGTTTTACCGCAACCGGAACCACTGATTGCCGTAGGTGAATTGGGTGCAAGCAGCGTCAATTTTTTTGTGCGTCCCTGGGTTAAAACCGATGAATACTGGGCGGTAAAATTCGACCTGACCGAAAAAATCAAACTGGCATTTGATGACAATGGCATCACCATTCCCTTCCCGCAAATGGATATCCACTGGACCAAATCGCCTGCGCAAGAATCCACACTAACATCCAAGTAATAGCTCCTCACATTTATCAATAACTGCTAACCATTAACGTCTATCACCCACGGGCGGCACTGTATACCGCCCGTTTGCGTCCATATTGGGTGTGAATTAGAACTCTTTGTTTAATGCGCCAACTTAGCCTTGACGCATCCCCGCCCTGCTCTTAACCTAAGCGCCCTTTTTTTACCCTGAGTTCTGGTTGTTATGACCTACTGCGTTGCGATCAAAGTCGATGCGGGCGTTGTGTTTTGCTCCGATTCCCGCACCAATGCCGGTGTTGACCAAGTCAGCACCTACAGCAAGATGTACCATTTCGGCATTAAAGGTGATCGCCAGTTGGTGATTACGTCTGCCGGAAATCTTGCTACCACTCAATCTGTGATCGCGAAAATTCGCAAGGACATCAAAGACGGCGCCGATGTGAGCCTCGCCACCCTCGATAGCATCCACGATGCAGCCGACTACGTGGGCGAAGTCAGTGTCGCTATTCAGGAAAAACACGCGCACAGCAATTCCAATGTGAGCTTTGAAGCCAGCTTCCTGCTTGGCGGCCAAATCGGGCTGGAAACACCGGCCGTGATGTTGATTTACCCGCAGGGTAATCACATCACCGCCTCCGACCAAACACCTTATCTACAGATTGGCGAGAGCAAATACGGCAAACCAATACTGGATCGTATCCTCAAACCTGAAACCGGTCTGGACACGGCTGCCCTTTGTGCACTGGTTTCCATGGATTCGACCATGAAATCCAACCTCACCGTCGGCCCGCCAATCGAACTCATGACGTATGCCACTGATAGCAGCTTGATGGAACACACAGTGTTTGCGGCTGACAACGAATACCTGCGCGAACTGACCAAATCCTGGGACCGCTTAATCGTTGAAGCCTTTTTGCAGTTGCCCGCACCACCGCAAAACTGATGTAACCCAACGCTATGTAAATAAAAGCGCCAGTATCGATCAGGATACTGGCGCTTTTTATTTGGGTCAGCATTGTTGTTGATAAGCGCATTTTGTTTGCCCGGGCACTTATGGTGCAGATATTGCCTTAGCAATAACAGCCGTCGAATGGGTGAGCCAAGTGGCAGAGGGCAGCACGTGTAATAGCGTCATAACCATCGCGGATGATAATAGCTTGCCCTTTTTCCAGCCTGGTGCACACTTAAATGCACCAGCATGATCCATAAACCGCACGATGCAGGAAGGAATTAACTTATGGCTATCCGCGTTGCCATTCATCACAAGACCCATTATGAATTTGATCGCCTGACCTCACTCTTCCCTCACGTATTGCGTTTACGCCCGGCACCGCACAGCCGCACTAAAATTCACAGCTATTCACTCAAGATCGAACCCGCTGACCATTTTATTAATTGGCAACAAGATCCCTTCGGCAATTTTCAAGCGCGCCTGGTTTTTCCTGAGCCAACCAAATCATTATCGATTGAGGTCGAAGTCGTTGCCGATATGACGTCTATTAACCCCTTCGATTTTTTTGTCGAAGATTACGCACAACACATTCCGTTTGAATACGATGAACAATTGCAACGCGAATTAATTCCCTATCTCGAAGTAAGTGAAAGCGGTGCGCAATTGATGGCGATTGTCGATAAAATCAAAGCGGATATCCGCCATCGCCAGGTGAGTGAAACACCTTGGGCCGTCAATGATTTTATGGTGAGTATCAACCAACTGGTGCAAGAAGCGATTGGCTATGGCGTGCGCCTGGAACCCGGCATCCAAACCTGTGAAGAAACGCTCACGCTCGCCAAAGGTTCCTGCCGCGATAGTGCGTGGCTACTGGTACAAATTTTCCGCCATTTAGGTTATGCCGCGCGTTTTGCATCGGGCTATCTAGTGCAACTCACTTCCGATATCAAAGCGCTCGATGGCCCGAGCGGTCCTGAAAAAGATTTCACCGATTTACATGCCTGGACCGAAATTTATATTCCCGGTGCTGGCTGGATTGGTCTTGATCCCACCTCCGGCCTGCTCGCCACCGAAGGCCATATTCCCCTCGCCTGCACACCCGATCCGATTTCCGCTGCACCTATCACCGGCGCCACCAGCAAATGCGAAGTAGAATTTTCGTACAGCAATGAAGTATTTCGTATCCTCGAAGATCCGCGTGTTACCAAACCTTATACCGAAGAACAATGGGCAACGATCAATGCACTCGGTGCGGCGGTTGATAAAGAATTAGCCGAACAAGATGTGCGTTTAACCACTGGCGGTGAACCGACGTTTGTTTCCATCGACGATATGGAATCAGAGCAGTGGAATACGGGCGCACTCGGCGCTGATAAATTGCGTCTCGCGAAAGATTTATTACTGCGCATGCGTGCAACCTTTGCACCCAATGGTTTGCTGCATTACGGCCAGGGCAAATGGTATCCCGGTGAAGAAGTGCCGCGCTGGGCGCTCGGTTGTTTCTGGCGCACCGATGGTGAGGCGCTGTGGCGAAATCCGAATTTACTCGCACGCGCGGATAAAAATTACAATCTCAATCATATCGATGCAAAAAAATTTGCTGAAACCCTGTGCGATAAAATCCGTGTTAACAGCGAGCATTTAATTCCCGCTTATGAAGATGTGCTCTACTACCTTTGGGCGGAACAAAAATTACCACCGGATATCAACCCTCTTAAAGCGGACTTGAAAGATGATCTGGAACGCCGCCGCATCGCTAAATTATTAACGCGTGGATTGAATACTGAAACGGGTTATGTTTTGCCGATTGAATGGAACTACAATCAAAACGACAACCAAAACGACAGCAACCAAAGTTGGCTAACCGGTCGCTGGAAATTGCGCAATGACCAATTGATGTTAATTCCCGGTGATTCACCTTTGGGATTGCGTTTACCGCTGGGTTCACTTGAATTTCCCAAACACGATTACGAGCGTTACCAACCGGAAAATGATCCATTGGCAACGCGCGAACCGCTCGCAACAAGCGGGCAGGCAAGCACATCTGCTAGCAGCGTAAATAGCAGCGCGCAAAAAATTACCGAACAAAAAGCGGCATCAACTAGCCCAAATTATAGTGAAGCTGGTTATGTTATCCGCACGGCATTGTGTTTTGAAGCGCGCGATGGTCGCTTGCATTTATTTTTACCTCCGCTGACTTATCTCGAACATTACGTTGCGTTAATTGAAGCCATTGAAGATACCGCCGCCGCATTAAATATGCCGGTGGTATTGGAAGGTTATGAACCGCCCAAAGATTATCGCCTGAAGAAATTTTTAATTACTCCTGATCCAGGTGTCATTGAAGTGAATATTCATCCGGTAGAAACCTGGGCCGATCTGGTGAACAACACCGAAGCACTTTATGAAGATGCGCGGCAATGCCGTTTGGGCACCGAAAAATTTATGCTCGACGGTCGCCACTCGGGAACCGGTGGTGGCAACCATGTGACCTTCGGTGGTTCAACACCGGCAAACAGTCCTTTCCTGCGTCGCCCTGATTTATTGCGCAGCCTCGTTACTTATTGGCAACATCATCCCGGCCTCTCGTATTTATTTTCCGGTTTATTTATTGGGCCGACCAGCCAATCGCCGCGTGTCGATGAAGGTCGCGATGAAATGCTGTACGAGTTGGAAATTGCCTTCAAACAAATGCCGGAAGGTATTGTCGACCAACCTTGGTTAGTCGACCGCTTGATGCGCAATTTATTGATCGATATCACCGGCAATACGCACCGCTCGGAATTTTGTATCGATAAATTATATTCGCCGGGTACTGCTAGCGGCCGTCAAGGTATTCTGGAATTCCGAGGCTTTGAAATGCCGCCGCATGCACGCATGTCACTGGTGCAAATTTTATTGCTGCGCAGTTTGATCAGTCGTTTCTGGAAAGAGCCCTACAAAAAACCATTAGTGCGCTGGGGCACGCTATTGCACGACAAATTTATGCTGCCGCATTACGTGTGGGAAGATCTGCGCGATGTGGTAACCGATTTAAATGAACACGGTTATCCATTCCAGCTTGAATGGCTCGCGGCATTTGAAGAATTCCGTTTCCCACATTATGGCCGTGTGCAGTTGGATGATATTGAAATCGAATTGCGCTGGGCAATTGAGCCCTGGCATGTATTGGGCGAAGAAGTCAGCAGCTTTGGTACATCGCGGTATGTGGATTCATCAGTTGAACGTTTGCAAGTAAAAGTCAGCGGTTTAACACCGGGGCGCTACGTGCTCGCGTGTAATGGTCGTCGCGTATGTTTAAATCCTACTGGCAAGCACGGCGAATTCGTCGGCGGTGTACGCTATCGCGCGTGGCAGCCTCCATCGGCATTGCATCCTACCATCGGCATTCATTCACCGTTAGTGTTTGATTTAATTGATACCTGGAACGGCAAAAGTATCGGAGGTTGTACCTATCATGTCAGCCACCCCGGTGGTCGCAGTTATGATCGCTTTCCGGTCAATGCCAACGAGGCGGAATCGCGCCGCGGCAATCGTTTCTTCGATATCAACCACACACCCGGTGCCTTGCCGATAACACCGGCCGGAAAAATATTGCGCGAGTTTTTTGAAAATAAACATCCACCAAGACCTATGGCGCCGCCGCCAGAAGAACCGGCCGATGAATACCCGCACACACTGGATCTACGTAAATAATTCTCGTTCGACATACCTTGTTCCCAGTTGTATCGGGAGCGAGAAGAACAAGAGCGATGAATGAAAAAACGCGAGCGTAATGAAAGCGGACAAGAATTGAGATATCCGTTATTACAGCAAAATTGGATTACAAATCAGGTTACAATGGACGCCATATATATAACAACGACACATCAACCTTATGAATCCTTATTCCACACTTATGGAAAATCCGGTCGATTCCGCCAACATTAAGGACTTTATCTACCCGTCGCCGCAAATTGGCGTAGATGAAGCCTATGACAACGAGGGCAGGATTCGCCCTCATTGGCGCTATTTGCTCCACAGTTTACAAAGCCTGGGGCATGACGCGATTGAAGAGCGCCAGAAAAAAACTCGCCGCATTTTGCGCGACGACGGCGCCACCTACAAAATCTACGATGAGCCTGATGCAAACCAAAGCTGGCAACTCAACCCTATTCCACTGCTTATCAACAGCGATGAATGGAACCAAATCGAAACCTCGCTGGTTGAACGAGCCGAATTATTTAATTTACTGCTGCAAGATATTTACGGCGAACGAAAGCTCATCCGCCAAGGCATTATCCCGCCTGAATTATTGTTTTCCCATCACGGCTTTTTGCGTCCCTGCCAGAACATAAGGTTGCCAGGTAATCATCAACTCATTTTGCACGGCGTCGATTTGGTACGCGCACCCGATGGCAGCATGCGGGTAATGGCCGACCGCACCCAGGCGCCGTCAGGTGCTGGTTATGCATTGGAAAACCGCACAGTAATGAACCGTGTATTTCCCAGTTTATTTCGCGATAGCCATGTGCATCGCCTGTCATTATTTTTTTCGCGTTTACGCCAACGCTTGCATGATTTAAATCCCAATGGCGGCATTGCGCGCATCGTGGTACTCACGCCCGGTATTTATAACGAAGCGTATTTTGAACACGCCTATCTCGCTAATTATTTAGGTTTCCAACTGGTGCAAGGCAGCGACTTAAGCGTGCGCAACGGTTACGTGTGGATGAAAGCGCTCGACGGTTTAAAACGGGTCGATGTAATTTTGCGCCGTGTGGATGATATTTATTGCGATCCGGTTGAATTAAAAGGCGACTCCCGCTTGGGAGTTCCCGGGTTATTGGAGGTTGCGCGCATGGGCCATGTCGCTATTGCCAATCCACTCGGCTCAAGCGTATTGGAAAATCCCGCGCTGCTGCGCTATTTGCCTGCAGTTGCCCAAGCATTGCTGGGGCGCGATTTGCAAATGCCATCGGTAAAAACCTGGTGGTGTGGCAATAGCGATGATCTGGAATATGTCTGCGCAAACCTGAAGACACTCTTGATTAAACCGACTTATCGCAGACCCGGACTTTATGAAGTCTACGGCGCTGATCTCGATGAGAAAAAATTACAGGCCTGGCAAAACCGTATCCGTAAAAACCCGCTGCAATTTGTTGCACAGGAATATGTTGCCGGAGCGCAAACACCAACCTGGCACCAGGGGCAAATACAACCGCGCTCATCGGTACTGCGCACTTTTGCAGTTGCGAGCGAAAGTTCTTATTCGGTAATGCCCGGTGGGCTGACACGGGTAAATCTCGATGTCGGAAAAAAAATAATTTCCAACCAGCGTGGTTCGGTATCCAAAGACACCTGGGTACTTGCATCAGAACCTGAAAAACAAATTAGCCTGCGTCCATCCGATGCACAACCAGCCGTCGAAAGCAGCAGCTCGCTACCCAGCCGCGTGGTGGAAAATTTATTCTGGATGGGGCGTTACGCTGAACGCGCAGAATCAGCAATGCGTTTATTGCGCACCGTGTTTATCCAACTTAATAAAACTGAAAAATTACCCGATGCTGTTTGCCGGACACTGTTGAGTGCAGTCACTCATGTCACGGCAACCTATCCGGGTTTTACCAGTTTGCAAAAGGCGCTGTTGAAAAATCCTGAACCGGAAATGATATCAATTATTTTGGATCAGCAACGGCTTGGCGGTGTAGCCAATAATTTAGTTGCGATGATCCATTCTGCCGAGCAAGTCAAAGAACAGTTATCCAGCGATACCCAGCGTGTTATTAATGATATTGGCGATCAGCTGGAACAGTTAAAAATTGCGCTGGAACCAGATGCACTCTCTGCGCCGGAAGAAGCACTGGCACCACTGATTACTACCCTGCTTGCGTTTGCCGGATTAATTCATGAGAGTATGACGCGCGGTAGTGGCTGGCACTTTATGGAGATGGGACGCCGCCTTGAGCGCACACTGCAAATCGTTAATACCTTGCGCTCTCTGTTAGTGACTGGCTTTGATGAAATCGAGCAGGAAACACTGATTGAATCCACCCTGCTCTGCGGTGAAGCATTAATTCCTTATCGTCGCCGCTACCAGAATGGTATTCGTATCGACCAGGGTTTGGAAATGATTTTGCTCAACAGCAAAAATCCGCGCTCATTAATTTATCAACTGACACAATTGGAACATCACTTTGCTGATCTGCCGGATAATCGCGATGAATTCAGCACTGAACACAAATTATTATTGGAAGCGACTACCGCATTAAAGCTAAGCGATATCAAAACATTGGTGAAAACCGCTAATGGTATTCGCGGTGAATTGGATCAATTGCTCTCGCGCCTGCAATATTTAATCGGCACCGCTGCCAAAGCGATTGGCCAACGTTACTTCGACCATGCCGAAGGCCCACAACTGTTAGTCAAAAATAGTGAATGGCAGGAGCAACTATGAAATTGATAAAACAGGTAGCCGTATGAAATATCGCATTTGCCACAGCACTCGCTACCAATACGCACTTTCAGTAAGCAATTGCTACAACCTTGCTTATGTTTTTCCACGCACAACGGAAAAACAGCGCATCGAAAATATTGACATTAAGGTTTCGCCAGCAGCCACAACGCGTAATACGCGTACCGATTATTTTGGTAATCAATTTTTACAATTTTCGATTGAAAAAGATCACACCGAACTGGATGTCAGTATCACCAGCGATATCATCATTAAAGAATCGACGATTAGCATTAATCTCGACTTTGGTAATCCCTGCACTTACGTGAAGTATTTACTTAAACACAGTAAAGATTGGGAAACACTTTGCGCACGCGAATTTATGCTGGATTCACCGATGGTGCAACAGCACTCTGATTTAGCCGACTATGCAGCCGCCTCTTTTCCGGACGATCGCCCTTTCTTATCAGCGGTGATGGACCTAATCCAGCGTATTTTTAACGATTTTGTTTACGACCCGGAATTTTCTGATGTCGCCACGCCGCTTGCAGATGTGCTTAAACATAAACGCGGTGTATGCCAGGATTTTGCGCACTTCGCGATTGGCTGTTTGCGCTCGCTCGGTTATCCCGCACGCTATGTCAGCGGTTACCTTGAAACATTGCCCGCACCCGGCCAGGAAAAATTGATCGGTGCAGACGCAACCCATGCATGGTTTGCAGTCTACTCACCGGGTGAAGGCTGGTATGAGTTCGATCCCACCAACAATAAAATCACCGGTGAACAACACATTACCACCGCATGGGGACGCGACTACTCGGATGTTGCACCACTGAAAGGCGTTATTTTTGGCGGAGGACATTCTCCGCAATTGTTTGTATCGGTTGATGTGCGGAGAATTGAGGACGACATAATTTATGGTTTGTAAAAGCAGTGGCTAACCTAGCTACTGCTCCGTTTTCTTACCGCCAGGTTAAATAAAACATCAAGCTAGATTTTCTGTAAACCAAATTCTTTAATTTTATTAATCAGGTCACGGTGTGTTGGAATCACCTTCAACACTTCGTTAGTCTTTTTAATATTTTCACCAAACAATTCATGGGCTCGTGTTACTGTTGCAGGGTTATGTTTTTTCGGCGCTGGACGCTGTGCGGTCTCATAGCCCATTCCGTACAGAATGTACTGGAAGCTGGCGCAGGGAAATAATTCCTCTGAATGTACTTCATCGTAAAACCAGGGCACTTGATAGCGCCAGATTTCCAATAAATCCTGCAAACTTTCAGGAATACTTTCAGGATTGCAATGATCAATCCAGTATTGGGAGCTGCGACGTTTACTCAGCACATAATGCAATTTTAAGAAATTGATAATATGGTTCCAACGATAGGTAAATACTTCGTTGAATCGTTTAGCCACAATCGTCATTGCATTTCTATCTGCCGGCAATTGCTCACTGATCATTCTTGCCGATAACTCAATCAGAATAATAGCCGATGCCTCCAGTGGTTCGATAAAACCTGCCGCCAGGCCAACGGCAACGCAATTGTTTTTCCAAAACACTTCGCGATGACCGGGATTAAATTTAATTTTTTGGAATTCGGTTGCATTCGCTTTTTCACGTCCGATGGTCAAGGTCAAATAATCGCGGAATTCTTTATCTGCTTCTTCGTCGGAAATGTGTGTGCGCGAATATACGTAACCAACACCGCGACGCGTTTGTAAACCAATATCCCAAATCCAACCTGCTGATTGCGCCGTTGAAATAGTGTTGGACGAAATAGGACATTCCGGATCAAGATAAGGAACCTGCGCCGCCAAAGCAGCATCGTTAAACAAAAATTCTTTTTTGCTGATCATCGGAACCTGGTAATGCTTACCAATCAGCAGTGCTGCAAGGCCGGTACAATCAACAAATAAATCACCCGGAAGTTCACCATTGTTTTGGGTGCTCAGCGAACGAATATCGCCATTCTCTGCTGAATTAACGCCGAGGACATTATCAGAAATATGCTTGATGCTTAGTTTTTCCATGCAGTGTTTGCGCAAAAACCGGGCAAACTTGGCCGCATCCAAATGGTAAGAATAATTGGCCACACCACCAAATTCAGTACTGGTGATAAATTTCGGTCCCATATCGTTTGCACACAATTTGCTTTGAATACAAACCGCATCGGAAAACGAAATCTCATCGCGATGTGCTTGCCAGTGCTCAGCCAAATTCAATTCGGTATAACCTACCGGCAAGGTGAAAGGGTGGTAATACTCGTCGTCGTCCTCACCGGTGTACCACTTGCAAAACTTGGATGCCTGCTTAAAAGCAACATCACATTCGCGTACGAATTCTGCTTCTGAAATGCCCATTTTCCTGAGTGTGGTACGCATGGTCGGCCAAGTCCCTTCCCCTACTCCCACCAGTTTGATATCCGGTGATTCGATCAGGGTAATCTGTACCCCTACTTCGCCATTGCCGTGCTCTGCTGCCAATGTACCCGCAACCAGCCAACCGGCAGAACCACCACCAACAATTACAATATGCTTGACCGCTGTATTCATGATCTATCCCGTTATTATTAATGAGCTGTTATACCCAAATGCTTTATACGAAAGTGCTTTCTGGCAAGGTGCCGTAGTTTTCCTACAAGGCTTGTATTAATCTATGTTCAACTCATTAATTTTTTCTATTGAATAATCCATTAGGTACTTACCAATGGATAACGGTGCAGTCAAATGGCCCAACATATATCCATACCATTAAAAGACAGCTACAAATTATT
The DNA here is from genome assembly GCF_058800985.1 of Cellvibrio sp. GW822-FHT04B05. Classification (NCBI taxonomy): domain Bacteria; kingdom Pseudomonadati; phylum Pseudomonadota; class Gammaproteobacteria; order Cellvibrionales; family Cellvibrionaceae; genus Cellvibrio; species Cellvibrio sp. GW822-FHT04B05. Next base: position 758,460 of record NZ_JBXAMU010000001.1, on the reverse strand, counting down.
TAACCATGGCCCTGTTAGTATTATCACCAGCGCCTACGGAGATAAACGCAATATCATGGCTGCCGCCTGGACCATGCCATTGGATTTCTCGCCGGCGAAAGTAGCCGTCGTAATTGATAAAAACACTTATACCCGTGAATTGATCGATGCCAGTGGTGAATTTGGTTTGCAATTCCCCATGCGAAAAATTGCTAAACTCACATTGGAGGTAGGTGACTTATCGGGCCGTGATACCGACAAATTTTCCCGCTTTGACATACAGACATTTACCGCATCAAAAATAGCAGCACCGCTTATCGAAGATTGCATCGGATGGCTGGAATGCAAAGTGATCAAACAGGAAAGCGAAAAAATGGATTTAATTATTGGCGAAGTGGTTGCCGCCTACGCAGATGCCGAACAATTTATAGATGGCCGCTGGCATTTTTCCGCTGATCAGCAAAAACGCAGCATTCACTATATGGCAGGTGGCGAGTTTTATATGACGGGAGAGTTATTCCATATCAAGAGCGATTATTCTGGCGAATAATGTTGTGAATAAAAAAAGGCCCGAAATACGGGCCAGGCCTCAGAGAGACAACACGCAAACCGTAAAGCGGCCAAGCCGCTGCGAATCAGGCTGATTTTTGTTCCTGTGTTTGTGCCATTACCACAGGCAAGAACCAGGTTTCGGCAATTTTGAAATGCAAATTTCCGATTTCAAATTGCAGCTCATCAATATACTCATGCAAGCCGGACTTCAATAATTCATCCAAATCCGCTTCATCCAATTTGTGCTGGATATTCACAATCGCGGATAATACTTTTTCGCTATTGGGCAATGCCCATAAACATTGCTCCAACTGTTTCAGGCAATGGGCAACAGCGCGAGGGAAATCTTCGTTTTGCAATAGAAAGGTCACTACTGCATTGGCGTTGACACGGTCGCGCACATGCTGGCGATACATTTGATAAGCGCTAAGCGAACGCAGCACGCTCATCCACAATATATTGTCATAAGGTTCCAATACTTCAGTTCCACCGGCCGCAAGATGTGGCAGGAGATTAACCAAACCGGCATCGACAATACGCGTACTCATATCTGCACGTTCAAGATTGCGGCCAATGCGGATTAAATCGTAAGCGTTGTTATGGCTCATGCAGCCAGCAAGCAAACCGGTAAATTGCTGCACGCTACTAATCACATGCAGCAAAATAATGCTGCGGTCGCGACGCGAAGTTACTTTATCGGCACGGTCGCGAATGTAGTGATACAAATCGTTGATTAATTCCCATGCTTCCATCGGCATGGTTTCGCGGGTGATACGCGAATTCTCCCGTGCAAAACTCAGCGAGTTAATCAATGATGCCGGATTTTTTTTATCCGCCAAAATAAAATTCACGACAGTTTTTTCATCAGCTAATTGGGTATCGCGCTCGAAATAGCTGCCGGTACCGCTGATATCAATCAATGAACCCCAGCCGACACGAACACCCGCAGGCAAGTCCAGCAATAAATTGGAGTTAACATTCACCAGGCGCGCAATATTTTCACTGCGCTCCATATAGCGACCTAACCAGTAAATACGTTCTGCTACACGTGACAGCATGGTTTAGCCCTCCACCACAATCCAGGTATCTTTACTGCCGCCGCCTTGCGATGAGTTCACCACATAGGAACCTTTGCGCATCGCAACACGGGTTAATCCTCCCGGTGTCACACAATGTTCGCGCCCTTGTAAAACAAACGGGCGCAAATCGATATGCCGTGGTTCAGCATTTCCATTGGTGAGAATGGGTGCGGTCGATAAAGAAATTAATGGCTGAGCCATATAGTTGCGCGGATTTGCTTTAATGCGCAGGGCAAATTCTTCCAATTCTTTTTTGCTGGCTTGCGGGCCGATAATCATGCCGTAACCACCGGATTCATTCGCCGGTTTTACTACCAGCTTATCCAGATTGGCGAGTACATAATCGCATTGTTTTTTATCGATACATAAATAACTGGGCACATTTGGCAGAATTGGTTCTTCACCCAAATAATATTTGATCATGTCAGGCACAAAGGTATAGATAACTTTATCGTCCGCAACACCGGCGCCCGGTGCGTTTGCCAAGGCAACATTACCTTTGAGCCATGCACGCATTAATCCACGCACGCCCAACACAGAATCCGGATTAAACATGTCCGGGTCCAAAAATAAATCATCAATACGGCGATAAATAACATCAACACGTTTTAAACCGTCAATACTACGCATATAAACACAGTCATCACTATCGACAACCAAATCGCTTCCCTCAACCAATTCCACACCCATTTGTTGCGCGAGATAGGAATGTTCAAAGTAAGCTGAGTTATAAATACCGGGAGTTAGCACGACAATTTCAGGACGGTCTGCTTTACGTGGCGACAAAGACGCGAGGGTATCGAATAATTGGTTGGGATAATCGGTGACCGGAACAATGTTGTGGTTTTCAAATAATTCAGGGAAAACGCGTTTGGTGACTTTGCGGTTTTCCAGCATATAAGAAACACCGGAAGGTACACGCAAATTATCTTCAAGTACAAAAAACTCGCCTTTGTCATCGCGAATTAAATCGCTGCCGCAAATATGCGACCAAACACCATAGGCCGGCTTCATGCCGATACATTCTTTGCGGAAATTGACCGAATCTTCAAATAAGTATGAGGGTACGACTTTGTCTTTGATAATTTTTTGGTCGTTATAAATATCGTTAATAAATAAATTCAGTGCAGTTAAACGCTGGATCAAACCGCGCTCGGTTTTTTGCCATTCGCGTTGCGGAATAATGCGCGGAATAATATCAAATGGCCATTCGCGATCAATATTGCCGGCATCGCTGTATACCGTGAAAGAAATGCCCATGGTTTTAATAGCGAGTTCAGCGGAGAGTTTTCTGTCTTGTAATTCTTGCCCGGAGAGAGAGGCGAGGTATTGGGCGAGGTGTTTGGTTTCAGGTCGGGGTTGGCCGGGCGCGCTGATCAATTCATCGTAGAAATGGCCAGAATGGTAATTCTGCCAATCTATGTTCATTTCACTCATGGTGACTTCCTTCAGCATCGCGGCCTCACTTTTGTATGCGTTCTTAGCATTGTTATAGCGCCTGCCAAAAACACTTCCCTGGTCTCCATTTCGCTATTCCCGGAAGAATTTCAGCAAGCTACATTCAACTACTTGCAAATTCGTTGCCAACAGCCGCAATTCATTTGCTGGCAAACACACTCGCATGCGAACGACATACTCATTCCTGTACCCAAGAGCTATAGGTTATATCCTGCGGACTCTTGAGGGCTTTTTGCTCTGATAATCACGTCATTATGAATAGCTGATAGGCGATTACAGTGCTTTGATACGAAACCAACCTGCAATGCTCTGCCGCAACTGCGTAGCAGGCAACACTTCATGTGGAAAATCTTCACTGAGAAATATCACCAGTCTGCCACATTCCGGTGCAACCCGAGCCAATTGGGTTGTGTCTGCTTCATCATAGAGCACCAATTCGCCACCAGCCATCAAATCCCATCCCTGATTCAAATATAGGACGGTCGATAATTTGCGACCAGGGTTACCTTTAAACGCATCGCGGTGTTTTTGATAAAACGCACCCGGAACATAAACCGCATAGTGGGCTTCATAATCAAACAACCCTAAAAACAAGCGCTGATTGATCGCTAACCTCAGTGTATCCATCCAGCATAAAAATTCTGTGACAGCAGAATCGCCCGGCTCAAGCCATTGAATCGCATCGCCGCGAATATTTTGGTTCAGTTGATAATCCCCCTGCCGCCCCACCCCCGCCGGTTTTAACGCTGCCTGCTGCACCTGTAAGTTGCTAATCAACCCCTTGATTAAGGCTTCTGGCAATGGTTGGTCGAGCACAATAAAACCGGGCCCAGCAAGCGCATCGGCAATTTGATCGAACAGGAATTCAAGATCGGCAGGATTCATGTGGAATTTACCGGGCTGCGGATAAAACATCAGGAAGTTTTTTTACGGTGTATATATCGTAACGGCTGGATTTTCCTTCCAATTGATAAGAGGGCAATTGATTATTTAGCAACGGCGCTTTGCGCGGGCGCTTTACTACTACGCGATAATTTACGTGCGCCAATGCCAATGGCAGAAGTGCATCGGCATCTTCATCTTTGCCTACCAGTTGATGAAAGGCTGCCATTTCTTTTTTTACATCAGCCGTTTTGTGGCGCTCGGGAAACATGGGATCAAGATAAATCACATCGGGAAATTGATCGGGCGACAATGATTCCAGATACCTGCGGCTATCTTGCGTTAGCAATTGCATGCGCTTAATTGTTTGCAGCAATTCCATATCTTGTTCGCGACCAAATAATTGCGCGCGCTGTAATCCGTCTGCCAATAACGTTTGGACTATAGGTGATCGCTCAATCATAGTGACGCTGCAACCCAAACTCGCCAGTACAAAACTATCCTTACCCAAGCCTGCAGTTGCATCTAACACCTGTGGATATACGCCGGATTTTATCCCCACCGCTTTGGCAATCATCTGTCCTTTACCACCACCAAATTTGCGGCGATGATCAACAGAACCTGCGGTAAATTCTGCAATAACGGGCCCCGGTGCTTTGCGCCCGGTTTGCTGCAATTGAATCGATTCTTGTGTATACAACACGACAAACTCGGCCGTATCAATTGCAGCGGGAGCTTGATCGGTCAACAGCGATAATTGCAGTAAGTTGGCAAGCGCTTCGGCCTGGCTTAACAGCGGCGGATAATTGCAAAGTACAGCAATGGAATTGGGCATGGTGATCACGACAGCAATAATTAGCGGTGCATTATCCAGCCTGCCTAAAACGCTGACAATGATTTAATGCACAACAAAATTGTATTCCCAAAAACGACAAAGCCGCTGCAATCAGGCAGCGGCTTTGTGGTCAATCAGGTCAATTACTGTTCGTTAGGAACTAATTCCAACTCCACGCGACGGTTTGCATCGCGCCCGCTTGGCGTGTCATTACTGGCAACGGGATAACGAGAGCCGTAACCGTAGGCCTGGATGCGTGAACTGCTAACTTTCTGGCTGCGCAAATACGTGGCAACACTGTCAGCACGGCGCTCACTCAATGGTTGGTTAATTTTGTCACCACCAGTCGAATCGGTATGGCCAGTTACTTTGATAGAGGTTTGGTTGAACTCTGCCAATACCTTGGCTACTGAATTCAGCACAGCAAAAAAGTCGGAGCGAATATCTGCACTGTTAGAGGCAAAGGTAATATTACCCGGCATCACCAGATACAAATTATTGCCTTCACGTCTTACCTGTACACCGGTGCCTTGCAGTTCCTGACGCAACTTGGCTTCCTGGCGATCCATGTAGTTACCCACACCACCACCCACTACACCGCCGATTGCCGCACCTTTTAATGCACGCTCACGACGATCTTTGGCGTTATCGCCCGTTGCTGCACCTAATACTGCACCGGCTACTGCACCTACACCTGCACCTTTCACCGTTTTACTGGCTTTTTGTTCGCCAGTGTATGGATCTGTAGTAGTACAACCGATGATGGCAAATGACATAATAATTGCGAAAATATATTTCATACCAGGACTCTCCATTAGAACGATAAAAACAGAAACATTAAAAACAGTAACTACTAAATTGCTTAATAATGTGTAGTGATTGTTGATGAATGGAACTGAACAAATACTGAATTCTGTGATTGCTGATAGACAGCGTTGTGATTAAAGTAGCTGCAAGCATTTACATGCATTGCAACCAGTTTGTACTGCTTTCGTATTACTACGCGGACTCATTGTCCAACTCCGGTCAGTAGGTCAATTTTCGTCCCCAAACCAGGTAAATTCCATATGCATCTTAAATCTTTGTTACTTTTTTGTGGATTGGCTACCAGTTTATTGACAGCGGGATGTAAGAATTATTCCGTCAGCGTCAATGAAAATATTGTTTATACGCCACCGTCGATATTTAAAGATTACCAATTAGCTGACTCATTGTTACACGATTGCGTGGAGCAAACGATTTACGATTTGCGTATCACCAAAGCGGAAGATCTCACGCGATTAAACTGCAGTAATGCGGGCATTAAATCCCTTGCAGGTTTGGATAAATTTTTTGCATTAACCGAACTCAATCTGGCGGACAATCAATTAACAGATATTACTGAAATTGGAAAACTGGGGCGCTTGGAAAAACTCATATTGTCAAATAACAAGATCAAAAATCCGGCCCCACTCCTGCACCTGTTGCATCTGAAACAACTGGAGCTGGGCGATAATCCGCAAATGACCTGTAATGATTTGCGCCAGTTACAACAAAATCTGAAAAACCAGAAACTACAACTCACCTTACCAAAACAATGCGCAAGCTAAACCGCACTATAGGTAGAAGCGGGGCTGTTTTAAACAGCGCCCCGCACAAACATCAAGCCAATGGTATTGCGCAGCTGATGGACTACACGCATACGTACTGGCTCTGCGTTTATCGCACCTACCGCTTTTTTAAACTTCACTGAAACCTCAGTACCGACCGGTGGGCAAATCTGGTTTTCAATTTGCACCTGCGCACCACCATCAGAAATATCTTTGGCAAAACCGATAATCGTACCAAAACTCGGGTGGGACATTTCAACACGCACCGAGGTTGAGGTGCGTTCAAATACGCGGCGTTCGTTCACTGTAGATTCTCCATAATTTATTAGCCATTCCGGCTTTATTAGCAATGCATTTCTTGAGTATAGATACTAATCGCCAAAATTCACCTGCAATAAAAAAAGGGGCCTGAGCCCCTTTGCCTGTGCTGGCTTCCCTTATTAAAAGGTTAATCCAAGGCGCTGGCCCACCATCTCGTACGACTCGACAACATTGCCGAGGTTCTGACGGAAACGGTCCTTATCCAACTTTTCACGGGTGTCTTTATCCCATAAACGGCAGCCATCGGGTGAGAACTCGTCCCCAAGAATGACTTCGCCTTTGTGCAAACCGAATTCCACTTTGAAATCCACTAACAGCATATTGCCCGAAGCAAACAAATCCTTCAGTACCGCATTGATCTTAAAGGTCAGCTCTTTCATGCGCGCCAATTGCTCCGGGGTCGCCCAACCAAATGATTGTACGTGGGATTCATTGACCATTGGATCGCCCAAGGCGTCGTTTTTCAGGAAGAGTTCAAAGGTAGGTGGATTCAGCTCCAGCCCTTCTTGTACGCCCAGACGACGCACCAGAGAACCGGCAGCAAGGTTGCGCACTACGCACTCGACCGGAATCATCTGCATGGTTTTTACCAGTACTTCAGTATCCGACAACAGTTTCACGAAGTGGGTAGGAACTCCTGCTTCTTGCAACTTGCCCATAATAAATGCATTGAACTTGTTGTTCACCATACCTTTGCGATCAAGCTGCTCGATACGCTTGCCGTCAAAGGCCGAGGTATCGTTGCGGAACAACATGATCACATGATCAGGATCGTCAGTTTTGTATATGGATTTGGCTTTGCCAGCGTAGAGTTGTTCGCGCTTTTCCATTGATAGGCCTGCTATTCGAAAGTAAAAATTATGAAACAGAATTTAAGAAGCTATAGTTAATAAGCTGTAGTCAAGAAACCGATAACCAGTCAAAACCCTGGTTTTGACACGCAAAGGTCACTTGTCTGACCTCGGCTGTGACAGATGCCAAAGCAGCTTGCGCCAGCTCCAGCGAATTATTTTGTTGGCTGATGTGTGCCACAACCAAATGCTGCAAACGCGCGCAGTTAAGGCGCTGTAAGAATCCCGCCGCTTGTTGGTTGCTTAAATGTCCCCAGAGTCCACCTACCCGCTGCTTTAGCGATGGCGGATAGGACCCCGACGCGAGCATTACCGGATCATGGTTTGCCTCCAGAACCATCGCATCCAGATCCTGGAAATGGGCTTCCACATGAGCGGTAATACTGCCCAAATCCGTCAATACGCCTAAACGCAAACCCGCATATTCAAACACAAACTGCGCCGGTTCACGCGCATCGTGCGGTACCGCCACCGGCGTTACCTGCAAATCATTCAACATAAAAGGAGCGTAGGCTTCAATCAAACGCAGGTCTGGCAATTCACCCAAATTGCGGCTGTTATAAGTGCCGGGCGTCATGTACACCGGCAAATCATAACGCCGGGCAAGCGCAGCAACACCTTTGATGTGATCAGTATGCTCATGGGTAACTAATATCGCCGTCAGGTCTTCAGCGCGGCGCCCCAAACGCTCCAATCGCTGGAGCGCCTCACGCACACTGAAACCACAATCGATCAGCAGCCTGCCTGCGCTCCACTCCACCAAGGTAGCGTTACCGCGGCTACCGCTGCCCAAGGATGCAAAACGGAGCGGAGCCTGCATTTAAATCAGGTTTCTACGCAATACTGTCAGCAGTTCGCGCGCTTCGTGTGGAGTCAGACGCTTGCCGTAAGGGTCGCGGACACGCACAACAAAATTACCTTCAGTACCGGTTACCACGATCAAATAACCAGGAGCATCAGGCAGTACTTTCTCTGCACCGCGATTTGAACGGGGCGCTTTTTCAAACGCATCACCAGTCAACATATTGGTCTTAACTTGTTCCAGGCTATAGCGCGACGTTGGCGGTTTAGGGTTTAAACCTATGCGGAAAGTACGTCTGAACCAACCCGGTTTGGCATCTTCAGGGTTGATGTAATGAACGTAGATAAGACCAGCTTCGGTATCGGAATCAAACGTAGTGAAACCGTCTTGCTTGGCTGCATGGTTCAAGGTAGCAAAGGCACGCTGGCGATCCAGTTTGATCGTCATTAAAGGCTCATTGCCAGCAACACCCAAATTCGCTTTTACCGAGCCGCCAATAGTTTGAGCCAATAGCGATGTACCGCCTTCAGCAGTCTCGCTCGCAAGGGTTGCAGCCAACTCATCGAGCATCCACTTTTCACGTTCAGGATTTACGGAACGGCGCGGCCAGTCCATATCAACAGCCGGCTTTTCAGCAACCGGCACACTCATGTGGGTGATGTGGATTTCAGTTGTCTCAGGCTGTACACCCTGATCGATCTGCAAACGGTAGCGATCGTAAGTCGTCAAATCGGTTTTAAATTGCAGCCAACTGGTTTCGATAATGCCTTTACTGATATCGGCCTTACTAACCGCCAAGGTATTCACATTGAGGAAGTTGCGAATGCGCGGCCAGACTTCTCCCGGGGCTGCATTCAACAGGATCCAGCTTTCGCCACCCACACGTTGGATTTTGACGTTTTCCTGTTCCAGATTGGCCGACAGCGGCATTGGGCGCGGCACTTCATACGCATCTGCGGTGGGGTCAAAACCAAAATCAGTCGCGGTAATTGCCGGGATTGGGTAAAGCTCGCCCATGGTTTCCGATTTTTTACCCGCCGGTAACACCAGCGGAGGAATATTGTCTGCCTTGAGATAGTCACTCTCGCGATTGCGGAATGGGCCACTTTCGCCAAAAAATATACCGCAGCCAGAAAGGGAAACCGTCAAGCTGGCAACCATTAGCATCAAAAAAGGACGCTTGATCGACAGCAAAGGTGTTGTTGTTATGGTCATTGCTTTAATTGGACTCATGAATCATCTCATCGACAACATGCAAAGGACGGCAGATTAAATACCGGCAGCTTGCATCGCTGTTTTAACCTGTTGGTGATACTGCTCCGACAAACGCGTCAGCGGCAGGCGAATTCCCGATTGAATCAAACCCAACTGTTCCACTGCCCATTTAACCGGGATCGGGTTGGATTCAACAAACATGCCGGTATGCAGAGGCAGCAAACGCTCATTAATCGCACGCGCTTCCCCTGCATTGCCAGCCAGCGCCAATTCACACATACGTGCAATGGCCGCAGGTACGACATTCGCTGTGACAGAAATATCCCCTTTTCCACCTAAAAGAATTAAATCGACTGCGGTTGCATCGTCGCCCGAGATAATTGCAAAGCTGGCGGGAGCCTGATCAATCAACAATGCAGCGCGCTCAAGATCACCAGTTGCTTCTTTGATACCAACGATATTAGGCACTTTTGCCAAACGCAGGGCAGTCTCCGGCTTCATATCCACACCGGTACGGCCGGGTACGTTGTAAAGGAACTGCGGAATAGCCACTGCCTGGGCGATATGGGCATGATGCAAAAACAAACCTTCCTGGGTCGGCTTGTTGTAGTAAGGCGTAACCAGCAGACAGGCATCAGCACCGAGATCTTTTGCAGCTTGGGTCCACTCAACAGCTTCAGAAGTAGAGTTGGCGCCAGTGCCGGCGATCACCGGAATGCGGCCATTGACTTGATCGACGATTTTTTTAATCACCGCCAAATGTTCGTTCACATTCAGGGTTGCCGACTCGCCGGTTGTGCCCACTGCCACTATGGCATGAGTACCCTGCTCCAGATGCCAGTCCACCAGCTTATGCAAACTCGCCCAGTCGAGGGAATTGTCTGCATTCATGGGGGTAACCAGGGCAACCATACTGCCTTGAATCATCGAGAGCTCCGTTAGCTAGCGAAATAAAGTAGCGATAAAAGTTGGGAATTAGGGCGATCAAATAACGAAAGGCGCCATGGTACTGAGTGGGGCCAAACGAAACAAGCAAAACACTATCAAGAGTTAGCGAATACTTATTTTTTAAAATCGAGCATACGCTGCAGTGGAATCATTGCGCGCTTGCCCAACTCGGGATCAACATGGATTTCGTTATCACTTTGCTCAAATACAGTTGCCAAATTGTCCAGTACATTCATGGCCATCCAGGGGCAATTGGCGCATGAGCGACAGGTTGCACCGCTGCCCGCTGTCGGCGCAATATGAAAGATCTTATCGGGATTAACTTGCTGCATCTTGTAGAAAATGCCCTGGTCAGTCGCAACGATAAATTCGCGGTTCGGCAGGGTTTGTGCGGCCTTGATCAGCTGCGAGGTAGAACCCACCACATCCGCCAAATCAACCACTGACTTGGGCGATTCGGGGTGAACAAGAACGGCAGCATCCGGGTACAGGATTTTGAGATCCTCAACCCCTTTCGCTTTGAATTCTTCGTGAACGATACAGGCACCATCCCACAGGAGAACATCAGCACCGGTTTTTTGCTGCACATAAGCACCGAGATGCTTATCCGGTGCCCAAAGGATTTTTTTGCCCTGGCGATCAAGGTAATCCACCACATCCAACGCAATACTGGAGGTGACCACCCAATTTGCACGCGCTTTTACCGCTGCTGAGGTATTGGCATAGACCACGACGGTGCGGTCGGGATGCTGGTCACAGAAAGCCGAGAATTCATCAATAGGACAGCCAAGATCCAGCGAGCAAGTCGCTTCCAGGGTGGGCATAAGTACCCGTTTTTCCGGAGTGAGGATTTTGGCGGTCTCGCCCATAAACTTTACCCCGGCAACAATCAGGGTATCTGCGGAGTGATTTTTACCGAAACGCGCCATCTCCAAAGAATCGGAAACACAGCCGCCGGTTTCTTCAGCGAGCGCCTGAATCAGGGGATCGGTGTAGTAATGCGCTACTAATACCGCATTGTGCTGCTTCAGCAGGGCTTTGATACGGAGCTTGTATGCAGCCTCTTGCTCGGGCGTGTATTGAGGTGCACTCCATACACGGGCAAGGTGTTGTTTGACGAGATCTTCAGCGACGGTATCGCGCGCAGCCAGATTCAAAAATTCAGACATGTAATCGCCTCATTCAAGCTCGCTCGCAGTTACGAGCGATAATATGCACGCAATTTTATCATAGAGCCGCATCGGGATTGGCGGTTAAATAAAATCCCGATACTTAACCGATACTATTTTTCACCCAATAAAAAAGGGCGCTTTAGTAAGCGCCCTTCTTCAATTCACTACAAAATATGGTGGGTCGTGCTGGATTCGAACCAGCGACCAATTGGTTAAAAGCCAACTGCTCTACCGACTGAGCTAACGACCCACAGGATTCGCATCTACTACTTTTAAATATCACTTGATATTTTTTAAGCACCATTTAGTACTTTTTATACCACTATTTGGTTAAGTGGTGGGTCGTGCTGGATTCGAACCAGCGACCAATTGGTTAAAAGCCAACTGCTCTACCGACTGAGCTAACGACCCTAAATGCGAGGCGCGTATAATAATGTTTCAGCCTGAAAAGACAAGCCTTTTTTGCGAAATAAAGCACAATGGTTATTCCGCAAAGATTAATTGGTTATTAAAGAGGCTTTTTGCTAACTTTATCAACACATAACCCAAGGCCCATGGAGTGGGTATGAATGGATTTTGCGGAAGGAAAAAAACTTACAAGACGACGGCGTCAAATCTAACCTATTCTTAGAAAGCTTCTTTAAAAGGCCCGAAATGCTATAGGGGCGAAGAAGTGTTGTACTGGATTAGTTATAGGATTAATTGTCCTAGTCGATAATGAGACCGACGCATGCTTTTTGCCTCACCCGGGGAAGGGATTTCAAAGCCCAAACCACCCAGGCTCGCTCAATTTTTGATGGTATTTCTGGCCTACAGCCTCACCGGCTGGTTAGGCCTGTGCGTGCCATTTGAGAGCGACCGGGTCACGCTCTTTTGGCTTCCCAGCGGAATCGCGCTGGCAGCATTTTATCGCTGGTCGCCGCGCTTATGGCCTGCGGTTTTCCTGGCCGCGCTGATTTTGCAAATCTACAGCGGTGCCAACCTTGCGATCAATTTACTCCTGGCAACCGGTAACACTCTCTCACCACTTTTTGTTTTATGGCTGCTGCGCCGCGCGCATTGCAATCTCACTCGACTGCATCGCGCCAATACCATTTGCTTTCTGATGCTCGGGGCGCTGGGCATGTTGGTATCTGCAAGCATTGGTGGCTTTGCGCTTAATTATTACAACCAGGGGTCACTTGATGACGGCTTATACACCACCTTAATTTGGTGGATGGGTGATAGCCTCGGTGTTTTTCTTGCTACACCATTACTGACCAATTTCAACCGTGCCAGTCTCGACAAAGTACTGCAGCGCAAACTGGATTTTTTTGTCGTAGCAGCAGTGAGTTTTGCAGTCGGCTTGTGTTGTTTTCCACTTAATAATTTTGATAACAACCTGCACCTGCCAATTGTGTTTACCAGTTTTGTCTGTGTCGCATGGGCTGCACTCTCGTTCGGGTTGTTAGGCTGCGCATTTACTACGATTGGATTCAGCTTTCTGGCGATTTGGTCGACCGTCAACCAACTCGGCCCCTTTTCCCTACCCTCCCAGCAAGTCAGTTATTGGGTGATTTGGATCTACTCCGCCAGTATGACCATATTGGGTTTGATGATCACTGCCGCCCATACCGAAATTGCTACAGCGACACATCAACTCGGCGAATCCAGTCAGGAGCAGGAAAAACAAAAAAAACATCTCGAAGCTGTTCTGCATGCGATCCCCGATTTGCTATTTGAAATTGATCGACAGGGCCACGTGCTGGCTTTTAATGGCACCAACGAACATCACACATTATCCGCCGCAGATGTGCTGGGAAAAAACCTGTCCGAGACACTCGCTTCCACCTCGGTCTCCGTATGGATGAGCGCATTGAGCGAAGCCGATAACTGGGGCATATCCCAAGGAAAAAGTATTCGTATTGCACAAGGTGATAGCACCTTCTGGTACGAACTTTCGATTGCAAAACTTGCCGGTAAGCGCCGGGAAGACGACCGGTTTATTTGCCTTGCGCGCGACATTACCAAACGTGTCCACACGCACCAGACTGATCTGGAAAATGAACAGCGTTTCCGCAATATTTTTGAGGCTACACGCAATATTGCGGTGCAAGGCTACAATCGTTTCCATGAAGTTATTTTCTGGAATAAAGCGAGTGAAGATCTCTACGGTTTTAGCGCAGCAGATGCGATGGGCAAAAAATTGGAAGATCTGATCATTCCCGAATTTATGCGCGAGGCAGTGTATCAAGGAATTGAAAACTGGCATGAGAAAGATGAGGCAATCCCTTCAGGAGAATTAGCCTTGCAACATGAGAACGGCAATGAAGTTTGGGTCTACTCCAATCACGTATTAATTGACACGCCTGATCACAAGGAAATGTATTGCCTTGATATCGACTTGGGACCGCAGCGCCAAGCACTATTACAAGTCGAGCAGGAATTAAGCGAACGCAAACAAGTTGAAGATGCATTGCGTCAAAGCGAGCAGCGCCTGGAAAGTGCGCAAATTATGGCGCGCGTTGCCCATTGGAGCTGGAATCCGTATTCCGATGAATATAGCTTCAGTACCTCCATGAGCGAATTATTCGGGCTTCCACGCGAATATCTGCATGCAAAGATGAATGATTTTATTAATCACTTTATCCATATTGATGATCGCGATATGGTGCTCAATGCGCTTGCTGACAGCTTGCGTTATCACAAGCCGCTTGCACTGGAAACCCGTGTGGAAATCAGCGGACAAAAGTTTTGGTTGCAGCTGCAGGGCGATACGTTTGAAGCAGCCGATGCCACAATATTGCAGGGAACAGTACAGGATATTACCGAGCGCAAAGGGCTGGACCTGGCACTCGCCGCTGCCGCTGCCGATGCTGCTTCTGCACCGGATTTCTTTGTCACTATCCTGAATGCGCTCGCCAATGCAATCGGCGCGCAACACGCGATTATCAGCCTTATCGATCCGGAAAATGCAGGTGAAGTATTTACCCACACCTATTTAATGAATGGTGAACTACAACCCAATATACGCTACCCATTAGTGGGCACACTTTGCAATGATGTAATGGAAGAAAACCTGTGCTTTATGAGTACAGGCGCACGCCAGCGATACCCTGACGATGACTTGCTAACGCAATACAATATTGATAGCTATCTCGGGGTCGGTATTAAGAACACGCAGGGAAAACCGATTGGTATTCTGGTTTTACTTGGTGAGCATCCACTCCCCATTTCACCGCAAATCAGTTCGCTGTTGCTTATTTTTGCTGACCGCATTAGCGGCGAGCTGCGCCGCGCCCAAGATCAGGAAAAAATTTACAACCTTGCTTTTTTTGATCCACTAACACGTTTGCCCAATAGGCGCATGCTGCAAGACCGGCTCAAATTACTGACTGCACAAAGTGCACGCACCGATCAACACGGTGCGCTGTTGTTTATCGATATTGATCACTTCAAATTGCTGAATGACACGCGCGGCCACCATATTGGCGATCAACTCCTTGTGCAGGTCGCCGAGCGGATTAGCAGTATTATTCGCACGACTGATTTGGCCGCGCGTTTGGGTGGAGATGAGTTTGTCGTGGTATTTGACAATCTGGGAGACAATGCCGAAACGGCAGCACTGGAAGCCAAAAAGCGCGCAGAAGAATTGCACGATCTAATCAACCTGCCCTACCCGTTACAACAATCGGTTTTCCACTGCACTATCAGTATCGGGGTGAATTTATTCAAAGGCCAAACGCGCACAATCGATGACCTACTGCGCCATGCCGACGTGGCTATGTATCAGGCCAAAGACAGCGGCCGCAATGCGATTCGCTTTTTCGATCCCAACATGCAATCGCATTTGGAAAAACGTGCGGCAATTGAATCCGACTTGCGCACCGCTTACGAATCACACCAACAGCTTATACCTTACTATCAAGTGCAAATCGATAGTAGCGGCAAGGCTATAGGTGCAGAATTATTATTGCGCTGGAAGCATCCGGAAAATGGAATGATTTCGCCTGCCGATTTTATTCCCGTCGCCGAGCAAACCGGTTTAATTGTTGCCATCGGCCGACAAGTGATCCGCCAAGCCTGCGAACAATTGCAGACGTGGAGCCAGCAACCGCAATTGGCGCATTTGAGCATTGCAGTTAACGTCAGCCCAATCCAATTCAATCAATCCCATTTTGTTGATGACGTTTTACATATCGTCAGTGAAAGCAACATTAATCCGCGCTTGCTAAAACTCGAATTGACCGAAAGTTCGCTACTGAAAAATGTGGATCAGAGCATCGAAAAAATGCAGCTGCTGCAAAATAATGGCATCGGCTTTTCGATGGATGATTTCGGGATTGGCTATTCGTCTTTGTCTTATCTAAAGCGCTTGCCGCTGGATCAATTAAAAATCGATCAAACCTTCGTGCGCGATATTGCGATTGACCCTAACGACGCCATTATTACGCGCACGATTATCGCTATGGCGCAGAATATGAATCTGCAAGTAATCGCCGAAGGTGTAGAAACAGAAGCACAAAAAAGCTTCCTGGAACAAAATGGTTGCTCCATGTTCCAGGGCTATTTTTTCGGGAGACCAGTGCCGATAGCAGAGTTTGAGCAGCAATTAATCGGACGTAATTACTGCTGAAATCAGCGTTGGTAGTAGGTGGGATCTGCAATTCCGGCTTGTACAAAACCTTGTCTGCGCAAACGGCAGCTATCACATTTGCCGCAAGCTTCACCCCGATCATTCGCTTGATAGCAGGAGACGGTCAAGCTGTAATCCACGCCCAGTTTCACCCCCAGTTGTACGATTTCCGCTTTGCTTAAATGAATCAAGGGGGTGCGGATGTGCAACTTATTACCCTCCGCGCCGGCACGAGTAGCCAGGTTCGCCATGGTTTCATACGCGGCGATATAGTCGGGGCGGCAATCGGGATAACCGGAAAAGTCGACCGCGTTAACACCAATAAAAATATCATCGCTGCCCAACACTTCCGCCCAACCCAAAGCAATCGATAAAAATACTGTGTTGCGTGCGGGCACATAAGTAACAGGAATTCCGCCGGTTTCTTCTTCGGGCACAGCAATCGCATCATCAGTCAATGCTGAACCGCCAATCGAACGCAAATCCAATTTGATAACTTTATGCTCAATCACACCCATGGCTTTTGCGGTGCGCTCTGCTGCAAACAGTTCCGAGCGATGGCGTTGGCCATAATCAAAACTCATGGAATAACAGGTGTAACCTTCACTGCGCGCTATCGCTAACACTGTGGTGGAATCCAGACCACCGGACACGAGTACTACGGCTTTCTTTTGCGACATAACTACTACCGACAAAGATAAAATTTAAAAAAAGACAAGCGAATAAAAACAGGATCAGCCATCAATGCACAAATGTATTAATGGCCAGGGGCATCGTTCCATAAAATTTTGTGCAGCTGTAACTGGAAGCGCACGGGAAGATTATCTGCAATAATCCACTCCGCCAATTCCAGCGGTGTCACTTGACCAAATGCCGGCGAGAATAATACTTCTGCAACTTTATCGGCGAGTTGATGCTCGTCCAATTTAAAACGTGCCCACTCGTAATCGGCGCGGTTACAAATAACAAATTTGATCTGGTCCTGCGCGCTGAGCAGTGGAATATTCTCCCAGCGGTTACGCCCTACTTCACCCGAGCCGGGAGTTTTCAGATCGACGACTTTGATAACACGCGGATCGACATTATCGACCGGCAAAGCCCCGCTGGTTTCCAGCGAGACGCTATAACCCTTATCGCACAAGGCAGTCAGCAACGTCAGGCATTCGCGTTGCGCTAAAGGCTCGCCGCCGGTGACGCAGATATAGCGCGGCTTAAAACTGGCGACTTTGGCGAGAATCGCACCAAGCGACATGCGCTCGCCGCCATAGAATGCATACTCGGAATCACAATAACCACAGCGCAGTGGGCAGCCGGTGAGGCGCACAAATACCGTCGGTAGGCCGACTGTAGTGGACTCGCCCTGCAGCGAATAGAAAATCTCGGTAATTTTTAAACTGGCTTGGGTCATGTAGAAAGCTGTGTTACTGGCGGAAATCGGGCAGCGGCGACCTGAAAACTAGCTGCAGGCTGCCGCAACTGTGCGAGCGCGGTGGAAAGACGCGCAGTTTACCTAAAGGTGACTCGCTATGCGAGGCCAATGCCAAAGCGCCATTTGCCCTGCTGCTGCCAGCGCTGGTATGCTGGCAGATCGCGCTTTTTGCCCCAACCGCGATTAACGATACCCTTTAACGTCATCGACCAGCTTTATAGCCAATGATCAAACCAACCAAAACCCGCCGCCAACTGCATCAGGAACTGGAACAACAAGTCCAGGAGTTCCTGCATAAAGGTGGGCACGTAAACGAAGTACCGCGCGGTTTGAGTGGTCGCCCCGATGCGAACGGGCCGTTGATCAGTATTTTTGATGGCACAAGTCAGGAAGACCGCACCCCATTGCCCGAAGTAGTCGCCGCAATTGAAGCACGTAAAAAACCGCATTTAGCGCTCAAACCCAAAAAGCCGCGCCCGCGCAAAAAGGTCATTCTCGATGACTTTGGTCAACCTTTGCGCTGGGAATGGGTTGAGGAGTAATCACCGTTTAAGCGGGCTCAGCAACCTTCTTGTTACTGTTCACACCATGAACCACGGTCGCATTGCGACCACAACGCTTGGCCTCGTAGAGCGCATTGTCAGCAGCGCGAAACCACCCGGCGTAGTCGGTGAAGCCATCCTGCCAGGTCGCCACCCCTAAACTGATCGTGCAATATAATGCCAACTGGTGGTCGTGATCCTGCTCACAGAAGCAAGCCTGAGCGATTATATGGCGCAAGCGCTCCGCCGTCGCTGCTGCCGCTTCGCTATCGGTATTGGGCAGCACCAGCGCAAACTCCTCGCCACCATATCGCCCCAGCAATTCGGTTTCGCGCAAATTCGCCTGCAATTGGCGGGAGATCTGCTGCAATACCTGATCACCCACACTGTGGCCATAAGTATCATTAATGGATTTAAAGTGATCCACATCCAGCAACACCATCGACAATGGTTGCGGATGGCGACGCACCTGAGCGATTAAATCATTTACCCGACTTTCCCAATAATGGCGATTGAACAGTCCGGTCAGACCATCGATACGGCTCAATCGCTGGAGCAGTTCTTTCTGTTTATGTAACTGCATGGCGAGACGATAAGTGATGGAGCCAATTGCCAAAGGATAAGCAACCAGCATAGGCAAACAGGCGTAGATTACCCAGTCACTCATCTCCAACCTGGGGTGAAAGCCGATCAGCAACAGCCCCACTACCAAGCCAATCAAACTGGTGCCGACACTTCGAATAAAGAGCTTCCAACCACCGGCGGCGATATTGTCCATCCACATCATCATAATGACCATGCAACTGGCGAGCGGGCTAAAGCTCATGGCGACCACCCAAAAGCCGCCGGTGGCACTATCGATCAGCAAGTGGCGATGTTCGGCCTGGAATGGAGTCTTGCTACGAATTGCGATCAGGTAGGCGATATGCGGCCAGATAAAGCCATTGAGCATCAAAAGCACCCAGTATCCCCAATGCTCCTGATGCGCATAGAGCACCGCACCTACTGCCATCGCCCCCATGCCCATACCCAGGGTACGCGCGGGATAGACGCGTTTAACAAAACTAATGCCGCGTCGGGAATCTTTATTGTTACTCAATTACTGCTGCCTGCCCAAGAGAGCGACGATTTAGACGCTCTAATGCTAGATTATTTTGGCGCCAAATAAAGCTTTTTCCGGCACTTTTTTCATCTTTCTCACCAAAATAAAAAAGTCGTCCGGATTATCCGGACGACTTTTTTGTAATTCGCTATTTACGGCAGCTTAAAGCCAGTCTTTGCGCTTGAAATACCAGTAAGGAAGAATTGCTGATAGCAGCATCAGTAATACCGCGACCGCAAAACCGTATTTCCAGTGACTGTGCGGGATAAACTCAAAGTTCATCCCGTAGGCGCTGGCAACCACGGTTGGGGGCAGGAATACCATGGCAGCGATGGAGAAAATCTTGATGATCTGGTTTTGTTCGATATTGATAAAACCCTGGGTCGAGTCCATCAGGAAGTTGATTTTGTCGAACAAAAAGGCAGTGTGCGACATCAGGGTATCCACGTCGCGCTTGATCTCGCGCGCGGTTTCCTGCAACTCAAAGGATTCGCGCAGATGGCGCTGCAGGAAGGAAATCGAGCGCTGGGTATCCATCAGACACAGGCGAATCTTACCGTTACTGTCTTCCAGCTTGGCAAGTTGGTCGATGGCATCTTCCAATTCCGCGTCCGCGTCCTCCAACACCATATGACTGACTTCTTCCAGTTTGCGATGAATATCTTCAAGGGCATCAGCGAGGTTTTCCACCTTCTGCTCAAACATGGTCACCAGCAAATCCTGGGATGAGGCCACTTGTACCTGACCGGCGCGTGCGCGCATACGCAGCAGGCGGAAGTCAGCGAGGTCGCCATCGCGCACGGTAATTAAACGTTTTTCTTGCAGGATGAACGCTACAGTCGCCGTGCTGTGACGACCAGACTCACCCGGTGCAAGGAATAATGAGTGAACATGAATCCCGACATTATCCTGGAAATAGCGCGCCGAAAACTCGATCTCCTCTACATCATCGGACTCGGGCAATTCGGCGCGCAGGAAGGTGTTGAGTTCTTCACGTTCCTCCTCGCTCGGTTCATTGGCATCAATCCAGAGCGCATTGCCCAGCGCCAAACGGGTATTTTCATCCGGCTGTTTGTCTTCACGCAGGGTGTTACCTTGAACTTTAAACATTCTCAACATCGGTGTTTATCTCCTGAAGCTTCAAGGTTTACGGTGGTTCTGACTGATTTGCGGCTTTATAGCATAGGCCAAATAAACTTAACCTATTTTATTAAGTTTTCACGGTAAATTGCTCATCGGAAAGCACCAAAAGGACAAACAGGAGTGTTTCTGCTAAGGTTAGCCAGCCCCATTACGAGCCTTCATTATGCAAATTCGCCAGGTATCCGCCGCGCTGGATCACAAACTTGCACAGTTGGATCAACAATTAAAAAAACTCGAACACGAACGCACCCAGACAAGCAACAGCGAACAAAATACCCAAATCGATCAGGATATCCTGGCGCTCCGGAAGATCCGCGCCAAATTGATAAAGTCCAAAGATATCGCCTGGCGCGCCCATCAGTTACAAAATGCGGGGGATGAGCAACAGCGTGCCCGTCAGCGTTTGATTGGCTTATCGCTCTGTGCAATCAGTGTAGTAGGCGCGGGGATTTTATTACTGCTGGTGTTAAATGGTTAAGGATATTAAGTAATTAACGATGCTGAGCCATCAGGAGACTGAATTACCAGCGGTGCCGATTCCGTGCAGGTAATCGGCACCCACAGGAATTAGCCGGCTACGGCTGCGTCAATCAAAGGCTTTAACTCACCCTTTTCATTCATCTCAGTAATGATATCGCAACCGCCAATCAGCTCACCTTTAACCCACAGCTGGGGAAAAGTTGGCCAGTTGGCAAATTTAGGCAGCTCGGCGCGAATGTCCGGATTGGTCAAAATATCAACATAGGCAAAACGCTGACCGCATGCCATCAGCGCTTGCGATGCGCGCATGGAAAAACCACATTGCGGTGCACTGGGTGAACCTTTCATGTACAGGATCACATCGTTTTCGCTGATTTGTTGTTTAATTGTATCTAACACGTCCATCTTAACTACCTCGATATTCAATAGGGAATCTTCATAAGTCACCAGGGACTAAATGGGGTCAATCTGGATAAGGTCAATGGAATAAGGCCATGCATATCCGAGTATTTTGCTCAAGTATTGCCATTTTACCCCAGCGCGCACCTTCAGGCCAATCGCGCGCGATTGCCAAAAGATAGTTTTTGCATATTCTGTTACCAGTTAGTCCGTATTCATCCTATTGCTTAAGGGTTATTCAAGACTGTGAAGTTTAATCTGCGTATTCAAGTATTTTTAGCATTTGCCTGTTTTGCTGTACTGCTGACCGGTGGATTATTTTTATATTCGCGCCTGAGTTTTGAGCGCGGATTCAACCACTACATGGAGCAAAAAGAAGCAGCGCGAAATGCCCGGCTTATCTCTGCGTTGGAGCGGCATTTCACCTTCAATGGCAACTGGGATGCGTTTAAAATCAATCAACATTATTGGGAGTTGTTTGTGTGGCAGTACAGCGCCAACATGCGTCAACGCGGTGAGCGCCCAATCCCCTTTCCTTTTCCGCCCGAACTGGATACATCCAGTAATGACGATGACGATAACCACGATCGCAACCCTATTTTGATCCGCAAAAATACCCAGGATTCACGCCGGGACGACAATCGCTTGCCTTCACAACCTGATGATTTTTTACGCCACCAGCCCTACAAGCGTTTTATTTTGCTTAACTATAAAGAAAAAGTAATCAGCGGGAAAAAGTGGCGCAACGAAGTCTACTTTTACAGCGACCTTTATATCAATGTGGATGGCAAACAAAAATTGGTTGGCTATTTGGGGACACCCATGAATCCCGCCCTGCGCGATTTACGCGATAATGAATTCGCCAAGCGCCAACAAAATCATTTTTTATTAATGGCAATGGTTGCCCTTGCCATCGCATTGGCCTGCGCCATTCCAATGTCTTATTTATTAACGCAACGGGTTAAAAAACTGGCGCAGCACGTACAACTGTTGAGCAAAGGTGACTATCAACAGCGATTGTCGACCAAAGGGCAAGATGAAATCTCAACACTTGCCGAACACCTCAATCATTTGGCACACATACTTAACCAAACTGAAGAGGCGCGCAAACGTTGGGTAGCCGATATTTCCCACGAGCTGCGCACACCACTTGCAGTACTTAAAGCTGACTTGGAAGCACTTGAAGATGGCGTAAGAAAATTTGATGCCAAAGCAATTGCGCGCTTGCAAAAACATGCAGCGCGCCTCGCCAGTTTAGTAAATGATTTGTACCAGCTATCACTAACCGATATAGGTGCTATGAGTTACCGCAAACAAGATTGCGATATCGCAGAATTACTCGGGGAATTAAGCGTTTCGCTGCAAGATAAGCTCAACCAGACCGGACTGGAGCTGGATATACAATTACCATCTACACCGACAATCCTGTTTGCGGACGCGGAGCGGTTACACCAATTATTTTTAAACTTGTTTAATAACAGCATTAATTACACAGAGGCACCCGGAAAAATCCATGCACATCTGTCTGCGGATGAACAACAGGCCGTTTTTGTGATCGAAGATTCAGCACCGGGAGTTGATCCAGCACTGCATGAAAAACTATTTGAACGGTTGTATCGCGCCGAATCATCGCGCAGCCGCGAAACCGGCGGCGCGGGTTTAGGATTAAGCATTTGCCGCAATATCGTCGATGCCCATGATGGACGCATCACCATTGAAAATAGCGAATTGGGTGGCCTGAAAATTTCCGTTTATTTACCACTACAGGAATCTGTATGAATATTTTAATTGTTGAAGATGAAGTCGATCTCGGTGAAATTTTGCAAGACTATCTTATCAGTGAAAACTTCACCGTGACCTTAGTCAGCGATGGCGACGTAGCACTGCAAAAAATCCTGACCGAAAAATGGGATTTGGTATTACTCGATTTAATGCTGCCCAAGCGCGATGGATTAAGTATTTGCCAGGAAGTACGCAAGACCTCACAAGTACCTATTATTATGACCACGGCCAAGGTTGAAGAAATTGATCGCCTGATCGGTTTGGAACTGGGGGCTGACGATTATATTTGCAAACCGTTTAGTCCACGCGAAGTAGTCGCCCGCGTAAAAGCAGTGCTGCGCCGCAGCAATAAAAGTGATGAGCAAGGTGAAGAAGGTTTACGTCTGGATAAAGATCGGCAATACGCCTGCGTGGGTGATCAGTGTGTTGAATTAACCAGCATCGAATTTCGTATTCTGGAAACATTGCTGCTCAATAAACAGCGGGTAATATCGCGCGATCTTTTATTAAAAAATGCTTATACAGACCACCGTGTAGTGAGCGACAGAACTATGGATTCGCACATCACAAAATTACGCAAAAAATTACACCCCATTTGTCATGAGGATATCATCCACTCGGTTTACGGCGTGGGCTATCGGCTGCAAATTTCCTGATCAAAATTCGCTTCGCAACGCCAGGGAAGGCTTTTAATAAAAACGCGAAAATTCCGTAAAACCACCCTCGTTTTTACTTTTCGATGCTCATTTTTACGCTAAAAACCGACTTGCATAATCTTTCCATAGTTCTTGCTGAATCCTTTCACAATCCCCCCAGGCATTGATTTTCCATACATTTGAACCAGCTGACCACAACCATACGGAGAGAATGTTATGTCCAATCCATTATTAATAACAATCGCTGTCGTATACCGCACATTTTGTGTGTATTTGGCCTGATGGGCGCAATGGGAATTTTAGGTACGAAACCCGCCTAACAGTTCATCCAACTTGGCAATTTCGCGCTCCAAATGCTCATGCGAACGGCTGACTTGTTCACCTGCTTCGTGGTTGCGGCGCGCCTGATGCAAAATCGCATTCATACTGCCAGTAATTTGTTGCATGGAATGCTTCTCCTCTTCCGATGCTCGCTCGATTTGTGAATTCATTTGCTGGATCTGATCCACCGCACTCACTATGTTGGAAAAAGCTTGGGACGTATTGGCAATACGCTCCTTAATCACCAATGCTTTTTGCTGCGCGCCCCCCATAACTTCCACTGCCTTACTCGAACCGGTAGTGAGATTAGTGATAATCGTTTCAATCGCCTTGGTGGATTCCTGGGTGCGCGAAGCAAGGCTGCGTACTTCGTCCGCGACTACCGCAAAACCACGGCCACTCTCACCTGCACGTGCAGCCTCAATTGCCGCATTCAAGGCCAGTAAATTGGTTTGCTCGGCAATACTGCGAATCACTTCCAACATTGCGCCAATATTGCGACTATCGGCAACCAAAACTGAAATCACTTGCGATGCGTTATTAACTTCCTGCACCACTTCATCAACACCTTGTTGCGCAGAAGCAACCACGCTATTCCCAGCGCTTGTTGTTGCTGCAGCCTCAACCGAAACCTGATTTGCACGCACTGCTGCATCGACTACTTTATCCAATGTGCTCGATATTTTTTCAACCGCATTGGCGACTTGGGAAATTTCTTTAAACTGTGCATCCACACCTTTTGCAGTTTGGGTAATAGATTGGGTAATTTGCACACTGGCAGCGGTGAGCGATTGATTACTGCCCTGCGCCTGACCAATCAGCACCTGCAATTTTTCTACAAACCGATTAAATGCCTGTGCCAGACGCCCAACTTCTGTGTCCTGATGCGCATTAGGTAAGCGCGCCGTCAAATCACCGGAACCTGATGCCAATTCATGTAAATTTTCAGTCACGCGCGATATAGGTTGCACGATCACTTTATTGGCAAAAACATAAATAACACTCGCCATAACAATGCTGACAAGAAACGCCGCAAATAATTTTACTGAAGCTGAATGTTGCAATTGTTCTACATTGCCGGTCTCGCTTTCCACTTTTCCATCAGCCTCTTCTTCCATTTGCCCAATAAAACCCAGCAACTCATCCAACTGGTTATTGAGCTGTGTATATTCAGCCTCTGCCGGTGTGGCAGCTTGTAATTTATTAATCAGTGCTGTACGTGTCGTGTGATAATTATTTAAAAGATGATCCAATTTGGCTACCGTTGCCTGCTCCATTAGACCGGACTTTTTCATCCGTCCCAATGCTTCATTTTCCATGGTAATTGCATTGTTTAATATTGACTGCAATTCCGTCATAGGTTTTTCATTGTAATACAGTTTCTGCAATACAATAATTTGCGCTTCCAAGCCAATCTGCCCTTCCATTGCGCCGTCAGCCGCATTCCATGCCGGGCCGGAAATGTAGTCAAGCAATCCCCCCAACTTTTGGCTCGCACTAAAACCAACAAATGTATTGACTCCAATCAAGGCGACAAAACCGATAATGACCAACACGACCGATTGCTTAATATTCATTGCTACCTCGCAGGTTGTTCCCTGAAAATTTTGTTAAAATTCAATGTAAACGCGCGCGCCCAAGGCAACAGCATCGTCAAGGGTCCGATCCATCGATGGATTTTGGATGTAATACAAACTTGCTTGCACATTGAGATGCTCAACTAGCGGAGCAAAATAAGTAAATTCCCATGCTGTTTCTGCGCGGCGTGATTCACTATTTTTTGCAAGGTAGGGATCACCATTGCGCGCCTGTGCAACTGCCAGGCCTAATCCATCACCCGCTAACCAAAAATTGGCAAAGGTGATACCAGTACCACCGTAATACTCCAGTTGGTTAAGCTCATCATCGGCCTTTCCCAGTTGAATAAAAACAGCGGCAACATCATTGATATTTTTTTCAGCAATAAAGTAGATCCCGGTATTGTCATCTATCAATGTACCATCGACGGGGTTTTCCACCTCGGCCGTTTGCTGCCATGCTCCCAGCGCTACCTTGTCATTACTTGCATTTGCCCAACCCCATTCAACTGCACTGAATAAACCGTCGCCGCTATTAAACTGGATATGTGTGCCGCGTGAATTATGCGGGTCGCCGGGAATACCATCGTAGATTGCAACCAATAAATATTGATTATCGCCACGAAAAGTAAAATGCAAAGCGGCAGACGTGGTAGAAAAAATTGATGGGCCGACTTGCGAAGTATCGGGACCAATTCCAAATGAGGGATGGGTAAATAAACCGGTCGATTCGAGTGAGTAGAAAGTGGAGTTGTAATCATGCAAACCAAACAAAACGCTTAGACTCTCATCCAAAAAATGGTGCTGATACCAAAACTCATAAATTTTTAACGCTTCATATGTCGCAATGTTGGAAACTCCCTGAATATCGCCGATGTAGTCGGACGGATTTTTTCCGGCATTGCCCAACACATAAATAAACCATTCCCCACCACTCCACCAATCGGCAGCTTCGGTATCGATGGCCAATATCAGATCAACATTGGCCAATTCACGCGAGCCCTCTTTTACTCCGCCAGCAAGATTAGTAACAGACTCTAACGTTAAAGCCGTCGCCCATTCGTAAGGTGTTGCTGCCTGACTGGACATAGCATTCAGGAAAGTGAGTAAGGCGAAACTGATCAGTTTTTTCATAGTCAACAATCCCTATGCCATTATCAACAGGGTTGTATTGATAAAAAAATCACCATAACAGGGTAAGGCTGACTTGCAGTATAGACAGGGATTAGGCGCGCCAATGACTATCGCGCAAAAACAATATTGTTATCGTTGAATAGAATTAAAACTAATCGTTTAGATTGAAAAAAGGATTAATGCTGTTGCTGTTGGATGGCCAATTTTCTTTTGGTGAGCACGGTGGCTTCATGCTCCAACGGGTTTTCCGGCCAGGGATGACGGGGATAACGGCCACGCATTTCTTTGCGCACTTCAGGGTAACCCTGCTGCCAGAAAGTTTCTAAATTATTGGTAATAGCAAGCGGACTTCCATTAGGCGAAAGCAAATGGATTTTTAACGGGATTCTCCCTTTGGCCAGCTGCAATTGCTCGCAACCAAAAAATTCTTGCAGCTTGGCGGAGATTTGCGCGCTGCCATCACTGGCAAAATCGACCGTGACACGGCGGCCGCTGGGTAACTCAATCTTTTCCGGTAACAGCTGCGTAATTTTCTGACAGTTTTCAAAACCCAAATAAAATTCCAGCGCTTCCTGTAATGGCAAATGATCCAGGCGTGTTGCGTCGCTTAGGAATGGCATTAACCAGTGTTGTAAGTTATCGGTAAGTGACTGCGTATCCAACGCCGGTAGTTCGCATAAATTGAACGCAACTACCAAACGTGCACGTTCTAATAATGTGCGCGCTTTGTCACTCCAGCTTAAATGCTCCAATCCTTTTGCCACAACCAGTGTGCGAATATGGTCCAATAATTTTTGTGCAACATCACCAGCGGGAACAGTCCGCCAATCCTCATTAATAACTACACCGCCCATCGACCAACTAATATGCTCTTGCCAGCGCTGCTGTTTAAAAACCAAAGCAGATTGCTGTACGCTGAGTTGCCGCTGTTGCGCTGGCGTTAATTGCAAGGCGATACCAATACCGCTGTGACTTTTCGGTTTGGTATTAATTAGCGGGAATACAGCCCAGCAAGCATCGAGATTACCTTGAGCGTCGATACTCATCCCGGAATTCAAACGATAGCGCCCCGAATCCTGGCGAAAACCAATGCGGTCACTGAATGCTTGCGCCAGCAAAACAGATTCTAATGATGTATTATTTTTTTGCAGAGACAACACACCCAGCCAGCGTTTTTGCTGTTGCTGCCACTGGCGATTGCGCGCTAACTCGCGCGCAGCATCTTCCAATAAAGCAGCGAGATCATACTCCGCCGATAATTCAAAATGCAGTGCGAGCGCAAGCAATAGTGATGATTCACTGATGGTTTGTTTGTGGAGCAATAAAAACGCTGCAATACGGGGATGCGTACCCAACGCGCTCACCGATTTTCCTGCTGCAGTCACTTGCCCGTTTTCATCCAATAATTGCATCTTTTGCAATTGCTGCACGGCAAACTCCAATGCAAGTTTATTCGGCGTTTCCAACCATGGTAGCGAATTTGCCGGACTGCCCCAATGTGCGATACGCAACGCCAGTGGTAAATAATCGGTCGCGCGGATTTCAGGTAAATCGGCAGCGGCAAGTGGTTGGTCCTGCGACCATAGGCGAATACAGTGTCCCGCTTGTACACGCCCCGCACGACCACGTCGTTGCTCCGCACTCGCCATACTGATGCGCGTTGTACGCAATCGTGTGATACCAGTACGCTGTTCATAATCCACCCGGCGCGCCAAACCGGAATCGATTACCAAAGTCACATCGGCGATCGTCAATGATGTCTCGGCAATATTGGTTGCGAGAATTAATCGTGGACCTTGTATTGGATTCAGTGCAGCGGCTTGCTCGCTTGATGCTACACGGCTGTGTAAGCGGAATATTTTCTGGCGCGGAAATTTCTGGGTAATCAGCCCCGCGCAATTTTCTATCTCGCGCCAACCGGGTAAAAATACCAATACTGTTGCTGTTTGCCAGTGCGGATATGCAAGCAATGCGCGCAGCAATTGCTCCTCTATTTTTTCCGCATAGCTATTGGGAATTTGTTTGGCAGGTTGATATTGGACGCTCACCGGAAAGCAGCGCCCCGGAGCAAACAGGCGATTGGTAATTTGCTGCTGCAATGCAGGATCGGGCGTTGCACTCATCAACACTAATTGCAAATCATCGCGCAGGATTTGTACTTCTTGTAAAAATGCCCAGGCCATATCCTGGTTGACTGCGCGCTCGTGAATTTCATCCAGTATCACACAGGCAACACCATCGAGAGTGGGATTCTGCAATAAATGCTGCAACAAAATGCCGGGAGTCATTAGCACCAAATGTGTATCAGCACTCATGCGTGAATCATAAGGCACTTGATAGCCGACTTGCTGCCCCGGATGTTCTCCTAACAATTGTGCAAGCCGCTGCGCCAATGCCTGCGCTGCCAATATGCGTGGTTGCACTAACCAAACTTGACGCTCCTTAGGTGCCTGTGCCAATACCCACAGCGGTGCGAGCGTTGATTTACCAGCGCCAGGTTCCGCCTCAAGTAACAGCGGCGTGTTGGATAATGCAGCAATGAACTCATCATGGAGCGCACTTAATGGCAAATCAGGCAGCAGCATAAAAATCCAAATAAAATAGGGTAAAAATCAATTAACGGAATTGCTGGGTTAATTTAATACCCGCAGAAAAATTTCGCCCTAACGCTGATTCGAATGCCCGACCATTAGTTTGATTTACAACGACTGAACCCACATAATTTTCATCGGTAATATTAGCAAGCTTTAACCACCAATCGAATTGCACAGACTTAATAGGGAAATGCCCTTGCGCACTCATATCAACCGTATTAAACGCCGGTGCATAAACCTGATTGTTGTCGGCAATAAAAATCCGTGATCGCTGCTGTGCATTAATTCCCAGCTGCAAGATATCGATAGCAAACGGCAACCACTGAACTCCCAGTTGATATTGGTCGCGCGCCACACCGGGCAGATGCTTGTCGTCCCATTGACCCGCAGAGTAAATAGCATCAAGTGACTGTACGCTTAATTGCATACGCCATTTTGAATTAACAACATAGCGGCCAAATAATTCGATACCTTTGCGCTCTGTTGCAGCGGCGTTGCGAAAACTGGTGCGTCCATTGATAGACTGATCTACAACGATTTCGTTATCGGTATCGATATAAAATTGCGTCAGTATAAGTTCGCGATTTGTATCCGGTCGATAGCCCACACCCCACTGATGCTGGCGATTAATTGCAGCTTCCAATTCTGTGTTTAAACCGGTTGTGCCGGTTTTATAAGCCATTTCAGTAAGCGTCGGTGTTTCATATCCTCGCCCGCTGCTGGCAAATATTTCCCATGCAGCTGCCAACTGATAATTCGCACCGATTGCAAAAGCCTCTTCCCGATAATTACGCGCACCGGAATCGTCGGGATTACCAGAAGAGTTATTGCCTGGAGGTACAACAAAATAATCTTCCACATCGACATCCATATCCGTGTGACGCACGCCGGTATAGAGCGTTAATTTTTCGGTGGGATAAATTTGGATTAATGAATATACATCGCGACTCTCCACCTCACCGGTTTCATCGCGACGCAAATCCCCGGCAACGCCAAAATCATTTACGTAACCGTGACGCCGATCCTCCATTTGCGCAAATTCGGCACCGAGACTGAATTCAACCGGTAGTGAAAATAAATCAAAGCTGTGCGTGAGCGTTCCGCTGATACCGGAGAAATCCCGCGCTAAATCCACCACTCCACCGCTATTGGAAATTGCATCGCCCGCAAAACCCAAATATTGGGTGATAGCACGCTCGCCCTGCCAGAGCGCAGTTTGCCAGCGGGTTGCACCAACGCTATCGCGCAGGCTAATGGACGTTTGTTGATGCTCAATTGTTTTGCGCGTGTTGTAAGTTTCTGCCGCCGGATTTAATTGCCATGGGTCATTGCGCCACTGCTCCGGTGTTAACCCCAAGGGATCTTGCAAGAGTGGATCATTGCTGTAGTCGTGTTTGACAATCAGCTCGATATCATTCGGCATAGTGTAAAAAAATTGCACTCCCGCCTGTTGCCGTTCAGCACTGGAATGTGGACGTTCGCCATCAATATCGGTATCGGCAAATTGTGCGCGTAATGCAACATTATTGTTACGCCATTCGCCATTCAATGTTTGTCGAGTAAGGCCAGGATCTCCACCGATAAAACCCGCGCTCAATTGACTCACTTCCGGTGCTGCACTTTGCAATGCAATAACTCCACCTGCACCATTGCCGTAAAGCGCTGCAATCGGGCCACGCAATACTTGTGCGCTGGCGATGTTATCGAGCATCGCGCTGGCAAGTTGTCCTTGCCCATCAGGCGTCGACATAGGAATGCCATCAATTTGCAGATCAATTCCGCGCACACCAAACGCAGAACGGGCGCCAAATCCACGCATGCTGATGCGCGTGTCCTGCGCGTAGTTGGTGCGTGAATCCACCTGCACACCGGGAATAATTTGCAATAATTCAGCTGGATCGAGCCGCGCACCCACTGCAAAATCATCTGTCGTTTTTATCACCAGTTGCCGCCCAAGTTCACTGCCCGCAGTGCGCTCACCCGAAATGATCAAGGTTTCCAGCAGTTCCGGCTTTACCTGGGCCTGTGCGTATGATTTATTCAACGGCATCACACACAGTGATCCCGCCACCAATAAGTGAAGAGGGGTTCGCAAAAAATTCATAAGCATCCAAAATAAGTAGTCAGCGCGTATCTTACCGCGAGGGAATGCAACTATCTTGCTAAAAATGCGACAAAGTCTCAGTAAGTAAAACGATTTTTTACATCGATCAGCAGCGGCACTGCTATTTAGTGAACAGCTCCTATACTGAAGATGTAATCATCAGGATGATTTTATGCAACAAGAATTTCGCAACCAGCTTGAACGCCTGCGCCAACAATTTGCCGCAAGCCTACCGGAGCGGGCACGTCGCCTTGAAGAAATCTGGAGCCACCTGCGCCACCTGAATTGGAACGAGCAAGGTATCACCACATTGCAGCAATTTGCACATAAGCATGTTGAAGCAGGCACCAGTTTCGGCTTTCCCGAATTACGCCAGGCGGCGCAAAAATTAGATAACTTTATTAAAGACCTCACGGAATTGGGCCGTAGTTTTGGCGGGCAGGAATATGCCCAACTGGAAGACCACATCACGCAGCTCAGCACAGTGATGATACAAACGGCAACGGGTACAGCGCGCCAGGATCCACTCCCCATCACAACGAATACAGCGAGCCATCCTGAAGCGCGAGGCAAAACTATTTTCCTGATAGACCCGGATCGCGTATTGGCCGCTCTCTGCACTGCCTATTTGCGTAAGGCGGGCTTTATGGTGGAGTATTTTGATAATCCGCAATCCTGCATGCAGCGCTTGTATCTGGATTCGCCAGCGGCAATCTTGATGGACCCGGATTTCGAGCGATCCGGCCTAAAGGCCTTGGGGAACCTGCATCAAATTAAAGCATTATTGACCAGTGCAGTACCGATTATCCTGATGTCCGGCCGCACTGACGTGAATGCTAAACTGCGCGCCTTGCGTGCTGGCAGTAGCGACTATTTGGTAAAGCCGCTCGACTTCAATTTTTTGGTCGAAAAGCTGGTGAATACCATCACCCAGCACACCAAAACCCAACGGGTAATGATTGTCGACGACGATCCGAACATGACCAACCTGCAGGCCGAGGTGTTGCGCTACGCCGGTATGGAAGTATTGAGTGTCAATCAACCGCTACATAGCTTGCAGCGCGCCGCCAAATT
The DNA here is from genome assembly GCF_058800985.1 of Cellvibrio sp. GW822-FHT04B05. Taxonomy (NCBI): domain Bacteria; kingdom Pseudomonadati; phylum Pseudomonadota; class Gammaproteobacteria; order Cellvibrionales; family Cellvibrionaceae; genus Cellvibrio; species Cellvibrio sp. GW822-FHT04B05. Next base: position 725,825 of record NZ_JBXAMU010000001.1, on the reverse strand, counting down.
CAAACCGGATCTGGTGATTCTGGATATGCATATGCCTGATATTAACGGCATGGAGCTGGCCGTTTTGCTGCGCCAGGATCCGGAATTCTTATTGCTCCCGATTATTTTTGTCACCGCCGACACCGACGCCAATCTGCACAAGAGTATCAAAGCGCTCGGCATAAATGCCTTGCTCACCAAACCTTTTGAAGTGACCGAGTTGATCAGCGTCTGCGAACAGGCACTTGCCGATACATCGGCGTTGAAAAACCGGGTGGCACGGGTCACACGCCACACCCAGCAGCCGCAACAGATCAACCGCAGCTACTTTTTTACCGCCCTGGAAGATGAGCTGCAAACTAACAGTTTGGGCAATCAGGCGAGCGCACTTTACTACTTCAGTATCGAAAACCTGGAGGAGCTGAATAAACAGTATGGGATGATTGAACTGATTGATCTGCATGACCAATTTTGCCGCCGCTTGAACGAAACAGTAGGCAGCGATGAGCAATGGATGGATTTATCTACCATGGTTGCCTGCGTTTTGGCGGGTAAACGTAGCCCGGAGTTCCATCGCCAGCGCAGTGAACAATTTACCAAACACCTCAGCGCCCAATTCTACAATATAAAAGGTAGATCGCTCTCCTTGCGGGTCAAGGTGGGGCTTGCGCCGTTAAGCTCAGCGCTTGGAACCGCCAATAATGCACTCCTGCAGGCAGAGCAAGCATTTGAAGCCGGTATCGGTGGTACACCAATACCCACCACCCCGGTCGCAACTCCGCCCGAAAAAGAGGTACCCGTATTTTCCAATATTGTGTTTAGCCGCGATCTCAGCCTCGCCTTCCAGCCCATTATCAGCCTGGAGGAAGCGCAAATTGAGCATTTCCTGGTACTTACCCGCTTGCGCAATGAAGACGGCCAACTCATTCCGGCGGGACAATTCCTCAACCGCCTGACCCAACCGGGCAAGCGCCTGGAGCTGGATCGCTGGGTGCTACAACAAGCCGTAAGTGCGATTGCTGATAATAGTGCGACGCGGGAACAAGCCACTTTATTTATCCACCTTGCGGAGGAGACATTACAACAAAATGCGTTCTTTTCATTCGCCGCCAATGTATTGCGCTCATCGCGCCTGCGTGGTGATGGCCGACTGGTTTTCGTATTAGAGGAAAATTGGATAATCAATCACTTTCATCAGGCGAGGGAAATTATCAAAGCACTACGAGATATCCGCTGTGGTATTTGTGTGTCTCGTGCGGGAGAAAATGATCAGATATTGACAGTACTAAATGACTTGCCAATCAACTTTGTACGCCTGTCACCCAAACTAACCGGCGAGGGAACCAATCCAACACTAATGGAGCAGGTAATTACCCTGGCCACCGAAAAAGAAATGAAAGTCATAGCCACCCAAATCGAAAACTCGCGCAATTTGTCCAGTCTATGGATGCAAGGAGTGCGTTTATTCGAAGGCTTCTTTATCCAGCCGCCCGACACCAGTTTCCATCTGCAAAACGATATTATTTTTGCGAAGGAATTTGTGCAGGGAGGCTTCAACCTGTAGCAAATCGACCGCTTTCGGCGCAAATTTGCCAATAATCGCAATAACTTATATATTTACCGTCTGTTTTTTGCCGCGCACAGGCTGGTTTCCGGCAATGTAGCATCGGCAGCAAGTGCTGATGTAGCGAAAAATTCCCCTGATCAATCATTCGCTGGCCTGTCACTGACGGGCTTTGGCGGATTTGTTTTTTCACGCAAAACCTATTGTTATTGTTGACGCCCCGGCGTTGTTTTTTGGAGAACCCCATGTCTACACTCATGAATACTTACGGCACCAGAACCCTGACCCTCACCAAGGGCGAAGGCAGTCGAGTATGGGATGACAGCGGTAAATCCTATCTGGATGCAATCAGCGGTATTGCCGTATGCGGGCTTGGTTACTCCCACCCTGCTCTGGTTAAGGCTATATCTGAACAGGCTGCAACCTTATTGCACGTCTCCAATTTGTACAACATCCCCCAACAACAACGCTTGGCGGATCTGCTGATCCAGGAATCGGGGATGGATAAAGTGTTCTTTTCCAATTCCGGGGCCGAAGCCAACGAAGCAGCGATCAAAATCGCACGTAAATATGGCAATGATAAAGGTGTGAAGAATCCCGCTGTCATCGTCATGGCCAATAGTTTCCACGGGCGGACCCTGGCTACGCTCAGCGCTACCGGCAACACCAAGGTGCAGATCGGCTTTGAACCGTTAGTGGAAGGATTTATCCGGGTGCCATATAACGATGTGGCCGCTGTCACATCAGCTATCGCCGAACATAGGAATGTCGTCGCCATCCTGGTTGAGCCTGTGCAAGGCGAAGGTGGTGTGCGGGTTCCCGCTGCCGATTACCTGAACCAACTGCGCGCCCTTGCCGACCAACATGAATTGTTGTTGATGCTGGATGAAATCCAGACCGGCAACGGCCGCACCGGTACTTTCTTCGCCTATCAACACAATAACCTGTTACCCGATGTCGTCACTACGGCGAAAGGCCTGGGCAATGGCATGCCAATAGGCGCCTGCCTTGCACGCGGCAAAGCGGCAGATGTTCTGCAACCGGGCAATCACGGCACTACCTTTGGCGGCAACCCGCTCGCTTGCAGCGCCGGCATTGCAGTGATCGAGACCTTGCAATCTTCCAATCTGCTTGCGCGGGTAAAAATGTTGGGCGATAAGCTTTTGGCTGATTTCAAAGCCGCACTGGCAGGCAACGCCAAGGTGATCGATATCCGCGGTAAGGGTTTGATGATTGGTATCGAACTCAATGCCGCCTGCCCTGAGCTGGTTCAAAAAGGGCGCGACCTGGGCATTTTGATCAACGTCACTGCCGTAAATACTGTTCGTTTGCTGCCGACTTTTATCCTCACCGATGCAGAAGCCGATGAGCTGGTAAGCAAAGTTGTACAACTGATTAACGAGTTTTAACCAATTATCTAATGAGTTTTAAATAAGCGCGTGCATAAGGCGCGCGCTGCAATAAAGAGCAATGATTATGGTACCCCTAAAGGCACCGAGACATTTCCTGACCCTCGCTGATATTAATCGCGCCGAACTGCAACACATTATTGCGCGCGCCATCGAACTCAAAGCCCTGCTGCGCGAGGGCAAAGCTCCGGAAGTCTTCAACAATAAAGTGTTGGCGATGATTTTCGAGAAAAACTCAACCCGCACCCGTGTCTCCTTTGAGTCTGGCGTAGCGAAATTGGGTGGCCATGCGATTTTCCTATCCACCAAAGATTCCCAATTAGGTCGCGGTGAACCCATCGAAGACGCAGCGCGCTGCATTGCCAGCATGGTCGATATGGTCATGATCCGCACCTTTGGTCACGATACCGTGGAGCGTTTTGCCGAATACTCGCGCGTGCCGGTTATCAACGGCCTGACCGATGAATATCATCCTTGCCAACTACTGGCAGATATCCAGACTTACGTTGAGCGTCGCGGATCACTCGCAGGCAAGATTGTGGCCTGGGTGGGTGATGGCAACAATATGTGCAATACCTATATACAGGCTGCTGAGCTTTGCGATTTTGAGTTGCGCATCGCCACCCCCAAAGGTTTTGAACCGGAAGATGAGTTTGTTATCCCTTATCAACATCGTGTCAGCCTGAGCAATGATCCGCGCGCGGCTGTTGCAGGTGCCGACCTGGTCGTTACCGATACCTGGGCTTCAATGGGCCAGGAAGACGAAAAGAAACAGCGCGAAAAAATCTTTAGTGGTTATCAGGTTAATAAAGACTTGATGAGCCTCGCTAAAGCCGATGCCCTGTTTATGCACTGTCTGCCTGCGTATCGCGGCAAAGAAGTTTCGACCGAGATCCTTGATTCACCCGATGCGGTCGTCTGGGAAGAAGCTGAAAACCGTATGCACGCGCAAAATGCCTTAATGGAATTCCTGTTTAACCAGTAATCCAGCCTGTCAAACGCGCGTTACACGCGAAAAAATAAAACCCGCCAATCCTTCGCCGGATGGCGGGTTTTTTATAGGCACTAAAAAAGCACAAATAAGGACAACGTTGTCAAATGCTGCACCAATGCAAAACACATAAAAACACCAAAATATTACATTAGGTAACATATTATTGAAAAATTGACCCAAAATGATGCTTTTAATAACATTACCACATTTAAATATATTTTTTTATTCACTATATGAATAAAAATGATCAATTTTTATTTTCTAGTGAAAAAACAATCTGAAAATTCGTAACTTAAAGTAACAAAAAAGCAACTTGGCATGCCTATAATACGTCCGTGGGTGCAGTTAAATATTCTGGTTAATCTTACTTACTGAGGTCTTTGTCATGTCTAAATCATCTATTTCTAAACTGGTTGCCGTCGCTTCTTTAGTTGGAATGTCAACGTTGTCTGCCTATTCAAGCGCAGAAGCGTTTGCGTCGTACAAAGAAGTTCCTGGTGTTGTAACAGGTGTAAATCCTGAAGAAAGCACTATCACTATCACCACCAAAGAAGGGGTTAAAAAAACTTTCAACGTAATTAAAGGTGCAAAAGTAGCGACGACTAAAGGTCGCGTAATGACATTGGGCGCTTTGGAAAAAGGCGATACAGTGGTATTGAAAAACCGCGTTTCTGCCCCTGCCGGTGATATCAAAGGGAATGTTTTGTCAGCCAACCAATAAATACCTGGCTGATATTGCGTAAACACCTTTCACGTAACATCGTGCTACTTAATTTTGCTGGCAATACCAGCCCAGGCTGGATAGTCGCGCAAACCGACGTAGAGGCAATGACATGGTAGCCTGACTACCAGGAACAATAAGCCTGACTGTTTATGTTGCTTTGACCACTGCAATGAGCCCCGGATGGGGCTTATTGTTTTCAAGTACTAAAGCCGTGCGTTACACCGTTAAATTGATCTCTTGCACTATCCCGGTCTTGCCATCCTCCATTAAATAAACCCCGGAATTAACAACCTCGCCAAGCAAATTGTTCTGCTCATCTTTTAGCTGGAAAGGTGATGACACATGGCCGAGAAATATCGCCCCGATGTTTTTATCGCCCAATGCCATTAATTGCGTACTGCCATCTTCGTTCGTCATCCATATGCGCAATTGGTGATAGATGCTATCGCCCTCGTCGATAAAATTATTGCCGTCTTCATCATAAGCGGCGAGTTCTGCAAAACCGCGTCCGCTAGCGGGGCCAAACAGTTCGCTGCCGTTATTAATCGTGCCGTCGCCATTCCTATCCAATGCCAGATAACCGCTGCCTGGACGCAAAGTCGCAATTTGTTCAGTAGTGCCGTCGCTATCCAGATCGAATTCAAAACGGGTTTGACTGAGCGATGCGCCCAATCCATCAAAGTTAATTACCAACGGATCGATTTTCTTACTGCCACCCCCTATTTGAAAATTAGATTCCTGCACAAACTCGCGGCTCATATTCATCGCCACCGAAAAATCGATCTCCCGACCATCAGCGGTACGCACCACACCAACCGCCTGAAATTTCATTGACTCCTGTTCCTGATAACGCTCATTGCGCTGGTAAACCAGTCCGGGGCCAGTGTTAAAACCGGTAATTACTTGTGCCGGTACGGAAATATCAACGCTGAGCTGCCGGGTTTTATTATCCGACACTGAATCCGCAGGAATAGACACATTCAACTCTCTGCCGGTGATTGCCCGATACATTGCCTCGATAATCATCATGTTCAGGCGCGCGCGGGAGTCCATTTGAGTATTCAGAGCGAATGTTTGCGTCTGGTGATGCATTGCCAGCAATGATCCGGCACGCGAGAAATCAACTTCCACTCCTTTTGTCTTGAGTGAGCCTGTGTTTTCGGATTGCGTAACAGAGGACCGATCCGACCAAAATTCTACACTCTCAGTAACACTGTGCTCTTCGCGATAATCCCACTGTGCTGCCATGCCAATTTGGGCGTTTGAAATAATCATAATGCCGTCCACTTTCTAATAAAAATTGAGTGAAACCCAAGTCATAAAGACTGGGGGCTAACCTCTATAGCGGCAAAAGCGTTGTTTTTTTGAGCTGATTTGGCGCGAAAATTTAGAATTAATGGCTATTAGCCAAGCGGCCAAACATTAATACAGAGGAGTTGGAACGAATAAATCACGGCAAGAAAGCACGAGAAGCCGGGTATTAATTGCTAGCCAGGGTTAGCTGATTTTTGTAGCGCTGGTGAAGGATATTGACGCGGAAGACGTAGGTTTTGGTTTCTTCGTAGGGCGGTACGCCGCTGTACTTTTCCACTGCGCCCGGCCCGGCGTTGTAGGCTGCGGTCGCCAATGTGATATCGCCATTAAAACGGCTTAGCAGTCGAGACAAATATTTTACCCCGCCATCGATATTCTGTTCCGCATTGCTGGTATCGCTTACGCCCATATCTTTGGCCGTACCGGGCATTAATTGCATTAAGCCCATAGCGCCTTTACGCGAGCGGGCGAGCGGATTGAAATTGGACTCCGCATGAATTACCGCGCGCACCAGCGAAGGATCAACGCCGTATTTTTTTGCTGCCTGGGTAATGGAATAGGTAAATTGCGTCATGTACAACTTGGTACCACGCCAATCCACGCGCGATAAGGGGTTACAGGCGAAGCAGGAGTTGTACACGATAACTTCATAAGCGGATTTTTTAGGCTGGCGGTCAGAATAGGCTACCGACCCATCTTTATGGTACTTGAAGAACTTGAAAGGTTGGGCGGGCTGCTTATTAGCGGCGGCATCCAACCTCGCCTGCTCTTTACGCGCTTTTTCATCTGCCGCCGTCTTTTCAGCAATGCGCCGGACATGCGCTTCGAAATCCTCAATACTGGATTCTTGTTGCGACGCAGTCGTTACTGCCCCTGCTTGTTCCCCGGTTTCCGCCAATAGCCCCGCACTGGTAAGAACCAGTAGCGGAAATGCCAATGACCAAAGGAGTTTACGCACAGAGAACACTCTTTCCTGACTGCCATACAACTAACTATCGACACAAAATATCGACCGGGAGATTTAGTGTAGCCCAGCTTGCCAAAAAGCTATGTCACCAAAATCTATTTTCGTGAATTGATGCCAATTATCCTGAGCGATTCGACTCAGGATTCCAGCCACACATCCCTCACCCAATGCCAAACCGAGGGCCAGGTCTCATCAGTCAGGTCGCCATCGCGCCAAAATACCACTTCACCTTCCGGCTCGACACAATAGTAGTTGCCATTCACTTCACATAACGGCATCAAGTAACGCGGCACACCTTGCGACCAGGCAATAGCAGTAACTTCCGGCAAATAGGTATGGGAATGGGGATCAGCCGCAGTAACCGGCTCGAGGCCGCCGTATACAACATCGCTGCCTTCCAATAGAAAGGTGCGCATATCGCGGGGGATAGGCAGGAGAATTTCCTCTTCTATCTCGACCAGCCTGTCTTCATCGGGCAATTCCAAAGGTACTGGCACAGATTCATTGTGCTCGCGCAGCAAATCCAGAACTTCATCGATATCGGCCATGGCTCTACCTGTTCATTATTAGGGACAGGGACTATAGCCTGAACTACCCACTAACGACAACACGCATACATGCAATCATTATTTTCCAGCCAGCTCCCTCGCTGGCGTTTATAAGCCTACACAAATCCTTTAATGAAACAGCGACAATTGTTGGTCAACTAATTGATTCAGGGATTCATTCAGAAAATGTAAAATGCTATCAGCAACGGGAGTTAATTGCTTATCAATATAATGCTGGTAATCAAACGGACTCTGGCGCAAATCCATATTGATTTCATCTGAACCAACCGGCTCAGGTCCATTAGTGGTAATAACATAACTAATCCAATCACCACGGCGTAAATTTTTCCCGGTAAGCTGCACATATTTACGCGAAGCCTGCACATGGGGAGGGACATTTTTCTGGTACTCATGCAAATGGCGACGCAAGCGTTTGCGATAAATTAACTCCATGTCGCGCTCGCCAGCTAACACTTGATCGTTAGTTGTGCGAACAAAATCCAGGTAGTCTTCACCATCAAATATTTTCCGATATAGCAACATTTGAAATTCTTTAGCCAATTGCGTCCAATCGGTACGCACGTTCTCAAGGCCTTTAAATACCATTTCGCGCTGACCATTGTTATCGATCAAACCGGCATAACGTTTCTTGGTACCCAATTCCGATCCGCGAATTGTCGGCATTAAAAAGCGCAGGTAATTTGTCTCGTACTGGATTTCCAAAGCACTTTTCACCTTGAATTCATCCTGTAAGGTTTTTTGCCACCAGCTATTCAACTCTTTTGCTAAACGTGTGCCGATGTTATTGCACTGGTCTGCAGCCTTGGGAGTTTTACCCACGCAATTATTTTCCAACCACACAAATAGCGAATCGGTATCACCATAAATAACCGCATATCCCTGCTGCTCAATCCAATCGCGGCTGCGCTGGATAATTTCATGCCCACGCAACGTAATCGAGCTACTGACACGCGGGTCAAAAAAACGGCATCCAGTAGAACCCAGCACCCCATAAAATGAATTCATAATAATTTTAATAGCGTGAGAGAGCGGCGCGTTTTTATGTTGCTTCGCACGGTCACGTGCAGCAGAGAACTGCTCAATCAAAGTGGGCAAAATGTGCTCTTCCCGTGAAAAATAAGCATCATTAAAACCGGCAACGGTTTGGCTTTCATCAAGTTGGAGGTGCCGGGCAATCCAAAATGCGCAGGGATCAATCAAGAAGGTTCGCATGATGCTCGGGTACAGACTTTTAAAATCGAGCACCAGCACGTTATCGTAAATACCCGGCTGCGAGTTCATCACATAACCGCCGGGACTGATAATATCAGATTCAAATTCACCAAGGTTTGGCGCTATGTATCCGCGTCGGTGTAAGCGGGGCAAATATAAATACTCAAACGCAGCGACCGAGCCGCCAATGCGATCTAACAGTAAACCAGTCAATTGGCTGCGCTCCATCGCAAACGCTAATAACTCTTGCCGGATAAAAATTTTCCATACCAATTCGCAGTCACGCAGATTGTATTCAGCTAGTGCTAATTTATCTTCCTTAAACAAGCGCGTAATATCTTCACCGCGATCTTTACTGGTAAGTAATTTACTTTCGCCCAGTAATTCCCGGGACACATTCTGGAGCGAGTAACTTTGAAACTGGTGATTGGCAGCCTTGAGCAATTCGATCCCATCAAGTGCAACACGCCCGGGGATAACGACAAAACTGCGCCCACCCTCGTTATCTTCATGGCGCCAATGAACCGATTGCTCGCCTCGCCCCAGTTGAAGCTCAATTCCCAGCCGCTGGCAAATATTTTCCAACACCAGCAAATCGAATTGCACCAAATTCCATCCAATTAAAACATCCGGATCAGCTTGCCGTAAAAATTGAAAAAATTGCTGTAGACAGGATGTTTCATTTGCGCAAAAAATAACGACATCGGTATCGCTACCCTCGCCCACCATAAACACTTTATTACCTGCTTCGCACCAGACACCAATCGAATAAAGTTGTTTAGCATCCATCGTTGTTTCAATGTCGAGCGAAAGCATGCGTAATCGCGGGCGCCATAGGGATTGTTCATCGGGGAGCGGGGTTATACGTGGATTAACAACCGGTTGCTGCGCTTGATCGATCAAATCAAGCTGCGCACCCGCGGTAACAAAACGCTCCATCAAATAGCGCTCAGGCGGACGAATGTCACCTTCCCAAAACTGGATATCGTTTTGTTTGAAAATATCTTGCGCGTCGCGCGCGCTGCGATGGCTTTTAAAATAGAGTGCGTTTACCGGCTTATTAAGAAAAGTTTTTAATTCAACCTCGGCCATACGCCATTGACGCAACCTTTGAATGAGCGGCTGAATCATTAGTGCCTGCTCACGCAATACAAAAAAAACAACTTCCTGGCCGGTTACCTGCGTCCAACAACTACCCTGCTCTGTCGCCCACCACAAATCCAGCGCAATGCCATCTCGAGTGTCGCGCCATTGGCGAGTGAGTAAAAAAGCATTAATCATGGTAAAAAACTAAGGATTACTGGTTGGGCAAACAGTATAACGGGTTTTGCAGAGCGTGTGATTAGAGAACATAAGGCATCTAAGTTAGATATCACACCGAAAATCACTTTCCTGCCCTATAGGATTAACACTCTATGCGGAAACCCGGATTCAAATTTACAGTATTTGTAAAAGTGTTAGATCCACATTAGCACTTTTCTCCTTATCATCCGCGGAGGAAATTATCATGAGCATCCAGGAATCATACAGAAATACATTATTACTTCCATTGAGAGTATTTACTGCAAAATCACCCGTGTCAGAATATTATCCATGGAAAATGCCCTGCACACTGGCTGATACAGAAAAAGAAGAAAATTTGGAAGAAGTGACTGCAGATATCCCAAGTGTTATTGGCCCGGACGAACCATTCGACCCGGATTCCACACCGGAAATAGATCCTGCACCACCGCAACCGGAATTACCTACTCCCCCGGCCCATCCGAACATCCCACCGCGGACCAATATACCCTCACAAACCAATATTCCACCCCAACCCAAGGCTCCAAACGATCCAACCAAACCTACACAGCTTCCACCGCATATATCACCGATACATTAAATCCTGACGACAAGGCATGTCACCACAAAACAAGGAAAGAACGGAAAGGCAACAATGAAAAATTAAAAGTTGAGATAAAGTAGTTGGAGATGAGATGAAGAAACAATACCGCTTTTTAATAAGTTATCTTTGCAATAACCAACCCAATACTATTGAAATATCTTGTGACAAAGATTCACTTGCACGCGAAGAAGCTGAAAAATATATACAACTAGCCAACACTACCAAAGCGGGAGCAATTTCCGATATTCAGGTTATTGGCCTGCATCGCCCCAACAATCCACAGGTACACCCGGGCCATTATCAACAACCCGAAGGGTAAGTGCTTTAGTGCAAAAAATGGCCTTTTAAAGGCCATTTTGAATTTATTTCAACTGCGCAAGCAACTCTTCCTTCCGCTGTACGAGCTCCTCACCGAGAGCAATAAGATCCAGTTTTGAATCTTTCACTTTAGGAAAAATTTCATTCTGTTCTTCTTTCACGTGATGTTTAACGTATTCTGAAAGCACCTTAACCTTTGCATCATACATTTCGCCATCCGGCTCAACATCTTCGATCTGGGAGATAAGATCTTTCAAAGTCGCGTGCTCCACCACTGCTTCCGGAATCAACTCTTTATCCTTCAATGCCTGTTTTACTTTAGGATAAAAAATTTCTTCTTCAATTTGGGCGTGGACAGTGAGCTCCTGGCAAATTTGCGCAACCAGGGCTTTTTTCTTGGTGACTGACCGAGCGGACTCATACTGCTCGAATAGAGAGCTGACGAGTTTATGATCTGCCCTTAAAAGCGCGGTTGCCTCTTGTGATTTAGGCTTGGTACTTGGCGGGACCTTACGTTGTGGCTGGGTCATATTAAGCTCCGAAACGGTTGGGTTAAAAATATTAGAATGATTAACTAACCTCATGACCATAGGCGCAACGCAGGCTATCCTCGGTGCGGCTGCGAACATTATTGTTTTAACGTTAACCATACTGGCGCGTGATCGCTGGATTTTTCCCAACCACGGACATACTTATCAACACCGCTATCCAGCAACCTTTTTTTAACGCGGCTATTAATTAAGAAGTGGTCGATGCGCAAACCTGCATTACGCGCATACGCATTGCGAAAATAATCCCAAAAGGTATAAATGATTTCTTCCCGGTGTTGCGCCCTGATAACGTCGGTCCATCCCTGATCCATCAGTTTTTCAAAAGCCAGCCTAACTTCAGGACGAAAAAGCGCGTCGTCAATCCAGCGCTCAGGTTTATAAACATCTTTATCAGTGGGAATAACGTTGTAGTCCCCCACTAACACTACGGGAGCTTTAATATCAATGAGTGTCTGCGCATGAATAATAAGTCGCTCTATCCATGCCAATTTATAATCAAATTTCGGCCCGGGAACGGGGTTCCCGTTAGGAATATATAGGCATCCAATAACGATTCCATTAACAGCAGCTTCAAGATAGCGACTATGCAGATCATCATTATCACCCGGCAGGCTACGTCTTATTTCTAACGGTTTTCCCACTTTGGAGAGTATTGCAACACCATTCCAACTTTTCTGCCCACTCCATATCGCAGAATATCCTAAATCCAAAATAGCACTTTCAGGAAATTTATCTTGTGGTGCTTTTAGCTCTTGCAGGCAAACAATATCGGGGGATGCTTCTTGAAGCCAGCGAGACAGTACAGCTAATCTCGCATTAATTCCGTTAACGTTATAAGTAGCAATTTTCATCAATTGACTATCTTCCTACTCAAGAATGTCCAATTAAGAAGGGGGAGACATAAATATAGTTACATTCGAAAACTGTTACAGGTATTTTGAAAATTGCTTCACCTTATTCAACCTATTGGCGGATAGTTCATTATTTAAAACTTTTTTAAATAATGCCTGGGTGTCGGTTGCCGAACAGATTAAAAAAAGTAATAAGGTAAGATCACCTTGTTAACTCGGATAAAGTTCCAATGAGCTGACTTATTTTTAGCTAATTAATAAAAGAGGGTATTTTTATGAACTATGAAACTCGTGATACTTATGGAATGTATAAAACCAACTTAACTCGCAGTGATGATGGCAATGGCCCAGGCCCACGCTTAATGGGAGCAGACACACTGATTGGTAATGACGTGTACAACCGCGCAGATGAAGATCTCGGTGACATTAAAGAAATTATGCTGGATGTAGCCAGTGGTAAAATCAGCTATGCCGTATTGTCATTTGGGTCATTCCTGGGCTTGGGCGAGAAATTATTTGCTGTGCCTTGGAGTGCATTGAAGCTGGATACTATCAATAAACGTTTTATTTTGGATATTGATAAACAACGTTTGGAGAATGCACCCGGTTTCGACAAGGATGATTGGCCAGATATGGCCGATGAAACTTGGGCAAAAAATGTGCACACCTATTACGGTAGCCAATATAAGGATTTAACAATCAATAATTGATTGTTATTTTCGCAAAAAAAATCCTTCGCTTTGCGAAGGATTTTTTTTGCAGATAAATAAGCGAAATAACATAGGTAATGCAAAAGGACTATTTTAAAACACGGCTTGAACTGGCAGGATGCCAGGGCTCAGGCACATAGCGGGTACGTGCCAGCGTTTGGTAATATGTCAAACCATGCTGTGGCTGCTCGTAGTTTGCAGGAATAGGCTTGCCGGAAAAAGTCTGGAAATAAAGCACACAGGAATCACGCCAAATAACCGCATCGCGCTCCTGCACTTGCAAGAGTGCTTTTACTTGCTGAAAGCGCTCTGTATCAATATAGCGTTCCAATTTATCCCATTCGCTTTGCATAGTGCGAACCTCATCTACACCCTCATAATATTTATGTACCAGTTCGTTCCAGAGCGTTCGGCCAGATTTCATTTTGTGATCCCAGCTCACGTGGTGAAACCAAAGCATTAACTCTTCAGGCACCGAATTTAAATCGCCGTATAGCTGTGCGAGCGGAGCTGGATACTGCACAACCGCATTTGATCCTGATTTGGTACGGTCAAACCCGATGCCATCTTTTGCAGCACGGTGATAATAAATCGCCGTCCAGTCAGGGCGCTCTACATTAGCCGTCCAAGGGGCGGGACCGTAATGATCACCTTGCGAGTACAAATGAGTAAGTCCCAACGGTGAGCGATAATTCACACCAGTTTCACGCGAAGCAAGCATGATTTTTTTCACTGGTTCGATAAATTTTTTATCGTTGGAGAAGGTCATACGCAGCCACTCTTCCGCAGCAACTTCAGCAGAAATATTGTGATCCCACGCCATTCGCCCAAACGCATACCAGCTTGACTGCACGAAGGGATGCCCGGTCCAATTGCGGTCAGTGCCAGGGTTTATCACCGCAGCCATGCCGGTTCGCCTGGTGTTAAACGTTTTCCCTTCCAGGATATTACCAATCGTCGAGCCTTCACCTTTTGCAAAAGTGTCGGTGCGCAATGATTCTTCAAACAGTGGTCCCTGGTAAGCAAGATGGGTAGCAAAACCAAAATATTCCTGTGTAACCTGAAACTCCATCATCATGTTGGTTTTTTCCATTGCGGAAAATAATGCGGAATAAGGTTCGCGCGGTTGAAAATCGATAGGACCATTTTTTACTTGCAAGATAACGTTTTCTGCAAATTTTCCATCAAGTGGTTTAAATTCATCATAAGAACCACGAAAACGATCACCAATATCCGGGTGATATACAAATGCACGCCAGAACACCACACCACCGTAAGGCTTTAATGCAGCAGCCAACATGTTTGCACCATCGGCATGATTGCGGTTGTAATCCTGCGGCCCTGGTTGACCCTCAGAGTTAGCTTTTACTAAATAGCCGCCAAAATCGGGAATATATTCATAGACTTTTTTAGTGCGCTCTTCCCACCATTTTTGTACGCGCGGATCTAACGGATCAGCCGTATCCAAATCGCCAAATGCACGTGGCGAATTGTAATTAATTGATAAATACATTTTTATGCCATAGGGGCGAAATACATCGGCCAATGCAGCAATTTTCTCCAGGAACTGATCGCTTAAAATACGCGGGTCAGCATTCACATTATTAATCACCGTGCCGTTAATACCGAGCGATGCATTGATGCGCGCATAATCTTCATAGCGCCGGGATTTATGATCCGGCAAGGTGCCCCAATCCCACAGCGACAGCCCCGCATAACCGCGCTCAACAAGGCGATTTAAATTATCCCAATGATTAACCACGCGATGCTGCAATTTTGGCGCGCTGGTGATTGAAATTTTATTTAGCGGTTGTTGTGTTTGGATCAAGCGTAAAAAATGGAAACTACCGTAGAGCACACCGACATCAGAATTTGCCGCAATAACAATAACATCGCGTTTATTAATCTGCGTTTTCTCAATGAGATAGCCCTCACTACCCAAGGGTGCAAGCCGCTCGGTAAGATTGGATGCAGCGATTAGCGGGGAATTGGCTGGAGTACCTATCACCAATGCATATTTGGATAATGTCCCTTGGGTGATGGCAATGGGTTTATCTAACAAACCGCTTAACCCCCGCTGCAACTCTGCAACCGCGACCGCCAGACCGGGCGAACTTCCCTCCACAACCAGTTGGGTGAGCTGCTGTTGGTAGGCTTTGCGCAATTGCTGATCTGTTACCGGTGTATAGCGTAGCCACATGTCATAACCATCTTCAGCGCGAACAGACGCTATCGCAATACTGAAAAAAAATGTTAATAAAATGAATAGCTTGCAAAAAAATGGCCTGTGCACTTTCAATTCCCCATGGATTATTATTAATCAGCTGCTATCTTATAGTCATTGCAAATATATCACTCGTATACAAGAATACACATTCAATAAATGTAAAGGATGGCCTCACAACACAATCTATCTGGTGTAGCACCACTATCCCGTTTTATGGCCAGGTCAAAAATGATAAGAATCCTGAAACTCATCAATTAGCGAGAAGCATCCATGAATATTTCACGTAGACAATTATTAGTGCTCACCGGCGCGACCACAACTATTGCTGCTGCAGCGAAATTACAGGCAGCAGAAAAAGCCAGTGCAGCGACAGGTTTGAAAGATGCCTATAAAGATGATTTTCTAATCGGCGCTGCATTGAGCGCAACGATTATTAAACAGCAAGATCCAAAATTGATCGTATTAATCAATAAAGATTTTAATTCCATCACTCCGGAAAATTGTATGAAATGGGGTGAGATGCGCAACGAAGATGGCAGCTGGAAATGGCAAGATGCCGATGCTTTTGTCGATTTTGGCAGTAAACATAATTTACATATGGTCGGCCATACGCTGGGCTGGCACAGTCAAATCCCTGAAAGTGTATTTAAAAACAAAGCTGGAAATTATATTTCCAAAACTGAACTTGAGAAAAAGCAAAAAGAACATATCACCACTATCGTAGATCGCTACAAGGGCAAGCTTGCCGCTTGGGATGTAGTCAATGAGGCCGTTGGCGATGACAATAAAATGCGCGATAGCCATTGGTACAATATCATGGGCGATGACTTTTTGGTCAATGCATTCAATCTCGCCCATGAGGTAGACCCGAAAGCACACCTCATGTACAACGATTACAACAACGAACGTCCGGAGAAACGCCAGGCAACCATTGATATGATCAAGCGCTTGCAAAAACGCGGGACACCAATCCATGGTTTGGGTATGCAGGCGCATATCGGTCTGGAAACCAACATGCAGGACTTTGAGGACAGTATTCTTGCCTATTCGGCTTTGGGATTGAAAGTTCATCTCACCGAATTGGATATTGATGTACTTCCATCGGTGTGGAATTTGCCGGTTGCAGAAATTTCTACCCGCTTTGAATACAAACCGGAACGCGATCCTTACATCAAAGGATTGCCAAAAGAGATTGATGAAAAGCTCGCGAAAGCTTACGAATCACTGTTTAAAATTTTGCTTAAACACCGCGACAAAATCGACCGTGTTACTTTCTGGGGCGTAAGCGATGATGCCAGTTGGCTCAACGATTTTCCCATCAATGGCAGGACTAATTATCCATTATTGTTTGACCGCAAACACGAACCCAAGGCCGCTTATTTCCGCTTGCTGGATTTGAAGCGCTAGTGATAAACCGGGCGAGCATTGCTCGCCCGTTGTTTTTCCTACACGCTACCAGTTCATTTTCTGTTTGATAAACGCCGTTAATTTTTCTGCATTGGCTTTGTGTTGCGCAACTCTTGGGTGACCGCCAAAGCCGGTGAAGTCAAAGAAAATTGTATCCAGTTTTTGATCTTTGTTTGCCTTTTTCATACGCTCAACTGCCGTGGTGATATATCCTGGCCATTTTGGTGTAGCCGTCGCATCCATGCTACCCAAAGCACAAATAATCTGCGCGTTCGGGTATTTAGCACGAATGCTACGCACAAAATCAATATAGGCTTGCACTCGCTGTGCATCAGTCGGGATAGGCTGCAAACGTTTTTCCCTATCAACCAACCAGGCATCATTCTGAAATAGGTTAATGACGACCAGATCGGGGGTCCATTGGGCAAAATCCCACGTTGAATCGTTATTGCCCACGGCACTTAACTGATCATAAAATTGCGGCATAATAAAGGGGAACCAACTGATCATGATACCGATACCGCTTTGTGAAATTGTGTGCAACTCCGCATTGAGATTGCGCGCCGTAATTGCGCCGTAAGCCCAGTAATTATTTTTTTCGCTGAGCAAATGATCGACCCCATTATCCGCAGCTTCATTGCCCATGCCGGTACTGATGGAATCGCCGTAAATTTCCATCCGGCGTGTTGGCCGCGCCGGTGGCGGCAATAGTTTTGCATCGGCATCCAGCACCAATCCCTTAAAAGCGGTCGCACCCTCCTCACCTTCCGTGCGTTTGTAAATTTCCAAACTGTGATTACCGGGTTTTAATGCAGTGGAAATGATATAGGTCTGCTCGCCCTGTTTGGCTTCCAGTACATAAGGATGCCGGGTCTCACCGTCCACAATAATATTGAAATAATTTTTTCCGAACTGATCGTCCAGGGTGATTGCCAATAAGCTACCGGTAAAGTTGGCTTTGATGCTCGACCCCGCCCAGGAAAGGGATGGTGCTTTTTTATCAGCAAAATCGATCCTGCCGGTATAAAGAAACTGTTTATTATCAGCGTTGATAGTTTGTACCGGCTCAGCCATTACAAGGCATGAGAAGCACAAAGCACCAATCAAAAGACTGTGAATTATTTTCATACAATATATCTCGCATCAGGAATTATGTTATACAAAAATCAAGGTACCGCTACCGTGTTAATTAGTTTTGCTATAGCTGGTCATATTAATCAGCTACCACCACAAATACCATTGGCGACATACAAAGAAGCGTAAACCCTGCCGGTTAAGCTGTGAATTGCTCACAGATATTGGGATAAAACAAGACTGTTTTTACTCCAGCGTAAATGCCAATATTCGTTTATCGGATGATTCACCAACCATTCCAACCAAAGCCTTTAGCTTAAGTGCAGAACCAATATGAATATTGATGATTACAGTGAATACTTTTCAACAACATTCAATTGCCTGGATGTCACAGGAGAATCATTTACTGAAGTAGTTTTTGAAAACTGCACTTTTCAGCAATGTAACTTTTCTGGTGTGAGATTCTACAAATGCAAATTTGTAGACTGTGTATTTACCGCGTCTAATCTGAGCAATATTAAAGTTGATTACAGCAAATTCTTTGATACCAGTTTTAAAGAGAGCAAGCTAGTCGGTGTAGACTGGACTAAAGCGGATTGGCCGCGCTTTAACTTCACTGCACCAATCAGCTTTAGTGAGTGCATTATTAATGATTCATCTTTTTTTAACCTTAGCTTAAGCGAACTCATCCTTGAGCATTGCAAAGCACATGATGTGGATTTTAGAAACGGCAATTTCAGCAAGGCTAAATTTATTTATACCGATTTCAGCAACAGCCTGTTTATGAAAACCAATCTGCAAGAAGCCGATTTCAGCGAAGCCGAAAATTATGATATCGATATCTTTAACAATGAGATCAAAGCGGCCAGGTTCAGCCGCTTGGAGGCAATAAGATTACTAAACTGTCTGGATATAGATTTGGTAGACTGACAACATCAGGCAATCAATGTTTCACCGAATCGATATCCACCCCCAGTAGTCCAATCACTTTTTTACTGGGAAACCCATCGGCAATCATGCCTTGTTGGTGCTGGAACTCACTGATAGCGCGACGAGTTCCCGGGCCGAGAATTCCATCGGGGGCGCCTACATCAAAACCTCTTTTGTTTAATTGCTCCTGCAAAATTACCACTTGATGGCGATGCAAGCGCGGTGCATCTTCCGGTGGCGGCTGTACCAACTTTTCTTTACCTGCAATGCGATCAGCAAGATGTCCAACAGCGAGTGCATAAAATTCGGAACGATTCCAACGCATGATTACATTAAAGTTGTCGTACACGAGAAACACTGGCCCCTGGTAACCGGAAGGGACTAATAGGGAGGCCTTTATATCAGCTGCGGGCAAAGGAGTTTTATCCGCTTGAGTCACACCCAATTTGCTCCATTCAGAAATCGTTTTACTATTTTTTAAACCGGCTTCAAGGAACGGAAAATTATTGGGTAATTTTACTTCACGTCCCCAGCGCTCGCTGGAATTCCAACCAAGGCTCTGTAAAAATTTGGCCGCCGATGCCATAGCATCCGCCGTACTGTTCCATAGGTCACGCTTGTTATCGCCATCGTAATCCACCGCATTCCTTAGAAAGGCAGATGGCATAAATTGTACATGCCCCATTGCACCCGCCCATGAACCGATCATTTTGTTAGGTTCAATTGCACCTTCATCAAGAATACGCAGTGCTGATATCAATTCACCGGTAAAATAAGCGCTACGTCGCGGATCACAGGCCAGGGTTGAAAGCGAATCTACCACCGGGATATTGCCAAAATAACTTCCGAAATTGGTTTCAAGTCCCCAAAACGCTAATAGATAAGGAGCAGGTACACCATATTGCTGCGACACACGATCAAGCAAAACCTGATGTTTTACCAGCAACGCCTGACCTTGTTCGATACGTTTATCGGTCACGCGACGATTAAAATAATCAGCAAACGTGGTGGTGAATTCAGGCTGCTGGCGATCCAATTCCAGCACGCGCGTATTGAGTTTGGCTTTAGCGAGACTATTGTTAATTGTTTTGTTCGATATTCCTGCCTGCTGTGCTTTTTCTTCGAATGACGTGATACAGGTTGAAAAGTCCGTAGCGGTAATCATGGGTGCTACTTTAACTGGTTGTGCGGCATTTGCAGTGGAGGTTTGAACAGCAGATACTTTTGTTTGGCTGGCATTGGTTTGAATAACATTGGTTTGAGCAGCATTGGCCTCAAGGTATGAAGACTCGGGCGCTTGTGCGCAGGATAGTAAACTCAGGCAACAAACAAACGGGAAAAAATTCTTTATAGCTTTCATAACAACTCCGTAAATACAACAGCCGGATTTTACGCAATAACGACCATCGCTGTATAACTTTTAGTGAAACAGTACCTAACGAACATAAAAAGGAATGTTAGCCACTGCAGCCCGATGATAATTATTGGTGACATAGCCAAATAAACGGTAAGGGCCTTTTTTAGCTGGCGCAGTAAATTCCAACGCACCCTTGCCATTATCTTTTACAAATAAACCCGTAATAGCTTGTGGACGGGATTCCCGATCACCGCCCGCTTTGATATCAGTGCTCTCAGGTAATATTTCCCAACGGATATGAAAATCTTCTTGCGTAGGATGGAATGCATCAAGACGCGCGGTGTAATTTTTCCCCGAATGCAAATAAATATTGTCCGTCGCTTTTTTGCCGTCGATTACAAAGCTGCGAATGGAGGGCGCGCGATGCTCAGGCCATTTGCCCGTCCATAAATATTGCATGCTATCGATAACTTCAGTTGCATCACCCGATTCCAGAAACAAACCATACCAGGTCGGTGTAGTTTCCTGCTTTTGTCCCCAGAAAAATGCGTAGGAACCCAATGCTTTATCGGGCGCACCGAGAACACCAGCTTCATAGCGCTCGCGATAGGATTTGGCTTTTTCAGTGCTGGTTTGTTCGATGGGTACATCCCACGCGGTTTTGGCAATTTGCCAATGTCCGGTTGGTCCCCATTCGGTCACTACGTAAGCACCCTTCCAACCAATGGAATTTAATGTCTGCGGCAAAGTTTCAAGTCCGCCATAAATATTAACGCTCAGATAATCGATGCTGGGAACACGCTCCATAATCAAGCGCGCTTTTTCTGCATCAATTCCCGCAGTCACTGTGGTAACCACATGATTAGGATCAAGTTGTTGAATAGTGTGGGCGATATCTTCAACCGCATACCAGACATTGGTGTTGGTGTAGAACAAATCCACTTCGTTACCAATTCCCCAAGCCAATAGTGCGGGATGATCTTTATATTTTTTTACTTCATTGATCACAAATTCTTTTTGCGCCGCCACCGCCGCTTTATCGTTGTAATCAAATCCATGACGCTCGTGACCTATATTCAAGCCGAGCATTACCGTTAAACCTAATTCGTGCGCGCGATCCAATATTTTATCTGCGCCATCGGTGCTCCAGGTGCGAATTGAATTGCCGCCGCTCGCTGCAAGCAGTTCCGGATTAGAGGAGCCACCGGCGCCGAGGATAAAATAGGGTTTTCCCGCGCGATAAAGTTGGAATTTTCCGTCTTTGTTTTCCAGTGTGACGCTGATAGCGTTTGTTTTAGCTGCTGCAACTGGCACTGATGTTGTTGCGGGATTATTACATCCTGCAAGCAGCAGCGATATCCACACAGCGGCAATAATTTTTATTTGCATTCTCGTGTTCCCTTTGCTGGTAAAAATAAATCTTTATCGGGATTTATTGTTGGCGCGCGGCGAAGTCGCGATTAAATGCGAGCAATTGGTCTGGTTTGTCGGTGAATACGGCATCCACGCCCAAGGCTTCCATATAAGCCCAATCATCTTCGTGATTAACGGTATAGACCCAATTTTTCAGCCCGCGTTCTTTTGCATCTTTAATTAATTCCGGTGTCAGGAAGCTTAAATGCGTATTAAATGAGTAAGCGGCGAGCGGTTCACAGCAACGGGCGTAGTCGAGTGGAATCCCTTCAATCAGCACACCGCGCTTTATCTGCGGTAGTTGCTGCATGCATTGGAACAATTGTTGATGATCAAAACTGGAAACTGTGTATTGCTCGTAATTACCGTGATGATTGTTCACATAATCTTGCAACACTCGCGTGAGTACCGGCACTGAATTAGCCCCTTTGATTTCGATATTGAGCAATGCCCTGTCGCCCACCAATTCCAAAACTTGCTGCAACGTTGGAATTGGTTCACCATTTTCCAAGCGTTGTTTGTGCAGATAGCTCAGCGGTTGTTCAGTGATTATTCCATGTCCGGACACCACGCGCCCCAAGCGGCGATCATGGGTGACCAACAGTTCACCTTCTATTTGAAATATATCAATTTCGACCGCATATACGCCCAATGCGAGCGCGCGCTCAATTGCAGCCAGGCTATTTTCCGGCAATGGTGTATTGGCTGTTTGTGGTCCACCGCGATGGGCAATACATAACAAAGGAGTCATAAAGCGCTCGATCAGGAATTCAGTCGGTATAATGCCGCCCTTGAGCGGTTGTCGGAGTATGGCAGCCGTGTTTTGAATCAGCAATGCAGGTGTCAACGTGGATATACCCAGTATCGAACAGATTGTAAGCCACAGTGTGTTTTCAAAATTATTGATTGTGCTTGGTTGTATCGTGGCCTTTTATCTCGCCGCCAAGTTGTTGGATAAGGTTATTCACGACATCAGCCTACGCCGCGCGCTCGGCGATTTGCGCGTACTCTACATGACGCGCCTGATGAATATCGCGATGGTATTTTGCTGTATCGTTGTGATGTGTTTATTTTTAGGGCTTGGTTACAGCGAGATTTCGGTCTTCCTATCGTCGATCTTTGCCGTAGTCGGTATCGCCTTATTTGCCCAGTGGTCGATTTTGAGCAACGTGACCGCCAGCATGATTATTTTCTTCGGCTTCCCTTACAAAGTGAATGACCACATCAAAATCCTCGACAAAGACGACGATATGAGCGGGATCATCGTCGAAATCACCATGTTTCATGTGATTCTGAAACGCCCGGATGGCAACCTGATTAACTACCCCAATACCCTGATCCTGCAAAAGGCGGTACTCAAGCTGGAGAGTGTTCCGGAAGCTATCGCCGAGAATGCGGAAGAGCCCGGCACCCTGCCGCTTGAGCAAATGCGTATGCAGGATCGACCGGATATCCGGAAATAGCATCAGATCGATGCACAATGGCAGTAATTGTTATAAGTGTGTTCATTAATTGCGGGCTTGGCAGCCTCACCGTTAAATTGGAACAACTCACTAGCGCTCTCCTATCGCTGACTGATCAACCGCTGGAAATCGCCATGAATACCGGCGAATTGCTGGAGGTAAATTGTGAAAACACAAACTGTCGCTTATTGAATGAAATGCAGGAGACAGTCACCGGATTGCATGAAGCGGTCATTAGCGCGCGCCGTATGAACGAATACGAGCAACTACGTAATCTGGAAGTGCAGGAAATTTCTCCCCAACAAATTAAAGCTTTGCGCTTGCGCGAACACCTGAGCCAAACAGTGATGGCGGCAGTACTCAACGTGAGCACGTCCGCACTACAAAAGTGGGAGTCGGGCGATAACAAACCCAATGGCTCATCTCTGCGGCTACTGAATATCATCGAGAAAAAAGGCCTGGAGGCAATCCTCCAGGCTTTTTGAGTTGTGGAGTTTCTTACAACACCGACACTATCGCCTTGGCGACGTAATCCATTTTTTCTTTAGTCAAACCCGCCACGCTGATGCGGCTGGTATCGGTCATATAGATGCTGTAGTCGCTTTTCAATTTGTGCACTTGCTCCACGTTCAAACCCAAAAACGAAAACATACCGCGCTCCCGGGCGATAAAACCAAAATCGCGCCGTTGTTGTAATTGGTTGAGGGATTGCACCAACTGCACACGCAAACCGGCGATGCGCTCGCGCATGGAGGTCAATTCATCGCTCCAGATTGTGGTCAGCTCATCGCTGTGCAGAATAATGTCGATCAACGCTGCACCGTGCGCCGGCGGCATTGAGTAAAGCGCGCGGGTCACACTTAATAACTGGCTGTTGCCCGCATCGGCTTGGGCTTGATCGGCAAACACCAGGCTCAAGCTGCCGGCGCGCTCGCGGTACAAACCAAAGTTTTTGGAGAATGAAGTCGCGATCACTACTTCCGGCAAACGCGCGGCCATCAGACGCAGGCCGTAAGTATCCTCCTCCAAACCTTCACCGAACCCCTGGTAAGCCATATCGATAAACGGAATCACACCGCGCGCTTCCAATACATCAGCAACTTGATCCCATTGCGCGCGCGACAAATCCGCACCGCTCGGGTTGTGACAGCAGGCGTGCAGCAAAATCAAATCACCGCGCGGAATTTCATTGATAGTCGCGAGCATGGCTGCAAAATCAATGTTGTGGGTTTTGTAATCGTAGTAAGGATATTCGCGCAGGCTCAAACCGGCACTGCCCAATAGAGGAACGTGGTTCGCCCAGGTCGGGATGCTCACCCACAGGTTCGCGCCGGGTTTTGCGCGCTGGATCAACTCCGCCGCTACACGCAACGCGCCGCAGCCGCCGGGAGTCTGGATAGTACGCACACGTTTGGCCGCTACTGCGGGGTGATCTGCGCCGCACACCAGTTTGGTCACTGCGTCATTTGCGCCGGGGTATCCCGCTGGCGGGGTGTAAGCCTTACTGGTCTCGCGGGCAATGCGCAATTTCTCGGCCTCGGCCACTGCCTTCATAATAGGCGTCACTCCCGCATCGTTCTTATACACACCCACTCCCAGGTCCACCTTGTTGGGATTAGTGTCGTTGGCATAGGCGATACTTAGCCCCAAAATGGGATCGGCAGGTAACAGAGGGAGGGATTCAAACATGGCAAACTCCGGACGCATTCAAAAAGCATTAATGGACAGACAATGACTACAGGCAGATAAAACCGGGCGCGATTATACGCCGGGTTTTGCCAGGAGCGTAGCGCACGCCAAATGCAGCAGGATATGTTAATTTGCGCGACCTTCAAAAAAGGAAAATACCTATGACATTCGATTGGCAAATAGCGCCCCTCAACCGCGAACTGGCTCCGGAGATCCAGCAGCGGATTGACCAGAAAACCAAACCCCTGGGCGCCCTGGGTCAGCTTGAACAGATCGCGCTGCAAATCGCGCTGGTACAGCAGCGCAAACGCCTGAGCATTGAACGGCCACTGATGCTGGTATTTGTAGCCGACCATGGTATCGCCGAGGAAGGCGTAAGCATTGCATCCAGCAGTGTGACCCAGCAAATGCTGCTCAACTTTTTAGCGGGCGGCGCGGCGATCAATTGCTTTTGCCGCACCAACCACATTCCGCTCAAAGTGATTGATGCCGGTATTAAAGACGAAATCAAACCCGCGCCCTCTGCCTTGATTTTGCAACGCATCGCCGCAGGCACACGCAATTTCGCGCAGGAGCCGGCGATGACAATTGCGCAAGCCGAACAAGCCATCGCCGCAGGAAAAGAATTTGCCGAGGCTGAACTCGCGGCCGGTTCAAATTTATTGGCGTTCGGGGAAATGGGTATCGGCAATAGCAGCTCGGCTGCCGCCATACTCGCCGCCATCAGCGGTGCACCGGTGGAAAGCTGTGTCGGAGTGGGGACAGGTATTAATAGCGAGCAACTCGCCAAAAAAATTGCGCTGGTAAAGCAAGGTGTTGCACGTATCAACGAGAAATCACCGCTGGCTATTTTATGTGAAGTCGGTGGTTTTGAAATTGCACAAATCTGCGGTGCGATGCTCGCCACTGCCCAAGCCGGACGTTTGATTCTAGTGGATGGTTTTATCGTCGGCGCGGCTGCGCTGCTCGCGGTGAGTATTCATCCCAATGCGCGCGACTATATGATTTTTGCCCATCGCTCCGAAGAAACCGGCCATCAATTAATGCTGCAATTATTGGCTGCACAACCGCTGCTGGATTTAGGGTTGCGTTTGGGGGAAGGCACTGGTGCTGCGCTTGCAATGCCGATTATTCAAGCGGCAGTGAGTTTCTACAACCAGATGGCGACGTTTGAAAGTGCAGGCATACGCACAGGCATAAATTTGTGAAGCAACAGCTGAATTTATTTTTTCTCGCGCTGGGATTTTTTAGCCGCATCCCCATGCCGGCATGGATTGTTTACTCACCGGAAAACCTCAACCGCGCGAGCCGCTATTTCACGCTGGTCGGTTGGTTGCTGGGGGGATTAGTTGCGCTGGTTTTTATCGCCGCCGATACGTTTTTCTCTAATTCCGTTAGCCTGTGGTTAGCGATGGGATTCAGTTTATTACTCACCGGCGCTTTCCATGAAGATGGTCTTGCCGATACTGCCGATGGATTTGGCGGTGCGTTTGTGCGCGAGGAAAAACTCAACATCATGAAAGACAGCCGCATCGGTACCTATGGCGCAACCGCACTGGTAATGGCGCTGCTGGGGAAATACATATTGCTGATCGAGAATACGCAAATTGCATTAAGCCTGATCATTGCCTACGCTGTATCGCGCGCAGTCGCCGCAAGCTTAGTCTTCGATATGTGCTACGTTGCCGATGAAGACGGCAGCAAAAGTAAACCGCTCGCCAATAACCAATCCAAAGCTGACCTGATAATTTTATTGGCAAGCGCTTTACCAATATTTGCCCTCACCGAGTGGCAAGCCGCGCTATTGATAATTGTGGTATTAATTTTACTGCGCTACGCCGTAAAATTCTATTTCCAAAAACAGATTGGCGGTTACACCGGCGATTGCCTGGGCGCAGCACAACAAATCACTGAATTGGGGATTTACGCAGTGTTATTGGCGGCAAGCACATGGTGACCTTGGTATTGGGCGGTGCCCGCTCGGGAAAATCGCGCTTTGCGCAGCAACTTGCGATTGATAGCAACTTGCCGGTGGTGTATCTCGCTACAGCAACGGCATCGGATGCAGAAATGGCGGAGCGTATTACCCATCATCAACAAAACCGACCAGGCGAATGGTGCGTGCACGAATGTCCACTGAATCTGATAGAGGCCATTAGCGAAGCAGGCCAACATGCGCAAACCATTTTGGTGGATTGTTTAACGCTGTGGTTGAACAACCAATTATTCCGCGAACCACAACAGGATTTTCCTGCATTATTTAAACAATTGTTCGATGCTGTGAGTAACAGCAAAGCGCAGATTATTTTTGTCGCCAATGAAGTTGGCCTCGGCATTATTCCGCTCGGCGAAATTACCCGACAGTTTGTCGATGAAGCGGGCCGCTTAAACCAAATGCTGGCGCAGCAAGCAGACAAGGTATTTTTTATCGCTGCCGGCTTGCCGCTTTGCTTAAAAGATGCGACCAAAAGAGAAAGATAAAGCACGATGAGCGATAGAAAAATTACCCTTGTTCGCCACGGCAAAGTTAATGGCAAAGCTGCGCTTTATGGTCATACTGATATTGAATTAAGTGCACAAGGGAAACAGGATTTATACAGCACACTGCAACACGTCCATCAGGATTCTGTTATTGACCGCATTATCTGTTCACCGTTAATTCGCTGTGCTCTATCTGCAATAGAATTTTCCTCTCAGTACCTTATTCCTTTGCAAATCGAACCAAACTTAATGGAAATGAATTTTGGCAATTGGGATGGTATTGCTTTCGACGAACTGGGGGATGAATGGATAAACCTGGAAAACTTCTGGCAATCGCCCAACTTCACCCGACCACCCAACGGTGAAGCAATTAATGATTTTGCGCGTCGTATTATCAAGGCGTGGGAATCATTGCTCAAAGATGATGGCTATCAACATCAGCTGCTACTTTGTCACGGTGGGGTTATCCGGATTATTATTGCGCACATATTGCAACTGGATTGGTGCAATCCAGCATTATTCAAGCAGCTCCGGATCGACTACGCCAGCCATACCCGCATCGAAATCGGCAACTACCCAAATGCCCTGCCCGTCATCAAATGGATTGCATCCCGCTAATTCCTATTGTTAATACCCCCTACGAATCCCACATCCTGATTCACTCCTGCACCTTGTAATACGCAGTTCAAATTCTTGATAAAGAATAACTATATGCCGGAACTAAACCTGCCGGATCGGCTGTGGTAATTTAGTTGCCCTGGAAAACCAGGGCCATGATCAGCACAATTCGGCACAACATTGACAATAAAATTGGCAGCAACAGAGATGTAACCATGACAAAAATAAAACAAAGCTTTTCCTACTTCACTATTACCGGCGGCCTGATTGCACTCATGTACTGGATTATCGTACTAGGTACAAAAGCTAACCAAAAAGCAGATACAGCGGTCACCAGCACCGACACTGACGGCAGCCAATGGGCCAGTTTTATCAACGGTATTTTGCATAACCTGAATCACCCGCTGGCGGTTTTGCTCGCACAAATTGCGACGATTATTTTTGTGGCACGCGTATTCGGATGGATATGTACCAAAATAAATCAACCGGTGGTAATCGGTGAAATGATCGCCGGTATTATGCTTGGCCCATCCTTTGTGGGCATGCACTTTCCCGAATTCTCCGCGGCTTTATTTCCCAAAGTATCACTCGGCAATTTACAATTTGTCAGCCAGATTGGTTTGATTCTGTTTATGTATATCGTGGGTATGGAAATCAGTTTGAAAACGCTGAAAGACAAAGCCTACGATGCAGTCATTATCAGTCACGCCAGTATTTTTATTCCCTTCACACTGGGCGTCGGTTTGTCCTATTTCCTCTACGCCGAATTCGCACCGGCTAACGTGCCATTTTCTGTATTCGCATTGTTTAGTGGTGTTGCGATGAGTATTACCGCCTTTCCGGTACTCGCGCGCATTGTGCAGGAGCGCGGCATCAACAAAACCAAACTCGGCACAATTTCACTGACCTGTGCAGCAGCAGATGACGTGAGTGCCTGGTGTATCCTCGCGGCGCTGATTGCGTTTGTAAAAGCCGGTACTTTTATCAACGGTCTGTTTACCATCGTAATGGCAATTGCTTATGTGTTTTTTATGATTCGCGTCGTACGCCCATTCTTGCAGCGCATCAGCGAGAAACACAACACCGTAGAAACAGTAACGCGTCCGGTGATTGCGATTTTCTTCCTCACCCTGATTTTATCGGCTTATGTGGCTGAAATTATTGGTATTCACGCTTTGTTCGGTGCGTTTATGGCCGGCGCGATCATGCCCGACAATGAGAATTTCAGAAAAATATTTATCGATAAAGTGCAAGACGTTGCACTGGTTTTATTGCTGCCACTTTTCTTCGTCTTCACTGGCTTGCGCACCCAAATTGGCCTGCTGAATGATCCTTACTTATGGCAAATAACCGCACTGATTATTTTCGTCGCAGTGCTGGGTAAATTTGCCGGCAGCGCACTGGCTGCTAAATGTGTCGGCCAAAGCTGGAAAGACAGCTTATCCATCGGTGCTCTGATGAACACACGCGGATTAATGGAATTGGTTGTATTAAATATCGGTTATGACCTGGGTGTACTCTCGGCAGAAATCTTCGCAATGATGGTAATTATGGCAATCGTAACGACTTGTATGACCGGCCCGGCGCTGGACATTATCAACAAGGTCTTCAAAAACAAGCCACAGGAAAAACTCGCTCCTGCCAAATACTCTTAAACGCTATGCGGGCTGATGCCAGCCCGATACCGGAGCCAGGGATGGCTCCCCCCTTCAAACCACGTAATAAATAGATAGCCTGCTCCTTTTTCCCGCACACTCCTGCCAGCCCGCATCCAGCCACCTGCATATTTAAATCCACGTTTTACATTTTTATTTATTCCCGCACGGCAAATTCCGCTAAACTTTGCTTCCCGTCGATCTGGCTTGCCCAATCCTCCTACACTGGCAGTTGGTTGTAATAACACCAGTGTTACTGTTTTGTTAGTTAATGTTGTTCGTCATGTCACTCGCTTTGGAAATCCTGTGGAACCGCTAAACACGTCCCAACCGCAAACCCTTCCCGATCACAACCGCAGCTTGATTGCACGCACATTGCACGAGTGGAAACAGCTTGCGGTTCTCGGTGCACCGGTATTAGTTGCGCAATTGGCGCAAATGGCAAACGGCGTGGTGGATACCATGATGGCCGGCCATGCCAGCGCAAAAGATCTGGCCGGTGTCGGCATAGGCACCAGCTTGTGGGTGCCAATCCTGTTGTTTTTTACCGGTACACTCAATGCGTTGCAGCCGATTATTTCCGGCCATCGCGGCGCTGAACAGTGGAGCAGGATTATGCCGGCTACATGGCAAGGCCTTTACATCGCGGGTGTGGCATCGCTGCTGATGATTTTAGTATTGATCAATCTCGAACCGGTGCTGCACCTGTTGCAACTCGATGATGAAACCACCGCAATTGCGCAAGGTTATCTCGATGCATTTTCCTGGGGTGTGCCCGCTTTGTTGCTACTTAATGCATTGCGTGGTTTGACCGACGGCCTCGGTCGCACGCGTGTGATCATGGTATTTTTCCTGATCAGTGCGACCATCAACTTACCGCTCAATTATTTATTCATTTACGGTTTTACGATTGGCGGTTGGACACTCGATCCAATGGGCGGTATCGGCTGCGGTTGGGCAACCAGTATCGCCAACTGGATTGCCGCGCTTGCGCTGCTTTTGTATTTAAACCGCAGCAAACATTACACCGCACTCCATTTAATTGGCGATTGGGCAAAACCGGTGTGGAGTGAAATCCATGCGATTCTCAAAGTAGGTTTGCCGATTGGTTTCACTATGTTTGTTGAAGTCAGCATGTTTTGTATGATCGCGCTGTTTCTTGCACCGCTCGGCGCAACCACTGTTGCTGCGCACCAAATCGTATTGAACGCCGTGTCACTGCTGTTTATGGTTCCGCTCAGTTTGGGAATGGCGTTGACTTTACGTGTGAGTTTTCTCGTGGGAGCACAAGACCATGACGAAGCGCGTTTGCTTGCGCGCAGCTCGCTGTTACTCGGATTGCTCATCGCCTGCATCAATGCGCCGATTTTATTTTTTGGCCGCGACTTTATCGCGACCCTTTATACCTCGGATCTGGAGGTACAAAAAATTGCCGCAAGCCTGATGATGCTCGGCGCTATTTTCCAGATCTTCGATATCATTCAAGTCACTATGATTAACGTGTTGCGCGGCTATAAAGATACAAAAATCCCTATGCTGATAATGCTGTTGTCATTCTGGGGAATTTGTTTACCGCTCGGCTACGTGCTGACCTTTAAAGATTGGTTAGTTGCCCCCATCGGTGCACCGGGTTTCTGGACGGCATTGATTGCCGGTTTGACCTGCGCCGCATTTTTGCTGACTATCCGGATGTTTCGATTCAAAACCGTGAATGACATTGGTAACTAAAACAATCAAATTTCCAGAATAAATGTTCTATGAAAAAATAAGGCAGCTCAGGCTGCCTTATTTTATTGATGTGATTTAGCTGTTTAATAATTCACTTTACCATCCGCACACTTGCCCTTTGTTTTGCTCATCCAACCACGTCTTGAGTGGAGCAAAATAATCCAGAATGGCGGATGCATCCATTTCACGGGTGCCGATTGCCTCTTCCAAAACATCTTGCCAGGGCTTGCTCGCACCGGCAGCGAGCAGGGTTTGTAATTTAGCGCCAGCTGCTTTGCTGTTGTAGATAGAACATTCATGCAAAGGGCCTTTGAAGCCGGCAGCTTCACATAAGGCTTTGTGGAATTGGAATTGCAGAATATGGGCGATGAAATAACGCGTGTAAGGAACATTCGCGGCGATATGATATTTTGCCCCCGCATCAAAATCATCTTCACTGCGCGGGACTGCAGAGCGAACACCTTGATAGTGGTTTACTAACTGCCACCAGGATTTGTTGTAATCTTCCGGTTTAATTTTCCCGGAAAAAACCTGCCAGCGCCATTGGTCGATAATTTTTCCAAACGGTAAAAAAGCAACTTTATCCAAAGCCAATTTCATTTGCTGGTTAATCACGGCTTTCTGGTTGTTTTCCACTTTATCGAATAAGCCGATGGTGTTTAAATATCCCGGGGTCATGGACAGCACAATGGTATCGCCAATTGCCTCATGGAAACCATCGTTAGCACCATTCTGGAAAAGATAGGGTTTATCCTTGTATGCAAGGAAATAATAAATGTGGCCCAATTCATGATGAATAGTTTCAAATTCAATTTCGGTTGGCTCAATACATTCTTTGATGCGTACATCCTCTTTTGAATCCATTGACCAGGCACTCGCATGACAAACCACTTCGCGATCGCGCGGTTTGGTGAGCATGGATTTTTGCCAGAAACTCGGTGGTAGTGCTTGCAAGCCTAATGAAGTAAAAAAGTTTTCCGCTGTTTTAGTAATCGCGACTGCATCTTTTTTACTTTTTACCAATGCCACCGTTACATCAAGATCACCCACCCCCGGGTAAGGCGTTACCAAATCATAAATGCTGCCCCATTGCTGGCTCCACATATTGCCAAGCAGATGTGCGGGAATGGGTTGGTCGAGCGGTACTTTGTCTTTGCCGTAATGTTCGGCAAGATCGGTGCGCACTTTGCACTGCAAGGATTTATATAAAGGTTCTACTTGCGACCAAAGGCGCTCCACCTCCGCTTCAAAATTGGCGGAAGGCATATCGTAACCGGATTTCCAGGACGCACTGAGATCACTAAAACCATAAGCACGAGCGCCAGCATTTGCGATCCCTACATAGCGCACATAATCTTTTTTATAAGATGGCGCCACAGTGCGCCAGCCAGTCCAGGCATCGAGTAATTCATCGTAATTACGGCTTTTTACCAACACCTCGGATAGTTGGTTTAAATCGCGGCACTCTTGTCCATGGGCACTTGCTTTTTTGGGTGTGCAATATTTTCCTGCGCCGTAAATGCCTTCCATATTAGTGCCCAATTGCGCGAGTTCAGCACGCTCTGCCGGAGTATCCGGTGGCAGCAATACTTTTCCCAAGGTTATATTAACATAAGCCTTTGCTATTGGGGCCGACATAGGTTTGTCTTTGTAGTTGCGCGCTTCTGCAAGAACTTCCTTTTCAAATGCCATCAAACGTTCATTCGCTTTGGATGCTAAATAAGCTGTGTCGTCATTGATATAAGTAACATAGGTCCACTGTGCGGCATTAATTTCCCGCGCAACGTCTAAATAACGCTCGCTGGTGTCGGCGATAAAAGTATCTACTGATTTTTTGTCAGCACTGTTATCGGCATTTTCATCTTTTTTAACAGATGAAGACTGCTGGCAAGAGACGAGAAAAATACAGGATACCCAAATTGCCATGGCGCGCAGTGCGAAAACCTGATGCATCTTTTTTATCATCATCTTTTTTATCATAAAAAAAGGTTCCATTTATTAATGGTTGAATCAGTGAACTCCCGCCATGCCGCGTTTCAGCAGAGGAGAAATTACCAATAAAAACAGTCCAAATCCAACACCCAATAACGCGAGATATTCAAACAACTCCGTGTAAGTGACGAGCATGGCGGTAACATCGGATTTTGCCGAGGTATCGATTGAAGCCATTTTGGATAAACGTGTTGCAAGCGTTTCTGAAAGTGCAGTAGCCACAAACCAGGTTCCCATACTCACCCCTACAACGCGGGGAATGGATAATTTGGTTACGGCGGATAATCCAATCGGCGATAAACATAATTCACCGGTGCTGTGACAAAAATACGCCAGCACAAACCAGAGCGTTGCGACTTTGCCGATATCATTGGGAAATTGCGCACCTAATACCAAGGCACCAAAACCCAAACCGGCGAGAATAGTACCTATCGCAAATTTTACCGGCGTGGAGGGGTTGAGACCACGCGCATCAAGCCACGGCCACAACAATGCAAAGGGAACAGCTAACAACATAATAAATGCAGGATTAAGTGCAGCAAATTGACTGGCGCCGATAGTTGCGCCGAATACATTACGATCCAGTACACGGTCTGCAAATAATGTCATCGATGCAGCGGATTGTTCGAACAGCGACCAGAAGACAATGGTAGAAACAATCAATACCATCAGCACCAAGGTGCGCGTGAATTCCACACTGCGGTGACGGGCAAATCCGTAAACAATAAATACCAGCAATGAGAGTAATGCGGCGTAGAGCCAGTATTCCGTTGCAGTATCTGAGATCTGGAACACGCGATTTTGAGTAAGCACACTGCCGATGCCGACAAAAATAACTATCGCGGTCAAAGCAAATAGTGATTTTTTAGATTGCCAAGGGTTGGGGTGAATCATCGCGTAGGCGAGTATGCCGACAATTCCCAACAGCAAGAAAATATTTTGCGTGATATGCACAACCGGTTCACTTTGCACCAGCCACCAAATTAACGGCAGTGCAGCAATGCTGGCGATATAAATCCACCACTCCTGTTTAATGCCCGCGAGTTTTGTTGTCAGCCATTCCGGATTCGGTGAGTCTGCGTAACCTTTTAAATAGCGCTGGCCCAATAAAAAGGTAATCAAACCCAGGATCATACCAATACCGGCCAAACCGAATCCATATTTCCAACCGTAGGTTTCACCCAGCCAGCCGCAAACCAATGTCGCCACTAACGCGCCAACATTAATTCCCATATAGAAGAGGGTAAAACCGGAATCGCGACGCGGATCGTTTTCAGGATAAAGCTTGCCGACAATGACTGAAATATTCGGTTTTAAAAAACCAACGCCAATAACAATAAATGCAATCGCGGTATAAAACACATTGAGCGCGGCGGTATCCTGTTTGGTAACTTCTTTCGCCAGCACAGTTCCCGCTGCTAATACTTCACCCGTTGCCAGACTCAATGACTCAGTCAACACAGTACCTGCCGGGTAATACACTGCTTGCTGCCCTTCCACTGCCATTAAAAAATGGCCGATGACCAATAAAACACCGCCGAATAAAACGGCGCGGCGTGAGCCTAAATAACGATCCGCAATCAACCCGCCAATGACCGGCAAGGCATACACCAACCCGGCATAGGCACCGAGAATATCCAGGCCATGATTATCGGAAAATAAATGGTATTTGGTGAGGTATAACAGCAGGATAAATTTCATGCCGTAAAATGAAAATCGCTCCCACATTTCGGTGGCAAAACAAACATACAAGCCCTTGGGATGGCCGAGGAAGTCACTATTAGTATTATTCATAATTGATCTATTTTTTATTTATTGAGAAGGAAAAAGTGCCCAAAGAGTATCCTACTACTCCGGTTCGATAAATCCATTCATAACTCAAATTGGCATGCATTAGCGCAACACGCTTGACAGTGCTGCTGGTAAATCAGCAATCGATTCCAACACCGCATCGGGTGTCACCAGCGATTGTTCAAAATACGCCTGGCGAAATTTTCCGGTGCGCACCAAACATCCTTTAAGCCCGATCAATTGCGCACCGCCAACATCGCTGTCGATATCATCGCCAACCATAAGTGCATCCTGCACTTCCACTCCAGCCGAATCCAATACGCGCTGGTAAAAATCGCGATTGGGTTTTCCCATTATGCGCGCTGGTTTACTGCTCACGTATTCGAGGCCGGAAACAAAAAAACCAATATCTGCTTTTAATCCATCACTGGTCTGCCAAAAACGTCCTTTGTGCAATGCAATTAATTCCGCTCCATTGTGTATTACATTAAATAATTGATTGATCAACTGTAAATCCCAGCGCTCACCTATATCACCCAACACAATATAGTCGGGGCGCTCTTCATCCCAGGTATATTCTTTGAAATCCGGTTTTATCGACTCTGCAACCAACGGCCAAATGCGCAGGGGATGATCGGTATTTTTCTGCAGATTGTGCAATTCCAATTTTGCCGCGATGGGCGCGCTGATTAACTCATCGGAATCCAGTTGAAAACCCATCGTGCGTAATTGAGCGACTAATTCATGTTGTGATTTGGTTGTGGTGTTGGTGATAAAACGCAGCGCAATCCCGCGCTCACGTAATTGCGCGATGCTCGCAATTGCACCGGGCAATGCCTGATTGCCAACGTAAAGCGTTCCATCAAGATCGAGCAAGATTAACTGCGGAAAATGCAGCATTGGTGTTCTCCTTCGAGATGGCGGCGTTTAAATCCAACATGTCAACTATAGCGTTGTTTCAACGCTTCAATAAAAACACTCACTTTTTGCGATCGCTGTATCAATGCGGGAAACACCGCGTAAATTCCACCACCAGGTAACGACCATTCAGGCAATAAACGCACCAGCCTGCCTTCAGCGATATCTTTTCTTACTGAATAGTCCGGCAGTACTGCAATTCCAGCGCCGGCAAACACCGCAGCTTGAACCGCAAGCGATGTATTCATCATGATCGATGCATAAAATCGCAGCGTTACCGAAGCAAAATTATTTCGCGTAAATGTCCAATGCAATGGATTGGAAAGTACGCTTAAACCCACAAAGGGATGCACTTCCAATTGTTCCGGCGACTCCGGTAAATCACCTGCAAAAAAATCCGGCGACGCCACCAACCATTCATCAAATGGAGCGATCAAAGCGGCCTTGTGGCTTGAATCGGCGAGACGACCGATGCGGATTGACACATCAATCCCTTCGGCAACCATATCGACGCGCTGATCGCTGGCGATAATCTCGATACGCAAATCGGGATACTGCTTGCTGAGTTGTGCCGCCAACGGGGCAATAACCGAGGCGCCGTAATCAATCGATGTGGCAATTCGTAATTTGCCGCGCAACTGGCGGGTGCTGCTGTTGGCTTGGGCGATGGCAATTTCGGTGTCTTGCAGGATTTTTTGACAGGCCTCATAAAACCGGGTTCCCGCTTCGGTGAGGTGCAAACGGCGAGTGGTGCGCACCAGCAGATTGCTGCCAATCTCCGCTTCCAGCTTTTGCATATGTGCGCTGACCATGGTTTTAGCCAAACCAAGGCGCTTGGCGGCGGCGGTAATCGAGCCGGTTTCCACCACGGCTACAAACACCACCAGCCGGTTAAGGTTGATATCAAACAGGTTAGCCATAGCTTATTGTCCACTTTAGATGAACTCAGAATAAAAATAAGACCATCTTATCAGCACAATAAACCCGTCGCATACTGGCCTCACTGAAACCAAATCACATTTCACCAACGCGAGGAATAGATCATGAAAATTGCATTAATCGGGGCTAGCGGTTTTATCGGCCAACATATTTTGACGGAAGCAACCAATCGCAAACATCAGGTTACCGCCCTGGTACGCGATACCAGCAAAGTGGCTGCGCATCCGCAAGTCACCAGCAAAGCATTGGATGTTCACAATGCAGCACACGTCACAGCCGCGCTGGCGGGACATGAGGCCGCAATTATTTCCCTGCATCACGATGGACTCGACCTGCAAGCTTTGATCAATGCTGTAAAAGCCTCGGATGTACCGCGCTTGATCGTCGTCGGTGGCGCAGGTAGTTTGGAAGTTGCACCGGGCGTGCAGGTTGTTGATACCCCGGAATTCCCCGCTGAGTGGAAGCCAATTGCGTTGGCGGCACGTGAGTTTTTGAATTTATTGCGTGCAGAGAAAACCTTGGATTGGACCTATCTTTCACCTTCCGCCTTTATCGAACCCGGTGAACGCACCGGTAAATTCCGCTTGGGCAAAGACCAATTATTAGTGAACGAACAAGGCGAGAGCCGGATTTCGAATCAGGATTTTGCGATGGCATTGATCGATGAACTGGAAAGCCCGGCGCATTCGCAACAGCGGTTTACTGTTGGTTACTAAGGTTTAGTTAGCACAAAGATGTAAATGGTCCAGAGGCAGATTCGATAGTCTCTTTTTCATGATTCTCGAATCTGCCGATAAGTTTTAATGCAGCTTTTTATTCACCAACCGCAATATTTCTTCCGACAGTTTTGGATCATCCACTGCGCGGGCAATAACTTGTGCACCGACTAAAGTAGCCAGTGTTAGTAGCGCTTGCTCACGTTTGGCAGCGTCGGTTTTAGTGGCCGGTAATAAATTCATCATAGCGCTGAGCAGGCGATTAAAACTCTGGGTAAACGCCTGTTTAATTACCGGCGATTGACGCGCCGCATCTGCCCCAAGCGCGGCCATCAAGCAACCGCTGCCGGGATTATCGCGATGCTCGGTCGATAAATAGCGCGCAATAAACGCTTTGTATTTCGATCCCCTTGCTGTCGCTCGCGACGCCTGCCCTTGCTCCAGCAGTTCATCCACTGCATAAGCGCAGGTCTGCGCCATTAAATCTTCTTTTGATGTGAAATGGCCGTAAAAACCACCATGGGTTAGGCCTATCTTTTTCATTAGATCGGCGATACCTATACCGTCAAAACCTTTCTCGCGAAATAATTGCGCCGCGGTATGCAAAATTTTTCCGCGATTTTCTGCTGCTTGCTCTCTGCTTACTCTCATCATTCCACCTGCCAGTCGATCTGTACAAATGTCATCTGCCTATGACACAAATAGTGTTTGACAGTATACATGATACTCATCATATAATTTTATACATTATGATCATCATGTATAAAACCGGAGCAACCAATGAGCGCGCAGACACGTATTGTTATCACCGGCATGGGCATAGCCTCGCCGCTTGGTTGCGGCATCGAACCTGTATGGCAGCGACTGCTGGCGGGGAAATCCGGCCTGCGTCGCTTGCCGGATGAGATGGTCGGGGACTTGCCCGCTAAAGTCGGCGGCGTAATTCCTTCAATCGAAGAAGATGCCGAAGCGGGATTGAATCCGGACATAATCGTCAGCGCCAAAGACCAACGCAAAATGGATCGCTTTATTTTGCTCGCGCTCGCCGCCACCGATGAAGCCCTGCAGCAAGCGCAGTGGCAGCCGGCAACGAACGAACAGCAAGAGCGCACAGCGACGGTTATCGCCTCGGGTGTCGGTGGCTTTCCGGCGATTGCCGATGCCGTACGCACCGCTGATGAACGCGGCACGCGCAAATTATCGCCCTTCACCATTCCCTCGTTCCTGGTCAATCTCGCGGCAGGACATGCCTCGATTAAATACGGTTTTAAAGGCCCCTTGGGGGCTCCCGTGACTGCCTGCGCCGCGGGAGTACAGGCGATTGGCGATGCAGCGCGGATGATCCGCGCAGGCGAGGTCGATATTGCAATTTGTGGCGGTGCCGAAGCGTGTATCCACACTGTGAGCCTCGGCGGTTTTGCGGCGGCGCGAGCTTTATCATCCAGTTTTAATGATGAACCGATCCGAGCATCGCGCCCGTTTGATCGCGACCGCGATGGTTTTGTGATGGGTGAAGGTGCGGGGATTTTGGTGATTGAATCGCTCAACCATGCGCTCGCTCGCGGCGCACAACCGATTGCCGAAATTGTCGGCTACGGCACCAGTGCCGATGCTTATCATTTGACATCAGGACCAGAGGACGGTGACGGGGCAAAACGCGCGATGGAACTCGCCATCAAACAAGCCGGCATAAAACCCGAGCAAATTCAGCACCTGAATGCCCACGCAACCTCAACTCCGGTTGGCGACAAAGGTGAACTTGCGGCAATCAAGCGAGTGTTTGGCAATGAAGGGAAAGTCGCTGTCACTTCGACCAAATCCGCCACCGGCCATTTACTCGGTGCCGCCGGTGGTATTGAGACAATTTTTACCGCACTGGCATTGCGCGACCAAATCATCCCGCCAACATTAAATCTGGAAAATCCCGATGAAGCGGCAACAGGCGTGGATATCGTCAACGGCGAAGCACGTCCCACCGCTATTGAGTACGCCATTTCCAATGGCTTTGGATTTGGCGGAGTCAACGCAAGTATTTTGTTAAAACGCTGGGTGTGAGCCGCGCGCCTCAACGCGTATACTGCGCATTCTTTTTTGCTGCAACAGTTGAGGAGCAAGCATGTCGAAGTTTTGGAGTCAGGTGGTGCGTGAACTGGAGCCTTATGTGCCCGGTGAGCAGCCGCAAATAGAGGGTTTAATCAAGTTGAACACTAACGAGAGCCCCTACCCGCCCTCGCCGAAAGTGATCGACCTGATGACCCATGACGCCATCGACCGCTTGCGTCTCTATCCCGACCCCAACTCCAAAAAACTGAAAAACACTATCGCCGGATATTACGGAGTGACAGCGGAACAAGTGTTTGTCGGCAATGGCTCAGATGAAGTCCTGGGGCTATTATTTATGGCATTTTTCCAACAGGCAAAACCTTTGCTGTTCCCCGATATCAGCTACAGTTTTTATCCGGTTTACTGCAAATTATTCGGCATCAAGGCGCAAACTATTCCGCTGCGCGATGACTACACCATTAATTTCGCGGATTACGCGCGCGCCAATGGCGGCATTATTTTTCCCAACCCCAACGCACCTACGGCGATTGGAATACCGCTGGCGGAAATTGAAACCTTGTTGCAAAGCAACACTGAATCCGTTGTTGTGGTCGATGAAGCTTACGTGGATTTTGGTGCGCAAACGGCGATCAAGTTAGTCGATAAATATCCCAACCTTTTGGTGGTGCAAACACTGTCCAAATCCCGCTCACTTGCGGGCATGCGCGTTGGTTTTGCGGTCGGCCACAAAGACTTGATTGATGCGTTGGATCGGGTTAAAAACTCATTCAATTCTTACCCTCTGGATCGACTGGCTGAAGCGGCAACTGTTGTTGCATTTGAAGATGATGTCTATTTCAAAAGCTGTCGCGATAAAATTATCGCCACGCGCGAGTGGACTGTAAACGAATTGGAAAAACTCGGCTTTAATATATTGCCATCGCAAGCGAACTTTGTGTTCGCCGAACCCGTCGGTAAAAACGCAGCCGAGGTTGCGCAGTATCTGCGTGATCACAACATTCTGGTGCGCTATTTTAATAAACCGCGCATCAATCAATTCCTGCGTATTACCATCGGCACCGATGAGCAAATGCAAGCAATGATCAATGCACTAAAAGCCTTGTAATTTGCATTAAAGAACAGCCAATAAAAAAGCCCGGAAATTCGGGCTTTTCTATTGATGCTCCACTCGTATCCAACGCAGGCGTTATTTCACGTCGGAGATTTGGGTATTCTCGATCACAAAATATTTATCCATGCCGCTCCACTGCAACAGCTGGGCGACATCTTTATTGCAATTACACAATTTGATCGCGTCCCGCGCTGAGCCTTTGCGCTCTTTAAATAGCAATAACATTCCCAATCCGGTCAAACTTAACGCCGGTGTTTCATTAAGATTAAATTCAAATTCTTTGATGTTGGCCGCTTGGGGATCATTCAATAAACGTGTCCACTCTTTGCGTAAATCGTTATCAATATTGCCATGCACACTCACGCGCAAGCCGCGACCATTATTAATCGATACCCAATCCATACTGGCAGAATCAGAAAAGGTAATCGCATTGGAAGCAGTAGCTTTTTTCGGTTGGGCGTTTTTTGCCGAATGATGGTTTTTGCTGCCTGGCTTAATGGGCACCTGCCCTTTGGGCATAGAAACGGAAGCTCTGGCGACAACTTCGGCAGGCCTGGGTGGGGATTTATCGTCCCAGCCCTTGGGGACTACATCATCCCAACTGCTTTCCACTTTGCCATCACCAACGACGTCATCAATCACACGACCACTCATCCGCTTGCTACGCGCCAGCTCGTCATCGGCGCGAACAACTTTGCGTTCACCCACGAAAGGAACATAATGGCGCATTTAAGGCTCCTGACTATTATGATTGATAGTTAATGTGATTTTAGTTCAGCGCCCGACAAAAGCGAGTGCTAGCCCCTTTAAACTCAAGCCCCTGAGCAGTGCGCGCGTTTTTTTTACTCATGCTTATGAAAACATATTATTGGCACACATTTCATCTTTTGACCACAATGCCGCCCCATTTGGGAATTTTGGAAACATAAAGGTATCGGCCATGGTTAACGTCCCCGCCAGTTTTTGAGATCTACGCAGTTTCCCTGTTTAATTATCATAAAAAGAATCGCCAATAAGCTTTTTTGTTGTAAAGTGCTGATTCGATGTAGAAATTTGGGAAATGCAGGCCCCGGAAGAGTGGCCAGAGAGTAGGTTTTTAGTGATAGTGGTCCACCGCCGTTAATGGGGAAGACTCCGAGGTAAGGTGCACTAAATGGCGAGACGATTACCCAAATTGAGCGATTATGCAAAACAGTGAAGCGGGGCAGTCCAAGAATACTGCCATAGAATTAATCAAAAGGTTCCAGCAACTTTTTACCGATTTAAATCATAAACAAATTGCCGAGCGGCTGGTGAAATTGGTTATTGCCAAGAAGACCATCAGCCGCGCGGTGTTAATTGTTGAACGCGACAGCCATCTTTATGTAGAGGCCATTGCTTCCTCCGGTTCCGACGAACCTATCGTCAACGGCGTTGCCACCTCGCTCAGCCGACTGAATTATTTACCACACCACTATATCCATCAGGTTTTCGATTCAGGCCGCGCCTGTACGCTTGACCAGCAGACAATTAGCAAACTCGGTGCACTCTTTATCCAGAAAGGCACCCACTCCTGTTTTTTACATCCCATTCAGGAGAAAAACAAAACTATCGCCGTGTTTTACATGGAGTCTGCCCAGGAATTGCCGCTGCTACAAAAAGCCGTGAGCGAGCTGGATACCGTCTGGACGTTTAGTTCACTGTTGGTGCGACAAGTTATCGATATGTGGCACCACGAGGAGCAGGCCGAACGCTTCCGCCTTGCCGAACAAGCACTTTGGGCCAGCGAAACTTACCTCAATGCAATCTTGCGTTATTCCCCGGCGTTAATCTCGGTTAAAGATTTGGATGGCAATGTCGTTCTTGCCAGTGAACACTTCAAGCAAATGGCGAATATCGACGAGTCGGGATTTGTCGGTAAAAACGTGTTTGATGTCTACCCCAAAGACGTTGCCCAATCAATGTGGGAAATTGATGCCGCTGCCAAAACCAAACAGCAGACCTATGAGGTTGAGCTGGATTTAATGCACAAAGATGGCAGCCAACACACCTATTTGATGGTGAAGTTTCCGCTGCGCAGTAAAGAAAATAATGTGTTTGGTGTGTGTACCATCGGTACCGATATTTCCGAGCGCAAACTCGCGGAAAACGCCTTGCGTGAACAACAATCGCGCCTTAATTACATGGCCTTCCACGATTCGCTTACTTCACTGCCCAACCGCTCGCTTTTTTACGACCGCATCTATCACGGCCTTGCACGCGCGCGTCGTGCCAATTCCAAAGTAGCGTTGATGCTGCTCGATATCGACCGCTTTAAAAATATCAATGACAGCCTCGGTCACGACGCCGGTGATATTTTATTGAAAGCCATCGCCATGCGCCTCAACGAAGGTGTGCGCGATATGGATACAGTGGCGCGGTTGGGCGGCGATGAATTTGTGGTGGTGCTTGAAGGCATTCACGATCTCGATGACGTCGTGTTCGTAGCCAATAAATTGCTCACTACGCTTTCGCGCCCGATGGAAATTAGCGGCCATAATATCACCACCACTGTCAGTATCGGCGTCAGCCTTTTCCCGGAGGATGGCGCAGACACCGATGAACTGCTGAAAAATGCCGATATTGCCATGTACAAGGCGAAAGAAGCCGGCAAAAACAATTGCCAGTTTTACACCAAAGGCATGAATGCGACTGCGGTAAATTATTTGCTGCTGGAAAACGATTTGCGCCGCGCGGTAGAGCAACAACAACTGGTGCTGTACTACCAGCCGCAAGTAGATTTAAAAACCGGCGAGATGATGGGTGTGGAAGCCCTGGTGCGCTGGCAGCATCCTGACCGCGGCCTGGTATCACCCGCGCACTTTATTCCCCTGGCAGAAGAGACAGGTTTGATTGTGCCGATTGGCGAGTGGGTGCTGCGCGAAGCTTGTCGCCAACAGAAGTTGTGGCTGGATGCCGGCAAGTTTGTGGGCAAGATTGCGGTGAACTTGTCACCGCGCCAATTCCGCCAGAAAAACTTCCCCGGCAAAGTAGAAGCAATCCTCAACGAGACGGGTCTGGAAGCAAAATACCTGGAACTGGAAATCACCGAGAGCTGCGCCATGGAGCACGCCGGTGAAACTATCAACCAGCTTAACCAATTGAACCAGATGGGTATGTTCCTCGCCATCGACGACTTTGGTACCGGCTATTCATCGCTCGCGTATTTGCAGCGCTTCCCGATCCAGAAACTCAAGATCGACCGCAGCTTTATCAACGATATCCATGATGATGACAACGATGCAGCTATCGCCAAATCGATCATTGGCCTCGCGCACAATATGCAGATGCGGGTAGTCGCAGAAGGAGTCGAAACCGAAGGGCAAGCTGAATGGCTGCGGGATAAGGGTTGCGATCAGGCGCAGGGGTTCCTCTACGCCAAACCTATGACTGCCAAGCAGTTGGAGAACCACTTCCGCAATGGCCGGTTCTATTTTGACGGCACCGTCATTAATCTGGAGCCGCATTTGAAATTGGGGGCCTAAGCGCCCCCCTTGTTAATCCGCCCTGCAATCAACCTTTGCCGCGAGTCTTATTGGCGTTGGGGCGCGCATTCTCTTCCACAAACTCTACAATCGCATCGGCGATATCCTTATGGGTCGCACCTTCGATTCCTTCCAATCCGGGAGATGAATTCACCTCCATCACCAAGGGTCCACGGCTGGAGCGCAACAGATCTACACCAGCAACTTGCAGCCCCATGGTCTGCGCCGCTTTGATTGCTGTGCGCCGTTCATTGGGCGTCAGCTTGGTCACCTTGGCGGTGCCACCGCGATGCAGGTTGGAGCGGAATTCGCCCTCCTGCGCGGTGCGCTGCATAGCTGCAACCACTTTCTCGCCGATCACAAAACAACGTACGTCGCTGCCATTGGCTTCTTTAATAAATTCCTGCACCAAAAATTCGGCACGCAATACCCGGAACGCCTCGATCACACTCTCCGCCGCCTTCTGGGTTTCCGCGAGAATAATGCCGCGCCCCTGGGTGCCCTCACACAACTTCAACACGACTGGCGGGCCACCAACCAGTTTGATCAACTCTTTGGCGTCATGCACGTTGTAGGCGAAACTGGTTTTAGGCAGACCTATGCCTTTGCGCGATAGCAACTG
Source organism: Cellvibrio sp. GW822-FHT04B05 (assembly GCF_058800985.1). Classification (NCBI taxonomy): domain Bacteria; kingdom Pseudomonadati; phylum Pseudomonadota; class Gammaproteobacteria; order Cellvibrionales; family Cellvibrionaceae; genus Cellvibrio; species Cellvibrio sp. GW822-FHT04B05. The sequence goes on along the minus strand of NZ_JBXAMU010000001.1, from coordinate 681,080 downwards.
TAACGCGCGCAATTTATCGCGTGAACGCCCCAGGGCGATAGACTCTGTCAAGCAGTAAACGCCCATCATTTCAAACTGGCGAATCACTGCCAGACCGTAGTGGGTGACCGATGCACCGATACGCGGAATTACCGCATCAAAATCCTCCAACTGCTCACCCATATACCAAATAGCCGGGCTGGCAGAGGCGATATCGATATAACATTTAAGGATGTCGATAACCCGTACTTCATGGCCGCGCTTGCTGCATGCTTCCACCAGACGACGGGTGGAATAGAGGCGACGATTGCGCGACAGAATAGCGATTTTCATAAAAAATCCGGTTGGATAAAGGAAATTATGTTGGTTACATTGATGCCATGGCTGGCTGGTTTTTGTTGCCGCCCAGTAAAAAGGATTTGCTGCTGTCGACCCAAAACCCCTGCTTGAGGGCGCTGCGGCCAAGCAGCATCCGGAAACGCATGTTTTCCCGGTCAGTCAACGTTACCTCGATAGTCATGCTAATCCCATTGATGAGAATGCAAGTTTCGATCACCACACGCTCTTCCGAATGGCCACCGGAGTCCGTCACCATGCGTACATCCTTCACCGGGGTTTCGCACTCTATGCAGGTCAGGCTGTCTTTTTGCAATGGATGCAGGCCAAACTTTACCCACGGCTTGCCATCTTTCTCAAAAGGCGTAACGTAATACGCGTGGAGCGCGCTGGTTTTAGCGCCAGTATCGACTTTGGCCTTGATCGCGGGAATACCCAAATCTGGCAGCCCCACCCACTCACGCCATCCGATCACTTCAGGTTGTTTTTTTGTCACTGTCTGGAGTCCTCGTTTTGTTGAACCTGCAACTTGAATTTGTCGACCTTGGCCCTGAACTGGAGTACAAAGCGCGATCCACTGGACAGGCGCGCTTTGTACTCCAGTTCAGGGCCAAGGTAAAAAGAAAAATTTTATCGGTGTGCGACGATTTTTCTTTTTTTTTTAAATGGGCTATGGTAAATAGCGCGGGTCAAATTCGCCCCTTTGGGGAAAACGACGCCACACCCTCTCTCTGTCAATGTTGGAGTAGTCTTATGTCAGTTGATGTAGAGTCACAAGATACTGATCTGATGAGTGATGTTAGCATCGAAACCGATGATGAAGAGGCAACGCCAAAGCTAACGGGCAAAGAAGCCAGCCAGCACACTTTGGAAATGCGCCGCAAAATCGAAGATCGATTGGAACGTCGCCGTATTAAAGATCAACTGGGATACGACGACCTTTCCGATCTGGATTTTTAATTTAAAAAGTCGTCCCGGTAATTTGAAAAATCATCCCGGTAACAAACCTGAATATCAGGTATTCGGCCAATACCCACAACAATATTGTTAGCCGCCAGAGTACCGGCGGCTGATTTTTCCTCATTTTTGCCCACCGTTTCATAACTTTACCAATCCTCGGCTACCACGCTATTGCTGTACCAACAATTAGCTTCTATGATCAGTTCCAGTCGCTTGGATGAACATAATTATTAACTACTTTTCAGGCAAACACTCCAGGGCGGGTTTTCGACACAACACCCGGAATCCCCCAAGATCGCAATCCCATAAACACAGCGAAAATAAGAATAGTTGTTGGATGCAAAATGTATCCGCCGCTGGAGCCCAGATGTATGCAACAAACACCTCCCAACCATTTGTATTTTGAAATTATCCTTGGCCTGCTGGTCATCCTCACTATTTTTGCGATAGCCGGGGAAGAGCAAATCCTCGAAAAGCATTTGGTGATCAATCAAAACTCCGGCCTCGCACTGAATACTTACGATGACCGGGAAAGCGGCGGAACCTCCAGTATTCATCTGGAAGATGAAAAGAATATGCGCTGGCATTGTATATTGCGCGATAGCTACTCCTACCCCTACTGCGGCTTTGAAGTGCTGTTCGATAAAGAGCGCACCAACGGCATTGACTTGGGACACTACAACAAAATTCGTCTCTGGCTGGATTACAATGGCCCCAGCCAAACCGTGCGCATTTCGCTGCGCAACTTCGATCCGCTTTACAGCAAAAAAGAAATCCTGCAAAGCACAAAATACAATCAGATTGAATTTAATGTCAGCCTGCTAAATGGTGTGGCGGAATTTTCGCTTAAGGATTTTTTTGTCGCCAACTGGTGGGTATTGGAAAATAAAATTCCGCCGCAATTAAGCCATCCGCAGTTTGACAATATCACTATTTTTGAAGTGCAAACCGGCTCGGGAAAACCGCTGGGCAAACATCAATTCCGTTTACACCGGGTTGAATTTATCGGCCAGGCGTTAAGCACCGCCGATTGGTATCTCGCTATTATGGTGGCGTGGCTCGGCATTATTCTATGCTTCCTTGCCTATCGCATTATCAAACTAAAAGATGAGGTGGTGATTCAACGCAAACGCGAATCGGAACTGATTGAAATTAATGAAGTTCTGGATATGCGCAGTAAAGCGTTGGAATTGCAGGCCAAAACCGATCCACTTACCGGTGCGTTTAATCGCCTTGGCATTGAAGAGGCCATTAGCTTAGGTTTACAAGAATGGTTCCAATATCGCAAACCGTTGTCGCTGGTGATGATTGATATCGACCATTTCAAACAAGTGAATGATCAACATGGTCATGATATTGGCGATCTGGTATTAAGTAATCTTTCCAACATGGTGCAACAACACACGCGCACCCAGGATTTATTTGCCCGCTGGGGTGGAGAAGAGTTTGTATTAGTGTGCCGCGATACCGATCTTGAAAGTGCGCGTGCTATTGCCGATAAACTGCGCGAGCTTATCGCCAACCAAACCCTGCATAAAAATATTACGATTACGGCCAGCTTTGGTGTCGCCACGTTAAAAACCAATGAAAATCTGGAGCAGCTTTTTAAAGCAGCTGACACAGCGCTTTATGAGGCAAAAACATCCGGACGCAATCGCGTTGTTACTGCAGCCTGACATTATCCCAATAAAACTTGCGCGGCTTGGATAGCTGTACTGCATACACAGTAATATTACTGATTTCATCCATCAGCATAGTCCTGCCGCGTGGCGCCGTGCGAACATCCCCCAAACTAATCGCCAACTGGTTCCAGCCCGGCATTAACACGATAGAACGATTAAATCGGTCATCAAACTGATTGGCTCCACGATCGTGTTGCAAATCAGAAATCCTGATAACTAAAGCCAAAGGTTCATTATCCGGATTATAAAAATCCATCACCATCGACGCATAACTTTCCCAGTCGCCATAGGGTCTCAAAAGACTTATTCCCGCATATTTGTCGATGCTCAATTCAACCTGCAAAGACAAATTGCCATGCGTATGAAGCACTGGACTTTGAACCGCCTTTACCTGCGCCTTATTGAGTTGCAGCTGCTGTAACTCGTAATGGGATTCGAAGCTATTGATGCGCGGAAATTGGTAGCGCATTACAAGATTTGCGATACCCGAATCAACAACCAGCCACAACGCGGGTGCTATAAACAATAAACTGATAACGCGCAGTATCCATATCTGCCTGGTGGGTTTTTGCCCCCAAAATAGCCCTATCCAAACGCCAAATAAATTATGCAAAACATCATCGACACTGGCACTACGTCCAACAAACTGTTGAATAAACTCGATTGAGCATCCCAGTAAAACCGCAATCAAGGTCACGAGCAACCACTGCCGCCAATATGGCAATGGTTTAAACGCCTGAATCAATAGCATCACTACAGCAAAAAAAATAATATGGCCGAAATTCCAGATGTTTTGTAGCACAAGCGACGAAAACATATCGGGACCACCGATAAAAAAGAACGGCACCACGATCAACACCAGCAGCCCGGACAACCAGGAAGGCAAACTTGCTTTCAAAGAAAACTCCATCACAAAATGATCAAACAAAAACAATTTATTACAAAACGCTGGCGCGCCGTTTGGCAATCGCTAATGACTAACAACTAACAAGGTTTAGTATAAGGATTGCACTCGCTGGTACAGGGATGCATTCACCTCTATATGCTTACCACATAGATTCTTCATATCTAATAACAGGACTTACTATTATGAACAACATAATTTCTTTCACTCGCTCCACTCTAACAGGCTGCGCGATATTACTGGCATTCTGCACAGGTTTATTTAGCCTGAGCGCCCAGGCGCAAACCATTATCAGCCCTGAGCCAACTGGCACTACTTACATCGTCAAACCTGATTATCGCAAATGCGCATTTCCATTGTGTGGCGGCTGGTTTTTAACACCGGTTAACCAATATTCATTACATCTTGAAACAGAAGACGAAGCCTATCAAAACGCTGCATTATTGCCCAACAGCATTTATGTGTCCTACATTAATTACAAGCGTCTCGGTTTAACCAAAGAGCAAATCGCAGAACTTGAAAGTGCGATTCGCAGTGAACAAGCATTACTGCGCGGCACGGTGGTCAATTCTCCGGCCTCAGGCAAAATTATTACACGTACCAAAACATTGACTGTAAATGGAGCTTGGGTAGGCGCTAATAAGAATATCGCCGTTGGTCCTTATCTAAAAATCTCCAGCACCGGAATTGTATGCATTACCACACCCTGCCCTTACTTCAGCGCCGCATTGATTAACAGCGATTACAACAGCCAGTTCCATGACCTGTCACTGGAAAAAGCGGCATTGGATCGCGAGCAGGAAGCACAAGCCTGGCAAGCCATTTCTACTAATGGTTTAGTGATAACAGGCACTACCTATGTCACCACCGGCTTTGATGAAACCGGAGCAGAACCTGGCAAAGGGGTGGGCATAGCAGCTACCAAAGTATTTTTTGCCTTTCCTGCTAAAAAATAATCCATAAAATAAAAATCCCCGCCTCAATTTGAAGCGGGGACTTTTAAACCATCGATTTATTAAGATTGCATAGAATTAACACAGCAACATCAATATCCAGAAGAATAAATTAATATTGTGAATAACCCATTCCATTAAATTGCTTGGCAAGATTAGTCGCATAGTTATCGGTCATACCGCTGATGTAATCGATCACGGCCATCAACGCCATATATTTATAGTTGTCTTCGCGCTTGCTCACTGCAGGGTGGAAATTATTTTCGCCGATTAATGCCATCACACGATTATCTTTGTAAGTCATTTGCGCTACATCACCAAGCGAAGCATAGACTGCCGAACAAATAGTATTAAGCAAGGTTCCTATTACGGTGTAAGCACCAATTTCCAATTCAACCCGACGCGAATGATTAAAAATTTTACGCTTGGCTAAATCCTTTGCCGCTTGCACTGCATTTTTTACCTTAGGATCACAGAGGGAAATCAAATCGCCCTGCACTTCGCCGCGCAAAAAAGCATCCTGATATTTAATAAATGCCGCTGTACCTGCATTGATGAATGCGTCAATAACTTTACCTCGCACCAGGGCGGGCTTGCGCCCATCATTCACTTTTTTTAGCAACCGCTCCAATTCAGGTAATTGTGCAGAGTCTGCAATTACCGGATGCAGCAATTCATAAATTTCGCTCCAGTTTAGAATCCCCATTTCCAAACCATCTTCAAGATCAATAATGCCATAACAAAAATCGTCCGCCGCTTCCATTAAATACACCAGCGGATGGCGGCAATACCAATTATTGCCCAACTCAATCAAACCGGTTTTTTGTGCGATCTCATGAAAGTGATCCAACTCCGATTGGAAGATTCCATACTTATTATCTTTGGGTCGATTACCCAACACGGTTGGCGATGAAGTCCAGGGATATTTAATCGAAGACGCCAGTGTTGCATAAGTCAAACGCATGCCATCGTGAAACTGGTGATACTCCGATGTAGTCAGCACGCGCAAGCCCTGCGCATTACCTTCAAACACACGGATATCATCTTGCTCAGACGGTGATAAATCTTTTAAAAATTCCGCACCTTCTTTTTGAAACCAGTTACGAATGGCATCTTCACCGGTATGACCAAATGGAGGGTTGCCAATATCGTGTGCCAAACAAGTGGCCTGAACTATATCGCCAATATCAGTCGGCCAAATATGCACAGGCAAATCACCTTTATCTTTCAGCGCCTGCCCCACGCGAATCCCCAAGGTGCGGCCAACGCATGCCACTTCCAAACTGTGCGTCATGCGATTATGGATATGATCGTTCGTCGCGAGCGGATGCACTTGCGTTTTGCGCGCAAGGCGACGAAATGCACCGGAGAAAATAATTTTGTCGTGATCCGAATGGAAAGGCGAGCGCCCTTCCTCGTGTTTTGCCGTGCGCTTACCCAACCGGTCAGCACAGAGCAATTGGTTCCAATTCATGGTCATATATAAATCCCTAACAGTTTTTTAGGAAATCCAGTTTTTCTGAATATCTTGTTTATCACACAATGAATAAATCCATTCCTTACCGTCTTTTTGTTTGTCAAAAAAATTGAGATCGACCAAGCCATTTAAGACGGCTGCAGCGGTGTTATAAGAACAGCTCAATTTCTCTTCAATATATCTCGCAGTAAAAATTGTATTCGGGCTGCTCTTTGCAACTTGAAAAACAATCTTTTGTTTTTCGCTAAGTTTTCCATAAATGCCCGAATTAAATAGCCACTTATTAAAAGATTCAATATTATCAACAGTTTTTTGACAGTGTGATTTAAACGCAGCAACAGCACGCATAATCACAGAGCATTGATACTCGATAAAATAGGTCATATCCATTTCGTCAGTTTCTGTATACAAATAAGACTTACCATACTGCGTAGCAGCTTCTTTCAACAAATTGCTAATTGATATGTAGCGGAACGCACCGTAATCCTTTTTAAACATAAACCAATAAAACAATGCGCGTGCAACTCTACCATTCCCATCATTGAACGGATGCTCATAGCCTATTGCAAAATGAACACAAATAGCCTTTATCAGTGAATGGATATAACTTTGACTTTCTATTTCATCATGATCGGTATTCATCCAGTCGCATAGTGATTGCAAACGGTTGTCAAGTCCAACAGCTGGAGGTGGTTGATGTACGATATTTCCATCTCGATCTTCAACAACCACATTGTCAGTCAACCGAAAAACACCGGGAGCGTACTTTTCATTATCTATGCCTGCTACACCAATAGAATGTAACTCTCTTATTAGATCAGTAGTTAAAGGTAATGACCGTTTATCCCATATAAACTGCATCATTTTAAAATTGCCAGCAATCATTCTTTCGTCAATGCTGCGCGGTTCACGTTTTCTCTTGATCATATCTTTTGCAATCAAGGTGGTTGTAGCCGAACCTTCCAATTGACTACTACTGATGGGCTCATCTTCAAATAGGTCTTCCAGCACATAGGAGAGGTTCTGCTCCTCACCTATTTTTCTATTTGCCCATTCCAAAGCAGCGGTAGTAGTAGATTGATCGACCAAGGTTTTGGTTTTTTGAATAAGTGAAGTTTCAATATATTTACAAACACTCTTTTGGTCACCTAAGCCAATCAAATACTGCGATTCTTTAAACCTTCGCGCATCCTTAGTCAAAGCCCAAGCTAAATCTACCTTCAGATGTTTTGGCACCCGATGACGGAATTCATCAAAGTGAAGGTATCGGCCTTTGTCATCTACCGGATGCCAGAAAGCTAAATAATCCATCATGTCAGGCTCATGATTTTCACTAACATATAGCCAAGGATTATTTGGTAACTTATGCGGAGGAGGCCGCTTGATCATTTCAATTCATCTCAAAAACTAAAAATATTGAGATGAACTATAGTGGAAATACTTTCATATCTCAATATTCATGAAAATTGAGATATGAAAACGAGAACTACCCGCACCAAGTTAGCCCGTCAGAAGAATTTAGACGCACACATTCAGCGCATAAAACTTCCCCCAAAGCCTCATCCAAATCCCGCTTAACCTTATTTTCTTACGTCATTTAACTCATTGAATAAAAAGGATTTTATGCATTCCATTTAACTGTGCTGGGCACGCAAATTTCTGTTGGCATAGTTTCTGCTGAATACAAACTTGTATCCAAGATTGTATTTAAGCCCAAGGTTATTTTAAGAACGGTATGCAGGAACGATAATGACGCAGTCGCCAGATTTTGTAACAACCGGTTGGACCATCAACGAATGGTTGAACGCTTATCGCAGCAAAGGACTGACCGCGCGTAATGTATTGCAATTATTGCGCGCGCAACTTAAAGCAGATGATACCGCCTGGATGTATATCGTCTCTGCCGCTGAATTGGATGCGCAATTAGATGCACTGGAAATCCTGGGCGATTCAGTCAGCCTTCCGCTTTACGGTGTGCCTTTCGCAGTGAAAGACAATATCGATGTTGCAGGTATTCCCACTACCGCCGCGTGCCCTGCATTCACTTACATACCCGAAGCCGATGCCACCGCAATAGCGCGGCTCAAACAAGCCGGAGCAATTGTGCTCGGCAAAACCAATCTCGACCAATTTGCCACTGGCTTGGTCGGTACACGTTCACCCTACGGTGCCGTGCCCAATTCATTTAAAGCAGATTACGTTTCCGGCGGTTCCAGCTCCGGCTCCGCCACCACAGTCGCGCAAGGGCTAATACCGTTTAGCTTGGGAACGGACACCGCCGGTTCTGGCCGCGTACCTGCCGGCTTCAACAATATTGTTGGATTAAAACCCACTAAAGGTCGCTTCAGCACCAAAGGTGTTGTGCCGGCATGCCGCAGCCTGGATTGCATTTCGATTTTTGCGCTCACCGTTGATGATGCAGAAACAGTTGCAACTGTAATGGAAGGATTTGATGCGGCCGACGGTTATTCACGCATTGCACCTGCCGCCGCGAATTATTTCTCTAACAAGCCACGTTTTGGTATTCCCTCTGCGCCGGATTGGTTTGGTGATGCACAAGCCGAAGCTGCCTGGTTGGAAACATTGGAAAACATTTCTGCCTTCGGTGCCGAATTAGTCACTATTGATTTCACTCCAATGTTTACGCTCGCGCAATTATTGTATGGCGGCCCATGGGTTGCAGAACGCCACGCCGCTATCGCCGATTTTATGCAAGATCATGCCGATGATATGAATGATATTGTGCGAGGTATTATTGAAAAGGCAGTTCATTTTTCTGCAACAGATGCGTATCGCGCTGAATATCGCCGTGCCGATCTTGCACGTGAAATCAAAACATTAATGAGCAATGTTGATGCACTGTTGGTTCCCACTTCACCGCGTCATCCAAGCATTGCCGAAGTCGCAGCTGATCCTATTGGTATTAATAGCCAACTCGGCACCTATACCAATTTTGTCAACCTCGCCGATTGCTCTGCGCTCGCATTACCCGCTGCTATGCGCGCCGATGGCTTGCCATTTGGTATCACCTTAATCGCCCCAGCATGGCAAGACGCAGCACTCGCAGCATTCGGAAAAAAATGGCACAGCAGCGTGCATTTGCCGCTTGGTGCAACCAACAAACCGACACCGGCATTAACGATTAAAAACACGCCGCCGCAAGGTTATGTTCGCTTGGCAGTTGTTGGTGCCCATTTGACCGGCATGCCACTCAATGTGCAGTTGCAAGAGCGCAATGCACTTTTTGTTGAGAGCACCTACACCGCAAACAATTACCGTTTAGTTGCCTTACCGAATACCACGCCACCAAAACCTGGTTTGATTCGCTCAGCAGAAGGAGCAGAAATTATTGTGGAATTGTGGGATGTGCCAGTGCAGCACTTCGGCAGTTTTGTCGCACTGATTCCCGCTCCACTCGGTATGGGTACTTTGAGTTTGCACGATGGACGCGAAGTAAAAGGTTTTATTTGCGAGGGCGCAGCTGTGAATGGCGCAACCGATATTACGCATTTAGGTGGATGGCGGGCTTATATAAAGTCGCTGCAAAGATGATGCGTAGGTTGGGCAGCCATGCCCAACAAAAACAACAAATGTTAATCCTGAGTGTTGGGCATGGCTGCCCAACCTACGCAAACCAGAATTACAGCCGGAGAAGAATCATGTTAAAGACCGTACTTATTGCCAACCGTGGGGAAATCGCGGTGCGCATTGCCAAGACCCTGAAAAAAATGGGCATCGAATCGGTTGCAGTTTATTCCGATGCAGATCGCAATTCAGCGCATGTCACTGCCTGTGATAAAGCAATTTGCCTTGGTGGTAATACGGCCGCAGAAAGTTATTTGAAGGCAGATTTAATCCTCGCTGCCGCAAAGGAAACCGGCGCGCAAGCAATTATTCCCGGTTACGGATTCCTCTCGGAAAACGCCAAATTTTGCGAGCAGTGTGAAGCAGAAGGTATCGCGTTTTGCGGTCCTACTCCTGCACAAATTCGCGAATTCGGTTTGAAGCACACTTCACGTGAAATTGCCGAAAAAGCCGGAGTGCCGCTTACTCCCGGAACCGGCTTATTGAGTTCGGTTGATGAAGCAGTCACATCCGCAGCCGAACTCGGTTATCCGGTCATGTTAAAAAGCACTGCCGGTGGTGGTGGCATAGGTTTAACACGTTGCAACAACGAAGCTGAATTAATCGCTGCGTATGAAAGCGTAAAACGTTTAGGGCAAAACTTTTTCAGCGATAGCGGTGTATTTCTCGAACGTTTTGTCGATAACGCACGTCACGTTGAAGTACAAATTTTTGGCGATGGCAATGGCAATGTACTTGCACTGGGCGAGCGCGATTGTTCACTGCAACGCCGCAACCAAAAAGTAGTAGAAGAAACGCCCGCACCAAATTTACCGGCTGCCACACGCGATAAATTATTAGCTGCCTCAAAAAGTTTGGGTGAAGCAGTCAATTATCGCTCGGCGGGAACCATTGAATATATCTACGATGGCGCACGCGATGCTTTTTACTTTTTAGAAGTAAACACCCGTTTGCAAGTTGAACATCCCATCACTGAAGCTTGCACCGGTGTAGATTTGGTCGAGTGGATGATTCTTACCGCCGCTGGCACGCCGCCGAAACTGGATATCGATATCACTCCAAAAGGCGCCGCCATCGAAGTGCGTTTGTATGCCGAAGATCCGGTGCGCGATTTCCAACCGTCACCGGGGGTATTGACTGATGTGGTATTTTCAGAATCTGCACGTATCGACACCTGGGTTTCAACCGGCACTGAAGTATCACCTTATTACGATCCAATGATCGCGAAAATTATTGTGTACGGCAAAGATCGCGCTGATGCAATTAGTAAAATGAGTACAGCACTGAATGAAACCCGTGCAGCAGGTATTGCGACCAATCTGGATTATTTGCGCCAGATTATAAACTCGGATTTTTTTGGCAGCGGCGATGTTGCCACCAACAAATTAGCCGGTTTTGAATATCAAGCGCCGGTGGTTGAAGTATTACATCCCGGCACCTATACCAGCGTGCAGGATTATCCCGGTCGCGTCGGTTTGTGGAGCATTGGTGTTCCACCTTCAGGTCCAATGGATGACTATGCGTTTCGTTTGGCTAACCGCATCGTCGGCAATCATGAAAGCGCTGCCGCGCTTGAATACACTATTATCGGACCGAAATTAAAATTCCATCGCGACGCAACTATTGCACTCACCGGTGCTACATCACCGGCAAAAATCGATGGCGAATTAATTCCTTTCTGGCAACCGGTAGCCATTAAAGCCGGACAAATTCTTGAAATTGGAAAAGCCGATCAAGGTTGTCGCGGTTACCTTGCCGTACGCAACGGTTTTGATGTGCCGGTTTATTTAGGCAGTCGCTCTACATTTGCACTGGGTCAATTTGGTGGCCATGCCGGTCGCACATTGCGCGCAACGGATATGTTACCGATTAGTAATCCGGCAATTGTCGCTTGCACGACTCCGGCCCCGGTTTATGACGCGGCAGCTGCACCCGCTGAATTGATTCCTACCTATCCTAATGAATGGGAAATCGGTGTGCTTTACGGCCCACACGGCGCGCCGGATTTTTTCAAAGCCGAAGCGATTGACATGTTTTTCTCCACAGCGTGGGAAGTGCATTACAATTCCAACCGTTTAGGCATCCGCTTGAACGGACCAAAACCAACCTGGACTCGCAGCGATGGCGGCGAAGCCGGTTTGCATCCATCCAATATTCACGATACTGAATACGCAATTGGCTCAATTAATTTCACCGGCGATATGCCCGTGATCCTCACCAAAGACGGCCCCAGCCTCGGCGGATTTGTTTGCCCGGTGACCATCGTAAAAGCTGAATTATGGAAAGTAGGCCAGGTAAAACCCGGCGATAAAATTCGCTTTAAACGTTTGAGTTTTGATACAGCCCTGGCGCTGGAGTTGTCGATTGATCGCGCGATTGAAAACCTGAGTGTACAGCCGGCTGTCCTGCCTATCCCGATTGTTAAACCGGAAAATACGATTTCCGAATGTATCCTTGCTGCACTTCTACCACAGGGCAACCGTCCATTGGTGAGTTATCGCCAGGCGGGTGATAAATATATTTTATTGGAGTACGGCGACAACATTCTTGAATTGAGTTTGCGTCTGCGTGTGTATGCATTGATGGAAGCATTAAAAGCATCACCGATTGAAGGTGTAATTGAATTATCACCCGGGGTGCGCTCACTGCAAATTAATTACGACAGCCGCGTTATTCACCAACAGCAATTAATCAATCAGTTATTGGTCATCGAAGAAACACTGGGCGATGCTCGCAACACCAAAGTGCCCAGCCGTATTGTGCATCTGCCGATGGCATTTGAAGATTCAGCAACGTTGGATGCAGTTGCCCGCTACCGCCAATCCGTGCGCGACACCGCGCCATGGCTGCCAAGCAACACCGAATTTATGCGTCGCATTAACGGCCTGGATTCAGTTGATCAAGTCAAACAAATTCTATTTGAAACCAGCTACATGGTGTTAGGTTTGGGTGATGTATATCTCGGTGCACCTTGCGCAGTACCGGTTGATCCACGCCATCGTTTACTCACGTCCAAATACAATCCGGCACGCACTTACACCGCTGAAGGCACTGTGGGAATCGGCGGCGTCTACATGTGTATTTACGGTATGGATTCTCCAGGCGGCTACCAATTGGTCGGTCGCACATTACCTATCTGGAATAAATTCCTGAAAAACCCGGTATTCAAAGATGGCGAGCCATGGCTGCTGAAATTCTTTGATCGCGTGCGTTATTACGAAGTTACCGAAGAAGAACTCACTGCACAACGCGAAGCATTCCGCGAAGGCCGTTTGAGCCTGCGCATTGAAGAAGATTATTTCAGTCTCGCGGAGCACGAACAATTCCTGCAAGACAACGCCGCCAGCATTGCCGAATTTAAAACCAAACAACAAGCCGCTTTCACCAAAGAAGTTGCGCTGTGGCAAGCCGACGAAGAAAAACAAGTCGATGCTGCATTGCAAGTCAAAGTATCGACTGGTCCGATTGAAGTGGATGGTCATCCAATCACTGCCGATATCAGCGGCAATATTTGGAAATTATTGGTTGAGCCAGGCCAATTGGTAGAAATCGACCAACCGTTATTAATTGTTGAGGCGATGAAAATGGAGTTTTCTGTCTATGCAGATCGCGCAGCAAAAGTCAGCGCAGTGCACTGCGCGCCCGGCAAGCAGGTGAATGCGGGGGATTTGTTGCTGGTGCTTGAGGAAAATTAAAACACGGACGTAGGTTGGTGGTGAGCGGAGCGAACCCCAACATGACAATATTCAACATTAACGCGTTGATTGTGTTGGGGTTCGTTCCTCACCACCAACCTACGGTAAAAAAATGAAATTAATCAAAAACGACAAAAGCAAAAAGAAAACCGATGAACCGCGCACCAATTTAACGGAGCGCATTTATCAAACGATCAAAGACGATATTTTTTCATTCCGTTTATTGCCAGGCGACAGGTTCAGTGAAAACGAAATTGCCGAACGTGTGGCGGCCAGCAGGACGCCGGTACGCGAAGCACTGGCGCGGTTACAGAGAGAAGGTTTTGTCGATGTTTCTTTTCGCAGCGGCTGGCAAGTAAAGCCGTTTGATTTTAAACAATTTGAGCAGCTTTACGATGTGCGCATCGTACTCGAATTGGCAGCAGTAAAAAGATTGTGTGAGATAGAGCCGGCACCGGCGCTGGAAGATTTAAAACGTATCTGGTTAGTAAAACCGGAAGATCGTTTGGAAGACGGCCCAAGTGTGTGTGCACTGGACGAGCGCTTTCATGAACAATTGATTGAGGCCACCGGCAATATGGAAATGGCACGTATTCATCATGATATTACCGAGCGGTTGCGAATTATTCGCCGCATTGACTTTACCCAGCGAAACCGCATCGAAGCGACCTATGATGAACACGCAAAAATATTGCGCACGATTATGGAACGACGCGCCGAGGACGTTAAAAGTTATTTAAAAACGCACATTGAGGCCAGCAAAGCAGAGGTGCGCAAAATTACGCTGCACATGCTCTACGAAGCCCAACAGCAGAATCCGGATTAATTCATAAGCCTTGAATTGTTTTTTTAAAACCAGAGTGACAACACAACACATACATGAAGCACATGCGCTGTGATTAAGGAAGAAAAACCTGTCACCCACTATTAGCGTTAAAGGTGTTACCGAAAAAAATGGGAGCTTATAAGAAACTAGCATCCCGCACCAAACCACTGAGTCATTAATACCATCCAGGAGAAAGACCCATGAAGCTGAAGAAAATAGCAAAACATGTCGGGGCACTCGGTATCGCCTGCGGCTTGACTATCGCCTCGTTTAGCGCAGCTGCCGCTGACACTATCAAAGTGGGTGTACTTCACTCACTGTCCGGCACTATGGCGATTTCAGAAACTACTCTGAAAGATACCATGTTGATGTTGATTGAAGAGCAAAACAAAAAAGGCGGTTTGCTCGGTAAAAAACTCGAAGCCGTCGTTGTTGACCCGGCTTCTAACTGGCCATTGTTTGCGGAAAAAACCCGTGAGCTGTTAACCAAAGACAAAGTTGCAGCAATCTTCGGTTGCTGGACCTCGGTTTCACGTAAGTCAGTATTACCGGTTATTGAAGAATTAAACGGTGTACTCTTTTATCCAGTGCAATACGAAGGTGAAGAATCTTCACGCAACGTGTTCTACACCGGTGCCGCACCAAACCAACAAGCTATTCCCGCTGTTGATTACCTTATGAAAGAAATGAAAGTGAAGCGTTGGGTATTGGCCGGTACCGACTATGTATACCCACGCACCACCAACAAAATTCTTGAAGCGTATTTAAAATCAAAAGGCGTTAAGCAAGAAGACATCATGATCAACTACACCCCATTCGGTCATTCCGATTGGCAAAACATTGTATCTGATATCAAACGCTTTGGTTCAGCCGGTAAAAAAACTGCTGTGGTTTCTACCATCAATGGCGATGCCAACGTTCCTTTCTATCGTGAACTCGGCAACCAAAAAGTCACTGCTGAAGATATTCCGGTTGTTGCTTTCTCTGTAGGTGAAGAAGAACTGTCCGGTATCGATACCAAACCATTGGTTGGTCACCTCGCTGCATGGAATTATTTCATGAGCGAAGACAATCCTGCTAACGCGGCGTTCATTAAGCAATGGAAAGCCTTTATCAAAAACCCGAAGCGGGTAACCAACGACCCAATGGAAGCACACTACATTGGCTTCAACATGTGGGTTAAAGCAGTTGAGAAAGCAGGCACTACTGATACTGACAAAGTAGTTGATGCAATCATCGGTGTTGAAGCGCCTAACCTGACTGGCGGCATAAGCAAAATGTTGCCGAACCACCACATCACCAAACCAGTATTGATTGGCGAAATTCAAGCTGATGGCCAGTTCCTCACTGTATCCCAAACTGATGGTTTGGTTCCAGGTGATGCATGGTCTGACTACCTCGAAGGTTCAAAAGATCTGGAATCAGATTGGATTAAATTGAAGTGCGGTAACTACAACACCAAAACCAAAAAATGTTTAGGTGCTGCAGCGCAGTAATGTTAAAAACCTTTCCTCCCGGGTTGTATCCGGGAGGAACTGAAAAATATAAACCTTGTTGTCGAAGAAAATGAGTAAGAGAACACTGTAACAACTAACACTCGTACAAATTAAAAGCTTCACATAAAAACTAAAAATTCTGACCTATATTTTATTTGCTTTAACAGAGACAAGACTATGCGAAACCTACCAAAGCTGCTTGGCACATGGCTAGTGCAATTGATACTGCTATTATCAATTTGCTTTTCAGCAACGGTTTTTTCGCAAGAGACCGATTTTTCAGATCAGACCGGCCAATTCCAGGAAAGCGCTCCTGAAAAGATTTCAGCAACGCAACCCGAATTCGACACCCTCGTCAAAGCCCTCACCCAAGGTAGCTTGCCCAAGCGCGCGCAAACAGCCAAAAAATTGGCCAAGCTTAACGACGAGCGTGTAACCTATATTTTTGCTGCGCTACAACAAGGCTCACTCTACGCCACCAAGGATGATGATCCACTAGTTGCCATTGCCGGCAGTGGCAACACATTTACTAATGCGATCAGCGGCGAACAAATTACCACTGCAACCGATGAACTCAAGCGCGTCCCCATCAACAATACGATGCGAACCCAATTGCGCACCTTGTTGGCCGCCTTAAATCTGAATGACAAAAATGCCACCGTGCGTTTGGATGCAGTCAATCGCATGATCGCCGATGGCGTTGATGAAGATATTATCGTTCTATTACAAGAGCGGCAAAAAACAGAACCCGATGAAGATGTGCGTATTGCGATTACCGCAGCAGTAGCATTAATGAATTTACAAAGCAGTGAAGTGCAAGTTCGTTTGGATGCAGTGCAGATTCTGCGTGGCAGCTTGCAACAGGAAGTACGTACCGCATTAACGGGTGTGGCCGAAAATGACGCTGATGAAAAAGTAAAACTGCAAGCCAAACTGGCATTGGATTCTATTGAAGATCGTATTGCCGCTTTCCGTTTGGCGGAAAATATTTTCTTCGGCCTGAGTCTGGGTTCAGTATTGCTACTGTCAGCCATCGGCCTTTCGATCACCTTCGGTGTAATGGGCGTCATTAATATGGCCCACGGTGAACTCATGATGATCGGCGCCTATGTCACCTGGGTGGTACAACAATTATTTCCCAACCAAATTGCCTACAGTTTGATGATCGCCATTCCCACTGCCTTTATCGTCGCCGGTCTGGTAGGCATCGCCATTGAACGCGGCGTGATTCGCTTTTTGTATGGTAGGCCACTGGAAACACTGCTCGCCACATTTGGTATCAGTTTGATTTTGCAGCAAGCGGCGCGCAGTATTTTTTCTCCGCTCAACCGCGCAGTAGAGTTACCAGAGTGGATGAGCGGATCGTTAGTAATTAATCCGGTTTTCTCAATCACCTACAACCGCTTATATATTTTTATCTTCGGTCTCCTGGTGTTTTTTGCCCTACTCGCCATCCTAAAAAAAACCACACTCGGATTAAAGGTCCGCGCTGTTTCGCAAAACCGTGCTATGGCACGCGCAGTCGGCGTGCGCGCCAGCTGGGTGGATGCGATGACCTTTGGTTTAGGTTCGGGTATCGCCGGTATCGCTGGTGTTGCGCTCTCACAACTCACCAACGTCGGTCCCAACCTTGGGCAAGCTTACATTATCGATTCCTTTATGGTGGTGGTATTTGGTGGTGTCGGTAATCTGTGGGGCACGCTGGTTGGCGCAATGGGGCTCGGCATTATCAATAAATTTTTGGAGCCGTATGCCGGCGCGGTGCTCGCAAAAGTTTTGGTGCTGGTTTTGTTGATTTTATTTATCCAGAAGCGACCGAAGGGAATTTTTCCACAGAAGGGTCGAGCTGCTGCGGATTAATTGCTCACGTAGGTTGGCGGTGAGGAACGAACCCCAACACTAAAAATTAACAGAACGTACATTATTTAATTTTGGTTGTTCGGAAATATGGCCATGTTGGGGTTCGCAAGCTCACCACCAACCTACAACAGAAAGACTTGATAAAGAGAGAATCAAATGTTAACCCAACGTTTATTACTCAGTGATCGCGGCGGCATGATTGTGCTGGGATTGGTACTGCTCGCCATGGTACTGGTGCCGATATGCAATATCCTGATCCCGGAAAGTTCAGCGCTGCACATTTCGACTTTCACGGTCACGCTGCTGGGAAAATTTTTGTGTTACGCATTACTGGCACTGGCAGTTGATTTAATTTGGGGCTACTGCGGAATTTTGTCGCTTGGTCACGGCGCATTTTTCGCACTTGGCGGTTATGCAATGGGCATGTACCTGATGCGCCAAATTGGCCCACGGGGTCAATACGGTGATCCATTACTGCCCGACTTTATGGTGTTCCTGAATTGGAAAGAATTGCCCTGGTACTGGCAGGGATTTGATATGTTTTGGTTCGCGATATTGATGGTGATTATTATTCCCGGTTTGCTCGCATTTGTTTTTGGCTGGCTGGCTTTCCGCTCCCGCGTAACCGGTGTGTATTTTTCAATTATCACCCAGGCATTGACCTACGCATTGCTGCTCGCATTTTTCCGTAATGAAATGGGTTTTGGTGGCAATAATGGTTTGACCGATTTTAAAGATATCCTCGGTTTCCCTATTGCTGCTAACGGTACACGCATCTCGTTGTTTTTAGCATCGGGCTTTATGTTGATCATTGCTTACATTGCCTGCCGCTACATTGTGACTTCACGTATGGGAAAAATTATTGTCTCCATCCGCGATGCAGAGAGCCGTACGCGTTTTTGCGGTTACAAGGTAGAGAGTTATAAACTTTGGCTATTTGTTTTTTCTGCAGTGCTGGCGGGAATAGCCGGTGCGCTCTACGTGCCGCAAGTCGGCATTATTAACCCCGGCGAATTTTCGCCACTTAATTCGATTGAACTGGTTGTCTGGGTGGCGACGGGTGGCCGCGGTACTTTGTTCGGTGCAATTGTCGGCGCTTTTACTGTCAACTACGGCAAGACTGTTTTCACTTCTTACTCGCCGGAAACCTGGTTGTTTGCACTGGGCGCGCTGTTTGTGATTGTGACGCTGGTGCTACCGAAAGGCTTGGTAGGTTTGTTTAATCGCAATAAAAAAGCTGCCATTAAAAAAGAGGCGAGCAACACCACCGAAAGTACCCTTGCCACCAAGGAGCCAGT
The DNA here is from genome assembly GCF_058800985.1 of Cellvibrio sp. GW822-FHT04B05. Taxonomy (NCBI): domain Bacteria; kingdom Pseudomonadati; phylum Pseudomonadota; class Gammaproteobacteria; order Cellvibrionales; family Cellvibrionaceae; genus Cellvibrio; species Cellvibrio sp. GW822-FHT04B05. The sequence goes on along the minus strand of NZ_JBXAMU010000001.1, from coordinate 662,029 downwards.
GTAATGAATATTTTTGCCCGCGACCGCCGCAGCATTGGACAAAAAGATCCTAATTTCGGTGCGCCACTGGATACTACGCACGGTCCAATCTTATATGTGGAGGGCATTACCGTAAGCTTTGATGGCTTCCGCGCGCTTAACAATTTGAATTTGTATATTGATGAAGGCGAATTGCGCTGCATTATCGGCCCGAATGGTGCCGGCAAAACCACCATGATGGATGTCATCACCGGTAAAACCAAACCCGATGGAGGCAGTGTTTATTTCGGCCAACAGATTAATTTGCTGGAGCTGTCCGAACATCAAATCGCACGCGGCGGTATTGGCCGCAAGTTCCAAAAGCCCACCATTTTTGAAGCACTGAGCGTTTACGAAAACCTGGAACTGGCAACAGCGGCTGACAAACGCGTATGGTGGACACTCACCAAAAAATTAAACAGCGCGCAGCTGTATCGCATTGATGAAGTGCTGATCCAAATTGGTTTGACAGAGCACAGATACAAAAACGCCGGCTCACTCTCCCACGGGCAAAAACAGTGGCTGGAGATCGGCATGCTGCTGATGCAAAACCCACGCGTGCTGTTGGTAGATGAACCCGTCGCCGGCATGACCGGTGAAGAGACAGAAAAAACTGCGGAGTTATTGCTATCACTCGCAGGCGAACATTCAGTAATTGTAGTGGAACACGATATGAAATTCGTCCGTTCGATTGCGCGCAAGGTAACCGTATTGCATCAAGGCTCGGTATTAACCGAGGGTACTATGGATCAAGTACAAAATGATCCAAAAGTGATTGAGGTTTATCTGGGCGAGTAGCTCTAAGTGAATAATTCATTGGTAAATAGCCCCGTGGTGAATAGCAATCGCGAAAAGAATGTGGATGAGTAAACCATGCTGAACATTAAAAACATTAATCAATATTACGGCCAAAGCCATATCCTGTGGGATTTGTCACTCGACCTAAAAGAAGGCACCTGTGGCTGTTTGATTGGCCGCAACGGTGTGGGCAAAACCACCCTGCTAAAATGCATCACAGGTTTACTACCGGTGCGCGATGGTGCCATCCAATTTAACGGTTATGAAATCAATAAACTCTCTACCGAAAACCGCGCCCGTGGGGGTATCGGTTTTGTACCCCAGGGCCGCGAAATTTTTCCACTCCTGACGGTGGAAGAGAATCTGAAAATCTCTTTGGGCGCACGCAAAGATAAATCGCGTTTTATTCCCGGATTGATTTACGAACTCTTCCCCGTACTAAAGGAAATGAAACACAGGCGCGGTGGTGATTTATCCGGCGGGCAACAGCAGCAGTTGGCGATTGGCCGCGCCTTGGTACTCGACCCCAAGTTATTAATTCTTGATGAACCCACCGAAGGTATCCAGCCAAACGTAGTGCGCGATATCGGCGATGTCATCCGCAAGCTCAACCGCGAATTGGGTTTGACTGTACTGCTCGTCGAACAAAAACTGCCCTTCGCCCGCCGTGTGGCTGATGACTTTTTTATTATGGAAAAAGGCAGCGTTGTTGCCACCGGGCCCATTGCCGATTTGAAAGATGATCTGGTGCAGCGGTATTTGAGTGTTTAAACCCGCCATACCGCAGTGCCGGCAATTGAGTTGGCATTGCGCTTTGATAACCTCCCTTTGCCGTTCACATCCGCCATACCACCATAAGTTTTGTTAAGACCCCTCCCATAGTTATATACACCTTGACTATAAGATTGCTTTGCGCGATCCTAACGCCGACTTGTACACGAGTTCCCAATATCTGCGGTACAGGGTGATTGATCGGCACGGACTGCTATGCTGATTGGACAACCCCATTACACCTATAAGAAGTCACAACAATGAATCAAACCACGCATAAACTCTCCGTCGTAGAGAAAGTCGGCTATAGCCTGGGCGACCTCGCCGCCAACCTGGTATTTCAGACATTTGTTACCTTTATTGCCTATTACTACACCGATGTTTACGGCTTGGCTCCCGATAAAGCTCAATGGGTAATCGGCACCTGTGGTTTACTTGGCGGCGTGTTTTTAGCCCCAATTATTGGTATTTTGGCCGATCGAACCCGGACCCGTTGGGGTAGCTACCGCCCCTGGATATTGTTCTCATCTGTACCTTTTGCAGTTTTGATTTTCCTAACCTTCAGCACTCCCAATCTCGGTGAATCAGGCAAGATTATTTATGCCTTCACCACACTACTGCTGCTTATGTCTCTTTACACAGCCAACAACCTGCCCTACTCAGCGTTGAGTGGTGTCCTGACAGGAAATATGGCTGAACGCAACAGCCTATCCAGTTATCGTTTTGTGGCGGTGATGGTTGCACAATTTATTATTCAAGCCTTGTTGCGTCCACTGGTATTAGTATTGGGCGATGGTGATGAGGCTGTCGGTTTCGAAAAAGTGATGCAGTTTTTTGCTATCGCCAGTGTCATTTGCTTCGTGATCACCTTCCTGACGACCAAAGAAAGAATGCAACCGGAAAAATCCGATAACTCTATCAAGCAGGATATTGCAGACTTGCTGCACAACTGGCCTTGGACAGTGATGTTAGTTTCTGTGGTGCTGTTGTTTGTCACACTTGCACTGAAGGGGGGAGCTTACGTTTACTACTTTAAATACTATGCCGATACCCAGGCCCTGACACAATTCTTCGACACTATTGGCTTCACTCAAATGATTGCCAATATTCAAAACGTTTGGCCAAATTTCAAATGGCCTACGGAACCTGATGCATCTGCCTTTGGATTATTTAATGGCGCAGGCATATTGATGATGATCGTCGGAATTGGTTTGTCCAAACCTCTGGCTGACCGTTTCGGTAAACGCAATACATTTGGAATAGGATTATTTATTTCCACCCTCTTTATTTTGATATTTTTTGTCATCCCGAAAGACGCTATAGGTTTAATGTTCACTTCACAAATCCTGCACGGTTTTACTTATGGCATAACCATCCCATTGCTATGGGCAATGATTGCCGATGTAGCTGATTTCTCCGAATGGAAAAATTTCCGCCGCGCCACAGCCATTATCTTTTCAGCCATGATTTTGGGTTTAAAAGGTGGCTTGACGATTGGTTCGAGTGTTCTTGTAGGTTTGCTCGCCAGTTATGGCTATCAACGTGGATTAGCACTTCAAGCTGATGAAACAATCGCAGGAATTAAACTTATTGTCAGCCTGTACGCTTCAATTCCTTTTTTTGCGATCTGTGTGTTGATGTTCTTTTATCCAATCAACAAAAAGCTGGAGTCTCAAATCGAAGCTGATTTGAATGAGCGTCGCAAAGCGGCAGGCAAATAATTTTCCCAGCGAAAGATTATTGAATTCGCTATTTTTGAAATTGAGAGTGAGACGTTGTTATGGCTGCTGAAGAAACCCTGGCCCCCGAAGTCATCGCCGATTTAAAGGCACGCGCGATTTCCCAACCGCTGGTTGAACACATTTACACCGCCGATCCATCGGCGCATGTTTTCAATGGCAAGATTTATATTTATCCCTCACACGATATCGAAGCGGGCATTCCGTTTAACGACAACGGCGATCATTTCGGGATGGAGGACTATCACGTAATTTCGCTGGACTCGCCCGACAGCCCTGCTGTCGACAATGGCGTTGCCCTGCATGTAAAAGATGTCGCTTGGGCCAAGCGTCAAATGTGGGCACCGGATGCAGCGCACAAAGACGGCAAATATTATTTATATTTCCCGGCAAAACGCGCCGACAATATTTTCCAGATCGGCGTCGCTGTGGGCGATTCCCCCATCGGCCCGTTCACTGCCGAACCCGAGGCGATCAGAGGCAGTTACTCTATCGACCCGGCGGTATTTGAAGACAATGATAGCGAGTACTATATGTACTACGGCGGAATTTGGGGCGGCCAGTTGCAGAATTATCGCAACAACCAATATGACGCAAACCGTGGCGAACCCGCCGACAACGAGCCAGCACTCGGCCCAATCGTCGCACGCCTTACCGCCGATATGAAAGAGTTCGCCGAAGCGCCACGTGAAATCCGGATCCTCGATGAAAACGGCCAACCGCTGTTGGCGGGCGACCACGACCGTCGCTTCTTTGAAGCCTCATGGGTACACAAATACAACGGCCAGTACTATTTCTCCTACTCCACCGGCAACACCCACTTTTTGTGTTACGCCACCGGCGATAATCCCTATGGGCCATTTACCTACCAAGGGCAAATCCTCACCCCGGTAATCGGCTGGACCACCCATCACTCAATTGCGGAATATCAGGGCCAGTGGTACCTGTTTTATCATGATTCGGTGTTATCAAAGGGCATCACCCACTTGCGTTCCGTGAAAATGGCCCCACTTACTCACAAGGCGGATGGCAGCATTGAAACGATTGATCCCTACCGCTAAGCGGGGATTGATAGTAGAATGCCGCCACTCGCTGGTTTGACGACGGGAAGTTCGCAAGAACAGCCCATCAAGTTCAGCGATTGGGGTCGATTTGGATTCGACGCTGGTGACAAAGTCTTAGGTGCATGTCGTGAGGGTAGCCAATCACGTAAATCCAAAGCTGCAAACTTACAGTTGCCAATGATGACAACTACGGTGCCCAATTAGCTGCGTAAGCAGCTTTTGAAAGCACTACCTAGTGGTTCGCCGCTAGCGGTCTTTAACAAGGTGCCAGTACCGCGTTAACGCCCGTCATATAGAACTGGATCGCAGTGAAGCCTGCCTGGGGTGGATCAGCTAAACCTTATCAGGATCGCGTTTTACGTCCCGCCCGCTGGGCTGTAATTCGTTAAATCAATAGGCGGTTCTAAACATGTAGAGCCGAGGATGGAGTGCTGGCGGACGGGGGTTCAAATCCCCCCGGCTCCACCAACTTCAAAACTAAAGACGTCCCAGGACGTCTTTTTTTATGCCTGAAATTTAGCTAATTCAAGAAGTTAGTGGCCATCATATCTCCCCGCGCATCCTGCTCTAAACCGACACTATGATAAAGCCTACTGGACATCAGGACAAAAAGCATAAAAAACGCATTTCTGCGGGTTTTTAGACGTTCTGGGCCTAATCCTATTAAATTTACGATTATTCAGTCAGCTCTAATGCACACTAAAACAATATGAGGAAAAATTCTGGCAATAGCCGAACCGGTTAAATTTATCCATTAAATAACTGTATTGATGCCAATCAATGATTGTAGATCTACAAACTATTTCCAGGATGTTTCTCGCAAAGCTGATAGGCGTAGTTCGTTATTAAATATGATTAGGGATAATGAGCAATTTGCAGAAAACACCTTACTTGATGCAACAGCACAGCCACATAAATACTTATCCAGAAACTACAAAGCCTGATTAAAAATTTTGAGGAATTGCTAATCGGGTTTTAGCGATACTTTATCTTATTTACTTATCTCTTTCCTAACAACGCAAATCAACAATGAAGTTTTAATCCAATATTCAAACACACTAACTAACGAAAAAATTTTTGAACTGCCAAGGATCATCCACATCTATATTTTCATCAAATAAGTCACATCGTTTTTTTATGGGGCTCCAATCACTATAGACACCTACTACATGCCCTAAATAGGGAGTTGCTATTTTCAGTATGAGTTCGTGATCGAGATCATCAGGCTCCACGGCTCCAGATGCAGGATTGTGTAGTGCCCACACCATACCACCCAAAATGCCTGCCACAACCTGCAAACTCGTTGCAGTGTTATAAGGTGCTGCCTCTCTTGCCTGTTCAATGGAAAGACGTGATCCGAACCAATAAGCACCCATTTTGTTGCCTAGTAACAGGACGCCGAGTTCATCCATTCCCTCAACGATATCATCACGCATTATTCGGTTATCGCTTTGTTGCTGCCAGTTTTTACCCGCAAATTCATGGAGAGAAAGTATGGCATCGTCGCATGGATGATAGGCATAATGGACAGTAGGACGATAAATAACTTCGCTGCCTTCATGCAATGTCAAATGATCAGCAATCGAAATTGATTCTCCATGTGTAATAAGGAAGCCATGGTAAGGCCCCTCCAAGGGAGTCCAACTACGAACTTTGGTACCTGCACCGGGTTGATTTAAATAGATTGCTGCCTTTGATCCGTAATTGTGAGTCTTGGCGCCGTCCGGTAATTGTTTTTCATGTGTACCCCATCCAAGTTCGCTGGGCTGAAGACCCTCGGAAATAAAACCCTCGACTGACCAGGTATTTACAAATTCGTCTCTTTTTTTCCGTTGACTCGATACTTGAGTGTCACGTTCGGAGATATGAATTACTTTAATTCCAAGTTTCTTGGCCAGCATTGCCCAATTATTTTCACCGCCGGTTTCATACACAGCAATTCCATTAGCCAATGCCATATTGATCAATGCTTGTTTTACAAAAATAGAAGCCATACCGGGATTCGCGCCCTGGGTCACAACCGCTGTCGGTCCCACAGGTTTTTCTTTTCGAAAAGAGAGAAAATCTTCGCGCAATTTATAATTGGTGCGTTCTGCCAAAGGGGTTTTCGGATCGGTATAGCTGCCAGGCCAAGGTTCAATACAGGTGTCCAAATATAAAACATTTCGCTCCCAACAGTAATTCACAAGGGCAATGCTGGAAACATTCACCGACAAATTAAGTAAGAAATCGTGCTCACCTAAATACTCATCCAATAGCGAAACATAATTATTTTCGTCTATAGCCTTTATTAGAAAATTTACGCCTAAATCAGCGGCAACACCGTCGATATCATTCGACGCCGAGATTATTGTGATAGCAGCTTTCTCAATTTCAATATGGCGTAATAGCAGGGGTAAGGTCGCCTGTCCAATACTTCCAAAACCCAAAATAACCAGATTGCCTTTTAATGAAGCATGAAGGACTGAATCATTCATAAGCTCTTCCCGTCGCGGCTATTAATCAACATATGGCTTCCGTAGTATCCAAACCGTCTGATGACAGTGAATGAAAAATCAAAGCTACGTTTTTACCACAATAAATTTATGGATTTATGAATAACATGACTGTTCGTTGTCATACAGAACAGATTTGCGTGGGATATAACACAGACCCATTCAAAAGATAATGTGAATAATTACTCAGAGAGTAATTAAGGAATCAAATCCCCACTATTCAGGCTAATTCTATGCTCTTAGATCAGGAACTCAGCGTAATTGAAAAATCGTACTACGAAGCAAGCGTATTGCGTCCTGATGTATCCTCGTCACTCGCTGACCGTATAGATACGGACATTTGCGTTATTGGTGCTGGATACGCAGGTTTGTCTGCGGCAATTGAATTGCGCAAACGCGGCTATAGCGTTACCGTTTTGGAGGCACAACGTATTGGCTGGGGGGCATCAGGTAGAAATGGCGGCGAGGTTATTGTCGGCTTTGGTGCAGACGGCGAAGCGGCCATTGAAAAGCAATGCTCTCCGGAAGATGCGCGTAGAGCGTGGAATATTTCGGTAGACGCCCTTGATCTATTACAGGAGCGAATTCTCCAACACGGTATCGAATGTGAATACACTCCCGGCTATATGAATTTGGCGGTCAATTCCCGAAAAACAAAAATGCTGCGCGCTTGGTATGAAAACGTAACTCAAAAATACAGTTACCCTTTACAGTGGATTGGTCCTAATGAAATCAATAGTTGGATTGAAAGTTCACGATTTAAATCAGGAGTCTATGACGCCAGATCTGGTCATCTGCATCCGTTGAAATATTGCCTTGGTCTCGCCAAAGCTGCGCGAGAAATGGGAGTAGCAATTTATGAAAATTCAGCGGTTTATAAAATTGAACGACGCACCAATCCAATCATCAAAACTGGGCAAGGAGAGGTACGCTGTCGGACTTTAGTTTTAGCAGGAAATGTTTATATAAGCGAGTATGGGCATATTGCACCTGAGTTAGTCGAGCGAATAGTTCCAGTTGGAACTTATATTGTAGCAACAGAGCCTATGCAGGAATCGCGAGCAAAAACCCTTATTCGCCACCGTGCTGCAGTATCGGATAATAATTATGTGCTCGATTATTTCAGAGTGAGTAACGACAATCGCTTTATATTTGGCGCTGGGGAAAACTATTCAGCAACCACCCCAAAGGATTTAATTGTACGGATGCGCAATCGAATGCTGGCGGTTTTTCCACAACTTGAGGATTTATCCATTCGGTATTCGTGGGGTGGTTTCGTCGATCTGACGAGAAACAAAGCCCCCAATTTTGGCCGTCTTGGAGATAATATTTATTACTTGCAGGGTTTTTCCGGGCATGGTGTGGCACTAACCGGAATGGCCGGAAGACTAGTCGCGGAGGCAATCGCAGGCGAGTCTGAAAAATTTGATATATTTGGCCGTTTGAAACATCAAAAATTTCCAGGGGGAGAAATCACCCGAAAGCCATTGTTACTATTAGGAATGTGGTACTACCGCTTAAAAGATTTGTTATAGCCATTGTTGAGGCACAGGGTGTACCCAGTAATCAGCATGTCATTATCTCTCACCTCAATAAAATTATTTAACAGTTACTTCCAACCGCTACTCTGGCGAAACATCACCATGTTAATTTAGCGTTTTGACAATATAAAAGACGTACATTCATCTTCAGGAAGCGGTTTACTAAAGTAGAAGCCCTGAATTTGATCACAGTGTTTCATCCTCAATAAAGCCAGCTGGGTATCACTTTCAACACCTTCAGCGATTACCAGTAAGTGGAGGCTATGTGCCATAGCAATGATGGCCCTCACTATGGCAAGAGCCTCAGAGCTGGAGGTCATGTCTGCAATAAATGATTTATCAATCTTAAGCTTATCGAGAGGAAAGCGCTTTAAATGGCTTAGATTAGAATAACCAGTACCAAAATCATCAATACTTAATCCAACACCAAGCGCCTTAAATTCACGCATAATAGCAATGCTTTTCTCCGGGTCCCCCATTGACATACTCTCTGTCAATTCAAACTCCAGCAGCCCAGGATCAATGTTAGCCTCCTCGATGGAGCGGCGTACAAACGAAATAATATTTTGCTGCAAAAATTGTAAGCCAGATAAATTGATAGCAATTGATATGTCAGTCAAACCAATGCTTTTCCAAGAATTTATCTGTTGGCATGCAGTATTTATTATCCATTCACCAATGGGTATGATTAGACCGGTTTGTTCAGCCACAGGGATAAATTGGGCAGGAGAAACAATCCCCCTCTGAGGATGTCGCCAGCGAATCAATGCTTCCACCCCGACAATTCGTCCAGTAAGTAAATCAACTTTTGGCTGATAATGCAGCATCATTTCATTACGCTCTATTGCTACTCTTAACTGGCTTTCGAGCACGAATCGCTCATTCGCCTGTACGCGCATGTCAGATACATATTGCTGAATGTTCGCGCGCCCCAAATGCTTCGCTCTATACATTGCAGCAGTCGCTGCATTCAATAGTGCATCGGCATTCGTACCATCTTCTGGATAGCAGCAAAAACCGATACTTGCAGCGACAGTAACTTCCTGAGAACCAATTAAAATTGGATTAGAAATATGCTCAAGTATTCTTAACAAGATTTTTGGTGGAAAGATATCATTCTCTATATCTTCAAGCACCAACACAAACTCATCCCCGCCAATTCGAGCGGCGGTATCGCTTTGACGCAGCCAGGTTCGCATATTTTTTGAAATTGTTTTTAATATTTCATCCCCCACGCTATTACCAAACCTATCATTAATTTGTTTAAAATGATCCAACCCCAAAAACACAATTACTGCTTTTTGCTGTTGCCGTTGCCAGCGAAAAACCCCTTGATTCAACCGATCCATGAGCAACGTACGATTGGGCAACCCGGTTAAGAAATCGGTAGTAGCAAGCCTCACCAGCTCATGCTCCGTGCGTTTGCGCTCGCTAATATCCCTGGCAATTACTTGCACAGCTCGCCTACTCCCAACCATAAAGGGAATACTACTCGCCTCAACTGAAATGCGAGCCCCATCCAAGCGGATCCACTCGAGTTCAAGCGCAGGATTATCATTTCCTTCATTTGCACATCTAATTCGCTCCCTGACTACATCTAAATATTCAGGCGGGACAACAGAAAGTATGGGACGATCAAGTAACTCATGCTCGCTATTAGCATTCAGGAGTCGAAGGGCTGCCGCATTAGCAAATTTTATAATTCCTTCTTCCTGAATAAAAAAGGCATCAGGTGATTGCTCGATTAGATGGCGATAACGTTCTTCCCTTTCTCGCAACGATGACAATAGTTCTTGGGTGGTGAAGGCCAATTGTCGCTGCTGAATCAGTTCTTCTGCAATCGCCGCCAAGTCATGCAGTACTGACAATTCTGTATCCGTAAGGTGACGCGGGATGTGATCAATAGAACATAAGGTTCCGAATGCATGACCATCTACAGAACGTAAAGGAATTCCTGCATAAAAGCGTATTTTAGGAAATCCGGAAACAAGAGGGTTATCAATAAATCTGCCGTCTTCTAATGTGTCGGTTACTATAAACGCGTCCTGCCCTAATAGCGCGTGGCCACAAAATGAAATATCTCGAGGCGTTTCAGCAACATCAAGTCCAATTTTCGATTTGAACCATTGCCTGTTTTCATCAACTAACGAGATCAAAGCGATAGGTACTTTCAAAGTATGTGCTACAAGCCTTGTTATTCGATCAAAGATTTCTTCAGGAGAGGTATCCAAAATACGGGCAGCATGCAGGGCGGCAATACGTTCATTTTCACCGGGAGGAAAAGACGGGGTTTTCACTAGTATTCCTCAATAGAAGTTCAAAGTCTTTAAAGAATAGACCATGGCGTAAAGATAGCATTAATGAGTTTAGCGTTGCGCGGTAACATGCGCCGAATAATTTTTCGATTAAGTCTGCTGGGAGGAGGAGCTGTGCTAGCAAGTTGTGTCGATTACGGTGGCGAAAATATGGGTACAGCGAGATAAATGAGATGGCGATAAGATATGGAATCCTTTCTAACCTCAATAGGTCAATAAACCATTGACCACTTTGTTGAGTAGTTTAATCATATGGATGTAAAAGTGAAGGAGACCGAACTATGAGCAAATTCCATATTGGTATCTCAGGGTGGCGTTATGCGCCATGGCGAAATAATTTTTATCCAAAGGGATTGGTACAAAAAAAGGAGTTGTATTTTGCATCGCGGTCGGTGAATAGCATTGAGATCAATGGATCTTTTTATGCATTACAAACGCCGGAGCGGTATGCCAGTTGGTATGCGGATACGCCGGATATCTTTATGTTTAGCGTCAAAGCCCCGCGTTATATTACCCATATTCGCCGCTTAAATGATGTTGAGGAACCTATCGCCAATTTTTTTGCTTCAGGCATCTTTGAATTGAAGGAAAAACTGGGGGCAATTTTGTGGCAATTTCCACCCAGCTTTAAATTTAATGAAGAACAGTTTCATGAATTTTTAACGTTACTTCCTGCTACCTTTTCCGATGCAGAAATGAGTACACGCAAATATCACCTCGATTTTAAATTACCTGACAATACCAAACGCACTGCAAAACTTCGTCATGCCGTGGAAATCCGCAATGAGACTTTTATTAACGACACTTTTATTGAGCTGCTGCGAAAATACCACATCGCCTTTGTAATCGCTGACACGGCCGGCCGTTGGCCTTATGCGGAAGACATTACCAGTGATTTTGTGTATATGCGCTTACATGGCGATACTGAGTTGTATAACAGTGGCTACTCCAAAGAGGCGATTGAACGTTGGTATAAGCGGATTAAATCCTGGAGCAAAGGTGTACAACCGCGGGATGCCAAACTGATAGCAAAAAGGAGCAAGCTTAATGAATCGCTTGACGTTTTTTGCTATTTCGATAATACCGATAAATTGTGGGCACCGCAGGATGCGCGTCAGTTATCCAGCTTATTGGGAATTGATAAAGAATTACGGCATGCGGACGACCTACTCAACAATATTGCGTGATTGAGCAGGTCGATAATTCTATTCGGTGCAGCGTTGATAGGTTATCAGCCTTTTCTTAATTGTCTCCGCCAAACCGGTATCCACTTGATTCCAACTAAAACGCCAGCGCCAATTTTTGTCGGGCGTGCCGGGCATATTCATCCGGCTATTGCTATCGAGTGCCAGGAAATCCTGCATGGGGATAATCGCCAGTTTCGCTACGGATGCCAACGCCATATCAATCAAAAACCACGGCATTGAATCCTCTGCATGAAAATCATAATCCTCAAATCGTTTGCGCTCTTCATCGCTTAACTCATTAAACCAGCCAACTGTCGTATCGTTATCGTGGGTGCCGGTGTAGACAATGTTATGTTCCGTATGATGATGGAGCTGGAGTGGATTATCATCGCTCTCAAATGCGAAGTGCAGCACCAACATTCCCGGAAGATTAAATTTCAACCGTAAACATTCAATTTCTTGCGTTATGGTGCCCAAGTTTTCTGCCACCAATTTCAAATCCGGATAACGATCAAAGCAGGCTTGCAGTAATGCATCACCGGGTGTATTAATCCATTTTCCTTCCCGTGCGTCTGGTTTATCACCGGGGATTTCATAGACCGAATGAAAACCGCGAAAGTGATCGATACGAATAAGATCAAATAATTTTTTTTGCGTACCAAATCGGGCTAACCACCATTGAAAACCGTCCTTCTCCATAACATCCCATTTGTAATGAGGGTTCCCCCAGCGCTGGCCGGATTCTGAAAAAGTATCAGGGGGCACGCCTGCTACGGTAAGCGCCTGACCACTTTCATCCAGTGAAAAATACTTCGGTTCGGCCCAGACATCTGCACTGTTATGCCCAACAAAAATGGGGATATCACCCAAAATAGAAATCCCTTTTTGATTGGCATAATGTTTTAAATCAAGCCATTGGCTGAAGAAGGAAAATTGCTCGAAGTACACGCAATGAATATCGTCCTGCAACTCGCTTTTCTGCTGCTCAAGTGCAGCGGGGTCGCGTTTACGCAATTCAACTGGCCAATCCACCCAGCTGCTGCCATCGAACTTATTCCTTAACGCGGAAAACAATGCAAAATCGTTTAACCAGGACGCTTCTGCTGCACAGAAGTTGTCAAATTGCTTTCGTGTTGCCACGCCGGAATCAGCGTTAATATATTGATAAAATGAATGCATACAATTGCGGCGCAATGCTGCCAATCCCTGTCGATTTTTCTCTTGCAACTGAACACAACCTTGATCAATCCAGCCACGCTTTACCAGGTCGTCAACACTGATCAAATCCGGGTTGCCCGCATGTACTGAATAAGATTGATAGGGTGACAAATTATCTTCCGTTGGAACTAACGGCAATACTTGCCATATCCGCAAACCTGCGGCCGCAATAAAATCGATAAAATTAACAGCCTCTTTGCCTAAAGTACCAAAGGCATGTGGTCGATCATCACCCCAACAAGTTTCCGAATCAGGTAGCGATGTGGGATGTAACAAAATACCTGCTGTACGGTTTTCAAATACATTAAATGATGGCATATGTAGTCCTTACAATCCTGAAACTCAGGATTTCAATAAAAATGTACTTTTAGGCGAGCAACCGCTGCTAACAGGGCATTGCCCGCCCCCTGTAAGAAGCAAAGCAAATTAGAAGCCAAGGTATGGAACAGCCAGGCAGGAAAATAATGGAGGCGGGATGGAGCAAGCGAATGCAGTTAAATAACGTAATTTTTAAAGGACAATTTGCACTACAGTAGCGGATGCTAATTAATGGATAGAACCCGATAATTTCCTGTTTTGAAAATACTCAAAAATTGTTTTTAGGATTAAGGTCAGTAAAGCAATAGATGCCAGCAGTAAGGCTGCGGTAAACGCGCCGACACTGTTGTAGTCCTGTTGCAGCAATTGCACATGTAAAGGCAAGGTGTTGGTGTGACCGCGAATTGCACCCGAGACTACCGCTACTGAGCCGAATTCCCCCACCGCGCGCGCAGTAGTTAACACAGTACCGTAAAGCAATGCCCATTTGATATTGGGCAAGGTCACGCGTAAAAACATCCGTAAGCCGCTCGCGCCTAATACCATCGCGGCCTCCTCTTCCTCGGAACCTTGCGCTTCCATTAACGGAATCAATTCGCGTGCCACATAAGGGCTAGTGACAAAAATAGTGACTAACACAATGACCGGCCAGGCAAAAATAACCTGGATGCCCTGACTATCCAGCCAACCGCCAAGCCAACTTTGGTTGCCGTACAGCAATAAATAACACAGCCCTGCAACCACAGGTGAAATTGCATAGGGCGCATCAATAAATGCGATTAATAATTTTCTGCCGGCAAATTGGAATTTGGTAACGCACCACGCAATCAAGGTGCCGAATACTAAATTTACCGGGACGGTTAACAGTGCAACCCAGAGGGTCAGGCGAATTGCAGCGAGCATATCTTTGTCGAGCAAGTTGCTGGTAAACAATTCCCAACCGCCGCGAAACGCGGAGACAAAAATCAGCGTAAGCGGCAATATCAGCAGCAGGAATACAAAAAATAGTCCCAAGCCGATTAAAACTTTGCCAAGATTTTTTGGTTTTTGCGCGATATACGTCTGCATAGTCAACCCCTGGTATGCCGCTTGCCGTAATAATTTTGCAGCAGCTGAACTGCCAGCAGCAGCAGCAGCGAGGTAATTAAAATCAACATCGCCACTGCCGCTGCTGCGGGATAATTATATTCACCGATATAGGTAAAGATCATCAGCGACACGACTTCTGTCTCGTAGGGCATATTGCCCGCGATAAAAATTACCGCACCAAATTCACCCAGGCTGCGCACAAAAGATAGAGCCACGCCAATCATTAATGCAGGAGTGATATGCGGCAGGATAATACGCAAGAAAATCTGCCGTTTGTTTGCACCGAGTGTTTCAGCGGCCTCTTCAAATTCCGGTGATAGATCTTCCAGTACGGGTTGTAATGTACGTACAACAAACGGAATACTGGTAAACACCATCGCCAAAATGATGCCTAAGAAAGTGTAGGAAATTTTGATATCAAAGGGCACCAACAACTGACCTACCCAACCATTTTGGGCAAACAACGCAGAGAGAGTTAAACCGGCAACGGCAGTGGGGAGGGCGAAAGGTAAATCGATCAAGGTATCAACCAGTTTCTTACCGGGGAATTGGTAGCGCACCAGAATCCAGGCGAGTAGCAAACCGAGGAATAAATTCAAAACTGTTGCTATGCCTGCGGCCATAAAGGTGACGCGAAAACTCGACAGCAGACGCGGATCGGTAATGTAAAAAACAAATTCATCCCAGCTAATCTGTAAGGACTGCAATACCAGGGTAATTGCGGGCAGCAAAACCACAAGGCTTAAATAAAATACGCCCAGTCCAAGACTGAGCGTAAATCCGGGGAGTACACGTAAGGATTTCTTTGTCACAAGCACTTAATCATAATTTTGATTGTCACAACCAATGGTTAAAGCCGCCACTTATGAGCAGCCCCTAACAATCAGCCAATTATTTTTTGGCTTGACGCAACAATTGATCGAGGATGCCACCGGTGGCAAAGTGCTTGTCATTAATATCTTTCCATGAACCAAATACCGATTCGACGGAAACCAGTTGCAACTCGGGGAATTGCTTGGTGTAAGCGGCCTTTACCTTATCATCATGGATGCGATAAAAGAAGCTGGCCAATACATCTTGTGCCGCAGGTGAATATAAATAATTCAGATATTCGGTCGCTACTTTTTCAGTACCCTTGGCTTTTACCACTGATTCCACTACGGCCACAGGAAACTCTGCCAATACACTGATCCTGGGTACAACAGTCTCGTATTTGTCAGTGCCGTACTCTTTGCGAATCAAATTTACTTCTGATTCAAAGGTCAGGAGCACATCACCTTGGGCACGATCTACAAAAGAAGTGGTAGCACCGCGACCGCCAGTATCAAACACCACTACATTGCCCAACACTTTGCTGACGAAATCCTTTATTTTTTTCTCATCGCCATTGAATGCATTGTTAGCGTAGATCCAGGCAGCGAGATATGTGTAGCGCGCATTGCCCGACGTTTTTGGGTTGGGGAATACCAGCTTCACATCAGCGCGGGCAAGATCATCCCAGTCTTTAATATTTTTGGGATTGCCTTTACGCACTAAAAAAGCGGTAGTGGAATAGAATGGTGAGGCATTGTTGGGGAATTTATTTCGCCAATCAGGGCTGACAAACTTTCCTTTCTGGTGCAGCACATCAATATCAGTAGATTGGTTGAAGGTAACTACATCGGCTTTTAAGCCTTGCAGGATTGCGGCAGCTTGCGCAGAGGATCCGGCATGGGATTGTTGTATGCTGATATCTTCACCGGTTTTTTCCTTCCAATACTGCTGGAATTTTGGATTGATGGTGACAAACAGTTCACGCGATACATCGTATGATGTATTCAGGATTTCCTGTGCAGCAGTAGCAGAAAATGCCAAAGATAAACCCAGTGATGCAGCAAAGAATTTTATCAATTTGTTCACGGCCACGCTTAGCTCCTCAAATGTTGTGGTAAACAGTGGGCACAGTTAATCATATTCTACAGGCAGGATTTAGATTATTAATGCCTATGCTTATTACGAGCGTACCACTTCTTTTTACTCAATTTCTGTTAGCAGTTTCTTAACGATTTCAATATCCATTGGCTTGGTCATGTGATGATCAAAACCGGCATCCCTTGATTCAGCACGATCATGCTCAGCCCCCCAACCGGTTAAGGCAACAAGAACGATATGCTCAATTCCGTGCTCTTTTTTAACAGCTGCAGCAACTTCATTACCATTCATTCCCGGCATGCCTATATCAAGAAAAGCAATATCCGGTATAAAACGTTGTGCAGCATGGAAAGCTTCAATCCCGTCGTGGGCAACGCAGGTTTCATGCCCCATTAATTGGAATAATTTAACGAGGGATTCAGCCGCATCGACATTATCATCGGCTACTAAAATGCGTAGGATTCTGTTGCATGCTGTATGCGCCAGCGGCACGTCCAAGCCCGTTCCTGGCTGATCTGCCTCGCTACAAATAATAGCGGGTAAACGCACAGTAAATGTACTGCCTTTACCAACGCCCTCGCTTTGCACAGTTACAGTTCCGCCATGCATAGCAACAAGTCGGTCAACCAGTGAAAGGCCGATGCCCAACCCACCCTGCGCCCTGCTCATGTTGAGCCCGACCTGCGTAAACATCGCAAAGATTGTCGGCAAGGATTCAGCAGGAATTCCTATGCCATTATCAGTAACTGCGATAACCAGATCGCTCTTGCACAGTCGTACTGAGAGAGTGATGCGTCCGCCGGTCGGCGTGTACTTGGCTGCATTGGTCAGGAGGTTGCCGAGCACTTGCGATAAACGCATCTGGTCAGCATCAAGAAAAATTGCTTGCTCCGGTGCATCGACAGTTAATACATGCTGGTTGACATTAATAATCGGCATGCTGGTTTCAATCGCATGCCCAACAATCTTACTCAAGGCAACGCGCTCTTTTTTAAGCTCCAATTTGCCATTGCTGATGCGTGCAATATCCAAAAGATCGTCAATCAGGTGAACCATCTGATCCACTTGTCGTTGCATCATATCGCGCACTTTGCTAAATGCTGCCGGGTCATCACCAATCAATCGAAGCATTTCCAAACCATTGCGAATCGGTGCTAGCGGATTGCGCAGTTCGTGCGCGAGAATTGCAAGGAATTCGGTTTTGTGTTGGTTGGATTGTGAAAGCTCGGTGGCAAGTTTCCGTAAACCATCTTCGGCGCGATTACGCTCGGTGCTATCGATACCGTGTACCAAAACCCCGTAGATCTTTTCATCGGCATTTTTTAGCGGTAAATAGACAAAATCCAATACACGCTCTTCTTGCGGACCATCTACCTGTCGCTGCAGCATTACATGCACATCTTTTCCGACAAACGAATTTCCGGTTCGGTATACGTCATCCAAAATCCGTACATATCCCTGCTCGACTATTTCCGGCAAACCTTCACCAATCGGTTTTCCCACTACATCCCGCTCGCCGATAAGCTGGTAATAGTTTTCGTTTACGTTTTCAAATATATGTTGCGGGCCATGCAAGGTACACATAAAAGCCGGTGCTTTCTGGAAAATATCAGTCATTTGCGCATGCGCTGCCTGGACCTGCCTGAGCAAATGCTCGCGCTCAAGCTCAGACATTTTTTGCGCACTGATATCTTTAAACAAGATGGCCACAAAAGGACTGCCATCGCTACCAACGCGAAATGCATAAACATCAAACCAACGATTCATACTGGGCGCATCCAGCACAAATCGTATTGGCTCACCCGTCATTGCAACACTGCCATACCGTTCGTACCAATACGGCTCAAGATTGGGAACCAGCTCATTAGCCGTTTTCCCTATTACATCATGTAACCCGGTTTGCGCTTCGAACACCGCGTTCGCTTGCAGAAAGCGATAATCGAACGGCCGCCCCTGTCCATCAAACAGCATTTCGATAGTACAGAAACCTTCATCGATTGAATTGAATAGTGTTCTATAGCGCTCTTCACTGGCCCGGATTTTCTCTTCCACTTCGGCAGCATTGTATAAATCGATAAACACTTTAATCTTCGAGCGCAACACAATAGGTGAGACAGGGAGTACGACATACTCAACCGAACCGAGCGCGTAGACTTCATCCATTGGAAAATCTGTCGTGGGAGAACGATCGAGAAAAATAATCGGTGTCGATGGTGAAGGTGTGCCCGTACGGATGAATTGCGCAAACTCCAATGCACTTGTTATCGGTGCCTGTAGATTAAAAATGATAACGGCAAAATCGGTCGCGAGAATATTGTAGCGGGCAGCATCGTATGAATGCGCATGCACAAGATTCAGATTCAATGGTGCTAGCGCAGTGCGAAGGAATGAAAGCCCGGTCGATTCCGAATCAATCAGCAGGATATCGATCAATGGAGATGCACTCATTCTGCATGCTCCTTGAGACGCAGCGGGCCGTATTGCATGGCATGTTGTATGGACAATTGCTGAACTACCGCAAGGAATGAATAGTAGTAAGCCTGGGACATTGGGGAACCGAGACTATATTGACAAAACCAGTGCCGGTCAAGAAAGACAAGTTCAGGTAAATCACTAAGATTTTAAAATGTTTTTGCTACAATCCAGATAAAATAATCGCTACCATCGACGCATTCAAACGCCGATTAAATGCCAACAAAACCTGCTTCGGGATAACCAATATGCGCTAACGCACAGACAGGCTTCCGAAAAAATCATCCAGCACTCCAAGGTTTATTTTACCATGCGTAGCTACACTATCCTCGCCGCTGCTGTCGAAGCCATTACGGAGGAAAAAAACAGCGACTTTTTAACTTTTCTGCATCCCGTTACATCGCGCGAAGAAGCGATGGCATATGTTGATCATTATCGACAACGTTATACCGACGCCAACCATGTGTGTTGGGCTTATGTGATCGGCAATACGCGGCAGCCAAAAACCCAGGCGTTCAGCGATGCAGGTGAACCTTCAGGCACTGCAGGAAAACCAATGCTGCATGTATTAACCGAGCGCGCTCTGGGCAATTCTCTCGCTGTAGTGGTGCGCTATTTTGGCGGCATCAAATTAGGGGCGGGAGGTTTGGTACGGGCCTACTCCGGAGCAGTTTCAGCGGCGGTGAATTGTGCGGAGCTGACACAAGTAGTACCGAGTATCGATATTAAAATTACCGTCGGGTTTGCCCACGAAGCCAAAATCCGTCATCTGGCAAATCAATACCAAGGCAATATATTACAGGTTGATTATGCAGCGGGCGTAACTTTGGCTATCAGCCTGCCCGCAACCCAGGCATCAATATTTGCACAACAAGCCGTTAATGAAACGGCTGGCAGCGCGATAGTGCAAATCAAAAATGATACTGGATAAATATTTTTCTCCATTGTCGATTTAGTGGAAGCAGGTTCGACTATTGGGTAGCAGCAACAAAAAATCCACCCAAAACAATGGTCTATACAGGAGATATAAACATGAAAGTCATGGTAATGGTTAAAGCATCACCCAGTTCCGAAGCAGGCAAAATGCCGAGTGAAGCGCTGTTGACGGCGATGGGTAAATTCAATGAAGAATTAGTGAATGCCGGCATTATGGAATCCGGTGATGGACTAAAACCGAGCAGCCAAGGTGTGCGAGTGAGATTCAGCGGCAGCAAACGTGTAGTGACCACCGGCCCGTTCACCGAAACCAATGAAATTATTGCCGGCTATTGGATTTGGAATGTGAACTCACTGGAGGAAGCGATCGAGTGGGTAAAAAAATGTCCTAACCCGATGGAAGAAGATTCCGATATCGAAATCCGTACTTTTTACACCATGGAAGATTTTGCCGAGATAGATCCGGATGGCAAAGAAGCCGCGCATGAAGAGGCTATGCGCCAGACTATCGCTATGCGTAAAGCCAAGGTGAATAATTATTTATTCTTCTCCGGCCGTTGCGAAGAAGCATTGAATTTTTATCAGGAACATTTGAGCGCGCGCGTTAATTTTATGCTGCGCTTTAATGAAAGCCCCGATCCGGTTCCCGAAGGTATGCTGCAAGAAGGGTTTGAAAATAAAATCATGCATGCTGACTTTACTCTCGGCGATGCCAATATTTACGCTTCCGATGGCTGCGACGATGCCACCAGTTTTAGCGGATTCAGCCTGTCATTAACCGTACAAACAGCAGCGGAAGCACATAAGGCATTTAATGCACTGGCGATAGGCGGCAAGGTTAATATGCCGCTGGCAAAAACATTCTGGTCACCGCTCTACGGTCAGGTTACCGATCAATTTGGTATTGCCTGGATGGTAATGTTGCCGGGAGAAGGTGCTCCGCAATAAAACATACAGCCCCATAAGTTTCAGAAAAAATAGCCCTCATCGGAAATCGACCAGAAGATCATCATATTGCTGATCACCGGTTTGCGATGACGGCGTCAATTCCACATAGCCACCATAGCCTCTGTTGCCTGCTCGGTAATCCGCCATACCAGATTCTTTCAACCATAACTTTCCCCTCAAAAAGCTTATTTCCCCCACTCAAAATAAATTTGGTATTTTTACCAAATTTTGGTATTTTTACCTAAATTTTTAAATGGCCACTTTTTATCAAGGGTAGAACCCGGTGAAAACCAAAGAAAAAATACTGAATGCCGCCCTGGAGGTACTCTTGCAGGAGGGATTCCCCGCGCTTACACAGACCCGCGTTGCTGAAGTCGCGGGCATCAGACAGGGCCTGCTTACCTATCACTTCCCCAAGCGCATGGACCTGCTTACCGCCGTGGTCGATGAAAGCAAAAGGCGCATGGCGGAATCGCGCTTTGGCCCCATCACTGTGCCGCTAACGCTCGCGTCGTTAAAAGAATTAATGATTCACTTTGCTACAAACAAAACCTTTCCACGCCTGATGCTGGCACTCACGGTAGCGGCCGATGATGATCCATCGCTCACCACCTGGTTCGTTGAAACTGACATGGATACGCGACAAAAAATGCGCGAGCTGATTAAGCAGGCGGGGTGGCAAGTTGACGAGAGTGTGCTCCACACAATGCGTGCCATCGTCATAGGCGCAGCGCTAATTAATTTACAACAAAACACTGCCGAGTCCGAAGCGCGGGTGCGGCTGGTGATTGACTCTGCATTCCAATACCTCACCGATAACCTGAAACCACTTTAAATTTTCCGGAATAATCCACATGTTTTTATCAAATTACGACCAGCAGGATGAATGCAAGTGCAAGTATCTTGTCCTGAATATTATTGTGGTCATCGGTTTGCTACTGATGACTGCTGCACCTTTCGTTTTTGCTGCAAACGCAGAAAAGAACGGAGATAAAGCACCGCGCACCCAAATCACCACCGCAGTAGCCAAAACGGCGGATTGGACGGTATCCATTCCCGCCCAAGGCGAAGTATTGCCATGGGAAGTTGCGATTATCAGTGCAAAAACCAATGGCATAGGTGCTACAGAAATCACGGTAGTGGAAGGCGATAGCGTTCGTAAAGGTCAAGTGCTGGCGCACTTTGATGATCGTTTACTGAAAGCAGAATTAGCACAGGCAAAAGCGAATCTCGCGCTCGCGGAATCCAACCTGCAACTTGCAGCCAACAATTTAAAACGTTTCGAACAACTCAAAATAAAACAAACGTTGAGCGAACAAGAATTTGAACAAGTCTCTACCCAGGCCGCCAGCGCAACGGCAACGCGCGATCAAGCAGCGGCGGCCGTGACCCTCGCTCAAATCAAACTGACTGATGCCACCGTCATCGCACCTGATGATGGAAAAATTCTTGAACGCAACATTGAATCAGGCAAAGTGCCGGGCTCCGGCGAAGCACTGTTTCGTTTGTTACGCCAACACAAACTCGAATGGGTTGTGCAGATTGATGCAGCCGATCTCGACCGCGTAAAACCCGCGATGCTGGCACAAATCAATCTGGCGAACAACAAAACCCTGACAGGAAAAATCCGCAGTGTTTCGCCGCAACTCACCAGCAGTTCACGCTTGGCAAAAGTCCGCGTAGTGTTGGATGGAGCACCGGATGTGGCAGTAAACACTTATGCTGCCGGAAAAATTATGGTTGGCAATGCGCAAGCGATCATGCTGCCTGCAGATACATTGGTGATTAAAGACGGTAAAACATGGATCTTTCGCGTAAAAAACAATACCGCAGAACAAGTGCTCGTTACCCTGGGTCGCCGGTTGGGGCAAGAAATTGAAATTCTGTCAGGTATTAACGTGGGCGACGTTGTGGTATTGGAAGGTGCAGGTTTTTTAAATGACGGCGATAAAATCGCGGTGAAATCTGCAAAAACCAGCGGAGCCAACCAATGAATTTTGCAACCTGGTCACTGCGCAATCCCAGCGCTGCCATACTGATTTTTATTTTATTGACCTTCGCGGGATTATGGGGATTCCATAAACTCAACGTACAAGATTTCCCCGATATGGATTTGCCGATGGTTAATATTTCATTGAACCAACCGGGTGCTGCTCCCGCACAACTCGAAACGGAAGTTGCGCGCAAAGCGGAAGATGCACTCGCGAATTTACAATTGCTGCGCCATACACACACAACTATTTCGCGCGGCAATGTGTCAATGGTGGTTGAGTTTGATCTGGAAAAAAACCTGTCCGATGCCGTCGCTGATGTTAAAGATGCACTCGATACTATTCGCAGCGATTTGCCGCCGGATTTACTCGAGCCACAAGTCAGCAAAGTCGAACTGGGTGCAGATAACCCCACCGTTACCTATGCGGTATCCGCACCTCACTTATCGGAGGAAGAACTGTCCTGGTACGTGGATAACACACTCGGCAAAAAAATCATGTCAGTGCGCGGCGTTGGGAAATTCACCCGGCTCGGCGGTGTTAGCCGCGAAATACAAGTACTGGTTGATCCGTTAAAGCTGAACGCTCTTGGTGTTACTGCTACGGATTTATCGAAAACGATTAAAGAAATACAACAGGAAAATTCCGGAGGTCGTAGCCAACTGGGTGGATCAGAGCAAGGTGTGCGCACCATCAACACCATGAAAACCGTCGGTGAATTGGAACAGTTGCCAATTTCATTAGCGAATGGTCAAACACTGCGTTTAGGACAAGTGGCGCAAGTGATCGACACCAATGCCGAACGCACGCAATCTGCGTTGCTCGACGGCGAAGCCGCCATAGGCTTTCAGGTTTTGCGCTCCAAAGGTTTTGATGAAACGCGATTGGCTGCTGATATCGATGTAGTGTTAAAAGAATTAGCCGCCCAAAATCCTGACGTGTCCTTCCATTTGATTCGCTCCAGTGTGCCAAAAATTCTGGAGCAATACGAAGGCTCGATGAATATGCTTTACGAAGGTGCAATTCTCGCCGTACTCGTGATCTTTTTCTTTTTACGCGATTGGCGCGCAACCTTGATCGGTGCTATTGCATTACCCCTATCAATTATCCCAACTTTTGCATTCATGTCCTGGGCAGGATTTTCCATCAACACCATTACCTTATTGGCAATGGCCGTGGTCGTCGGTGTTTTAGTCGATGACGCTATCGTGGAAGTTGAAAATATCGCGCGGCACCAACGCATGGGAAAATCCATCAAACAGGCTACGATTGATGCAGTGAATGAAATTGCACTGGCAGTTATCGCTACAACAGCAACATTGGTCGTCGTGTTTTTGCCTACTGCAATGATGAGTGGCATTCCCGGCCTGGTATTCAAACAATTTGGCTGGACACTGGTTATCGCTGTACTTATTTCACTATTGGTTGCACGTATTATCACGCCCATGACGGCGGTGTTTTTACTGAAACCCATTGATCATGAGGAAAAGGAAGGCAAATTTTTACCGCTTTATCTCAAAGCAGCAAATTGGTGTTTGTTGCATCGCAAAACAACGCTTGCTGCAGGGACAATATTTTTTATTCTTTCAATCAGCCTCGTTGCATTTTTACCGGCGGGTTTTATCCCTGCATCCGATGAAGGGATGACTTACGTCCAGATTGAAACACCACCGGGCAGTAGCCTTGTTACAACCCGGCAAAAAGCAGAAGAAGTCCGCAATGCAATTAAACATCTACCCGGTGTTGCGCAGATATTTACCACTGTCGGTACTGCGACAGCAAACGGTGGCGGCGGTAGCATGTCACCGGGCGAAGTGCGCAAAGCAACTTTGATGGTAGTATTCGCAAAATCGCGCCCTAAACAAACTGAAATTGAAAAAAATATTCGTGCAGAGTTGGAATCAATTGCAGGCATTAAATATTCCGCCGGGGCCGGTGGCCCAGGGGAGAAGTTTCAAATTTTACTGACCGGCGATGATTCGCTCGCACTGGCGACCAGCGCTCGCGCCATTGAAAAAGAAATTCGCAATTTGGGCTACTTAAGCGGAGTGACATCCACTGCCAGTTTGGAGCAGCAGGAAATACAAGTAATCCCCGATAGTATTCAGGCCAGTGAGCGCGGTGTTTCAACCCAGGCGATTGGCGAGACATTGCGCATTGCCCTGGCGGGTGACTACGATCATATTTTACCGAAGCTAAATCTGGATCAACGCCAACTGGGTATTCGGGTAATGCTACCGCCAGAAATGCGCACTGATGTCGATACCATCGCGAATTTGCGGGTTCGTTCCAATGACGGATTGATACCGTTAAAAAGTGTGGCAACAATCGAGTTGCGCAGTGCGCCTTCACAAATTTTGCGCATTGATCGCCAACAACAAGTTTCAATCTCAGCTGACCTCGGCGGTCATTCGTTAGGTACCGCACTGGACGATGCGAAAAAATTACCTGGCATGCAATCACTACCGTCATCCGTTCGTTTTATGGAAGGCGGCGACGCAGAAATTATGGTGGATTTGTTCATGGGTTTTATTATCGCCCTGATTACCGGTGTCTTCTGCGTGTACGCAGTACTCGTGCTATTGTTTAAAGACTGGCTGCAACCCATTACGATTTTATCTGCCGTTCCATTATCCGTTGGCGGTGCATTTGTGGCGCTACTGCTTGCCGGCGCGGAATTAGGTTTACCCGCTTTGATTGGCTTGGTCATGCTGCTGGGAATTGTGACAAAAAACTCTATATTACTGGTAGATTTCGCCATCATTTCCTTGCAGCAACCGCATGAATCCAAAAATGCCGCGATTCTTGAAGCATCGGGAAAACGTGCACGCCCGGTACTCATGACGAGCGTGGCGATGATTGCAGGGATGCTGCCGCTGGCACTGGGATTTGGTGGCGATGCCAGCTTCCGCCAGCCAATGGCGATTGCCGTTATCGGCGGATTAATTACCTCAACGGCATTGAGCTTATTGGTTGTACCGGTTGTCTTCTCTTATATGACCGGATTTGAATCGCGCCTGAAAAAACGATTTAAATCATTTGGGAGCCACTCAATCACTGCGATTGAATAATCTTTAGTTTTTGAGGGGCACGACATAATCATCATAGTTGCTGTGCATAGAGTGAATCCTCAATGACGAAAGAAATTGAATTAAAAAAAACCAAACGCCTTGCGTTATATTTCCTGGCGTTTGCTGTCCTCACTTTTATTACCACATTATTTTTACCTGTCGAACGCTGGTGGATAGGTTTGATTCGCGCTATTTCAGAGGCGGCAATGGTAGGCGCGTTAGCCGATTGGTTTGCAGTAGTGGCACTCTTTAAACGGGTGCCCATTCCCATCGTTTCCGCCCATACTGAAATCATTCCCAAGAATAAAGAAAAAATTGCCGACAACCTCGCGATTTTTGTGCGCGATAAATTTCTGGATGTAGATTCAATTGTCGCACTGATTAAAAAACATAACCCCGCACAAAAAGCGGCAGATTGGTTGAGTTCTGCTGAGAATGCAAAAAAGATGGGCACTTATCTGGTGAAGGTCACCGCCGGTATGCTCGATTTTATTGAAGACCGCGCCGTACACAAATTCATGACCAAAGCCATTCACACGATGCTGGATAAAATTGATTTATCCCAATCAGCAGGAATGCTGTTGGAGGTATTAACCAAAGATAATCGTCATCAGGCCTTACTTAACGAAGGTATTAATCAATTTGCATCGATTTTAGCTGAGGAAGAAACCCAAGCCTTTATCGCTGAGGGAATTGTTGATTGGCTTAAAGAAGAACATCCGGTTGCTGAAAAAATTATACCTTCGGGCTGGGTTGGACGAACCGGCGCCGACATTGCAGTTAAAGCAGCCAGCCGCTTATTGAATGAAATTAATGAAAATCCAGAGCATCAATTGCGAATTAAATTTGATGCTTACACTAAAGATTTTATCCTGCGCTTGAAAAGCGACCCCGAGTTTTTTGAAAAAGCGGAAGAGATTAAACGCTATTTAAAAAATGATGAGGCTTTCAATACTTACATGAGTGAGCTCTGGCGCGATTTAAAAGACTGGCTCAAACGCGATTGTGCAGATGAAAATTCCGTGCTGCATCAAAAAATCAGCGATGCCGGTCAATGGTTAGGAAAAACCTTGGCGGAAGATGCAAGTTTGCGCCAATCGCTCAACCAGCATATGGAAGATGCTGCAACCAAAATGGCCCCGGACTTCGCGAAATTCCTGACAACCCATATCCGCGATACCGTAAAAAGTTGGGACAGCAAGGAAATGTCGCGCCAGATTGAATTGAACATCGGTAAAGACCTGCAATACATTCGCATCAACGGAACGATTGTGGGTGGGTGTATTGGCTGCTTGTTATATGTGATTGCTCATGCGCAGGAACTTTGGCATTTTTTCCTGACCATTTGATAGCGTGATGCCTGAATTGTAAATATAGATGTCTATCAGGTCCCTTTTTTAAAATGAGTAAACCGCCACCAAAGCAATGCGGCAGCCAGGGCGGGCACAGCAAAATTAAGGAAAAAAACAGGTAGCTCTTCCATAAGGGTGTAGCCCGCTTGTTCAACACCCACCCACATATTGACCGCCGCCACAATAAACCAGAGCGGGATAAATACCTGCACACCCCGTTTCATTGGCGCAAGCCCGGGGCCGGCAAAAGCGCGCGCGACCAACAGACAAAAAAACAATAATACAAAACCAGCGGTTAATACCATGATTGTATGCATAAAGCCTCCGAAGACACGATTTTTGTCAATGCAACAATGATAGAATAAAAATCACCCAGAGGGTTTTATTAATAAGCAACGGCTTACCAACTCCACCATTGTAGTCAGCTCCTTGTTCAATTCGGTGACTAATCTGTTATCCCGCTCACCGGCATAAAGCTGTTGCTCAAGGTTAAAACAAATAATTTCCAGTTGGCTCATGCCCAGGCTTCCGGCAAGGGATTTAAGTGAATGTACCTGGTTAAGTGATTCCGGTCGGCTGGTTTCCAGCAAATGTTGTAGCTGTGCCGGAAACCCCGCACGTTCCTGCGCAAAGCGCTCGAGCAGCCGGCGATACAAGGCTTCATTATTCATAAGGTTATGCAATGCACGCGCGGTATCAATTCCACCATGATGCAAGAATTCAAAGGTGTTCGCTTTAGGCACCAGATTTTCGGCGAGGCGGCAAGTATGCCCCCACAGTTCCAATACCTGATGCAATTGGGTGGGATCAATGGGCTTGGATAAATAATCATCCATCCCCGCTGCCAAATAAGTTTCTTTGTCACCCGGCAGGGCATTCGCCGTCACTGCAATAATCGGTAGATGTTTGCCCGCAGCCAATTCACGAATGCGCGCGGTAGCTTCAACGCCGTCCATGCCGGGCAATTGGATATCCATCAGGACCAAATCGAATACTTGTTGTTCCACCGCTGCAATAGCTTCCGGCCCGGAGCCGACGCAGAGTGCTTTTACCTCCATGGACTCCAATAGCGACATCATAATTTCCTGGTTCAGCAAATTATCTTCCACCACCAAAACGGTGCAATTAATTGGCGCTAATTGGGCTGGCGCAGACGCCACCTTAATCAGATTAGCCGGCACAACTTGCCGATTATTTTTTTCCAGCTGCACACGCAGGAGAAAACAACTGCCCTGCCCCAATTGGCTTTTTACATCAATGCGGGCATTCATTAATTCCGCAAGGTTTTTACAAATAGACAATCCTAAACCCGTTCCTTCAAAGCGTCGTGTGCTGGATGAATCGACTTGCTGGAACGGCTGAAATAAATTTTGCAGTTTTCCAGCATCAATACCAATCCCGGAGTCTTCCACTTCAAATAATAACTCCACACGATCTTGCCAATCGCGCACTTTGGTGACGCGAATACTGATGCTGCCCTGATCAGTAAACTTCACGGCATTTGCACATAGGTTGATAAGGATTTGACCAAGCCGCAATGAATCGCCCAACAGGCGTGGAGGAATATTTTTATCGATATTAACATTAACCTCCAAACCTTTTTCAGCGGCCTTTTCCCAAATTAAATCGACGACTTTATCGATCAATTGGTCAATCGAAAATTCGCTATGATCAAGGGCCAGCTTGCCTGCCTCCATGCGCGAGAAATTTAAAATATCGTTAATCACTTGCAATAAATGCTCGCCGGAACCACGCATTTTTTCCAAATAGGTGCGCTGTCGTGGTTCAGGTTTACTCGCTAGTGCAATATGGGCAAGGCCGATAATCGCATTTAATGGTGTGCGGATTTCGTGGCTCATATTCGCAAGGAATTCTGCTTTGACTTGCGATGCGGCGAGCGCTTCATCTTTTGCGCGCATCAATTCATGGGTGCGCTCATTCACTAAATGCTCAAGGTTTTGATTTACTTCTGCCACGCGGCGGCCAGTAATCACTTGTTCGGTTGCATCCATCCATAAGCACGCAAATGATTGCGGAATTTGTTCCTGGGTATAAATAACCGGAAAGCGTACTATGCGGTAATAGCGCGGATTCCCATCAGGATCATACAATTCGGTAATGAAATCATTCCAGTAGGACTCAGGGCCAATATGTTCTTCAGCTTGCAGTAGCGGCTTAAGCCAGGCAGGTACTGGCAAATCATGGATATCGCGCCCTAACAAATCATTTTTATCTAACTTAAGCAAACTACAGAATGCAGGATTCACCACCAACAAACGATGATCAATCGAGGTCATGTGTGTGGCTGCGGGTAAATTATCCAGCAGTGAACGGAAACGCCCTTCGCGCACAACAAGGCGGCGACGGTTAATAATGGCCGTCATGGTCAACACCACAATTAACACAATCGCGCTCAAACTCAGCCCGATAATAATATTGCGCGATGCCAGATAAGGAGCCATAGCTTCCTGTACATCCTGTTCAATGATAACGCCCAATTCCATTTCATCGATCCAGCGGCCAGCACCAGCGACCGACATGCCACGATAATCGTCGTAACCAATATTGATATAACCTGCTTCGCGGTTAATTAAAAAATCCACCATTTTTGTCAGTGGTCCAGGTGCACTGTCAGTGCCGGGAACTCTTACGTCTTTTCCTATACGCGAGTCATTCCAATGTGGTTCAGCACTTGACAAATTTGTCGATCCAAAGCGCGGCGGAGTGATAAAACGACCGTGATTATCGATTGCATAAATCTCGCCCGAAGCACCATTGCGCCCTTTGAAAAAAATCGGGAAAAAACTCGATTGCGTATTAAAACGCAGACAAAAATAACCGGGCGCGGTAACTTCCGATTCAAATAACACACACATGTTTTGCATCAGTGAGCCCGCGGGCTGCAAACCGCGCGGACCATCAAGCGGACGGACAGCCACTACCGGACGGGAGATTGCCGGACGTTTAGCGGCGGCTTTGTCCAACACCTCCATCGTTTCTGCCAGTAGCACCGGTTGTTTGCGATACGACTGGGTACTCGCTGCCACAATCATGCGCTCGTGGTTAATCACCGAAAATCCATCAAACCCCATCACCACTAATACCGGATAGAGCCACTCGCGCAAAGCTTCGTGCGTTGCGATATTGTCTCCCTGCTCCAACAACACTTGCTTCAACAAAATTTTTCCCTGCGATGAATTCACCAGCATTTGCAATGCGCCGAGATTTTGCTGCTGCCAGATAGTGATCAGTTCGGAGAAGGAGTTAAGCGAGGTCTGCAGATGCGCACGAATAACCCGCTCCTGGCTGGCGTGGATGTGGCGCAATGCGAGGGTGGTAAAAAAAAATAGCAGCACTATTGCTAGCGCTGCCGATAACAGGGTGGGATTGACTAGCGAGAAAAATCGAAAGTGTTTGTTTATCCAATACTTGAGGTTTGGCATATGGTTAATTTACGTTGTAGATCCTGTTCGACCCAGCCCATTAACTCGCGTCCCGGCATGGGACGCGCCAACAGGAAGCCCTGCACCTGTTTACAACCCAGGCTTTTGAGCAAGTGTAGCTCGGCTTCGGTCTCTACACCTTCTGCCACCGTCGTTATTCCTAAACGCTGTCCCATTTCGATAGCC
This sequence comes from Cellvibrio sp. GW822-FHT04B05, assembly GCF_058800985.1. Taxonomy (NCBI): domain Bacteria; kingdom Pseudomonadati; phylum Pseudomonadota; class Gammaproteobacteria; order Cellvibrionales; family Cellvibrionaceae; genus Cellvibrio; species Cellvibrio sp. GW822-FHT04B05. The sequence goes on along the minus strand of NZ_JBXAMU010000001.1, from coordinate 631,166 downwards.
GATTTCAAAATATTGCGCATATATTGCCGCGCCGGTGCGCCATGGATAAATGAGCGATCTATCTTCAACTCGGAAAAAGGAAAACGCGATAACTGCTGCATGGACGAAAAACCCGTACCGTAGTCATCGATTGAAATTCCGAAACCTTTCAAACGCAAGCGGCTGATTGTCGCCAGGGCTGAAGGCAAATCCACCACCAATGCACTCTCGGTAATTTCAAAGGTAAGGTAATGTGCAGGAATGCCCTGGCGAATAACGCGCTGGATAATTTCGTTGGCCAAATTAAATTCGACAAGGGATTTAGCGGAGAGATTAATCGCGACCGGAATATATTGCCCCTGCTCCCACCAGCTATTCATATCGTGTAACACTTGATCAAGCACCGAAAGGGTTAAATCGCCGATCAAACCATGCTCTTCCGCCAGTGGAATAAATACACTCGGTTGAACCCATTCGCCCTGCTGGTTTTTCCAGCGCGCCAATGCTTCTACACCGGCAATTCCCATGGATTCAAGTTCAACTTTGGGTTGATAGAAAACCTGGATACGCGCACGGTCCAGCGCCGTCCTTAATTGCTCAATATCTGTGTCGACCGGGTCGCAGATGACTGTATCTAACGAACAGATCCCGGCGTTGTAACTATTAAGGGCATCGGCTAAATCGGTTGGATTTACCGGTTTGCGAAATGCGCCGAGCAACGTAATACCCAAGGCTTCTGCCATAGTGGCAACAGCGCTGATAAGAACTTCATCGGAACTGCTGGCAAGTACAACAGCAGGTTTATGGGGTAGTTGTGCAAGTTGTTGCAGCACTTCAATGCCATCCATCACCGGCATTTCCAAATCGAGCAACATCACGGCAGGAATCTGGGTGAGCTGGCCTAATTGCTCCATCGCCAATTTACCATTGGCCGCTTCATATACCTGATTTATGCCAAACGCGCGCAAGCACAAATGCGCACTGTATCTGTGCATGCTGCTGTCATCGACCACTATCACTCCTTGCTCATGAATATTTTCATGCAAGTTAACGGCGTGGCTCAGGTTCGTTGAAGTGTTGAGAGAAATCATAAGTCGCTTCATGGCTCCGAAGTACGGCAGGATAGCAAATTTACAGGTATCAATAGCTACCCATTGTTTTAGCTCGCAAACCGCTTGAATACCGTTGCCGCCTGTGGCTTACGATAAATAGACGGCCGAACGGTTGTTACGCCAGTATTCAAACCTTGCAGGCTTTCGCAATGCCCCAGGATTAACCAACCACCGGGACGCAGCGCACGCAATAAATTTTCGATTACTTTTTGCTTGGTCGCGTTATCAAAATAAATCAGTACATTGCGTAAAAAAATCACATCAAATTGCTCATCACCTGCGCGTTCGTGCAATAGATTGTGTTGCTCAAAGGTAATGTGCGCACGTAGCGACGGCACTACTGCCAACATGCCCTCATATTCGCCAATGCCGCGGCGGCAAAAACGTTTCAGATAATCAGCGGGGATATGGTTGATGCGCTCGGCGCGATACATGCCGGTGCGCGCGTGCTCCAATACTTTGCCGGAAATATCGGTAGCCAAAATATCCCAATTGGTTTTACCCAGGGAATCGGACAACACCATCGCAATACTGTGGGCCTCTTCACCAGTGGATGACGCCGCGCACCAGACGCGCATTTTGTGATAGCCCTGTTGCGGAATAATTTCATCGCGCAGGAAATTAAAATGCGCAGGCTCGCGGAAAAAATAAGTTTCGTTGGTGGTTAATAAATCCAGCATGGTGTTGCGCTCTTGCGCACCTTCAGCACTAGATACATATGCAAAATAGGCTTCGTAGTTCTTGAGCCCGAATAACTCCAGACGGCGCCACAGGCGGCCGGTCACTAATGACGTTTTATCTGCACCGATAATAATGCCCGCCGTGCGATGTACGTAGTCGCGAATCTTGTGGAAGGCAAATGGGCTGATTTCTGTCTGTGAACTCATGATCCTAGGCCACCTGCCTGGTTGGGATCATCGATAACAAGGGTCTGTTCATGGGTAGTTCCTTGACTGTTAAGAGCGTTATGTGTGAAACGAATTAAAACCTGAGCGCGACGTACGCAAGGGAGAGAATTGCCGGTTTAAAGACCGGCTGCAGTGGTTCCCAGTGTGGGGGATTGGCAAAAAAGCCGTGAGAGTAAAAATACTCAGCTGGCGTGAGGAATAACCCCTAGGACAACCTTGTCAGGAATGGTCCAATCCAGAACCGGATGAGGGACAAGCGGCAAGTGCCCTGCGTAAACGCGGTGACACCCTAGCGAGCAGCAACAGGCTGCATGAAATCGCGCATTAATTCCAACGCAGAGTTAACACGCAGTTTCTCCATAATGCGGGCGCGATGGTTCTCAACGGTGCGCACACTCAGGTTGAGTTTGTTAGCTATATCTTTACTGGGCAGGCCATCGAGTACAGCTTGCAGGACTTCCTGCTCTTTCGGGGTGAGCAGCGCCATACGCGCTTCCCGCGCAGCAAGATACAAGCGCTGCTGATGAAGTTGGCGGCTTAGCGAAAGCGCCGCTTGCAGCTTCTCCAAAAATTGATGGCCATTGATGGGTTTCTCGACAAAATCAAACGCGCCTTGCTTCATCGCTTCCACCGCTGCGCTTACTTCAGCGTAGCCAGTTACGATAATCAGCGGTGGCGGCACCGCGTAGCGCTCTTGCAGGGTTTTGTGCAGCTGCAAACCGCTGACACCCGGCATGCGCATATCGGAAATTACACATTCGCAGGGACGCGGGGCATAGGCACTCAGAAACGCTTCGGCACTAGTGAAGCACTGGGGCTCGACACCTATGGGTTCTACAATGCCGCTCATTAATTCGAGGGTGATACTGTCATCATCAATCAAATAAGCAGTTGCTATAGCCGATCTATTCATGGAGCACTCGCCATTAAACACTCGTAATTAAACCCCCTGACGCTTCCTGAGTGTAGCAGAATGCGCCAGAATTACCGGTATCCAACCTTGCGTTTACACTGCATCTCCGTTAAAAAGCCGCGAAATTTATTGCTGTATCCTTGTGTGCCAAGCCCCATAGGCTGAGCCACCTGTTATTCAAGAGCCTCTTATGAACAAGCCCGTCTCTCCGGAATATCTCCAACGCTTTGGCGGCCTCGCCCGGTTATACGGGCAGGATGCACTATCGGCGCTGGCTAATGCACATTTTGCAGTAATCGGGCTGGGCGGAGTAGGTACCTGGGTGGCGGAGGCATTGGCGCGCTGCGGGGTGGGCGAACTGACGTTAATCGAGATGGATGACGTCTGCGTTACCAATACCAATCGCCAATCCCACGCGCTTAAATCCAATCTTGGCCGCCCCAAAAACCAGGTGATCACCGAGCGCTTGCGCGATATCAACCCCGAATTGGTCATCCACTCCATTGAGGATTTTATCGATCAGGACAATATGAAAACCCTGATCGGCAAACACCACCATGTGGTCATTGACGCAATTGATGCAGCGCACTTAAAAGCGCGCCTCGTTGCCTACTGTCTGGCAATAAAAGTGCGCCTGATTACTATCGGTTCTTCCGGCGGCAAGCGCGATCCACAGGCGGTTACAGTGGATGACCTCGGGCGCAGCATCAGCGACCCTATGCTCGCCAAGGTGCGCACCCAGCTTTATCGCCACCACAATTTCGCACGCGATAGAAACCGCAAGTTTCGCGTCGATGCAGTCTACTCCACCGAGCAAATGGTTTACCCGCAACCGGATGGTTCAGTGTGTATGGACAAACAAGCGCTGGCCGACGGTGTAAAACTGGACTGCGCCGGCGGTTTTGGCTCCAGTGTAATGGTGACGGGGACATTCGGATTTATCGCTGCTACGCGCGCCATTGAACGCTATCTCACGCACATGCGCAGCAATGATCAATAACACGAGAAAATGGGTGAGCTGGAATCAAGGCATTTCCAGCAATTGATTGATGCGCGCAATAATGGCTTGTAAACCGTTATTGCGCGATGGTGTCAGGTGCTTTTCAAAGCCGAGCTGATGCAATTGAGCAGTCAAATCCAATCCATGTAATTGCGCCGATGGCTGGCCATTTACCAGCGTCAACACCAGCACTGCCAAACCATTGATAACACTGCTGTCAGAGTCAAACGCAAAGTAATGTAATCCTGCACTCTCTTCATGTTGTAACCAAACCGGCAATTCGCAGCCCTTAATGAGATTCGCCGGCACACGTATTTCCGGCTTCGATCGAACCAATTTTCCCCATTGGATAATCAAACGGTACTGCTGCTGCCAATTGGCGGTAGCCATTAATTCAGCGATTGCTACACTGGTTAAATCGTCGCGGGAGATCACACTGACAGTCTCAAATCGGGGAAGAAGCACAATTATAGGGGCAAGACGAAACTTTAAGAATCTTTACGCGGGTGAAAGCTCTTATTGTATCCGGTCGCAGTTAGAATGCGGCCATAAACAACAAATGCTGCACGACAGCAAATAAGACTTACCACTTTCCTACTCTAGCGAACGATCATCATTAGCTTGTCCTTTGAGGGATGTTTATGAAATCGTTTTTGTATTCCATTGTTGCAGTAGTATTTGCCATGTCGCTCACTGCTTGCAGCAATCAACAAACAGTCGCACCAACCACAAAAGCCACAACAATAACTGACACCACACCGCCGGCATCTACCAAAGTGATTGCCTATTACATGGGTGATGGCTCTGATTTGCAGCGCTACAACTTCAATCAACTCACGCATATTATTTACAGCTTCCTGCATTTAAATGGCAACCAGTTGAGCTTTGACTCGGACACCGACAAACAAGCACTGAAGCGTTTGGTCGCCCTGAAGCAACAATATCCCCATTTAAAAGTGATGCTGTCACTCGGCGGTTGGGGCGGTTGTGAAACCTGTTCGGATATTTTTAACAGCACTGAAAATCGCAAAGTATTTGCGCAATCCACACTTGCGATTATCAAACAATACAACACCGATGGTATTGATCTGGACTGGGAGTATCCCACTATCCCCGGACATCCAGGACACAAATACGCGACTTATGATCGCGCTAACTTCACTGCCTTGGTGCAAGAATTGCGCGCTGCATTTGGCAATCAATACCAATTGAGTTTTGCTGCTGGCGGCTTCGACGATTTTTTACAAAATGCGGTTGATTGGGATGCGATCATGCCGCTGCTGGATAACGTCAACCTGATGACCTACGACATAGTCAACGGCGCGACGCCGCATACCGGCCATCACACCGCGTTGTTTTCCACTCCACAACAAAAAGACTCCACCGATAACGCCGTGCAATTTTTATTGCGTAAAGGCGTAGCGCCGGAAAAAATTGTTATCGGCACTGCCTTTTATGCGCGCGTATGGCAGCAAGTCAGCGCAACCAATAATGGCTTATATCAACCCGGCGTGCATACTGACGGTGCCCATTTTAAAACGTTCCCCATCCGCTTTAATCAGGCTGATGGTTTTATCTACCACTGGGATGACGTTGCCAAAGCGCCCAGCATCTACAATCCGGAGAAAAAAATATTTGCCACGTTTGATGACCAGCGTTCAATGACGGAGAAGGCAAAATACGTAAAAGACCATAAGCTCGGTGGCATGATGTTCTGGCAATTGCCACACGATACCGACAAAGATGGATTACTGGATGCCATCTATAAAAATCTGGCCAATACAGTCAAATAATTCGACACCAACAAACTTTTACTGCAAACTTCATTATGAGTTTGCAGTAAAACTCCATTAATAGTTATAAAAATAATATAGAGTTTCATCTCCTGCTGTCAGGCGGATAAAAATTGTGCTTTACTTGCGAAAATTAACAAATAACCGCACCTACCATGACTATCCAGCACGACATACTGAAAGCACGACTGCTCGGATTACTGATTGTTGTTACCCTGATCGCGCTTGCGTTCCAGAATTATGGACCGGAAAAGCTCTTGGTTCTGGGGCAGGATGACAGTGCTCATGTAGAAGTCATCGACGATCGCAATAATGGCGGCAAATCGATTGCCGCCTTAAAACGCGATGGCGAAAGCTTTGTCCTCAACTGCGAAATTATCCCGTCAGACTACCAATGGCCCTACTGCGAGCTTAGCTTTATCCTGATTGACGCCAAAGGCAGGGGAATAGATTTAAGTAATTATCATCAGGCAAAACTCTGGGCAAAATATTCAACACCACAAAATTTTGGTGTGCGCTTTCAATTGGTTAACTTTAATAAAGCCTACTCGACACTCACAGATGCCAACACGCTAAAATACAATGCAATCGAATTATTCAACACCCATGAGCGCTATCCGCAAATCATCCAGTTACATCATATGCAAGTACCAACCTGGTGGCTGAGCCAGGGGAAAATCGCGCCTGAGTATTGGGGCCCGGAATTTAATGAAGTACGCGGAGTGCAAATATCAACTGGTGAACACGTGAAGCCAGGAGTATATCAACTGGTTATCGAGCGAGTAGAGATTAGCGGAAAATACATCAGCGACCGCACACTCTATTTCAGCCTTCTGTGTGTTTGGACATTGCTCGCGCTCGCATTTTTTGTGGATACCTTGCGGAAAACAAAAAGAGAATTGCATAGCAACCAACAGCGCCAAAAGCAATTGGAAGAACTCAATACGCTGTTGAACCAGGAGCACCAACAATTAGAAGAGAGATTGACGCGCGATCCGTTAACCGGCGTTTTGAATCGCGATGGCCTGGCGCCTATTTTTAATCAAAACTTTAGTACCGATTCGACTTCACTGCTCTCGCTGATTTTTATCGATATCGATCACTTCAAAAAAATTAACGATACCTACGGCCACAATGTCGGCGACCAAGTGCTCCTGGCATTTTCGCAAGCATTGAGTGAAAACACACGCACGCAGGATTTACTGGCACGCTGGGGCGGTGAAGAATTTGTCCTGGCCTGCCCGGATACTACGCTGGAAAACGCCGTGGGCCTGGCAGAAAAACTGCGTCGCTGCATTGAAGAAAATGATTGGCCCAAAGCCCTGCAGGTAACTGCAAGTTTTGGCGTAGCGCAGATGCAAAAACAGGAATCGCCCACCGACTTTATTGCGCGCGCCGACCGGGCACTCTATGTCGCCAAGGCGCAGGGCCGCAATTGCGTACGCACGTCTACGCCATAATCGGCGAATAACCAAATCCAGGATTACTGGCGATAAAATAATGCCAACGTATTGTTCCATGTCGCTGTAGCAATATCGGCGCAGCTGACTCCACGCAATTCCGCCAATACTTGTGCGACCTGCGGAATATTTCCAGGGCTATTGCGTTGTCCTTGTTGTCCTTGCAGCGGCATGTCCGGCGCATCTGTTTCCAGCAACAGATATTCCAGCGGAATTTTTGTTACTGCCGTGCGCGTCTTTTGCGCCCGCTCGTAAGTAATAGAACCGCCCACCCCCAGGTAAAAACCCATATCAACGTATTGCCGTGCAGTTTCGTAGCTGCCAGTAAAAGCATGAATGACGCCACCGGAATGTAGGGTAGATTTTTTTAACTGCGCGATTAATTCGTTATGCGCCCTGACACAATGAATGATCAGCGGCTTGCGTAATTGGTCAGCGATAGCAATATGAATTGCCAGCAACTGCTGCTGTACCTCCATAGGAGTGGCAATCAATTTATCCAAACCGCATTCACCTACCGCAACACAAAATGGTGAGGCGCTTTTTGCTGATCGGGAAAATTCATCGCCTATAAGCGTACGGATTTTTTCTTGCGTTTGCTCATCAAGCAAACCAGCAGTATCTTTTTGGAACCACTGCTGCTGCTCAATCCAACGCGGATGAATGCCGGCTGCATAACACAAGCCGCTATACTGCTCGCATAATTGCGCCGCCCTTTCCCACTGCCCCGGTGCAACACCGGGAATTAACAAGCGTGCAATGCCCTGCTGATTACAGGCCTGCCAAAGCGCAACGCGATCTGCGTTGAACTCGACAAAATCAAAATGGCAATGGCTGTCAAAGAAAGGCATCGTGGTCATACCTCATTGTAGGTAAAAAATCCGCTGCGCCGATAGTGTGGCATAATTTGCACGGTATCACCGGGGACTCCAGATGAACATATCGAGGCGCGTATTACTGGTTTGTATCAGCATCACCCTATTCAGCACTGCACTCTACAGCTGCACCAGCAATCCGCTATCGCTACAGGAAAACCATAATGCAAAAGAGTGCGTAATTTTACTGCACGGTTTGGCGCGCACCAACGAATCCATGTTGCCAATGGCGGAACGATTACACGCGTTGCATTATCGCGTTATCAATGTCGATTATCCCTCACGTCAATTTCCTATCGTGACACTGGCTGAGCTGGCCATTCCACCGGCATTGGCCAGCTGCCGCGAGCATCCCATCAACAGTATTCATTTTGTTACCCATTCGCTTGGCGGAATTCTGGTGCGGCAATATCTCAGTGCGCACAGCATTCCTGAATTAAAGCATGTGGTCATGCTGGCGCCTCCCAACAAAGGCAGCGAAGTAGTAGACCACTTGAAGGGCTTGCCACCGTTTGAGTGGCTCAATGGTCCGGCGGGAAAAGAATTGGGCACCGATATTGACAGCCTGCCCAATAAACTTGGCCCGGTAAAATTTGATGTCGGTGTAATTGCCGGTACCAGCAGCGTAAATCTTTTATTGTCCCTTTATCTTCCCAATCCCGACGATGGCAAGGTATCGGTAGAGAGTACTAAAATTGACGGCATGCGCGATTTTATTTCGCTGCCGGTGTCGCATCCGTTCATCATGAAAGATGAGGATGTTATCGACCAGATTATTTATTATTTGCGTGCCGGACATTTTGCGCATCCGCCCGCGGTTATTGATCACAAGGAGCCTTAAATGTGTAGTAAATTGCCATTCATTATTGCGCTGCTTGCGCTGCTATTTTTTATCACAGGTTGCTCTACGTTGCGCCACGCGAAACCCTGGCATCGCATCGCCCTGACACAGGAATATTCAGCAAAAAACTTTTTACAGAAGGACGATGACCAGTGGGCCGACTTCCTCGCACAGGAAGATAAACTATTTGCCGAGCTGGTAGAAAAGTTATCGGACGCCGATACTACCGATGGCTACCGCTATGAAAAAAATTCCCCGCTCAACCCGCTACTGCAAACACCTAATTGGAATCGCACCTTTGTATTAACACCTAAAAACATTCGCGCCGGCATTGTCATGTTGCACGGATTAACTGACTCGCCTTACTCCGTACGCAGTTTGGCGCAGTCACTGGAGCAGCAGGGATTTTTAGTCATTGCATTGCGCACCCCCGGCCACGGTACATTGCCTTCGGGTTTATTAAGTGCGCGCTGGCCGGATTGGGTAGCGGCAACCCGCCTTGCAGCGCAAGAAGTAAAACGGCAATTGGGGGATAACCCGAATTTTTATTTGCTCGGTTACTCCAATGGCGGCACGCTTGCACTGAATTACACATTGGACGCGATGCAAGATAAGGATCTGCTGATACCGAAAAAAATTATTTTATTATCGCCAATGATCGGCATCAGTGAATTTGCCGGCTTAAGCAAGCCGCTGGAAATTATCGGGCACCTGCCATTGTTAAGTTCCAATCGCTGGCTGGATAAAACACCTGAATATAATCCGTTTAAATACAATTCATTTCCTGTCAATGCGGCTTGGCAAGCACATCGTTTTTCACTGCAGTTACAACTCAAAATCCTGACAATGGCGAAGCTCAACCAATTGCAGGATTTACCGCCGGTGCTGACTTTTCAATCGCTGATGGACGCCACGGTAAAAACCGATGCGCTCGAAAAACATTTTTATCGCTATTTGCCCGCTAACAATAGTGAGCTGGTGTTGTTTGATCTCAATCGCCATCACAGTTTTGCACCCATCATCCGCCCAGCGGCGGCAAATTTTATGCGCAATACCTTTGGCGCCGGGCCGCACCCATACCATCTGGTAAAAATTGGTAACCGTGATGCCAGCACAATGGAAGTCAGTGAGCAGCGCCAAGCGGCTGGCACCACCACCGATGCGGAACGGCCGCTCGATTTGGCATTTCCGCCGGGAGTCTTTTCGCTCTCGCATGTCGCCCTGCCGTTTCCGGTAGATGATCCCGTTTACGGCCTCACACCCCGACAAGATGAGTTTTATGGCATCCGGTTGGGTAGCCTACACCTGCGCGGCGAAACCAACACCCTGATCATCAAAGCCGATGCGGATATGCGTCTTTACTCCAACCCTTTTTACCCCTACATGCAGGAGCGTATTTTTGAATGGTTGGATCTGCCGATAAACACACCCGGGAACTAATCGCTCACGGCAGCAGACGAACCTTTATCGATTTCATCGAGAATGAGGCAAAACAGGAAATTGCCGACTATGCTGTGAGCTATAAAAAGCCGGCACAGGTGTTGTGCCAATAAAAAGCTCACAACGGGAGAACCCGCCGGAGACCATGCTCACCGACGCCAAAAACAAATTCCAACGCGGATTGGTTTACCTCTTCGCGATCCTCGCCAGCCTCGGCATAGCGCCCTTCTGTGTTATCCGCTATCTGAATGGAGAGGTTGTTAAAGCGGCGGTGGATTTGGCGATTGTTGTGGTTGCATTGGGCAGCGCGATTTACACTTATTGGCGCGGCCAGGCAACTCAATCGATTTCCAATATCACCGCATTACTCTATTCGGCCGGTGCCGTTGCGGTCGCCCATTTAAACCAACCTCTGCTGGTGTTTTGGCTGTTTCCCGCGCTGCTCGCCAACTTCTTTTTGCTCAACGCCAAAACTGCATTGGTTGCCAATTTGCTGACCATTGCTGCTGTGCTACCTATTGCTATCAGACTGGAAAATACCACCGAAGCATTTGCAATGATGTCATCGCTGCTGATGTGCGGCAGCATGGCCTATGTGTTTGCGCTGCTCACCCATCGGCAACAGCTTCTGTTGCAGGGCTACGCAACCCAGGATGCGCTGACCCAACTCGGCAACCGCCGGGCGATGGATGAAGAAATGCGTTTGAGTATCGCCGACTTTGCCCGCAACCAAACGCCGGTTACATTGATTGTGCTGGATCTGGATTTCTTCAAAATGGTGAATGACAAATTCGGCCACAACACCGGCGATGTAGTCCTGGTGGAGCTGGCGAACTTGCTCACCAGGCGGGTGCGCAAAACCGACCGGGTGTTTCGTTTTGGTGGCGAGGAGTTTGTCGTTATCGCGCGCAATACCTATCTTGCCGATGCGCTGGTTATCGCCGAGCAATTGCGCATGCAAATTGAAATGGAGTTGCGCGATCCCGATGGCACCCTCACTGCTTCTTTCGGGTGCGCGCAGCTGCATCCCGACGAAGTACTGGAGGACTGGTTCGTGCGCGCCGACAAAGCGGTGTATCAAGCTAAACAGCAAGGCCGCAATTGCGTAGTCGCGGCAGATTAAAGTGCCCACCTTTGTAAATTGAAGTATCTGTTAGTGTGAATCGAAATACTGGGGCGTGAACTGGCGCCAGCTTTGCGATTCTTTATACCCCGCTCCGCTACCCCTGAGCTATGCTGGCACCTGAATAAATAGATTATCAGGGTTTCGCATGCAGTCACTGATTAGCAAGGTTATCGAACAAGTCGACCAAATCGTTTTAGGGAAAGACCAGCAAGTCCGCCTGTCCCTCGCCTGCCTCTTTGCCGAAGGTCATCTCCTGATTGAAGACCTGCCCGGCATGGGCAAAACTACCCTCGCCCACTGCCTCGCCAAAGTATTGGGATTGAAGTTTGAACGGGTGCAATTCACCAGCGATTTACTGCCCGCCGATATTCTCGGCGTCGCGATTTTTGAGCGCGAGCAAGGTGTATTTAAATTCCATCCCGGACCGGTCTTTACCCAGGTATTGCTCGCCGACGAAATCAACCGCAGTTCGCCCAAAACCCAGAGCGCGTTGCTGGAAGCAATGGAAGAAGGGCAAGTGACGATTGAGGGAAAAAGCCGACCATTACCCAAGCCCTTTTTTGTGATTGCAACGCAAAACCCGCTGTCGCAGAGCGGTACTTTTCCACTGCCGGAGTCGCAGCTCGACCGCTTTTTAATGCGCATCTCGCTCGGCTACCCCAGCCCTGTATCCGAACGCGCGCTGTTTGAAGGTGTCGATCCGCGCGCACGTATCCGCGAGCTTGCGCCCATGGTCACCCACGAGCAGCTCGCAGCCATCCAGACGGCGGTACATCAAGTCAAAGCCAGCAACGCGCTGCTCGATTATGTCCAGCGGTTGGTCGCCTTTACGCGCACCGATGCCCAGTTTTCTTACGGATTATCACCGCGCGGTGCGCTGGCATTGTTGCGCGCCGCCAAAGCCTGGGCGCTGATCCATAACCGCGAATATCTGGTACCGGAAGATGTACAAACCGTATTACCCGCCGTAGTTGGCCATCGCGTGCGTGGACGCGGTCACAGCCAGGATACCGAACCGCTGGTCAAACACCTGCGCGATAACGTGGATGTACTGGGCTAGCTATGGGCCCCCTGATTGCGCATAGTCTTATCGCCGGATTGCGGGAGCGTTGGCAGCAGCGTTTTTATCGCTGGATTGACAGACGATCCCCGCGCGCCCTGCAAGTGCAGCTTACACACAAGAACCTCTATACATTTCCCAACTTCACCGGCCTGATTTATTTGTTGGCCGCGCTGGTAATCTGGCTGCTCGGCACTAACTACCAAAACAACCTGATCCTGGGGCTGAGCTATCTGCTGATCAGTATTTTTGTGGTCAGCATCCTGCACGCATTTGCAAATTTATCCGGCATCAATGTTCGCTTCGTGAGTGCAAGACCGGCATTTGCGGGTGATAGTGCCACCTTTGTGCTGGAACTCACTTGCGTACATAAAGCCGGTTGCGACAACCTTGAACTGCGCTGGCAGAGCGGCGAAACCCAAACAATTACGCTCAATTACAACGAACCCTTGCAAGTCACGGTGCGCGCCAACAGCCGCATGCGCGGTTATTTGCACCCCGGCCGGTTGCTGGTACAAAGCCGCTTTCCTTTAGGGATTATCCGCTGCTGGACCTGGCTGAATCTGGATGCAACAGCGCTGATCTACCCCGTCCCTATCGCAACCGATGAACCCCATGCACAAGCCAGCGACGGACGGGAAGAAGGCGGCACCAGCCAGCGCGGCGGCGATGACTTCAGCGGCTTGCGTGAATATCAGCCTGGCGACCCGATCAAACACATCGCCTGGAAACAATTTGCACAAGACAAAGGCCTGTTTACCAAAGAGTACCAAGCGTATTTTTCAGCCGAAAAATGGCTGGACTGGGATAGTTTACATCACCCGCAAGAGCTGCGTTTATCAGGCTTATGTTATTGGGCATTGGAATATGAGCGCCGCCAAATTCCCTATGGTTTGCGCATGCCCGGCATCACCCTCCCACCGGCACTGGGTGAATACCATCAACAAACTGTGTTAAAGGCTCTGACTGAATTTAATCTCCCGCGCGAGGCCCATCATGCTCGCTAGGTTGCGCGGCTTCGCCAAGCCGGTAAAAATACCGCCAAAACGACGGACCGACTATCTGGTGCGCGACAAACTCGCCTGGCTGCTGGTAATGCAGGCGATGCTGATCCTGCCGCTATTAATCAACTTGCCAGTGTGGCTGTGGCTGGTGTGGGCGATTGCCGCTTTCTGGCGCACACAAATGTTTCGCGGCCGCTGGGGCACACCCGGGGGTTTGGTTAAAACCCTGCTCGCACTGGTCTGCGCTGCCGGCCTACTTGCCAGTTATTCCGGCAGGGCGAGCACCGAAACCATGGTCGGTTTACTGGTGTGCGCCTTCTCACTTAAGTTGCTCGAAGTGAACTCACCGCGCGATGCGCAACTGTTGATTTTTATCGGCCTCGTTATTACCGCCACCCAATTCCTGTTTAGCCAAACACCGCAAGCCGCAGCCTATGGCCTGCTCTGTGTTGTGCTGCTACTGGCCAGCTGGCGCTCGCTCTACCTGACCCACGAGCAGACAACCCCCATACGCCTGAAGCGCGGGGCCATGATTTTGCTGCATGCAATCCCCATGATGCTGGTGCTGTTTATAGTGATCCCCCGCCTTGGACCACTCTGGGCAATACCCAATCAGCAAATGGCCAAAAGCGGCTTTAGCGATAGCCTTTCACCGGGCGATCTGGGCAATCTTGCGCTTGATCGCTCACCGGCGTTCCGGGTGGAATTTACCAGTCAACCACCGTCTGCCAATCAGCTTTACTGGCGTGGATTGGTATTGGATACATTTGACGGGCGGACGTGGCGCATGCGCGATAGTTGGGGTTTTCGACCAGTGAACAATGATGTCGCAGGTAACAGACGCGACGAAATTGACTACAGCATTATTCTCGAGCCCCACGGCCAACCCTGGCTTTTCAGTCTGATGACTCCGCAAACAGCCCAAAACACGGCCAATTCCATTCGTATAACAGCTGACTCACTACTATTGAATCGTATTCCGGTAGCGCAGCGCATGCGCTATCAAGTTAGCTCTGCCTTACAAATCGATTGGGCTAATGCACCACAACTTGGCAATACCGAACAGGATTTTTACACCCGCTTGCCGCGCGGCAGCAATCCAAACACCTACGCTTTGGCTGAGCGTTGGCGCAGTCAGGATCTGAACGACGAACAAGTCATTGCCCAGGCACTGGCATTGTTTAATCGCGAATTCACCTACACCTTACAACCGCCGGTGCTCGGCATAGATTCGGTCGACGAATTTCTGTTTACCAGCAAACGTGGTTTCTGCGAACACTTCGCCAGCAGCTTCAGCTTTTTATTGCGGGCGGCGGGAATTCCCGCGCGAGTGGTGGTGGGTTATCAAGGTGGCCGCTGGAATCCTGTGGAAAACTATCTACTGGTCAGCCAATCCGATGCCCATGCCTGGACTGAGGTATGGATTGCAGGCAAAGGCTGGCAAATGATCGATCCCACAGCTGCCGTCGCACCTAATCGAATTGAGCAGGGAATGAATGAAGCGTTAAATGAAACGGATCAGGAATTAATAGCCAATGCATGGCAATCATCGCGCTTGCTCTACAATCTGCAACTGCGCTGGGATGCCGCCAATTACTCATGGCAGCGTTGGGTACTGAATTACGATAGCGAAGCACAAGAGGGACTTTTATCACGCCTGCTGGGCGGCAACGAATCCTGGCGGATTACACTCTGGCTAATTGGTCTGGGGGTGATAGGTGCAGCCCTGTTTGCATGGGCATTATTGCGCAACCACAAAAAACCGGTAGCAAGCCCGGAAAGTCAAGCCATTAAAACGCTGGAATACAAACTGCGGCAATTAGGCTATCGGCGTAAAGCTGGCGAGACGCTGGGTGACTTTAGTCGCCGTATTCTTGTCAGCGAGCCGCAATTAAATACGGGGCTGACAAAAATCGTAAAATTATTCGAGCAGATCGCCTACCAAAACCAGCACGAAAAAGTAGTGGAATTGCAGCAGACGATTAAGCAATTTCCCCGCTAATCATTTTTACAGCTATCAAAGCAAAAAAAACCGCTCAGTGAGCGGTTTTTTTGCAAGAGCACAACACAATCAAGCGCGTGCTTTTCTTCTCATAATACCCAAGCCGAGCAAACCAAGAGCAAGCAAAACCAATGAACTTGATTCAGGAACACTTACAGGTGCATCTTTGGTGATTACATTCAAAGTAGACTTGTTGATCAGGAAGTCACCCAGAGTGCTAGTCACTTTAACAAACAAGGTACCGTCAGCATTCAACTTAACCAGCGAGCTAATGCCAAGAGCACCGGTCCAATCAACAGTTGGGTTCAAAACCACACCGCCGTCTTGTATATCAAAGTAACCAATTTGCACCAGTGCAGTTTCAAACGGCGCGTACCATGGATCTTTATCATCGTCACGGAATTCAATGGTCAAAGTAGCGCTTAGAGCAGAACCCAGATCAAAACCCTGATCAAGAATATTGTGAGTCCAGGAAACACTTTTGGTCCAATCTACTGTCTTGTTTACAGTTTCAACATCAGTAATCAAACCGGCAAAGCTGTTCACAGAGAACAGGCAAGCTGCAGTGAAAGCAACACTTTTCAAAAACTTAACAAACATAGGATTTCCTTTTTTAAAATAAACAAGGCGGCACATGCCACCCGACAAGATTATAAAAGTACCGATTGAGATCGTTGACTCTTATACGAAACACGCATCAGCGTGCAAATCGAATTCCGCGACTATTTTAAGCAGTATAGGAATTGAATTCTTTTTTGCGCAACATTACAAAATCATTAGGCCAATAAATAAAAGCAAAAAGAATCGAGAACAATTCTTTTTGCTTTTAACTAATCAATTCATTTTATTAGTGCGCCAGGTTTTTTCTTCTGACAAGAACCAAACCGACCAGACCAATCATCAGCATAATCAATGGGCTGGACTCAATAACATTTACCCTGGAGGTAACAACTACGTTATCGAGGAAGTTTCCGATGGTGCCCGCATCAACACTGGTGAAACGCAGGGTGGTAGAAGTGCTATTGGCAACGAAGCTATTGGTGTACTGATTCCAGATACCCACTACATGGTCGTTGATCAAGGCACTGAGGGTACCCACACTAAAGGTGAACGCTTCATTGGCACTTTCGCGTGCGCTGTAGAAGAAGGACACATCGTAAGTCTGGCCAACAACTGTGTTAAAAGTCTGGAAGATAGAGAACACACTGCCGGTGTAAGGATGCGCATTCAATTCCGCATGCTGTTTACCATCCGGTGCAGTCACGCCGCCAAAGGTATTCCAGATTTCAAGGTTGCTACCTTCCCAGCCATTCACGCTGGCCGAATCGAAATAGGCCCAGTTACCCGCAGCCACATTGTTATCTTCAAAGCTACCGTTCACGATCAAATTGGCGTGAGCGGTCAGAGTCAGCAATAAACCACCCAGTACACTGGCACATTGGGTGAAAAAAGTTTTAGTCGGCATAAACATATTCCATGGGTTAAGAGAAATCTGCCGGTGTAGACTAGCCAACATCAAGTGTGGCTATGGGCGATACATGTCGCTCTACTTTCAACAGGGTATTTCTATACGGTCTTTGTCGCCAAAATTTGCAATATCCGCACCACAATGAAAATTGTCATTTAAATCAATAAATTAATGATAACCACATCACAAAAGTCACACTTTAATGTAAGGAAAGCCGACACTTTTCCCGTCTACCCAATGAAATTACCGATGGAATCGTCTCAATAACACCAATATTTCGACGTTAATTACAATGCCACCACCCAGAGTAAAAATCGCGCAATAAGAATCCGTTATCTATCTAATAGAAAAGCCGTACTGCTAACAGAGCGGCTTTTCTAATCCATCGTAATCTTACTTATGCTCGGCAAAACTCTCGCTAACTTTTAGCAACACAAGCTTATTTTTTTCAAAGCGGGATTTTGCCGTAGAAGAATAAACAGCATAGAAATAGTTGGCACCTTCAATAGTAGTGACAACATACACTATGTCATTTCCACCCAGGGTGGCAGTCAGGAATTGCTGCTGTGCAGGTAAACCATTAACGGTCAAATCTTTTATAGGCGCAATAGTTGTGAGTTCCGGAACTGTAGTGGCAAGCGCAGAGTAAATAAAACCAGTGTAATCCTTCACGCTAATAGTTGAACCAAAATTCACTTTTGATTCGCGTAACACCATGATATACACCTCATCCACCGCCTTCGACACACCGAGGATCGCCGCCGGATTTAATTTACGGTTTTCTTGCCAACTATTGGGAACCGAGAGAGATATTTTTTTATCATCGCTGTAAAAGCGTTTATTAACAGCAATATTTGCTGCGCGGTCTTCTTCAGACATAGCCGCAGCCACATCGCCACCGCGGCACTCAGGCATGCGATATTTATCCGGCAGGGTTCCGCTTTTGCAACTCCAGAGAATATCGCTACCTTTCTTCGTCGGTCTCCAAACAATGGTATTCCTGCCATCGTTCAAGCTGGGAATATTAAACGTTACAACCATCGCTGCCCCTTCAGTCAAGATGATTGAAGAAACAAATTCGTTGCTGATATTTTCCGGTAATCCGGCGAGAATATTTTCACCAGGAAAAAAATCTTTTTGTTTGATTACTGCTGCAACCTTTTCGCGAGTTTCATTAATTAGCGGAAGTGCTGCCTGCACTTTTGCACGATAGGTGTAATCTTGATAGGCGGGCAATGCAATAGCGGCCAGAATGCCCGTTATCACAATCATCACAAATGCGCCGGCGACAATCACCCCCACCATCAAACCGGTATTAGCAGCAGGTACTTGTCCGTATTTACGGTGCCAGCGCTCTTTGGGTGTAAACCACAATACGAAAGCTTCAATAAATGAAATTAGGCTGGGAATGCAGGTCACCCAGAAAATCAGGTAGAAAATCCCCCACCATTGTCCCAAATAAAACCGGTGCACACCCAAACCGCCAAAGAAGAACGCAAGGAAACCCGCGGTAACTTTACTTTTACTTTTAAGCTGGACTTGTGGTGTCTGACAATAAGGGCAATGAGCGAGGCCAGGGGCAATTCCCCGACCGCATTTATAACAAAAGTAATCTCGCGACTCCTTGTTAGTGTCGGTGTTTGACACAGGAGATGCATAAGGCGATGAATAATCTATGCCATCACTGGCAGCGGATGATGAGTACTCATCGGCATCGTGTGTTAATGGGGTTGGTTCGACAGGTGCAATCGTCAAGGCATGCGCTGGTGCCGGATGTAACGGTCCAGTCGAAAATAATTGTTCGCCGTGATTTACCAATTCGCATTGGCCACCGGCTTTCAGGATGACGGCTTTATATTTGGCTGCGGTTACTGTATCGATATTGGCTTTAAGCAAACTGCGCGATTTACGCAGCATTTTCTCAATAACCGGAACTTCTTTTTTAAAGATGGTGGCCAGATTGCGCACCAATGTTGATCGATCAATACCCGGTTGCGGTTCACCGAGCAAATATACATCTAACCGAACATCTGACATTTGCGCGCATCCTTTATAAGTTTCGTACGCTGCTCACACAGCGTACGAACTGATTATTGGTGCGCCATCTTAACTTTTGTATGGCATGCTTCCAAGATAATCCTTCTTGCCCACCTCAACACCGTTATGACGCAAGATCGCGTAAGCAGTAGTGATATGGAAATAAATATTCGGGATTGCGTGCTGGATCGCAAATTCAGTACCGGTCAAGTATTTACCTTCCCAACGCGGCTGGCTGATGTGACGCTCGGCAGTTTCGGCAAAATCTTCCGGTTTGAAGCCAGCGATATAATCCAGCACTGATTGGATACGTGCTTTCAATTCCGGCAACGTGGTCTCGGTATCCGCATGCACGGGCGCCGACTCGGTTTTACCGGTCAAACGGGCAACACCCAACTTGGCAGTATCGCAGGCAATTTGCACCTGGCGAATCAAATTGAATTGGTCCGGCGCCAAACGTGAATTCAGCAAAATGGATACATCAATTTTTTTCACCTCGGCATAAGCAGCGCCTTTATCGAGAATCGCGCTGAGATTGGAAAGCGCTTTACTGAATTGCACAACGGTAAGTTCGTAAAACATGGAATTCTCCTTTGAATACCCTTGGATAAACGAATGTAAATGGCGATGTCGCCTTTATGGAACAACCCAAGCTGATCAAGCGATTTGGGGTGCCAAGCCCGGCTATTCAATCCCGCCATGGAAAAATAGCGAGGTAAAAAAACGCAAAAATGAGCGCGCAGGTTGCATTGCTTCACTTTCAGCAAATATAGTTGCTCCTCATTCACTTAAAATTGATTTACCTATGCCTCATAACATCAGTCTTATTACGACTATCGCCGCCGGTCTCGGATTGGCTATGATTTTTGGATTTCTTGCAACTCGCCTGCGGATGCCTCCGCTCGTTGGTTATTTAATCGCCGGTATTATTGTCGGCCCCTATTCGCCCGGTTTTGTGGCTGACCTGGAATTAACCGCGCAATTGGCCGAAATAGGCGTAATGCTGCTGATGTTTGGCGTGGGTCTGCATTTTTCTATCGGCGATTTGCTGGCGGTTAAACGTATCGCGATCCCCGGTGCCATTGCGCAGATTTCCATCGCAACCTTGCTCGGTGCCCTTGCGGGTTACTTTTGGGGCTGGAAATGGGGACAATCGATTGTATTTGGCCTCGCACTCTCGGTCGCCAGTACTGTCGTACTGCTCAAAGCACTGGAGGCACGCGGTCTGATCGACAGTATTAACGGCCGGATCGCCGTCGGCTGGCTGGTAGTTGAAGATCTGGTGATGGTGTTAGTGCTGGTATTGTTACCAGCCCTTGCGACTTTGATGGGCGGCACTGCTCCCGATGCAGAGCACGCCATTTCAGATGCAAGTCTGTCTACCACCCTTCTCATCACACTTGGCAAAGTTGTCGCTTTCATTGCATTTATGCTAATTGTGGGCAAGCGCTTGCTGCCCAAGTTATTGTGGTGGGTTGCTGGTACAGGTTCGCGCGAGTTGTTCAGTTTGTGCGTTATCGCCACCGCCGTGGGTGTTGCCTACGGTTCGGCGGCACTCTTCGATGTGTCCTTTGCGCTCGGCGCGTTCTTTGCGGGCATGATGCTGCGCGAATCGGAATTCAGCCACCGCGCAGCGGACGACTCGCTCCCTCTGCGCGATGCTTTCTCGGTACTGTTTTTCGTGTCGGTCGGCATGCTGTTTGATCCTTACATTCTGGTCACCGAACCACTCAAAGTATTGATAGTCGTTGCCATTATTATGTTCGGTAAAACTATCGCGGCGGTTGCACTGGTGTTGGCGTTCCGCTATCCGCTAAATACGGCGCTCACGGTCGGGGCAAGCTTGGCGCAAATCGGTGAATTCTCGTTTATCCTCGCCAGCTTGAGTATGGCGCTGGGGCTGATGGATACCACAGCTCACAATTTAATATTGGCCGGGGCGCTCGCCTCGATTGCGCTTAACTCCTTGATATTTACCAGCCTGGAACCACTGCAGCGTTTGATTCGTAAACGCTCCAAATTTGCCCGCTCGCTGGAACTGCGCGACGACCCACTCGCGGTGTTACCGATGAGTACCGATGATGCTTATTTGGCAGGACAAGTAGTGCTGGTCGGTTACGGCCGTGTTGGTCGCCGCATTGCAAAAATCCTCAATGAATACAAGGTTCCCTATGTCGTTGTCGAAGCTAACCGCGATGTGGTTGAACAATTGCGCGCAAAAGATATTCCCGCTGTCTGCGGTGATGCAGCTGATCCGAGCGTATTGATCCAGGCCCACATCGCGCAAGCGGGTGTATTGGTCGCCGCTACCGCCAACACCTTCCATGTGCGGCAAATGATTGATATTGCGCGCAAGCTCAATCCCAAAATTGAAACAGTTGTCAGAACGCACAACGAAGAAGAGGCAGAACTCTGGATGAAAGAAAATGTCGGCCGTATCTTCCTCAGCGAGCAACAATTGGCTGGCGGTATGGCTGACCATATTTTGCGACGGATGGGCAAATTTGAAAACGAGCCGGTGAAAGTGCATTCGCACTAAATAAATGCCAATTAAAGAGTGAAAAAAAACGGGCTGATTTTCAGCCCGTTTTTTTATGCATTGATTAATCGACAGAAATATCAGCGTGCGCTTGCCGCATCAATCGCATCATCCACTTCGGTTGGCGATAAGATTTTCGGCTCCGCCGGTGCTGGTGCGGTAAAAGTTTCACTGCTTTTCATCAGCTGGCTACTGTCAATTCCAACGCCACTACCCAGCGCATCGGCAACTGCCTTTTTGAGCACTATAATCGCAATGCGGCGATTGATAGGTTCGCCCGGTTTATCGATCAACAGCGGTGCTGCGGAACCCATACCTTGCACCGTTGCCACTTTAGCTTCTGGATAGGCACCATCCAGCAATGCACGGCGCGCAGCATTTGCACGGTCGGCCGACAACTCCCAGTTAGTGTATTTCGCACCCACGCCGTAAGGTGTCGCATCAGTATGGCCGGTAATGCTGATTTTGTTTTGCACTTTGTCCAGAATTGGCGCTAACGCATTCAATACCTCTGACGACCATTTTTGTAAGTTCGCGCTACCCACATCAAACATCGGACGCTGGTCTTTATCAACGATTTGGATACGCAAACCCAGGGCGGTGAAATCAATCAGGATTTGATCCTTGATTTGCTGGAACACGGAATCAAGTGCGTTGATTTCACTTTCCAGTTGTTTTTTCAACTCTTCCAATTGTTCCTTTTCAATGCGTTCCATTTCTTTTTTCAGTTGCTCTTCGGTCATATCCTTGATGTTATCGCTATGATCCGCCTGATCATTGGCAGTTTCATCATTAGGATCATCGGATTGCGTCTGTTTTTGCGGCTGATCCTGACTGATAAGTCCCAAATCTGCTCCCCCTTCTCCTATTACATATTCACTGCCGGGATCTTTAAAATGTGCAGCGATGGCTTTTCGTTCCTCTTGCGATGTGCTACCAAGCAACCACATCAATAAAAAGAACGCCATCATCGCGGTCATAAAGTCAGCAAGCGCTACTTTCCAGGAGCCGCCATGATGGCCATGGCCGTGCCCCTTTTTCTTTTTGATAATGACAGGTTGCTGATTGGCGCCCTTTTCCATAAGCCTCTGCCTTTACTTCTTGCTGGCGCGATATTGCTCTTCCAACTCTTTAAAGCTGGGGCGAACACTGTGGAACAGCACTTTGCGGCCAAACTCCACCGCAACTTGCGGGGGCACACCATTCATGGATGCAACCAATACTGCCTTAACACATTCGTAGGCGCGCGACTCATCGCGCGCTTTATGATTCAGGTAGCTGGAGAAAGGGCCAATAAATCCGTAGGCAAACAAAATCCCCAGCAGGGTTCCTACCAAAGCCGCCGCTACTGACGCACCGATTTCAGAAGGTGGACCGCCAATCTTACTCATGGTGATCACCACCCCCAGTACTGCAGCCACAATTCCGAAACCAGGCAGCCCATCGGCCGCATTTTGGATAGCACCGGGTACTAACCCCGCCTCTTGATGATGACCATCCAATTCCTGCTCCATCAAGGCCTCTAATTCGTGCGGCGCCATATTGCCTGCCACCATGATGCGCAGGTAATCACAAATGAATTCAACAATATGGTGGTCTTTCAGAATTTCCGGGTAGTTGGCAAATAGCGGGCTATTTTCCGGTTCATCAATATCACCTTCGATCGCCATCAAGCCTTCACGACGGGTTTTATTGAGGATGTCGTACAGCAGGGTGAGGATTTCAAGATAAAACGTTTTATTGAATTTTGAGGGCGTCATCAGCGCACCCGCTGATTTAACCACGCCGATAGTTACCGACAGTGGATTGCCAATAATCATCGCCCCGAGCGAAGCGCCACAGATAATCATTATCTCGACCGGCGACATCAGCGCCACAGGATTACCGCCATGGATGACAAAGCCACCGATGACGCATCCCAGGACGACAATAATCCCAAGAATAATATTCACGCAAAAACCCCCAACACAAAAACAGGCTTGAATTAAAGCGGCAAAAACGCTTAAAAAACCAACAAGATAAACGCGGCAACACTGTCGGCACGGTTTGAGTATAGGCAGGTTGATTTGAGGTTCAAGGCGTACAGACTGAATTAGCTGCAATTGACCTGTCATTCACGATCACCCACACTGGAGCCCGCTACTTAACGGCCATTTATCCAAAAGCTAAAGGTTAACCCATGAAAATTGATGAACTTTCTGCCGCCCGGCAACAAGCATTAGAGGCTGCCACTTTTCGCCGGTTGCTGGAACACCTGGACAACCGCACAGATGTGCAAAATATTGATTTGATGAACCTTGCGGGCTTCTGCCGCAACTGCTTGAGCAAGTGGTATGTCGCGGCAGCCAAGGTGGACAATATTGAAGTGGATTATGAAGATGCGCGTGCACGTATTTATGGCATGCCATACGCAGACTGGAAAGAAAAATACCAAACGGATGCAACTGCTGCACAATTCCAACAATTTCAGCAGACAGTAGCAGAATCTGCCGATAAAAAAACGCCGCGCTAAAATTTCACTAACGCAGCATCGACCGACGATTCAATTTCAACTGCATCACTGGCGAGCAGTAGCGTCAGATTTTTTTCCGCCGCCGGATTTACCTGCAAGGATGCACCGGGTTTACTGTTGATTCCGACCCAACAATCGCGCCCGGCATTTTTTGCCGCATAAAGAGCGCGATCTGCTGTATCCACTACTTGTTCCCAACTCACTTTACCCGGCATCAGCGGAAAAAACGGATAGACGGCATAGCCGAGTGAGCAAGTCTTTTGCAATTGCTGCCCTTCGCCCACATCAAACACATACTGCGCCACCGCTACGCGAATACGCTCGGCCATCTCCGGTGCTTCGTCGCGCGAACAAAAACGCGCAACTATCAAAAATTCTTCGCCCCCCCAACGCACAAGATAATCGGAATCGCGCAATACCTCTTCCAGCAAGCGGCTCAGTTGCTCAAGTACTTTATCACCCGCACTATGGCCGTAGCTGTCATTCACCCATTTAAAATGATCGACATCAAGCATCATAAAAATCAGGTCGTGATCTTTGGGCAGCGGCCAATAAATTTCATCTTCACCACGCGCTTTATTAGCGGATAACCAGTTTTGATATTCGCGATCAGCCAGGGAAATATCAGCGCTGATTGATTTACTCAGGAACCGGCGATTGTGCAATCCAGTTAAGGGATCAGACAAACTTGCCTCTTCCAATTTTTTGTAAGCTTTGTGTAATTCCAGTTGCGCCTGTTTTAACCCTTCATTTTTTGTGCGCAACTCTTCGGTTCGCTCTGCGACCTTACGATCTAAAAATTGCGTTGCACTGTACAATTGCAAGTGGGTATCCACGCGCGCCAGCAACTCTTCCTTACTGATGGGCTTGGTTAAATAATCATTGGCGCCCACTTCAAAACCCATTACCAAATCTTGCGTCTGGCTGCGTGCGGTGAGGAAAATAATGGGCAACTCATAAGCGCGATAGGTTTCGCGTAAACGCTGGCAGGTTTCATAGCCCGACATTTTTGGCATCATGATATCGAGCAATACCAAATCAATATCGCCATGCTCTTCCACTAATGCGATAGCCTCTTCACCACTCGCCGCTTCGGTAACACGGTAATTACGCAATGCAAGATGATTCACCAGAACCAAGCGGTTTACCGAGTCATCATCCACCACCAAAATATGGCCTTGGTGCGGATGATCTGCGCGAGCAGGACGCGATCCATTCACCGGCCGGGTTTGTATTTCACTGCTAACCTGCACCAACTGTTGCGCATTCTCATCGAGCATTGAACTCGCGGGTAATTCAAGTGATAACGGCAAGGTAAAACTGAATACTGACCCCTCGCCGGCATTGGATTGCACTGACATAGTTCCACCGTGCAGTTCCACCAATTGCTTGGTGATCGACAAGCCCAACCCCGTACCGCTGTAAGCGCGTTCGGCGCGGCCATCAACCTGGTGGAACGGCTGGAAAATATCGGTGAGCTGTTCGGCACTCATGCCGATACCGGTATCGGCAATTTGTACACGAATACAATTGTCTTTCACTTCTGCATAAATATTAACATTACCTTCGTGAGTAAATTTCACTGCATTGCCAATCAGGTTATGCAGAATTTGCAACAACCGATCTTCATCAGCGTGCGCCGCCGGAAAATTTTCCGGCACATAGTTATGCAAGACAAGCGGCTTGTTACCTACCAGCGGGCGCGACAAGGTAATGACTATGTCGACCAATACATGCAAATCCACCGCTTTTTTATGCAATACCAAACCCTGGTTCTTTAATTTGGCAAAATCGAGAATGTCATTTACCAGCGCCGATAAACGCTTACCGCTGGCGGCAATTAAACGCAAACTATCGCGCGTATGTGCTGGCAGAGGACCATTCAACCCATCCAACAAGGATTCGGCCAGCCCGATAATGCCGTTTAGTGGCGTGCGCAATTCATGGGAGGTATTGGCGAGGAATTCATCTTTTAATTTATCGACTTGTTGCAAGCGACGCACCAGCGAACGCTCCTGCTCTACTTGTTGCTGTTGATAGCGCAGTTTTAATTGTTGGATGTGTATAAACCAGTAGAACAACATCAACACAATCAACAGGTAAATAATATAGGCCCACCAGTTCAGCCAGAGCGGTGGCGCAATATGAATATTGAGACTGGCTTGTTTATCGCTCCAGACGCCATCGTTGTTACTCGCTTTGACTTCAAAAATATAATCGCCAGCGTCCAGATTGGTGTAAGTCGCCGTCCGTTTTGAGCCCGCCAAAATCCAATCACTATCGAACCCCAACAGTCGATAGGCATATTGGTTTTCTTCTGCCATCTGAAAATTAAGCGCCGAAAACTCCAGGGTAAATACCGAGTCCTTGTGCGTGAGATTGATATTCTCAACATGATTGATCGATGCAGTCAGCGGTGAATTCGGCCGACCGATACCGGCAGGTTTATTGAGGATTAATAAATTGGTAAACACCACCGGGGGCGAGTATTCATTGGTGGTGATCGCAGCAGGATCAAACACCACAAACCCTTTACTATTGCCAAAAAATAATTCGCCACTGTTCATCACCAATGGTGTATTGCGATTAAACAGATTGTCGTTTAGTCCATGACGTTTATCGAAATTTCGAAATTGTTTTTTGTCGACATCAAAACGCGCAATACCTTTTTGCGTACCCAACCATAAATAACCTTGCGGGTCCTCCACTATGCCGGCCACCACATCATCGGCCAAACCATCGCTGCTGGTAAAAGCGGTAAATTTTCCGCTAGCACGATCCATTAAATTTACGCCGCCACCATCGGTACCCACCCAAAAATTACCGCGACTATCTTCATAAAGTGCAAATACAAAATCGGCGCTCAAACTGGAAGGATCATTATCGACATGTCGATAGCGCGTAAAGGTTTCTGTCTGCGGATCAAATAAATACAGTCCGCGAATTCCGCCCACCCAAATACGCGCTTGTTTATCCTGATACACCACGCGCGCGTAAAGTACTTTGTCGCCATCCAATTGCTCGGCTGTCGGTAAAAAATAACGGAAGGAATCTGTCGCGGAATCGTAGCGATTCAATCCCTCTTCGGTAGCGACCCAAATATATCCCTCCCGATCGCGAATTACCGACCAGCCTTCGCGCCCGCGAATGGCAGCAGGATTAGCCGGATCAGGGAGATAGTGGGTAAATTTTCCACTGTCCAAATCCAGCCGGTTAAGTCCGCCAGACCAAATTCCCAACCACAGTTGCCGATCTGCGCCCATCGCCATGGACAGCACGGTATTGCCGCCCATGCTGGACGCATTATTAGGATCGTATCGGTAGCGTGTGAATTGTTGGCGCCTGGAATCAAAATAATTCAGGCCGTAACCCGCACCGATCCATAAATTACCGCGCGCATCTTTTAGTGCGGAAAGTACACCACCCTCAGTAACGGTATTGGAATCCGTTGCGCTGTAGCGGTAGTTATTAAAAATAGATGCCTGACGATCAACCACATCGATACCGGAGGGAAAATAACCCAGCCAGATATCGCCCGCTGCATTTTCAAACAATTCATTTACGACATAATTGCCAGGCGATGCCGGATTGGTTTCATTGTAAGTAAAGCGGGTAAATTTTTCTGTCGCGGGTGCGCGGACATAAACCGCGCTGCCATCGCCCACCCACAAATTGCCCACGCGATCTTCCAGCACAGACCAGACAATCGCACTCTTTTCCTGGGTATCGTGTTTGATCGCTACAAAACGTTCGCGTTTGTCATCCAACATAAACAGCCCCGCGCCATAGCTGCCTGCCCACACATTGTTAGCCGAATCCACGTAGAGCTCGCGAATATCGTCAAACATCAATCCCTGTGTATATCGATAGTGGCGATACTTGCCCGTTGTCGGATTAAAGCGGGTGATGCCGCGATCCTGATGGCCTATCCACAACAACCCTTGCTGGTCTTTGACAACAGCCCAGAGCAAGCCATCGCTATCCGGTGCCTTATTGCTGAGCGGGTGATACTGAAACTGGTTGTCAGTGCGGGAGAAACTGTAGAGGCCGCCGCGGGTCGCCAGCCACAAACGACCATCATGGGTTTCCTCAATTGCCATTACATCATCGGCACTCACCGAATCGGTACTGACTAATGGTGCGCTATAACGGGTAAACCGGTTTAACTGCGCATCATAGCGATTAATACCCTTGCGCGTCGCCACCCACAAACTGCCATCGCTGGCTAGACGGATATCGTTGACATAGTTGTGGCTCAGGCTGTGCAGGTCGGCATCGTCCTTGCGGAATACCAAAAGCTTGTAACCATCATATCGCGCAAGCCCGTTAGCGCCGCCAAACCACATAAATCCTTCTGCATCCTGGGCGATGGCGTTGATGTAGCCGATGGTCGCCACCTGATCCGGCAATATGTGGCTGAACGAATAATGCAAGGATTGATTGCGGATACCGGTTTGTTTATTGGATTGGAGTTTGGTTTGGGCATTAGTGTCCACAACCCAAAACAGACAGCTAAAAAGAAGGAAGACGCGGGTAAATAGAATGAATTTGTCCCTATCAATAACCGCTAGAAGGCGGCTACCGAGGGATGCCAGAGCGGATCGCTCCGACAAGTTTGTATTCAAATTCCAATGATGGTCACAACGCACGAGATATTCCTGTCTGACAATAGCGCAACTTTAGTACCCGAGCGACACATCAACTCACTAGATCGGGCGCGCTAGTGTAACAAGGTCACTGCCAATCAGCAGGAACCGGCTAACAATTGTGCAGGACTACCGGATTACTGCAATTGATAGGCGGTCACCGTGTTTTTAAAGAAATTGGGCACAAATAAGCGTTGGGTAGCGGGATCAAAACCTATATCGGCGGTATTGATTTTTTGTGCTTGTGAGTCGATCAGCAGTTCAATTTTGCCGTTGGCATAGACGTAATAAATCAGGCCAGGCCAACAGGAGACAATAAATTCACCGCGCTTGATCATCTCTATGCCATCAATCCCTTGAGCGAATCCCCTGGCGAGCGTCAGCGGTTTTTTATCGGCACCGACCAATAATAATTCCGGACCGGCTCCCACAATCAGGTTGGAGCCAAATACCTTCAGGCCATTGGCATTGCTGATCTTGTCCAGATATACGCTCACTGTGTCATCTTCGACGCGGTGAACCTTATTGGTACGGGTGTCCGATACAAATACCACACCGCTGGAATTCACGGTGACATCATTTAAAAAGACGGCGCCCGCAATCGGGAGCTTTTTAATTACTTTCTGCGCTTCAATATCAATCACGACCAATTCAGTCAAATCAGCCACATACAAGCGGTTTTTATGGATCGCCATACCTTTGGGCGCATTCAGCCCCGTCACCCAGTTTTTATCGATAATCGCACCATCGGTGGCTAACTTCGCGATGCCGCCTTTACCGTCAGCCGCGTCCCCTTGCCCGTCAATCAAACTAACGAACAGGTATGTGAATTTTTCCTCGGTTACGACAAGAACTGATTCTGGTGTGGGTAAATCAGCGGTCATCCATAGTTGTTGCAGCTTGTGTTGCGCCATTGCAGGCACTGCGCCCAACATAAACAGGGAACATGAAAGCAGGAGAATGATTATTTTTTTCATAGCGGTACCTCATTATTGTTTTAGTGTTAGTGCCTTCATCCACAAATCCCTGTAGCGAACGACTACTCCTTAACCATAGACCATGTTGCCATCGGTGAATTCAGCGTCGCAAAATTCTTTACATAACTTGCGCCTCTGTTACCTAAACACACGCTGCATATGACAAATAAAAAAACAGTGACAGCGAAATCATTGCGCTCAGCCAACCTAAGCTCTACCCTAGCAGCCACCATAAACGACTGTTTATAACCCTTCGCCCAAAAAGCCCAATAACTTATGAAAAACAGTGTCGATAAACACCTCCCCAAAGCCAAAGCCACGATTAAAGATGTAGCCAAACTGGCTGGTGTCTCTTTCAAAACCGTATCACGCGTCATCAATAAAGAAGGCACCGTGGGTCAGGAACTGCAAGACAAGGTCATGCAGGCGGTTAAGGCGCTGAATTATCAACCCAACTTATCAGCGCGCTTACTGCGTGGGGCAGCCTCGTCCATCGGCTTTATTTATGACAATCCCAACAGCAATTATGTAATTGATATGCAAAAGGGTATTTTGGGGGAGTGCCGTCGGCAGGGTTACGAATTGGTGATCCACCCCTGTAACGCCAAAGCCGACGATATCATCGACGAAGTACTGAATATGATTGATCGCAGCCAGGTTGGCGGCCTGGTGCTAACACCACCCATGTCGGAAATGCCCGATGTATTGTCAGTGCTAAGTAAACGCAAAATCCCTTTTGTGCGCATTCTCTCCGGCTCCCAGGCGCCGGATAAAAAAGGCCCGTGCATTTTCATTGACGACCGCACAGCCGCTTACAAAATTACGCAATATCTGATCGATCTCGGGCACAAGGCCATCGCATTTCTGGGTGGTGAGGAAGCGCATAAATCCAGTGGCGAACGTTTGGAAGGCTACAAAGCCGCTCTCAAAGCCAACAGAATTACACTCGATAAAAAATTGATTTTGCCCGGCGAATATTCATTTGAATCCGGTGTAAAACGCACGCGCCAATTACTCGGTTCCAATTTAAAACCGACCGCAGTCTTCGCCTGTAACGATGAAATTGCAGCGGGTACCTTATTTGCCGCACGCATCCAGGGTGTTGATGTACCGCAGCATTTATCGATTGTCGGATTTGAGGATAGCCCCTTCTCCCGCCAAGCTTGGCCCAACCTCACCACCGCACAGCAGCCCAACTCCAAAATTGCCGAACGTGCCACCAGTTTGCTGATTGATGCCATCCGCAACAACCGCGATGTAGAGAGCGAAGGTTTTTATCCGCAATTAATCGTGCGTGACTCCACTTGTCCCGCGCCATCCAAACGTTAGGACACCCGACCAACCGGTGATTCATGCATAACATTCAGCCATCACCGGGTTTTTATTTCTATATCGCATTGAGCGCGTTGATGCTCTTGTTAACGGCGTTTGAAAACCCGCTATTCCCCTTTCTCAGCCTTGAAGCAACCAAAGTAGTAAACGACGAATACTGGCGTTTACTAACGGCCAATTTCGTACACTTTGGTTGGGCGCACACCCTGATGAATGTTGCTGCATTTGGATTATGCAGCGTTGTTTTTTTTAACGATGTATCGCTCAGAAAATATAGCTTTCTGTTGTTATGGTGCTGCTTGGCAGTAGGGATAGGTGTGTGTGTGTTCAGCCCTGAATATTCGCCCTATGCCGGTTTATCCGGCGCAATACATGGATTGATTGTGGTTGGGCTGATACAAACCCGTGCATATCCGATATGGATTAAAGTAGGCGGATTAGTCCTACTGATCGGAAAACTGATTCAGGAAAATTTACCGGGTTATGAAGCGACGAATCTACAGGAATTAATTCCCGTGGCAATTGCGGTTGAATCCCATGTTTACGGGGCAATCGCCGGAGCCCTGTTTGCCGGTGGTAATTGGTTATTAACTAAATTGAAAAGGTAAATGCGAATGCAAGGCTCTCCAGGCAAGGCAATCGATTATTTTTTTGAGGGCGCGCGACTCATTATAAAGCCGGGTTTTCGGCGCTTTATTTTGATTCCGCTACTGATCAATCTGCTTATATTTGTTGTAGTGACCATAGCACTCTTTCATGCCTTCGGTGATTTTTTTACGCAAGTTCAGGAATGGTCACCTACCTGGCTGGATTGGCTTGCCTGGCTATTGTGGCCATTGGTGGGGTTTGTATTTTTAGTTGTCTACGGTTACAGCTTTAACATCATCACCAACTTTCTCGCCGCACCTTTCTTTGGTTTGCTCGCTGAAAAAATTGAAACGCATTTAACCGGCGTCACACCGCCAAATGAACCTTGGAGCCTATTGATTCCACGTACGTTACAACGTGAAGCAGTGAAGCTCTGGTATTTTGTCAGCCGCGGCCTGCTAATATTTTTATTGTTTGTGATGCTATTTTTTATTCCCGGCGCCAATCTGGCGGGCGTGGTGATCGGCGTTATGTGGAGCTGTTGGTGCATGGCAGTGCAATATTCCGATTATCCGGCTGACAACCATCAGTTAAGTTTCCGTGAGCTACGCCGCCGGCTAAACAAGCAACAACTGACCAGTTACTCTTACGGTGGAATTATTTTGTTGGGTAGCATGGTACCGGTGCTGAATATTTTTGTAACACCGATAGCAGTCGCGGGTGCAACGCTTTATTGGGTAAGGGAAGTAAAACAGCTGTAAAGAAATTGGGCGCGATTCATCGCGCCCCTGCGGATTTATTCTTCTGCATCACCATCATCCACCACCATATTACCGCCCGCTTCTTTTGCGTGGCGTAAATAGGTATTGGCTTGGGCAATTTGTTGATCCAGACTTTGATGCAATTGGCCAGTCACCCCGGCACTAAAATAAAAACGTAGTGATTCACCGTTAATCACGCAATTTTCAGCCGCAAGTAATTGTTTAACTTTACTGAGTAGCGCAGCCGCTTTTTCATGATCGAGTCCGGGCATCAATACGTAAAAATCGTCGCTATCAGCGCGCGCCAGTAAAAATCGGCCGAGCATATTATTCAAGCTGGCAGCAATTTGCTTGAGCGCTGCATCGCCCCAGGCATTTCCATAACGCTGGTTGATTTCACTGAAATTATCAATATTAATGACTGCCATTGCGAGCGGCGCCGCTTTCTCTTGTGCACTTCTATAAAGCTCGCGTGCGGCGTTAAAAAAATAGGAACGATGGTATAAACCGGTGAGATGATCGCGCTGGGCATTATTGGTAATTTGCTCAACCAGTTCGAGATATTCAATATTGTGAATAATACGGCAATAGAACTCTTCCGGATGGAAAGGTTTACGCAGGAAATCGTTGGCACCGTGTTTGATAAATTTGGCCGAGAGTGCCTCGCTGCTCTCGCCCGATACACCGATCATAATCAAATCGGTTTTGTCGTATTTGTAGCGCAGGTTGCGCACCAATTCAAAGCCATCCATTTTAGGCATATTGTAATCAGTGATTAATAATTTAATATCCGCATTCTCTAGCAAGACTTTAATCGCGTCCACGCCATCGACCGCTTCCAACACCTGGAATAAGTGGCGACGAAATAAATTCGCCATATGCTTGCGGGACATATCCGAATCGTCCACCACCAACACCTTTATTTGCTGGTTTTTTTCCAGGCGATTGATCATGGCAATCGCTTTGCTGTAAGCGTAGCGACCTTCTTTGGTAACATAATCCACGATGCCTTTGTTGAATAATTGCTCGCGGCGTTTTTCATCGTAACTGCCGGTCAGCACGATAGTGGGAATTTTTTTGCTGAGGACAAAATCAACCACTTCGCCGTTAGGTGCATCAGGCAAATTTAAATCGACCAATGCGGCAAAAAAATCCTGGGGATATTGCTCATAGAGCGCGGTGGCTTGCGCCAAGGTAGTGGCATAAACGGCTTCGTAAGCGAGCGACGAACTTTGCACCAGGTGACGCAAAATCTTCATCACCATTTCACTGTCTTCAACTACCAGAATTTTTTTCATTGACTAACACTCAAGGATTTTGCAGGTATCCATTGAGTGTAGCCAATCTTTTGAAAAATGCGCCAAGTCGCTGATTAAACTGCGCTTTAACGCCAGATGTAGCCAGAAATAGCCGTGTTAAATAACAGCCCATTGAAGTTTTGCTCTGCTACCGCTGAGCCTTGGCTCGCCGCCCCCCAACATACATGCAAGGGTAGTAAATGCTCCTCACGCGGATGACAAAAACGACCGTCGGGCGCAACTGCCCAATTGCGCAAACGCTCGGCGCGCTCGGGATTCGTCAATTGCGATGCCGTCAATGTTTCAGCTAGCCAATTGTCGAAGGTTTCGCTTCGACCTTTTATCGACGGATCATTGGAGAAAAACGCGCGCATATTGTGAAACGACATACCCGAGCCAACAATCAATACACCCTGTTCACGCAGTGGTGCGAGCGCTTTGCCAATGGCGATATGCGCGACAGGATCAAGTGAGGTGAGTAAGGATAATTGCACCACGGGAATATCAGCGGCGGGATACATCAACATCAGCGGCACAAAAGTACCGTGATCGAAGGCGCGATGGTTATCCAAACGTGCAGAAATATTTTGCTCCTGCAATAGCTGCTGGATTTGTTTCGCCAGCGGTTGATCGCCCGGTGCCGGATAGTTGAATTCGTAACTCTCGGGTGGAAAGCCGTAGTAGTCATACATCATGTCCGGCGCGGGCGAATAAGTGATACTCGCCACGTCTTCTTCCCAATGCGCAGTGATAACTACAATCGCTTTCGGATGCGGCAAGTTGGCCGCGATGGAACACATAAATTGTGTCAGTTCGCGATGGTTGGCATCCCCCAATAAAGGCATAGGACCGCCGCCATGAGGCACGAATACAACCGGCATTAATGAGTGAGTCATAAATCCCCCGTGAGATTATCGACGCGCATCACAGCAATGCATTAGCCTTGTTGTGCTCGCGCACTGATTCATAAATCGCCGCTGCCATAATAATGCTGCCGCCGATAATGGTGCTCCAATCCGGATAAGTATGCAGCATCGCAATTTCGTATATGACCGCATAGACAGGCTGCAAGCAGGCAACCAAACCAACGGTCTTCGCCTTTAAATAACGCAGAGAGTATGCCAACAATGTATGGGTGAATGCGGTAAACACAACTCCAAGACAGATCAATAGCCACCAATCATGGCTGCTCGGTTGATGTGGCGAGAGCAATAGAACAGGTGTCATTAACAGCGCAACGATCAATACTTGATAACTCATTGAGCGCGCGGCGGTCTGGTCGCTAAACCAATAACTTAACAGTAAATTGCGCACCGCAAAGGTAAGTGCCGAGATCACACCCCAGATCACGCCTTGGGTCATGTTGTTATCGATATCGAATTCGGGGACGAGGCAGTAAATACCTATCAAGACTAACAAACCGCTGACGACATCGCGCCAGTCGAGGCTGGTGCGTTTTATCCAGGGCTCGAGAAATACTGTAACAACCGGATAGGCGTAGAGCGAAATCATGCCTACGGCAATATTAGCGACCTGCATGGAATAGAAAAACGTTACCCAGTGCAGCGCTAGCAGAACACCGAGCAGCAACATCCGCCCATAGTCGCGGGGAGATTTAAGGCCAAGGTTGCGCTCGCGCCAATACACCCAGGCGAATAACACCAGCGCCGCAATCCAGGTGCGGTAGCCGGTGATATCCCAAGCGGGTAATTCGATGATTTTGGAGAAGAGCCCTGTCGCCCCCATCAGGAAGGCACCCAAATGCAGGGTCAACAAGGCGGATTTGGCAGAGGACATAACCATTCCCGAGGATGGTATGCCCGGCGAGGAACCGGGCGAATCAATAACTCAGCGCTTACCAATAAGGATCAATATTAGTGGCGTGGCCTCCGATTGCGGTTGCCACCGGGGCGATTGCCGACCGAGCGATTGCTAAAACGTTCGTTGGTACGGGCACGCGGCGGTGCAGGCAAGCTTTCTGGCGGGGTCAATAACAGATATTCGGGCGGTTGCTCGCATTTGATTGGCTTACCCAACAACTTTGCAATCGGCTCCAGCAGCAATGCGTCATCTTCACAAGCGAAACTGATCGAGGTACCGTTTTTGCCCGCGCGTCCGGTACGGCCAATACGATGTACATAATCTTCCGGCTCTTCCGGCAAAGTAAAATTCACTACGTGGCTGATGCCGCTGATATGAATTCCGCGTCCCGCAACATCGGTCGCCACCAGTACTTTGATTTCGCCGGACTTGAATGCATCCAACGTTGAAACACGCTTGTTCTGCGCGATTTCACCGGAGAGTAAACCGGCTTTGATACCGTGGCGCTGCAGTTTCTCCTGCAAATCGCGGCATTCATCGCGACGGTTGGCGAACACGATCATGCTCTCGGCATGCTCTTGTTGGATCAGGTTATACAACAGCGTGTACTTCTCTTCGGTCGACACCAGATACACATGCTGGTCAACGCGCTCGTTGGCAACAGACTCAGGTTCGATATCAATAGTGACCGGTTTGTAAGTCCACTGCTCTACCAAATTGCGCACATCATCGGTAAAGGTGGCGGAGAAAAACAGCGTCTGGCGATCTTCACGCTTGGGCGTCTGGCGGACAATTTGACGCACCTGCGGGATAAAGCCCATATCGAGCATACGGTCTGCTTCGTCGATAACCAGCACTTCCAATTGATCGAGGTACACATCTTTATTGCCGCAAAAATCGAGTAGACGACCGGGAGTCGCCACCAAAATATCGACCAAATCTTCATGCAGATGGCGCTGCTGTTTGGTGTAATCCATGCCACCTACCAGCGTATGGATTTTCAAATCAGTGTATTTGCACAGGCCTTTGGCATCTTCCGCAATCTGGATCACCAGCTCGCGCGTCGGGGCAATTATCAGCGCACGCGCTTCACCGGCGTAGCGTTTTTCAGTGATCGGATTCTTAAGCAGGTCATCGATAATCGCCGTCAAAAACGCCGCGGTTTTACCGGTGCCTGTCTGGGCTTTGCCGACCACATCTTTACCTTGCAACGCATAAGGGAGCGACTGCGCCTGAATAGGCGAGCAGTATTTGAACCCGAGATCGGCAATACCGCGCATCAATTGCGGATCGAGATCAAAATCGTGGAAGCGGGTTTTGCCTTCCACTTCCTCCACCGGGAATTCAGCAATATCCCAAGGGCCATGATCAACTTTGACGGCTTTTTTCGGGCGGGAATCCTGATGCCGGGGTTTTGGCGCATGGTCTCGCGGTGCAGACACTGCCGTCTGCTCGGATTTTTGGCCCTGGCGCTGATCGCGAGAATTGCGGTTACCGCGATTGTTCTGGCTGTTGCGGTCGCGGGGATGTTTTTTTGCGGTTGGTTTGTCGCTGGCGGGCTTGGATGTGGCCTCGTTCTTTTCAGGTTTTTCCGCACTTGAACCTATCAGTTTTTTAAAGAAATTTCCGATCAATCTATTCACCAAAAGTTATTGCAAGGCTGAAGCTTGAAGGCTCAGGCTTGAAGGCAAGTCGCGCAGACTCACCTGTAGTAAATGCTCTTTCACATTTATGCATGGGGTTTAACCTGGCATCAGGGTTTCAAACCTGTGGGTGAAACAGCGGAAGGAGTGCACAAAGAGTATGTTAATTACACGCACGAACTGTGCCCGAGTATACACCAATCATCATGCAATCAGCGGCTTTGGCGCCAATTGTATGGAATTAATACACCTCAAACGGCAAGATTTCTGCATAATCATTCGCATTCGCGCCTAGACTTGGAACAACACAAGGAAACATTCCATGAAAATACACAGCCTGCAACATGTGCCTTTTGAAGATATTGGCAGCATGGCAGATGATTTTCGCGCCCGGAATTACCCTGTTACGACCACCCATTGGTATTGCGGTGACAAAGCACCGGACGTGAACAGTTTTGATGCATTGATTGTTATGGGCGGGCCTATGGGCATCTACGACGAGGCAATCCACCCCTGGCTGGCCAATGAGAAAGTTTT
Organism: Cellvibrio sp. GW822-FHT04B05; assembly: GCF_058800985.1. NCBI lineage: Bacteria > Pseudomonadati > Pseudomonadota > Gammaproteobacteria > Cellvibrionales > Cellvibrionaceae > Cellvibrio > Cellvibrio sp. GW822-FHT04B05. Next base: position 593,494 of record NZ_JBXAMU010000001.1, on the reverse strand, counting down.
GATAAAAGAGGCGATTGCAGCGGGCAAAATTGTTCTGGGAATTTGCCTGGGCGCGCAGTTGATCGCCGATGTATTGGGTGCAAAAGTGACTCGCAATGCATATAAAGAAATTGGCTGGCTACCGATTGCCATTAATCCGGCTGCGGCCAATCATCCTATCGCACAGGTATTTACCCGCAACCCGAATGTATTTCATTGGCACGGTGACACCTTCGCTTTACCGTCCGGTGCCGTACATCTGGCAAGCAGCGAAGGGTGTGCAAACCAAGCTTACAGTTACAATAACCAGGTGTTCGGTTTCCAATTTCATTTGGAGACAACACTCGCGTCAGCGCAAGCATTAATTGAACATTGTGCGGAGGACATTGACGGCTCGCGCTATACACAAAGTGCGAAAGACATTCTCGCCAGCCGTGAAAAATTTGCGCAGATCAATCGCGCCATGAGTGAAGTGATCGCGGTTATTTTTGACAAAAAATCTGAACAAAAACGGGACGCGAGTTAAAGTACAACGCCAAATAAATGCCCTGCCGCTGCTGTTAATGCCATAGCGGCAGCGCCCCAAAAACCAACACGTGCAGCGCCAATCCACACATTCGCACCACCTACTTTTGCCGCAAGCCCGCCCAATAAAACCAGTGCTAAAAGCGAGACAGAAGTAATTGCAAAAGAGAGATATTCAACTGGATGAAGTAATACCACCAACAGTGGAATAGACGCACCCGTCGCGAAGGTTGCAGCCGAGGTTAATGCGGCTTGCAGCGGTTGTGCATTGTTAATATCGGTGATGCCCAATTCATCGCGTGCGTGGGCACCCAGGGCATCGTGCGCCATTAATTGCTGCGCAACTTCGCGGGCAAGATTGCGCTCCAGTCCGCGCGCTACATAAATTTCCTCCAATTCGCGATGCTCACCGGCAACATCATTTTCCAGCTCGCGGGTTTCACGTGCGAGATCAGCAGCTTCAGTATCCGCCTGCGAACGCACCGATACATATTCACCCGCAGCCATGCTCATTGCGCCCGCAACCAAACCGGCAACACCCGCAAGCACTATGGCTGACGAATCCGCTTTGGCCGCCACAATTCCCATCATCAAACTGGCGGTGGAAATAATGCCATCGTTCGCGCCCAACACTGCCGCGCGCAACCAACCGGAATGATGTGAACGATGTCTTTCGCGATGCCGCATAAGTTAAAAGCTCTTCAATGAAATCAATAAAATAGTTAAGACTGAAAATTAGCAATACCTGAAACAACTTTAGCCGCACTTGAACATTATCGATACACACGCCCCTGGTATTTCAACCAGCCGCCAGGATGTTTACCTCTGGGGTCATGATGTGTCCAATGGATGAGCCCACCTTTTTCATTCCACTCATATTCGCCGTAAAACTCCAGCAGTTCACCCTCACGCAAATTGTCTACGCGTGGCGCCAGATCAATATTATGTGCGATTAATAAGGAATGGCCAGATTCAAGTTCAATTAAAAATCGCTGGTGACGACTGCCTTTATTGTCATCAGACAAAATGCGTACCACCCTGCCCTCAGCACCCACTTGAATATTGGAACGCCCACTACGAAATGCCTCGGCGATCAATACATCGCCGGCGGCAACACTTTTACCCTCACCGACCAGGATAAGTTGCTCTTGTGCGTCTGCGGATTCCAGCAGCTGTTGCTTATTGACGCCATTAAGCATTACCAATGCCAAGGCAAAAATCAGCAAGGCAAATAAAGGTTTCAATTTACTGCGTGGTTTCATGAAATTCTCTCGAGGCTTTAACTCTATAACCGTCCTAAAGGCACGTAGAATAACCCGGCACGTCCAGACTGTTAATGCGAACCCGTGCAATCGACCCAGGTAGTTTTACCCATAGAACCCGGCCCAAACCGGACTATCCAGCCCACCTATTTTGACAAAAGTTAAATTGACAGACCATTTGGTCTGTTATTTAATAGCGACCGACCAAATGGTCTGTTGTCCTTTTTATGCTGCTTTCGAGCCATACCAGAGCAACCGATGGCGCAATGTCATTACCTATAATGGAGAAAAAGGAACTTCAAACCAGGTTGCGTGACCAGCTGACTTCAATGTGGATTCAGTTTGTGGGGACCAATCCAGCGTTGGGTTGCAGGTACTTAAACCTCAAGAACTAAAAAGATCGCTCAAGGAGCACACCGTTAATGAAAAATATTTTTAAATCCTCACTTGCGCAAATGCCGCTCTTGCAAAGCTTCCCACGTCTGGAATTACGCACACCCTATCACCTGTCTGACTTCCAGCCTTTTTCGCTGGAATTAATGAGCTACACCAATCGGGTCCGATCGGTAGCCTTGGCTTTTTTGATTATCGGTTTACTGGCGATTTCCACCACGCTGAGCTTCGAGTTCTGGCAAATTAACCCATTGATAACCGCCGAAAACGCGCTGCTGGAATTGAGTCAGGGTGCCTTCCTCGTGTTGGCTGCACTGGTACAAGGCATATGTGCATTTACCGTGCATGACTCGGGATTAAAGCGTGATATTCGTATGGGACTTGCCCTGTTTGCGTTCGCACTTTTTCTTCGCGAAGTTGATATTGATAAGCTCGGCACCAGCGCAGCTTGGGATGCATTGGAGAAAGTACTGCGTGTCATTACCCTCTTAATGATCCTGGGTTTTGTTGCGCACATGTCGCGCCGCATCAAGCTGGTGCTGCGCAACATTGGTAAAATTCTGCTCTCACCAACCATCCTTATCACCATGCTTGCCTGCGTGCTCTACGCCTGTGGCTGGCCGTTTGACAAGGAACTATTCAGCATCGACAAGAGTCTATCGCTGTGGTTTGAGGAGACATTTGAACTCAATGCCTGCCTGTTATTCTTCTCCGCAGGTTTGGCGAATAACATCAAAACAGATGAGGTAAAAATCCAGGCGCCGTCATTTTAACGGCGCTGTATTTCTTCGAATGGTTCACTGGGATGTCATGAAAAAGTGATAACAAAAAAATGACCAAGTACCCAAGAGACAATTATGGCCACTGAACGCAATGCTGAACAAACCCGCACCCGCATACTTGAAGCGGCACGCGAGGAAATTTTTCAAAACGGTTATCAAGGGATGCGCATTGACGCAATCCTGCAAAAAACCAAATTGGCCAAGGGCGCCCTTTACCATTATTTCCCTAACAAATTAGCCTTGGGTTATGCCGTAGTAGACGAAGTATTAATGGGGCACTTCCAGACGGTCTGGCAAGAGTTTTTCCAGCAGCACAATGATCCCCTTACAACACTGCAACAAATGTTTGTTTGCAAAGCGGAGTCTTTTCAAAATGCGGCTTCTTTTAACGGCTGCCCAATGAATAACCTGAATCAGGAAATGGCAGCCATTGATGCCGGATTTCACCAGCGGCTGGAAAAAGTATTTGAAAACTCCCACATGACTATCGTGCGCGCACTTGAGGAAGGTCAAGTCAGCGGAATCGTGAGAAAAGACATAGATCCGGTTAAAATTTCAATGTTTATCTTTAGCAGCTATCAAGGAATTATGGGCGCTGCGAAATGCATGCAAGCGCCCGGGTTGCTGGGCGATTTATTCGGCACTTTAAACGACTACATCGACACCTTACGGGCAAACGATGCAACTCACAAACAGCACTGAATATCACCCGTGTCAGCAAATTTTTCTTTTAAAATGCTGCTCTATTTAATGCTGGTTTGAATACTGTAAACCCCGGTGATATCGCCATTAAATGCAGTGGCCTCATCTTTGTAGAATTCACGCAAATCCGCCAAAGTACCATTGTTAATATTTTCTTCACGATTGGTTGGTACCCAATAATGCGGAACGTTTTTACCATCCGGACCAGGAACGCCTTCCGGTGCATTGCGCCAAGTCAGCAAGAAAGCAATATTGCGTGCATCTTTGTCGGCCTTCAAACCGCCAATTAATTTGCGATACCATTGGTTATCATACTTTCCTGCTTCAATATCCGGAGCACGAATACCGATTTCAGAAATAACCGGCACTTTTCCACGCGCTTCAGCCATACGTACAACCAATGACGCATTTGCGACTACGTTGGCAAACCAATCTGCATTATTTTCTGCGGGTCCATAGGTATCAAAACCCAATACATCAACCCATGCATCACCTGGGTAGCGCTCCAGATAATTAGCTTCGGTTACATCAGCAAAATTATTGGGTGAGTACGCAAACAGGAAATTGTTTACGCCTTTGGTATCGCGCAGATACTCCACCGTGTATTGGTACAATTTTTTATATTGCTCAGGCGTTGACTGCTCTGCGCCCCACCAAAACCAGCTGCCGGTGTTTTCGTGCAGGATACGGAAGATGACCGGAATTAATTTTCCATTATCGTCTTTGAGATTATTTGCCCAATCGGCGAGCTGATCGAGGTAGCCGTTATAAACACTATTGAACTCACCACCCGGCAACGCAGCAACTACTGCAGCCGTTTTATCCCAGGATGTACCAACTGGCCATTCACCTTTTTGTTTGTCAGTAATCGGATTATCAAAATGCGCGCTGACGGTAATGATGCCGCCGCGTGCGTAAGCTTTTTTGACTTGCTCAACTATGTCGCCTTCTGATTTTGGCGTAACGATTGAAAGCGTATCCCAACCGTAGACTGCCGCGAAATCACCGACTGCATTAAAGGTATCTGACTGGGTTCCATCAGTAGTCGTAATCGTCAACCCTTGGGTAGTGTCATGCTGGTGACCAAACATGATGGCTTTCTTGCGCTGCCCAAGCATAAATGCAAATAACGAGCGGGTTTCAGCAGTCGCATTTTTATTGACGATGTTAATCTCAACCGGTGCCGCTGCGGTTTGCACCATATTGGATTGCCCTACATCAGCAGTTTCACCGGATTTATCACAGCCGACGATAGCGAAAGCGGCGATTGCAAAAAGCGAACTACGCACCAGTATCATTAATGATCCCGGTATACAAAAAATTTTCATTGTTATCCTCTCGGAAATATTCTGAATTTCAGTGAAAGACTTTTAACTTTTTATAAGTCTATGGCGCAGCTGCTGGTGTTTTTGACGTGTGCCGACGTGAAGAACATAAGTTCCCCCCTGGTTCGGTTATAACTTTTTATTTATGGTGCTTCTTATTAAAGATGCTTCGGATTTGTGGATTTCAATTATTCTGGTAACGCACGCGTATACCGAGATCAAATGAAAGACGAAGTTCATCAGCATGAATTTCGCGCGGAAAAAAGCAACCGGAGATATGTGCCTGGCAAAAACTGGCACCCTCCAATTGTGTTGTACGGAAATCAATTCCGCGCAAATCAGCGCCGCGAAAATAGGCATCACGCAAATCCAGGCCGCCGGCATCCAGTTCACGCAAATCCAGGCCACGGAAATCGCCGCCGCGCAACATATCCATTTTTACTTCGCCGCGCGCTTTGCGTTGGTTAAATTCAGCCACACGCTCGGAACGCAACAGCTCGTAATAAGGATTGCTATGGACAATAGGCTTGGTCATGACGGACTCCCTTTAACTGGCTTTAGTTTCAATAAAACAGATTCAACCTTATTTGTTTTGACTATAGCCCAGTAATTCCGGATTTGCTTAACTGATCCCAGCGCCGCGAACATTATACTGAAAACGGTTACATCCGCATTTAAGAAGTGTAATTATCCTGTTAAAAAGCCCTGTCGGGCCAGTTGGTATTTTGAGTGGCGCGGGTTACACTTGCCTACAAGCTGCAACATAGCGGCACGCCCGATTTTTACGGTTACTGTTGTTTATCAATCTAGCCTTTGGGCAGGCAATCCTCGGTCAAACTTATCCCCTCAGGCATAGCCTGATGGAATAACAATCTTCAGCCAGTCTCCCTTTCACTAGGTTTAGCTGCTCGTTTTTCGAGCTAAGCTAAAGACATGCGTTGAGCGTAAAAAATTATCTTGCCATCGCACAGCTCACGCGGGTCCGCTGTCGCTTCGGCATTATTGAGGAATTGTGAGAATGAGCTTTATCCACGACGACTTTTTGCTCGACACAGAGCAGGCGAAAATACTCTTTCACGAGTACGCCAAAAACATGCCCATCATTGACTACCACTGCCACCTTCCCCCTGAACAAGTAGGCCAGAATAAGCAATTCAAAAACCTTACTGAAGTCTGGTTGGCAGGTGATCATTACAAATGGCGCGCCATGCGCTCTAATGGCGTGAATGAGCGTTTCTGTACCGGTGATGCCAGTGACTGGGAAAAATTTGAACAGTGGTGCGCAACTGTGCCCTATACCTTGCGCAATCCTCTCTACCACTGGACCCATCTGGAATTGCGTAAACCTTTCGGTATTACCGACCGCTTGCTTGATAGCAGCAATGCCAAACGCACTTGGGATGAATGTAACGAATTACTGGCAACACCGGAATTCAGCGCGCGCGGCCTGATGACCCAAGCCAACGTTAAGATGGTGTGTACCACCGATGATCCGATCCACGATCTCGCCCACCACAAAACTGTTGCTGCGGATAAGTCTTTTAAATCGGCGATGCTCCCGACCTGGCGCCCCGATCGTGCCATGATGGTGGAAGACACGGCGGCCTATAACAAGTATCTGGATCGCTTGGCAATTGCTGCCGATGTGAACATCAATACCTTCGAAGATTTGATCAAAGCGCTGGATGTTCGCCACGACTATTTCCACGCAAATGGCTGCCGGTTGTCGGACCATGGCTTGGAAACTGTTTATGCAGCCGATTACACGCAGGAAGAAATCAACACTATTTTCCTGAAAATTCGCGGCCATAAAGATCTGGATGCGACTGAAATCGAGAAATTCCAATCGGCAATGATGGTGGAATTTGCCCTGCAAGATCACGCCAAAGGCTGGGTGCAACAATTCCATATCGGTGCGATCCGCAATAACAATCCGCGCTTGTTCCGCACATTGGGCGCCGACACCGGTTTTGATTCGATTGGCGATCACAACTACGCCAAACCGCTGGCCAAGTTTTTGGGTCGTCTGGATGATCAAAACAAACTCGCCAAAACCATTATTTACAACCTGAACCCGCGCGATAACGAAGTGATCGGCACCATGATCGGTAACTTCCAGGACGGTTCATCGGCAGGCAAAATCCAATTCGGCAGTGGCTGGTGGTTCCTCGACCAGATGGAAGGCATGACTCGCCAAATCGAAGCTTTGAGTCAATTGGGTTTGTTGAGCCGCTTTGTCGGTATGCTCACTGACAGCCGCAGCTTCCTGAGCTACTCACGTCATGAATATTTCCGTCGCATTTTGTGTGGAATCCTGGGTCGTGATATGGCCAAAGGTTTGGTTCCAAACGACACCAAGATGGTCGGCAAGATGATTCAGGACATTAGCTTTAATAATGCGAAAAACTATTTTCCGTTTGTAGTACCAGAATAAGTACCCGAATAACTGCCAAAGCGGTTTAAAATAGCCCGGTTCGCCGGGCTTTTTATTCCCTCTCCTTTTTGAGAATTGGATTTGCTAAACATTGAATTTATTAAACAATGCACTCAATACTTTTCTCTTCGCCTTCAACATCACAGCGCCAATTTTTGTGATGCTCTTTCTCGGTATCTGGCTGAAAAAGCGCAGTATAATCAACGACGAATTTATTAAAAGCGCATCGCAGTTGGTGTACAACATTGGCCTGCCGGTCATGTTATTTATCACCAGTGTCCACACCGATATTTCACACATCGGCAATTGGACCATGCTCATCGCCTTTGGAGTAATGACTTGCGCAGTGTTTGCCGGCAGTTTGCTGACTGCCCACTGGTACTGCAAAGATGAGCGCGATCAAGGCGTTTTTATCCAGGGTGCTTTTCGCGGCAATCTGGTGATTTTAGGTTTGGCATTTTGCGCAAATGCTTACGGTGAAAAAGGCTTGGCACTCGCCTCACTCCCTGTCGCCATGACGGTGTTGCTGTACAACGTGCTATCGGTTTATGTACTGAATCGCAGTTTGCAACGCGCCACCAATTCGTTGCGAACAACATTAGTTGGTATTGTTAAAAACCCGTTGATCATCGCCATTTTTACTGGCTTTGCAGTGAATGCCATCAACCTGACATTACCCGCCGTGATATTGGATAGCGGTAAATATTTGAGTCAGATGGTATTGCCACTGGCATTGATTTGTATCGGTGGCTCATTAAGCATCGAGCGACTAGCCCGCATAGATATGACTGCGATAAGTGCCTGCGTGTGGAAACTTATGTTGTCCCCACTGATTGCGTGCGCAATCGCTATTGGTTTAGGGCTTAGGGGCGAGGCACTTGCAGTATTATTTTTATTGGCAGCATCACCCACCGCGACCATCAGTTTTGTGATGGTGCAAGCGATGAAAGGCAATGGTGAATTAGCGGCAAATATTATTGCACAAAGCACACTTTGGTCACTGATTACCGTGACCCTGGGGTTGTGGCTATTACAGATAATGAATTTGGTTTAACCAAACCAGACTTCAGGTAAACCGGTAAATTCCGTTTTAAAAATAAATAAATTACCCGCCTGTGGTTGCTGCGCTATCGCAGCGTCACTCAAACCAATTCGTGCGCTGGTCACCGCCAAAAAATTAAAATCGTTGCCACCAAATGCGACGCAAGTTGCTTGCGATACAGGCATATCCAGCACCAGATTTTTATCGCCGCTTGGTGAGTAACGCACGACGCGGCTACCGCCCCACTGGGCATTCCACACGTAACCCTCGGCATCTACACAAGCACCATCGGGTTCAACACCGATTTCAGTGTGCGCAAAAATGTCGGGATTGGATAACTCGCCAGTTTGCGCATCAAAGTCGTAAACGCGAATGCTATGGCTCGGCGAATCAGCGTGATACAACTTGCGCGAATCCGGGCTCCAGCAAAGCGCATTGGAAATCATCAAACCACTGAAATGTTTGCTTACGGTAAATTGTTGGTCCAAACAATAGAGCGCAGCACTTTGATCGGGAGTATTTTTTTGTTCGACGATAGTACCCATCCAAAAACGTCCCTGACGGTCGCAGCGCCCATCGTTGGAGCGATTACCTTTGATATCTGCTTCCGGTTTCGCGATCCATTCGAGCGTACCGGTTGCAATATCAAACCACGCAAAACCCGATTCAAATGCCGCGAGGATACGCGTATCATTTTTTGCAAATGTGAAACAACAGAGACGCTCGGGCACATCCCAGGTGCTTAAGTATTTATCACTGATGCGGTAGCGGTAAAGTTTTGCTGACGGAATATCCGTCCACCAAAAACATTCGTCCTGATGATTCCACTGCACGCCTTCCCCGAGCACATTTGCGCAGGGCACGGTATCGATAAGTTCAAAAGCGGCCATGATCATTAACTCTTTGCCGTTGGATTACAGAGTATTTTCTATGGGCAAAAAAACGCCCCTGAATAGGGGCGTCATTCTAACCGACTCCAGTGGCCGCGAGATTACCACCAGATACTGTAGAAAGCGATAAGCACTACTACCACGCCAGCACAGGCAATGTTGTACACAGGTTCAGTTTTGAAATTGATGCCTTTAAGATCGATGGCATTTTCCTGATCTTTACCGCCAGCGGCATAGGTAACAATAATCGCCAACACTGCGCAGATTAAAAATACTAAACCAACGCGATCCATAAACGGCAAACCTGGATAGAATTCTTTAAACGCGATAGACAAGAGAATGGAAGAAATACCGGCAACCAATGCAGAAGTTGCAGTCGCTTTTTTCCAGAAGAAACCAAACAGGAACATCAACACAATACCAGGTGTAAAGTAAGCGGTGAAATCCTGAATAAACTGGAATGCCTGATCTGATTTTCCAATCAATGGTTTGGCAACAACCAATGCAATGATTAATGAAATCGTCGCAGCTGCGCGCCCGACATTTACCAGATGAGTTTCTGACGCAGACGGTTTAATAATCAGCTTATAAATATCCATGGTAAACAAGGTAGAAATGCTATTCACTTTGGAGCTGAGTGACGCACAAATTGCAGCGACTAAACTGGCAAATACAATTCCCAATAATCCATGCGGAAGCAACTTCATCATTTCAGGATAAGCACGGTCTGAGGGCGACAAGCCAGGAATCAAACTCGCTGCCGCAACACCCGGCAATACCACAATGATTGGCATTAACACTTTCAAGTAAGCAGCAAGGGCAATACCTTTTTGTGCCTCTTGCAGACTTTTTGCAGCCAGCGTACGTTGGGTAATGTATTGGTTGAACCCCCAGTAGGACATATTCATTACCCACATACCACCGATTAACACGGAAATACCCGGCAGGTTTTGGTATTGCGGATTGCCTGGATCGAGGATGAGATCAAATTTTTCCGGCACTGTATCAAGCAAGGTTTTAAAACCGTGGACTATGCCTTGATCACCACCAATTTTTTCCAATCCCAAATAGGTAATCAGCAAACCGCCAAGCACCAACAAAGTCACCTGGAATACATCGGTAAAGGCTACAGCTTTCATACCACCGTAAATAGAATAAGTGAACGAGAAGAGCGCGAGACCAATCATCGCGTACACCATGTCTACACCGGTCACTGCTTCAATGGCCAAAGCGCCGAGATACAAAATAGAGGTGAGGTTTACCAGGACGTACAGCGTGAGCCAGAAAATCGACATGACGATGCGCACGCGGCGATCATAACGATTTTCCAGAAATTGCGGCATGGTATAAATACCTTTCGCCATAAAAATGGGCAGGAAGTATTTACCCACAATAAAAAGTGTAATGGCCGACATCCACTCATAGGATGCGATTGCAATACCGGCAGCGTAACCCGCACCGGACATACCGACAATTTGTTCGGCGGAAATATTCGCCGCGATAAGAGAAGTACCCACTGCCCACCAAGGCAGGGATTTACTGGCGAGGAAATAATCTTCGGCGGTTTTTTCATGCCCCGCTTTTTCGCGGGATACATAATAGGCAATGAAAATCAGGACACCGGCGTACAACGCCAAAATAGACAGGTCAAACCAATTGAGGCTATTAATCACCAACGTTCTCCTACAGCTTTATTAAATTTTTGTTTTTATAGTTGGATACAACGTCGGTAACTAATTGTTAGAAATTGCCCCAACCGTTAGGTCATCGCCATTAGATACGCCCTCCATCAACAACAAATTCCTGTGAGGTGATCATGGCAGAATCATCCGCAGCCAAAAATAATGCGAGATTGGCTACATCGTGGGCGCCCAAACGTTTTTTGAGACACACACGTTTCATCAGCTCCTCTTCTTCTTCCGCGCTCAACCATTTTTCCAATTGTTTAGGTGTTGCCACCCAACCCGGCAAAATGGAATTCACCCGAATATTATCCACGCCGTAATCCGTTGCCAGCGCTTTGGAAATACCTAAAATCCCGGCCTTGGCAGTGATGTAACCAGCCAGGCGCGGTGGCCCGAACTGCACATTGATCGAGCTGATATTGATAATCGAGCCTCCACCCTGTGCCGCCATCATCGGTTGCACCGCTTGCGCCGCAAAAAATGCCGGATGCAAATTGATCGCCAAACCGCGATACCAATCCGCCTCGGTAATAGTGCGCGTATCGACACGCTGGTCATTCGCAGCATTGTTAACCAACACCTGGATATCACCTTGCGCCTGTTGGGCATTCGCAATACTGCGTTGCAAAGCAGTGATATCACTTACGTCGCAGAGTTCAAACCAGGGGCGCGCATGCCCCTTGGCGACCAATTCATCGCACAGCGCGAGCGCAGCTTGGCCATCAATGTCTACAAAGGCCACTTTTGCAGCTTGCGCGGCAAAGGCTTCAACCAGCGCCGCACCTATACCGGTGGCACCGCCAGTGATAAATACACTGCGTCCCTTCAAGCTGGGGTAAGGGGTATATCCTTTATGGGCTGAGTAGCTAAACATGTTGATTTCTCTCTGGAGTCACGCGCCGTTCTTTATAGATAACGGCACCTTATATGAGCATAGGCAGTTGTGTATGACCTGCATAGGCTATTTAGGTTTTACCAGAGATACATTTATCAACTGCATCACTTCTTGCAGCAGATTTTTTACCGCTTTACTTGCGCTTTCCTGATCGCCAGCACAAATAGCATCATAAATACGTTTGTGATCGTCATAATCCGCGGTGAGCACACCTTTTAATTGGTTGGTGCTGGCAATACTCACGCGCAAGGCGACCTGGATAAACTCGCGCAACTGGAAAAAGAAGCGGTTGTTACCGGCAGCCAGGATGGCACAATGGAACTCAATGTCGGCGGCGAGCGGATCATCATGACCTTCATCCGCGCGCTTCATCCGTGCCAAGGCATCACCGATTGCCTTTATCTTTGCACTGTCCTGATTATTTTCCGCAGCGAGTACCGCCGCTTCCGGTTCAATCGCCATGCGCAATTGGGTGAACTCGCGCAGTAGCTCCAGTGACGGGCGCGCATTGAGTGTCCAGCCAAGTACATCGGCATCGAACATATTCCAATGGCTGCTAGGCATCACCCGGATACCCTGCCGCGGGCGCGATGCAATCAGCCCCTTGGCGGTGAGCATTTTTACCGCTTCGCGGGTAACGCTGCGGCTGATATTGAATTGTTGCGATAGCTCCGCTTCGGTTGGGAAGGATTTATCGATCGCATACTGACCTTGAACAATTGCCGCGCCCAATTGATGGGTTAACTGGTGTGTAAGATTACGCCCTGTATCCAGCATAGTTATTTAGCCTATTTATATTATATATTTATAAGGTATCCGACAAGGCTTTCTTCGTCGTTGAGCAATCTATATCGAGCCTTGGGAGAGTATACGGATACCGCTAATGTGGTGACCCTGAAAACAAAAACCCGCACCTGCAAGCACGCGCGGGTTATTTAACAAGAGGATACTGCTTTAGTCACGCAAAAAATGCGCGTCTATCTAAATTGCCTGAATTGCACAAGGGTAGCGCGGGCAGCTTATTCTTTGGCATTAATGTTTTCCGCAATCTCTTCCAGATTGGAGTGGCGAACGTCCTCGCCATTAACCAGGTAGATAACATACTGGGCAAGGTTGCGCGCGTGGTCGCCAATCCGCTCCAACGCACGCAATGACCACATAATATTCAATACGCGAGTGATACTGCGCGGATCTTCAATCATAAAAGTTACCAGCTCGCGCATCGCAGTGCTGTATTCCATATCAACTTGTTTATCAGTTTGCACCACCGTCAATGCCAGATCCATATCCAGACGCGCGAACGCATCCAATGCATCCTGCAACATACGCGAAACATTGCCGCCAATATGACGCACTTCGATATAACCGCGCGGCGCGAGGCCATCTTTATTCATTGCGATTGCCTGCCGGGCAATTTTACTTGCTTCATCACCAATGCGTTCCAAATCAGTAATCGCTTTGGTCACCGCAATCACTAAACGCAAATCACTGGCCGCCGGTTGACGACGGGCGAGAATGCGAATGCACTCTTCATCGATCGTCATCTCCATCGAATTGACTTTCAAATCGGCGCGCACAACTTGCTCCGCACGCTCGACGTCAGCATCGATCAACGCCTGAATTGCATCATTCACTTGACGCTGTGCCATTCCGCCCATTTCCGACAAATGTGTACGTATAGCTTCCAGCTCGAGATTGTATTGTTGCGAGATATGAAGAGTATGACTCGTAATATCCATAACCATGATGCGCCTCCGCATTAACCGTAACGGCCGGTGATGTAATCTTCAGTTTGTTTTTTACTGGGGTTGGTAAAGAGCGTGTCCGTTAAATCATGCTCAATCAAATCACCCATGTACATAAATGCTGTGTAATCCGAAACGCGCGCCGCCTGTTGCATATTGTGCGTCACAATTACGATAGTGTATTGGTGCTTTAGTTCGTTGATCAGCTCTTCAATTTTCAGCGTTGAGATTGGATCGAGCGCTGACGCGGGTTCATCGAGCAAAATAACTTCCGGTTCAATTGCGATTGCGCGTGCAATTACCAAACGCTGTTGCTGACCACCTGACAAACCAAATGCATTATCGTGTAAACGATCTTTTACTTCATCCCAGAGCGCTGCACCGCGCAACGATTTCTCTACCACTTCATCCAACACACGCTTGGATTTCACACCTTGTAAGCGTAGACCATAAGCGACATTTTCATAAATTGATTTTGGAAATGGATTCGGTTTTTGGAATACCATCCCCACTTGGCGACGCAATTCCGCCACATCAATACTTTTGTCATAAATATTGCTGCTGTCGAGCAAAATCTGGCCTTCAACACGGCAACCATCAACCAGGTCGTTCATACGATTGAAGCAGCGCAGCAGCGTTGATTTGCCACAACCGGACGGACCGATAAACGCAGTCACTCTTTTCTCCGGTATTTTCATGCTCACACCATTCAAGGCGCGCTTTTGATCGTAGTACAAGTTGAGGTCTTTTACTTCAAGCTTGATCGGTTCCACCAATGCAGTCGGGGTCATAAGCTGTGCCTGTTTAAAAAAATCACTAATTTATTTCAGATTGATGACAAATTTGTTACAACAATATACCGGTATTAATCCGACGCACTGCGATATTTTTCACGCAGGTTATTACGAATTTTTATCGCCGTGATATTGAGTGCGATGATCAGCAATACCAATGTTAGCGAGGTTGCATATACCAGTGGACGTGCCGCTTCAACATTCGGGCTTTGGAAACCCACATCGTAAATATGGAAACCCAAGTGCATAATTTTTTGGTCGAGATGCAGGTAAGGATAATTACCATCAACCGGTAACGCCGGAGCCAATTTCACTACGCCTACCAACATCAACGGCGCTACTTCACCGGCAGCGCGGGCAATAGCAAGAATCAAACCGGTCATCATTGCCGGAGTTGCAAGCGGCACCACTACTTTCCATAAAGTTTCTGCTTTGGTTGCACCCAGCGCCAAACTACCCTGGCGAATAGTACTTGGGATACGCGATAAACCTTCTTCCGTCGATACAATTACGATGGGCAAGGTGAGCAAGGCCAACGTGAGCGATGCCCAGAACAAACCCGGTGTACCGAAAGTGGGCGATGGTAGCGATTCTGCGTAAAACAATTCATCGAGATTGCCGCCGAGGGTGTACACAAAAAATCCCAAACCGAATACGCCGTATACAATCGAAGGAACACCGGCGAGGTTGTATACCGAGATACGGATAATTTTCAGGAAGGTACCTTGACGGGCATATTCGCGCAAATAAATGGCGGCGAGCACACCAAACGGCGTAACCATAATCGACATTACGATCACCATAGTCAGCGTACCGAAAATCGCAGGGAAAATACCGCCCTCCGTATTTGCTTCACGCGGCTCAGCACTCATAAATTCCCAAAAGCGCTCAAGGTATTGACCGAGCTTGCCGACTACACCCAGATCATTCGGGCGGGTCACACGCACAATATGATCAAACGCGATCACAACTTCTTTACCATCGGCCGTGCGCGCAATTAATTTATCGCGCGTCGCCTGTGCAAGAATGTCATCGCGAGTTTGTTTGATAACCGAGTATTCTGCTTCCAACTCCGCACGACGCTCTGCGAACTTCACATCGGCAGCTGCAAGTTGTGCACCTGAAACACCATCTAATTCCAAGCGGCGGCGATCCAAACGCAAATCATCCATACGCTTGTTAATGCGACCAATATCGGATTTTTCGATGCGGTGAATCTGCGAATGCAAATCCAATGCGCGTTCAATACGAATGTTCAATTGCTGCCAGAAATCTGCACTGCCCAACTCGCTGACGACTTTATCCTGCTCTTTAATCGCAACCGGATAGCCATAAAAATTACCCCACTCGCGACGCTCAACAGAAATAGCATCGATAGGGTAATCCCATTTTTCCATCCCGGTTTCAAGGAACCAGGCAAAGTCGCGACCATTCACATCGCGATTGCCCATCTTGAACAGATGGCGGGTAATTAATTCAACATTGTCTGCAACGATATAACCGCCATCGCGCGCAACGGCGGCGGGAATGATTTCCGAGCGCACATCTTCACCCATGATAATGTGGCGGGCACCTTCGCGATCAACAATTGAGGTTTGCAAAATATCGGCGGGCCAAAAATGACCAAAACCGCGTATCGCAATCAAACCCAACAGACCTACTACCATCACCATACAGATTGCAACTGCGCCGCCGTTTAACCAAATCCACGGCGATCCACTTTTAAACCAATCGGCTTGTGCTTTCACAAAATTTTTCATTGCAGTCACCAGGAATTAAAGATTGCTGTAGCGTTTACGCAAACGCTGACGAATGATTTCGGCGAATGTATTCACCACAAAAGTCAGTGCGAGCAATACCAGCGCAGCAAGGAAAAGCACACGGAAGTGCGTACTGGCTACTGCCGTTTCCGGTAATTCAACCGCAATGTTGGCGGAGAGCGTACGCATACCTTCGAAGATATTGAAATTAACCACGGGACTGTTACCGGTCGCCATCAACACGATCATGGTTTCACCGACCGCACGACCGAAGCCCATCATCACTGCGGAGAAAATACCGGGGCTTGCAGTAGGCAGCACCACACCCACCATGGTTTGCCAACGCGTTGCGCCGAGCGCGAGAGAACCTTGGGTAAGATGGCGCGGCACACTGAATACCGCATCTTCGGCAATAGAAAAAATACTCGGGATTACCGCGAAGCCCATGACGATACCTACCACCAACGCATTGCGCTGTTCGTAGTTGATGCCATTATCGGTAAACCATTGACGCATGCTGCCATCAAAAAACCAGATTTCAGCAAAAGGACTCATAGCAACGCAGGCCCAGACCGTCAAAATAATAGGTACCACCAGAATGGCCGCTTCCCATCCTTCCGGAATACGTGTGCGAATTGACTCAGGGAAGCGGCTCCAGATAAACCCGGTGATCAACATAATAACCGGCAATAAAATCAGAATACTGAAAATCGCGGGCAAGTGATTTTCCATAAAAGGTGCGAGCCACAAACCGGCAAGGAACCCGAGAATTACCGTGGGCAATGCCGCCATAATTTCAATCGCGGGCTTTACTACGCCGCGCAATTTCGGCGTCATAAAATACGCGGTATAAATTGCCCCCATGACGCCCAGCGGCACAGCAAACAGAATCGCAAAAAACGCTGCTTTCAATGTACCCAGCGAAAGTGGAACAAAACTCATTTTGGCTTCGAAGTTATCGCTACCGGAAGACGCTTGCCAAATATATTCCGGCGCTTCGCGGCCCTCGTACCAAACTTTTTCCCATAGCGAGCTGAAAGATACTTCCGGATGTTTATTCCACACATCGGCAACTGCTACTTTTTTATCAGCATCAATTAACAGTGCGCGATTGTTGATGGGAGAAATGGCAATGTTGCGGATCGGTTGTTTGCCCATCGATTTGATCAGCAGCGTACGCTCGGAGGTACCGAAATAAATGCCAATGTTGCCTTTATCATCACCAACCCAAAAACCGCGACGGGAGAATTCCGGTGCGACGGTGGTAATAGCGCCAGGCAGGGAATCGAAGTCACGCACAAATTCAACATGGTATTCATTGCTTGCATCGCGCACTAAAAACCATTGGCTAACCGCACCCTTATCGGTGCCGACTACCAGTGAGCCGGTGCCCACTAAAAATTGCAGCGTCGTAATTTTTCCTCCGCTGACTGTGACTGCTTCTTTGCGCTCTGCGGCAGCAGGATTGATAATTTTGTATAACAGGATCTGTGATGTATCAGTCGCAATCACCAGGTGCTGTGCAGTTTCATCAATTTGCATTGCGATCGCATTTGTGCCGGCGGGCAAAGGTGGCAGGGTAAATACTTCCTGCGTGAGGCTGGATTCGCCAGTAATCATGTTGGTACTACTGCTAAATACGCCGAGTACCAACCGGTTGTCCGCGGTCACTGTACCAATCAGAATACCGCCGGATGTCTCCTGAATTGCCAACACTTTCAGCGCTGCACCCTGTTCATCCAAACGGATAGGTGCTTCGCCCAATGGGTTTAACAAACCTGGAGTGATCAAACGTTTGTCTTGCGGGTAACTGAGTGAGTAGTTGGTTTTGATCACCGCCACTTCACCATTGCTGTAACCGTAAGCAATCAAACCATGATCGGCAGTACTGGTCGCCACACTGGCAAACTCGGCGTCCTCACTTTTTGGCAACCGGGCTTCAAGGATGGTTCTGCCATCGTTAACGTTAAAGAAATTCACCGCACCACTGCGCTTGAAGCTACCGCCAATTTCCTCGTAGCGTTCGAGCGTTAAAAATTCGGTATTGTCATTGGCTATCTGATGTAACTCGGCTTGATCATAGGTCTTGACCACTTCGACTGATGCACCGCGAAACAGTGGCGCCACCTCAGAGAATAAGTAAAAGAAAATCAAACCCAGAGAGAATACAACTGCCATACCCGCCGTCATAACACCGTAGCGAGAGATGGAGTCTTTGAGTTTACGAATACGACGCAAGCGGCTGCGTTGTTCGGAGGTCGGCATCAAACTGGTCGTTTGTCTTACCGATACAGTGGGTTCTGACATGGTCTACTCACTCGATTAAACTGCTGGCACGGAAATGCTAGCAAGCCATGATGACACTTTTGTTACAAAGCACCCTATTCCTGTCATCTAACTGTCACATTACAATGAACGCTTATAAAAAAACCGCCGAGCTAGTCGGCGGTTTTTGGTCACCACAGGGGTGAACTATTTTTGCAAGTCAGCCAACGCCTTGTTTGCCATGGTTGCTGGCAATGGAATGTAGCCATCGCGTACTACCGTTTCCTGACCGCGCTTGGACAGTACCAACTTGATGAATTCCAATTGCAATGCATCAAGTGGGCGATTCGGGTGCTTGTTGATATAAACGTAAAGCACACGCGCCAAAGGATAACTGCCATCCAATGCGTGGGACGCTTCTGCAGTAACAAAAGGCTGGCCATCTTTCTTCGACAAAGGAATCGCCTTTACGCCTGAAGTGATGTAACCAATACCTGAGTAACCGATACCGTTAATCGATTCAGAAACACCTTGCACCACTGACGCTGAACCTGGTTGCTCGTTGATACCAGCTTTGAAGTCACCTTTACACAAGGCTTCATCTTTAAAGTAACCGTAGGTACCTGATACAGCGTTACGGCTATACAGAGTGAAATCGCGGTTAACCCATGTGCCAGTCAAACCCAACTCACCCCAACGGGTAATGTCTTTCGGTGCACCGCATTTGCGGGTAGCCGAGAAAATCGCATCTACTTGCTGCAGGCTCAAACCTTTAATCGGGTTGTCTTTATTTACGTATACCGCGAGAACGTCGATTGCCACCGGTACAGCAGTAGGCTTGTAACCGTGTTTTGCTTCAAACGCCTGGATCTCTTCCGCTTTCATCGCACGGCTCATTGGGCCGAAGTTAGCAGTGCCTTCAGTCAACGCCGGTGGCGCAGTTGACGAACCGGCACCTTGAATTTGGATATTGACGTTAGGGTAAGATTTTTTGAAATCTTCAGCCCATAAGGTCATCAGGTTGTTCAGGGTATCTGAACCGATTGAGTTTACGTTTCCTGAAACGCCGGTAGCTACTTTGTAATCAGGTAATTTAGGATCAACAGCGGCGTGCAGCGCAGCGGCGCAAACCATAGAACCGGCGATTGCCAGTCCTTTGATAATTTTCATAGCGTTCATAGAGCGCTCCGTTAGTCATCGTGAGTAAAGAATTCTTGTCTGGTGTATGGCGAGGCGTCTTTCCTCTCCACTGATGATTACTTTACCCATCGAATATGACAGTTATATGACCAACAGACATTGCTGTCACAAATGTGTCTCACAAACGTCACAAACTGAAAAGCAAACGTCATTTGACGACGCGCAATCCCGGCCGCTTCGCTGCAGCGGCATCACTGGATGCTTTATTGATAGGAGTTGGTGTAACAGGCGATGTTGGAGGTACGGGCGGCTGTGGGTTTTGCTCCGCCTCGAACATCATTCCCTGGCCGTTTTCACGCGCGTAGATTCCAAGGATCGCACCACAGGGAACATAGAGATTATTAACCACACCACTGAAGCGCGCGTTAAACGACACGGCAGTATTGTCCATAAAAAAATCTTTAATCGCAGAAGGGGAAATATTCAGGATGATCTGGCCATCCTTATTCACATGCTGCTGCGGCACCTGAGTGCCTGGCACATGGGCGTCCACCAAAATATGGGGGGTGCAATTGTTGTCCAATATCCATTCGTAGATGGCACGTAGAAAATACGGACGGCTGGAGGACATGGACATAACTATTTCCTTCGACTGGGGATAACTACCGACGTCAACTTACAGGTATTTTAATCGAGGCTCAATTTTATCAAGACTCAAACAAAACGGGCGACCTAAGTCGCCCGTTTTTTATCAGTGGATCTCTCTCCAGAATTCGCGATTCAGGAAATAGACAAAGATAAACAGGATCACCAGGAATCCAAGCACGTACAAGCCAATAGACTGACGCTTAACGGCAATAGGTTCGGCAACATATTCAAGGAAGTTAACCAGATCGTAGACCGCTGCATCAAATTCGGCAGTGGTCATAGTACCCTTGATCTTGCCTTCTTTAAGTGCGCCGCAGTGCTCGTCCACTTCAATCTGGCCTACGTCATTACGCAATGCGCCGCCGTGGTGATTGAGTTTTGGACCAGCGCCACACTCCAGCAAACCTTGCGGACCAATCAACACGTGCGGCATACCCACATTAGGGAATACACGGTTGTTAACACCCCAGGGACGGCTTTCATCTTTATAGAAATTGCGCAGATAGGTGTAGAGCCATTCCGGTGAGCGGGCACGCGCTACCAAGGTCAGATCTGGCGGAGCTACACCGAACCAGACTTTGGATTGCTGTGGCTTCATTGCAATTTCCATCAATTGGCCAATACGTTGATCGCCAAAAATCAGGTTTTGCTCCATCAGGTCATGGGGAATATCCAGATCATCAGCGACACGCTCAAAACGCGAGTACTTAGCTGAATGGCACCCCATACAGTAGTTAGCGAAATATTTGGCACCGCGCTGCAAAGACTCTTTGTTAGTCAAATCCGGTTCCATGTGATCACAGGGAACTGCACCGCAGTTGAATGAACCTTCGCTTGCCACCGCTTTGATCGGAACCACAGCCAGAATGATGAACAATGCCAAGCCAGCGAGGACAATAATCGCCGGCAAACCTTTGGCTTGGGTACGGGTAGGTTCAACCAGGTCATTATCGCGCGCTGCCAAGAATGGCAATGCAGCAAAGATGGCCGCCAACAAGAAGCACAGCACTAACAACAACACCGGCACATCGCCACCAACGTATTCAAAGCCCATCCAGGTAAAGATCACTACAAACAGGCCGCAAAGGAACCAGGAAATTTTTGATTTGGCTTTTTGTGGGTTGGTGGTAGTCCAAACCGGCATGGTCAAAAAGTAGGCAAAATAAAACGCGGTAGCAATTTGCGACAGCAGGGTTCTACCTTCCGTCGGCGCTTTAACGCCCAAATATCCGAGCACCACAAACATAGATGCAAAAGCGATCAACATGATGCGTGGAATATGGCCGCGATAACGCATGGATTTCACTTTGCTGCGATCAAGCCAGGGCAATACAAACAGAAGTGCAATCGCCGCACCCATAGCCGCAAAACCAAGCAGTTTTGCAGTCAGTACCAGAGGGCCAATTTCAATCGGCATAGTCACTGCACGCAATACCGCATAGAAAGGCGTGAAGTACCAAACCGGTGCGATGTGGGTCGGCGTTTTCAGATTGTTCGCTTCTTCGAAGTTTGCGTACTCAAGGAAGAAACCACCCATTTCCGGCATGAAGAACATGATGAAACAGAAGGCGAACAAGAAGACTGTGATACCGACCAAATCGTGCACGGTGTAGAAAGGATGGAAAGGAACGCCGTCGCGCGGAATGCCATTCTCATCTTTGTTCTTTTTGATCTCAACGCCATCAGGGTTGTTGGAACCCACTTCGTGCAACGCCAGAATGTGCATTACCACCAGCGCCAGCAATACAATCGGCAGGGCTACGACGTGAAGCGCAAAGAAACGGTTCAGGGTAATACCGGAGATCAGGTAGTCACCACGAATCCATTGCACCAGTTGTTCACCGATACCCGGAATAGCACCGAACAGAGACACAATTACCTGCGCGCCCCAATATGACATCTGGCCCCAAGGTAATACGTACCCCATAAAGGCTTCCGCCATGAGCACCAGATAAATGGTCATACCAAAAATCCACACCAACTCGCGCGGGGCTTTATAAGAGCCGTACATCATGCCGCGGAACATATGGAGATAAACCACAATAAAGAAAGCCGATGCGCCGGTGGAGTGCATGTAGCGCAGCAACCAACCAAAATCCACATCGCGCATAATGTATTCGACCGATGCGAACGCACCTTCAGCCGACGGGTTGTAACTCATGGTCAACCAGATACCGGTAATCAATTGGTTAACCAACACCAACAACGAGAGCACACCAAAGAAGTACCAGAAGTTGAAGTTCTTGGGCGCATAGTACTTACCCATGTGGGTATCCCATGCACGCTGAACCGGCAGACGCTTATCAACCCACTGCCATAAACCTGTTAACCAATTCATATCAAGCCCCCTGATCTTCGCCAATCACAACTATAGACTCGCTCTCATAACGATGAGGAGGAACTTCCAGGTTCAGCGGTGCTGGTACAGCTACGTATACGCGACCGGCAAGATCGTATTTGGAACCATGGCATGGGCAAAAGAATCCACCCTGCCACTTCTCACCACCTAAATCTGCCGCCCCTACATCCGGACGAAACGCGGGCGCGCAACCTAAATGCGTACAAACACCCAACAGAATTGCAAACTCTTTATTAATGGCACGCTCGGCATTTTTGGCGTATTCAGGCTGTTGCGGTTCGTTCGAATTTGCATCGAGCAGAACACCCTGCTCTTCCACTTTTTTCAAACTGTCCAGAGCAGCTTGCGTACGGCGTACAATAAACACCGGCTTACCGCGCCACTCAATGGTGACCATCGCACCCGGTTCAATCTTGCTGATGTTGTATTTGACTGGCGCGCCCGCCGCTTTCGCTTTGGCACTCGGATTCCAGGAACCTACAAATGGAATCGCAGCACCTACAACACCAACCGCACCCACAGCACAAGTGGCTCCGATTAATACGCGGCGGCGCGTTTGATTTACAGCGTCATTACTCATGACGAATTTCTCCCCTAAACAGCTTTAACGGCTAGCAAATTGCCTAAAATCGTCCTGTGACTAGTTACATATCGTTACTAAGTCCGGCGAAATAAGGAATATTGGGTGACTCTAAGAAAAGGCGGGCAATGTTAATGAATTAACGCACTGCTTACAAGAATAACCACACGTAAACAGTGGGTTATAAGCCGATAATTTTAGACGTAAAAAAACGCCCAAGCCAGTAAAGACTTGGGCGTTTTTGATGATCGTCAACCAGCCAACAAAAAAGCGGCTGGAGAAAACCATTAACGCTTGGAGAATTGTGGCTTCTTACGTGCTTTACGCAGACCAACTTTCTTACGTTCAACTTCGCGAGAATCGCGAGTCACGTAACCGGCTTTACGCAGATCGCTACGCAGAGACTCATCATATTCCATCAGCGCACGGGTCAAGCCGTGACGGATAGCGCCCGCTTGACCGAAACTACCACCACCGGCGACAGTGACGTTAACGTCAAACTTTTCTACCAAACCAACCAATTCCAGTGGTTGACGCACTACCATGCGCGCAACCGGACGACCGAAATACTCGTCCAAAGGACGGTCATTTACGATGATGGTGCCTGTACCAGCGGTGATGAACACGCGCGCGGTAGAGGTTTTGCGACGGCCAGTGCCGTAAAATTGTGTAGCAGACATGTCAGCTCCCCTTAGATGTTCAGTTCTTTAGGTTGTTGAGCAGCATGTGGATGCTCATTACCTGCATAAACTTTTAGTTTTTTGAACATAGCGCGACCGAGTGGACCTTTCGGCAACATACCTTTAACAGCAGTTTCGATAGTGCGTTCTGGCGCTTTTTCAATCAACTTTTGGAAGCTGATAGATTTAATGCCGCCCACGAAACCCGTGTGCGAGTAGTAAATCTTGTCAGTTGCTTTACGGCCAGTCACGCGCACTTGAGCAGCGTTGATTACAACTATGTAATCACCGGTATCAACATGTGGAGTGAATTCTGGCTTGTGCTTGCCACGCAGACGCGAGGCGATTTCCGCAGATAAACGGCCGAGTGTTTTTCCCGCCGCATCCACGATGAACCAGTCATTAACGACAGATTCTGCTTTGGCAATATAGGTCTTCATGTTATTCCTGCCTAAATCGGATGTGGATAATGCCCCTAAAATAGGGAGGCGGCATACTACACAGCCAATGCTTGATTTTCAACCATAATTTACGATGGACTTGTTATTCCGGTCGATGCGGGCGCGCTAAATACTCGCGACTCTGCATTTCCAACAATCGGCTTACGGTGCGCTGGAACTCAAAATCGAGCTTGCCGGTCGAGTACAGCTCTGCCAATGGGCGCTCAGCCGAAATCACCAGCTTTACCTGACGATCATAAAACTCATCAACCAGATTCACGAAGCGGCGCGCCTGATCGTCTTTCTCGCGCCCCAAGCCCGGCACATTGCTCAGGATCACCGAGTGATACTCGCGCGCCAATTCGATGTAGTCATTTTGCGAGCGCGGCCCATCGCACAGCTCGACAAAATCAAACCATGCGACTCCTTCGCTCACATAACGCGCACGGATAAGACGACCTTCCACCTCAAGATCCACCGATGTACGGATTTCAGCATTGGCGGCCACCAGACTTTTAAAACTGGCCATCAAACTCTGGTCGGCAGCCTCACCCAGACGTGCATGATATAACTCGGCCTGCTCAAGCGCGCGCAACCGATAATCCACCCCGCCATCCACATTGACGACAAGGGTGTGCTGGTTGAGCAGGGCGATAGCCGGTAAAAAACGCGCGCGCTGCAGGCCGTCTTTATATAGGCCATCGGGTACGATATTGGAGGTCGCCACCAAAGTAACGCCGCGGGCAAACAATTCTTCCATCAAGGTGCCGAGGATCATGGCATCGGTGATATCTGATACAAAAAATTCATCGAAGCAGATAACCCGCGCCTCTTTGGCGATAATATCGGCCACCTGTTTAAGGGGATTTTTCTGTCCATCCAGTTTTTTAAGCTCAGCATGAACACGGCGCATAAAGCGATGAAAGTGCGCGCGCAGCTTTTGCTCGAATGGCAGACTCTCGAAAAAATTATCCATCAGATAAGTTTTGCCGCGCCCTACCCCGCCCCAAAAATACAAACCGCGCACCAACTGCCGCGGCTTGTTGCCCGTCAATCGTTTAAAAAAGCCGCCCAGCCCTGCTTGCTCTTCCTGCTCGGATTTCCAAGCCACAACCAATTGCTCATAGAGATGCTGCAGATGATCAACCGCTACTTTTTGCGCAGGATCAAAACGGAAATCGGGGCGAGTCAGGTCCTGCTGGTATCGCTCTAATGGGGATAACGAAGTCGAGGGGGATATAAAAGTCATCATAAATTCAAGCAAGCGGGCTAAAACTGGCGGTCACTTTAGCGATAAGCCAGTTATAGCGCTACCAAATTTCACAGGAGAGAAGCGCATATCAGGCCGGGATTTGCCGCAACAACCTCTCGGTAAGGTCGGATTTCAGATTAGTCAGGTAACCGTGAAAGAAGTGGCTGGCTTCAGGATAGCGAACCAGCTCCGTCGGGCTTTGCAATTTATCGACCCATTGATAAACCCCCTCGGCAAAAACGCGTTCGTCCTTATCGCCCTGGATAACACACAGCGGACAGGGAAATACGCCAGCGCGATCATAGGGATAACGCTCCACCGGCGGCGCTACCAGTGTCAGATGCTGCAGCCCGGCAGTATCGTAACTCGCCTGTGCGGCGACAGACGAACCAAACGAAAACCCGGCGAGCACTAACGGCATATGAGGCAACTGCTGCTGGCTCCAGCCAATTATCGCTCGCAAATCATCGACCTCGCCGACGGCCTTATCAAACTCACCGTCACTTTTACCGATGCCGCGGAAATTAAACCGCAATACATGAATCCCCAAATCGCGATAAGTCCGCATCAAAGTCGTCACCACCTTGTTATCCATAGTGCCGCCGTGCAATGGATGGGGATGGCAAATAATCGCCAGCAACTCCCGCGCGGCAAAATGACCGACCTTATCCCCCTGATGGATTACCGCCTGTAATTGACCGCTGGGGCCGGGGACAAAAAGTTCCTGCTCTTTAGTAAAGGGAAAATGCATTTACTACCTCAATGATTCAGTGCCAGCGCACACAAGCTCAATAATTTTTGCCCATTTTAATGAGAAAATGGACTTATAATAGACTTATCAATGTTCCTGGCCGCATATTGCCCATGCGGCTGCCATATCTGCGGGAGATTTCTGTGTATTCATTTAGTGCCCTTGTTATTACTGGTTTACTGTGTTTGCTCGCTGGTGCAGGTATTGGTGCTGTGCTGTTGTATGTATTTCGCGCACAAATTCTCGGGCGTGACCTTGAACAACGACTGCATGAAGCTGAAAGTGCGTTGCAAGGCTATCAACGCGATGTGGCCGAACACTTTACCCAAACCTCATCCCTGGTAAATAACCTGACTCAAGCCTATCGTGAAGTACATGAACACTTGGCCAATGGCGCATTGAAATTGGCGACCCCGGCGATCAGCCGCCAGATTCTGGACTCTGCCAATAACAACCTCAGTGGTGATACCAAAGCCTATATTAGTGAGCAACACATCGAACCACCGCGCGACTGGGCGCCAAAGACGCCAGGCGCGAAAGGCATACTGAGTGAAGATTATGGTTTGCGCGACGATCATCATGAAAGTTCGCACTTGCCTACTGAATCTGCTGATGACTATGATTTTGATGGTAAAGCCAATCGCTATTGATTAGCAGGCAATATAATTGGCACGGGATTGATTGCGTACAGGACGTCGACATAAATGTTTAACCCCGCATCGCGGGGTTTTTCTTGGCCGAATAAAAATATCGACGGAGACGCTTTGCATGTTCCTACAACGCTTGCTGCAGTTTGTTGGCTGGCCCATTACCGCAGGCGTTATCATTGCGTTACTCGCACTATTACTCTTTCCGCAATTGCGTGGTGCTTCGGCACCACCTGCCAGCAATAACAACCTCGGTAACGGTGTTGTCTCTTATGCAGATGCTGTCAGCCGCGCCGCGCCTTCTGTCGTCAATGTGTATACCGAAAAGCGTGTAGTGCAACGCAACCAAAACCTTTCCAACAATCCATTTTTTCGCCACCTCTACAACAACTCCAATACTCCACAACAAGAGCGCATGCAAAAAACGCTCGGCTCAGGAGTGATTGTCAACGACTCGGGATTTATTCTGACAAACAATCACGTTATTAATGGGGCTGATAGAATTGCAGTGCTGCTTTACGATGGCCGCGTAACATCAGCCGAGCTTGTCGGCATAGATAAGGCTAACGATTTAGCCGTGTTAAAAATTCAGCTCGACAACATCTCGGCAATCAAACTCGGCAACTCAGATGATATTCGGGTAGGCGATGTGGTATTGGCAATTGGCAATCCCTTTGGGGTTGGTCAAAGCGTAAGCCAGGGCATTGTCAGCGCAACCGGCCGCTGGAATCTCGGGATTAACAGCGCGGAAAACTTTATCCAAACCGACGCTGCCATCAATCCGGGAAACTCCGGAGGAGCATTGATTGATGCGCACGGGAATTTGATTGGCATCAATACCGCCATGCTGGATGAATCCGGCGCTTCGTTTGGAATCAGTTTTGCGGTTCCGGTGGATAAAGCGATGAACTCATTAAAACAAATCGTGGAGTTTGGCGGTGTTCGTCGCGGCTGGCTAGGCATTGGCGTTACGCAACCCACACTGGAATTCGCGCAAAAAATAGGAGCAGAAGGACTATTAATTAGCGAAATCGAACGCGATAGTCCCGCTGAAAAAGCAGGCTTTCAAATCAACGATTATATTACACACATAGATAACACCCCTTTACTCAATAAACATTCGGTAGCTAACTCTCTGTTAAATATCCAACCCAATGCTGAAATCACGTTCAGAATTATTCGCGAAGGAAAAGCATTGGAAATAAAAGCAGTCGCGGCATTTCCTCCGACAAAAACCTGATTCACCACAATTTTTTTGCAAAAAAACAGGCGCATCAGCGCCCATTTTTATTTCAGCATTACTAATGATTAATCAATAATTCGATATTCTGCCGAGCGCGCATGTGCTTCAAGATATTCGCTACGCGCCAACACTGATGCCGTTTTTGATAACACCGATGCACCGTTCGCCGAACACATAATAATCGAACTGCGTTTTTGGAAATCGTACACACCCAGCGGCGATGAAAAACGCGCAGTACCGGAAGTTGGCAATACATGGTTAGGGCCCGCACAATAATCGCCAAGCGCTTCCGGTGTAAAACGCCCCATGAAAATAGCACCGGCGTGACGGACCTTCGGCAATAACGACTCCGGATCCGCAACTGACAATTCCAAATGTTCCGGCGCGATGCGATTGCTCACTGCAATTGCCTGGTCCATATCAGCCACTTTAATTAATGCACCGCGATTTTTTAATGACACGCTCGCAATACTTTCGCGCGCGAGTGTCGGCAATAAACGGTTGATCGACTCTTCCACTTTATTTAAATAATCGGCATCCGGGCACAACAGAATCGATTGCGCTTGCTCGTCGTGCTCTGCTTGGCTGAATAAATCCATCGCAATCCAATCGGGATCAGTCAAACCATCGCACACCACTAAAATTTCTGACGGGCCGGCGATCATATCAATCGCCACCTGACCAAACACCGCGCGCTTGGCAGTAGCAACATAAATATTACCGGGGCCAACAATTTTATCGACCTTGGCAATGGTTTCAGTTCCGTAAGCGAGCGCCGCAACCGCTTGCGCACCACCAATGGTAATAACGCGATCCACACCGGCAATAGCGGCTGCCGCCAACACCATTGGACTGAGTTCACCATCGGGTGCCGGCACCACCATAGTCAGCTCATCAACACCGGCAACTTTCGCCGGAATGGCATTCATCAATACTGATGATGGATAAGACGCTTTGCCACCGGGCACATATAAACCTACGCGTTCCATCGCGGAAATTTGCTGCCCGAGCACAGTGCCATCGGCCTCTGTATAGCGCCACGAACGTTGCAATTGGTGTTGGTGATATTGACGGATACGCTCAGCGGCAATTTCCAACGCGTTGCGCTGCTCAGCACTGATTTGCGTCAGCGCATGCTGCAATTGTGCAGGCGTGACAACAAAGTCATTAATGCTTTGCGCCGTGCGGCGATCAAACTTGTTAGTAAATTCTACCACTGCTGCATCGCCGCGCGTTTTTACCTGATGCAGAATATCCTCCACCACGTCCGCAACGCGGGTATCGCTTACCGATTCCCACGCGAGCAGTTGATCCAACCGCTGATTAAAATCGCTTTGGCTTGCATCCAAACGGGTGATGATAGATTCAGGCATGGCGTTCTCTTTTCAAAAAAACCAAATGATTAAAAAATAATACGTTGATCATGCAGCCTGTCGATTGCAATTGCCCATTGGCATTTGCAATCGGCGGAATAGAAAATTAATCAGCCGCTACCGCGCGCGCGATATGGTCGATAATGGTTTGGATTTGTACGTGCTTCATTTTCATCGAGGCTTTATTCACAATCAGGCGCGAACTGATATCGGCGATAAAGTCGCGTGGCTCCAAACCATTCGCACGCAAAGTGTTGCCAGTATCAACAATGTCCACAATTTCATCGGCCAAATTCATAATCGGTGCAAGCTCCATCGCACCGTAGAGTTTGATGATGTCCGTCTGGCGACCTTGGGATGCGTAATATTGCTTGGCGATATTCACATACTTGGTTGCAACGCGAATACGGCCCGCCGGCAGCGATTCACCTTTAACACCGGCAGTCATAAGTTTGCAGTGTGCGATATTTAAATCGAGCGGCTCATACAAACCTTCAGCGCCGTTTTCCATCAACGTATCTTTGCCGGAAATTCCCATATCCGCCGCACCAAATTGCACGTAGGTGGGCACATCAGCGCCGCGCAATAATAATAAACGCACACCAGCCTGGGTGGTATCAAACACCAGCTTGCGGCTTTTTTCCATATCTTCCAGCGGCTCAATACCGGCGGCCGCGAGCAATGGCAAAGTTTCTTCCAGAATGCGCCCTTTGGTTAGCGCGATGGTTAGCGTCTGGCTCATGGCATCCACCTTTTTAAGCGCCTTTTACCCGGCGCACGCTGGCACCCAGGCTTTGGAATTTTTGTTCAATTGCTTCATAACCGCGATCAATATGGTAGATGCGGTCAATCAGGGTTTCGCCGTCAGCAACCAGACCGGCAATTACCAAACTGGCTGACGCGCGCAAGTCAGATGCCATCACCGGCGCCGCTTTCAAACGCTCAACACCGGTAACGATGGCGGTGTTGTGTTCGAGTTCAATGTGCGCGCCCATACGATTCAATTCAGCAACCTGCACCAAACGGTTTTCAAAAATTGTTTCGGTAATGTGGCTCACACCTTCAGCGACGGCGTTCATCGCCATAAATTGCGATTGCATATCGGTCGGAAACGCGGGGTAAGGTGCAGTTTTCAAGCTGACTGCTTTTGGGCGATTACCGTGCATATCCAATGCGATCCAATCTTCACCGGTGGTGATATCCGCACCCGCTTCCTGCAATTTCAACAACACTGCTTCAAGAATGTCAGCGCGAGTATTGGTCAATTTAATTTTGCCGCGCGTAGCGGCTGCCGCTACCAGATAAGTTCCGGTCTCAATACGGTCGGGCATGACGCAGTATTCGCAGCCGTACAATTTATCAACGCCATAAATTGTCAGCGTGGACGAGCCTATCCCTTCGATTTTTGCACCCATCGCGACCAACATATTGGCGAGGTCAACAATTTCGGGTTCGCATGCGGCGTTTTCGAGTATGGTTTTACCATCAGCCAAAACCGCTGCCATCAGCAGGTTTTCGGTACCGCCAACAGTGACCATATCCATCAGGAAATGGCAGCCTTTCAAGCGACCATTGGAGCGGGCGCGAATATAACCGCCATCGATTTCAATCGTTGCGCCCATGGCCTCAAGGCCGCGTAAATGGATATCCACCGGGCGCGAGCCAATCGCACAACCGCCAGGGAAGGATACATTCGCTTCACCGTAGCGTGCGAGCAATGGCCCGAGCACCAGGATCGAAGCGCGCATGGTTTTCACCAGCTCGTAAGACGCGGTGTAAGAATTAATAGTATTGGGATCGACAATCACCACGTGCTCGCCCTGAATCTCAATGGTCAGACCAAGGGTGCGCAGCAATTGCACCATAGTGGTTATATCTTTCAGATGGGGAACATTACTCAAATGTACTTTGCCATCAGCCAGGATGGCGGCAGCCAATAACGGCAGGCCCGCATTTTTGGAGCCGGAAATACGCAATTCGCCAGTGAGCGGCCCGCCGCTCGCAATCAAAAACTTATCCATTACAACCCTGAAAACTAAAAAGTGCTAAAAGAAGAGACCGATCAACACACCAGCCAGACAATGCGCGCGTAGAAATTACTGCTGCTGTTGTTGCTGATCCCACTGCTCGGGAGTGAAGGATTTGATGTAATCCACCGCGTGGATACTGCGGTCGGCAAACTGGGCGCTCAGGGTGGAAAGCACCAGTTGCTGCTTCTTCACCGGCGTCAAACCGGCAAAAGCGGGACTCACGATAACCAGGCCAATGTGGTCTCCCATAACCTCTACCGATTTAACGTCGCAGTCGGGGATTTGGCTTTCGATCAGTGCTTTGATTTGTTCAGCTTGCATAGTGTTACTCGATAGGAAAGTCAGGCCAGCTATGTCCGCGCGAAAAACGGGGCATAAATAGCGATAAATAAAATAAGGCGCGAAGTTTACCGGAATGTCGCCCATATCGCACCCGAAAACCCCACCCCATAACGCAAAACCCCGACACTTGGCCGGGGTTTTCGTCAGCAATCAACCACCGCAATCACTGATTAGGCATCAACTAACCAGTTGGCAATGACTTTATCAACATCGCCATTGTACTTTTTCAGGCCAGCCTTGAATTGACCACTGAATGATTGTCCCAAATTCACACCGTTAAGGATCACATTGATCAACTTCCACTCGCCGTTTTTTGCTTTCTGCATGGTGTAATCCAACTTATGGGTAGCGCCTTCTGCTGCAACTTCCTGCTTCACCACTACGCGGGTAGGGTTTGCTTCAGTTACACCGGCGATGGTGACTTTGCTGTCGGCATAACCAAGCACGCCTTTGGCAAGGGATTTCACCATACCGTCTTTAAATACTTTCTGGAATTGCTCGCGCTGGGCGGGCGTTGCTTTGGCATAGGTATCTTTGCCCATCACTGATGCGGCGATAAAAGGGAAGTTAACAACACCGACGAGAGCGCCTTCAACTTGCTTGTAGTAAGCATCGTCTGCTGTTTTGGCCGCGTTTTTAGCCTTTACCAAATCGAATAACTTTTGCGCAACCGATTCCACAATTGCCTGCGGAGATTGGGCAGCAGCTGCCGGTGCTTGCGCGATCGCATTGACACTGAACAGCGCGACTAAACCGAATACAACACCATACATTTTGGTGAGCATATATTTCATCGTAAAACCTTCCATTAATTGAGATGTGGTCATTAAGTCAGAGATGGCAATGTACCTGCATGAAGGTACCGAAACTCAGACAGCGCTAATTCCTTATGGTGCCATTCTTTATGCGTGCTTATTGGATGTGGCGGTTTATTAACCGGAGGCGCGGTGAGCAGGCTTGCGGCGCGCACTATACCATTTAGATCCGGACACGGATAACCTGCGCGCAGGAAAAAAGACGTAAACATCCCTCGCCTTACCATTCATGCCCGTTATAATGCCCACCCCGGAACCGCTGAACCGTTATTGTGGAATTGTTATATGGCTGCCTTTGATTACGTCAGCTCTGCTTTGCGCACCATCCGCCTGGAAGCCGAGGCGGTAACTGCTTTAACCAGCCGTATCGATGGCCAATTTACTACCGCTTGCGACCTGATCCTTAACTGTGCCGGGCGTGTGATTGTCACCGGCATGGGCAAATCCGGTCATATCGGCAAAAAAATCGCCGCGACCCTTGCAAGCACCGGTACTCCTGCTTTTTTTGTACACCCGGGCGAAGCCAGCCATGGCGATTTGGGGATGATCACCAAGAACGATATTTTGCTCGCCATCTCTTATTCGGGCACGTCAAACGAAATCGTCACCTTGTTGCCGCTGCTGAAACGCGCCGGAATTAAAATCATCAGCATGTGTGCCAATGCACAATCTACACTGGGCGAAGAGGCTGAAGTCAACCTGGATATCAGCGTCGTTGTTGAAGCCTGCCCGCTCGATCTCGCCCCCACCTCCAGCACTACAGCGACACTGGTGATGGGCGATGCCCTCGCGATTGCACTGCTTGAAGCGCGCGGTTTTACCGCCGAAGACTTTGCTTTTTCCCACCCCGGCGGTGCACTCGGGCGCAAGCTATTGTTACGTGTTGCCGATGTGATGCACGGCGGCGATGACATCCCGCGTGTAACTCCGGAAACGCCGATGCTGGGTGCATTGATGGAAATGTCGGAGAAGGGTTTTGGCATGACAACTGTCATGAGTCCTGCCGGAGATCTGCTCGGAATCTTTACCGATGGCGATTTACGCCGCAGTATCGACAAGGGTGTAGATATCCGCACCGCCAGTGTCGGGGAATTGATGAATACCAACCCAAAAATGCTGCGCGACAATACGCTGGCTGCAGAAGCACTGGCATTAATGGAGCAGGCAAAAATTAACGTATTACTTGTCACCAACGAACAAAAAGCGTTGGTGGGTGTCGTAAAAATCAATGACTTGCTGCGCGCAGGCATTATTTAATCAAAAAAAGCTGATCAATTGCGATTGATCAGCAGCACTGGAATCGCTGCATGAACCCCGAATTACGCGAACGCGCCGCGCGCATCAAACTTCTATTACTGGATGTCGACGGCGTACTGACCGATGGCCGCCTTTATTTCGGCAACCAGGGTGAAGAACTTAAATCGTTTAGCACGCTTGATGGCCAAGGCATCAAGGCGTTACAGAAAACCGGCGTTAAAGTAGGCATTATCACCGGCCGCACCAGCAATCTGGTCGCCCGCCGCGCAAGCGATCTGGGCATTACCCTGCTGGTACAAGGCCGTGAAGACAAATGGGAGGCCATGCAGGAAATCCTGCAAGAACACCCGTTCGCATTGGACGAAATCGCTTTCATGGGTGATGACTGGCCGGATTTGGGAGTAATGACCCGTGTTGGACTCGCATTTACTGTTGCTAATGCCCACGTTAGTGTAGCCGCCCGCGCACATTGGCAAAGCCGCGAGCGCGGTGGTGAAGGCGCAGTACGCGCAGCTTGTGATTTAATCATGCAGGCGCAGGATACTTTCGACGTAATGCTGGCATCTTATCTGGCAATCAAGGGTGAACACTAAGCAATGAAACTTTTGGAACGCGCCCAAAAAATTCCTCAATACGTGCCTGTTCCGTGGCTGGTGGCATTTGCTTTAGTCCTCTGCTTTTTTGCTTTTTCGCTGCGCCAGAAAGTAGATGTGGTTGGTTATGAATATGAGCCCAGCGGCTTCCCGCAGATTTATATGAAGGAAGTGGAGACGCGCGAATTTGATGTGCAAGGTAAATTGCATTACCAGTTGACGACTCCCCAAGTCACCCATTACCAAATGAATCCGGATGTGCCGTCAGACACTGATTACACCTTGATCGAGCAGCCTAATATGGCTTTCCATGATGCCGATTCCAATGCGCCCTGGTTAGTAACTGCCACTATCGGACGCAGTGAGGGCAACGGTCAATTGATTCGCCTGCTCGAAAATGTTCTTATCCAACAACAGACTCCGTCCCAGGGCTTGATCCAAATTACCACCAGCGAACTGCATGTGCGCCCCCGTGAACAATTCGCGGAAACTGACAAAGCTGTTAAGATGCGCAGCGCTAAAGGTCAGATAGATGCAAAAGGTATGGATGCCGACCTGGCGCAGAGTCGGCTTCAGTTAAAGTCCCAGGTT
This sequence comes from Cellvibrio sp. GW822-FHT04B05, assembly GCF_058800985.1. Taxonomy (NCBI): domain Bacteria; kingdom Pseudomonadati; phylum Pseudomonadota; class Gammaproteobacteria; order Cellvibrionales; family Cellvibrionaceae; genus Cellvibrio; species Cellvibrio sp. GW822-FHT04B05. The sequence goes on along the minus strand of NZ_JBXAMU010000001.1, from coordinate 558,275 downwards.
AAGGCTGTTTATGATCCCCGCTAAATTCCGTTTTACATTATCGCCAGTCGCGCTCGCGCTAACCGCACTCATCGCCAGTTACAGCGTCGCTACCTATGCCTTGCCCACTGACAAAAATGAAACTATTCGCGGCTCAGCCGACAACTTGACAGTCGACCAGAAAAACGGCGTGGCCACTTATACCGGATCGGTAAAAATTACCCAGGGGTCGCTGGTGATTTCGGCGGACTCCATCGTGATTCATACCAACTCCGACAGCAGCGTCGAGAAAATGATTGCCACCGGAAGCCCCGCCCGTTTCCAGCAACAACCGGAAAAAGATCAAGGTGTGGTGACTGCAGCAGCCAAGCAAATTACTTACACGCCGAACAACGAGCATTTATTGTTGGTCGAAAATGCGTCCGTTGAACAGAATGGCGCCGTCATGAGCGGCCCGCATATCGACTACGATCTGGTTAAAGAAGTAATGAAGGCCGCCGGCAATAATACCGCCAGTGGTGGTGGCCAGCGCATTGAAATCGTAATTCCACCCAAAGGTGGCAAAGCCGGTGACGACATCAAGATTATTTCGCCAAGCCAGTCCCAAAGCCCGGCATCAGCCAGTTCGTCCGCCGCCTCATCAACCGCATCATCAGACTGATACCTTATGCCCAGCTTGCACGCGCGCCATCTCGCCAAAAGTTACAAAAAACGCCAGGTTGTAATTGATGTTTCGATCACCGTGGAAAGCGGCCGCATCGTCGGCTTGCTCGGCCCCAACGGCGCCGGTAAAACCACCTGTTTTTATATGATTGCCGGCCTGGTTCCCGCTGATAATGGCACCGTGTTGATCGATGACCGCGATATTACCCAGCTACCGATTCACGGCCGCGCCCGCGCCGGTATTGGTTATTTGCCGCAAGAAGCATCGATTTTCCGCAAGCTGACGGTCGCCGATAATATTATGGCGATCCTTGAAACACGTCATGATCTCGACCGTCAACAGCGCCAGCAAAAGCTTGAATCGTTGTTGAATGAATTTCACATCACCCATATCCGCGACAGCTTGGGTATGGCGCTGTCCGGTGGTGAACGCCGCCGGGTAGAAATTGCCCGCGCATTGGCGACCGACCCCAAGTTCATCCTGCTCGATGAACCCTTTGCCGGTGTTGACCCTATTTCGGTGAATGACATCAAGGAGATTGTCCGCCATCTGAAAGATCGCGGTATCGGTGTGCTTATCACCGATCACAATGTGCGTGAGACGCTGGATATTTGCGAAACCGCTTATATTGTCAGTGAAGGCCATATCATTGCCGAAGGCGATGCCGAGACAGTGCTAAGCAACAGCAAAGTGCGCCAAGTCTATCTGGGTGAAAATTTCCGCTTGTAAACACCTCTTTAACTAGTCGCCTTAAGTGTTACCGACCGCCCGTCACCAGCACAATAGACCCCACATAAACGACTTGACAAGTAACAATCTTTGCCCATTAGGCATAAAGCTTGCTTAAGCTTATTGCTTGCGCGGCCAACCCTGACTAAACTCCACATAACTGATGTTTTCCATCCTGCGTTATAAGGGTTTGTCGTTCACATAATGAAGCAATCTCTCCAGCTTAAACTCGGCCAACAGCTGACCATGACTCCGCAATTGCAGCAGGCGATCCGCTTGCTGCAATTATCGACGTTAGACTTGCAACAAGAAATCCAGGAAGCACTCGAGTCCAATCCAATGTTGGAGATCGAAGAAGCTTTTGATTCGCCCAGCGCCGCCAACGAATATGAAGGCAGTGAGTTAGATAAAGCGGATTACACCCGTCAACTGGAAATTGCTGCCGAAGCCGGCGCCGATAATGGCACTGATTTCACTGCCAGCGAAAGTTACTCCGCCACCGCCGATAATAATTACGCCGAGAGCAATAGCTATTCGGAAGGTGAAAGTTTTGGCGAGGGCGAAAGCTTTGGTGAAAGCGAATCCTTCGGCGATTCCGATGTCTATGGCGACGGAGATAGTTTTAGCACTGACAATGGCGAATGGAATGAATCAATCCCCAGCGATTTGCCGGTAGACACCAGTTGGGATGACGTTTACCAATCCTCATCCAGCAGCAGCTCAAGCAATTACGACAACGAAGACAATGACTTCGAAAGCCGTCGCGCGGCTACTGACTCACTCTACGATCATTTGATGTGGCAACTGAACCTGACACCTATGTCGGATCGCGACCGCGTATTGGCGATGGCCATTATCGATGCGGTAGAACCCAGTGGCATGCTATCCATCACCGTCGAAGAAATTTTTGAAGGTATGCGCGGCGATTTCGAAGAGCTTGAACTCGATGAAGTCGAAGCGGTACAACACCGCCTGCAACAATTCGACCCCTGCGGCGTGTGCAGCCAAAATCTCTCCGAATGCCTGCTGGTGCAACTGCAACAACTCGATCCTAAAACGCCATTCCTGGATTCAGCCAAGTTAATCGCCAGGCAATATTTACCAATACTCGGCAGCCGCGATTATCGCCAGTTAATGCGCCGCACCAAACTCAAGGAAGCAGAACTCAGCATCGCTGTAGCGCTAATCCAAAGCTTGAATCCGCGCCCGGGCGATATGATTGCGAGCGGCGACACGGAATATGTTATTCCCGACGTGTTTGTTGAAAAACGTGATGGCCGCTGGATAGTTGAACTAAATCCGGATATTGCACCACGCCTGCGGATTAATTCGGACTATGCTTCTATGGTGAAGCGCGCCGATTCCAGCACTGACAACACCTTCCTCAAAGATAACCTGCAAGAAGCACGCTGGTTCCTGAAGAGCTTGCAGAGCCGCAATGAAACCTTGCTGAAAGTAGCGAGTTGTATTGTGGAAAAACAACGCGGCTTCCTGGACTACGGTCCTGAAGCAATGAAGCCATTGGTGCTACACGATATTGCTGAAATTGTAGAAATGCATGAGTCTACTATTTCGCGTGTCACCACGCAGAAATATATGCATACACCGCAAGGGATTTTTGAGCTGAAATATTTCTTCTCCAGCCACGTAAGTACTGATAGTGGCGGCGAATGCTCATCAACTGCGATTCGCGCGATTATTAAAAAATTGGTGAGCGCAGAAAACCCCAAAAAACCTTTGAGCGACAGCAAAATTACCGATCTGCTCGCCGAGCAAGGTATTCAAGTGGCGCGCCGTACCATTGCGAAATATCGCGAGTCCCTCAATATTCCACCGTCGAACGAGCGTAAAACTATTTAATACATTACTGGTCACTTGTAGTGCGACGGTTTTTCGAATGTAGTTGAATGTTGAATATTGAATAAAGTTCGGATCATAAATTCACAGATGTAATAGAGGTTGTGCAGGTTGCAACTGTTTTATTTCTAGCGAGAGGAAGTATCTATGCAAATAAATATCAGCGGTCGCCATGTAGAAGTTACCGATTCAATGAAAGAGTATGTCACCAGTAAACTGGAGCGCCTGACCCATCATCACGATCGCATCACCAGCACACACGTTATCCTCTCAGTCGACAAACTTATTCAAAAGGCAGAAGCCACCATTCACGTAAGCGGCAAAGATGTACATGCCGACGCGTCCCATGACGATCTTTACGCCGCAATCGATTTACTGACCGATAAGCTTGATCGCCAATTAATTAAACACAAAGAAAAAATGCGCAGCCATCGCTAATCGGCGCATGCACCAACCTGTTAACTGAACCTGTGCTGTCATCGCCATAAGCGATGACCACATTATCCAGCGAGAGATGCCCGGCATCACCCAGTCATGCAAATTCAAAATCTGATCACCCCTCGCCGAACCCTCTGCGGTGTCGAAGGCGGCAGTAAAAAACGCGCGCTGGAGTTGCTAGCCAACACCATTGCGCAGGACATTCCCGAAATTGATGCCGATGATTTATTTCGCCGCCTGATTGGCCGCGAACGTCTGGGCTCGACCGGCATTGGCCACGGTATCGCCATTCCCCACTGCCGCGCTGAACATTGCAACGGCACCGTCGGGGCGCTGATCACGTTGATAGACCCGATTGATTTTGATGCAATCGACTCACAACCCGTCGATATATTGTTTGCCATGTTAGTGCCGGAAGATGCCCATAGCGAACATTTGCAAACCCTCGCGGCACTTGCCGCAGCTTTGAATAATGCCGATTATCGCCAAACCCTGCGCGCCGCCAAAAGCAATGAAGCGCTCTACCAAGCGGCACTCGCCGCTCCTTAACAGGACCAATTATGCATCTGGTGATTGTCAGCGGCCTTTCCGGCTCAGGTAAAAGTACAGCACTGCATGTCCTTGAGGATGTGGGGTTTAACTGTATCGATAACCTGCCTGTCAGCCTATTGCCCGCACTGGTGGCCCAGATCCAGATTCATAAAGATGACCAACATCGCTTTGCGATTGGTATTGATGTGCGCAATGCATGGCAAGATTTGTCAATCTTCCCACAAATGATCAGTACCCTTAAAGAAGCGCACCTGCCATTCCAGACACTGTTTCTGGATTCACAACCCGCCGTACTTATTCAGCGTTTTAGTGAAACCCGACGCAAGCATCCGCTGTCAGATAAACACACCAGTTTAGAAGAGGCGATTGCTGCTGAACAAACTCTACTAGAGCCTATTCGCGACAGTGCAGATCAAGTGATTGATACCAGTCATTTGAACCTGCACGAGTTGCGCGACCTGGTGAAAGAACGAGTAGTTGGCCGCAGCGAATCGACTATGGCAATCCTGTTTGAATCTTTCGGATTTAAACACGGAGTTCCCGTGAATGCCGATCTGGTATTCGATGCGCGTTGCCTGCCCAATCCGCATTGGAAACCCAACCTGCGGCCGCAAACTGGCAAAGACCAGGAGGTTATCGACTTCCTGGAAGAGCAGGTGACAGTGAAGGAAATGTACGACGACATCGAGCATTACCTCACTCGCTGGTTGCCGCGTTACCAAGCCAATAACCGCAGCTACATTACCATCGCGATTGGCTGTACCGGGGGCCAACACCGCTCTGTGTATCTATCGGAGCGGTTACAAAAACATTTCGACCACAGTTTTAGCGATGTCCAGGTTCGCCATCGCGATATTAACAAGCACAAAAAACACTAGATTATGCAGACTGAAACTCTCGATATCATCAACAAACGCGGCTTGCACGCACGCGCTGCCGCCAAACTGGCCACCCTTGCCAACCGGTTTGAGGCAAAAGTATCCGCTCGCGTGGGCGAAGGTAGCTGGGCCGATGCCAAGAGCGTTATGTCATTAATGCTGCTTGCCGCCAGCTGTGGCACAACCCTGGAGGTCAGCGCCGAAGGTGATGATGCCGACGCTGCAATTTGCGCCATACGTGCGCTGATTGCCGATCGCTTTGAAGAAGGCGAATAAACGAACTATCGTTATAACAGTAACCTGCGCACCCGGTTAATGGTAAAAGCGGTTGTTGTTGTTGCTTTTCTGCACTAAGCTGCGCGACCTTTTCCGGCTCAGCGACCATCCACGGCATCCCAGCCTTGGTGTCCAAGCGCCAGCTGTTATATCCAATTGCGCCCTGCGCGCGCCAGGTACAGTAATTTTTATGGCCTACAACTACGACGACATCAATCCCGATGATTACATCCTGAGCAAATCGCAGGTAAAACGCGATATGCACGCTTTACAAGCGCTGGGTGAAAGCCTGATTGATATGAATGAAAAACAGCTCGCCAGCATTCCGCTGAGCGATACCATGCTCGACGCTATTTATATCGCGCGCAAATTACCGCCCAAAGAAGCCCGCCGCCGCCAAGTGCAATACATCGGCCGGTTGATGCGTGAAGGCAATCATGAGGAAATCAAGGCAGCGGTTGATAAAATGCAAAACCGCAGCGATCTGTACATCCATCGCCAGCATCAAATCGAGCGCTACCGCGATCTGTTGATTGAAGGTGACAAGCAAATATTCCAAACGCTGGTAACTTCTTGCCCCGGCATTGATGTGCAGCACCTGCGTCAATTAGTCCGCAGTGCGCAAAAAGAGCGCGAAGAAAACAAGCCACCCGCAAGCGCACGCAAATTGTTTGCGTTTATTCGTGAACAACTCGAACTGCAAGATTAAAAAATTGCAGGGATAAAAAAGCCGCTGATTTCAGCGGCTTTTTTTCGACTTAATTTAGGTCGAAATACTTATTTTAGGGCAGAACATCTTCATCTTGAGCATACAAATTACTGCCAACAATGCTTTACCAGCAGTTAACAGATATTAACTGGAGCTTATAATTGGCGCTCAATTACACTGCGGCATTCTTGTTTCTGCGGGCATAATTGATGAATAACAATCGGTTTTACGAAATAGATTTACTGCGCCTTGTTTCAGCAGTTCTGGTAGTGCTATTTCACTACACCTTTGTCGGATCAGTGTTGGATTTTGCGCCGGCGCCACGCACTGATGCATTTGGTGAGTACGGGCGCTACATGTATTTGGGGATTAATTTCTTTTTTATCATTAGCGGTTTCGTGATTTTACTCAGTGCCGAGGATGGTAAGCCGCGCGAATTTATTGTTTCGCGCTTTGTGCGTCTTTATCCCGCCTATTGGTTGTGCGTCATATTGACGGCGGGCGCTGCCGTGCTGTTTAACCAACCGGCATTTCAGGTGAGCTGGTCGCATTTTCTCGTCAACCTGACCATGTTGCAGAATGGGTTTGATGTGCCCCTGGTGGACGGTGTTTATTGGACGCTGTGGATTGAATTAAAATTCTACGCGCTCGTGTTAGTAATGGTTTGGTTACGATTGCTGCGCTTCTTACCCTGGTTTTGCGGTGCCGTACTGATTGCATCCATCATCGCACTGGGAACACCACTGGCCGCCAGCGTTGAAACATTCGTTGCCGGTTTTCCGCACTGGGCGGGTTATTTTGCCTGTGGTTGCGTGCTCTATCTGGTGAGATCGCGCGGCTTCCAGTGGGGCTACGGTGTACTCCTGTTGCTAAGCGTAATCTTCTGCGTGCGTCAAAATCAGGTGTTTACTGAACTGATGATCGGTTGGTACAAAACGGATTTCAATGTGTGGGTATCCGTCATATCAACGCTGCTATTTTTTGCAATTATGGCGGTGATTGCCCTGCGTAAAACCGGACTGTTATGCGACCCGCGTTTTTATTATCTGGGCGTGCTGACTTATCCGCTGTATCTACTGCATGAGAATATTGGTTTTATGATGTTTAATGCCTGGCATGACTTGATGCCGGGATGGGTGTTAGTTACCGGCGTGGTGATATTCATGCTGATTGCGGCTTGGCTAATCCATCGTTGTGTCGAGAGACCACTACAAAAAGTCTTAAAGCGTGCACTGCTGCCTAAAACTGAAATCCAAAAATAAAAACAACATTGAAAATTTATAAAAAATGCCAGCTCTTTTAGGAGCTGGCTTTTTTATGCGAGATAATTATCACTTTCCTGATTCCCATGCGGGCTTAGAAACGGTATTTCATGCCCACGGTCGCACTGCGGGTATCACCGAAATCAGAATAGCCCCACATAGAACGGTTGTAGATTTCATCAAACAGGTTATCAATGTTAAGTGAAACCGAGAACGAATCGTTAACAGAGTAACGAGCCATTACATCCACCAACCAATAAGATGGTTGTTCTTGTTTTACCGCAATTGCTTCACCCGTTGTGCTGATCGCAGCTGGGACGATGGCATCACCGTAAGAATAGTTTTGCCAACGGGCACTGGCGCCAAGGGTTAAACCACTAATAAAGCTGTAGCTGTTAGTGATTTTAAATTGCTTGGTGGGCAAATAAGTCTGCCGAGGATTACCTTCTTTATCTTCCGCCTTATTGTCGGTGTAACCGCCGCTGATATTCCAGCTCTCAGTCAATGCTCCGGCAATTTCCACTTCATAACCATCGGTTTTGATCCCGTCGATACTTTCGTAAATCCAATTACCATTTGGCAAGGTTCCCTGATCAGCCCATTCAGCAACGTTGTCCTTATTCGCACGATAAACCGCAGCGGAAATATTCAAGTTGTTATCAAAAAATGCCATTTTGATACCCGCTTCGGTGTTAGTACCTTCAGTAGGGTCAAGCACATTTCCATCTGCTCCATATTGTTGAACGGGTAAGAAAATACCGGTGAAACTGGTGTAAATAGAGAGGAAACTATTTACGTCATAGACGAGACCGGTGTAGGGAATGAATACATTGTTTTCAGAAGTGCTGACACGAGTGTTATTGAGCAGATCTGTATTATCGTAGCTCCAGTCACTTACGCGTCCACCTAACATAAATTTAAGCGAATCAGCGAGCTTGAAACGCACAGTTGCATAGGTACCGGATTGCTCACCCACTTCCAATGATTGTGATGCACCATAAGGAGATGATGGACCAGAGTAATCAGGTGCAGCAGGGTTTGGATTATTTAGGTTGTATACCGGCATATCGGCGTAATCAAACTGCAAATCAAACTCGTTGCTGTTGTAGCTATATCCCAATACCACTTCATGGTCGCGACCAAAGAGCGAGAAGCCACCGTTGGTGACTATGTTAAAACTTTCAGTATCTGATTTACGGCCTGAAAACAACGAATATGGTTTTGACCGATCTACCAGATCACCGGTCTCTTTATCCACGTAAGCACCATAGCTGGCGTTGCTCACATCCTGTGTTGCTTTCGCATAACGATAAGCCGCTTTCACTTTCCAGCCACTTTCAAATTCGTGTTCAGCATAGGGCATTACGCTCCACTGCTCGATAAAGCGGTGCGCCCACTCGTGACCAGTCGAAAAAGATACATCATGGTTAATCAAAGTACCGTCAGTGTAAAACGCCGGGTTGGAACTCCAATTGTAAACGCCACGCGAATTCACTTTGGTTTTATCGATGGCAACAGAGATCAAGGTATTTTCCGTAACGTCGGTTTCAACGATGCCGTAGATCACCGACTTATCGCGCGAGTAGCGGGCAATGTAAGAGTCGCCATCCATGTAAGAACCGATAAAACGTCCGCGTACACTGCCCGATTCATTCAATGGGCCAGCTACATCACCCTCGGTGCGGTAGGTATTCCAATTACCCAACGATCCACTCAAGGATGCCTGAAACTCTTCAGTCGGACGTTTACGGATCATGTTGACTGTAGCCGATGGCTCACCCTGCCCGCCCAAAATCCCCGCAGCACCCTTTAAAATTTCAATGCGCTCAGCGAGGATAGGATCAATACTCTGGCTCGCATCACCGGAGTAAGTAGAGTTAGCCGGAGTGGTGATCATACCGTCTACTTGCACACCGGTATCCAACTGAAAACCGCGCACATACATAATGCTGTATTCCGATGCATCGCCGGATTTGCTCACCCCGGGAACATGGTCAAGTACCTGTTCCATATCCACCAAGCCTTTGTCTTCAATCATTTGACTAGTCACTAATGTGACAGTTTGCGGAGTCTCACGCAGGGTCATGTTCAGACCGGTCGCACCATTCATGGATTGGGTGGTATAGCTCCCTGTGACGATAACTTCTTCAACTTTCGGTTTTTTTGTCTTTGCCGGCTTGCTGTTGGTAGATGCAGTAGATTCCGATTGCACAGTCTCAGCGGCCAGTGCCGAACCTGAGATAACAACGCCACAGAGCACACTGATAGCCAAGGCCATCGGTTTTTTGATTAATAACATTGCGGGATTTCCTTCGGGACAGGACATGGTGGAGCCACCGGATCTGACACGCTTAGTAGGGGGTAGCAGGCGGCGCCCATTTTATTTAATAATACGAATTGTTATCAATTAAAATCGTATTAATGTGCTGTTTTGGTCAAAAAAATCCATTTTGGCAATAATTACGCCATGACATCAGGGCAAATTAACAAAAAACAAGAAAATATGTCATTTGATATTATATTTTATATCGAGTTTTTATTATAAAAATATAAGTGTGATTGAACAGTTTTGACAGGAATCAGCATTGAGGGCAAGCCATAGAATTTTGAGGCGAATATACAGAGCAAATGTAGAATGGGAGTTTGAAGTAACCAGGTTACAGATTTTAGTTGTCAATCATCGCTGAACACATTCATCAACCGCTAAAAAATTCGAACGAGTCTTTATTCTGTGGCGTGGCCATCGCCCGGACTAAACACTGGCTCCTCCTCTTTCTTGGTCATGCTGTCACTTTTTTGAGTTTGCTCTTCTTCTTTTTTATTGACACTGTCGCGCAAGCTTTTTTCGCTTTCAAACAAGCGATCAAAACTCATTCGAGGATCATCCCAACCGCCTTTGATGGTGTAGCTGATGCTGGTGGCTTGGTCGACTTGTTTCTTAAACAGTTTACTTACCAGATAAACACCGGCAGCCGCCGGTAAACCCGTTGCCAATGCCGCGAAGAAGGTGAGGTTACCGGCAACCGGTAAAGTGGCGACCAGACGGGCATTAATGGTCTCTTTGCGCAAGTTAATCGTACCCGCCATTTGCAGGCCGCTCGATGGCGTGCGAACTAACAATGGCTCTTCAAATACCAGGATGCCTTGATTAAAGCGCACCTTGCCGTTGATCTCGTCGTAGGCCAAACCGCTTTTGTATAGATCGGAGAAATCGAGGCGCATACGGCGTGCGAGTGAGTCGAAATTCAATACTGACATCAGACGGAGAATACCGTCGCCCGCACTGGCATCGCGTTTGAAGCGGCCTTTTTCCAGCCAGATGGTCATCTCGCCGCTGAGATTCACTAAACCGAAATCCTGCGGCGAGCCGGGCCAATACAAATCGGTGCGATAGCGCGCCGCATGGCTTTCAATAGTGTCGGGTTTATCCCAGGCACGCAACACGACAGCCATATCACCCGCTTCCAGATTACCGATAAACCGGGACTGCACACCTTGCGGACTATCTTGCCAAATCAGCTTGGCACCTTCCGCTGCACCATCGGCGCCGGTAATAGTCACACCGCGAATACTGCCGCGGATATTACCAATCACCACCCCCAAATTGTTGGGGCGCAATTGTAGCGACCAGTTACCGTAATTGTTGCCATCCAGCAACAGTGAGCCCACGGTGATATTGGCTAAAGGCAATTTTCGTGGGTCGATGACTTCGCGCGGCGCCGGAACCGATTCCTGTGCGGGCGCCACTGTTTCATTCGTTTCGCCAGTGCCCAAGGCAACCGAAGGTACATCTGGTGTCGCAGCCAGCCCGAGGATTTCTTTGGTCAATGAGAGATGGACAAGATCTACCTGCAGTGGCTTAAAACGGCTATCGGGAACCAGCACCCTGCCCTCGACGATGGTGTTTTTCAGATCCAACTGCCAGCCAATACGCACCGGAACGGCAACCACATTGAGATTTTCCAGTTTCAAGGAACCTAATTCGTATTGCCCCAATATTAATTCCGCGCGGAACGGCAAACCGGCGATCTGCCCTTCTGCTTCGTTGTTTGCAATTAACGCCGGCACGGCGGACTGCGGCGCATTCACTCCTTGGGCAACAACCGGAGCCAAGTGCTCGGTATAGGTTTTGTAGCGCCCCTGCACTTCTTTCCATGCATCCAGATCAATGCCCGGTAAATAACCGGACACGAGGAACTGTGGTTTCTCGCTGAATGTAGCCTCGCTACCCAAGGCGATATTGGCGTTGAGCAAGCTGTTGTTACGTACTCGATCCGTGCGGAACAGCGCCTGGATGTCATCGTTATAATGCACATCGATCTGTGCCTGACTTTCATGCAGCAACAGCTTAACTTCCAGCGGGCGCTGATCGGTGGCGGGCTTGCCATAGGGTTCAGGTAAATCAACCGCCACATTGGCCAGATTGCTGGTAATGGTGATGGCTGCAAATGCGTCCCGCGCAAAATCTGCCGCCGATTGCCGGGAAGCGAGCACATCTTCCGGGCTTGATCCAACCAGGTTTTTCTCGGCACGCGGGCGATGGTTTAGTTCAACCAATGCCTTATAAGGGAGATTGCCTTTGAGGAACATAATCTCCGGGCGCTTGCTCCAATATGCAAGTTGTTGCGTATCAACCGCGCCGCTGATGTCAATCAGGGTCTGGCTGTAATCGTCCAGTTTGCGGGTGCTTAATGTCACTTCAACCGGGTGGTCGAAAAAGCGGGCATGGAGGGTATCGCTGCTGATGCCGGTGTCGCTGTTGTAATTGATGTGTCCGGTTAAATCATTGGCGATGAGGTTGAGGTTTTGTAATTCAAACTGCGGCACCTGTAAATCCACGCTCACCTGTTGATGTGCGCCTGCCGGTTTTTCCTCGCCGGTGCCGATGGGAATAGCCAGCTCGAGCTGTGCTTGCATCTCACCCTGCATATTCCATGAATCCATGCTGCTACCGAGATACTGGCGCAACATGCCCTCACGCAATACGCGGATACCATCGCTCGCAGCACCCGCGATTTGCCCGTTGACTTGCAGCAACGAACCCTTGCCCATAGCGCGCGGATTAACCCGCACTTCGGCCTGTTTAACCCGGCTGGTGTAAAGACCGGCATCGGTCACGCTGGCGGAAATATTCATATCGCCAACCAATAAACGGCCATCGAGTTGGGTTAGCGCCGGCCATCCCGGATGGTAATTAAGCTCTGCATCCTCGATATCCAAATACAGTTGGTAAGTGCGTGCCATCGGACTTTTGGTATTGAGCGTACCGCGATAGACAAAACCGGCCTCGGTAGCTATGCCCGGATTTTTTGTCCCCACGCTTTGCTCCAGCCAATCCAGCAAGGATTCAGGTACAACTGCCGGCGTGTATTTTTGGTAGAGACTGGCATTAAGCTGCCGCGCACCTATCTGCAAATAGAGATCGATATCGCCAGTGTTGCGCTGCCAGGGCAAAGAGAGCCACATATATCCGCGCGCCAGCTCGTCACCTTTTTGAAACTCCAACTGGCCGCTGTTGACATAAATCTGGTTGTTTTCAGGCTCCAGATGCCATGCTACCTGACCTTTGGCGCGATCGTATTCCATTGGCGCGCTATAGGTAGGTGAATAATGCATGGAGAAATGCTGGCGCGAATCTATATCGACAAATCCGCCTTTTTGCCCAGCCTGCACATAACCATCAACACCGGCCAGCGCCGGAACGCCTTGCCAGGCATTGGTGGCGACCTGCACCAGATTGGCACGCAGTTGCCATTCTTTGGGTTGCTTTACCGGCAATGTCAGTTGCAGATTATGCAATTGGCCGCGCGGGTTAAGTGCCTTTAATATGTCATGCAATCTACCTTCACCCAATGCACCAATACTGCCAAGCATGTCGTTCACGCGCGCGAGATCAAGGTTATCGAGGCTGATTTGCAGCGGCTTGTTAAAACCGCCCGCAGCAACCGCGAGATTCACATCGGTAATCTTCTGTTCACCAATGCTCGCCTTGACTTGCTGCAAGCCCAACCGCCATTGGCCGCCCGGCAACCAAAAACCGTTCAGATCGGTGGAGAAGTTATCCAACGATATACGGCGCTCACCCAACGGCAGCGACAGCCGTTGCAAACCGAGGCGACCGGATAAATCGTAGCCTTTGCCACCGGTACGGGTTTCAAACCAGATATTGGCATCTACCATGCCTTCACTCTGCAAGCTGGATGCATCCGCGCCGCTGAGCAAGAAAGCATTGGCAGCCGCGATAGGTTCACTGGTAGGGAAGCGGTTAAGTTGCAAATAACCACGGCTGCGGAAGTCATCGATATCGCGTGGATCGCCTTTACCTTCCATCACCAGATAGATACTGCGCGATTGCGCATCGACATCGACTTGCAGGGAAAGACGATGGAAATCGCCCGCGTTTTCAAACAGCAGGTAGGGTGAATCCAGTACTACTTCTTTACCCGAGATAAAACGGAAGCTGAGATGGCTGCTCTGGAATTCAATTTTAGTGGACAGCAGCAACATGTCCATGAGTGCATCCAGGTGCACTTCCGGCTGGTCGGCATCGGCACGCTGGGGTAAACCCGGAATCTGCCAGAAACCATCGACAGTTTGGACAAAGGTCATATCGACCTGGTTCAGCGAGAGATTGTTCCAGACCAGGCGGAAGTTAAGCAGGGATTCGATAATGTCGAAGCGTAACCGCGCTTGCTTAAAAGCGACAATCGGCTGGTTAGCGTGGCTCTTGATACTGAAATTCTGGATGACAACGCCCGGCTTCAATCCACTCCAATCGGCCTCGATACTGCCAATCGCCACCTGTGCATTGAGTTTGGAAGAGAGATAGGAGGCGATACTCTGGTCATAATCGCCCAACAAATGGGAAAAGCTCCGCCCGGATTGCACCAACACCGCCAATAAAATCAGGGCGATAGCAATCAGGAAGTAAAACCATTTCACCAACTTGCCTAAAGCACGTGTCATTCGTTACTTGTTCCAGGGCACAGGATGGCTGTGCAGAAAATCAGACCAATACAATATCGTACTGCTCCTGGTGAAAGAGCGCCTCAACCCTGAATTCGATAGTGCGGTTAATAAAGGCTTCCAAATCAGCAACGTAGGTTGCTTCTTCATCCAGCAGGCGATCAACCACCAACTGCGAAGCCAATACCAAAAACTTCTCGTTGTCGTAAGTGCGTGCCATGCGCAAAATTTCGCGGAAAATTTCATAGCACACAGTTTCCGCCGATTTCACCTGACCGCGTCCCTGACATACAGGGCATGGCTCACACAGCATTTGCCCCAGGGATTCGCGGGTGCGCTTACGCGCCATTTCCACCAAGCCCAACTCGGATACACCGGTGATGCGGGTTTTGGCGTGATCTTTTTCCAGCGCTTTGTCCAGCGTACGCAGTACCTGCCGCTGGTGCTCCGGATCTTTCATATCGATAAAATCGAGAATGATAATACCGCCCAGATTGCGCAACCGCAGTTGGCGTGCAATTGATGACGCTGCTTCCAGATTGGTTTTGAAAATCGTTTCTTCCAGGTTGCGATGGCCGACAAACGCGCCAGTATTTACATCCACCGTGGTCATGGCTTCAGTCTGTTCGATAATCAGGTAACCATTGGACTTCAACGCCACACGCGGTTCCAGCGCGCGATGGATTTCTTCCTCCACCCCGTAGAGTTCCAGCAGTGGCCGGTCGCCACTGTATAACTCGATAAACTCGACCAGTTGCGGCGCATACTTGGCCGCGAACTCCTGCATTTGCTGCCAGGTCAGGCGCGAATCGACGCGCACCCGGTCAATCGGCGCACGCGCCATATCGCGCAGGGCGCGCAAATAGAGCGGCATATCGCGATGAAGTTCCGCAGGAACACCCAGGCTCGGCAACTTCTCGCTTAAATCGTCCCACAGTTGGCGTAAAAACGGGATATCAGCGGTGATTGCATCGATTTCGGCACCTTCGGCCACGGTGCGCACGATAAATCCGCCTCTAATGCGCTGTTCAGCAACTTCCAGCTCCACCGCCTGACGCAGGCGCTCACGCTCCTGCTCATCCTCAATGCGAGTGGAAACACCGATATGGCTGGAGTTGGGCATGTAAACCAGATAGCGCGAAGAAAGCGTCAGGTGGGTCGTCAAACGCGCACCTTTGGTGCTGATCGGATCTTTCGCCACTTGTACCAATAGAGTCTGGCCTTCGCGCACGAGGGTGCGGATGTCCGGTACTTCAGCGCGACGCACTTCGCCCTCGGGCGGCTCGGGCATCATATCGGCGGCGTGGATAAATCCGGTTCGCTCAAGGCCGATATCTACAAACGCGGCCTGCATACCGGGCAATACCCGCACGACTTTACCTTTGTAGATGTTACCGACATAGGATTCGCCGTGACTGCGTTCGATGTAAAACTCTTGTACCACCCCGTTTTCAACTAGGGCGACACGAGTCTCTACCGGTGAGACATTGATCAGGATTTCTTCGCTCATGGGCTAACTCCCGCCGACCACCAAGGCACAGCAAATTCGCGTAATAGCTCACAAGTGGCTTCAATCGGCAGACCGACCACGCAGGAATAACTGCCACGAATCGCTTTGACGAACACGGCTCCCAACCCCTGAATTCCGTAGCTGCCCGCTTTATCCTGCGGCTCACCGGTGAGCCAATAAGTGGTGATTTCTGTATCACTCAATTCACGAAAGGTCACATCAGTTATCGACAAGCGCAATGCCTGATTAGTCGATGAATGCAATGCAACAGCGGTGATGACTTGATGGGTGCGGCCCGAAAGCTGGCGCAACATCTGTTCGGCATGGGTTTGGTCACGCGGTTTCTCAAGGATTTCGCCGTCCAGTAAGCCGAGAGTGTCGGCACCCAGTACCGGCGCCAGTGGCAAGTTTTTCTGGATAAGCTGCGCGTAGCCCGCCGCCGCTTTCTCGCGCGCAAGGCGCTGGACATAATCCACTGCGGATTCATTGGGTGCTGGCTGCTCGGAAATAGCAGCGCTGATGACAGCATGGCGTACACCGATCTGACGCAACAATTCGCGCCGACGGGGAGACTGGGATGCAAGATATAAATCTGGGACAACATCGGAAACCACTGCGCTCACCCTGGATACTCCTGATACTGCAAAGAATAATTATTGTGCCGGGCTGCCATTAATGATGGTAGCGATGAGTCATACCGTTCAGCCACCAATTCAATAACGGCCACACCAGCGCACTGGTCAACGCCGGGTATAAAAACTGGATGCCCGACAGCGGCCTGCCCGCCATGCCTTGCACCCAGTTATCGGTCAGTTGGGCAATACCCACGAGCACAAAGATCCAACCTGACTGACGCCAGATCGAAAAATTACGCACCCGTTGATACGACAGAATACAAATATAGGCCACGATCACCAAACCGAGGCTGTGCTGTCCGAAGGGGACTCCTTCGAGTAAATCCTGGAATAAGCCAAGTACACACAGCAAGGTAAAGCTCACGGTGAGCGGCATAAAGAAGATCCAGTAAATCGCTACAACCAGGACAAACTCAGGGCGCCACCAGCGCATATCCATCGGCAGCGGGTAGACCGACAAAATCAGTGCGATAAAAAAACTCATCGCCATAATGAGGTAGAGATTGATCTGCTGGCCGGGCATTAGTTTGCCCCGCCCACAGCACTGGACACGGAAGATTGTGCAGAAGCAGCAGAAGCGGCCTTATCGGCATCAGACAGCCGTAGCGCACCGGGGACACTGGCTTGGTCGCGGTTTTCAAAAACCAACAACAAATGCCGGCTGCGATCCAGTCGCGCCATAGGTTTCGCGGTAACAGTGAGGAATGCCTTGCCCGGATCGCGCACCACCTGCAGTACTTCAGCGACCGGATAGCCGACCGGAAAACGCTCACCCATCCCGGAGCTGACCAATAAATCGCCCGCGCGGATATCGGTATTGGCCGAAACATGGCGCAGATTCAAACTGTTCAAGTCACCCGATCCCTCAGCAATAGCGCGCACCCCATTGCGGTTTACCTGTACCGGAATCGCATGGGTGGAATCGGAAATCAGCAATACCGTACTCGATGTCTCCCCAACTTCAATCACCTGCCCCATTAAACCAAAAGCATCGAGCACTGGCTGGCCTTTAAAAGCGCCATCTTTAGTACCGCGATTGATAATGACTTTATGGCTCAGCGGATTGGGCGAAACCCCGATCAGCTCGGCAATCAATACGGTATCTTGTAAGGTTTGACTGGCGTTGAGCAATTGCCGTAGACGCACGTTTTCTGCAGCCAGTGATGCCAATTGCTGCAATTTACGTTGATGGATAAGCAGCTCGGTTCTGAGCGCATCATTTTCGAGCTTGAGATCAGCCTGGGCGACAAAAGTGCCTTTGCGCCAATCGTTTAATTGGCTGGGCACATCAGTAATCTGGTAAAAAGGGGTCACCACTTGGGCGAGTTTTTCGCGCAGCGGTTCAAGACGGTCGGTATAAAGGCCAACGACCACCAGCACCATCGCAATCAGGATGAAGAGAAAGGCACGACTGGTGGCGGATGAGCCTCGGGCGAAGAGCGGTTTAATGGTGAGTTCTCCCGTGGAGTTGAAGCCCGCCTGACGCGGGCTTCAAAACATATCAGGACGACAGCAGGTCAATATTGCGCTTGTCATTCATCTCCAGCGCAATACCACCACCACGAGCCACACAGGTAAGCGGGTCTTCAGCAACAATGAATGGAAGACCGGTTTCATTCGATAGCAGACGGTCGATATCGCGCAGCAATGCACCGCCACCCGTCAGTACTACGCCGCTCTCGGCAATGTCAGAAGCCAGTTCCGGTGGCGATTGTTCCAGCGCACTTTTTACCGCCTGGACAATACCGGCCAACGGATCTTGCAATGCTTCAAGGATTTCATCGCTGCTCAGGGTAAAGCTGCGCGGTACACCTTCAGCGAGGTTGCGGCCACGCACGTCGATCTCGCGGATTTCACTGCCGGCAAATGCACAGCCAATTTCCTGCTTGATACGCTCAGCGGTTGCATCACCAATCACACTGCCGTAATTGCGGCGCACATAGTTAACGATAGCTTCATCAAAGCGGTCGCCACCGATACGCACGGAATCAGAGTAAACCACACCGTTCAGGGAGATAACGGCGATCTCGGTAGTACCGCCACCGATATCCACCACCATCGAACCGTTAGCTTCCGATACTTTAAGGCCAGCACCAATCGCCGCCGCCATTGGCTCTTCGATCAAACGCACTTCGCGCGCCCCGGCACCTAATGCAGATTCGCGGATCGCACGTTTTTCAACTTCGGTAGAGAGGCAAGGAACACTGATCAGAACGCGGGGAGATGGGCTAAACCAGGAATTTTCGTGAACTTTGCGGATAAAGTGTTGCAGCATTTTTTCGGTGACCTGGAAGTCGGCAATAACACCGTCTTTCAGCGGGCGGATAGCCGTAATGTTGCCCGGTGTACGACCCAGCATACGCTTGGCCTCTACCCCTACCGCTTCCACAATCTTGGTACCGTTGTGATGGCGAATCGCAACCACTGATGGTTCATTGAGTACTATGCCGCGACCGCGCACATAAATCAGGGTATTTGCGGTACCAAGGTCGATTGAGAGATCGTTGGAAAATGCTCCACGTAAAAGTTTCATCATGACGGGACGGGGCCTTAAATTAGAATATGTTGAAATAGAATTCGTGTCGTTATCGACGTTTGTGCCCACTCTCGCGACGGCGCGCTCATGGCATCAGGACTCAATTCTGCAAACGCAGTTCCCTGAACAATTTCTCCCCGCAGTGCGCGGAGAATCCCTGCAAATTTTTAAGAAGCGCGCAGTATAAGTGAATTTTCGCTTTTTATCCGACCTAAATTAACCGTAAAGTTCAAATTAATCGCCCATTTCGCCGACGTTTGTTTGCTGATCCAGGCGGTTATTTTTTGCGCAAGGCAGAGCTCGATAAAAGTATTTAGCGCCGGGCATTTAAAACCGGGCTTGCCTTTCTTAACCAAGGTTCAACCAAGGCCCTCAGCTAAGGGGACTCAGGTTTTGACAAAATCCGCCGCACTCTATCAACCGCAGGGATTCAGGGCAAGGCGCAAATGTGGTACCTTGGGCGCCCATTTTTGGCGGGTTGATGCCGCTTTCGCTGCAACGTCACCGCACTATTTGATTTTTATCTGCTGGAGCTAAACCACCATGGCTATAGACCGTTCCGATATCGCCAAACTGGCCACGCTGGCGCGTATCCAGATTAACGACGAGGCCGCCGATGAAGCGGCACAAAGTATTTCCGATGTACTGGCTCTGGTTGACCAACTGCAAGCCGTGAATACCGATGGTGTATTACCTATGGCGCATCCGCTGGATACCGTGCAACGTTTGCGTGCTGATGTGGTGACTGAAGCCAACCAGCGCGAAATGTTCCAATCGATTGCACCTGCAGTACAAGACGGTTTGTATCTGGTCCCACAAGTTATCGAATAACAAATGCGCGCCGCCATTCGCGGCACAAAAATGTAGGGGCGCCGCTTGCTGCGCCCGAATGTTTACATTGACGAGAAATGGGCGCAGCAAGCAGCGCCCCTACGCAAAAAAATTTGGTAAAAATTTTAGGAATTTTTGAATGCATCAATTCACCATTGCCGAACTGGTAAAAGGTCTGCGCAACAAAGACTTTTCCAGTACCGAAGTGACCCAACATTACCTTGAGCGTATCGCGCGGCTCGATAAAACTTACAACAGTTATATTACTGTTACACCTGAGCTGGCTTTGGCCCAGGCGAAAGCGGCTGACAAACGTCTCGCAGACGGCAATCAACCAGCACTGTGCGGTGTGCCCATTGCACACAAAGATATCTTTTGCACTACCGGTGTTCGCACCAGTTGTGCATCAAAAATGCTCGATAATTTTATCGCGCCCTACAATGCCACTATCGTCGACAATTATTTAAATTCCGGTGTGGTGATGTTGGGTAAAACCAATATGGATGAATTCGCGATGGGTTCATCTAATGAGACAAGCTACTACGGTCCGGTAAAAAATCCATGGGCAATTGATTGTGTTCCCGGTGGCTCATCCGGCGGTTCAGCCGCAGCAGTTGCCGCGCATTTAGCGCCCGCGGCAACAGCATCCGATACCGGTGGCTCGATTCGCCAACCGGCTGCGCTGTGTGGATTAACCGGCATTAAACCTACTTATGGCCGCGTATCACGCTGGGGCATGATTGCGTTTGCATCAAGCCTGGACCAAGCGGGCATTTTGTCGCGCACTGCGGAAGATGCAGCGATTTTATTAAACGATATGGCGAGCTACGACGCAAAAGATTCGACGTGTGTTGAGCGCGATGTTCCCGACTACACCGCCGATTTAAACAAACCATTAAATGGTTTACGCATCGGTGTACCGAAAGAATATTTCGGTGAAGGTTTACATCCTGACACAGCCGCATTAGTTGAAGCAGCGATTAAAGTGTACGAAAGCCTGGGCGCAACCATTCACAGCGTCAGCTTGCCGCACACGCATCTTGCAGTGCCTGCTTACTACGTTATTGCACCGGCAGAATGTTCTGCAAACTTGTCACGCTTTGATGGTGTGCGTTACGGCCATCGCTGCGAGAATCCAAAAGATTTAAATGACCTTTATATGCGTTCGCGCAGTGAAGGTTTTGGTGCAGAAGTGAAGCGTCGTATCCTTGTAGGTGCCTATGCACTTTCTGCCGGTTATTACGATGCCTACTACAGCAAAGCGCAAAAAGTTCGCCGCTTGATCAAACAGGATTTCGTCGACGCATTCCAGAGCATCGATGTAATTCTCGGCCCGACATCACCATCACCCGCATTCCAATTTGGTTCAAAAACCAAAGACCCGGTTGCTATGTATTTGGAAGACATTTACACCATCGCTACTAACCTGGCGGGCTTGCCCGGCTTATCCATCCCTTGCGGATTGGTGGACAACAAACCTGTTGGCCTGCAATTGATTGGCAATTTCTTTGCGGAATCGCAGCTGTTAAATGCAGCGCACCAATTCCAACAGGCAACCAACTTCCACCAACAAACTGCCCCCGGCATTGAATAGGAGCAATGACTATGCAATGGGAAACTGTTATCGGGTTGGAAGTTCACGTACAACTTGCCACCAAAACTAAAATTTTCTCCGGTGCCAGCACTGCATTTGGCGCGGAACCAAATACCCAGGCTTGTGCAATTGATCTGGCGTTGCCCGGTACCCTGCCCGTCGCCAACGAACAAGCATTTCGTTTTGCGACCATGTTTGGTTTGGCCGTGAATGCAGAAATCGGTAAGCGTTCGGTGTTTGAACGTAAAAATTATTTCTATCCGGATCTGCCTAAAGGCTATCAAACCACGCAATTGGCTGAGCCTATTGTCGGTGCAGGTTTTGTGGATTTGGAGTTGGGCGAAGGCCGCACCAAACGCGTTCGCATTCACCATGCACATTTGGAAGAAGATGCAGGCAAATCCTTGCATGAAGATTTTGCCGGCATGAGCGGAATCGATTTAAACCGCGCCGGCACTCCGCTCATTGAAGTGGTTACAGAACCGGATATGCGCAGCGCGGAAGAAGCCGTTGCCTTCGCTAAAAAGCTGCATTCGATTGTGACCTCACTGGAAATCTGTGATGGCGAAATGTCACAAGGCTCAATGCGTTTCGACGTGAATATTTCCGTGCGCCCCAAAGGCCAGGAAAAACTCGGCACCCGCACCGAAACCAAAAACCTCAATTCCTTTAAATTTATGGAAGAGGCAATTGAACTGGAAGTTGAGCGTCAAATTGATGTGCTTGAAGACGGCGGGAAAATTCGCCAGGAAACTCGCCTGTACAACGGCGACACCAAAAAGGCCCGCTCTATGCGCAGCAAAGAAGATAGCAACGATTATCGCTACTTCCCCTGCCCTGACCTGCTGCCGGTGATTCTGGATGATCACTACATTGAATCTGTACGTAAACAAATGCCGGAGTTACCGGAAGCGAAACGCGCGCGCTTTGTCGAGCAATATGGTTTGAGTAGCTATGATGCCGGTCAAATCACCATGGATAAATTCACTGCCGCGTTTTTTGAAGCTTCGACAAAAATTTCCGGCGAAGCAAAACTCACTGCCAACTGGATTATGGCTGACCTGGGCGCTTACCTGAATCGCACCGAACAACGTATTGACCACTCACCGGTTACACCGGAATTGTTGGCCGGTTTGATAGTGCGCGTAAAAGACGGCACTCTTTCCAGCAAAATCGCCAAACAAGTATTTGAAGCGATCAGCAATGGCGAGGGCGATGCCGACACCATTATCGAAACCAAAGGTTTGAAACAGGTTTCCGATACCGGTGCACTGGAAAAAATCATCGATGACATACTCGCCGCTAACGTCGCGCAAGTAGAAGGTTACCGCGCCGCCGCCGAAGACAAACGCGCAAAAATGCTCGGTTTCTTTGTCGGCCAAGCGATGAAAGCGTCGAAAGGCCAAGCGAACCCGCAAGCCCTGAATGAATTGCTAATTAAGAAATTGAACGGTTAATTCCAAATCTTCCACCCAAGCTCCTGCTTGGTTGTGGAACCCTGAAACTGAGACGAACAACATGAAACCATCATCTGCTCTCGCCCAAAACCGCGAAAATGTAAAGCGGGTAATTGCGAAATTTCCCGTTACTAATCCACGTATTTTTGGTTCAGTTGCGTTAAAAACAGATGTGGACGGCAGCGATCTCGATCTGATTGTTGATCCATTACCGGAAACGACCCTGTTTGATCTGGGCGGATTGCAATTCGAACTGGAGGACTTGCTGGGAGTGCATGTTGATTTACTTATTCCAGGCGATTTGCCACTTAAGGTGCGCGCCGAGATTATTTCAAAGGCGATCCCGCTGTGACTGAAGACCGCATAAATGATCAACTTATTCGCATGCATAGCTGCTGCAAACACATTCTTGAATTCGCCGCAGACTTGTCATTTCAGGAGTTCACTGAAGACTTACGCACGCAACAAGCCATTATCATGAACATATTGTTAATCGGTGAGGTCGCGACCAAACTGGTGCAAAAGTTTCCTGAAATTACCACGACGTATCCAGACCTTCCATGGAATAACATACTGAAATGCGCAACCGTATTGCATATGAATATTTTGATCTGGATCTTAATGTGATTTGGAAAACAATCCACACGGCAATACCCGATCTAAAAACGCATTTACAGAAGCTAATCTAAGAAATTATCGTATTAACCTTTCGAGAAAAGTCCTCATGAGCCTACGCAAAGACAAAGAAAAAGTCCTCGGCGAAACATTCGATGATGCCCGCATCGCCACATTTTTAGATTACCCTGCCCCTGCAGGTGTTAATGCTGACTACCACCTGCTCGAAAAAGCCTATCGCGGCATGCTCGGCGGAAACTTTGTCACTTTCATAAAGCAATTTATCGAAGCAGGTAAAGACATTAATGCTGTCGGCCCGGACGGTAAAACTTTCCTGCAAGTCGTGAAAACCCATCGCAACGGCGAAGAATATGCAATTGCATTGGAAGCGGCTGGCGCGAAGTAGATTTTATTTCACGCCAGGAAATAAAAAAGCAGCCTGAAGTGGCTGCTTTTTTATTTTGGTCATTTTAGCAAATCAAGCGCGACCTAAACGTTCAAGCAGCTTTTGGTTTTCTATTTCAATATGTTTGTACAGCTCCACATCCGACAATAATGATGCTGCCGCTTCGTCGATTACCAATACAACTTGTTCGTGCAATTGCAACGCTGATGCCGGACATGCAGCAGTAAGCGGGCCTTCTACAGTAGCTTTAATCGCTTCTGCTTTATTTTCGCCAGTGGCCAACAAAACGACTTTTTTGGATTCGAGGATAGTGCCGATACCCATAGTAATAGACAGATGCGGTTGATATTCATCGGGACCGAAGAAGCGCGCGTTATCGTTGATCGTTGCCTTGGTCAGCGTTTTAATACGGGTGCGTGACATCAATGATGATGATGGTTCATTAAAACCGATATGGCCATTGCGGCCGATCCCCAACAACTGAATGTCAATGCCACCTTTTTGTTTAATAGCAGTTTCATAAAGTGCGCAGGCAGTAAATGGATCTTCAGCATCGCCAGGTGGAACAAAGGTAGACGCTTTATCGATATCAACATGATCAAACAATTGTTGATTCATGAAGTAGCGATAACTTTGCGGGTGCGCTGGATTCAAACCTAAATATTCATCCAGGTTAAAACTACTCACCTTCTTAAAAGACACCTGCCCACTTTTATAAGATTCAATTAATTCTTTGTAAAGCGCTACCGGTGTTGAGCCAGTTGCCAATCCCAATACCGAATCAGGTTTACGGCTAATTTGTTTAATAAAAATATTTGCGCCGTATTTAGCAACTGCAGCAGCATCTTTCAAAATAACAACTTTCATTGAACACTCCAGTGAGTGGTATTGACCGAAAAAATGTAAAACTTAACGATAAAAACTAGCTGTGACGTAAACAATCACCCGCAATCCAGGTGTGGGTTACGCGATAATCATCGGTAAAATGCACTAAATCTGCACGGAAACCTGATTGGATGCGACCAAGATGATTATCCACCTGCATATATTCAGCAGGATAAAGTGAAGCCATGCGCAAACTCTCCGCCAACTCCATTCCAACCCATTCGGTATTCAAGCGCACAGCGTCAATCATACCGATTGCACTGCCTGCTAAACGGCCTTCGGCATTTACCAGGCAGCCATCTTTTTCATAAATAGTTTCGCCGTACATCTGGAAAGATTTTTCTGGCGACCCAACGGTAGACATTGCATCAGTCACTAAATACATTTTGCCTTTGGGTTTTGCAGCACAGGCGATACGCGCAGAAGCGGCATGCACATGATAGGTATCGATGATAATTCCGCACCAACTGTCAGGATCTTCCAATGCGGCGCCGACGACACCGGGTTCACGTCCGGTAGTTGGACGCATCGCATTGTATAAATGGGTAAAACCGGAAAGACCTTCTTTAATCGCATTCACGACTGATTCGTAGTGCGCATCTGTGTGGCCGGCACAAACCACCACACCGGCAGAGGTCAATTGTTTAATTTGTCCGGGTGCTGCATGTTCCGGAGCCAGCGTAATCATGACCTTAAATTCGTGCTGGCTTTTAACCGAAGCAACCAGCCAATCAATATCAGCTTGTTCCATTTCACGAATGTAACGCTCATTGTGCGCACCGCGGCGTGCCATATCAAAAAATGGCCCCTCTATATGCACACCCAACACACCTTTTAATCCAGAATCAACTGCATCGGCTACTGCCTTGACGCCAGCCTGATGCACTTCGCGTGTATGGCTAACCAATGTGGGGAGCAGCGAAGTGGTGCCAGTGGGACGATGCCCATCCAACATGGTTTTAATGGCGGTCACACTGGTATCACTGGTAAAAAATGCTCCGCCACCGCCATTCACTTGTAAATCGATAAACCCTGGCGCGATCACACCACCATCCAACAAAATTTGCGGAATGGATGTATCCAGAACAGCGGCGGGAATAAGCGCTTCAATTTTTTCGCCCGCAATAACCAAAGCATAATTATCGAGGAATCCCTCACCGGTAAAAATGCGCGCGCCTACTAACGCCTGCTTCATAAAAACACCTGTAATAAATTGTTTACTGCGCAGACGCAGCAAGCACTACAAACCAGTTATGCCCTATAAACTGATAATAATGTTGCGTTTGTGCAATACCCATGCAACAAACCACAAGACAGCAACTTGCAATAAGGCAAATAATAGCGATGCCAAATAGGGATCGGCAAAACTGCGAAATGCTGTATAAAGTGCGGTATATGCAGATTGATTACCGATAGGAATTAAATACAAAGTGGTCGCCAATAACGCGGCCAATACGTAAATAAACAGGGGATTCTTACCAATAATTTCAAACACGTGATACACGGGTCTAATGCTGGATGCGATTGCCGAGCGCTCTAACTTTACCAACAAAATCAGTATCAGGATGGCAACACCACACGTCAGCAATACAAATGGACTGGTCCACAACGATTTGTTAATCGGAAAGACAGTATTCCACAACAGTGCCAAACCAATTAATCCCAATGCTGATATAAATAATTTACTTAGCGCCTTTTCTTTATCTTCATTTGCCAACAGTACACGTGTTGCTTCAAAACCAATAATAACATTCACGATAGAAGGGAATGTACTCAGGATGCCTTCAGGGTCGAATGGCATGCCTTTACCCTGCCATAGATGGCTGCCACCGAGTACGGCCAGATCAAACTGGCGAACAATGTTGTGCTCAATGCTGTACGGATCAGCAGAAAGGTTTAATAAGCCCCAATAACCAATCAGTAACACTGCACTAATCACTACGCGGCCGATAAAACCAAAATACAAAATAATGAATGCGGCAAAACCGTAAGCTAGCGCGATACGCTGCAGAACACCCATAACACGCCATTGATCGAGGCTTTCGGTAAATGGATAAGCGGACAGCAGCACACCAATCAAAAACAGCAACGCAACACGGCGCAAGATTTTTTTGGCTTGATCAGCAAATGTCAGCTGGCCAAGGCCGCGTACGGAAAAGTACATGGCCGAACCAACAATAAACATAAAGAAAGGAAATACAAAATCAGTGGGGGTCGCACCATGCCAGTTCGCATGCAAGAGCGGTGCGTATACAAACTCCCAGGAGCCTGGAGTGTTCACCAAAATCATCAACGCGAGGGTCAAACCACGCATCACATCCAAAGCTTGAAAACGTTGTTTGACCATCGGATACCTCGCAGATGATATGGTCGTGCTACTTATATGGAAAAATTATTTCCAACTGCGCAGTTTGTATCCTTTAGCTGCATAAAAGAGGATAAATAAATAACAAGGTGTCATCACAATATAAGCCGTCTGACGATCAACAACTGTTGATAGTCCCCCCATGATTACAGGCAAAACAGCACCGCCAGCAATTGCCATAATCAGCAGCGCAGAACCAGTTGCGGTATATTTACCCAAACCACTTAACGCCAAGGGCCAAATCGCTGGCCATACAATCGCGTTTGCCAAACCAAGCAATGCAATACACAAAATGGTGTTAGGAATTGCAGGCGCGCCAAGGAAAGCAAACAGTGATGAAATAGAAGTAGATTCATTGCTACCGAATACGATGCAAAGGCTGATAAATACCCCAAGAGCAGCAGATACCAGTAACATGTTCTGCTGAGAAATAATGCGTGGAATTAATATAATTCCAAGAATGTAACCCAACACCATACAGGACATGGTAATAGAAGTAAGGATAGAGAAGTTGCTAAAACCAATGCTACGGCCGTATCCACCAATCGTATCACCTGCAATCACCTCTACGCCGACGTAAAGGAACAACGCAATAACACCTAATACCAGATTTGGAAATTGTAGCGCGCCACGCAGGGGCAACTTCTCTTCTTTATCCTCTTCGGATTCCAACTCAGGTAATGAGGAAAATCTTACAAGAAGTGCAACACCACCAATCACTAACGCCATATAAATGTATGGCATTACTAAATTACTTGCCATCTGCTCGATTTCTTCAGGAGTTGGCGTTGTAGTTGGATGACCAGTCATACCGCCCAAAATCAATGCAGTAAATACAATAGGTGCAACGATACCAGCAGATTTATTGAGGATGCCCATAATGCTAATACGGCGCGCGGCCGATTCTTCTGGTCCCATTTTTACGACATAGGGATTTACCGCTGTTTGCACTAATGTTTGTCCTGCGCCCATCGTGAATTGCGCAACCAAAAACAAACCGAACCAATGGGTTTTGGCTGCCGGAATAAACAAAAGCGCAGCAGCGGCCATAACAGCCAAACCAATTGCCATACCATTCTTATAGCCAACCTTACGAATCACCCAAGAGGATGGCAGTGAAAAAACTGTTACCGCAATATAAAAAGAAAATAGAATAAATGAAGCCTGGAATGGCGTTAATGCTAATACCACTTCCAGATAAGGCATCAACGAGCCATTAAGCCAGGTAACGAATCCGAAAATAAAAAACATCCCGGCAATCATTGCCAAAGGAAGAAATGCACTCTTTGAATTTGCGTCCGGCGTCGGGACAGCAATAGCGTCGTTACTCATGGTCAAGTTCTCGCGTTAGATGGCAGTGGTTAAAACACTTTCTTTATTGTTAGTTAGCTTGAAACGCTGCTTGGCGAAATATACGGCGCCAAATTCCGGCTGATATAAAGCGGGGGAAATATTGTTCGCCATATCCTGATCCATCCAGGGAATCAGGCGTGGAGCCAAACCGCCAATAATCGACATACGACCTGGCCCGGTATTCCATAACCTGCGCGCTACCGCACTCATATAGGCAGCGCCTTCTTTTACGATATCAATTGCAACTACATCGCCGGCATCGGCTGCATCGACTACAAAAATGGCAAATTTGGCGTAGTCACTCGACTTTGCACCAAACATTTTATCCACAATCATCACGCCTTCAGCCTGCAAAAACTCGCCAATACTGTAGCTCAAGCTGGTTGCAGGACCCAAGTTATCGGAAGCCAGCAATACTGCCTGGATCGCTTCCAACCCCATCCAGGCACCGCTTCCTTTGTCACCAATAGGAAAACCGTGGCCGCCTAAAATAAGTGAGGAGTTTTTAACAAAAGAATAGCCGCAAGAACCGGTACCGGCGATCATTACCGCACCTTCGTCACGATTGTGAGCACCAAGGCAGGCAATATGCAAGTCGGTTGTCAGGAACATGTGCTTGAAAGGATGTTCCCAAGCGCTGATAACATCGTAGAGGCTTGGGACATTAACACCGGCAAGACCAGCACCTGCGACCAGCTCACCCATAACAGAAGGCGGTAGTCCGGCATCGATCAGCGCCAATTCAGCGGCAGTGCGTATGGAATCTTTGGCTTGTTGTACACCGTGAAAAGGATTAGCTGGCCCACCAACACCTGTACCCAGCACCTGTAAATCTTGGGTCATGATACTGGCGCGACACTTGGTACCACCGCCATCAATACCAATATACAAGGTTTGTTCGCCGAGTGGCATCTTCGCCATGATCTACCTCTTTATTTTTAGAGCAAATACCTGACTTGAATGGTTGGGCGTCAGATACTCAAAAACTTTGAATGTTCCCACGCTGGCGATCATAACAGAGGGTTAAAAAAGGTTAGTGCCCCGCAGGACACTAACCACAAGACCACTACTACAGCTCTAGAGAACTCATGCCCCATGAACACCATACTTAACAAGGAGAGATGTCAGGTATAGCTTCTATCATCGGACAGGTTTAGATTACGCCGACAGGACAACGTTGTCAAAGAAAATTTTGTACTTTTTACACCCGATCAAGCAACCGAGACGATAGAGGGTATGTCTATTAAAAAACGGGGGAGCGAACAGTGAAGATGCCAGATAGTCCGCCTTATAATCCGCTGTGGCAGCACAATAGTGTGATATACATAAGATTCATAATAGATAGCTTACGCAAATTAATCCCTTAATCATGTGTAAAAATTTATTCCCAAAATAAAAAAGCCTATCAATCAAAACTGAAAAAGATATTCGCTGTTAACCTGCCAACACCTGGATCAGAACACAGACTAACATCAGATAAAATATTGGCCGAATGTAACACGTACCCGCGATATACCACCAACCGATTAAAACGGGCAGGAATAAATCCGATTTTGGTAAAAAACTCATCTGAATCAGAAAAGTAACGCCGTTCCGGTTTTTTGCGATTTAACTCCTCATAACTAGCATCCAAATAATTATCGCATCGCTCAGGAGTAATAGATTCATAGCCAGTACTGTTATGGCGATAAAATCCTGTTCCACCATGCTCCGCATCGCACAGGTAAAGAAGTGTTGCAAAAAAATGAGGATTGCTTGCATCGAAGTGAGGAACTCGCTGTAACGGCCCCAAGTCCGTCTCAGCTACAGTCATTAAACATATCGCATCTTGTAGAGGTTTTGCTTTAGCTTCTGCAGGAATACCAAACTCGGCTTTTATTGTCTCGCCAATTCGCGTCCGAAGCTGATCACCCAAATTAGCTGGTGCAGGAGTTCGCACACCGGGATATCCTTTACGCTGCAGTGAAGCAGCATAAGGCGAAAATGTAGCCCCGCGCGCAAAATCAACCAAGTGTGCGGGATTTTCTAAAAAATCATCAAAACAAAGAATTTTATTTTTTTCATTTCCCATATACAGGGTTTGCATCGTCAATTCTTTTTTAATCATTTACTGCTACCTTCAAACCGCCCCAAACAATAAGAACCTGAGTCCGGAAAAATAACTAACGGGATTCAAGCGCTTTTTTTAATTCATTTAACCATACGCGATGAGACAAGAGAGAATTTGCCATTTGCATGGATTTCTCCTGCACATCACGAACAAGCGCTTTTGATCTATCCTCTTCATTCATCCCCAGCACACCAGGTCGCGTTGGATAATCCATTCCATAAAGGACGAACAGATAATTCTCCACACCAAAAATATCAAAAGAGCTAAAGAAATCCATTTTCTTGGGTACCCCTATTTTCCACAACTCCAGCCTGTCCTGCAAAACATCGGATATCGCATTATTTTCTGTATTATCAATCCAAAAGTCAGAATCCCGGCGATCAGAAATAAAATAATGCAACTGTACAAAATCGATGACCCGTTCCCAAGTATAGGCCATAACCTTATTGCAATAACCTGCCACTACAGGAATATCCTCCTGCGTAACCGGGAAATTCCGCGCAACCAAATTGGCAGCAAAATCTGTCACCAAAATAGACGTAGCCTCCAAAGGCTCAACAAATCCTTGCGCCAAACCGAGAGCAACGCAATTTTTATCCCAGAAAGAATCACGATAACCAATTTTCATTGGCACACAACGTAAATTGGCATTTTGCAAATCGCGCCCAACATATTTAGAAAAATTTTGCACAGCCTCGTCTTCAGATATGTATTTTGAAGCATACACGAAACCAATACCGCGACGATTGGTAAGAGGTATATCCCAAATCCAACCAGCTTTATGCGCTGTGGCGAGCGTATAAGGCAGAATCTCCTCAGAATCCGCCGTGGGCTCCTGCAAAGCCAAAGCGGTATCAGTCTGGATTTGGGAAGATTTATCCAGAAATGGGACACCTAAGGTTTCACCAATTAGCAATGCTGCAAAGCCGCTACAATCAATATAAAAATCAAACTCTTCCGTTACCCCTGATTCATAAACCAATGCTTTAATACTACCATCATCATGAAGTAACACCTGGGTAATGGTCTCAAAGCAATGCTTTACTGAAAATTTTTCGCGCGCATTTCTGGCAAGTAAATCAGAAAATTTTGCTGCATTAAAATGATAAGCATAATCCACCTTCCCAACAAAAGGAGGGGATGATATTTGTTTAGGCGAGCGGTTTAATTCGGCAACCGAATAAATCTCAGACAATTTTGAGAATTCAAATTTATCGCGATTATTTAACCAATAATTGGTAATATCAAAACCGGATGGGTAAGGTGAACTAAAGGGATGATAATAAAAATTAGCACCGTTTTTTTTAGTATCCATCCACTTAGAAAATTTAATTCCCTGCTTAAACGTAGCATCGCAACTGACAATCAGATCAAGCTCGCTAATACCAAACTTTTTTAGTGTTTCTTTTATTTTTGGTACGGTTCCTTCACCAACACCAATAACGGGAATATTTTTGGATTCTATTAATGTGATTTCAATTTCCGGATCACGCCTCAACTCAACGCCGAGATGATTTGCTGCCATCCAACCTGCTGTACCACCGCCCACAATGACCACGCGCTTTATTTTCATTGCCATTCACCACACATAGTGATTAAAAACAAAAAAGCCCAGCAAAATGCTGGGCTTTTTTTACTACTCAGCTATTAATACTTATAGTTTAAACCCAACATATAAGTAGCTTCACCTTGAGAAGACCATGCAGGGAAACCTTCTCGCAATGGCAGCTTAATACCCTTCACTGCGGTTGATTGGCTGGCCGCACCATACTGAACATCATCTTCCTCCAAGACGTTAATCGCCTCAAAGGTCAAATTGAGGCTATCGGTAAGATTCCAACCAAAACTCAGATCCAGTGTACCGAAATCATCGTGCATACGGTTGCCGTAATAATAGGAGCCTTCACGAATCATGTACTCTGAACGCCAGTTATAGGCAGCACGCGCTGAGAAAGTCTCATTTTCCCAGTAGCCTACAAGGTTGGCACTCTTATCGGATGATTCAGTGAAAACACCAATTTCATCAATGTAGGTATTCAAAGGAACATCAGTGTCAACGAAGGTGACGTTGGCCAAAATACCAAAGCCATTATCAAACGCATGACTTATCTGCAATTCAATACCGTCAATTTGCGCTGAGCCAGAATCAGACAGCGTTTCAATAGTCCATAAGTTGTTGCCTGCTTGTGGATCGTAAATCAATGGCTGATCAGTCGCAAAACTCGACGTCATGGTATTGGACAGAGTCTTAACAAAATAAGTGGCCGAAACCATATTGCCTTCGCCGTAATAATACTCAACCCCTACATCGGCCTGTGATGACTTAACCGGCTTCATGCCCGCATTGCCAATACGATAGGTTTGGTTATTAGATCTATCATCAGCAAAACCGCTGGTGATATTGATCACATCATCATAGCTTGGACGGTTAATTGCCTGGCTGGCACTCACTCTCACAACTACATCATCTGTTACATCAAACGCAACGTTTGCACTTGGCAATACGTCGTGGTAGTTGGCTGTTGCCGCTGTCAAAGTCTTGCTAAAACCTTCATTCAAACCATCGTTTGCAGGAGTTACGCCATCCAACTGATATTGTCTGGAAGTAATATCACTGCTGATATAACGAAGGCCGACATTACCTTTAACGCCTTCCGCTTCAAAGGTAAACATGCCATAAAGCGCGTCATTCTGTTCATTAAGGTCTACATAACCGGAACGAACTTCATTCCAACCGGCAATGTGTGCTTTAGTTGCTGCAATCATGGCCGACAGATTAGGTTTCGGTGCAGTAAAACCGTTCTCGCCCACTTCATAAGTGCCACTGTAAACCGATGAAGTCGATACAGGGGCAACACCAGTTTTTAAGATAGGTTTAAAGGACTGTCTATTAACATCATGATCAGTAGTACGCACACCGGTTTTAAATGCGGTCAGAGGGCCTGCATCCAATTCAAACTCTACATCGAATTGGGCATAGGTTTCCTCATCAGCATTAGGGCCACGACCAATAGACCAACTTTCCGGTAAAACAGTGGCTCTGTAATCACTCAACTTGACACTCGGATCTCCAGAAGCATTGATTTTAATTTTCTTGCCTGTTGCATCGATTTTCCCACCCCAAACAGACATGTTGTCGCCGAGGCTGGGGAAGTGCTGGAAGTTGGTGGTTAAATCAGTACCACCCTCTGCTTTGGTATTACCAATACGACCGGTAATTTTGAACCCCTCACCTTCATAGACAGCATCCAAATCGATAGTGTCGGATTTCATGCTGGCAACACGTCCCCAAGTCTGGGTAAACGTCTCGGTTCCCAGCGTTCCAGAAGCCCAACCAATCCCCAAGTCTCCATCTTTCGGATTTGTAGTACTTTTCACGCAAGCACCGGCTGCATTGGTTTGCTCACATGTATAGCTATTTGGAAATCCGGAGGCATCGCTAGTGAATAAATACATACTGGTGTTGGTATTGTCACCCTTTAAATCCAGGGAGAGTGCATGGATACCGAAACTCAGATTGTCTGTAGGTTTGAATTGTGCAGTGATATCCAGCGCTGTACGCTCACGCTCCTGGGTAAAAGTGGTCGGAGAAACATCGGACCACCATTGGTAGTCTGACTCAGTACCACGGCGAACGTAATCGCCCTCTTCAAATGCACCGGCCACCAAAACACCAAAGGTTTCTGCATCGTTTTTCCAGCTATAAAGACCAGATACTTCCGGAGTGACATCATCAGCCACAGTACCTGTTTTAGCCTTCACGCCAACATAAACAGAATTGGCAGGCATATCCAATGGTTTACGGGTTTTGATAATAACGGTACCACCCGCACCACCTTCATTGAGATCTGCCTGTGAAGATTTATATACCTCCATACCGCCAATAAGCTGGGATGGCAGCAATGAGTAGTTAAAACTGCGATCAGTTGCCTTCTGGTCATACCAACCAGTTGATGCCACTGTTTGACCATTCAATGTTGTCAATGTCATTTGCGGTGCAGTACCGCGAATAGACACAGATGCACCCTGGCCAAATTCGCGACCAACGGTTATACCAGGAATACGCCCCAGCGACTGACCTACATCTGAATCGGGAAACTTACCCACATCTTCTGCGGATATAGCGTCTACCACGGCAGTTGCATTACGCTTGATATCCACCGCATTTTTCAACGCGCCGCGAATACCGGTAACTACCACCTCTTCCAAATCTGACGCTGATGCATCTTGTGCATGAGCGGTTGCGGTAAAACCCATCATGGCGACGGCCGCTAGCGAACCGAGCATCAATGCACTCTTATTGGCCAGTTTGATCGCATCACTTAATTTGTTACGCATGGTTATTCTCCCGTGACTTGCAATTTGTGTGTCTTAATAATGATCTAACTCGGCCGACAAACGGAGACAAAAGACAACGTTGTCGGTTCCCCAACACTATGCCCACTGGACAACGTTGTCAACTTCTTTGTAAGGCAGTGTAAAGGAGTGTTACTGAGCAAGAACAAGACTAGAATTGAGCAAATGCCTTGGAAATCAGGCAATTAGGAATTTAAGATGCCAAAAATGACAACATATATTTTTTACTGCGAGAGTTGATGATTACAAAAATACACAACTGAAACCGATAGCAATAAAAAAGCCGCTTTCCAAGCGGCTTTCATGCTGATAAAGGCGGCGATCAATAATGCACAAACATGCTTCAGCGATTAACTAATCGTGCCCGCAATTGGCGCAAACTGGCTTTAACGCTGCGCGCATTTTCAGGCCCCATACGCACCATTAATTTGTGAGTTTGCGGAAGTGTTTCCAGTGCGGGATCGGCGTATTGATAAAAAACTTTCGGGCGCAGTAATAATAAATCACCTTGCACATCGGGTGCAGCAAGCAGGTTATCGATTGCCGCGATCAACACACTATGGAAGTTGGGCTTTTTAAGACCAAGCTCATTAAATGCCTCCTCCAGTAAAGGATAGAACCGGCGGTAGACAGCAACCGCTGCATCGCTATCAATGAGCGAAAGCGTCGTTACATAGGGCTCATAGCGCTGGAAATTTTTTGCCGAAACACGTTCCTGGTCTGCGGCGGTGCCTTCAATCATTACCGTAAAGGATTCTGCGATAAAAGGCGGTGGTGGTGAAACAACCGGGCGATATTCCTGTATCACTTTCCCCTCTGCCACATTATTTACGGCCAGCACAAACTTACGGATGATTTCCTGCGGAACAAGCAATTGCAGCAATCCTTCACCGCGCAGCTGTTGCAATGCTGCAAGCAGGCTGCTATCGCTCTCATTCAATAATGGCAGCGGCTCAACTTCAGCAACGGGTTGTGGTGGCTCATATTCCGGGATCGGTGCCACCGCAGCGGCACTGCTGGTGACCGCAGTTTGCGGTGCGACACCAACCGGGACGCCCACAGTTGGCGATATTGCGGTGCCGTCGTCACGCAGGAAATAGAAAGTGGCCGCTGCAGCAATCAGTGCCAGAACCACTATGACAATCATGGTCGTGGACGAGTTTTTGCGCGGTTGGTAATCATCACTCATAGCAATACCTTTTTGGTTGGCAATATTTGTAGCGATTGGCAGTAAGCGCAGGATTATGGCCTAAACCTTTTTAAGGGGACAGCATTGCGTGACAGCCGTTCCCAATTTTTATCGGTGCAGGTTAGACTGCCATTTATTTCAGGCCGCTTTCATAAGGACCATTATGCCCCGTCACCACTCTTTATCAGGGCCATTCATTCAACTGGCAAAACACCTTACCAGCGGCAGTCTCGGCTTGCTGTTACTCATCACGTTGGGCTGCGCCAGTATTACCGGATCGCAATGGGACCAACGCTACGGCAAAGCCCAACCACGCGAAATGCCCGCCAGCCCAGGCAAGGCGGAGCTCACTTACTATAAAGATACAAGGAAAATCCTGGAGCAACGCTGTGTCGTTTGCCATGGCTGCTACGATGCGCCCTGCCAGCTCAAGCTGGAGTCCTATGAAGGTTTGCTGCGGGGAGCCAATCCGGTCAAGGTTTACGATGGAACACGCCTGCTAGGGGCATCGCTCACCCGTTTATTTGAAGATGCACACACCACCGCCGAGTGGCGCAGCAAAGGTTTTCATCCGGTATTAAACGAACGCAGCAACACCCCCACGGCCAACATCAAGGCCGGGGTGCTGGCGCAATTTCTTGAATTAAAGAAGGATAACCCTTTGCCGGAAACGGAAATCCTGCCCGCAAGTTTTGATTTCAACCTCAATTACAAACAACATTGCCCCAGCATTGAAAACTTTGCCAGCTTTGCCGAGCAGAATCCGCTCCGGGGTATGCCTTATGGTCTGCCCGGATTAAGCAACAAAGAACATAAAGTGACCATGGATTGGTTAGCCCAAGGGGCGGCGATGGGACCACCACCCACATTACCGGTGAGCGTGCAACAACAAGTCGAAAAATGGGAAGCATTTTTCAACGGCGATAGCCTGAAAAAACAACTGGTCAATCGTTACATTTATGAGCATTTGTTTTTAGCGCAGTTATTTTTTAACGATGCCCCCCATACTTACTTCCGCCTCGTGCGCTCCAGCACACCACCGGGCGAACCTCTGGCCCGTATCAGTACAGCGCGTCCGTTTGATAATCCCAATGTCAGCCAAGTTTACTACCGCTTATGGCAGGATCCATCCAGTGTGGTGGCCAAAACCCATATGCCCTATTCGCTCACCCAGACACGTATGGACGAATGGCAAGAACTGTTTTTTTCTACCGATACCGCATCCCGTTATGAAGTAACGCAGCTACCGTCTTATACCCCGGAAGTAGCGGCAAATCCGTTTGTGACCTTTGCCGAGCTGCCGATCAATGCGCGCTACCGTTTTATGCTCAATGAAGCCCAGTTCACCATTATGAATTTCATCAAAGGACCGGTGTGCCGCGGGCAAGTTGCGCTCAATGTTATCCAGGATCATTTCTGGGTATTCTTTTTCGCTCCGGAAAACCAAAGTACGGCAGGCAATGCAAAATTTCTGGCGGAAAATAGCAAACATCTGCAATTACCCGCAGAAGCTGGCAACACACTGTTACCAATGACTAATTGGCTCAAGTATTCCGAATTGCAAAAGGAATATCTCGCTGCAAAAGCGGCATTTGTGAATAAAAAAATTGCCGCCGAAGGTGGCGTGGAGATGAGCGAGATTTGGGATGGCGACAAAGGTAAAAACCCGAATGCCGCGCTCACTATTTTTCGCCATAGCGATAGCGCCAGCGTACATAAAGGTATGGTCGGCCAGTATCCGAAAACCGCATGGGTTATTGGCTACCCTTTACTTGAACGCATTCATTATTTACTGGTGGCCGGATTTGATGTGTATGGCAATGTATCGCATCAATTGCTGAGCCGACTTTATATGGATTTTTTGCGTATCGAAGGTGAGATGAATTTTGTCGGCCTGCTACCTGAAAAGTCACAACAGGACGTCATGTCATTCTGGTATCGCGATGCCGAAGCCAATTTAAAAACCTACGTTGATTTGTACATTAAACAAGTAGATGCACCTAACAACATTCGCTACCTAACTGATAATCCGCAGCTTGAGCTTTACCAAAAGCTCAAGCTGCATGTAGGCAATGCGGCTAATTCACCGTTCAATATACGCACCAAAAAATTGCCGTCACACAAGGTGGCGCTTTATGAAAAACTGCAAAGTACCGTTGGCAAACCCATCAGTTTTCTGCCGCAAACAACGGTAATCCAAATTCCGAATGTGGGTTTATTTACCTTGGTGCACAACAGCGCTTACTCCAATTTATCGTCACTGTTTGGCGAAGATAAACGGCGTATCCCGGCGGAAGATAATCTCACCATCACGCGCGGAATTGTGGGTAATTACCCAAACAGTTTTATGCGCGTGGAGGAACAACAGCTGGATGATTTCGTTAATCGGGTGCAAAGACTGGATTCGGAAGAAGATTATAAAGTGCTGCGCGATATTTATGGCGTGCGTCGTAGCCATCCGGAATTTTGGGCGTTCAGCGATAAAGTCCATCAACTTTATTATCTGACCGAACCGGACGAGGCGGCGCTGCTGGATTACAACCGCCTCGAGAATCGCTAAAGACTACTCATATAATTGTTAAATACGTTTATCCGTGGCCGGACGTCCGGTCACGGAATCACAAGTTTGCTCTTTGCCGACACGTTTCACTTTCTTAATCAGCAAATACGCGGCAGGTGCGCCGGCGGCAGCTGCAGGTTGCGCGACGATATTCACTTTTAAACTCACCAGTAAGGGTTCCCCCGGCGCTTTTGTTTTTTTGCTGTAGGATTTTTCCAGGTTTGCATTTTTCCCCTCATGGGCAACCGGCCAGCTCTGCCCGGTGATGCAATCGGTAAAATGCCCTGCATCTGCCGTGTGAGTATAAAGTCCCTTCATACTGAGGCTGGGATTAAACGGTTTTTCCGCACTCTCAAGTAAACTGTAATTCAGGTTGGACACAATATCTTGGCCCTGTGAATCCAGTTTGCGCAGTTGGCGATTATCGATAATACGGAACTGCTGGCTTTGTCCTTTCTCAACAGCTTGATTCAGCAGCAAACGATTGCGATCGACAATTAACCAGCGACCAATTTCATCCTCTGGAACTGTGCGCTTACCTGAGTACTTCGTGCGCAAGAAATAAAAATTCCCCGGCAATAATTGCAGTTGATAGTCAATTCCCTCGCAATCGGCGCAGGGTAAGATACCGGTAAAATACGCAGGCAGTTTCTCCAGCGGCTGTTCGATAGCAATGGGCTCACCACCAACGCCACGCAATGTCAAGTCAACACTATTGCCACGCTCTTTGGTTAGCACCAGATACGCTTTGTCAGTACTCATGTACAGCTTCCCATCCACTCTTATCGTTGCGCGCACCGCATAATCGTTTTTCGCCTCAATTTTTTCCGGATCAACATTAATCCTGAATTTAACCGGTGAGGTGAAGGGGCCATAAATCTGGGTGGTGCCGATGATAGATGCGGGAGCATCCACGCGCGAAATATCCACCAAACTGACCTCAAGCAACGCGCCCGCAGGCATGGCGATCCGCTGCAGATAGGTCACGTTTCCCTTCACTGTTTCGGCGGCTACAGCTACACCTGAAATCAAGCAGAGAGACGCCAGGCCGCAGACCAGAAAGTAGAACTTTTTCATCATTTTCCTTCCCCAATTAAATAGGCTATCACTCAATGATGGACAGCCGAATTCCCGACAAAATCACTGCTTAAAAGGATAGCAGGCAAATACCGACCAAACCGATTCTCTATTGAGCCCCCAGGAAATGTTAACGACTGCCGACTAAATTGCGACTTGGCGGCAAATAAAGTATTCTTCCTAATAATCACTCTCATTTACATTCAAGACGTGCTTCTTATGAATACTGCAGTGCTGGCCGATATTCCACCCACAACACTTCGCCTCGACCAATGCCGTAAAGGGGCATCGGTACGGGTGACCAGCTTGATTGCCCAACCACTCTTTGGAGCGCAGGATGAGCGAGTAAGTCTGCGCTTGAAAGAATTAGGCTTTTTGCCCGGCGCCCAGTTAAAAGTCATCGGCTTTGGCTTGATGGGTTCTGATCCGCTGGCGGTGCAAGTCAACGGTACCAAGTTCGCGCTGCGTCGCGCTGAAGCCGCCAAGATTTGTGTCGAGCCTGTCTTACTCGCCGCCTCTTAGCCACTTAACCTTTACATCAGCACAAACCTCTACTCAGGTAGCAATAATGTCCGCCCCTATTCGCTTCGCGTTAATTGGCAATCCCAATTGCGGCAAAACGTCTTTATTTAACCGTTTGACTGGCGCCCGCGCCAAAGTCGCCAACTATCCCGGTGTTACCGTTGAGCGCCGGTCAGGTATGGTAGCCGGTTTGTCAAAACCGGCCGAACTGGTTGACCTTCCCGGTACTTACAGCCTTTTTGTGACTTCGCCCGATGAGCAAGTTGCCCGCGATGTGATCCTCGGCAAACTGGCCGGTGAGCGCAAACCCGATCTGCTGGTAGCGGTAATCGACGCTTGTAACCTGCGCCTCGGCCTGCGCCTGGTGATGGAGCTCAAAAGCCTCAATCGCCCGCTGATCCTGGCGCTCAATCAAATGGATGAAGCCAAGCGTCGCGGCATCAGTATTGATACCGCCGCCCTTTCCCAAGCTATCGGTATTCCGATTATCGAAACCGTGGCAGTTAACAGCCAGGGGGTAGCCGAACTGCGCAAGGTTTTGGATGGCTATGCCCAACAGCCGGTTGCGGCCGACGGTGCGCAGGCGCTCACAATCAGCGATCGTCAGGAATCGGTTGAAGCGCTCTACGCCGAAATCGAAAGCATCATCCGCCAGCATGTGATCCAACCACCACACTTACCGCGCTGGCAGGATCGTCTTGATGCTTTAGTTATGCATCCCCTGATCGGGCTGATCGTGCTGTTCAGTACTTTGCTGGTGATCTTCCAGGCGGTATTTGCCTGGGCATCGCCAGTTGTGGACCTAATCGATGGCGGCTTTAGTGGCCTGGGTGAGTTTGTCGGAACGACGCTGCCCGACGGTATCCTGAAAGATTTTATCGTCGACGGCCTGATTGCCGGCGTGGGCGGCGTATTGGTGTTCCTGCCGCAAATTATCATTTTGTTCTTCTTCATCCTGATATTGGAAGATACCGGGTACCTTACCCGCGCTGCGTTTTTGCTGGATCGCCCGATGCGTGGGCTGGGCTTGTCCGGCCGCTCATTTATTCCCCTGCTTTCCAGCTTCGCCTGCGCCGTTCCCGGCATTATGGCAACGCGGACTATCGCTGATCCACGCGAGCGTTTTATCACCATCATGGTTGCACCGTTGATGACCTGTTCAGCGCGCCTGCCGGTATATGCATTGATCATCGCCGCATTTATTCCCGAGCAAACCGTATGGGGGATTTTCAACCTGCAAGGCCTGACGCTATTTGCCCTGTATTTCGCCGGTGTTGTCAGTGCCGCAGTGATTGCCTGGCTGATGCGCCGTCGTGCCAGCGGACGCGAGGAGTTCCCGCTACTGCTCGAACTACCCACCTACCGCTGGCCAATGATGTACCACCTGCTGATCGGCCTGCGCGAGCGCGCTTGGATCTTCATCCGTCGCGTAGGTACAATCATTCTGGCGCTCTCGATTGTGCTCTGGTTTTTGGCGACTTTCCCCGGTGCACCGGAAGGCGCGACCCAACCGGCAATCGACTATAGTTTTGCCGGCCAACTCGGCCACTTTATGCAGCCACTGTTTGCGCCGCTAGGTTTCAACTGGCAAATGTGTATCGCACTGATTCCAGCAATGGGCGCGCGTGAAGTTGCCGTCAGCGCGCTGGCAACTGTTTATGCGGTAGGTGAAGAATCTATTGATGTCGCACTTGGCTCAGCGCTCGCCGCCAGTTGGTCAATCCCGGTTGCCTATGCGTATCTCGCCTGGTTTGTGTATGCACCCCAGTGCATTTCCACCATTGCTGTTGTCAAACGTGAGACCAACTCTGCCAAGGCAACTGCGTTCTTCACCATTTACTTGTTTGCGTTGGCTTATTTTGCGGCTTGGGCGACTTACCGGATCGCCAGCGCAATCGCAGGTTAAACCTGAAGTCAGGAGGCATCTATGTTGCAAGACATTCCGTGGCAAGAAGTGATTGTCGGTGTTTGTGTGATCGCTGCAGCAATATTCTTGCTGCGCCGCTGGATTTTCCCGGGAAAGAAAGCGGCAAGCTGCGGTGGTTGTAGCGGCTGCGCTAAAACCCCTGAATCGAGCTGCGCAACCCCCGCCGAAAAAACACCGAATTAATTGTAGGGGCACCGCTTGCTGCGCCCTTGTTCATCGCGAATCCCGGCGATCATATAACAGCGATTATCAGCGCCTACATACTCGCATTGAGTTGCTAAATTAAGCATCCATCTGCTGTCGCAATTGTTTATACCAGCTATTTACCACCCACGCTGCCGCCATCAGATAAGGCGCTGCACCAATTACCCACATAATCAGCCCAGCCAGCTGCTGGTCGCCGAGACTACGTGCTTCGCCATACAAGGGCGCAGAAGCGAAGGTCAGGAGCGCACCTAAAAATCCGGTATGCATCAACGTAAACAGCAGTGCCAGTAGCGCCCAAGGCGTATTCTGGCGGCTTCCTTTTAAAACGGCCCACCAAAAAATTCCCGCCGTAATCAGAAAACAAAAATGCTCCAGCGC
Organism: Cellvibrio sp. GW822-FHT04B05; assembly: GCF_058800985.1. NCBI lineage: Bacteria > Pseudomonadati > Pseudomonadota > Gammaproteobacteria > Cellvibrionales > Cellvibrionaceae > Cellvibrio > Cellvibrio sp. GW822-FHT04B05. The sequence goes on along the minus strand of NZ_JBXAMU010000001.1, from coordinate 515,452 downwards.
GTGCCACCATACATTTTCTACTGCGACCATATAAAAGTACGGCATGTGCCAGAACCAAATAACCGCACCGTGGATATAGGCAGTCGTTAGCGGATAGCGCGTGAGTGTGAGCATGGGGCGCCAGAGCCAAGCCCATATACGACCGCTACCGGCAATAATTTGCGCAAGTGGCCGGCTCAACACCCACAAGGGGGCGATCACAACCATCAACAGCATATGCTGGGTCATATGGGCGGCACTGCTGGTTTTGGCCCAATCATCGAGCGGTCCGAGTACAGCGAGACCGCAAAGAATAGCGGCCGTATGAAAAAGAAAAAATTGGTGATGTGAGGGGCGCTTGCGCTTTACGCCAAGTAAATAAAATATCCAAAACGTAAGCAGCGCGAGCAAACTGAGTGACGCGGCGATTTGCCCTTCTCCACGGCTGGTAAGCAGATTATGTGCAAGCGCCAGCTCACTGTAATTCAGCAACAAGAATGCAATAACAGCGAAGAGGAATTTGCGCAACGTTAAAGGCATGGAGGTAAAACCAGCACAGGTAAACCAATCGCCAGGGTCGACACCGCAGAGACCAGGTATATGCCCGCCGAAACGCGCGCGATGAAATGGTGATCGTCCGGTTGCGTTGGCGCTCGCCAACAACGCCACGCAAAAAATCCCAGCAGTGCTGTTGTTATGAGCGTAAGTACCAGCAAAAGCGCGTTGAGCCAGTTAAATGGACTCAATGAATTATCCGGCGCTGCAAAGGCACAGCCAATTGAAAGTACTGAATAAATCAGCACAAACCAACCGCTCCAAATGATTAGCCCGAGCGTTAATTGCAGCGGATGCGTCGGCGCAAACATCACACAGGCCCCCACGCCATTGGCATGAGGATAAAGGCTGCAACACTGCACCAGTAAACGGCGAGGGTATAGATCCAGAAGGGCCGCAATACCACCGGTTCATAGGGCAATTTACGGCTGACATAAGCGCAGCGAACGCGCAGGGCCTGCAGACCGGTAAGAATGATCGACAAGCCACTGTGGATCAGCAGGTAATAGAGCATAAACATCAGCACGGCGTCGTGCGCCATGGCGACAGGATTAAGCGGTGCAGTCAGGAAAACCCACAACAAGAGTACAAAATGGGCCGCGCCGAGCCCCGTTACTAACCACAAACCTGACTGCAAATTCTGGTCATCACCTTTGCGCAGGCGTGCCACCAAACGGTTGTTAAGCAACACCGCACTGCTGAGCACCACGCCGCTCGCGAGCAGGCCCCATAGCGATAGCGGTCCTTCCCCGGGTGCGGACCAGCGCGGTGCTGCCGTCCACAAATAGAACCAGCCAAACAGCAGTGACAAATACAATGCGCCATTGGCAAACAGGCTCACTACCATACCCCACAACCCGGGGCCATCGCAGGTGCGTGAATGCAAGGGTGGATCAACTGGATCATTGTCTTTTACCGGTGCAAAACCCAAATAGGCACCGTTATGCCAGCTCCAGCGCAGAATCATCAGCAGGGTTACAACAGTAACGAGAAGTGCAAGCAGATAGCTGCGCGTCAACAGGCTGATACACACCACCGCGATCGCCGACGCCACTTGCAAGGGAATCCAGGAGTTGCTCGGCAGGTGAATGATTTCACTGACTTTTGCACTCACCGCGTCAGTTCCCAGAATATCGCGCCTGCCGTGATCGACTTCTACGAGCGCGTGCTGCCCTGTTGCGATGGTCTCGGGGAGGTCTGGATGCTCCCAGAGAGGATGACGGGTTTTGATCGTCGGAATACTAATGAAATTGTAAGCACCCGGAGGGGTTGATGTTGCCCACTCCAACGTATCGGCATTCCAGGGATTTTGCGGTGCCCTGCTGCCGAATCGAAAATGAAGCACTACATCGAGAATAATAAGGGCGATCCCGATGGCCATGATAAAGCTGCCCACCGACGACAGAAGATTGAACCAATCCCAGCCCAAACCGGTATCGTAGGTGTAAATACGGCGCGGCATGCCCATCAACCCCGTCACATGCATAATCAAAAAGGTCGCGTTGAACCCGCCAAACGTTAACCAGAAACCCCAGCGACCCAGTTGATCCGATGGCATTTTTCCAGAGAAATGCGGCAGCCAATAGTAGAAACCCGCTATCAGGGGGAAAACCATCCCGCCTATTAACACATAGTGCAAATGCGCTACCACAAAATGGGTATCGTGCACCTGCCAGTTGAACGGCACCAATGCCAACATCACGCCGGTCAAGCCGCCAGCAACAAAGGTCACCAAAAAACCGATAATCCACAGCATGGGCAAGTTGTAGGTGACTTTCCCGGTCCATAGGGTAGCTAGCCAACAGAAAATTTGTATTCCCGTTGGAATTCCTACCAACATGCTCGCCACCGAAAAGAATGCCTGCGCCAGTTGCGGGATACCCACGGTAAACATGTGGTGTACCCAGAGGCCAAAGCTGATGAATCCGGTGGTAATAATGGATAGCACAACCCAGCGATACCCTACCAAAGGCCGCCGTGCAAACACCGGGATGAGCGTTGAGACTATGCCTGCCGCCGGCAGAAAAATAATGTAGACCTCGGGATGGCCAAACAACCAAAACAGGTGTTGCCACAAGAGCGCGTCGCCGCCGCGCGTCGCATCAAAAAATGCCCAGCCAGCCGAGCGCTCCAGCTCCAGCAGGATACTGGCGAGAATCAGGGGTGGAAAACCGAACACAATCATTAGCGCCATGGCGAGGATGTACCAGCAAAATATCGGCATTTTGTTCAGGGTCATGCCAGGGGCACGGGTGCGCAAAATTGAGACCACCAGTTCAATCCCGGCAGACAATGCGGAAATCTCTACAAACGTGATGCCAAGCAGCCAGAAGTCGGGGCCGCGGCCGGGGCTGTAAGTGGCATCACTTAGTGGTGTGTACATAAACCAACCGGTGCTGGGCGCAATGCCCAAAACAAGGCTGGAAATCATAATGATGCCGCCAAACAGATAGCAGTAGTAACCCATCGCGCTGATGCGCGGAAACACCAGGTCGCGGGTGCCGATCATCTTGGGAACGAGGTACATCGCCAGCCCCTCAAGCACGGGAATGGCAAACAGAAACATCATTATCGTGCCGTGCATGGTAAAGATCTGGTTGTATAGCGCCGGCCCAAGCAGATCATGATTAGGCAGTGCCAGTTGGGTGCGTATCAGCATCGCCAGCACTATGCCTATCGCAAAAAATACCAGCCCGGTCACAATAAAACGCAGACCAACCGAGGTGTGATTGACAGCCGCAAGTGTCCCCCAACCGGGAGGGTTACCCCATACCCGCTGCGCTTTATGATGCAGTTCGGTAGTGCTGATGGCGCCTGGATCAGTCATTGCGGTTGTGCCTCGATCCAATGGGTGAAATCGTCAGGGGTGTATGCCGTCACAGTGAACTTCATGACAGCGTGGTGCAACCCACAGAACTCTGCGCATTGCCCTAGATAAACTCCGGGCTTATCGGCTTCCAGCCGAAGTACGTTGACACGCCCGGGAATAGCATCGAGCTTACCGCCCAAGCGCGGCACCCAAAACCCATGGATGACATCCGCAGTGCTCAGATGAATATCGATAGGGGTTCCGGCAGGAATATGCAGCTCGTTTTTCAGCGCGATATTGGAATCCGGATAACGCACTTCCCACCACCACTGGTGCCCGATGACGTCGATGCGCAGTGCTGCTCCTTCAGCGGGCGGCAGGGGTAACATGCGGTGCCCCATGGGCACCCCAAAAACTAACAGTAAAAGGATGCTGATCGTGGGCAGGATCAAACCGCCGCCAATTATCCAGCGATTGTGTACCCGCCGTTGCTGCGATTCATCGCGAGTATCTTCGGGGCGCCGCATGGCGTATAACCACAAGGCCACCACTGCGGTTAACACCACACTGGCGTAGGCAAACATACTCCACCACAAGATCGCCCCCGAGCGAGCAGACGGGCCGGCGGGATCGAGTGTAGAAAGTGGACCGGTGCATCCGGCCAACAATAGAAATAACAAGAAAACAACCGGAAGGTGAGCAATATGCAAGAACCGATCATGAGCAAAATGACCTTCCTGGGTCATCCGATCCACCCGATGCTGATTCATTTTCCGGTCGCCGCCCTGATGGGGCTGATGGCAACGGATATCGCCTACTTGCTGAGCAATGATTATTTTTGGGCGCGAGCCAGCCTTTGGCTTGCCGGGGTTGGCGCCTTGGGCGGTTGGGTTTCGGGCACCATTGGCTTGATCGATTTGATAGCCGTGCCGCGCATCCGCCGCCTGATTACCGCATGGTGCCATGCCACCCTCGCGGTGATGCTGCTCTCCCTGGCTTCGCTCAATTGGTTGTTTCGGGTCGACGATGTTGATGCCCTGATCTGGCCTTGGGGCATCTACCTTTCGGTGCTCACCGGTTTGCTCATTACCGTCACCAGCAACCTCGGTGGGAAGCTCGTTTATGAGCGGGCGGTGGGAGTAGATATTGAAGTGGCGACGAGCGACAGTAGCAAACAATAAGTGCTGCGTAACTGCCGTCAGGCGCTGTAAAAATAAATTCAGGCCGATATATTTTGTAAAGAATATTTCAGTTTTAAGTAAACATTTGCACTTAAACATCACGTTTTTGCAAGCGATCACTACAACACCCCTGCCATAGGCTTCGCTAATACCACCCAGATAATAGCCACCATCAATGCACACAAAGCCCCGCTCAACATCCAACACCAACGGCGCACAGGTTTAATGCTGCGATCCTGTGTATGTAACAACAACAATCCGGCAAGGGCATGCCCGATTACAAGCCCGGTAACCAACGTCAGCTTGGCAATCAGCCACACTTCTATTGTGCGATTAAACAAAAATACCAATGTGCCGGAAATAATGGCAACCAATGCCGCTGGCGTTGCTATATGGGTAAACAAGAAGCGTGCAACTGAACCATATTTATCGCAAGGCTCAACAATCCGGGTTTGTTCGGTGTGTATGCCAGCAATAAGCGCCGGCAGGTACAACAGTGATGCGCACCAGGTAATCAACGCGATTATATGGATCAGTAGAAACCAAAGCATCCAGTGTCTTCTTAATTGGAGTGTGAGTAAAACTCAAATAGGGAATATGTTTTAACTTTTGAATTGCCAACGTAAAAACACTCCCGCAGTTTGCGCTACGGGAGTGTCAGCTTAAAGAAAATAATTCGTTGCGAAAATTTGAAAAATAATTCATCAAAAGAGGGTTCGCAAAATAAGCGCTGTACTTGTACCCATCATCTTTGGCCATTTTAACAGCCTAAATGTCATTACCCTGGAGGTCTGTGCGTCAGCGTACAAACCGGGGCAGCGTCTTCAGGTAGAGTTCAATCGCAAGAGTGTTATTACAGAATTTTTCACTAATTTTTTGCGCTGTTTTTTCAAAAATTCCGTTAAAAAATTTAATGGAAATATGTTTTGCAAAAATATATTTAAGGAGGACAACGGTGGCAGTTAACGATGATCGACTAACACTTCATCCGCTCCATGGGGTATTACTTGCGGCAACCATCCCATTATTTTTCGGGGGTTTGCTGAGTGATCTTGCCTATGCTTCCAGTTACCAGATCCAGTGGAGCAATTTCGCATCCTGGCTGATCGTTGGTGGTCTTGTCTTCGGTGGCGGCGCATTGCTGTGGGCAATCGCCAGCCTGGTTTTTGCCAGGCGTCGTGGCAGCTACCCGGGTGTTTATCCGGTGCTTCTTACCATCACTTGGGTTCTGGGCTTGTTCAATTCACTAATTCACGCCAAAGATGCCTGGGCAATTATGCCCACGGGTCTTGTTCTTTCTGTGATTGTGGTTCTACTCGCCTGCGCATCGACCTGGATTGGGTTCGTCAAGTTTGGCGTGGGGGATCGAAGATGAGTTATTTCCATTTAGATGTACGCCTGTTTGTAACAGTGACTCTTACCGGGTTGTTAACCGCATGCAATGGCAAAGCCCCGGATTCAGCGCAATATGGCCCTAATCCTGCTCTTCCGAAACCAGAGCGTGCACTCCTGCCTACTATGACAATTGCAAAGCCTGCAGCCTGGGGCGATCAGCAGCCAACAGTACCCCAAGGCTTCACCATCGCGGCTATCGCCACTGACCTTAAGGTCCCTCGGCAGATGCTGATCCTACCCAATGGTGACATCCTGGTCGCCGAGGGCAAAGGCGGCAATGCGGCAGCCCTGAAGCCGAAAGATGTCATTGCCGGTTACATCAAGTCGAAGGGCACAACGCCAGTCAAGGGTGGTGACCGGCTGACCTTACTGCGGGATGCTGATGGCGACGGCACCTACGAATTACAAACGGTGTTCGCTGCTAATCTTAATGCGCCCTATGGGCTGGCGATGATCGACAACTACATTTACGTCGCCAATCAGGACGCACTGGTACGGTTCGATTACCGCGAGGGTCAGACAGAAGCCGCAGGTCCATCGGTGAAAATTACCGATCTACCGTCACAGATAAATCATCACTGGACTAAAGCCTTGACGGCGAGTGCAGACGGACGCTTTCTCTACGTTGGTATTGGCTCTAACAGTAACATTACCGAACGCGGTATGGAGGCCGAAGTAAGTCGCGCCATGGTCTGGGAAATAGATGCCGAAACAGGCGCGCATCGCCCTTATGCAACCGGATTACGTAATCCGACTGCGCTCGCTATCCAACCTGGAACCGGGCAATTGTGGACAGTAGTGAATGAACGTGACGAGCTTGGGTCAGATCTCGTGCCTGATTACCTGACATCGGTTAAGGACGGTGGATTTTATGGCTGGCCTTATAGCTACTGGGGTAAGAATGTGGATGAGCGTGTCCGGCCGCAGGATCCGCAAAAGGTCGCCTCGGCAATTACCCCTGATTATGCGTTGGGTTCTCACGTGGCAGCGCTTGGGCTCGACTTCTCTACCAGCGCCATGGGTGCCGACTTCGCAGAAGGTGTATTCATCGGTGAACATGGCAGTTGGAATCGCAAAGTGCCGTCCGGCTATAAAGTGGTGTTCGTGCCCTTTCGCGAGGGTCGCCCCGCTGGCGATCCGATAGATTTTGTTACGGGTTTTCTCGGCGCAGACGGTAAAACCCGTGGCCGGCCCGTCGGAGTAGTGGTAGATCCAAAAGGCGCACTTATCGTTGCCGACGATCTTTCCAACACCATCTGGCGGGTGACCCCTGCAGGATCACGCTGAGGGAGCACACTGTGGTCGCAGAAACCAATGCCAGCCGGCCATTATGGAATCGAGAACTATCTGAGTGCAATAAGCAAATACATCCTGATTGCTAAACCCGGTATTGTGCTTGGCAATCTGGTTTCACTGGCAGGTGGCTTTTTCCTGGCATCCAAAAGCAACATCAATTTGATGTTGCTTTTGGATACGGCGATTGGAGTTTGTCTGGTGGTTGCGTCCGGCTGCGTATTTAATAACATTATTGATCGGGATATTGATCAACTAATGGTGAGAACACGATCCAGAATTCTAGTCAGTGGATTAATGTCGACGAAGGTGAGCCTCGTATATGCCACCACGCTCGGGCTCGCGGGAATATTAATACTCTCCATTAAAACTAATCCTATTGCGGTCGCCGTAGCGCTTGCAGGTTTTGTAATTTATGTGGGCGCTTACAGTCTGCACCTAAAACGCAATTCGGTTCATGGAACCCTGGTTGGCAGTCTCGCTGGCGCAACGCCTCCGGTAGTGGGTTACTGCGCAGTTAGCCAACAGTTTGACACTGGAGCCGCACTATTATTATTAATATTTTCTATCTGGCAGATGCCGCACGCTTTTGCCATTGCCATTTTCAGACTTCATGATTATCAAGCTGCCGCAATTCCTGTATTGCCCGTACAACAGGGAATTGAGAGAACAAAATATCAGGCATTTTTGTATATTTTGGGATTCATTTCAGCCACTCCACTGCTCATGTGGACTGGCCACACAGGCCGCTGGTATCTACTGATAACCAGCCTGATTGGCTGCTACTGGTTGTACATGGCATGGTCTGGCTTTAATGCCAAAGATGATCAGGTGTGGGCTAGAAAATTATTTCTATTTTCAATTGTTACCGTTGTTGTCTTAAGCGTAATGATGGCGGTTGACACTGTTGGTTAAACGCATTTTTGAGTGCAGGATATCCGCGTGAGCAAATCACTAGTCCTCCGCCAATGCCGATAAATCTATCCAATACCGGCGGTTATTAACCGGCGTTTCTGCCGGCAGCGACGGATTTTGTAAGTAGATAATCCGCCGGTTTTTCAATTTCTCCATGCCCGAGCTAAACCGCGGATGGTTATAAAAAAACCGGTCGAACTTGCCGTTATCAATCAGAATCTCCATTCCCTTTTCGATCCGTTGCGCCAGCGCTTCATTTTCTTTATTCACGAAAAAATAAATCGCCGTGGGATAATACAACAGCAGATTTTCTTCTACCGCCAGATCCGGTTCATCGCGCTGCAACAATTCAAACCAGGCCTCCGATATTCCCCGTGGAAAATAATCAAACCGCTTGGCATTAAGCATGCGGAACAACAGCTCGGTTGTCTCCGCCGTTGTTATGCGCAAACCATTGGCTTGCAAGATCGGCGTGTCCGGCCAATGGGTGCCCTGGCCGCCGAGAAACTGGCTGAGATCATTCAAGGTTTTCACGTGATCGAAACGCGATTGATCCTGTTTGCGGATAAGAAAAACACGATAGCCGAATAAACCTTTGAACAAAGGAATTCGAATCGGGCGCAATTGTTTCTCGCGCTCTTTGTCGGTCATGGTCCAGATAACAAAATTGCTTTTATCGTGCTGCAGCATATTGATCCAGCGCGCCTGTGCATAATCGCGCTCGGAAAAAACAATATCGATCACTTCGTTGTCGGCCTTGCTCGCATTGAGCGCCATGATCAACAAGGTGGTGAAATAATCGCTGGGCTCTTCCAATTGGGTGCCCTGCACTTTTACAGGAATACGGATCTGCTCTGCGTAAGCAGGGGCAAATAATCCAATACTGAGCAGGGCAAATAGCAACCGGCGTGCACGCGCAAACTGCTGACCGCAACAACACAACCTCATAAACATCCATCCAGTCGACTGAATACCAATACGCTGGAAGAATAGTGGAAAACCAACCGTCCTGCCGAAAACACGCTATGAGATGCCAGCAGATGACACTCCCGGACAGCTGCCGTATAGTCAGCACCCGTCGCTCCCTCATCCAGTAGGATCTAAACATGCAGCAAAATTTGCAAAACAGGACCTTTCTGCTTTTTCTCATCCTCGTTTCGATTGGCTTTCTGATCGTACTAAAGCCCTTCTTCGGAACGATTTTCTGGGCCTGTGCAATTACGATTATTTTTTATCCACTGCATCTCAAACTGCTAAAGCGCCTTAATGGCCGTGCCAATACCAGCGCACTTATCACGCTGTTAGCCTGCATGCTGATTGTGGTTATTCCGGTAACACTGGTCGTCAGTTCTGTTGTTGCAGAGGGCGCGGACTACTATAAAAAACTCGAAGAAGGGCAAATCAATCCTGCGCAATATGTTGAACAAGTGCGCAATGCATTCCCGGCACTTCAGCAAACCCTCGACCGCTTTGGTATTGATACCGCCAAAATCAAAGATGGCGCACTCAGCGCGTCCATGACCGGCGGCAAATGGCTGGCTCAAAATGCAATCAGTATCGGCCAGAACACCTTCAAGCTTCTGCTCAATATCTGCCTCATGTTGTATCTGATTTTCTTTTTGCTGCGCGATGGCAAATACCTGCTGGAACTCGGCATTCGCGCACTGCCCATGGGCGATGCACGGGAGCGTTTACTGGCCGACAAATTTGGCCAGATTACCCGCGCAACGATTAAAGGTAATCTCGTGATTGCGATTATTCAGGGAACGCTGGGCGGTTTGATTTTTTGGGCGTTGGGTATTCCCGGTGCGCTGCTCTGGGGTGTGGTGATGGCTGCTATGTCGCTGATCCCGGCAGTTGGTCCCGCCATTATCTGGGCACCGGTTGCGCTCTATTTATTTGCAACCGGCGCGAACGTGAAGGCGATTATCCTGATTGCCTTCGGCATGGGAGTTATCGGCTTGATCGACAACATCCTCCGCCCGATTCTGGTAGGTCGCGATACCCGTATGCCTGACTACATTGTATTGCTCTCAACCCTGGGTGGATTAGCGATCTTTGGCCTCAACGGGTTTGTGATTGGGCCGTTGGTCGCAGGATTATTTATGGCTTTCTGGGGCATCTTTATCCGCGAGATCCACCTGTTCGCCCCCGAAGAGGCCAGAGCTATCCCGAAACAAAAGCCCGAGGATTCTGGCAAGTGATCTGCTAGACTGCGCGACCTTTTCTTTTGTGGCTCTGCTTTGCGGAGCCTTAAACCTTCCGTGAGATCTGTTTATGTCTAACCAATACAAAAGTGTTGAAGAACTTGTCAGCTACGGCATTGGCCGTCAGATGGGTCAACAATTAGCCGATAATCCATTTGAAGGTGTATCGCCTGCGGCAGTAGCCCAAGGTGTGCTGGATTCATTGAATGATGTTGAGATGCCGTACAGCAATGAGCAAATGCAGGACGCATTCCAGGAAATCAACGCTCGCATGCAAGCGCAGGAAGCAGAGCAAAGTAAAGATCTGGCCGGCGCTGGCGAAGCGTTTTTGGCTGAAAATGCCAAGAAAGCCGGTGTGTCTGTGACTGCATCGGGTTTGCAATATGAAGTGATCACCCAGGGCACCGGTGCAGTTCCAACCGCGACCTCAAAAGTGAAGACTCATTACCACGGCACTTTGATTGACGGCACTGTGTTTGATAGTTCTGTGAATCGCGGCCAACCTATCGATTTCCCGGTTAACGGTGTTATCGCCGGCTGGACTGAAGCCCTGCAATTAATGCCGGTTGGTTCCAAATGGCGTTTGTATATCCCGTACAACCTTGCCTACGGCGAGCGCGGTGCCGGTGCGAGCATCAAGCCTTACTCAGCGCTGATTTTTGATGTTGAGTTGATTGATATTGTTGGTTAATCAACGCCATTAATTCTCCACCAGCATGGGTTCCGGTGTAGGTTTCACGACACGCCGTGCACCCATCCATGGGGGACTCGACGCTCACATCCTGTGAGCCTATGGTCGTAAAACCTACACCGAATCCCCTGTTGCTTCAGCAGCTTCGATAGCCTCTGCAATTTTATCTCAGCAATTGAATTTCCGGACTCTCCATGTGGTTTAAAAATTTACGTTTATATCGCCTGACCGAACAGTGGACTATTTCCGCTGAAGAATTGAATGAAAAACTCGCCGAATTTTGTTTTAACCCTTGCGGCAGCCTTGACCCGATGCGCTACGGTTTTGAACCGCCGCTCGGCCGTCATGGCAGCGAGTTTGTGCATGTGACCAACGGCTATGTAATGATTTGCGCTAAAAAGCAGGAAAAGATCCTGCCTGGCGGGGTGATCAAAGAGCAATTGGAAGAAAAAATCCTTTCCATCAACGAGGCTGAATCACGTCCTGTTGGTCGCAAAGAGCGTGACACATTGAAAGATGAAATTATCTTTTCACTGCTGCCAAAAGCCTTTACACGTTCAACACTTGATTACGCCTACATCGCACCGCAAGACAAGATGATTGTGGTGAACTCATCATCCGCCAAGCGCGCGGAAGATTTATTGAGTAAGTTGCGCGAGGCACTGGGTGGCTTACGCTGCATCCCCATCGCACCTAAAAATATTCCCACCCAGGTGATGACCCATTGGCTGCGCGAAAGCCAGGCACCGCACCAGTTTGAATTGGGCGAGGAAGTGGAGTTGCAAGCGGCAAAAGATGGCAGGGTTATCCGCTGCAAAAAGCAGGATTTAACCGCAAGCGAGATCCTCAACCATCTGCAAAGCGGTATGCACGTCAGCAAAATTGCGCTGGTGTGGAAGGAGGCTATCTCCTGCATTATCGATGACCAGGTCGCGATCAAACGGGTAAAGTTTGAAGACGTTATCAGCGATAAAGCCAACGAGCGCAACCCGGAAAGCAAAGCCGAACAATTTGATGCTGACTTTGCCATCATGGCGCTTGAATTAACGAACTTCATTCAGGCATTATTGGCGGGATTCGGCGGCGAAGATGATGCTTTGCTGGACAATTGATCGCGGGATAATACTAATAAGAAAACCTTAGTCAGGCCTTTTAGTTTCACAAGGGAATGAGGCTTCACACAGACTGAAGCCCCCGATAGCGCAACGCAACTTACAATCACCCCTTGTGGATAATAATAATGCGATCCCCTATTTTGTTAAGCCAGCGGCAAATGTCGCTGGCGCTAAGCGTTTATATTGGTGTAATCCTCAATGCTGCCTGCCTGTTCCGCAATGGCACTGCCGGTGGTTGGCTTGAAGCCGTTTCCGCACTTTTATCAGCCGTTGCGTTGTTTGCCTTCTGCTATTTGCTTATCAGTTTTTTTAGTCTCTTCGGGCAATTGCTTTATAAAGTACTCACAAGCCTGGTTTTACTCGCATCGGCATTGGCCAGCTACTACATGACATTTTTTAATGTGGTCATCGGCTACGGCGTTATTGTTTCCACTTTCACTATGGATACCGACCTTAATAGCGAATCATTCGGCCATGAAGGTATGCTCTGGTTTCTCTTTGCGGGATTGCTTCCCTGCGTATTGCTCTGGCGCACTCGCCTGACACCATCATTTCAAGTCAAACAGTGGAACGGGGTTGGTGTCTTTGTTAAAAAGTTATTGCCTGTCGTTTGTACATTTCTGGTACTTGGCCTGAGCATCAACACTATTGTGAAATTGCAGAAAAACCAGGCGCGGCAAAATAATCAATACACGGCGAGCATCGGCGGCATAATCGCACACTCATATCTGCCCACCAATTGGATTGCCAGCCTCGCTATTTATGCACACCAACACGGCAAAGAAGAAAAAAGCTCCAAGCAATTACTCGACCCCAGCAAACAATTCACTTACCACCCATCCACAGCAATGGATGATTTATTTGTGGTATTTGTGATTGGGGAAACTACGCGTTGGGACCATATGGGTCTGTTTGGTTATGCGCGCGACACAACACCACTACTCGCACAGGAACCCAATCTGATTGCACTGCGTGGCACTTCATGTGACACCGCCACAAAATTGTCGCTGCGCTGTATGTTTGTGCGCGAGAACGGCACCGAAGACGATAACCAGCGCACATTGAAAGAGCGCAATGTATTTGCCGTGATGCGCAAACTGGGTTTCACTTCCGAATTATATGGAATGCAAAGTGAAGCCTGGTTTTATTCCAGCCTGGATGCCAACAGTTATGAAATCCGCGAAATCATTGCCTCGGAATATGCCCACAGCAAACGTCCGATTGACGATATGTTATTGGTCGACCAATTGGAAAAATCCGTTAACAAATATCATCAGGGAAAACATTTGGTAGTGCTGCACACCAAAGGCTCACACCATATGTACAGCCAACGTTACACGCGCGAATTTGCCCGCTTTACACCTGAATGTATGGATATAGACGATACGTGCAGCAAAGAGCAGCTGATCAACTCCTTTGATAATTCGGTGCTCTATATTGATTACATGCTGAAAAATGTATTCGATAAACTGCGCGATAAAAATGCACTGGTTTTTTATGTTCCCGATCACGGCGAATCCATCGACGAAAACCGTCACTTCCATGCTACACCCAAAGAAATGGCCCCCCCGGAGCAATTTCGCGTGCCTTTTATGGTGTGGGCTTCCGATAAATTTATCGCCCGGCCACAAAACCAGCAGCTCTTTACCAATTTAAAAAACCGCGAAGAAAAAAGCTTTAACCCGCATCACGAACAAATTTTTGATAGCGTTCTGGGCTGCATTGGATTTTCCTCTCCCGACGGTGGGATCAACGCACACAATAACTGGTGCGGAGAAAATCCCCGCTCAATGGCATTCGACAACTATTCGCTTACCCCCATTCAACACTTGCAATAAATTCAGGTCCATCTGTGCAGCACATTATTGGCGTATAATGGCCCGTCATTTACAAGTGCCGTGGGGAGCCCTGCTGCACCCATTGCCGGATGTTAAATATGTGCTTATTGCCCCGCTCCTTTTTGCTTGTACCTTTCCTGTTTTTATCTGGCTGCAGCCCTACTCCTGAACTCAGTAAAATCGAAGGTTATGCCCAAGGTACAACTTATCATTTCAGTTTTGAAATACCCGCAGGTTCCACTACCGAATTATCTACTATCGAAAAAGCGGTCAACGATGAGTTTGCTCGCCTTGACCTCGCACTCTCCAATTACCGCGACGATTCGCACATCGAACAATTAAATGCACAAAAGACCACTGAACCCTTAATCGCCGATATCGAATTAATCGTGCTGATAGAAGAAGCGCGCAAGGTATATCAAGCGAGTCAAGGGTGCTATGACCTCACCATAAAACCATTGTTTGATTTGTGGGGTTTTAAAAAAGATAAATTCAGTCCACCCACCGATGAATTACTCGCACAAACACTCGCGACAATAGGAATGGATAAACTGAATACTATTGATGCATCCCACTTACGCAAGCAGATTCCCGAATTGCGCATTGACATTTCCTCTATCGGCCAAGGTTACAGCGTAGGGCAGATGGTAAAAGTGCTTGAAAAATTCGGTGTGCAAAATTATATGGTGGAGATCGGTGGCGAATTAAAAATAAAAGGCAAAAAGCCCGACGGCGATGCCTGGCGTATTGCTCTGGAAAAACCGCTACCTAATGAACGCATGCTACATAAAGTAGTCAGTTTCGATTCAGGTGAACCTATGGCCCTGATGGCCTCAGGAACTTATCGTCACTTTTTTGATAGCAACGGAAAACGCTACAGCCACATCCTTGATGCGCGCACCGGAAAACCTGTTGAACACAATACTGTTTCGGTCACTGTGCTCCACCCCAATCCGACCATTGCCGATGCCTGGTCTACTGCACTGCTATGTTTGGGCAGTAGTGACGGTATAAAAGCCGCCAATGCTAATCACATCGCAGCGCTGTTTATTGATCAGCAGGGCGAGCAATTAATTGAGGCGCAAAGCGATGCGATGAATGAGATGAAGGGCATCAGTTTTTCGCCGAAATGATTCGCACTTTTACCAACCAGATCACAAGCTTTAACTAACATCGCAACGAAGATCGACTATGCTTGTAGGACTTATATATAGGGATTATCGCCATGAAGCTCGTCTACACTCACGAAAATCGTTTTCTGGTTGCCAATGCGCACAATATTCTTGAGCAACACGGCCTAAACACCATTTGGAAAAATGAATTTGCCTCCAGCGCCATCGGTGAAATTTCACCACTGGATACCTGGCCAGAACTCTGGGTAGTAGACGATGCTGATTACGATCAAGCAGTACAGATTATCTCTACTGCCCTGAGCGCCCAAAATGCACCGGAATGGATATGCTCCGGCTGTAATGAAAAAAATGATGCCGCATTTGAACTCTGCTGGAATTGCCAATCAGAACCGGAAACGGTGGACGCTAGATAATGAAAAAAATTTTCGCAGGCATCGTTCTATTTTTTTTATCGAGCAGCATTTTCGCTAATACATTCACAGTGATGAGCTACAACGTGCGCTGCGGCCTGTGTGAGCCGGCAGATAGCCCGAACAACTGGTCCAAGCGCAAATACCTGGTCGCGCATTTAATCAAAACCCATAACCCCGACATCATTGGCTTACAAGAAGCTGAGCTTTTTCAAGTGCAGGATCTGACCGAAATGTTGGACGATTATTCGTGGATGGGCGTTGGCCGCGAAGATGGAAAAGACAAAGGCGAGACTACCGCGATTTTATTCCGTCATGGTCGCTTCGCACTGCAAGGTCAGCAGACGCTCTGGTTATCTGAAACTCCGCTGCAAGCATCGCGTGGCTGGGATGCAGCCTTCCGTCGCACGCTGAGCATTGCCAAATTGCTCGATGTACCATCCAAAAAAACGGTGTATGTTTTCAATACCCATTTGGATAATGAAGGTGAAACTGCGCGGCAAGAAGGCGCAAAATTATTGCTGCGCGAAATTGAAAAGATCGATCCCGCTACGGCGGTCGTAGTCACGGGCGATTTTAACATCACTGCAACTGCAGCAAGTTACAACATCATCACTCAAACGCTTGCCGATGCGGAAAAAATCTCAACCACACCCGCTACCGGCGGCAATAAAACTTATAACGCCTTCGGCGAAAACAAAGAGCCGGACAATAAAATTGATTTTGTGTTTGTGAGAAAACCGGTGAAAGTGCTGAGCCATCAGGTTGATGCAACCACCTACAATTCACTCTATCCCTCGGATCATTTCCCGATTATTGTGAAAGTAGATACCACGCCAGAAACCAAAAATACAACCGGGAACACCTCAGCGGCTGCCCAGTAATACGGCCAATTCATTGCGGATATATTTTTCCTCAACCCACTCGGTCAGATGGGCATTCATAAATTCAATAAAATTATGGGCAGCGACAGGCAAGCGCCTGTCGCCATGCCGCACTAAATACCAATGGCTGTTTAACGGAAAACCACGCACATTGATGATGGCTACTTTTGCGTTTGACTGCGACAAGGTCTGCGCCAATGTGTGCTCAGACAACACTGCCAAACCCAGCCCGGTTTCCACACTCATCCGTATCACTTCATTGCTTTCAATCTGTAAGGTTTTATGCAATTGCAAATTTTGTTCGCGCAGCCAGGTTTCAAACACCATGCGCGTTGCACTGCCGGGTTCGCGCATTAAAAATCGCTCATTGATTAGCTCGGCAAAATCAATTTCTTTTTGTTGCGCCGCCCAGTGATTCGCAGGTGCAATCAACGCCAACGGATTGCGCAAGAAACGCCCGCTAATTACGTGGTCACCGGTCGGGGGATGACTGAACAAATACAAATCATCCATTTGGTTGTGGAAACGCTGCAACACACTGCTGCGGTTGCCGATATTAAATGTCACATCCACACCCGGATATTGTTGCGCGTAAGGGCTAAGCAAACGCGGCAAGACATATTGCGCCGTGGTCACCACACCAATACTGAAGTGCCCTTTATTACCCTGCGCAGCATCACTTAAAAAACTGTTGAAATCATCGAAGCGTGTAAGTGCATCTAACGCAGCGTGATACAGCTCGCGCCCCACAAAAGTGGGATGGTACTGGCCATCGCGCACTTCCAATAACTGGTCACCTATGGCTTCGGTCAAGCGCTTGATCTGCAGGGAAACGGTCGGCTGGGTGAGGTGTAATTGCGTCGCCGCCCGGGAAATTGATCCAGTACGGACAACTGCAATGTAGACCTGCAGAAGTCGAAAGGTCAGGTGGCGGATGTTCATACGAGCCTCATAAAAAACCAAACTATAGATAATTATAAATAGATTTAAGCATAAACATTAATTATATT
The DNA here is from genome assembly GCF_058800985.1 of Cellvibrio sp. GW822-FHT04B05. NCBI lineage: Bacteria > Pseudomonadati > Pseudomonadota > Gammaproteobacteria > Cellvibrionales > Cellvibrionaceae > Cellvibrio > Cellvibrio sp. GW822-FHT04B05. The sequence goes on along the minus strand of NZ_JBXAMU010000001.1, from coordinate 498,037 downwards.
CTATTGATATCCGGCGCGACAATGAGCACAAGCAACACAACTCACTGGAGAACTACCATGCCCGATATCGTAATCATGTTTTTCCTGCTCGGCGTCTTGGCCGGGCTGGCCAAATCCGACCTGAAAGTTCCGCAAGCGGCCTACGACACCCTGAGCATCCTGCTAATGCTCACCCTCGGCCTAAAAGGCGGATTGGCGCTGCACGGGCAATTGCACTGGAATCTCGTACCAGAAGTCATCACCGTTATCCTCCTCGGTATAGCCATTCCGCTGCTGCTCTACCCGATCTTGCGCAACCTCATCCAGTTAAACGCCGCCAACGCCGCCAGCATCGCCGCGCATTATGGCTCAGCAAGCGCAGGTACTTTTGCGGTCGCCTTGGCTTACGCAGAAGCGAATCATTTAGTCATATCCCCGCAAACCACGCTCTACCTGGTGTTGCTGGAATTGCCCGCAATTGTGGTTGCGATTTTATTGCACAGAAAAGCTGCCAATAGCAGCGGCTCCATGGCGGGAATATGGCACGAAGCCTTGACTAGCCGTGGGGTATTGTTACTCGCGGGCGGTGTAGTGATTGGCTACTACTGCGGTCCCGAGGGCAGCAAAGACGTTGCGCCACTTTTTATCGGCGCCTTCAAAGCATTGCTCGCACTTTTCTTATTGGAGATGGGTCGTTGTGCATCGCAATATCTCTCCCCCTTTCCTATCCAACATTGGCGTTTGATGGCATTCGGATTAGTTGCGCCCTTTGCTCTCGCGTTGGTCGGCATAGTGACCGGGATGGCATTGGATTTACCGGAAGGCACCACCCTGGTTCTCGCATCACTCACCGCCAGCGCCTCCTACATCGCCGCCCCCGCCGCAATTCGTGCAGCAATTAAAGACGCCGATGTCGGCCTCGCGATTTTCGCCGCGTTAGGTGTGACATTTCCGTTGAATGTGTTGGTGGGGATTCCGGTTTATTACGAGATGATGGAAATGATTCATGTTTAATCATGATGGCCTTTGTTCTCAAGGCAATAACATCATCTGATAATTTTATGCCTGCGCGATAACATTGATTTTATAGATCGTGGATTTTTTCTGGCATATAATTATTAAATTCTTACCGGGATCAATCACAGAACCTCATGGTTAAAAAATCGTTTTTTACTTGTTATCGTAGCTATCACACGCAGAATTGCAACTTGGATTAAAACTCGCAAGACTGCGGATAACTACGGAAAACATGTAATGGATGTTTTATTTACACCGAGCCCACCGGGGCGAATTACTGAGAACAAGGGGTAATTCAGGATAAAAAAGCGCAACCGAAGTTGCGCTTTTAATTCGGAAAAATAAACACCGGCTTCACGTATTGCTGCAGCTGGAAAACTCAAGATTAGGCACTGATTTTATTTCACCAGCGAGAGATTCAAAAATAGTTCGCTGACAAGTTTTGGAAATGACATAGCCGCGCTCGATTTTTTTTAATCCATCCTCCAAGTATTTGATAGTGACCTGTTTAGTATCAGAATTTTGCAGGCTACCAAAATGGCGCGAAACGCCCATCTGAAATGATTCTACATAAAGACGCTTAACGGATTCATTAAATGCCTTGGCATTTTCACGCAACCAAAAATCAGCATTGTCATCTGTTAATACAGGATCAGATACAATAACTACTAATTTCTCACTGGGATTAGGATGGCCTTTTTTTATCTTTTTAATTTTCTTCTTTTGTTTGGGGGTCAGTGAGCGATCCACAAAGGTAAGTTTATTATAAATTAAAAAACTGCTTTGGTTTTGGGTCATCGCAAATACTGGAACTACATGGACCTGCCAACGACTATTTTCCAGATGCTTATCCCCAACCAGCAATTGTATCTTATCCGCAATCGCAGGCTCATATTGCGAATTCGTACATTGCGCTAAAAAAGCTTCATTAATATTAGCAATGTAAGAATTATAGGAATCTAATACTTTATTAGCTTCTTCCTGCTCACGAGTTAATTTGGCAGATTGAACCCCGCCAGAAACAGCTGCATGAGTGAGAATTGAAACCAAAAACAAACCCGCTGTATCTGCAGGATACATGATCGGCGCTGCAGTCTGCCCTGCAACATTAAGCGATTTTTTACCAACAAAGGTAACAGGTTTTTTTGTATCGAAACTGACGTTTAGCGATCCGTCATCGAATGTCAGTTCTTCCTGTTTGGCAAATGAAACTAATGGCACAAAACACACCAACCAAAGTACAAAACGCATTTCAACCTCCTTTTATTAAATGGCGACTTCACAACCGCCAGATAATTTAATTAAATGGTTTTTTCAAGAGATCAATAGCTTCTTCTTCAGACTGGTAAAAAGCATTAGTCATTGCTGGAAATGTAGGTGGAGCATCCCATTCACCATCTGCACTTTTCACAAGATTGATCGGTGCAAAAAAGCTGTAAGCATTACGCGCAATATCGATCATATAAAACTGTGTAGTTATTGTTGCTTGGGGGGCGCCATTAGGAATATAGCTGGAGTATTGACGTACGACGCCAACGGTTGAAAAGTTCACCACCAACAACTGGTCAACACCATGCTGGGTTTTGTAGGCAGAATAATTTTTTACGATTGTCGAACCGACCACCGGTTTAATTTTAGCTAATTTTTTCTCAGCTATCAGGTTGTCAATTATTACGACTTCATAGCCTTTTGCTTTCAGTTGTTGAGTGATCATAGCTTGGGTTTTGGCTAACTCATCAGCCTGAAATGTTTCCACTTGTTTTGTTAATGAGGAATTCGCGAGGGATGCAGCGCCAATACACAGTAAACAATTAGCACCTGGAAACCACGTGGTTATCTTGGGAATGGGCGATACGTACAAACCAATCTTTTGCTCTTTGGGAATCAAACCCAAATTCAAATCTACATTGGATTGCTTAGGGGCACTGGCACAGCCAGTAACAAATAGAACAAAAACAACAACGACGGATAGGTACTTCATAATTGCTCCCTGATAGTGATTATGAGATCCCGGATCCATACATTTAATGCGACGCTATCCCAAACGCTTCCCGCCATTCACGCAAAAAGAGATTCTAAATATCGTCCAATGAAAGTCCTTCACCGGAGGTCGCGGATTTTACATATACAATGAAATAAGCGCCAACATTTTTTGCACAAAACCCTGTTCCATAGCACAGATATCAATCACCCTACTTGTAAAGGCTTATGATAATATGCGCGCCTTTTTTCTGTTTCCGGCCCGTTTTGACGGGCTAAACTAATGATTTCACGCAATCAGGCACGAGATATGGCAAGAAAAGTGGCAGTGGTTATGGGTTCCAAGAGCGATTGGGCCACCATGCAAGCGGCAGTAGAAATACTGGAGCAGATGGGTGTCGGGTATCACACCGAAGTAGTTTCTGCCCATCGCACCCCGCAAAAACTCACTGAGTTTGCCGAAACAGCGGTGGATAACGGCTATGCGGTGATTATCGCCGGTGCCGGTGGCGCTGCGCATTTGCCCGGCATGATCGCCGCTCATACCCGTTTGCCGGTACTGGGCGTTCCGGTACAGAGCAAGGCGCTCAGCGGCCTGGACAGTCTCTATTCTATTGTGCAGATGCCGAAAGGTGTTGCTGTGGGTACTTTGGCGATTGGGGTTGCCGGTGCATTCAATGCCGGTTTACTGGCGTGCCAGATTCTGGCGGTCACTGATACTGCATTGGCCGCCAAAATCGACCAGTTCCGCCACGACCAAACACAATCGGTTTTGGATAATCCCGACCCTCGCGATCAATAGGTCGTGATAATAGTCCGCGATCAGTAATTCCCCTTTGCAGTCAGTAAGCGCGTTTCGAGGTTAGGCATGAGTCAACGAATCTGGGTTTTAGGTGCAGGCCAATTGGGTGCGATGCTCAAACACGCCGGTATGCCATTGGCGCTGGATGTATGCCCGGTGGATATTAATGAAGGCACCGCCCCGGCTCTGCAGGCCGATGACCTGGTCACCGCCGAGCGTGAACAATGGCCGGAAACCCTGGTGACCCACAAGCTGGCGCAGCATCCACGTTTTATCAACCAAAATGTGTTTGGCCGTTTGGCCGATCGCAAAACCCAAAAAGAATTGATTGATTCACTCGGTATTGCCACTGCCCCTTGGCGCAATGTGGCGAATGACATCACCGCCAACGAATTGCGCGATCAACTCGGCGAGCGCGTTTTACTGAAACGTCGCACCGGTGGTTACGATGGTCGCGGCCAACACTGGCTGCGTACCGATGACGACGAAGTCTCGAATGATTGGCAAGGCGAAGCGATTGCCGAGCAGGCGATCAACTTTGACGAAGAAGTTTCATTAGTCGGCGTGCGCAACCAGCAAGGTGAGTGCGTGTTTTATCCACTCACGTTGAACCTGCATTTAAACGGGATTCTCTACGCTTCGATTGCACCGCTCGCTCGCCTGCAACCATTGCAAACCCAAGCGGAAAACATGTTGGGAAAAATCCTCAACGCGCTCGATTACGTCGGCGTGATGGCGATGGAAACTTTCCGCGTTGGCGATCAACTATTAATTAACGAATTGGCGCCGCGCGTACACAACTCCGGCCACTGGACCCAAGCCGGTGCCAGCATCAGCCAGTTTGAATATCACCTGCGCGCCGTTGCCGGCATGGCAACACCCGAGCCGCAAGTGATCGGCCAAAATGTGATGATCAATCTCATCGGCACTGACTACAATCCCGAGTGGCGCAACCTTTCCTGTGCGCGTACCTACTGGTATGGCAAAGAAGTGCGCACTGGCCGTAAAGTCGGACACATCAATATCGTTAGCAACAACATTACCGAGATCCGCGAAACGCTGGTCTTGCTCGGCGATCTGCTGTCCGAGCACTGCTACCGCGAGGCCATCGACTGGAGTCTGCGCGGGCTCGAATCCCTTTAAGCATGCCGTTTGCCACGCCCGATTAACCACGGGTGCTTTATTATTTTGGTTAATTTTTGCAGCTTGTTTATCGGGAAGTGTGATAGGTTTTGTACCCTTCTGTTTTGCAGCATCACAAGGAGTTACACGATGTTCACTTTGCATATCGCCAACAAAAACTATTCCTCCTGGTCTCTACGCCCCTGGGTGTTGATGCGTACTCTTGATATTCCCTTTACCGAACAAATTCATCCGCTGAGCACTTCTGGCAGCAGTTACGATAGCTACCGGACATTTTCTCCTAACGGTCGCGTACCTTGCTTACAGGATGGAGCGCAAACTGTATGGGACTCTCTCGCGATTGTTGAATACCTTGCCGAAACCTGGCCACACGTGTGGCCTGCTGATAAAAGCGCGCGTGCCTGGGCGCGTTCTGCCAGCGCGGAAATGCACTCCGGTTTTCAAGCACTGCGCAACACCTGTGGCATGAGTTGCGGCCATCGCATCCAAATGGAAGAAATTTCTCCTGCGCTGCAAAAAGATATTGCACGCATCAATGAACTCTGGAATGAAGGCCTGGGTAAATTTGGCGGCGCATTTTTAGCGAGCGAAAAATTTACTGCGGTCGATGCTTTTTTTGCTCCCGTTGGCTTTCGTTTTCAAACCTATGGTTTGCCATTAACCGGGGCAGCTAAAGATTATCTTGCACGCTTGCTAAACCTGCCGGCAATGCAGGAATGGTATGCAAGTGGCCTTGCAGAAACCTGGCGCGAACCAGACCATGAGCAAGAAATTCTCGCCGCCGGAACGCTCATTGCCGATTTACGCCAATCCCTTTGATCGAAACAACCCCTTTAACGGAAATAATCGTTTTAACGGAAACAAGAAGTAATGATGGAAAACACAGTAACTATCACACCGTACCTGCAAGAAAATTATTTGCACGTCGATGTAAAAGGCGTTGGCACTTATGAAACGGCACTCGATTTATGGAGTAAGGTTGCGCAAGCCTGCGAGCAATACCAATGTTTTAATGTGTTAGGCGAGCAATACCTGATAGATACTGTCACCACTACCGAAGCTTTTGATCACCCGGCACTGTTCAAAAAGGCAGGGATCAACATCAAACACCGCATCGCCTGGGTCGATAAAAATCCACGCACCCGCGAAACCACAGCTTTTATCCGCGATGTATTAACCAGTCGCTCAGTTGGTTACGGCAAATTATTTAACGATGTCGAAACGGCAAAACAGTGGCTGCTCGCTACTCATTAACCACCCGCTTTCCATTCGCTCCCATCAATAACCCCTTGTTTTTCAGGCTTGATGCACATTACTGGTGCACAAAACACACTGCATCGAGTCGTTTTTGACAAAGGGCGACCCCCTTACTAAGGTTCATAGCAGCGCCATTTTAAACAGCTCTGCTCCAGACTAAACACCATAAAAACTTTAATCACTAACCAACAATACCACTGTGTTTGCCTGCGTTGATGTCTATCCATACGCGGGTAAGAGGAGTTTTCCATGTTTAACAATATGAAGGTCGCCATGCGGCTAGCCATACTGGCGGGCACGCTGGTCGTTCTCATGATCCTCATCGGTATAATGGGCATAAAAGGTATGCGTGATGCGAATCAGGGGATGCAAACCGTATATGCAGACCGTGTAATCCCCATGCGCGATTTAAAAGAGGTTATCGATAATTTTGCGTTGATCATGGTTGATGTCCCGCAAAAAACGGTGAAAGGGATTATCACACCACAAGAAGCACTCAAGATCACCCGGGAAACCCTGCCACGCACCGATAAATTATGGGAAGTTTATTTAGGCACATTTCTTATCGATGGAGAAAAAGCCCTGATAAAAAAAGCTACCCCATTAATTGATAAAAGCCGCCAGCAATTACGTGATTTGCAAAATTGGTATGCAAGCAACGATATTGCTGCGATAAATAACTTTACACAGACAGGTATTTATCCGATTTTTGATCCGTTAAACGACGTGTTTACCGAGCTCAATAAATTCCAGGTCAACGTAGCTGAACAAGAATTTGAACGCTCTTCCCAACGCTACGACGATACGCTGACAACCAATAGCCTAATCATCATTGCCAGCATTCTCATTGCAATTATTTTGAGTTTTATTATTACGCGCAGCTTGCTAAAACAATTGGGTGGTGAACCAAATTACACCGCTAATGTGATTTATCACATTGCGCAGGGAGATTTATCGGTAAAGGTCGATCTTAAACCCAATGATGACAGCAGCATCCTGTTTGCCATTCGCCAAATGGTGGCCAAGCTATCGGAAATTATCGGCGATGTGCGCTCCACGGCTGACTCACTTTCATCGGCATCCGAAGAATTGAGCGCAACAGCGCAATCCTTGAGCCAGGCGGCGACACAACAGGCGGCCAGTATCGAAGAAACCAGCGCATCAATGGAAGAGATCACCGCGTCTATCGGGCAAAATAATGACAACGCAAAAGTCACCGACAGCATCGCCAGCAAAAGTGCACAAGAAGCAAGCCAGGGCGGCGATGCGGTAAAAAATACCGTTGATGCCATGCGCAAAATTGCACAGAAGATCAGCGTGATCGATGACATTGCCTACCAAACCAATTTACTCGCCTTAAATGCCGCCATTGAAGCCGGGCGCGCCGGTGAACACGGCCGCGGTTTTGCCGTGGTTGCCAGTGAAGTGCGCAAGCTTGCAGGGCGCAGCCAAACAGCGGCAAAAGAAATTGGCGAACTGGCTGGTGGCTCGGTAAAACTTGCCGAGAGCGCTGGGCAACTGCTGGATGAAATTGTTCCCGCTATTCGCAAGACCGCCGATTTGGTGCAGGAAATTTCTGCCGCAAGCGATGAGCAAACCATGGGCGCCAATCAAATCACCACCGCCATATCGCAAATCAGTGTGGCCACCCAACAAAATTCTTCATCGGCAGAGGAGCTTTATTCCACTTCAGAAGAACTCACCAGCCAGGCATTACAATTACAGCAAATGATGGAATTTTTTAAACTCAAATAAACCGCAGTATAAAAAGCCCGGAGGGATATTATCCCTCCGGGCTTTTTATCAGATCCGTTTTAACAACCTGGCTTACAAAATCCACACCTCAACACGGCGATTCATCCGGCGCCCCTCTTCCGAGTTACTGCTCGCCAGCGGTGCTTCTTCACCCATGCCACGGGCGACTAATGGATAAATACCTCGCGCGATTAATTGCTGCTCTACCACTTTCGCGCGACGCAATGACAATTCCGCATTTTGCGCTTTATCGCCTTCACTATCGGAGAAACCAAATAACTGCACACGTTTGGGTGAATTGGTTTCTACATACTTCACCAATCGCTCAAGATCGCTGATACTTTTGGTGTCCAACTCATCGCTACCATCTTTAAAACGAAAGTTAATCGACAAGCGTTGCGAGCGGACAGTCAAGCTGCGCATATCTTCCGGGTAAAAATTATTGTTGAATGGCTGCCCGGTTTTAATATTTTGCGATACCAGGCCAATATCTTCGACGATACTTTGACCGCGCTCTGTTTCACTGAAATTGACGAACTCTTCTGCATCACCATTAATATTTTTCTGCGGCAAATAGAAGAATAAACGCCGTGCGAGCGGATAGTCTTCTGTGCTCACGGTAAAATGCGTAGGCAAAATAGCTTTGGAATCGTTGGTGTTGGAGATCGCCACTAATTTTGCGCGCCGCACATAAGGCAAGCCGATAAAACCTACAGCGCCCTCATCTTTTGCCACTGTATCGGAAAGCTCGGTACTGGATTCAAAGCGCTTGGCATTAGCTGCAAGCGATACTTTGGCAGGGTCCAACACCATGCTTTTAAACGAATCCCAGGTACCGGAATTTTCATCGCGGGCATACAAGGTGATCGGTAAATTCTTACCACCAAGTTGCGACCAGTTATTCACCTCACCGGAGAATATTTTTACCAATTGTGGAATCGATAAATTGGTCAGCGGATTATTCGTATTGATGATAATTGCCAATCCATCCAAACCGATAATGTGTTCACTACCAGCCTCGCTCAGATCACCACTGGATTCCAGCAGCAGCTCGCGCTCCTGCTCTTTCACCTTACGTGACGACATGCCCAATTCTGCTCTTCCCTGATGCAAATCAGTAAATGCAGTACTTGAACCGTGTGCGTGGATCTCAACAAATTCGATGCGTCCATTCAGCTCGGCACTCACTGTTTTCTCTACCGGATTTTTACCCTGTTCAGTTTTAATATTGGCCGCCCCACGCGCCATAAAATAGGATTCAACCAACCGCGGCGCTAATTTTTCGCCCAGGGTATTGGAACCGTGGACACGGAATAACGGCTTGCTCGCACGCGTGACCGGGCTGCCGGGAATATACGCTGGTTGCTGTACCGCTGATTTAATCTGTGCACCGGTCACTGCCTCAAGCACAAACACTTCACCCGCATTCAAGGGCAAAAATGAACGCAGCAGATAGCCACAAAGCACCAATAATAATGAACAGGAGATTGCTGAAATTACATTTAACCGAATACCCGCACGACTTTTTTTCTTTGGCTTAAATTCATCGCCCGTATGAGTCGCCGTGACGATATTATCTTCCATCTGACGCACATCCCATACCAACTGGGTGAGCTCTTCATTATTTACACTCAGGGCTTTTTCCAATAACTCCGCGCGGTATTCTTCATCCTTTAAAACCATATTTAACGGAATGTGCATTTTTAAATGGGCTTCGCACAAGCGTTTTAAATTCCATAATTTATCAACCAACGCCACGTTGTAATGCATATGTTTATGGGATTTGGGGGACATAAAGGCTCTCTGCTAAACGCTAAAACCGAATTGGTGGATCGCTGATTTGCTACCCACCAATCAATGAAGGCAAGGACTATATGACGGCTTTGTGACAGCAGAATGACACACAGTGAAGGATGCTATGCGAGAGGGAGAATGGAAAAAGGCAGAAAAAAATCGGCGCCCGCAGGCGCCGATGATGCAGTTATTTCATCAGCTTTTTCAAATGGGATCTGATGCGGTAGCCATCAATGCATAACCTTTTCATTATTTTTGGTTGAGGGTAAACGCTTTGAGAAAAAACCGTCAGTCGATCAACCCACGGGAGATTTTGTCCGCCGCTTGCAGCAAGCGCTCCAATACACGCTCAGTGCTGATCGCTTGGGATTTGATATGGATAAACGGAATGATCAGCACTGCTGATGCACCATGCACACCGATGATCGGTACGCAAAAATCCGTCACGCCATCAACGAAATCACTGGCGAGCTGGATGTAGCCCAGATCAACCCCTTTGCGCGCCTTGGCGAGGAAACGCTCGATGCGTTCCAGATCCACAGTTGCGGATAGCAGCGGCAGCCAACCAGCTTGTACATCAGGCGTCGCAAAACCGTAGAGCAGCGCGCCGGAGTTGGTGTCGATCAAGCGGCGGCGGTAGCCAACACGGACCGAGAACCCGAGATCCATCGGACTTTCAAGCCGTGCAACCACCACGATCTGATCACCTGAGGGCACAACCAAATGGCAGGATTGGCCCAGCTCGCGGGTCAATTCCTTCATCACCGGCAGTGCAACTTCCAGCAGGGTTTTGGCGGTGCCCTGTGAAATGCCAAGGGTGAAAAGTTTATTGGTAAGCATATAGCCATCGCGACCATCGGGCATCTGGGTGATAAAGCCGCGATATTCGAGGGCGAGCACCATACGGAACAGTTCGCTCACGGAACGCCCGAGCGCCGCGGCCATTTGCGAAGTGGTCATGGGGGATGAGTTGCGCGCGAGCAGTTCAAGAATATCCAGCCCTTTTTCTAACGCAGGGGCACGGTATTTACGTTCTGCGTCGTCGCCGGTTTCCAGCAGGGCATTGTCGAGTTCTTTCGTCATAATAGAAGTCATAGTGTCTTTTCTCGTTATTAGTGATCGCCATTCCATTGTCGATTTATATAGCCTTGCAGATGTAGCGGTACATCCCTGGGGCTAAACTTTATCCAAGTCACGGCCGGATTCTACGCATACAAATCTGCGCAAGGCGTTCCACTTTACGTAATTCGATAAAAACGTAAACTTGTACCTATAAAAATGTTTTCATTTTTGGTCACCCCGCATTCACTAAATGCATGATCAATAAGATTAAGCCAGTTTTTATCGGTAACAAGCTGCTTGTTTGGCGCCACGCTAATGACAGGCCAATCGCTGCCCCACATCAGTGGAAGTAGTACATACTGACAACCTCGATTCGCCGGGTTTGAATGTGATGCGCGACATAAAAAATATCGATCTGAATTTATTGAAAGCACTGGATGCCCTGCTGGATGAACGCAGTGTCACGCGCGCCGCAGAGCGGCTGTCGCTCACGCAACCGGCGATGAGCGGCATGCTGACGCGTTTGCGTGAAAGTTTTAACGATCCGCTGTTTGTACGTTCACAACGCGGCGTTGTTCCCACCCAGCGCGCACTGGAACTGGCGACACCAGTCAAGCAAGTATTGGCGGACATCGCCGTACTGCTCACCCCTGCCGAGTTTGATCCGCTCACTGCAACAATGACCTTATCCATCGCGGCAACCGATTATGCGTTGCAAGCCGTGACGGTGCCTTTTGTACTGGAACTCAAAAAGCGCGCGCCGAATATTCGCGTGGCTTTGTTGCCCATCGAAAACCAGCATTTGCACACGCAACTTGAGCGCGGCGATATCGAATTGGTTTTACTGAGTCCGCTTAACAGCCCGCCCGATCTGCATGCACGCCGTTTGTTCGACGAAGAATATGTGTGCGTGATGCGCGACGGACACCCCGCCGCGAAAAGACCCTTATCACTTGATGAATTCTGCCGCCTTGAGCACGCCCTTTTCTCTTACAACGGCGGTTGCTTCAGCGGCGCTACTGACGAAGCTCTGGCAACAATCGGGCGCGAACGGCAGGTGATGCTCTCGGTAAAATCCTTTTTGGTGATGACCAATATCGTCCGCGCCAGCGACCTTATTGCCGTGGTGCCCAAACGCCTGGTTGAACATCTCGACGGACTGGCAATGCAAGAAACTCCCATCCCTATTGAAGGCTTCGCGCTGGTCGCCGCATGGCATGAGCGCACCCATAAAGATCCAGCGCACCGTTGGGTGCGCGACCTGCTGTTTGAATTATTTATTACTGATTAACTCCTCCCTTTATCATCACATCAGCAATCAAAAGCATCCAGATATAAAATTTCATGATGGTAATCATAAGAAAATAGGAATTTTTATATACCTGAAGAGCGGTTACTCTGCACTGCATGATCTTTGCAGTAAAACCTGCTTTCTCTGGAGACTTATATGCCCGAACTCTTTACGCGCTTTACCCTCAAGGATATTGAATTACGCAACCGCATCGCCGTACCGCCCATGTGCCAATACATGGCCACCGACGGCATCAGCAACGACTGGCATCTTGCGCACTACAGCAGCATTGCGCGCGGTGGTGCGGGGTTGGTGATTGTCGAAGCAACCGCAGTATCACCTGAAGGCCGCATCTCTCCCGGCTGCCTGGGCCTGTGGAGTGACGAACACGCCGCCGGTCTTGCACAAATCGCCAGCGCGATTAAAAAAGCCGGCGCTGTTCCGGGAATCCAGATTGCACACGCCGGCCGCAAAGCCAGTGCCAATCGCCCATGGGAAGGCGATGACCACATCCCCGCCAATGATCCACGCGGTTGGGAAACTATTTCGCCGTCGCCAATCGCCTTTGGTGGCGATTTGGATAAATCACCACGCGAGATGAGCATCATTGATATCAAACACGTCTGCGCCGATTTTGCCGCAGCCGCACGTCGCGCACGCGAAGCGGGTTTTGAATGGCTGGAATTGCATTTTGCCCACGGTTATTTGGCGCAAAGTTTTTTCTCTATACACGCCAACAAGCGCACCGACGAATACGGTGGCAACCTTGAAAACCGCAGCCGTTTTTTATTGGAAACACTCGCCGCCGTGCGTAGCGTTTGGCCGGAAAATTTGCCGCTGACCGCACGCTTCGGTGTCATTGAATTTGATGGTCGCGATGAAACAACACTCGCTGAATCAATCGAACTGGTAAAACAATTCCGCGACAACGGCCTCGATATGCTGAGCGTGAGCATCGGCTTTTCCACACCTGACGCTAACATCCCTTGGGCGCCAGCATTTCTCGCCCCCACCGCCGAAACAGTTCGCAACGCAACCGGCCTGCCCGTTTCATCAGCATGGGGCTTCAGCACCCCGGCATTAGCCGAGCAAGCCATAGCAAATAAACAATTGGACTTGGTAATGATTGGCCGCCCCCACCTCGCCAACCCGCATTGGCCATATCAAGCGGCGCGCGAATTGGGGGTGGAAAAACCGGCTTGGGTTTTGCCTGCACCTTACGCCCACTGGCTGGAACGTTATAGAACCTGATTGGTGTGTAGCATCTGGTAAGCGCAAGATCGCAGACAAGAAATCCCGCAGGTACACGATCAGCGGGATTTTTTTATGGTGTTTTTAGCAGAGGAAAGGCTACTGGACGGTTTCATCATGTTTGGATATCGTACGAACGCAGCAATGGTGATCATTATAAAAGTAATCAACTGTAACGCTTTAGACACCAACAATGAATAACTGAATAACTGTACATTTAAGCTTAAAGCCAAGTAAATATTAATTTAACGTAGAGAAACCATGAAAAAATCATACTTATGCATAATGCTATTACTACTCTCTTTCGGAGTGTTAGCAGAAGAAAATAAAACTAACAATGGCGATCATTCCGCGAATCATGAACCTACATCAATCATTGCAGGGCATGAGTGCAAACAACCAGAGATCGACAATTCACCCATCAAAATTTATCCATCTAAGGCTTTGAGGGCAAAGAAAATCGGCGCAGTAGTTTTACAATATGAAATAAACAAACTAGGCACCGCTGCTAACATTGAAATATTAGGTGCAAATCCTGAAAATTTTTTTGAAAAAAGTTCAACCGACTATATGAAGGCATTACATTTTAAGATTGATAACACATGGGGAGAAAACTGTTCCAGCAAAAAATTCAAGCACGTTTACTACTACGTAATAAATGCAGAATGCCCTGCCCCCATTGAAGGCGGCATACCTATAATTTGCATACAAGGAATGGTGATGAAAATTAAGAAATAGAATTCAATAACTGTTTCCGGATGCCTGATCATGATTACGACAGCTGGAAGCAGTGATAAAAGCGTTGCGCTCTGATTAATACAAGGACTACTGAAATGATTAGCTGCAATCAACACGACTATATTGAAATTGTGCGTATGTATCACTATCCGCTGAAACTCACCATTAAATCCGGTGAGAGTATTTATGGCACGGCGCTGGATACAACTCGAAATGAAAACAAAGAAAAATGTATAAAAATTGAGTCAGATAAAAGTGAACAACTGATTGTTTTGAATGACATAAAACAACTGGAAGTTACTATCGACAATCCACATATTCAAAATGTCACTTTTGATTAAGCGAGCCAGCTATTACATATTGCTCCTAAAACATTGTCCAGATCGCAGGCACATTAATTGCTGCATTTTGTTTTCCTGAGAGAACTGTTGAATTTTAAAAACTTCTGGCCTTTGCACTGTTGCATTATTACTAAGGAGAACCAATGAAAAAAATATTAAGTGCCTTTGCGGTAATTGCAACAGTTTACGGCTGCTCAACCACTCCCGCTAATAAGACCTTACACACCACAGGTGAAGACCATAAAACTCATGCCCAACAGGGACTGCAGTATATTCAATCAGGCTTGGTCAACGAGGCTATTATCGAACTCGACGAAGCCATCAGGCAATGCGAGACCAAATATCCCAGCGGTAAAAAGATATATACGTCGCGAACGACGGCTGAAAGCCTGATGTATTCCGTACTCGCTACCAATAAAAATGAATCTGCCGAACTAGTAGATACTGTTTGTTCAGACGCTTACTACATACGCGGCTCCATCGCCCTTAATACCGGACGAATCCGCGACGCCGAATTTCTTCTTAAAAAATCCGTTGATATGGCACCGATGAATTCCATGTATTTATCTGCACTCGGCCATATATATCAGGTCAAGCGCGACTGGAATCTGGCAGTTGATTATTTTACCAAGGCAGAAGATGCCGCCCCGACTTACTCCCCCGATGTACTCAAAGCCAGCGAGTTTGTGCGAGCCAAGCGCGGCATAGGCTTCAACCTTATTCAGCTGGGGAAATTAAATGAAGCCGAAGTTAAATATAAAGAATGCCTGGCGCTCAACTCCGGCGACAAGAGCGCAAAGGACGAGTTGGAGTACATCAATATAATTCGGAAAAAGAATAATCTTTGAAATAAAAGGATTTCAAGTAAAATAATAAAAATTAAATAACAAATTTTAAATTAACAATATTGGCCAATGTGGAATTTCAAATAAAAAGCCCGCCTGTTTTGCAACAAGCAGGCTTTTTTACAGCCAAGAAAATTATTCAGTTCAGACAGGGCGCAGCAAGCAGCGCCCCTACCGGTGATTTTGTATATGTAGGGGCGCTGCTTGCTGCGCCCTGTATCCCTGCACCCTGCGCCTATTTGCTGCTCCTTATCGCCCTATTAATTCGTTGTATACGCAGCCATTTTTACTTTAAGCATGATCGGACGCGTGCTGAAGTTCATACCCCAATCGGTTTGGTCGCCATTCCAAACGCGATCCAGTACCCATACACCTTTTTCAAAATGTCCCTCTTCGATACGGTCAATCATGAATTTTTTCCCGGCCAGTTCAGCTGAGGGTTTGAAATCCACGCGGGCTTTGTATGCCGTTACCAGATATTCGTTATCGCTCAACTGTGTTACCAGTGCGCCACCAGATGCTGGTGTGTTGCCTTCAGGTGGTGCAATCCAGAACATGGGACGGCCGTATGTGACGTCGATATCCCACAAGCCTGCATCAACTGTTTGCGTCAATGCAACTGCCCTGTCTTTAGCATGCTGTTCTTTTTCTGCGAGCGTTGCTTCAGCATTCCAGATTTGTTGTGTTTCGCTGATCGTATCTAACGGCTCGGCAAAACCCCAGCTGTTATTTTCAAATAACATTTTTGCCCATTCGCGCATGGCCGGTGCTATAGCGCGATAGTGCTGCGCAAAATTCTCGATAACTTCATCGTTATATTCTTTTGCACCCAATGGATAATTGGTATAACCAGTGTCGTCCATGCCGAACGGAGAAAAGCCGATTCCGCCTTTACCGAGGGTAGGAAAAAAGTAACGAGCAAATGGTTGATCATTACCAATCTCCGCCACAAACAATGCGTTATCCGAACGCGCATAAAGTTCCAATACTTTGCTCACAGTTTTGTGATCGCGGAAATAAATATCCGGTGCGATCAAATCAACGTCCGGCGCAGCAGCCTTCCAGATATGCAACACATTATCGGTACCACCACCGCTGGAATATTGACCCGGCAAGCCAGGGTTGTAAGGATTGCGTAAAGCAACATTCACATACATCGGCAGATTTTTTATCGCCTTACCTGCAGCAGTAATGTCGTTGCAGTATTTGGCGATGTGATAGGCATGGAAAAACTCATCGGCATCTTTGCCAAATACCTGCGGCCAGGTGCCCGGCTTTAATTGGAGTGTCTTAACCAGATCATCCGGCACTGGTGCATTAAACACTTGCTGTGCCAAAAGGGAAAAATCGCGTACGGCACCGTAAGTACCTACCTCATTTTCAACTTGCACCATAATGACGGTGTGATCTTTATCAACTTTTTTCAGATGTTTGATTAATTCAACAAAGGCTTTTTTATCGGCCTCAAGGGTATTTTTCCCCAGAGGCGACATTGAATTTAATGTGTCGCCATCCGGTTTAACAACACGGGGAAAGCGTTTGTTATCCAACTTCACCCAGGCAGGCGCATAATGCGGTGCATTATTTTTCCAGGTTGCAAACCACAACAGTACTACTTTTACTTCGCGTTCACGCGCTTGTTTTAACAGCAGATCAACGAAAGAGAAATCGAATTTACCCTCTACCGGCTCAACCTGCTCCCAGGCAACAGGGATGCTCAGAGTATTAGCATGCATTTTTTCAACGGACGGCCAAACATCCTTCAATGCTGCGGGATAATTACTGGAATTATTGGTTTGTGCTCCAAGCATTAAAAAAGGCGCACCATCAACCATAAGGGCATGCTTGCCATTTTTACTTACCAGTTCAGGGAGCGGCGCGGCTATTGCGGGAAGTGCTGCAGCACATAGGCAGCAGAGCGCAACTATACACTGCACTTTGGAATTCAATCGACGAACAATAATCATAAGACCTCAATACAGAACTATTTTCATAGGAAGACTATGTTGGATTTTTAGCAGAACACCAATCATTTTTTATAAAAGAAATTCTTATTTGGTGGTTTTACTCTTGTTAAGAAAATCACAATCACGAATTTACTAATAAACAAAAACGAGAAAACCTTGCCCCGGTTGGGGCAAGGTTTAACGCGAGTTAATTAAAACCTGGCACGTAAGCCAATAGCAAAACGGGCATCTTGCGCATAAGAATAGGCTACATGATCACCCGCACTGTTTTGATCAATAATACCTACCGTTTTCTCTTGCAACAGATTGGAAGCTTCTGCTGTTACAGTGTAGTTATCAAAGAAGGTGTAGCTAATTGACGCATCCAATTGACCATAGTCATCGTTATAAACTGGAATCGACGCTCTACCTGACCAGTCGGTGTAGTCCGGGTTAAATCCGTTACTGCCCCAGGAGATCAGGTACTTGCTGCGCCATGAATAAGCCAGACGCGCAGATACAGCATCTTTTTCATACATACCAACAATGTTAAATGCATTTTTAGAGAGTTGATCAATTGGTAATTGACCATAGGTAGATTTATCTGTATCGACGGGAGCAGCACCGGAAACACCATTATCGCCAATCAATGGAAAGTCCGCTTTGCTATCGATAAAAGTGTAGTTAGCTTGAACACCTAAACCATCAAACGGCGCAGGCAGCGCATCAAAGAATTTGTTAACACCAATTTCCAAACCATTGATATCACCAGTACCCACATTATCTAACCATGTGGCCTCACCTGAGTAAGAATCGATGCTGTACGCTGAGGTTCTCTTTTTAAAGAAGCCTTCAACTTGCTTGTTAAAAAATGCCGCATAGGCCATGCCGCCATTCGCATCAAAATACCATTCGACTGACACGTCAAACTGGGTAGCTTCCATTGGTTTAAGATAGGGGTTGGTATCCTGCTGCAAATTATAAGATCTGATAATACCGGTTTCCTGATCGATATTAGGGCTCACAGTAACGAATGCCTGCATATCTGAAAATGATGGAGCCCAAATAGCTTTGGATGCAGCAAAGCGAACAAAAAGATCTTCTGTTGCTTGCAAGCGAAGGTTAAAACTTGGCAATACGTGGGTTTCATTAGTCCTGGCTACTAGCGGTGCTGTTGAGCGAGGCACTACAACTACGCCATTAACCGTGCCTTCATTAACAACTAATGTGCCTGAAGCAGTATTGTCAGTCTGTACTACACGCACACCGATATTACCATCGACAGGCATTGCCAAATCATCGAAGCCGTAATTAGCCATCATATACAGAGAGGCCGTTTTTTCAGATTGGAGATTTCTGTAATCCGGATTATCCAATCGATTCCAATCTATATACACCGAGCCTTCACACGCCCAGGAAAATGCTTCTGTCGGACAATCGGCGTTAACTGCATCAGTAGTCGCACGGAAATTTTTGGTAGCAGCAGCAGAATACAAATAACCTGCGGCAGGAACCTGCACATCACCGCGCTGGAAATCACCGAATGAATAAAGAGTCAAATAATCTGCCGCTTGATCTGCAGTCACTTTTGGCAAGGTATTTTTGTCGTAACCATTAAACCAGGTCGCGTAACGAGTATTCCAATCGTAGCTGGTATTGATATTGTCAGCTGTTTTTTCAGAATACCTAAAACCTGCTTTGATCGATTTAATAATCGCATCATCAAAACTGTATTCCGCATCAATGCGGCCAGTTTTAGCTTCAGCATTATTACGCTCAAAGTGAGTCATTTCCTGACCCAAGCTGTAATTTGCATAATTAGCCATGTATGCCGGGTCAACCAGAATAGACGGAGTCTCTGTTCCCATTCCGTCCATATACGCTTTTTCAGGAATAACTTTTAAGCCCAATGTATAGTCATCAACTGTCGCCTCGGCTTTAACGTATTGCAAATCAGCTGAGAATTTCCAATGCTCATCCGGAGACCATTTAACACCGGCAGAGTAATCGGTTGTCTCTGATGTATTTTTTGCCCAACGAGTGCTCGTACCAAAATCAAGCCCCCATTGCGCGGGGTTAGCTACAGTAACAGTTCCCGATTCCAGCGCGTTATTGCCGCTGTATATCCAATCGTCATCCGCAGCAGGAACCAATGCTTGATCACCATTAGCCCCCTCTAAAAAGAAAGCGTTCTCGTCGTAAATGGAATCACGCTTACTTTGGAACGCAGTGAAATAAACCTCTGCTTGATCATTAGGCGCCCATTGCAACGCAAGGTATCCACCTTCACGTTTACTTTGGTGATCGTTGCGACGCCAATCCACACCTTTTGATACCCACACCTCTTCACCATCAATAGTGCGAGGCAAATAAGGACGGGTATAAATTTGGTCGGAGCGACTTGCCAGTTCTGAAGTAGATGCGTTCACAAGAATACCTACATCACCAATACCGGTTTCCCAGCGATTGCTGTACAGGCCGGAATATTCACCATTAGTTTCTTTCTTTTGATCGCCGTAGTTACCCTTAACAGACAAACTCGCCAATTGGCCTTCAGCATCGAACGGCATGCGTGTACGAAGGTTAACAGTACCGCCCAAACCACCTTCGATCATATCGGCCGATGGACTTTTATAAGTGTCTACTGCATACATCAATTCTGCCGGTACATCTTCAAAACTTAAGCCGCGACCACTTGCGGCCGAGAAAACATCGCGACCATTTAATTCTGCACGCACTTGCGTTAAACCACGCACAGCAACACCACTACCTTCGGCAGCAGGGTGTTCTGCATCGTTATTGGTATAACGACCAATAGTGACACCGGGGACACGTTGCAAGGCTTCAGTAACGCTACGATCCGGCAATTTACCAATATCCTCAGCAACGATTGAATCCACAACGACAGAGGAATTCTTTTTAACATCTTGCGCCGATTGAATACTGGCACGTTGGCCAGTAACAATAACTTCTTCCACTGCACCTTCTGCCTTATCTTGGGCAAACACCGGTGCGATTACACCCATTACACCAACTGCCAGTGACAAACCGGATGCAAGTTTGATGTAGGTTGGTAACTTTTTCTTTAAAAACTGTTTGCGGTTAGATGTCATGACACTCTCCAGTTAGAATTATTAAAATGTACGCCAAAATCTATCTCCCACTGCTGGATAAGAGATATGTGCTTCCTGCCTGCGCATTAAAACTCCCACTTATACCTTCGCTTTTTATTGTTAGTGCCCTATCTTTTTTTGCATCAACCAACGCATGTTTTTCTGCGAGCAACGAAGTCCGCAATTGAATTACTCCGCTATTGGATGCATGAATTTTTGCACTTGTTAACTGCCCATTTTTCCATTTCAAATCGAGCGTAATGCCACCACGTGCACGCAAACCGGTTACTGAGCCGGTATGCCACGCCGCGGGTAACGCCGGTAACAAATGCAACTCGCCGTTGTGACTTTGCACCAACATCTCAACTACACCTGCCGTCGCGCCAAAATTGCCATCGATTTGAAACGGTGGGTGGTTGTCCCAAAGATTACTCAACGTACTGCGCTGCAATTGCTCGCCCAATACCTTGTGGGCACGGTTACCATCAAGCAGACGTGCCCACATATTGACCTTCCAGGCTTGCGACCAGCCAGTGCCGCCATCGCCGCGTGCATTTAATGTGGTTCTTGCGGCGGCCAATACATCCGGATTTTTGTGCACATCGATTTGACGACCGGGATGCAGGGCAAATAAATGGGAAATATGGCGATGCTCATTTTTGGGATCATCGATATCTTCTTTCCATTCCTGCAACTGCCCCCAGGAACCGATACGGATTCCGTCATCCATTTGCGCCAGCTTTTCTTTCAGCTGTTGTGCGAATTTTTTATCGCCAAGCATCGTTGCGGATTCATAAGTATTGCGCAGCAAATCAAATGCGATTTGCTGGGACATAGCTGCACCGCCGGTGAATGGACCTTGTTCGGGAGAAAAACTGGGCGAGACAATCCACTTGCCATCGCGTGGATCTTTTATCAGAAATGCCAGCCAAAATTCCGCTGCACCTTTCATTACCGGATAAGCGCGCTCACGCAGGAATTTTTTATCGGCAGAAAACAAATAATGATCGTAATAATGTTGGGCAAGCCAGGCAGAAGCTTCCGGTTGCCAAAAAGCGGTGGGCCAATCGATAACGCCGGTAAAACCCCAAATATTGGTATTTAAAAACAGCGTCCACCCTTGCTTAACACCTGCCACTTTTTGTGCAGAAATTTTTCCCGGTTCGACAAGGCTATCGACAAAATCGAAGTAAGGTGTCATCAACTCTGGCAAGTTGGCGGTTTCTGCCAACCAGTAATTCATTTGTAAGTTAATGTTGACGTGGTAGTCACCGTTCCATGGTGGCGTAATCGAATTATTCCAAACACCTTGCAAATTCGCGGGCAATGAACCGGCGCGCGATGAGGCAATCAACAAGTAGCGACCAAATTGGAAATAGATTGACTCAAGATTGCGATCTAATACCGCATCGCCTTTTTTGTAACTTGCCAGCAATTTATCAGTAGGTAAATTTTGCGGCTGCTGACCAATATCCAACGCAACGCGCGCGAATAATTGTTGGTAGTCGCGGCGATGGATTTGTTGTAATTGCGCAAATGTTTTTTTACTCGCGCTATCGATTATTTTTTGTAACCGAGCACCGGGATGGTCGCCGCGATACTGCGGATAACGCTGCGCGTAATCAGTACCTGCCGTCAATAAAATCACCGCTGAGTCAGCGTTTTTAATATCGACTTTTTGTTTTCCGTTTACGGTCAGCTCGCCGCCCTGGTGCGAGAAATGAATGCGCGATTCGAATTGCAACCCATTGCTGAGCAATTTTCCGCCGGCGATCAAACTGCCGTTATTGATTTTGATATCAAGACTGCGATTATCAGGCGCTTGCACATCGGCACTGAAAGAAATTTTGCCCGGCCGGTCAGCACTGAGGTTGATGGCGATGACACCATCCGGATAACTGGCCAAATATTCGCGGCGATAATTCACATCACCCTGCGTATAAGTCACTGTCACCTGACCATCGTCAAGCGACAACTCGCGGCGGTATTGGGTGACACCGCTGTCATTTTCAGCAAAACGAAGATTCAGATCGCCGAAGGTCTGGTAATCACCATAGGCGGTTATTTTATGGCCGAGAAAACTGGCGGCGCGCTCGGGTGTGATTGAGCCATCACGCTGGATAGTTTCGCGAACCCGTGCAACTGCTGCGGCCTGTGGTTGGCTTGGCCAACCAAAATCATAACCGATAGCACCGGGACCGCCGGTCCAGAGCGTTTTTTCATTGAACTGGATTTGGTCGGTTACTATATCGCCTGCGATCACCGCACCCATAGCGCCGTTACCGATTGGCAGCCCCTCGGCTTCCCAATTAGCAGAGGGATGATCGAACCAGATATTTACCGGCACAGACGCGAAAACCGGCGCAGTAACCAGCACAGCCAGAAGCCCTGAGAGTGGAAGATAACGCGTTATTACTGCCAGAAATCGCAACTGCGCATTGCGGTTGATAATAATCATTAAGCATTATCACTCTTATATGGTAAATATGACTATTTGGCACAATATTAAGTCAATGTTTTTATACGCGCAAGATTTATTACCTATGACAAATACCTCACCAAAATGGTGATACTAAAAGAAACAAGGCACGATTAAGGTGTCATGCCTTTCCCATAGCGATGCCGCAAGAGCATGTCACTGGAAACCAGTCTGAAGACCAAATTGAAGAATAAAAGTAGAGAGTCCGCGCACGGCGCAGGCGTGGGCTTGAATCAGTTATCTACAGACCGGAGAAACTCAGCGTGGCCAGCCGCCAGTGCAGTCCCTTTATCGATGGCACTTTTCATTTTATTCATCACCAATTGAATAGCGGCCGGATCGGTGGAGGGCGCTAGCGCATCCGGCGCTATCCCGAAACCGTAGAACATGCTTACCCAACTCTCCTCAACGAAGGACTCCTGAGCCAGTAGTTTGATATCACCACCCGCCTTGAATGCAGCAACCTTCTCCTCAAGGGTCTGGGGAATCGACATCGTCCTGACATGTTCCCAGAAAGGATTGGAACGCCCATTTAGTTTGTAATGCAGGATGATGAAGTCCCGGATGCGTTCATATTCCAGGCGGTTCAGGCGATTGGCCTCGGCTATCTGTTTCTCATCGATAATGAAATTCACCAGGAAGCCGGTCATTTTGGCTATCCCGGTCTGGATAAGTGAAATGCTGGTGGATTCCAGCGGCTCCAGAAAACCGCTCGACAATCCGATCGCAACACAGTTTTTGTACCAGAAGTCAGGCCGCATACCGGTGGTAAAACAAATTAATTTCGGCTCGGTCAACGGCTCGCCCGCCAGGTTGGCGAGCAATTCGGTGCGCGCTTCGTCGTGGGAAATAAACGGGCTTGAGTAAACGTAGCCGTTGCCAACGCGGTGTTGCAACGGAATATGCCACTGCCAACCCGCTGTCCGGGCCGATGAGCGGGTGTAAGGATCAGGATCGGTAACGCTGTTGGTCTGCACTGCCAGCGCACTATCGCACGGCAGCCAATGACGCCAATCCTCGTAGCCGACACCCATGGCTTTATTAATCAACAAGGCTGGTATGCCGGTGCAGTCGACAAATAAATCGCCATTGACCACTTGGCCAGATTCCAGCGATATATATTGGATAAATCCCGTCGTTGTATCCAATTGAACGTGATTGACCTTGCCTTCTATTCGGGTGACGTCTCCTTTTTCCGCGTAGTTACGCAAATAGCGGGCAAACGCCGACGCATCAAAATGGTATGCATAGTTGTACCAGGCCAAGCGACTTTTATCTTCAAAGCTGGGCAAGGCGAATTTGCCCGCTTTGGCAAGCCGGGTACAAAAGCAAAACTTTTCCAATTCGTCCGCGTATCCGGCCTGCCTGGCAGCCCACCAGGTCTTGTGGAACGAACGGTCTTCCAGGCGAGCACCGTATCCACCAAAGGGATGAAAAAAATATTTGCCTTCGCCAGCCCAGTGCTCAAACTCAATGCCCAATTTAAAAGTCGCATTGGTTGCCTTGATAAACTCGCTTTCGCTAATTTCCAATGCCTTAATAAATTGGCGGATACCAGGAACAGTCGCTTCGCCGACCCCAATGGTTCCGATTTGATCGGACTCTACCAGCGTAACCTGAATGTCCACTCCGTTGAGCCAGTGTGCCAGGAACGAAGCCGTCATCCATCCGGCGGTACCGCCGCCCACAATGACAATTTTTTTTATCGGTTGTACTGTCATGGTTCTCCAGATGCCGCGTCGGTTCCGCGATATTATTATAAACAACTAGCTTATAAATCATATATTAAGGCTGAATACGCCACCATGGATAAAAAATACCAGGGATCTGGCATAGCTGTTGCTGTAGTTTGTCCATTACCAATCCATCGCCCAATTGGGGGCACTGAAAGCGGCAACTTCAGGTTTTCCAGGCTATTGGAGTACAGCAAAGAATGGCAGCAAGCACCATCAACAGACAGAGTCACGTCCCTGTTGCACCATCTCGCGGCACTGATTCGAGCGAATTTGCACATTTCTGCGACCTTTATCACCAGCGGCTGGATGCATTGACCCTCGCGAAGCAGCTCATCCACATGATCAAGGCGGTACAACGCCACCGCGGAATGACTATGGGCACCCTTGGCGGCAACCAATTGTTCCGCGATGAGCTTTCCCATTTGCAAGTTCAACTGGAACGTCGCCTGGAGTTATTACAGGCTTTTTCTGCACGCAGTTCTGCACTGCTTAGCCCACGCGACCAGGAAAACCTGAGCAATGCCTGGTTGACAATTAGCCGCAACTGGCAGGAAGACGCCGTTATCGATAACTACGAGTTGCACTGCCATCTGATCGAACAATTGCTCAGCATGGTGGCGGCATTAGGCAAACAGTTGGAACAACCGACTTCGCAATCCATGCCGGCAATGCTCGAACCCAAAGTCATCCATGCCGATGAAACCCTTTACCCCAATCGCTTTAAATACCTTGAGGTACTGCATTTCTCAACCCGTCTGATGCCTGCGGTTGCCGAACAAATTGGCCGTATTCGCGCGCTGGCGACTTACGCCTCGGCACTGGGTTATTGCGATAAAGATTTCGCCGGTAAATTGCGGTACGTCATTCAATGTACGCGCGTGAATAACGAAAAGCTCCGCCACCAAACCAAACGCCTGGAAGGTTTACTGGATAGCGATTTGAGCTTGTTAAGCCAACTCAAAAGTTACGAAATCAAATTGGAATTTTTGCTTTCTATGGTTGAGAGCGATGTGGTAAATGCACATCAAATCAACACTGACAGTAGCCGCTTGTTCAGCCTCGCTACCGATATCATTGATGTGTATTTAAAAGTAGTCGATGAAGGCGTACAGCTCTTAACGCAGTGGCATGAGCAAGATATTGAGGTCTGGGTGCAATCTTATTGAGTTAATGTGGGATACGGCACTTGCCTCATCGTCAGTAACCCCTACAATGACTGAAAGCCACTTCAAGGATTTATCGCCAATGCGTCGTATCTGGCCACTCAGTCTGATTGTTCTCGCCACCACCGCACGCGCCGAATTATTTACCGCTACCGATGAGTTTGTATCCAAGCCCGAGTTAACGGCTGAGGCGATGAATACCTGCCTTCAGGCATCAGTCATCGGCGCGGGCGAAACCATGACAATCCGCGAACTGAAAGAAGCTTGTCAAATGCTTCACGATCAGCAAAAAAGTGAAGTGCAACAAGCGGAGATAAAAGAAACATCACCTGCCGTTGCACAAGTCCGGGAAACACCGCTACTAAAAAAACGCATGACGCTGGAGGCGCTCAATCGCTCCAATCGTTTTATGTTGACACCACATAAACGCAATTATTTTTTTCCGGTCAGTTACACCCGCCACCCCAATACTGTGCCTTATCGCAATAATAATTCTGAATCCTTAAGCTCACTCAGCAAAACAGAAGCGGAATTTCAATTGAGTATTAAAATTCTGATTCACGAAGACCTGTTCGGGAATAACGGCCATCTTTATCTGGGCTACACCAATCACTCGCTGTGGCAGGTTTATAACGATACTGATTCTGCACCGTTTCGCGAAACAGACCATCAACCGGAATTTATCCTGAGCTTTACTAACGATTGGGAAATTCTGGGCTTCAATAACCGGATTAATGAATTTTCGTTAACCCATCAATCCAACGGCTTGGGTGGCGAACTCTCGCGCAGTTGGAATCGCATCATGTTCAATTCTGTTTTCGAACGGGGTAATTTTGCGTTCGCTTTCAATCCCTGGTATCGAATTCCGGAACCCGAACAAGAATTCCCGGGCGACCCCCACGGAGATGATAATCCTGATATCACTCACTACATGGGTCACTTTGAGTTCAATGCCGCATACCAGCACAAGGAAAATATTTTTAACGCAATGCTGCGCAATAATTTGGACAATGATAATAAAGGCGCATTGGAATTAGGCTGGAGCTTTCCAATCAGTTCAAACTTACGTGGGCAATTTAAATATTTTAAAGGTTACGGTCATAGCCTGATTGACTACAATACCGATATGGAAATCTTTGCGTTGGGTATTGTGTTTACAGATTTGTTTTAAGCGAGGAAAGCGAAGCCGCTAATAGGCTTCGCCCAGCAACTCCACTAAAGTGCGGATAGATTCGGTTGCTTGCGGTGATGCATCAATAATTGAAAAACCAATCCAATGTTTACCTGATAAATCGGCCTCCCTGGCCCAAAGGCAATCAGCACCTAATTGGATGACCATCTGCCCATTCACTGGCTCGGGCACATGTAAATCCAGGGTATAAAGACGATCCTCTTCCATTGCCACATCGCCGACAATCATCAAGCCTTGAGTGTGGATATTAACCAGGCGACCAACGTATTGGTCGCGCATGTTGTCATACACATCCACATCGCCATTGATTGTGTGGCGTTCCAACTCCCTGTCGTGCTCACGTGAACAATTGTGCGTCATGATGCATTACCCGCTTTAAGAGTATCCGCCCGCTCATTAAGGGTGTGATAAATATTTTCCAGGGCGCGTTCGAAGAAAGGTTTGGTGCTACCCGCAATAATGCGCGCACGACCAGAAAGCATATCGCGTGCGAGCTGTAATCCTGCGGTGAGCGAAACCTTGCGCCCCTGCTGATCCACCAACATGTAGTGCTGGGTTTTCTTGTTATACCAAGCCACTTTCAAGCGCTTACCGCCTTCAAACTCAAACCAGGTGCCAAACTCGACCATCTTCAGGCTATCAACAATTTTGGCTTCTTCCGGCAATACCGGCTGTTGCACAGCAATTGCATGACCTGCTTTTTCTGCCGCAAGGGATTCAAGCTTGCTGCGCATCGGCGCAGGTGCAGGCTCTGCCTGACGACTCAAGAGCGCCATACGCTGCAGTGATATCACCGCGTCTAATAATTTGCGCCCTTTGGCTTGCTCATAACCGATAGTTTCAAAACCACGCTCCAATGCCGCCAACAACCCATCTTGCAGCTCCATTTGCTTAACTTTATCGGTCTGCCTGGTCTTTGGCTCCAACGACCAAAGCAAATCATCAATCACTTGCAGCGCGCGCTTCCAGCTATCGGATTTATCGCCGTAACGCAGTAGCACAAACGAGAGATAGTCTGACCAGGGCTGTAATAACAACAGCAATATTGCCGATGGCATATCGCGGTTATCCGTGCGGCTGCGCACCTCACTATTAACCTGGATTTTTGCTTCGCGCAGCTTTTCCTCGCCCTGGGCTTTTTCCAACGCGCGACGCTCCATCAATTCCTGACGACGCGCAACATTGTGCGTATAAGCATTAAACTCAATTAACAATTCAGCAAAAATACGCACATCATTTTTGAATTCTTGCAATAAACGGAACACCGTTGTTTTGATCTTGGTAAAGATATCGTATTGATCGCTGCCATCATTACTAACCCAGCGCACACCTGATTCAGCGAGACTGTTCAGCAATACCCGGGCAGGATGTTCCGGCTGCTCAAAAAAGCCTTTATCAATAAATGCAATTTTCAGGAAAGGCGTATGCAGATAACTCAGCAATGCCTTGACCGAATCAGGCAGATGATCGTCGGACAACATGTATTCAAACAACATCCCAACCAGATCAATGATCTGCATATCGCCCGCGCCTACCGCACCATTTTCATTTTCGCTGGCGATTTGCTCCATCATTTTCCGGCCAACATCAGCCACGGTTTGCGGCTGGATAGGAATGGGACCAGATTCGTGATTAGCCAATGCCTGGTGAGTAACGCTAAAGGCTTGGTTCTGCATACTTTCAAGCACGCCGACCAATTGGTTTTGGGTGTATACCTTCAAATCAGCAGGTTGCGCAGAGGGAACAGCAGGGATTGCAGTCACACCGTTGGGATTAATCAACGGACTATTCGCGGCGGCGGCCGGCGGCACAAAACCGGCAGCTTGAATCGCGGGCAACTGCTGGGTCACATGGGTTTGCAATAAACGAATGGCATTTAAAAGACTGTTTTGATACTGGATGTCATTCGGATTGAGCGCACCACTTAATAGTTTGTCACTCGCACGACGTTGGTGCTGTTGTTCCTCTTCAGCCTGTTGCTGTTCATCCGCTGGCTGAAGGCTTTCGGAAGGATCATCTTGTACAGCATCATCTGCTTTTTGTACTGCGGACTTTTCATTCACAGGAATAAAACGAAGATTAGGTAACAGATTCTGGCGAATCAAATAATCGTTTAGCTCGTCGTAAAGGCTGTCAAGCATTCCAATGACGTCATGGTCAAATAGCTTATAGCCGATGATTTTGGTTTTGACATCAATATCCAAACTGCTGAGCAGCTTGCGCAACGATTCACAAAACTGCACCGGACTCACCGGGTTAGCACGCTCGTCGATTTTTTCGCCATCATTCAGCAATGCCAGACGCTGCTGGAACGCCCACAAATGTTCAGCAAAAAAGTTATCGGCTCGATGGGTAATTGAAGTAATAGCAATAGTTTCTTCGAGATCAGAATGCTCAACCAATGACAGGATGTCACCGCTAAAACGCTCTTCACCCGTCAGGGTATTAAGGGATTTATTCTTGAATTTTACAAAGCCGTTCGCCAGGTGCTGGCAAAACTCTTGCTCTGCAGCTTGTTGTACAGCAACCAAAAGATTTTGGGTTTCGTAGAGCGCGATCTGCTCTTTATTGGATTTTGCCTGCTCGGCAATCTCAAGAACTTGTTTACACCATTGTCGCCAGAAATTCGGGAAAACACGGTAAGCAAAGCCGCGCGTTAAATCGCGGCACTGTTTTAAATGTTGAATAACCAGTTGCTCTGACATGGCTACCGCAGAATACGGAGAGGACTTATTTGTATCAGAGCCTGGCAAGCCTGAGTTGTGCATAATTATTCCGTGTTTTTCCATGATTTTCATGTTCCCTAGCGCCGTCTATTTACCAGGATGGGTAGCTTCCACCACACCGGAATCAGGGCCTGCAAACCTAGAGACTAGATGACCACATCTTCAATATAGGTTGTCCTGAGCGACAATCTTAACAGCTTGTGAAAATTCTTCCAGACAATATGACCATTCGCTCACAGTTGGGTTAAAAATAGCACGATCTATGCACTTTAGCCGCAAACTCGCGCTCCACGGCACCAAAAGATATGTTAATCGCTCCATTTTGATCCCTCTGCCACTCTAATCCTCTCCCAACAATTGACGCACCAAAATAAAACGGTATGCACACACCCATGCCACAAAACAGAGCACACAAAACAACTGCATCTCAAACAATTAGATCAAAATAACCATATAAATCAAAAAGTTAGATAATTGGCACCTATATTGCGATATGGAAAACTGTATAACTGATTCGCACTCTGGGTGGTTTTAGCTATTCAACAAATCTGTAGACACAATTTGTTAATAGGAGGCTAGGGTTCCGGTCGCTTGAGTAATCAAGCTGATGTCTGGTCCGAGAGCTTCCGACCTCCCAAGGCAGGCATAGGCTAAAACGCCCAGGCATTGTCTTGAGGTTACACGGCGGGATAAAAGCCCGGGAGATGAAATGGCCTAACCGCCAGAGTGCTCCCTATGCTTGCGTCGATGTCACCAAAACCGCTGGAGGTTGTTCATGTTGCGTCATTCCCGCCTTACCAAAGTATTACTGGCCCTTACACTCTCCCTGTCTGCTGCCGCTGCCAGTGCTGCTGAACCCTTTAAAGTCTGCTGGTCCATTTATGTTGGCTGGATGCCATGGGGCTATGGCGCCGAGCAAAAAATTGTCGATAAATGGGCCAAGAAATACGGTATCGACATTGAAGTGGTACAAATTAACGATTATGTAGAATCCATCAACCAATACACCGCCGGTCAATTTGACGGCTGCGTGATGACTAATATGGATGCACTCACTATTCCTGCTGCCGGCGGTGTGGATTCAACCGCGCTGATCGTCGGCGACTTCTCCAACGGTAACGACGGCATAGTACTTAAAGGTGCAAAAAGCCTGAAAGATATTAAAGGGCAACGGGTTAATCTGGTTGAGCTCAGCGTTTCCCATTACTTGCTTGCACGCGGATTGGAAACCGTCGGTCTCAAAGAGTCCGATGTAAAAGTGGTGAACACCTCTGATGCTGACATGGTTGCAGTGTACGGCACCAAAGATGTCACCGCCGTTACCACCTGGAATCCCCTGCTGAGCGAAGTCCTCGCTCAACCCAACAGCAACAAAGTATTCGATTCATCGCAAATCCCCGGTGAAATTATGGATTTGATGATCGTGAACACCGCGACCCTGAAAAAGAATCCTGCACTGGGCAAAGCGCTCGTCGGCGCCTGGTATGAAATTATGGGTGTGATGAGCGGATCAGACAAAGCCGCTGCTAGCGCAAAAACAGCAATGGCCGCTGCCTCAGGTACTGACCTCGCCGGTTTTGAATCACAACTTGCCAGCACCAAAATGTTTTACACCCCCGCCTCTGCACTTGCACTGGTTAACAGTGGCGAGCTGTTAAAAACCATGCAAAAAGTCGCCGAGTTTTCGTTTGATCACGGCCTGTTAGGTGATGGCGCACCGGATGCTGAATTCATCGGCGTAGAAGGTCCCAAAGGTATTTACGGTAATAAGAAAAACGTGAAGCTGCGTTTTGATACCACTTACATGCAATTGGCGGCTGATAAAAAACTCTAACCCCCTCCCAGTCTCACCCTTATGAAGAGGGAGGAGCCACTCACTCCCTCCCCTTGTCAAGGGAGGGCCAGGGTGGGGTAAATAATTCGTAAACTGGCTAGCGATAAAAATTCATGAAAAAGCTGATTAACCTTACCCCATCCAGGTCCATCCATCTTTTATTGGGAATTCTGCCTTTTGTTTTGCTATTTGTTATTTATTTAATCGCGTCCGATGCGCGCCTCGCTGAAAATGCCAGCGACAAACTTTTGCCCAGCTTTGCACAAATGGGCGATGCAATTCAGGCGCTTGCGTTTGAACCAAGCAAGCGCAGCGGCGAATATCTATTTTGGCAGGATACGCTCAGCAGTTTGTATCGCCTGTCGCTGGGCATTTTTATCGCCGCGATCCTCGGTTTTACTATCGGCTTATTAACTGGCGCAATTCCCACTATCTACTCGCCCCTTGCACCGCTGCTCACGGTTATCTCGCTGATACCGCCGATGGCATTGTTACCGGTTTTATTTATCGTGTTCGGCTTAGGTGAACTATCCAAAGTAGCCTTGATCGTTATCGGCGTTGCGCCTTTTATCGCACGCGATATCCAACGCTGCACCCAGGAAATTCCCCTTGAACAATTGGTAAAAGCGCAAACACTGGGCGCATCCACTTGGCAAATTCTAGTGCGTGTATTAATTCCGCAATTGTTGCCAAGGTTGATTAACGCCGTGCGCTTATCACTCGGGGCCGGTTGGCTATTTTTGATCGCCGCCGAAGCAATCGCCTCTACCGATGGTTTGGGCTACCGCATTTTTCTGGTGCGCCGCTATATGTCGATGGATGTCATCCTTCCTTATGTTGCCTGGATTACCTTGCTCGCCTTTTTAGTGGATTGGCTATTGGTCAAACTCAGCACCAAATGCTTTCCCTGGCATTATCAACTGACAAGCAAATAGGCAATAGCTAGCAAATAAGATTGCGGGATAGCAGAAATGACCATTATTCCTTTTGATAAAACTATTCTTGATAAAAAAAGTCTTGATGAGAAAAGAGCGAAAGCTATGCCGATGATTCAGGCAAAAAACCTGTGGAAAAAATATGGCGACAACGTCGTATTGGAACGCATGAATGTCAATGTCAATGCCGGTGAATTTATCACCATGGTGGGAACATCCGGCTGCGGTAAAAGTACATTTTTAAAAATGTTGCTGGGCATGGAATCGCCCACCTCTGGCGAATTATTATTAGATGGCAAACCGATCCGCAATGAGCCTGATCAATCGCGCGGAATCGTGTTCCAGCAATACTCGGTATTCCCACATTTAAGCGTTTTGGAAAATGTAATTATCGCGCGCGAGTTTGAACACTCACCGCTGTTCGGAAAATTATTCGGCAGCAAAAAACGTCTGGTAATTGAAGAAGCAAAAGCACTACTCGAATCCGTTGGCCTAACACACGCGATTAATCGCTACCCACATGAATTATCCGGTGGTATGAAACAGCGTTTGGCGATCGCCCAAGCACTTATTCGCCAGCCACGTATTTTATTGCTCGACGAACCTTTCGGTGCACTCGATCCGGGTATACGTGCCGATATGCATCAATTAATCCTGAATCTATGGCGCGTGCACGACCTCACCGTTTTTATGGTGACACATGATTTAAGTGAAGGATTTTATTTGGGGACCCGCCTGTGGGTATTCGATAAATTGCGCCACGACCAACAAGCTCCTGGCGCTTATGGAGCCAATATTACCTACGATCTACCAGTAACCCGACGCAAAAGTGAAGTCCCTTACGAACTACAAACCATTGCGCAAGAATCACAGGAACGTTAACCAATGAGCAAACTATTTTATACCACCACTTTACCCGGCAATGGTCACTGGTCATTGGAACTGCGTCGCGGCAGCCTGATGAAAATTACCGACATCGAAGGCGGCGCCAATGTTGGAATGCTGTTTTACAATCCACGCAATTTGTTAGAGCGCTACAACGCACCAGACACCCTTAAATGCCAACATACATTCAAGTTGCAACGCGGCAATTGCTTGTATTCCGATATGGGAAGGATTTTCGCCTCGATTGTTGAAGACTATTCTGCAAATGGAGAGGGTAATTGGCACGATACTGTGTGTGGCAATAGCAACGCCGAAATCATTGAAAAGAAATGGGGCAAGCGCGATTACCAAACCCATCGCAACCAATGGCTGCAAAATGGTTACGATGCATTCCTGGTCGAATTATCAAAGTACGGCCTTGGTCATGCTGATATGGCATCCAACATTAATTGGTTTAGCAAAGTCATTGCCGATGATCACGGCAATATCAAACTCGATACCAAAAACCAATCTCCCGACAATAGCCTGACCCTGCGTTTTGAAATGGATACGCTTGTCATCATGCATGCCTGCCCGCACCCATTGAATACATCTGAACGCTACCCGTTTACATCGGTGAAAATAGAGCTGGGTGAAGCAGACCCCGTCACAGATGACGACTACTGCAAAAATTTCCGCGAAGAAAATCAACGCGGATTCCAAAACAATGCACTTTATTATTTATCAGCGAAATAGCTTACAGAGGTATTAAGATGTCACACCTGCCAAGCCACTTGCACCCTGAAACAGCGTTTTCAACCCATTACGTTCCTGCCGGCGATTATTTTCTCGGTGAGATAAAACAAGGCCAAACTTTTCGTATTGTCGACCTGAAAGGAAACCAGGCAGCTGATGTTTTATTTTATAACGCCAAAGATCCAAACGAGCGTTACAGCGCGATGGACACCATCCGCAGCCAAGGTAATTTGTACCTGACCGTGGGCACAAAACTGATGTCCAACGCCAATCGCGAATTATTGGAAATTGTTGCCGATACTTGCGGCCGTCATGACACTCTCGGTGGAGCCTGCGCCACTGAAAGTAATGCGGTGCGTTACAGTTTGGAAAAGCGTTGCATGCATGCCTGTCGCGACAGCTGGATGCTCGCCATTGCCGAGCATCCGGAATTCGGTATTAGCAAGCGCCATATCACCCACAATATTAATTTCTTCATGAATGTGCCCGTGACTGCCGACGGCGGGCTCACGTTTGAAGATGGCATTTCGGCACCGGGTAAGTATGTCGAGCTTAAGGCAAAAATGGATATCGTTATGCTTATTTCCAATTGCCCGCAATTAAATAATCCCTGCAATGGCTATAACCCGACGCCGATTGAAGTTGTGGTGTGGAATTAATTTTATTTTGGACCTGTAGGTTGGCGGTGAGGAACGAACCCCAACATGCTCTTCTCACAGAGAGTGTTGGGGTTCGCACGCTCACCGCCAACCTACACAAACATATAAATTGAAATATCTTCAGTGGACGACCACTGTCGTAATAAATCCCAGCAGGACGGCCTGCCGGAGCCGATTATGTTTACCAAAGTTCTGATTGCTAACCGTGGTGCCATTGCTACCCGCATCATTCGCACCTTAAAAAAACTCAATATCAAATCTGTCGCTGTCTATGCCGAATCTGATGCAGATTCACTGCATGTGCGCATCGCCGACGAAGCCTACCCATTAGGCGAGGGTGCAGCGGCAGCAACTTACCTCGACCGCAAAAAGATCATTGCTATTGCGCAGCAAACCGGGGCACAAGCGATTCATCCCGGTTACGGATTTTTAAGCGAGAATTCTACTTTTGTTGCCGAGTGCGAAATGGCAGGGCTGGTTTTTATCGGCCCTACTGCGGAACAAATGCTTATCTTTGGTTTAAAACACAAAGCACGTGAATTAGCACAAGTTGCCGATGTGCCGCTTTGCCCCGGGACAGATTTATTAAAAAGCCTTGATGATGCCAGAACGGCCGCGAGTGCCATCGGTTATCCGGTGATGCTTAAAAGCACCGCCGGTGGTGGCGGAATTGGAATGCAGTTGTGTAATAGTGAAACAGATCTGGTTGCTGCATTCGATTCAGTAAAACGCTTGGGAAAAAACAATTTTGCCGACGACGGTGTATTTCTGGAAAAGTTTATCGCCGCTGCCCGTCATATCGAAGTACAGGTATTTGGTGATGGCAAGGGTACGGCGGTAGCGATTGGTGAACGTGATTGCTCAAGTCAAAGACGCAATCAAAAAGTGGTTGAAGAATGCCCCGCGCCAAACTTGCCAGAGGCGCAGCGTCAAGCGATGCAACGCACCGCGGAGCAATTGCTCTCCTCCGTCAGTTATCGCAATGCGGGCACGGTGGAATTTATTTATGATTCGATCGATGAGAATTTTTATTTCCTTGAAGTAAACACGCGCTTGCAAGTGGAACACGGCGTTACTGAGGAAGTCTACGGTGTAGATTTAGTCGAGTGGATGCTGCGTCAAGCTGCTGGCGATCTCGGCGATATAAAATTACTACGCGATCAACTTTCACCAAAAGGCCACGCCATTCAAGTGCGGATTTATGCAGAAGACCCTGTACTGAATTTCCAGCCCTGCGCCGGTTTACTCAGCAAAGTGGAATTCCCGCCATTACATGAAAATTTACGCATTGACCATTGGATTGAAAGCGGTATTGAAGTGCCCGCATTTTTTGACCCGATGCTTGCAAAAATTATTGTGCGTGGCAGCAACCGCGAACAAGCGATGGCCGAATTATCCACTGCACTGGCAAATACTTATCTCTACGGAATAGAAACCAATATCGGCTATTTACGCGCACTGTTGCGAGATCCAACCTTGTTGCAAGGTCGCATGACTACCCGCTACCTGAATAGTTTTGTTTACCAACCTGCGCGTATTGATGTTATCCAGGGAGGGACCCAAACCACTATTCAGGATTATCCTGGCCGCTCCGGTTATTGGCATGTCGGCGTGCCTACCTCTGGCCCTTTCGATAGTTATTCCTTTCGCTTGGGTAACCGTTTGCTTAACAACAGCGATGATGCCGCCGGATTGGAAATAACCTTGCAAGGGCCAACCTTAAAATTTGGCAGTGCCGCAAAAATTATTTTAACGGGCGCAGTTATTGATGCAAAACTCGATGGAAATCCAATTCCATCTTATGAAATTATTTCTGTCGCTGCCGGACAACAATTACAACTTGGGCGGATTGTCGACCAGGGCGCACGCGCTTATTTGTCCATTGCCGGTGGCATACAGTGTCCGGATTATTTACATTCCAAATCTACATTCACCCTCGGCCAATTTGGTGGACACAATGGCCGCGCACTGCGCGCAGGTGATGTACTCGCATTAAATCCGGACGCCTGTAATGCCGATATTGCGGCTGTAGAACTCACTGATGAATTGAAACCACAAATTAGTAACCAGTGGGAATTGAAGGTTATTTACGGCCCTCACGGTGCACCGGATTTTTTTACAGCAAACGATATCAACACCTTTTTTAACACTGATTGGGAAGTGCATTACAACTCCAGTCGTACCGGTGTACGTTTGATCGGCCCCAAGCCAGAATGGGCGCGCACCTCCGGTGGTGAAGCGGGAATGCATCCGTCAAATATTCACGATAATGCCTATGCATTCGGCACCGTTGATTTTACCGGCGATATGCCTGTTATTCTGGGGCCGGACGGCCCTTCACTGGGCGGATTCGTTTGCCCTGCAACTGTTATCAGTGCCGATTTATGGAAGCTCGGCCAAGTGCGCGCAGGCGATAAAATCCGTTTCTTACCCATCACCATCAGCGATGCTGTTGCGATTGAGCGCGCACAAAACCAATCACTGAAGTCGCTGGAAAAAACCTATCATAGTTACAACATTAGCGAATTAACGTCACCTATTGTGAAAACACTCTCTTCTACCGAATTTGGTGAAAATATTGTTTATCGCGCAGCAGGCGATCACTTTTTACTGGTTGAATACGGCGCACTCGCATTGGATATTAAATTGCGCTTTCGCGCCCATGCGCTTATGCAATGGTTGCAACAAAACACCTTGCCCGGCCTGTATGAATTGACGCCGGGAATTCGCTCGCTACAGGTTCACTACAATAGCCAGCAATTATCGCTCAATGATTTACTGATACATCTTGAATGCGGCGAGCGCGAATTAATTCTGCAGCTTGCGCAGCTGAGCGTGCCATCGCGCACAGTGCATATTCCACTAAGCTGGGATGACGAAGCCTGCCAGTTGGCAATTCAAAAATACGTGCAATCGGTGCGCGCTAATGCCCCTTGGTGCCCAAGCAATCTGGAATTTATTCGTCGCATCAATGGCTTGGATTCAATTGCCGATGTTAAAAATATACTTTTCAGTGCTTCTTATTTGGTAATGGGTTTGGGGGATGTGTATTTGGGAGCGCCTGTTGCAACCCCGATAGATCCACGTCATCGCCTGGTGACCACCAAATATAATCCGGCGCGCACCTGGACAGCCGAAAATTCCGTCGGTATCGGCGGTTCTTATTTATGCGTTTACGGCATGGAAGGGCCCGGCGGTTATCAGTTTGTCGGACGCACATTGCAGATGTGGAATCGCTATCGCCAAACCAAGGAATTTAAACAGCCGTGGCTATTAAACTTCTTTGACCAAATCCGTTTTTACGAAGTAAGTGCCATAGAATTGCAAAAAATCCGCCGCGATTTCCCGCAGGGACGCTATCCAATTAAAATTGAAGAAAGCCATTTTAGCCTGAGCGAGTATCAGGAATTTATTGCTGCCAATCAGGACTCAATCACCACATTCACCGCACAACGTGAACAGGCTTTTGAAGAAGAACTGGCTCGCTGGCATGCGAACGGGCAATTTAATTACGAACAGGAAGAAATAGCCGAGGAAAATGATGAGACCGAATTACCTGCTGATGCTATCCGCGTAGACAGCTCGGTGTCAGGCAGCGTTTGGCAAACCCAGGTTAACATCGGCCAGACAGTGAATGCCGGCGATGTGTTACTAATATTAGAGTCGATGAAAATGGAGATCAACATTTATGCATCTTGCGAGGGCACGGTTACTCATATCCTTAAACCTAATGGCGCACGTGTTCAAGCCGGACAAACATTGATGCTGATTGCCGAAAGTTAATTTTCAGAAACATATTGATCAAGCAAGGAAGCTTGCATGCACTTTCAGGTAACTAACCACAATAAAACCAGGTTTTAACTAAATTGTAATAATGTCCTCACCCCCTGTTACTAATCGCCGGTTGCTTTCAAAAGTGCGACCGCTGCTCAGGCACAGTTATTGCACATTTGTGGGTTGATACGTCAGAATTTTTTTATTAAAAAGGGCATTCTCGTAATCGGTAATGCCCTTTTTTGAAGCTGTCGTAAAATAAACTCATTTGGCAGGGAGGTAATTGTGACCTTTAGGCAAGATATTAATGGTTTACGGGCTATTGCAGTAATTGCCGTAGTCCTCTATCACTTTGGAATTACCGGTTTCGACGGCGGCTTTTCTGGAGTTGATATCTTTTTTGTCATCTCCGGCTATCTGATGACAGGCATCATATTTTCAAAAGTTGAAAAAAATCGTTTTAACCTTGTAGATTTTTACCTTGCCCGGGCCGCTCGCATTATCCCCGCGCTTGCGGTTCTCTGCATTGCCTTATTAATTTTTGCCTGGTTTTTCCTACCTCCATATGAAATGCAACGGTTCGGTAAGCATATCTTTGGGGCGTCCAGTTTTTCCTCCAATATCATTTTCACCAGGGACAGCGGCTACTTCGATGGGGCCGCCGATGAGAAATGGTTATTACATACCTGGTCGCTCTCGGTAGAGTGGCAGTTCTACATTCTTTACCCTCTGTTAGTGATGGGGCTGAGAAAGCACTTTTCATTCGATGCCAGCCGCTGGACATTGGTGTTTATTGCCGGGTGCTCTTATTTACTCTCGATATTTTTTCCTGCTGCGCTTAGCGACGCAGGATTCTATCTGTTGCCAACCAGAGCGTGGGAGATGATGGCAGGAGGACTAATCTATGCATTTAGCCTCCAGGCAACGCAAAGATCAAAAGTCACTATTGAATGGTTTGGCATGTTGTTGATTGCGGGTTCCATTTTATTTCTCAACTCCAGTTACACATGGCCTGGCAGTTTGGCCGGTCTACCGGTATTGGGGACAGCGCTAATTATTATCGCTGCAAATGAAAAATCGCTGCTTACCCACAATCCTATTTCCCAATACATCGGCACCATATCCTATTCGCTCTATTTGTGGCATTGGCCGGTGGTCGTCGCACTCAATCTCTTCGATTTCAAAGAAAGCCCCTGGGGAATTGGTTTGGGAATA
The DNA here is from genome assembly GCF_058800985.1 of Cellvibrio sp. GW822-FHT04B05. Taxonomy (NCBI): domain Bacteria; kingdom Pseudomonadati; phylum Pseudomonadota; class Gammaproteobacteria; order Cellvibrionales; family Cellvibrionaceae; genus Cellvibrio; species Cellvibrio sp. GW822-FHT04B05. The sequence continues at coordinate 458,390 of NZ_JBXAMU010000001.1, read as the reverse complement.
GTTACATCATTTTTGCTGGCTGCGCTCTCTTATTATTTAATCGAAAAACCATGGCGCAATGCATTCCCGACACAACTGCCAAAAATTCTGCCAGTGATGGGTTATACAAGCATTGCAGGATTTATTTCAATAATTGGCTTGACTATTTTTTTCCTTAAAGGTGTTCCATCCCGGGTGGATGATGTAATTGCAATTGCAGATAATGAACAAAACAATCGCAATCCACGCGCAGAATGTGTTGTCATACCGAGTAAAGACCCTACATCACCAATGTGTGTATTTGGCGAGGGAAAAGAAAAAATTGGTTTAATCGTATTGGGGGATAGCCATTCAAATGCAACGATAAATGCAGTCGTGGCAGCAACACCAAAAGAAATGGGCGGGGTGCTTTTTTTAGGTGCTGATGGCTGTGCTGCAATGATGAACTTATCAACACCACATTTTTACAATTGCGGCGAATATAACAGGAAAACGCTTGATTTTTTACAATCATCCAATATGCGCGGAACGCCTATAGTGGTTATAAACCATATCACCCAGGAGTTACTAACCCCGATTAATAACCCGACAAAAAGGGCTGTTTATTTAAATAATATTCCCAATACATCAAGTGAATTTTCAGAGCACTTTAAGAAGGAATACCAAGCGCAATTATGCAAGCTAAGCGAAAATCACCCGGTATACGTAATGCAATCCATTCCCGGCATGAAAGTGAACGTACCGCAAGCAATAGTCCGATCAATGATGTATAAAGCACAAAAAATCGATGTCAGTATTAGCGTCAGCGAATATTACAAAAATGAACAATCAGTCCGCAGTTTTATGCGAAGTGCGATAGATGCATGCAAAGCGCACGAACTGGATCCCCTGGAATATCTTTGCAATGAAACAAGCTGTATTGGATCAATCAATTCCCGACCGCTTTACTACGATGACGATCATCTCAGCGAGTATGGCAACAGATTACTTATCCCTATGTTTAGCAATATATGGTCATCACGCTCATCAGCAGCGCTGGGAAAAAATTAACTGTTTATAGCCAGTTCACCTGGTGATATTATTTTTTGCATAGCATTATAACTTGGGCAATAAAAAACCCGGCACTTGGCCGGGTTAAGCATCAGAGGAGAAACAAACCACTTAATTAGTTACACGCTGCTCACGTAAGGTACCAATCACCGCTTCCAATGCACGATCAAACAACATTCCATCATCCAGAATAGTCAGGCGCTTGGTTTGCAATGCAATCGCCAAACTTTCACGGCTTTCTTCTGCGACCTTCATACCGGAGCGATTTACAAAAATATATTTTCCTACCGAGCGGATAATCGCCGCTAAACGACAGCGATATTTTTCACCGGCATCGCCTTGCATTTCAAACCAGGTACCTTGGGTAATATTATTCACTAACGCCAAATGCTGTGGATCAGCCTTCAAGCTTTCGCTAATAGGCTCTTCGATAATAATTTGATCTGCGTCCGCAGCCTCTATTACATCTACTGTTTCTTCAATGACTACAGCTGATGCCACCGCCACGCCTACAGGTTCGGTTGCTACCGTATTAGCTGGTGACGTCTCAGTAGTTTGCGCTATAGGTACAGCTGAAACATCGATCGCAGGCGTCAGGTTTTCAACGGCTATTTCAGCCAGTGGTGCACCCTCTTGCACTTTGGCTTGTGCCGCAGCCATTGCAGATTGCTGAGCGCGCGCTTGAGCCTCTGCCATTGCCGCTTTCATACTGGCATTTTTAGCCGCTAATGCCGTAGCCTTGGCTTCAAGGTCAGCAGCAGATACAGAGGAAACGTCTGCTTGCGGTTTTGTTTCACCACGCAAGCGCGCCAAATGCACTGTTTCCAATTGTTTAAATAAATTAGTCATTTCAAATGGGCTGAATGAAATGCTTTCCAAACCTGTACGCAGCTTTTGCAGCAATTCGGGCACTAATTTTAATAAACGCTGGCGATTATCCTTATCCATCACCGCCGTAACACTCCACACCAACTGTTGGGCAGTTATAGAACAATTACGCCATTCATCGCTCTCTATACCTTGTTTGAGCGAAGTAATAAACATCACATTTGCCCAAGCTTCACGCAGTAATTTGGTGACCGCCAGAGGCAATTCTTTACCCACACAGATACGATTTAATTCAGCATCTACTTGCGCGCGCGCGCGTTCGGATTTTGCTTTACCATCTTCCGCATCAATGGTGCGCTGCTCAAGGATTTGTGCACGACGCTTTTCTTTATCGAGGAAGGAACGGAAATCCACCAATAATCTTTCAAAGATGCTCATGTCCGTATCGAATTCAGTCAAAATCGAACGCACAGTTTCTTCCATTTTATTAAAGAGACTGTCTTTACGCTGATTCTCTTCACTGGACTCCTGCCAGCCCAAGCAGGCCATTGCCATTTCATTTAACAAACGACGCGCAGGATGCCCACCCTTGCTGAAAAAAGTTTTATCGGCAATCGCCACTTTAACCATGGGGATTTGCAAACGTCCGATCAAAGCTTTCATCGGTGCAGCGAGGTTGCGATCATCCAGAATGAACTCAAACATCATACTCACCAGATTGATAACATCATCATCAACCTGATTAATTGCTGCTGCGGTTTGGGTTTCGTTGTGTAGTAACTCACTTAACAAGCTACGCAAATTAGTGGGCGCGCCGCTGGTAATAGGAGCGCCGACGGTATTTTGTTGTTGCGCCAATGACAGAATTTTTATCAAATCCTGCGTAGTGATTTCCTCTCCCGGCAATTGCGCTCTCGGTGCACTACGATTTGCTCCCAGCAGATCGCGCAATTGATGCAAGACCTGATTGGTTTGGTCATCGTAACTTTGCACCAGACCGCCAGTTTCGACACCGGCTTTCTGCGCACCCACCCCGTATTGGGCACCGATACCTTGACCGTATTGATCGACCGTCGAGCTAGTGGCTGAAGGCCTTTTCACGCGTACGTCCTGCTTCAATGACGGCAGGATGTTGGCATCAATCAGGGTTTGATTAAGTACATCAAAAAGCTTGCCCAACTTGGTCATTACGATATTGTCGAACAACTTGAACAAAACCAACTTGGCTTTTACATCAACATTTAATGCCTTGGTCGCATCTGTAAAAGCATTGCAGATAACATCCACACCTAGCGGATTATTCTTCTGATAAACCTTGGTGGGCACCAAATGATCAATACGGAGAGTGAGGTGCTGGATCGGCTCGGCAAAAAGCTCATTGGCTTTATTTACCATGCCATCAACCGCAACCATTTCTTCTAACTCATCATTTTTGACGAGCGACAGATCATCCAAAGAAACCGATTTTTCTCCAGATTGTTTTTCATCACGATAGGCGCTTGGATCAAGCAATTGAGCGAAACTGATATCAATACTGCGGAAAAATGAGGTCTCCATGGCACGGCGACGGATACGCACTTCGCGCATGGAATCAAAAAAGATGTTTTGGTCGTGATTATTATTGGCTTTGTCCGCCAACTCAAACATGGCATCATCAACTTTATCGAACAATTCACGCAGGAAGAGCTGCAACTGTTGCCGCGCTTTGTCGCGCAGGGTGTGCATAGCAGCGGGCAAACGTGCCAAGGCTATTTGCGAATTGGCAACAGAATTGCGCTCTACATTCAATTGAACGACCTTTTTGGGGTCCGATTTCATATGCTCGGTCATGGTTGATTACCATTAGTAAAAACTTGCGTAATTGAAGTATAACCAAGGGAAAGGTGCCTTAAGTAGACAAATGATAGGATCGAGAGACATATCACAAAAGGCTATAACCAATGCGGCACCTTAGGGTTTTTTAAGTATGTTTTGGAATTAGACGAAGACTATCACGCCAAAATAATCCATTTTCACTCTCATAGTGTTTAATTATTCGACAGCTGACATGAATATTTTATATAGCAAGAACCTACCCACCCTCGCTAAAGATATAACTGAAATCGTATCGATAGCACTCGCCGAAGATATAGGTGCCGGGGACATCACCGCGCAGCTTATTCCTGACGCACAGATTGCTGAAGCCGATATCATCACCCGCGAAAACTGTATTTTCTGCGGCAAAGCCTGGGTCGAAGAGGTATTCCGCCAGTTCGATCCACAAGTACACATCATATGGCATATAGAGGATGGGCAGGAAGCTATAGCTAACAGCCTGCTCTTCACCCTGCAAGGCAGCGCACGCAGCTTGCTTAGCGGCGAGCGGGCTGCATTAAACTTTGTACAGACCTTGTCTGGCACCGCCACCATCAGCCACCACTACGCATCTTTGGTGGCGCACACAAATGTGAAGTTGCTCGACACACGTAAAACCATCCCCGGTCTGCGCACCGCACAAAAATACGCCGTCGCTTGTGGCGGCTGCCATAATCATCGTATCGGCTTATATGACGCATTCCTGATCAAAGAGAACCACATAGCCGCCAGCGGCGGAATTGCCAATGCAGTTGCAGCAGCGCGAGCCATCGCACCGGGAAAACCGGTTGAAGTAGAAGTGGAAAACTTTATTGAATTGAATCAGGCACTGGAAGCTGGAGCAGATATCGTCATGCTGGATAATTTCAATATTGAAGATATGAAGAAAGCAGTAGCGATTAATGCAGGGCGAGCGAAATTGGAAGCATCGGGAAATATTAACGAGCAAACGTTAATCCCGACGGCGGAAACCGGGGTGGATTTTATTTCTATTGGTGGATTGACGAAGCATTGTCGGGCGGTGGATTTGTCGATGCGGCTACAATAAATTACAGCTTAGGGAATAAACTTTGGCACCACCTGACGCATGAAAATAATCAATAAGTTAAGCTTCAATATCGGCAGTTAGCAGGCAGAAACTTGAATGCAGCCACATGCGCAGCTGTAGTTAAACAACCCCAAACAACAGATCCATTAGCACTCAATCCTGCTGTTGGAATACCTGCCGCACTTATTGTGCCGGCCCCCGGCACTAAACGAATAGGGTTTCCAGCCCCTAATGCAATACCAACTTGATTACGGTAGGTGATACTAATGGTAGCCTCACCTACTGTAACAGCACTCACATCAGCAATGCCATCAATAGCAAGGCTTTGGACGTTCTCAGTTCCATTAACTGGAAATTCATAAGCAAATGACCCAGGATCTGCAGGACCATTCCCGGCGTAGGAAGGAATTGCACCATTACTCCGACTTGCATAGGTTTCTACAACAGCAGTTTTGGCAGCCGATGCCAAACTCAAACCTTCAGAGACCTTACTTCTAATAATGTAATCCTGATAGGCAGGTAAAGCGACCGCACTCAAAATACCAATGATCGCGACCACCATCATTAGCTCAATTAATGTAAAACCTTTCACCTGCTTTTTCATAACTCACCTCTCATTCCCGTTGTAATGAAAGAGCACGACTTATACCAATATAAAAAAAACCAATAAAAACAAATACAAAGAGATAAAGATAAATAAAAAGCTTAAATAAATTTGACAGTAAATATACCCTTGTGACAAAAATTGTTAACACTACTCCCATGGAATCAAATCGACAATTGCAACAATATCTCCCTCCTCACGATTAATTAATACAGTCACTGGTTTTACCTTGCTCATCATCGGTAAAAAGGCATTAGCTTGTGGATACTTTTTTAAAGTTTGTGCAACAAGATCAACAGAATTGTACTTATTCAGGTCTGAAATTGGTCTAGATTTTCCCACCAATGTTTGCATCTCAGCATTTAACTCCACATATAAATCTGGTCGCTGTGGAATATCAATACCTGCAATCAACGCTTCAAATGTCAAATTATTATTTTCCTCTATTCCTGCCGGAGCACGCGCGGCTACCCATTGGGGACCAAACCAGTTCTTGCTTTGAAATTGAAGACTGGCTTTTTCGTAATAAGGATTATCCAATTCATACGACTGCACCAAATCAAACCTATCTACAGAAAATACCAACCATACAGGGCGCCCATTTTCTACTGTCCATAAACCATAAATCAAAGCGGAAAACTGGATCAAACCAATTACAGCCAAATCTATTTTTAAATGCTTTTTCAGTGGATTAGCAACAATTAAAGTCAATACCGGCCCCAAAATCATATCGCACACCAGTAAAATCAAAAAAACTTTGGTAACACCAGTAGCCCTATCTAATGGAGCCGGATACCAATAGTGAAAAACCAGCACCAAACTTAATAATGCAATTACTACGCAAATAAGCAGATGAATAACAAAAGCATGAATACGAAATGTCATTACATTCACCTCAAACTTCTTTCAAAAAAAAACCGCCCGAAGGCGGTTTTTATAACTAGCTAATGAGCCTATTAGAAACGGCAGTTAGCAGGCAAATATTTGAATGCAACCGCAGTCGCGCCAGTTGTCCTGCAACCCCATACAATTGGGGAGCCACTGAGAATTGCAGCAGCAGGAACACCGGCAGTAACAACACCACTACCAGGCTCGAGAAGAATAGGGTTAGCAGCACCCAACGCAGCCGCAACCTGGCCGGCATATGTAATTGAAATTGTTGCTTCAGAGGCAGCAGGAGTAGCGACGTTGGCTATAGCGCTAATAGCAATTCCGCCAACGTTTTCGGTTGCAGCAGGCAATGAGTAACCATAAGAGCCAGCTGCTGGGTCACCCAGAGCAGGCTGGGCAGCAATAGCACCAGTACTACGACTTGAAACAGTATCAACTACAGCTGTTTTTGCCGCAGCTGCCAAAGTTAAACCCTCAGATACTTTTGTACGAATAATATAGTCTTGGTAAGCAGGCAACGCTACTGCAGCCAAAATACCAATGATCGCGACAACGATCATCAATTCGATCAGGGTAAAACCTTGTTGAATAGTTTTTTTCATAATATGACTCCGAAAGATAGGATAGGATCAAACAAACACGAATAGAGTTCAGCAAGCCCCATGCCAAATCGAGACATGGGTGAAAACATGCCCTATCTAACGATTAACCACATACAAAATGCGCTCAACAGAGAAACATCAACGAAAACAGCTTACGCAAACAGACACATAGTGACACTTTTCGTCAATTTTCAATTTTCTAATTCAAAGCAATCCGATGAGCTCAAGCAAGTCCCAAACCAGCTGCTAAAGTTGATGTAATATGCGCACCGAACAGGTAATTTCGTTTAACTAATTTAATACTACTGAATATAAACAAATGAATAATCCAACCCCGGTATCACTTAGTGGTCTCGCACGCAGACTGGTTGCAGATAATATCCTTGATGCAGATTTGGCAACCAAATCAATAACACAAGCGAAAAAAGATAAAATCCCCTTTGTACAACACCTTGTCGCTAATGGTATTTTGGATGCGCGCACTCTTGCCCGGATAGCTTCGGAAGAGTTCGGATCGCCCGTATTTGATCTAGCCGCACTGAATACAGATAGTATTCCCCAAAAGCTGGTTGACGATAAACTCATTCGCAAGCATCACACCCTACCTATTGCCAAACGCGGCAATCGATTATTCCTTGCAGTTACTGACCCCACCGATTTACACGCCCTTGATGAGATTAAATTCAACACGGGTATCAATACAGAAGCCGTTTTAGTTGAGGCAGACAAACTCAAAGCAGCAATCGATAAATATTTAAATGCACAGGAAGAGTCGCTTGGGGATGCTCTTGGTGGCCTGGACGACGACCTGGACGATTTGGACGTTCAATCGGTTGCCGATGCGGCGACTAATGAAGACGCGGGGGCAGAAGCAGATGAAGCACCCATCGTCAAATACATCAATAAAGTATTGCTAGATGCAATCAAGGGAGGTGCATCCGATATTCACTTTGAGCCCTATGAAAAAAGTTATCGAATTAGATTTCGCACTGATGGAGTACTGCATGAAGTTTCTCGCCCGCCGGTAAATCTGGCATTTCGTATGGCGGCACGCTTGAAAGTAATGTCGCAAATGGATATATCTGAACGGCGCCTGCCACAAGATGGCCGGATTAAACTCAAGGTATCCAAAACACGCGCTATTGATTTTCGTGTTAATACCCTGCCGACTTTATTTGGTGAAAAAATTGTGCTGCGTATTCTCGATCCCAGCTCTGCGAAGCTTGGTATTGATGCATTAGGCTATGAGGATACTCAAAAACAGCTTTATATGGATGCCCTCGCACAATCGCAGGGAATGATACTGGTTACTGGTCCGACCGGCAGCGGTAAAACAGTATCACTATATACCGGCCTAAATATTCTCAACACATCCGAAGTCAATATTTCCACAGCGGAAGACCCGGTGGAGATTAATCTTGAAGGTATTAATCAGGTACAGATGAATACCCGCGTAGGCCTCACCTTTGCTGAAGCGTTACGTTCATTCTTACGGCAGGACCCGGATATCATCATGGTGGGTGAGATTCGCGACCTGGAAACAGCTGAGATCGCGATCAAAGCATCGCAAACTGGTCACTTAGTACTATCAACGCTCCATACCAACTCTGCACCAGAGACATTAACTCGCCTGCTTAACATGGGCGTTCCTGCATTTAACGTTGCAACCAGCGTAAGCCTCATTATTGCCCAGCGGCTTGCGCGCCGCTTATGCCCAGCCTGCAAAAAGCCAGCAACAGATATTCCAGCAGACATTCTCACCCAAGAGGGATTTGACGAAATAGGCATACCGCGCGCAGAATTCCAACTCTTCCACCCTGTTGGTTGTGAAAAATGCAATGGTGGTTATAAAGGACGCTTAGGTGTATATGAAGTAGTTCGCATCACCCCACTGATTGCCAACCTTATAATGGAAGGCGGCAATTCCCTCCAGATTGCACGCGCAGCAAAAGAAGCAGGCTTCAATAATCTACGGGTATCCGCATTGCGCAAAGTAGCAATAGGACTAACAAGCCTCGAAGAGGCCAACCGAGTCACCAAGGATTAATCCTATGGCATTAACATCAACAGCAAAGTCAGCTAATGTAGCTGCCAAATCAAAAACTGCGGTAAAGCCTAAGCAGATTACGACAATCAACACTTATGTATACAAGGGTGTTGATAAAAAGGGTAATAAGATTCAAGGAGAAGTTAATGGAGGTAGCCCAACTATCGTAAAAACTTTGCTGGCAAAGCAAGGAATTAGTGTCAAGTCAGTATCGAAAAAAGGTAAACCTTTATTTGGGTCAAGCGGCAAAGCAATCAAACCAGCAGATATTGCTGTTTTTTCTCGCCAAATGGCAACAATGATGAAAGCTGGTGTGCCTTTGGTTCAAGCATTTGACATTGTGGCAGATGGCCTAGAGAACCCCAACTTACGCAAGCTTGTCCTTAGTATTCGTGACAGTGTGGCTGCTGGCGGTGGTTTCGCTAATTCACTTCGAGAGCATCCAAAATATTTTGATGACCTCTTTTGCAATTTAGTCGATGCAGGTGAACAGTCTGGCGCACTTGAAACAATGCTTGACCGCATCGCCACGTATAAAGAAAAAACTGAAGCGTTAAAAGCAAAGATCAAGAAAGCAATGACCTATCCAATTGCCGTTATTGTAGTTGCGGTTGTAGTAACAGGTATTTTACTTGTCAAAGTAGTGCCTCAATTCGCTGAGACTTTCAGTAGCTTTGGTGCGGAGCTTCCTGCATTTACCTTGTTTGTACTACATCTATCAGAACTCGCTCAGCAGTATTGGTTCATGATTTTGATAGGGACTGTAGGAGCAGCGTTTTTATTCAAACAAGCAGTAAAGAAATCACCAGCACTCGCTTATAGAGTAGATAAGTACGTATTAAAAATACCAATTGTTGGGCAGATACTTTATCTATCTATCATGGCGCGCTTTGCTCGCACTCTTTCAACAACGTTTGCAGCAGGCGTTCCATTAATCGATGCCCTGACTTCAGTTGCAGGAGCAGCAGGGAACAGAGTTTATAGCGAAGCAATAATTAAAGTAAGAGATGACGTTTCAACAGGCCTGCAACTAAATACCGCACTGAAAACAAAAGCTATATTTCCTACACTATTAATTCAAATGTCAGCAATCGGCGAAGAATCAGGTGCACTTGATGCAATGCTTGATAAGGTTGCTACCTATTATGAAGAGGCCGTAGACAATATGGTTGACAGCCTCACCTCTCTCCTGGAGCCTATGATCATGTCAGTCCTAGGAGTATTAGTTGGGGGGCTGATGATTGCAATGTATTTACCGATCTTTCAAATTGGTCAGGCTGTATAACAGTGACATTTTTTTCAGCTTTGCAAGCCTATCCCTTTTTAGGATTGGCTTGCACATTATTTCTGGGTTTGCTCGTCGGCAGTTTTTTAAACGTTGTAATTTATCGCCTTCCCAAAATGATGGAGCGCGACTGGCAAGAGCAATGCCGTGACTTTTTAACGAACGATGGAAGCGTAGCAACACTACCCTCTAACGATTCAAAACAGGAACCATTTAACTTAATGGTTCCTGCCTCCCGCTGTCCTCATTGCGGCCACAAAATAAAACCTTGGGAAAACATTCCGGTTGTTAGTTATTTATTCCTCAGGGGTAAATGCTCTAGCTGTAAATCTGCAATATCCATTCGCTACCCCGCTGTCGAGCTGGTAACCGGTCTGCTGTCGGTTGCAGTTATTTATTATGTGGGAATCAACTGGAATGGTTTAGCGGCGCTGATTTTTACCTGGTCACTGATTGCGTTGACCATGATTGATTTTGATACCTATTTATTACCCGACGATATTACCTTGCCGCTTTTATGGTTGGGGTTGATAGTTAATAGCTTTGGCAGTTTTACCGATTTACCCAGTGCACTTTGGGGTGCAATAGCAGGCTATCTAGCGCTCTGGTCGGTCTATAAAATATTTAAGCTGCTAACCGGAAAAGAGGGCATGGGTTACGGCGATTTTAAATTGCTTGCTGCACTTGGAGCCTGGATGGGCTGGCAAATGTTGCCGCAAATCATTTTATTGTCTTCGCTCGTCGGTGCCGTGATAGGCATTTCACTGATTGTTATTCGCGGTCGCGATAAAAATATCCCTATCCCCTTTGGACCTTATCTTGCGATTGCGGGTTGGATTGCTTTTGTCTGGGGAGATGTGATCAATCAAAGCTATTTAAAGCTTTTCATTGGTAGTTAGTTCATGAATACACCCAAGCTAATCGTAGGGCTTACCGGTGGTATTGGCAGTGGCAAATCTGTGGTTTGCAATCGTTTTGCCCAACGGGGAATATTGATTGTCGACGCAGACATTGTTGCAAGAGAAGTCGTGGAACCCGGTTCAGTTGCGCTGCAACAAATTCAGAACCATTTTGGTGATGATATAGTTCAGTCAGATGGACATTTAAATCGTAGCAAATTGCGTGATGTTATCTTCACGATTCCCGAAGAAAAAGAATGGCTGGAATCTCTTTTACATCCGATAATAAATACTGAAATCCGCAGCAAGTTATCGAACGCAAACAGTGATTACGCAATTTTGGTTTCCCCACTTTTACTTGAAACAAAACAATTTGAGCTTGTAGATCGCATTCTGGTTGTAGATACCAGTGAGCAGTTGCAAATTGAACGCGCCAGTCATCGTGACAACAACAACGAGGCTCAAATTAAAGCTATTATCCAAACCCAGCTTTCGCGACAGGAGCGTTGCGCGCGTGCCAACGATATCATTCAAAATCATGGCGATATCAGTGAGTTGGATGCCCAAGTTGAAAAACTGCATCAACTTTACCTTGAGCTGGCCCAATCCATAGCACAAACAAAATAGTAATCCCGTTATGCAAAATCCTACATCAGGTTCTGATTCAAATATCCTTAAACTTGCCTGCCCGACATGTAAGAAAACAGTACTGTGGACCGACGAGTTTCCGCATCGACCTTTTTGTAGTGATCGTTGCAGGCTAATTGATTTAGGGGAGTGGGCAAGCGAAAGCCACCGCATTGCAGGTGACAATTTAGATATCAATTCGGAAGATGATGAAAATCGCTAAACTATTTTGAAAACAGATGTGATTACCACCAGGCACTGATACCAGCAACACCTTGAGCACCATTAGTTTGAGCTATTTGAATCTGCTCCTCACCCACTCCGCCCAATGCATAAACCGGTACATTTGCTAACTCAACCAGTTTGGAAAACGAGTCCCATCCAAGTGACACAGCATGAGGGTGGGAAGCAGTAGCTAATACCGGCGAAAGAAGCAGATAGTCAGCACCAATTTTCTGCGCATGAACAATCTCTTCAGCATTATGACAAGAGACCCCAAGCAAAACGCTGTAATCAACCGGCCGCTCATTTATCTTGGCGGCATTAGCACTGTTTAAATGCAGTCCAACTTTTAAGTTCGGGTAAGCTTCGTTGATTTGATTAAAGCTGGATGGGGAACAATTGATAACCATAGTTACCGATAATTCATTAACAGCAGCGGCAGCTATATCGAGAAGTGGCTGATGCAAATTCAAATCAAAATTTTCAACACGCAGCTGCACCAAGCGAATACCGGTGTTTAATGCACTGGCTAACCGTGCAGAAAAATCGGAATCGCTATGGAATTGACCAGTGATCAAATAGGTAGAAGGCAAATTGATTGCGGCAATAATAGGGCGATTAGCGGCAGGAAATTCGAAATTGTTGAGATTTTTTGCTTCAACCCATTGCACAGGCTGACCTTCATTACCGCAAGGCTCACCAGTGAACCGGGTAATCTTATGAACATCAAGCAATACTGATTTATCGGGATAATGATGACGAATCTGGATCAACGGCTGACTGGAGCGCACCTCAATCGCAAGCTCTTCGCGCAACTCACGAACCAATGCTTGTTGAACAGTTTCACCAGCATCAACTTTGCCGCCAGGAAACTCCCACAAACCACCTTGGTGCGCACTAAGCGAACGCTTGGCAATAAAAATTTTTCCGTCGCTATCCACAATGACACCGACGGCAACATGCACTAATTTAGTCACAATAAATAATAGAAAACTTAGGAACGATAATCGGCATTGATACGAACATATTCATACGACAAGTCTGTCGTCCATACAGTCTCAGCAAAATCTCCACGACCGAGATTAATATTAATCGCAATCTCGGCTTGGCTCATTGCTGCCTGCCCCTGCTCTTCTGTATAGGTTGTTGCACGACCGCCATGCTCAACAATTAACGTATCATTTAAATGCACACGAACTTTGGTAGCATCCAACTCAGGTACACCGGCATAACCAATTGCCGCAACGATTCTTCCCCAGTTCGGATCAGAGGCAAAAAGTGCAGTTTTGATTAACGGTGAATGGGCAACAGCGTAGGCAACATCAAGACACTCATCGCGATTAGCGCCACCACTGACAGCGACAGTGACGAATTTGGTTGCGCCCTCGCCATCGCTCACAATACTTTTGGCAAGATGCACATGCGCTGCAAAAATAACGTCGCGCAACTTTTCATAAAGTTCGCCGCTAGCAGTGCTAACTTCCGGCAAATCGACCTGACCTGTCGCTATCAAAATGCAGGAATCATTTGTCGATGTATCACCATCAATGGTGATGCGATTGAACGATTTATCCGCTGCTTCACGCGATAGACCTTGCAGTATCTGTTGGGAAATTTTTGCATCGGTAGCGATGTAGCCCAACATGGTTGCCATATTGGGTTTAATCATTCCGGCACCTTTAGAGATACCGTTAACCGTAATTGTCTTTCCCTGATGCTCAAATTGTTGGCTAAAACCTTTAGCACGAGTATCGGTGGTCATAATGCCAGCACCGGCATCATCCCAACCGTTTTCGCTCGCTTTTGCCAAGGCTTCCGGGACAACAGCAATAATCTTTTGCACAGGCAAAGGCTCACCGATAACACCGGTAGAAAATGGCAATACCTGCTCCGGCTTAACACCTTTTAACGCTGCAATTGCGGCACAAGTGGCTTTTGCATCCAATAATCCCTGATCGCCAGTACACGCGTTGGCATTGCCAGAATTAATCAGCAAGAAGCGAATAGGTGCTGCCACAAGATGCTCCTTACATACCGTTACCGGTGCAGCACAAAACGCATTCCTGGTGAACACACCGGCGACACTGCTACCCTCAGCAAGCTCAAAAAGAACTACATCGCGGCGGCCCACTTTTTTAATGCCGGCACTCACTGCAGTTAATTTCACACCCTTCACAGGGTGCATATGTGGAAAAGGGTAATCACCAACAGCCATAATTTGAATCTCAATATTTTCTTAAACCAAATTCATCATGCGCACAAAGCGGTACGCAATGAACGCTGGATTTATTCCAATGCACCATGACAACTTTTATATTTTTTGCCTGAGCCACAAGGACAAGGATCATTACGCCCTACCTTACGCCCCTCGCGTACAATAGGTGATTGAGCGCGCGGTGCCGCTTGAGGCTGCTGGTCCGGTTGTCCCAGCGCGGAAAGTTCATCGTGACGCAACTGCATTTTTTGACGCGCAAGCTCTTCACGACGCTGGTTTTCCATTTCCTCCATCTGTTCACGTGTAATTGGCTCAACGCGTGCAATAAGATGAATCGTCTCGCGTTTTACTGTGAGCAATAAACTTTGGAATAATTCGAAAGCTTCGCGCTTGTATTCCTGTTTCGGATTTTTCTGTGCGTATGAGCGCAGATTAATGCCCTGACGCAAATGATCCATAGTTGCAAGATGGTCTTTCCATGCGTTATCCAATACTTGCAACATAACTTGCTTTTCGATCTCAAGCATGATGTCGCCAACGCGCTCGCATTTGACATCATAAGCACCTTGAATTTCGGCCAGGATTTTTTCACGCAACGTTTCTTCGTGCAGACGAGTATCTTCTTGTAACCACTTCACAAGCGGCAAGCGCAAACCGAAATCTATTTCAATTTGTTTTTCCAAACCGGGTACATCCCACTGGTCTTCAATCGAATTAGGCGGGATGAATCCATTAATCAGGTCCTCGACAACTTCTACCCGAACAGCAGTGATGGTCTCTCTAATCGAGTCAGCATCAAGCAACTCATTGCGCTGATGATAAATAATCTGCCGCTGATCGTTGGAAACGTCATCAAACTCAAGCAATTGTTTACGAATATCGAAGTTACGCCCTTCAACTTTGCGCTGGGCTTTTTCGATAGCGTTATTCACCATGCGGTGCTCAATAGCTTCGCCTTTTTCCATCCCCAACGCCTGCATAAAATTACGCACACGTTCAGATGCAAAAATACGCATCAAATTATCTTCCAACGATAAATAGAAACGAGTTAAACCTGGGTCACCCTGGCGACCGGCACGACCACGTAGCTGGTTATCGATGCGGCGTGATTCATGGCGTTCAGTACCAATAATATGTAACCCACCTGCTGCTAAAACAGCTTCATGGCGAAGCTTCCACTCTTCTTTTACTGCGGCAATTTGTTCCGGTGTTGGATTATCAAGTTTTGCAACATCAGATTCCCAACGCCCACCCAATACGATGTCCGTACCGCGACCAGCCATATTGGTCGCGATGGTAACTGCAGCTGGGCGACCAGCCTGAGCGATAATTTCTGCTTCCTGTGCATGGAATTTAGCGTTGAGAACCTGGTGTTTAATACCTGCATTTGTCAGGCGACGCGACATTTCTTCCGAGGTTTCAATAGATGCAGTACCCACCAGGATAGGAGCATTTTTTGCCTGAAATAATTTAACATCCTCAACAATTGCCAGATATTTTTCTTCAAGCGATAAAAATACTTTATCGTTCATATCCAAGCGCTGGACTGTTTTATTCGTGGGGATTACCACTACATCCAAACCATAAATTTCACGGAATTCGTAGGCTTCAGTATCCGCAGTACCCGTCATACCGGCCAATGTTGGATACAAACGGAAATAGTTTTGAAAGGTAGTTGATGCAAGAGTCTGGCTCTCACTTTGAATAGAAACACCTTCTTTTGCTTCAATCGCCTGATGCAAGCCCTCAGACAAACGACGCCCTGGCATAGTACGGCCAGTGTGTTCATCAATTAATACGACCTGACCTTCCTGGACAATGTATTCAACATTGAGATGGAAAAGTGCATGGGCGCGCAATGCAGAATTAACATGATGCAGTAAAGAGAGATTATTCGCGGCATAAAGATTTTGGTCTGCCTGCAATAAACCAGCCTGTATTAACAAGTCTTCGACTTTTTGATGACCGTCTTCAGTTAATTCAACCTGACGTGATTTTTCATCGACAGTAAAATGCCCTGGCTCGGAAATTACACGGCGATCGCCATCTTCACCGTTATCAATTTGACGCTTTAGTTTCAGCACTAATTGATTAACACGCTTGTACATATCTGCGCTATTTTCCGCAGCGCCGGAAATAATAAGCGGGGTACGTGCTTCGTCGATGAGAATCGAATCCACTTCATCGATTACAGCAAAATTTAAATCGCGCTGAACTTTATCGCGCTTACTCAGCGCCATGTTATCGCGCAAATAATCAAAACCATATTCGTTGTTAGTACCGTAAGTTACGTCGGCAGCATAGGCAGCACGCTTCACGGCTTGCGGCTGCATTGATTGGATTACGCCAACATTCATTCCCAAAAATTCATACAGCGGCATCATCCAATTCGCATCGCGACTTGCAAGATAATCATTCACAGTAACAACGTGGACTCCCTTACCTGCCAATGCGTGAAGATAGCTTGGCAATGTAGATACGAGGGTTTTACCTTCGCCGGTGCGCATTTCCGCAATACGACCTTCGTGCAATGTCATACCACCAATCATTTGTACATCAAAATGACGCATGCCAAGTACACGACTGCCCGCTTCACGCACAGTCGCAAATGCTTCCGGTAATAATTGGTCGAGTGTTTCACCTTTTTGATAACGCTCACGAAACTCTGCTGTTTTTGCTTTGAGTTGCTCATCACTGAGCTTTTTAATCTCCGGCTCAAGTGCATTAATCCGTTGCACCACTTTATTCATACGCTTTAATTCGCGCTCATTTTTTGAACCAAAAACTGCCTTGATTAACTTACCGATCATTTTTTAATACCGTAAAATCCAATAGACTGAACAAATTTTGCGCAGCAAAATAAAGGCGAATAACCTGAATATGCCCAAGGGCAAGGCTGGCAAGTAAATAGGAAGGTGCCGACTAAAGCAAGTGTGAAATCTGCTGTCAGCTTAAGATGTGGACTTAGCGGTTGGTGCGGCGAATATAACTGGCAGGATCAACTACGCGGCCGTTTTTATATACTTCAAAGTGGACATGGGGTGCTGTTGATCGTCCTGTCGATCCCGACAAGGCAATCACTTGCCCCTTTTTTACAACGTCACCAGCTTTAACCAGGTTAGACGTATTGTGCGCATATCGGGTAACCAATCCATCGCCATGCTTGATCTCAACCATATTGCCATATTCAGGATGGCGGCCGGACCAATTAACAATGCCAGCAGCAACAGTGCTGACTTTACTTCCCTGGCGTGCGGTGAAATCAATACCTGAGTGAAATTCAGTTTTACCGCTAAAAGGATCCTTACGATAGCCATATTGGGACGATACCCAAGCATTCGTGACAGGAGCGCCGGAAACCAAGGTTTCCAGTTGCAAACTACGATTAGCGAGCAGCGCATCTATGGTATTAAGTTGTTGTTCGCGGCTATCGACTTGATGGGATAGTTGATCAACTGCGGCAAAGAAATCAGGGGTGGCGTATACAGTGTCCGGGCTTGCTTTGGAAGGGCCGCCGAGTGCGGGAACCTGACTGAAATCGAATTCGCCCTGCTCTAGGTTGGCTGCGGAAGTGAGCTTCTCACCAAGGGCATCAAGTCGCATCAAGCGGGCTTGCAGCTCGCCCATCTTACTGGTCAGCGCGGCAATTTGCGCCTCCGAAGCTTCACGCTCTTGCTCAATTTCAGACTCACGGGCAGAGAGAATATCCATCCAGGCTTTAGAGTCGGTATTAAAAAAACCATCGCGGCTATCCGATACCAGCCAACTATAACCCCAAGCGCCAACAAAAGTGGGAATTCCCAACAGACACACAGACAGGATCGCACGAGTCCACCCACCCAGGGTAAAACTACGGGCCTGCGCATGATCTTTGTTGACGATAATAATCTTCATTCAGAAATCTACTTTTTTATTGGTTAAAAAAAACCGTTCACTTCGGATTTACCCGATGGGATTTTCGATAAAAATTTCGACTTTCAGATCGCGACTTAACATCCTGTTACGACGCATGTAGACATCCATTGAAACGCTTCCTGGTTATTGAAACACTGTTTAAAAGCGTTACAAAACAATTAGTTATACATATTTCACAAGGGAAATTTGGCAGCGCGGAGACTCCTTGCATAACACCCAAACGAGTGCACGCCCGAAATATCGCACAGATAAGAAGGTTTTAACAAGTAGAAATTTAGGCAGCGTTCACAAAACGAACACTGCGCCAAATAAGATCAGGCTGCAGCTATTGGCTCAATATAAGCAATCGGTAATTGCTGATTTTCCTCAAAAGTGACAATTTCCCATGCATCAGGTTGATCCAGTAACTGACGCAATACACGGTTATTGAGCGAGTGGCCTGACTTATGCGCCCGATATTCACAGATCAAACTGTTACCGAGCATGTACAAATCACCGATGGCATCAAGCACTTTGTGTTTCACAAATTCATCTTCAAAACGCAGGCCATCTTCGTTAAGAATGCGGTATTGATCTACAACAATGGCATTGTCCATACTGCCGCCACGGGCCAAACCTTTGGAGCGCAAGTACTCAATCTCATGCATGAATCCAAAGGTGCGGGCGCGACTGATGTCTTTAACAAACGTTGAGCTGGAAAAATCCAATTCGGTTTGCGGACGACGATCCTTAAAAACCGGATGATCAAACTCGATCGAAAACGACACTTTAAAGCCATCAAAAGGGAGAAAACTGGCAAATTTGTCGCCATCCCTTAGGGTTACTTCTTTTTTAATGCGGACGAATTTTTTAGGCGCATTCTGTTCCTGGACACCGGCAGATTGAATCAAAAACACAAAGGGTCCGGCGCTGCCATCCATGATCGGAATTTCGGGCGCATTTAATTCGACAATCGCATTATCAATACCTAATCCGGCCATCGCCGACATCAGATGCTCAACAGTAGAGACCCGGACATCGTCTTTGATCAGGCAGGTAGAAAGCGTCGTTTCGCCTACATTTTTGGCGGTTGCTTTAATCTCGACTGGCGGACTCAGATCCACCCGACGAAACACTATACCGCTATCTACAGGGGCGGGCAAAAGGGTCAGGTGAATCTGATCGCCAGTATGCAGCCCCACCCCGGAAGTGCGTATTGCGTTCTTAAGCGTTCGCTGTTTGATCATTTAATACCCCTTACTATTCCAACCGCCTGGTTGTGTCCAGCAATCTACAAACAAAAATCTATAGGTCACAGTTGCTTATCACACATACCGCATATCTCCGCGGCCTGATTTTCATGGGCATGTTACCAATCGGGAAGAACACCAACCAGTTGAAACTGGCAATCTCCCCTATAGCCAGGAACTGTTAACAAAACCGATATAACGGAATCCATTAATCAGCCTGACGACGCAGGAATGCGGGAATATCGAGATATTCCAATTCCTTATCCCCCAAAGGCGCAGCAAGCGCCGCAGCATTGGAAGAATGCGAGTTAGCACGCAAATGTGCAGGGCGATCAAGCGCTGCATAATCTACCGGCGGTGCTGCACGACGGGTATTGTCGATAACTTTGGTTGGTGCCGGCTTGGACTCTTTTACCGGAGCAGCCGCTTTTGCCGCAACGCCCAAACCAGTAGCAACTACAGTTACGCGCAATTCGTTGGTCAATTCCGGATCGATTACCGTACCCACCACTACAGTCGCGTCACCTGAAGCAAACTCTTCGATAATGCTGCCCACTTCGGAGTATTCACCCAAGGACAAATCAATACCGGCAGTGATGTTAACCAGGATACCGCGTGCGCCTTGAAGGTTTACATCTTCCAACAAAGGACTGCGGATAGCCGCTTCAGCAGCTTCACGTGCACGGTTCTCACCGGTGGCACGACCAGTTCCCATCATTGCCATACCCATTTCTGACATGACAGTTCTTACGTCAGCAAAGTCCACGTTGATCATACCCGGGCGAATAATCAGGTCTGCGATACCCTGCACTGCACCGAGCAAGACATTGTTTGCTGCCTTGAAGGCATCAAGCAGGCTGGTTGATTTTCCCAAAACCGACAATAACTTTTCGTTAGGAATGGTAATCAGCGAGTCGACACGCTCACCCAATTCCTTGATGCCGGCATCAGCAATTACCATGCGCTTTTTACCTTCGAAAGGAAAAGGCTTGGTCACTACCGCAACAGTCAGGATGCCAAGATCGCGCGCGACTTCAGCAACTACCGGTGCTGCACCCGTACCGGTACCCCCGCCCATACCTGCTGCAATGAATACCATATCGGCGCCGCGCAATACCTCTGCGATACGCTCGCGATCTTCCATCGCCGCCTGACGACCGATTTCCGGATTAGCACCGGCACCCAGACCTTTGGTCATGGAGTTGCCGAGCTGCAACACGGTGCGCGCATCAATATCTTTCAATGCTTGCGAATCGGTATTGGCGCAAATAAATTCTACGCCCTCAATTTTACTCGCGATCATGTGCTTGACTGCGTTACCACCACCACCGCCTACACCGATCACTTTAATTACTGCGTTCTGATGAATGCTATCAACTAATTCAAACATGGCCACACCCCTTTTGTTTCCCTTGACTCAATCTGTGAAATTTAAATTGGTTAAAAATTGCTTTGGAATATTTTTTTGATCTTGCTAAAAATTGAACCTTGCGACTCTTTGGTAGTAGTCGATGCACGGCTACTACCTTGTTGTTGCTTCATGGCGTATATCAATAAACCTACACCAGTCGAATAAATCGGGTTATTCACTATGTCAGACAGACCGCGAATATTCTGTGGGGCACCGAGCCTTACCGGCATATGGAAAATCTCCTCCGCCAACTCGATAACGCCTTCCATTTTGGAAGTACCACCTGTCAGTACGATGCCTGCCGCAATTAAATCTTCATAACCACTGCGACGAAGCTCCGCTTGAATCAAGGTAAATAATTCGTCGTAACGTGGTTCGACAACTTCTGCCAGTGCCTGGCGAGATAAATCACGCGGTTGGCGATCGCCAACACTCGGCACTTTAATGGTTTCATCCGGGCTGGTTAATTTCGCCAACGCACAGGCGTATTTGATTTTAATTTCTTCCGCGTTTGGTGTCGGAGTACGCAACGCCATGGCGATATCATTGGTCACTTGGTCGCCCGCAATCGGAATAACACCGGTATGGCGAATTGCACCGTCTTTAAAAATCGCGATATCGGTTGTACCACCGCCGATGTCAACGACACATACACCCAGCTCTTTCTCGTCATCGGTTAATACTGAATAACTTGAGGCCAGCTGCTCCAGAATGATGTCTTCCACTTCCAGACCACAGCGGCGAATACATTTTTCAATGTTTTGCGCGGCATTGACTGCGCAAGTAACCAAGTGCACTTTGGCTTCCAGACGTACACCTGACATTCCCAACGGCTCTTTTACGCCGTCCTGGTCATCAATCAAAAATTCTTGCGGTAAAATGTGCAGGATTTTCTGATCCGCCGGAATCGCCACCGCTTGTGCAGCATCGATTACCCGCTCCAAATCCTGAGAAAAAACTTCGCGATCACGAATCGCTACAATGCCGTGGGAGTTCAAACTGCGAATATGGCTTCCCGCAATACCGGCATAGACAGAATGAATCTGGCAACCGGCCATTAATTCCGCCTCTTCTATCGCGCGTTGAATCGATAACACGGTCGATTCGATATTTACCACCACGCCTTTTTTCAAACCATTGGAGCGATGCGAACCAATCCCGACAATTTCCAAT
Source organism: Cellvibrio sp. GW822-FHT04B05 (assembly GCF_058800985.1). Classification (NCBI taxonomy): domain Bacteria; kingdom Pseudomonadati; phylum Pseudomonadota; class Gammaproteobacteria; order Cellvibrionales; family Cellvibrionaceae; genus Cellvibrio; species Cellvibrio sp. GW822-FHT04B05. The sequence goes on along the minus strand of NZ_JBXAMU010000001.1, from coordinate 436,511 downwards.
TGGCCTTCCGGGGTAATAGCACCAACGATAGCCACAACCTTGGATGTGCCTATATCCAGGCCTACAATCATTTTGTTGTCGCTAGCGTTTGCCATTCAATAAACCTCGTTTGCCAGTTGTGAGCCAATCATGCAGTAACTGGCGAAATTCCAAATCAATTTAACTGTGGAGCTGTTCGTGTAGCAGGAACCGGAACACTCGTTTGCGCTTGGCTTTTAATGTATTTTTTTGCCATTTCCGAGTCAGTTACCCAACGCACTGCCACTCCGTTGGTATACCTCACATCAATCGCTCTTACATCCATCCAAACATTGCTTAGGTGCGTATCGTATACAGTAACAAATCTACGTATTTTTTCCATCACTTGATCACGTCCAAGTGCAATTTCTACGTGATTTTTTATCGTTAATCGCCATGATTTTTTGTTATCGCACTTTAACGCGATAACTTCCAACCCACGCGAGCGCAAAATCTGGGATAAATCCTGATATTGCTGCAAAATTTCCGGCGCATCGGCTTCACTTCCTTGCAGCCAGGGCAAGCCGGAAAGTTTGCCCGCCTCTTCAACACGAACAATTTCTCCGCGTTGATTTAAAAAACCATCGCCCCATCGGGCAATCGGTTTTTGCTCGGTAATCTTGACCACTAACGTATCAGGCCAACGACGATTTAACGTTACTTTTTCTACCCAGGGATCACCGAGCAACGCATTTTTAAGTCGCATCAGATCCAACTGTAAAAAATCACCATCAATTTCATTGCCGATCAGTTCGGTAGCGCGCTGTTTGGTAATTAAATTGAACTCACCTTCCACCACAACGCTTTTAATTGGTCGCTCGAATACCTTGGCAACCGGACCGCTTACCCAATAAATACCATACACCAACCCAATCACAAAAATGCATGTGCCCAACTTGCGATTAATCCAGGAAAAATTCCATGATTGCCAAAAAAACTTTCCCGTTTGCACAGATTGTTTTCGCTCGCCACCATTCTTGCGTCCTTGAGGTGATACTTTTGCATAGCCTCGCTCGCGTTTTGCAGCTACATCTTGCCGGGCAACAGGCAAACCCGGTGCAACATAACGCGATGATGGGTTTTCCAATAACACATCGCGAATGACACGAGTTTCAGCTGCAGTCTCTTTGCGACTATCGCGCTCCGCCTCAACAGCGCGCGCGCGTCGCGCTGCTTTTGCAGCCTCGACATTTGCACGCTCAGTGCCAATCCTCGGCTCGATGCGCTCGCCCTTCGTATCACGCATGTTGAGTACACATCATGATTTACACTTTTACCGCGAGGCTTGCATGTAAAATCGTAAGCACTAATTCAGCAAACGAAAGCCCTACTGCTTCTGCAGCCATAGGCACCAGGCTATGGCTGGTCATCCCCGGAGCCGTATTTACCTCCAACAGATAAAAATTTTGCTGTGTATCCGCCATTACATCCACACGTCCCCAACCGCGACAGCCAACGGCATTGAATGCGTTAAGGGCAAGCGTTTTTAATTCCTGTTCTTTTTCGGGTGATAAGCCACAAGGACAAATGTAGCGAGTATCGTCAGCAAGGTATTTCGCATTGAAATCGTAAAAACTGTGGTTTGTTTCCAACTTGATTGGAGGTAATGCCTCACCATCAACAATCGCGATGGTATATTCACCGCCCACAATCAACCGCTCTACCAAAATACTGCCTTGATATTGCGCCGCAGTTTGAAATGCAGCCTCCAACGCAGCAGCGTTATTCACGCGCGACATGCCGATACTTGAACCTTCATTCGCCGGTTTTACCATTGCTTCGCCACCGAGCGATTCCAAAACCTTGGCGAAATCAGATCCTTGACCAAGCACGGCAAACTCCGGAGTGGGCAAACCTTGTTGGCCATTAATATCCACACCGCGCCATAATTGTTTGGTGCGCAATTTATCCATTGCCAATGCAGATGATGCGACATCGCTTCCGGTGTAAGGGATATTCAAAAATTCAAGCAATGCCTGCATGCGTCCATCTTCGCCGCCGGGGCCGTGCAAAATAAGAAATGCACGATCAATATTTGCTGCTTGTATATCCGCAATGATGTTGTCGCCTACATCAATGGCGACATGATCGACACCTGCTTCTATCAATGCCTCAATAACAGCGGCGCCACTTTGCAGGGAAATTTCACGCTCAGCCGATAGACCGCCGTAGAGCACGCCCACGCGGCCCAATTGTTTTTTCAATGTTTCACTGATCGGCAGTGTTACTGCTTGCATCACTTTATTAACCTCTAACGCAATTGTCGTTTTGCTAATTCGGGGGAGAGCACACCCACATTACCGGCGCCCTGGGTAATCACTATGTCACCCGCACGCACTATGTCTTTCACGATTGCCGGAACACCATCGACGGTTTCAACAAAAATAGGTTCAATCACACCGCGCGCACGAATACTCCGGCAGAGATGACGACTGTCTGCACCGGGAATGGAATCTTCACCTGCGCTGTAAACTTCCAACATGATTAATGCATCGGCGGTTGAGAGTACTTCAACAAAATCTTCATACAGATCACGCGTACGGGTGAATCTGTGTGGCTGATAAATCATGACCAAACGACGATCCGGCCAACCATCGCGTATCGCTTTAATAACAGCAGCCACTTCGCGCGGGTGATGACCGTAATCATCAACCAACATAGCTTCGCCTTCGCCAACCGGAAAATTACCGTATACCTGGAAGCGACGGCCAACACCCTGGAAATTTTCCAGACCGGATTGGATCGCGTCATCACTGATGCCTTCATCCGTTGCAACAGCAATTACCGCAGTTGCATTCAACACATTGTGAATACCGGGAATATTGATGCAGATATGCAATGGTTTATCGTGACCCGGACGAATTACATCAAACTCGGAATGCATTTTGTCTTGTTTGATATTGATCGCCCTGAAATCGCAATGCTCAGAAAATCCATAAGTCAAAATCGGGCGCGCCACCTCCGGAATGATGTCGCGAATCACCGGATCCTCACCGCAGAGCACAGCCAATCCATAGAACGGCAAGTTGTGCAAAAATTCGATAAACGTCTTTTTCAGTTTGGAAAAGTCGCCACCGTAAGTTTCCATATGGTCAGCATCGATATTGGTCACAATTGCAACCATCGGTTGTAAATGTAAAAACGATGCATCGCTTTCATCAGCTTCAGCGACTAAATAGCGACTTGCACCTAATTGTGCGTTAGTGCCGGTACTGTTTACCAAGCCGCCAATAATAAAGGTTGGATCTTGTTTTGCTGCCGCAAGAATAGAAGCGAGTAGACTGGTAGTCGTGGTTTTTCCGTGGGTACCCGCAACCGCAATGCCGTGGCGGTAGCGCATCAATTCGCCCAGCATTTCAGCGCGGCGAACAATGGGAATACGCAATTTGCGTGCACCGATTATTTCCGGATTGCTTGCATGCACCGCACTGGAGTTCACTACCACATCGGCAGCGCGCACATTTTCGGCAGAGTGTCCAATAAAAACAGTTGCGCCTTTTGATACTAACCGCTCAGTCACACTGGATTCTTTGATATCCGAACCGGAAATTTCGTAACCCTGATTCAGCAATACTTCAGCGATACCACTCATACCAGCACCGCCAATTCCAATAAAATGGATACGACGAATACGGCGCATCTCCGGAACACAATGACCTATGGCACTATCACTTATGACCCTATCACCTATGAATTGTTGCGTAGAATTATCCACGGGCTACCTCCTCACAAATATCAGCCACTTGTGCAGCAGCATAAGGCTTGGCCAACTGCTGTGCTTTTTCCGCCATCGACATTAAATTCTCACGGTCAGCTAATTTGGTTAACAACAAAGCAGCTAATTTTGCTGCCGTTAAATCTTTTTGTACCAGCGCGATACCTGCGCCAACGTCGGTTAAATTTTTTGCATTAAATGTCTGGTGATCATCAATCGCACTCGGAAGCGGAATTAATACCGACGCTACACCTGCCATCATCAATTCTGAAACAGTCAATGCACCTGCGCGGCAAATCACGACATCAGCCCAGGCATAAGCTGCGGCCATATCATCAATAAATTCCGTCACTTTGGCATTCACTTGATGCTGCACATATAAAGCAGTAGTTGCCTCAGCGTGACCTTTTCCGGTTTGATGCCAAATTGCAGGGCGTGAATCGACAGGCAATTCTGCCAAGGCTTGCGGAACCAACTCATTGATTGCCTTTGCGCCCAAACTGCCGCCGATAATCAAAAGCTGCAACGGCAATTTTTGTTGCGCGCGCGTTCCATAACGAACCGGCACTGCATTAAGGTTTTTAATTTGCTCGCGCACCGGATTGCCAACAACAAGTTCATCACTGACATCACCAAAAGCGCGGGGAAATGCAGTCAACACCTTAGTGCCAATCTTTGCCAATAAACGATTCGTCGTACCGGCCACTGCATTTTGCTCATGAATCACTAACGGCTTACCTGATAATTTTGCAGCTAATCCGCCGGGACCAGAGGCGAAACCGCCAAAGCCTAAAACCACATCCGGTTTAACCTGACGAATAATGCTCAAGGCTTGTAGCAATGCGTAAACAATTAAAAAGGGCGCTTTTACTAATCCCAAAATGCCCCGACCACGAACACCTTCAACTTTAATAAGATGTAATTGAATATTTGCTGACGGCACCAGGCGATTTTCAATACCACGCGCAGTACCTAACCAATTAATAGTTGCACCGCGCGCGCGTAACTCATCGGCAACAGCAAGCGCAGGAAACACATGCCCACCCGTACCACCGGCCATAATTAATACAGATAATGTTTTGGTAGCGGAAGCACTCATGCTGTCGCCTCCACTAAACTTCTGCGTTGTGGCTTGGCGATCTCTGGTATCGCAGGCGTGAAGCCCGCCAGCTCCCATTGCACTCGCATTACAAATGCCATAAGTACGCAGCACATCAACAAACTACTACCGCCGTAGCTAATGAAAGGCAAGGTCAAACCTTTGGTGGGCAGCAATCCGGAAGATACGCCCATATTGATAAAGACCTGGAATGAAAACAAAATGGCGATACCAAAGGTCGCCAACGCGGCAAACATTTTTCCTGCTGCGAGATTTTGTTTGGCAACATTAAAAATACGCAGAATCAAAGCCGCGAATAAACCTAACAATACAATTGCACCAATCAAGCCGAACTCTTCGGCAATGATTGCAAAAATAAAATCCGTATGGGCTTCCGGCAAAAAGAAGAGTTTTTGCAGACTGTTGCCCAATCCTAACCCAAACCATTCACCACGCCCGAAACCAATTAATGATTGGGTCAACTGATAACCGGTATTGAATTGATCGGCCCAGGGATCAAGGAAGGTAATCAATCGCTGCATACGATAAGGGGAGAGAATAGCTACCGATGCCAATCCACCGATACCGATAATAATCAATAACAAGAAGTGCAACATGCGCACACCAGCAATAAACATCATTGCAAACACAGTGGCGCTAAGCACAACCGAACTACCAAAGTCCGGCTCCAGCAATAACAAGCCGACGAATACACCCACAACCATCAATGGCTTAAGGAAACCCTGCCAACCAAAATGCAACTCCTGATAACGACGCGCAAAGAAACTGGCAAAAAATACCACCGCACAAAACTTCGCAATCTCTGAAACCTGAATCGAGATAACACCCAAACTAAACCAGCGCTGACTACCGTTTACTTTTTTACCGATTCCCGGGATCAAGACAATTACCAGCAGGAAAAAAGTAATTAACAATAAATGTCCGGAATATTTCTGCCACACGCTCATAGGTACACAAACCACAAACATTGCCAGGACAATACCGAGCAGCATGTAAACCGCGTGACGCTTGGCAAAAAACCAGGCGTCGTCATAAGTCAATGCAGCAAAAGAAACCGATGCTGAAGCCACCATAACCAAACCAACCGACATCAATGCCAGCCACAGACACAAGAGTGTCCAATCTACACGCAGGCTTAGTGGTAATTGATGTACGGGGGTGGCTGAGTTAATCATGATGCGATCAACTCCTGCACAGCCGAACAGAATTTTTCGCCGCGGTCTTCGTAATTTTTAAACATATCGAAGCTGGCGCAAGCAGGAGATAGCAACACTGCATCCCCATGGCTGGCAACAGCAAACGATTTATTCACGGCATCCTGCATACTGTCAGCATGAATAATGGTGGTTACATCGCCAAGCGCAGAGGTAATAACCAGTGCATCGCGACCAATTAATACAACTGTGCTATTGATTGCGCCCAATGCAGGCGTTAATTCGGTGAAGTCCTGACCTTTCCCTTCACCACCTAAAATGACAATTAATTTCTGTGGATCACGAGCCAAACCCTGGATGGCAGCAAGCGTCGCGCCTATATTGGTACCTTTGGAATCATTATAAAATTCCACGCCGTTTTTCTCGGCCACAAATTCACAGCGATGTCGCAAGCCAGCAAAACGTTTCAAAGTGGTCAACATAGCATCCATAGGGATACCTGCTGCATCACCTAATGCCAGTGCAGCAAGTGCATTATCCACATTGTGGCGCCCACGAATTTTCAATTCTTTTGTCGCCATTAATGGCGTGAGATTTTTTGCGAGATATTCACCGTTGTCATGCTCAATCAAACCAAAGCTGCCGAAGTCCGCATTGCCTCCAAAATAAACAGGTTTAACACCGGCAGCCAAAGGTGGGTGAGTGAGAATATCCTTGCGATTAACAACAATATGCTCCGCACCAAAATAAACCCGTAACTTGGCGAGAATATAAGCGCGCATATTTTCGTAGCGATCTAAATGGTCGGCACTGATATTTAAAATGGTCGCCACTTTTGCATTTAGCTTGGTGACAGTCTCTAACTGAAAGCTGGAAAGCTCCATAACGTAGAGTTCGACAGAATCATTTAATAACTCCAGCGCTGGTGTTCCAAGATTGCCGCCAACAGCAACCTTAATTCCAGCAGTCTTGGCCATTTCACCAACCAATGTGGTGACGGTGCTTTTTGCGTTAGAACCGGTAATTGCCACAATCGGTGCTTTGGCATAACGCACCAATAATTCGATATCGCCGACAACCGGAATTCCAGCAGCACTGGCCTGCTTAATAGCGGGTGTCGCGATAGCAATACCCGGACTGACAATAATTTCATCGCATGCAAGCAGTGTGTTCGCATCCAACTCACCGCAAACAATAGTGACGCCGGAGAATTCGTGCTGAATTTTTTCAAGGTTGGGAGGATTACTGCGGGTATCCAACAGGATAAAAGCGTGTCCTTGTGCCGCCAAAAATCGTGCGACCGACAAACCGGTAATTCCGGTGCCGATAATCGCCTTGACTTTACTGGTGGCTATCATTTGGGACACAGTGTTTTCTCTCTACAATAAATTTTTAACAATACAGATGGACAATTTTTATTAGCGAAGCTTTAAGGTAGCCAGGCCAATCAATACCAATACCAACGTGATAATCCAAAAGCGCACAATCACGCGCGGCTCCGGCCATCCTTTTAATTCAAAGTGATGATGGATGGGCGCCATGCGAAAAATACGGCGGCCGGTTAACTTGAACGAAGCGACCTGCAAAATTACCGATACAGTTTCCAGCACAAAAATGCCGCCCATAATAAACAGGACGATTTCATGGCGAATAATGACCGCAATCAAACCCAAGGCTGCACCGAGCGCCAAAGCGCCGACATCACCCATAAATACTTGCGCGGGATAAGTGTTGAACCACAGGAAGCCCAAACCGGCACCGACCAGCGCGCAACAAAAAATGGCCAACTCACCAGCGCCGGGAATATAAGCAATATTTAAATATTGGGAAAATTGCGAATGCCCGGAGAGATATGCAATTAACGCTAATGCACCGGCAACCATCACACTCGGCATGATGGCAAGGCCATCCAAACCATCAGTCAGGTTCACCGCGTTACTGGTTCCCACAATTACAAAGTAGGTGAAGACGATGTAGAACAAACCTAAATCGAGCGCGACACTTTTAAAGAAAGGAATAAATAATTGTGTTTCAGCAGGGCTCTGCGCGGTGTAATACAAAAAAATCGCCGCACCAAAGCCGGCGATGGATTGCCAAAAATACTTCCAGCGCGCAGGCAAACCGCGAGAATCTTTTTTCGCCACTTTACGATAATCATCAACCCAGCCTACCGCACCAAAAATGGCAGTGACAATTAACACTACCCACACATAACGATTGGATAAATCAGCCCACAATAAAGTGCTCGCGAATATTGCTGATAAAATTAACGCACCACCCATAGTCGGTGTGCCGGATTTACTTAAATGGCTTTGCGGGCCATCGTTGCGCACCGCTTGGCCGATGCGCAATTCAGTCAATCGACGAATAAACCAGGGACCGAGTAATAAAGAAATACCCAGCGCAGTAAGCACACCAAAAATTGCACGCACGGTTATATATTGAAACACTGCAAAGCTGCGCAGATATTCTTGTAAGTATTCTGATAGCCAGTACAGCATTAGTGTAAATCTCCCACCGAATCACAGAGCTGGCGCACGACTAAATCCATAGCGGCACTACGCGAGCCTTTTATTAATAGAGTGGCATCCTTATTGGCAATATTTTTCAAATGGGCAACCAGACTGGCTTGATCGGTAAAATGCAACGCGCCGACACCAAATGCGCGAGAAGCATTTTCACTGAGTTTTCCAACGGTAAATAAATGTGCGATTTTTTTTGCGCGGGCATATTCACCCAATTCCGTATGCAGTTGTGGAGCTTCTGGACCCAGCTCCCCTAAATCACCCAACACCAAAATTCCTTGCTTCTTTTGTGCAAGCACATCAATCGCTGCGCGCACTGAACCGGGATTGGCGTTGTAGCTATCATCAATGATCTGCGCATTATTGATGCCGATATGGCGACTCATGCGTCCGGCGACCGGAGAAAATCCGGCCAGCCCTTGTTTGATTTGTTGCAAGTTTGCACCCACCGCAGATGCGCAAGCTGCTGCCATCAATGCATTACGCACATTGTGTTCACCTTGGGCATTGACACTAATTTGTGTGGCAGCACCCTGCAAACTAATAGTGAATTCGATGCTGTTAGCGCTTGGCTCAATAGCTTGCGCAAAACAATCAGCATCGTTATTTTGAAATGAAACACGGATAACACGACGCTTACTCAAATTGGCCAACCAATCCGGTGCAAAACGATCATCGATATTGACAACCGCAGTTCCCGTTGTAGGTAACGATGCATAAATTTCACCTTTAGCGCGCGCTACACCTTGCAATGAACCGAAACCTTGAATATGCGCAGCCATGACATTGTTAACCATCGCAATTTGTGGCTTGGCGAGCGAGCAGAGATATTCAATTTCACCTGGGCCACTGGCGCCCATTTCGATTACGGCAAATTCGTGATGCGCCTCCAATTGCAATAAAGTGAGGGGAACACCGATGTGATTATTGAAATTGCCTTTGGTTGCATGGACAGAACCGCACTCGGCAAGAATTCCAGCGAGTAATGTTTTTACTGTCGTTTTACCACTGCTGCCGGTGATGGCAATAATCGGGCGCAAAAACAAACTGCGGTTAAGGGCTGCAATTTGGCCGAGCGCTAACAGTGAATCGCTCACGATCAATTGCGGCAATTTAATATCAGGAAAAAAACGTTCTACCACTAGCGCGCAAGGTTTTTTGGCAACAACATCCTGGATAAAATCGTGCGCATCAAACCGCTCGCCGCGCAAGGCAACAAATAATTCGCCTTCTACGAGGGTGCGTGAATCGGTATTCACGCGCGTAAATTCCACGTCACCCTGCTGGGCATCACTTTGCTTAAGCTGTGCAGTAACTGCACGCAAGGGTTTATTCGTGGCAATAAATTCTTCAACCCACTTTAATGTAAGAGGCTTGATCATGAGGGAGCCTCTGATGATTGGTTGTCAGTATCGTGTTTTGCGATGCGGCGTTGCAGCGATAACCGCGCATGCTTGCTATCGCTAAACGGTAATGTTTGGTTGGCAAAAATTTGGTAGTCCTCGTGACCTTTGCCAGCGATCAACACTATGTCGCCCGCTTTGGCTTGCTGCACGGCAAAATCAATTGCCTGCGCGCGGTCTGCAATTACCAGACAACCGCTTGGATGATTCATACCGCGCACAATTTCGGCGGCGATGCTGGCAGGATCCTCCGAGCGCGGATTGTCATTGGTGACGATAATGTAATCGCTCAAACGCTCGGCAATTTTTCCCATTTGTGGACGCTTGGTTTTATCGCGATCACCGCCGCAACCAAATACTGTCCATACACGGCCCGCTTTATGTTGGTGGATTGCATTCAGGGTATTTCTCAAAGCATCAGGCGTGTGGGCATAATCCACGATCACCTGGATTTCCTGTGCCACCTGATCAACAGTGACCAATTGCATGCGCCCGGGGGCAGGCTCAAGCTGGCTGATAAATGGCAGCATTTGTTGCAGGGTAAATCCTTGTTCACCTACCGCTGCAATTACCGCCAGCAAATTGCCAAGATTAAATTGTCCCAGTAGCGGTGAATCTATATCGGCCTCACCCCAAGGGGTGAACAAATGCGCGCGCGCACCTTGTGCATGCAACTCAATATTGGTTGCATGCACATCTGCGGTTTTTTCAGTGGAGTAGCTGATGATTTTTACATTAGCCGGTGCTTTTTGCGCGAGACCACTCGCCCAATCATCGTCGAGATTAATAATGGCAGTGCGCAATCCAGGCATCTGTAACAGTTGCGCTTTGGCATTGCCGTAACTGTGCAAATCGCCGTGATAATCCAAGTGATCTTGCGTGAGGTTAGTAAAAATCGCGCTGGAAAATTGCAATCCCGCCACACGCTTTTGCTGCAAGCTGTGCGACGACACTTCAATTGCAGCAGAGGCAGCACCACCATCAACCATCTCACGCAAAATACGCTGCAAGGTAATTGGATCAGGCGTTGTTAAACCGGTTGAGGTTAATAAATTGATTTGCTGTGCGAGCGGAGCAAGGGAAGATGAATCCAGCAGACCATAACCGATAGTACCGACTACCGCCGATTTTTGTTGTAACTGCGCCAGCAATTGCGCAGTCAATAAACTGCAGGTCGTTTTGCCATTGGTACCGGTGATACCGATGAGTTGGATTTTTTTACTTGGCTCACCAAAAAAATGCCCGGCAATTTCACTGACACGCGACGGTAAATCTTCAACAGCAATGACAGGTACTGCGCCTAGCCAATCCAGACCCTGCCAATTTTTATCTGCCTCAACCAAAATTGCAGCAGCACCCAATTCAATCGCCTTGGCAATAAAATTGCGCCCATCCACTTTTATACCGGCCAGCGCGATAAATGCATCGCCGGTTTTTAAATGACGGGTATCAAGGCACAAATTGCGCACGACGATGTTTGCCGCTTTATCTAAATCCAAATCCGGAAGCAGATCAGCGAGGGCAACATTGTGAGTTTGGTAGTGAGAAGTCATCAGGTTTCTGACCTCTCGTTTGCTGCGGTATTTTTGGGTGCCGGATTTTTAGGTACGGCCTTAATCGCAGGTTCAGCAATCAGGGCTTTATCGTCTTTACTACGGATGTTGTCCGGCGGAACTTGCAGCATACGTAACGCATCTTCCGCCACTTTTGAAAATGCCGGCGCAGCAACAATACCGCCGTTGCCCATAATGCCACCGCCTTTGGGTTCATCAATTACTACCATGGCAACAATGCGCGGATTATCGGTTGGCGCCATGCCAATAAAAGAACTCATTTGCAAACTGGTATATCGACCGTTTACCGCTTTAAACGCGGTACCGGTTTTACCGGCAACTGAATAGGAAATCGCGCGCGCTTTACTACCCGTTCCCTCTGCAGAAACCACACGTTTCAACATTTCTTTCACCTGGTCCGCGTATTTTTCTGCAACAACACGCTGCCCCTCTGGCGATCCGTCGACACGCAACAATGAGATAGGACGCTTGATACCGCCAGTAGCGATGACACCATAAGCCTGCACAGTTTGCAGCACGGTGCTATTCAATGCATAACCGTAAGAGACGTTCGCGCGTTCAATTTTTTGCGCTGGCTTGAACACTGGCAAGCGCCCCGCAGACTCACCAGGAAAGCCGGTGCCGATTGGTTGACCAACCCCCAAACGCTCGTACATATCACGCACGGTATTAGTGTCCAACGCAAAACTGATTTTGGTCATGGCGACATTACTGGATTTGGCAATTGCCATCGCCAAATCCATCGCGCCGTAATTGCGGTGATCCGGAATCCTTTTATTACCCACCATGATGTAACCGGGGTTGGTATCAATAATATCTTCCGGTTTAAATTTGCCGCTTTCTAACGCCGCGAGAATCACCCAAGGTTTTACGGTGGAGCCTGGCTCGTATAGATCGGTAATCGCACGGTTGCGCAAACCGGCACCGCGTGCGCGGCTGCGATCATTCGGGTTGTAGGTGGGCAAATTGGAAATCGCCAGCACTTCGCCGGTGAGCACATCCAGAATCACTATCGAACCGGCAACAGCGCCAGCATCCTCCACTGCTTTTTTTAATTCGCGATGTGCAAGGTATTGCAAACGCAGGTCGATACTAAGGGTAAGGTTTTGACCGGGGCGCGCCGCTTTTACCAGGCGCAACTCTTTCACAGTGCGACCGCGCAAATCCTTCAAAACTTCTTTTGCACCATTCTCACCGGTAAGCCATGCATCATAAGCCAGCTCCATGCCTTCCTGACCGCGATCATCCACATCTGTCATGCCCACCAAATGCGCGGCAACTTCCGCCGCCGGATAATAGCGGTGATATTCAATCTGTTCATAAACACCAGGAATATCTAACACCAAAACCGCTTGCGCGGCTTCGGGAGACAATTGACGCTGCAAATACATAAATTCTTTTGTTCCATATCGAGCCAGGCGCGCTTCCAATTCCGCTTTGTTAATCTTCAGCGCCTGCGCCAATTCTCCCCAGCGATGCGGCGCTTGCAACAACACTTTAGGATTCGCCCAGAGTGTTGATACCGGCGTGCTGACCGCTAATGGATCGCCGTTGCGATCGGTAATTACACCGCGATAGGCGGGAATAACTTCAGTGCGCAAGGTGCGCGATTCGCCTTGATCTTGCAGGAACTCGTAACCCTTATCGGCATTGGGAAGCACCTGCAGGCTGGCAACATGGCCGATCAGCACTATCACCAAGAACGCCAGCAACATACCGACACCATAAAAACGCCAGCGAGCTACTTTCAATGGCTTGCGCGGAGGTTGGACAGGAGGACGCGCGGTACGCGGCTCAAAGGCGGATTGACGGCTCATTGGCCACCTGCCGCTGGCTCGAAAGAAGCCTGACCTTCAATGATATGGTTACCGGAGATCATCACTATCTCTTCCGGTGTGGGCGCCATCATATTAAGTTCGGAGACGGCCGCATTTTCTACGCGACCATAGGCAGCCCAGGTACTTTGCTCAAGCAGGTATTGCCCCCACTGCACTTGCAGTTGGGATGCCTCACGGCGCAGGGTTTCAAGGCTGTTTACATCGCGACGTACGATTTGGGTTGTCGCCACCACCCCCATTGCCGACGCAATGGTCGCCACCCACAACACCGCCACAACCAGCATCACGGCTGGCGAGATCGGCTTTTGTTGTGATGGGTGACTTCTGTTCATGGAATCCCTGGAGCTTATTAATTTATCGAATTGATCTGGTAACGGGTCGATTCAGGTACAGCTGGTGACGCAAAACCGGGATTTACAATTTTTCCGCCACACGCATAACAGCGCTGCGCGAGCGCACATTGGCATTTACCTCTTCATCACTCGCCTTGATCGCCTTGCCGAGCGAGCGCATGCGTTTGTTTAATTGGTCATCGCGGATCGGCAAACCTTTAGGGACGGGATCACCCAACTCTTGCCGGCGAATAAAACGCTTTACCGCGCGATCTTCCAGCGAGTGGAAGCTAATCACTACCAGTCGCCCACCGGGAGCAAGTACGGTCAACGCTTGCTCCAACACCGAATCAAGGTCGGTCAGTTCGTTGTTGACCTGGATACGAATCGCTTGAAACGCGCGGGTCGCTGGATGCTTGCCCTTTTCCCACGCCGGATTCGCCTCTTTAATCACTTCAGCCAAATGTTTGGTGCGCGTAAATGGCGTTTTCTGGCGCTCAGCGATGATGGCGCGTGCCATACGCTTGGCGAAACGTTCCTCGCCGTACTCTCTAAACACCCGGATGATGTCGTCTTCGCCTGCGGTATTGACCCAATCCGCTGCACTTTGGCCGCGCGTCTGGTCCATACGCATATCGAGCGGACCATCCTGCATAAAACTGAAGCCGCGCTCGGCCTCATCCAACTGCGGCGACGAAACCCCCAGATCCAGCAATACTCCAGCAACCTTACCGGTCATATCGCGCTCCTCAACCAACTGTGCCAGCTCTGCAAAAGAGCCATGTGCGATAGCAAAGCGCGAGTCGTTGGCAAAGTGGGCATTGGCTGTAGCGATTGCCGCCAGATCTTTATCGATCCCAAGTAAACGGCCAGCTGCCGACAACTGTTGCATAACCAAAGCGCTATGACCGCCGCGCCCGAAGGTGCCATCCACATAGAAGCCAGAGGCATCTGTAACTAGTGCTGCTACCGCCTCGTTTAAGAGCACGGTTATATGTTGCGATTCAGACACGCCAGCACCTAGAAAGAGAGGTTTTGCAGATCGGCGGACATCTCGCCATCAACCGGTAGATCCATCAGGGCATTCCAGTTGTCTTCATTCCACAGCTCTAATTTATTGCCCAGACCAACCAATATGAGTTTTTTATCAAGGTGCGCGAATTCGCGCAGGGTGGGGGGTACGAGAACACGGCCGTTCGCATCCATTTCAAGATTCACCGCCTGACCAATAAAGCGGCGTTGAATTCGGCGAACCTGCTCGTTACCGGCGGGAAGTGCTTGGACTTTGGCAAGAACCGGCTGCCACTCTGCTTCGGAATAGACCAGCAAGCAGCGTTCATACATATGAGCAGTCACCCATAGACGCGCAGCACCATTGGCAGCCAGCGAATCGCGGATGCGCGCTGGTATCGCCATGCGACCCTTTGGGTCCATGCTGATGGAATGACTACCTGTTAGATCGGACACTTTTCACCACTTGCCGGGTTTACTTTCCACAAAAAACCACAAATACCCACATTTCCCCACGACGCTCACTATAAATCGGGGCGATGCAAAGTCAAGCAAGCAATTGCCAAAAGGCGTATAAAATCACGGGAAAAACTGCGAAACATCGGCAAACAGGAAGGGAAAATACACAGCAGCAAAACCACAAAAACCAACTTAAACAATAAAAACAAAGGAATAAAGGCCAAACCTAATGTAAAACATTAAGTTTGAAATTATTTTGCAGTGAGAATCGAGAATTTATAGAAGGATTAGGTCTATACAGACCAAAACACGCATAACAAATCATAAACTGCAGAAAAATCGGAGTCAGCCTGTAAGCCGGGTTCTGTCGTGGACAGTCATTCATCTGGGACTAACGTCACCGTTAGCCTCAAGCAACCTACCCGAATCCGATGCGGGCCGCACCAATGGATTCCTATTTGGTCTTGCTCCGAGTGGGGTTTACCATGCCGCAACCTGTTGCCAGTTGCGCGGTGCGCTCTTACCGCACCCTTTCACCCTTACCGGCATTCTTGCGAATGCTTAGGCGGTCTGCTCTCTGTTGCACTTTCCGTAGGCTCGCGCCCCCCAGGCGTTACCTGGCACTCTGCCCTATGGAGCCCGGACTTTCCTCCCCGATGCACCGAATAACACTCATGAGAATTGTCCAGTTAACACCGGAGCGACTGTCGGGCCGACTCCGAGGCGGCACATTAACCGCCAACCCGTCCCAACGCAAGCTCAACTTTTATACAAGCGCGGACTTTTTTGTCAACTTCGTCACCAAAAGTGGCACCCTTATTTCCGTTTTGGAGCAAATGTCGGCATTAACTGGTATTTTTGCCACTTTAAGCTATTAATTAACAATCATTTATTGCACTAATTTCGCTCAGACTGTTTATTTACACTCCCAATATACACAATAAAAGTTCAGGAGATGCCCTCGTGAAAGTTCACAAACACAACCTTCTGGCCATGGCTATCGCACTGCATCTGGCAATACCGGCAATTGCCCAGGAAGCAGTCAATGAAGGCCCGGTTCTCGATGAAATTCTGGTGACAGCGCAAAAACGCTCGCAAAACCTGCGCGATGTCCCACTCTCGGTAAATGCATTGTCGGGTGAAAAAATTGAAAGCTCGGGTATCACCAATATTGAAACCATGGCGGATTACATCCCCAGCTTCAATATGACCCAGACCGGCATTGGTACCAACATTGCAATCCGCGGGATTAGCTCCGGTGTGAACCAGGGCTTTGAGCAATCCGCCGCGCAATTTATTGATGGCATCCACTACGGCCGCGCCCAATTGTCGCGTGCACCTTTCCTCGATATCGAACGCGTTGAAGTATTGCGTGGCCCGCAAAGTATTTTGTTCGGCAAAAACTCCACTGCCGGTGCAATCAGCATCACTACCGCCAAACCTGGCGATAAATTGGAAGCAAAACTGAGCGCACTTTATGAACCCGATTTTGGTGAGCAAGATGTGCGCCTGGTGCTTTCCGGGCCAATCACCGACACCTTCGGCGGCCGCCTTGCGATATTGGAAAGCAGCAATGACGGCTACATGGAAAACACTACACTTAACCGCGATGAATCAGGTGATAAAAACCGTGTTATACGTGCGACCTTTCAATGGCAGCCCAGCGATTTGTGGGACATTATCCTGAAGGCAGAAGATGGTACATTTGATAGTAACGGTCGCAATATCGAAGTCGTGAAACCAATCGGCGGCTCTTACGCAAATGCATTGTCATTTTTCACCCAAGGCGCGTATCAATTAGATACAACCCATGATTGGAAGCGCCAATCCAATGGTGACTACAGTTACAACGATACGCAAAACATAACACTGAGTGTTGAACGCGAATTTAACGAGCACACATTCACGTCGATCACCGGCTACAACGCCTACACCTATGAAGAATTGTGTGATTGTGATTTCACCGGTGCGTCCGGTTTTAACATTCTTTCCAACGAAGATTACAGTCAGGTCAGCCAGGAATTTCGTATCACGTCAGATGAAGACAAACCGATCAGCTATATCGGCGGCCTTTTCTTCCAAAGCAGTTCGCTGACATTCCATGATTCAGTACGCGTACCAACAGATAGCTTTATCGCTACCGCGTTTTCCTCGCGCCTTGGCGCAGCTGCCGCAAACTTGCTACGCGGTGCATCAACACAACGCGACTTTGAACAAGATACGGATCTGGCTGCAATATTTGCGCAAGCAACCTGGAACTTTGCCGATTCAGCACGCGTTATTGTCGGAGCGCGTTACACCCAGGAAACCAAAGATGCAAGCCGCCGTCAGTATCATGTCAGTAACACCGGTATTGAGCTTCCACAAGGTACGACAGCCGACCCTTACAACCTGATTTGGAGCCAATTCAAAATCGATCCGCACAACGTAAAAGGGGATCGTGATGAATCAGGCTTTACACCGCTTGTGACATTTCAATACGATCTGAACGAAACAGACATGCTCTACGCCAGCTACACCACCGGATTTAAATCTGGTGGCTTCGATGTGCGCGCAAACGCAGCCCCTAATGATCTCGATGGTATATATCCGGCGATCGAAGGTACCTGGGAATTTGGAGAAGAGCGGGTAAAAAATTACGAGCTTGGCGGTAAATTTGTGTTCGGCAATGGCGCAGCAGAATTGAACATCGCCGCCTTCCGCTCCGAGTTTGAAGATATGCAGACTAGTCAGTTTGACGGCAGCCTCAGCTTTAACGTGACTAATGCTGGTGAAGCCGTTATTCAAGGCCTGGAAATCGATGGCCGGTGGGCGGTTACCGATAATATTCTGGTTCGCGGTGGTGCGGCCTATCTTGATTTTGAATACACCGACTTCCCCAATTCGCAATGCTATTTTGGCCAACCCGATTCAGAGCGCAATCCGGATAATCCAACCGTGTGCGATGCAACCGGTAAACGTCGCGAATTTACGCCGGAATATCAGGGTAACGTCGGTATCGACTACACCTTGAATTTCAGCAATGGGCTTAAGTTAGTGAACACCCTTGATGCGATCTACAGTGCAAGCTATCTGACCACCCCATCACTCGATCCTAAATTTGAGCAACCGTCCTACACCAAGATCAACGCACGTATCGCCCTGAGCGGTTCGGATGACAGGTGGGAACTCGCCTTGATCGGTAGAAATCTGACCGATGAATCTGTTGTCACCTATGCCAACGGTTTACCAGTAGCTACAACCGTTTCAAGTGGTAGCGGTTATTACGCGTTTTACGAACGACCACGAAGCGTTGCGGTTCAGGGCACGATTCGTTTCTAAATCTTCGTACCACCCAATAAAAAGGCGCTCAGACAAGCGCCTTTATTTTCAGACATTATCCCGTCCTGAAACAGGTTTACGCCAATGGCATTTTGAAGCAGGAATTTTTACTGTATAAATGCAAGAGCTTCGAGGATTTGAAGGGGCTCGTTGAGCAATCAGTAGATATCTACAATCGTTTAAGGCCGCGCCTTAGCCTCGGTATGAGAACACCGGCAGAGGCGCATGAAAAGCCAGCTCTTTGGGGGAGCTGGCTTAAACAAAAACCGTCAACTTATTTTAGGACAGGACACTTCAGCAATCACATTATTTATTCGGGCGATTGTCGATCAACTCATTCACCACTGCCGGATCAGCAAGCGTTGAGGTGTCGCCGAGTGAATCCAATTCATTGGCAGCAATCTTACGCAAAATACGACGCATGATTTTTCCCGAGCGGGTTTTTGGCAAGCCGGGTGCCCATTGGATGATATCCGGGCGCGCGATTGCCCCAATTTCTTTTACCACTAATGCCAGCAATTCTTTTTTCAATTCATCGCTTGGTTGCTCACCGGTCATCAAGGTCACATAAGCGTAAATGCCCTGCCCTTTGATATCGTGCGGATAACCAACTACCGCCGCTTCGGCAACTTTGTCGTGCAATACCAACGCACTTTCCACTTCAGCAGTGCCCATGCGGTGGCCGGATACGTTCAATACGTCATCCACACGACCGGTGATCCAGTAATAACCATCGGCGTCGCGGCGCGCGCCGTCACCAGTGAAGTAGTAACCAGGATAGGTGCTGTAATAGGTGTCGATGCAGCGCTGGTGATCGCCGTAAACGGTACGGATCTGGCTTGGCCAAGCTGCTTTAATGCAGAGGTTACCCTCGCCTGCACCAAGCACTTCTTTGCCTTCAGGATCGAGCAATACAGGTTGTACGCCAAAGAACGGCACGGTCGCCGAACCGGGCTTGAGATCGATTGCACCCGGCAATGGCGTGAGCATGTGAGCGCCGGTTTCGGTTTGCCACCAGGTATCCATAATCGGACAGCGGCTGTCGCCGATAACACGGTAGTACCATTCCCAGGCTTCGGGGTTGATCGGCTCACCTACACTACCGAGGATCTTCAAACTGGCGCGTGAGGTTTTGGTGACAAAGCCGTCGCCAGCCCCCATTAAGGCACGGATGGCCGTTGGGGCGGTGTAAAAACTGTTAACACCGTGCTTGTCGATCACTTGCCAGCAGCGGGAAGCATCCGGATAAGTAGGTACACCCTCAAACATCAGCGTAGTCGCCCCATTGGTTAGCGGGCCGTAAACGATATAGCTGTGGCCGGTCACCCAGCCCACGTCGGCAGTGCACCAGTAAATATCGCCTTCCTGATAGTCGAACACGTACTTGTGGGTCATTGCCGCCTGGAGCAGATAACCGCCAGTAGTGTGTAATACACCCTTGGGTTTACCAGTGGAACCGGAGGTGTAGAGAATAAACAGCGGGTCTTCGGAATCCATCACTTCCGGTTCGCACTCACTGGCTTGGCGCTCAACCAGATCTTCATACCAGAAATCGCGTTTTTCATTCCAGGCGATATCGCCACCGGTGCGTTTCACCACGATGCAAGTGTGCACACCCGGACATTGGGCAAGCGCAATATCGGCATTCTTTTTCAATGGAACACGCTTACCGCCGCGCAGGCCTTCATCCGAGGTAATCACCACCTGGCATTCAGCATCCTGAATACGGTCTTTCAATGCTTCAGGAGAGAAGCCACCAAACACAATTGAGTGGATTGCGCCAATACGGGTACAGGCCAGCATCGCATAAGCAGCTTCAGGAATCATCGGCATATAGATGCATACGCGGTCGCCCTTTTTCACGCCGCGTTCACGCAAGGCGTTGGCGAGACGGCATACCTGATCGTGCAATTCCTGATAAGTAATAAATTGGTCTTCGGAAGGATCATCACCTTCCCAGATAATGGCGGTTTGGTTAGCGCGGGCTGGCAAGTGACGGTCGATACAGTTAACGCTAACGTTCAATTTGCCGTCAATAAACCAGGACACTTCCCCTTTACGCAAATCACTCTTGGTCACTTGCGACCACGGCTGCTGCCAGGTCAGAAAGGTTTTTGCCTGCTCCGCCCAGAAGGTATCGGGCGAGTTGATCGATTGGTCGTACATTTCCTTATAGCGCGCCAGATTGATCGCCGCCTTGGATTTAAAGCTTTCAGGAACCGGATACAGGTGTACTTCTGACATGGTTTTATCTCACTGCCGTTACTTGTTATTAAACCGAGAGGGTGCGACGGATGAAATGAATGACGCGCAGCATCCGCGCTTTTGATTAGGCGAAGCTTAACAGGATTAACGCGCAAATCTCAATGACAACGTTGTCCAAAACGGCGCAAAAATGTAAATCCTGCACCGGCATGATGCGTTATCAATATAGGAGATTTATTCGCGACCATAAAAAAGGGCCGCAAAGCGACCCTTTTTAAAAACCTGATATCCAGCCATAACGCTGCAAATTGCAGGCCCTAGGCAACCTGCATTGGAATCGTGTTAGTAGTGCGATTCACGGTGTTGTCTTCATTCAAATACACCAGCTTCGGCTTATGATTGATCAATTCTGCTTCAGTGAAATGGCCGTAAGTCGCGATAATTACACGATCACCCACCGCAACCTTACGTGCAGCCGCCCCATTCATGGAGAAGGTGCCTGAACCGGGTTCGGCGAGAATAATATAGGTGTGAAAACGTTCGCCGTTGTTCACGTTGTAAATATCAATTTGCTCGAATTCGCGCATACCGGCGAGGGCAACCAAATTCGCATCGATTGCACAGGAACCGTCGTACCACAGCTCTGCCTGGGTGACTTTGGCCATGTGCAGCTTGGCTTTGAGCATATGTGAAAGCATGGAATCCTCCGGGGAATCACTTGTGTAATGCGGGAAATCAGTCCAGCACTACAGAAACGTTGTCAATTAGTCGCGCACCCTGGGTATACATGGCGCCGAGTATAGTGATCTCCCGATCATCGTGTGCCGCCATTTCCAGCGTGCGGCTATTGCAAATACTGATGTAGTCCACTCGAAACCCGGTCGCGTCTATCTGCACCCGCGCCTCGTCCACCAGCACAGTAAAATCGCGGCGACCCTGCTCTATTGCCTGTTTGATTCCGTTCAAACTGCGGTTGAGTACGGCTACTTTCGGGCGCTCGTTGGCGGTAATAAAACCATTGCGCGAACTCATCGCCAAGCCATCGGCTTCGCGGAAGATCTCGCCGGCGGTAATTTTAACCGGAATGCACAAGTCTTCCACCATCCGGCGAATGACTGCCAACTGTTGGAAATCCTTGATCCCGAATACGGCTTCATCCGGCTGCACAATATTAAACAACTTGGTGACTACCGTTGTCACGCCCTCAAAATGGCCGGGGCGGCTGGCACCGCAGAGCACATCGGTCATGGTTGGCACGATAACGCGGGTTTGCTCGGCCATACCGTTAGGGTAGATCTCTTTTTCATCGGGGCAGAACAGGTAATTGCAACCCACCGCTTCCAGCTTGGCCGAATCTGCCGCCAGGGTGCGTGGATACTTATCCCAATCTTCGTTCAAACCAAACTGCAGCGGATTGACGAAAATACTGGTTACCACCACATCGCAATTGCGCTGGGCAATTTTCACCAATTCGATATGGGCGCTGTGCAGGTTGCCCATGGTCGGCACAAAACCGATCCGCTTACACGCTTTGCGCTCGGCAGCCAAGGCTTCGCGAAGGGATTGGATATGGTGAAAAACCTGCATATTCATGCCTCAAACTGCCTCGAACATAGGCTTGGATTCGGGCGCGCGATGATACACGGTCAGGATTGAGAAGTACATTTTACGCACAAAAAACAACCAGGCATCAAAACAATATGTACAGCTTATTGCACAATTAAACACCACCACTTAAACTTGTACAACAAACCAGACAACGGGCAAGCACCATGAATGTCACCACTTTTAGCGAAGCCAGAAACAACCTGAAAAGTGTGCTGGATAAAGTCACCAATGATGCCGACTGCACTATCATCACCCGCCGCGACGCGAGCGATGCGGTAGTTATGTCACTTGATTATTACAACAGCCTGATGGAAACCGTATACCTGTTGCGTTCCCCTGAAAACGCGGTGCATTTGGCCAAATCAATCGAGCAATATCGCATAGGAAAGGCTGCGATTAGGGATTTAACCGATGACTAGACTGCTCGCATGGACGGACGCGGCATGGAGTGATTATCTTTACTGGCAGGGACAGGATCGCAAAACGCTGAAACGCATCAACCAACTGATCAAAGAAACCCAGCGCAATCCATTTGAAGGGATTGGTAAACCCGAAACGCTGAAAGAAAGCCTGTCAGGTTTTTGGTCGCGCCGGATTGATGATGCCAATCGCTTGGTTTACGCCGTGGATGATGACTATTTAACAGTGATTGCCTGCCGCTATCATTACAAAATCTAAAGTACTAGAAGTCCTGAAGTGCGAGCCGGATTACCCCATCCCCCACCCGCATCATCCCACCTTGAATCACCTTGGCACACAAGCCGCCATAACCAAACATGGCAGCAGTACCACCTGCGCCGAGGACTTCGTCCATACGTGAACAGGGATGACAGAGTGCGCTGGTTTCGAGGATAACTTCACCAATCTGCAACCGCTGGTAGCGCAGCAAATTCATATTCATGCCGGAAATCACCAGATTGCGGCGCAGCAGGCGGGGATCAATTGATGCATGCCCGGTATGCTGGCAAATCTGTTGGATATATTCTCGGCTGATCAGCGTAACTTGCCGCGCGGAACCCGGCGTTTTTTTCATGCGATGGTCGCCCACCAAGCCCAAATCCACGATTGCTTCAGCTTGGTCAACCACCACAACCTCACCGCGCCTTTCACTGCGCAAACCAATCCACTCCAGCTTGCCGGGAGCGATATTCGCGCAGAGTTTATCGAGTAGGCGGGCTTGGCTGTTCATAGACTTGGCGGTTAATCAAGGTTTGGCGAGATAATCTACACCCGCAAGGGATTTGAAATGGGCATCACAAGTAAGCAAGCGTGCGCCAACACGTTGGGCGCTCGCATAGACAATAGCATCGACCGTTGCCAGCTTGTACTGCCTATGCATTTCAGCCGCGAGCAGGGCTGTTTCGGTATCGAGATTCAGCACTTGGCATTTTGGGTATAGGCAATAACGATATCGGCTATATCCTCATCACACTCGCGCAACAACCATTTACTCAACTCAAGCTGGACTATGGTTGGCACCCAACAATCCTCTTGAGCCGGAAATAACCCAGTCAATGCCTGGCGCAAGTCACCTCCAATTACCACTCGATCCAAACCGGGGTATCCACGACCACCCGCATCAATAGCGATCCTCGCGGTCACGGTAATTTTCTGCTGTTACACCCTTGGCAATACCCGCCAACTCGGATAACTGGGGTACCGGCATAATTAACACCCCCTTACCTTTGGGGATAAACACAAACTCCTGACCACTCTGCCAATGTTGCTCTTCGCGCACACTTTGGGGAATGGATATCTGGTATTTGCTGGATAACGTTGCGGTTGCCACTTCTTACTCCTGAATGATCGATAAACCGCCTGCAGCTAAGATGCAAGCAGTTCTGCGCAGTATTGATCTTGCTGGAAATGCTCAGGCACGAGCTTATCAAAGCAGGTGTAAATGGTACTAGCCATTGCACACAACCAATCTGTCTCTGACTTCATTCACCATTGTTTCACCAGCCGCAATAAAATAATCCAGCAAAGATTGGGACTGATTTATTGTAGGTAAGCTAATGGCGTGATCATGAATAACCAGCTCATTAACACATACTCGCAGTTTTTCAAGGGCATTAAATGCGACCCGATGCCGAGCTGCTTCAAAAGCAAACGGTTTGTAGACAACACAGATTATTTTAATTCCCATACCGCGAGCAAGTTGGGCAAGCTCAACACCCAAAGTGGTTCCTATGTAACCACCGAGCCCAATTGCTAACACCAGTATTGAAGAATTTTTTAGATGTTTCTGCACATCTTGCAAAAGAGTATTTTTATATGGGACATTCAAAACATCACCATTATAATCTTGCGCTGAGATTTCTATCTTGTTAGCAAAACTGTAATCATTAAGGAGATGCGGAACTCGATCTATCACTAAAGAATTACATGAAATTTTAGATTGGATTTGATTTGCCAGATAGCTACCGGCTCCGCCTACCCCGAGAACAAGAATTTTGGTCATTTTCACCACCTTCTATAAGTTATAGTTCTGCTAAGGCTAACTTTTATAACCCCTCACTCAAGGTTTGGTATCGTTGCACTTTCCATTTAATCGAGCCAGGCAACAATGACAAAGATCTCTCCGCAAATTTATAAAGCTCTTTAGGCTCCAGAAATACAATATGATCCGTAGCACGTCCTAAATACTTTCCTTTTGACTGAAACAAGAAAACTTTCTCATCTTTCTCGGAATAATCTTTACTATTTAATTCGACATTTCCTGTTTTAACTTGAACCCTTGCCCACTGATTATTAGATGAATGCACCAAAAGAAACTCATAATCCATAGTGTCTTTTTTTCTAGTATTCGGTAGAACATACCATCCTTGACTTTGCAAATACATAAAAACTAAATCCTCTGTTTCTTCATCATCCAGCAATTCGAAAATATCTGCCCCTTGCGATAAATCAGCGTCATATTCTTTGTGCCCTACAAGCTCATTCCAAAGATACTTGGAATACTCCATAACCGATGCACCCTGAATTTCCTGAATTGTGCGTCGTGCACGAAAACTCGCAATAACCTTACCTGGGACATTTCTAATTTGGACGTTATTCAGGCAAACACCAAATACATTTGCAACATCTATATCTTTTCTAATTGCCTCTTCTGCAATCCAATATTTCCACCCAGAAATAACTTTACCTAAGTAATACTCTCCTTTTGTATCTCTTGTCCAAACAAGGCTATCTGGTAATACCCATCTTTCAATATATTTACAAACATTAAGCTCGCGCTCACTGAATCCTTTCTTAGCTTCTTGTAAATAATCCTCCCACGTATCCGGTTGCAAATTAGAATCCAGCCTCCAACCAACACCAAGAACATTATTTTTTAAACAATATTCAAATGTATCTTCTTTTGAGGCAAAGCCTCCTGTTGGTCTTATATGTATACGAAACAAATACATGACTCATCCTTTTCTCATTGACTTATTTTTATAATCTCAATTAACACATCAATACTGATCCTGCTGAAAATATTCAGGCGCAAGATTATCAAAGCGGGTGTATTTGCCGACAAACGCAGCGCGGCAGGTGCCGATTTCGCCGTTACGTTGCTTGCCGATAATCAACTCAGCCATGCCTTTGTCGGGGCTGTCTTCGTTGTAGTATTCATCGCGGTAGATGAAGAGGATTACGTCGGCGTCCTGTTCGATGGCGCCCGATTCACGCAGGTCCGAGTTCATGGGGCGCTTGTTGGGGCGCTGTTCTACACCGCGGTTTAACTGCGAGAGCGCGATCATCGGGCATTCAAACTCTTTGGCGATGCCTTTGAGCGAGCGCGAGATTTCGGAGATTTCTTGCGTACGACCTTCACCGCCGCCCGCCACTGTCATCAACTGCAGGTAGTCGACCATGATCATGCCGGGGTTGCCGTGCTCGCGCGCAATGCGACGGATACGGGCGCGCATTTCCTGCGGGTTGAGGCCGCCGGTATCGTCGATAAATAACAGTTTGTCTTTCATTTTGGCAACGGCAGATGACAACTTCGGCCAATCTTCTTCGGTGAGTTTACCGTTACGCATCTTGCCTTGGTCGATGCGGCCGATGGAAGACATCATCCGCATTATCAGCGCTGCCGAAGGCATTTCCATACTGAATACCAGCACCGGTTTGGGCTGGTTAAAGAGTGCACCTTCTACAAAGTTAAGTGCCAGCGCGGTTTTACCCATCGATGGACGCGCGGCGAGAACAATCAGTTCGCCAGGTTGCCAGCCAGAGGTACGTTGATCCAGATCGGTAATACCCGAAGGTACACCGGTGATATCGCTGCCGGAGCGAAATAATTCATCGATGCGCTGTACCGTTGCCTTGAGGAGTTCATTCACCCCTACCAAACCACCTTCTTTGGGACGATCTTCGGCGATTTCGGCCACGCGTTTTTCGGCAAGCTGCAACAGGTCATCTGAATCCAGACCAGCGGGATTCATACTCGATTTACTGATTTCCTGTGCGGCGGCGATCAGCTGGCGCAGGGTTGAGCGCTCGCGCACAATTTTGGCATAAGCGGCGATATTGGCCGCACTGGGAGTATTGTTGGCCATTTCGACCAGATACCCCAAGCCGCCGACACGCTCCAGCTCATCGTGCTTGTGCAGCTCTTCCGACAGGGTGATCACATCCAGCGGCTGACCAGCCTCTTGCAGAGCGATCATCATGCGGAATATGAGCTTGTGATCCTCGCGGAAAAAGTCTCCCTCAGAGACAACTTCAAGTACTGCATCGAGGCGGTTATTATCAAGCATCAAACCGCCGAGCACAGACTGTTCGGCTTCTACCGAATGCGGCAAGGCGGATTGGGAGGTCAACTCGCTCGCGAGGCGATCCTCAAAACTGGACGATTGAAAGCTTGATTCAGGCATAGTTTGTTAAAACACTGACGTTGTTATTTGATTCGGGTACAAAAAAAAATCGGGCACTACTTCAACCCTGTTAGTCAACCAAAGGGGTTGTCGATAGTGCCCGATTTCATATGGCTTGTCAGTAACTAAACCCCTCTAACCCCACCATAACCCTCCTCTTAAAAAGGGAGGCTGCGAGGGGGTTAAAGGTTAAACATTACTCAGCAATAACAGCCAATTTAACAGCCTGGATCACTTCAGCGTGCAACTGAACATCAATCTCGTATTGACCGATTTCACGCAGCACACCTTGCGGCAAGCGAACTTCTGACTTGGCAACAGTGACGCCGGCGGCAGTAATTGCATCAGCGATATCGCGAGTACCGATAGAACCGAACAGACGGCCTTCGTCACCAGCGTTGGCAGCAATAGTCACTTCCAGCGCAGCCAATTTTTCGGCACGTGCGGTAGCGTCAGCGATTTTGCCAGCAGCAGCAGCTTCCAACTCAGCGCGACGCGCTTCGAAGTCAGCAATGTTTTTCGCAGTAGCGGCAACAGCCTTACCTTGTGGCAACAGGTAGTTACGGCCGTAACCAGACTTAACGGTAACCTTGTCACCGATAGCGCCTAATTTACCTACTTTATCGAGCAGAATAACGTCCATCTCTATACCCCTTACTCGTGGCTGTCAGTGTATGGAATCAAAGCCAGGTAACGAGCACGCTTGATAGCAGTAGCCAACTGACGTTGGTATTTAGCTTTGGTGCCAGTGATACGGCTTGGAACGATCTTGCCAGTTTCGGTGATGTAAGCTTTCAGCGTTTCAACATCTTTATAATCGATGCGCTTGGTGCCTTCAGCGGTAAAACGGCAGAATTTGCGACGACGGAAAAAACGGGCCATGGTTATACCTCCTGCTCTTCTTCGAATTCATCTGCATCAGCACCATCTTCATCAGATAGGTCTTCTGCGTCATCACGACGTTCAGCGCGCGGTGGGCGAGCCTTGCGTTCACGGCCTTCTTTCTCAGCCTTCAGGATGAATGATTCTTCGGTAATAGCAGCATCTTCACGCAGAACCATGCTACGCAAAATGGCATCGTTGTAACGGAAGTTAGTAGTTAATTCTTCCAACACAGCGTCAGAGCATTCTACGTTCAACAGAACATAGTGAGCTTTGTGTACTTTGTTGATTGAGTAGGCCAATTGACGACGGCCCCAGTCTTCGAAACGGTGAACTTGACCACCGTCGTTTTTGATAGAAGAGGTGTAACGCTCTACCATTGCAGGTACTTGTTCGCTTTGGTCCGGATGAACCAGGAACACGATTTCGTAATGACGCATGTAAGCTCCTTACGGGTTAAAGTCTCCTGCTGGCTGCAGTGAGACAAGGAGTAGCCGGTTTTCTGATCTGCACAGAATGCAAATTCATTCCCCCCGGCCGGTTTGGGGTGCGGAATTGTACGGATTTGCAGCAGGCGATGCAAGGTGAAATATGGCCGCAGACAGGAATAGAACGCGGAGGAAGTTTGATATCCCAAATTTGATGCGATACAAGATTTGGAAGGCCATGGGCAGGATATGCAAACAGGCGGAGATGGTCTTTTAACTTGTGTTTTTTGCTGCCTATAGATGCAACCCGAGCTTGCGCAGCTTCTCAAAATCGACCGGTTTGGCGAAATGGTCATCAAACCCGGAGGCAAAAGCGTTTTTGCGATCCTGCTCCTGACCGTAGCCAGTCAAGGCGATCAACGTGAATTTTTTGCCGTCGGGCGAGGCGCGTAATTGTGCGGCAACCTCGTAACCACTGAGATCCGGCAACCCGATATCGAGGAAAATAATATCCGGCCGGAACCTGACAGCAACATCAAGCGCCTGCTGGCCGGTATAGGCAGCTTGCACCGTATGGCCGGTCATGGCCAGCAATTGGGCGAGGGTATCGGCAGCATCAGCATTGTCATCCACAATCAGGATTTTTTTAGCGCTTGGTGAAACCGTCGGTTGTTCCGCTATTTTGCCTTTGGCCTCGATCTGGTTTTGCGTCATTACGGGCAACATAATCTCGAAGGTGCTTCCACGCCCCGCCCCCTCGCTAATGGCGGTAACGGTACCACCATGGAGATTCACCAGATTTTTTACCAGCGACAAACCTATGCCTAAACCATCCTGCACCTGGCTGCTTAGATGTCCATGCTGGGAAAACAAATTAAAAATCGCGTTAATCGATCCAGCTTCAATACCTATGCCGTTATCGGTAATACGGATACGGACGCCCTGCTTTTGCAAATCGACATACAAACCGATTTTACCGCGCGGCTCGGTGAACTTGGCGGCGTTGAGCAACAGGTTCGCTACTATCTGTGACAGGCGGACCTGATCGCCGCGCACCAGGATGACCTCACCCGGAAAAACAACCTCCAGACTGTGCCCCTTGTTGTCGATGGCTTGGGTAGAGGTTTCCACTGCATTATCGATTGCCGTGCGCAAGTTAACCGCTTCGTGCCGCAGGGAGATTTTGCCTTGTGAAATACGCGCAACATCCAGCAAGTCATCCACCAAACGGACAAGATGATCAGTGTGGCGCTGAATCGTATTGCGCGCATTTTCCTGCGCGATTGAAGCATTCGGATCGAGCCTGCGCAGCAGCTCCACCGAAGTGCGAATCGGCCCGAGCGGGTTGCGCAATTCGTGGGCGAGCGTGGCGAGGAACTCATCTTTGCGGCGATCCATTTCGCGCAATTCGCGCTCGACGCGACCGAGGCGCAACAGCGCTTTCACATTGGCAATCAACTCATCCGGCTCAATAGGCTCGACCAGGTAATTGTCCGCACCGCCATCCAGCGCGCGGACTTTGTCGGCCGGATCGATAAAAGAAGCGGAGGTTTGCAGGATCAGAATCGCTTTGGTGGACGGATTTTCTTTCAGCCGACGGCAAACTTCGAGCCCGTTGATATCCGGCAGTTTTACGTCCAGCAGGATAAGATCCGGCATCTCGGCATGGGCACGCGCAATAGCATCTTCACCATTGGAGGCTTCAATTACCCGCAACCCGGCATGGGTGAGGATACGCGATTTCGCATATCGAGCGCCGTCGCTATCATCGACGTTCAATACAACCGCATCTTTAAACAACCGCAATGGCATATCTTGTTCCTCGGAGTATTTCCTTTATGACTGCTGTAATCGCGTCCCGCACTGGTGGTTATTCTTTTCAGGGACCATTGCGCGCAGTCAAACCAGACCTAACCAGCGGATTGCTGGTATTCATTTCCGGATAAAGGTTGCCCAATCAGAGTTCGCAACGTAGCGAGCAACTGCTGTTTGAACAGGGGTTTTACGTAGTAAGCATCTGCACCGAGCGACAGGCCTTTGCGCTTGTCCTCTACTTCGGTGACGATAATGACCGGTACATCACTACGCGCAGGATCATTTTTCAGCTCAGCCAGCCACAGCCAACTGTCTTCACCATGCAACAGAATATCAAGGATGATGGCGGCGGGCCGCTGTATCGACCAGCGCTCAATCGCTTCACGCAAATTGCGTGCAGGTACCGGGCGGAACTCGGTATTGAGCAGGAATTTTTCGTACTGCACCTGAATGGCGAGGTTGTCCTCTACAATCAGGATCGGGATACGTTTATCGTCGTTTTTAATCTGCACTGGTATAGATTCATTGGTGGCCACTTCCGGTGCAGCCATGGTCATTGGCAAGGTCACTGAAAAAGTCGAGCCCACACCGGGAATACTGGTTACCGCTACCTCACCGTGCAGCAGCCGCGCCAGATTCCGGCAGAGCGGCAAGCCCAATCCTGTACCTTTTACCTTGCGCTGCTGCGGGCTTTCTACCTGGCTGAACTCCTCAAAAATTAATTGCAGATCATCTGCGCGAATGCCAATACCCGTATCCGCCACCGTAAAGGTCACCTGATTTTTTTCCGGGATCAGCACTACACTAACAGTGATTTCCCCTTCCTCGGTAAATTTGAGTGCGTTGGAAATAAAATTGCGCAGGATTTGCGATACCTTGGCTTCATCAGTAAACATGGTCACCGGTGTTTCCGGCGGGACAAAAGTCAACGTGAGCGATTCTGTTAATAACAACGGGCGCAACATCCCACGCAAAGCGCCAAAGAGACTGCCGACATCAAATTGCGATGGCCGTATATCGACTTTCCCCGCTTCAATTTTGGCAATATCCAATAAATCGTTTACCAATTCGTTCAGGCCATTAGCGGCTTGCAGGATGTAAGTCACCTGCTTTTCCTGTTCGACGCTGAGTTCACCGTCCACCCGTTCCAGCAACAATTTGGATAAAGCGCGAATGGAGCTGAGCGGCGTGCGGAATTCATGGCTCATATTGGAGAGAAAGCGCGACTTCATTTGATCCGCGCGGCGTAAATGTCCAGCCTTTTCGTCCAATTCGGCATAGAGGGCAACCATGCCGCGATTGGTATCTTCCAGCTCGCGGGTGAGCAAGGTCAGATCATCCTGCCGCGCTTTTAATTCCGCGAGCGCAGAGAGCAATTCCTGATTTTGCTGGATCACTTCCGTCACAGTGATATCTGCCGGCATTGCGGTGAGTTTGGCAAATACACTGGTACTGGATTTCGCGGTAATCACTGGCGCCAGGCGTGGAAAAATTTTCTTGATAATGATACGGGTTCCGGCGGGGCCGGTTTTGATATCAAAGCGATCTGCCAGACGACGCGCACCAATAATCCCCATGCCCATTCCCGTAGGGGACTTGTAGTCGCCGGCGAGGATTTGGTCGAGATTGGCAATACCCGGACCTTTATCTTCAATAGTCACCGTCAGGATCTGTGGCGCGGTATCCCCCTCAACACTGAAATAAATTTTGCCGGTGCCTGCATAGTTATACACATTGCGTGCAAGCTCGGACACCGAGGTCGCAATGCGCACCTGATCCTGCACACCAAAACCACACAGTTGGGCAATTTGTTTGGCGCGCTGGCGCACTGCCACCACGTCGGTCTCGGTATTAACAAGTGCAGTAAGGATGCGAATGCTCATGCCCAGCTCCGTCTATTCATTGTTCACGTACGACGACAACAGTCGCATCATCCCGGCCACGGGTAAAATCGCGGTAGATAACCGCAGCGATTAAAGCCGCATGGCAGTGCACCAAGCCGGGATACAGATTCAGATCCCAGCGGGTATTGATACCGTCCGAGTGCGCGATTAACAGGGCATCGCGCTCCCACTTTTCGGAAAACTCCTGCAATTTGCGCAAGTTGCTGCCGACAATGCCATTGTGCGATACAAGATGGCGACTGCCCTCGCGATAAAGAATACACATCGCAATATTGCCCACACCGGCAAATGTAAGCGTACCCGGCTCACTGTTGATTTGCCCAATGGCGAGTGCTGCACCGCGCGAGCCCTGCAGGGCATGGTGCGCGCGCTGCAAAATGACCGATGGGTTATTGATAACAGGAGGGCCATTGTCATCCCCTCCCTGAGCAACAAGGTCATCCACCAGTGCGACAGCTGCATCGGCTGCTTTGGCAGCCTCAGGTCCATGGCCGAGGCCATCCGCCACAATTAACGTCAGTTTTTTCTCATGTGCCGCCACGGCCCAATTATCACCGCTTACCTCTTCGCCTTTAAGCGGGACGCAAATTGCACCAACTTGCCAGAACATGAGTGTGGGCTTTTGGTCGGCTGCCCAGAGCACCATCCAGAGTGCAGTACCTTTGTCCGGTTCTGAATAGATATCAAAATCCTGACTTAACCGACGCAAGGTTCCCAAGCCGATGCCATAAGTGCCCGTAGTAGAATTGCCGTCCGCAGTATGCCAATCGAGATTATCGATGCCCGGTCCCTTATCAAGCGCCAGCACTTCTATACCGACATGCTGGTTTTGGTACAGGGCGCGCAACAGGATTTGGCCATCCCCCGCGTGCTTCAGAATATTGGTTGCAGCCTCGGTAATCACCAACGCCAATTGTCCGGTGCGGGTTTCATCAAATTTCAATTCCCGCGCTAATATCGCGCCGGCACGCCGTACCACTGCCACACTACTAATGTCTTGCAGGTCGAACACCAACTGGGTTCCATAACTACTCAAAATTTTTTCCACTTGATAATGGTGACAGTAGTGCCTTCGCCTGGCGCAGTGTCAATTTCAAATTCGTCAGCGAGGCGCTTT
This sequence comes from Cellvibrio sp. GW822-FHT04B05, assembly GCF_058800985.1. Taxonomy (NCBI): domain Bacteria; kingdom Pseudomonadati; phylum Pseudomonadota; class Gammaproteobacteria; order Cellvibrionales; family Cellvibrionaceae; genus Cellvibrio; species Cellvibrio sp. GW822-FHT04B05. The sequence goes on along the minus strand of NZ_JBXAMU010000001.1, from coordinate 403,217 downwards.
GCGCCACTCAACCCCAATCCCAAACCGCCACCGCTGGTGTAGCCATCGGTCATTGCCAATGCAAGATCGTCAATACCGGGCCCCTCATCGACAAAACTTAATTCAATACCTTTGCGATCACCGTCATTGCGGCGCACCACATGTGCTTCGCCACCACCACCGTAGCGCAAGGTATTGCGCGCAAGCTCGCTCGCCGCGGTCACCATTTTGGTTTGCTCAATCAGGCTGAAACCCAGCGCGATCAAATCATCGCGCACCTGTTTACGCAGGCGAACTACATCTTCATCAGTGTGCAATGGCAGTACGACGGGTTCTACTGAATGATTCCGCGCCGAAAAAAAATCATTTCCCATGTGATTTACCCGCAGAATTGGTCAATGGCGGTTCCATTAGTAGTTGCGCTGTTCCAGCATTTTGATGCCGAGCTCAACATTGAGCGCAGTGCTCACCCCTTCCAGGGTCAAACCCAATTCCACGAGCGTAATGGCAACAGCAGGCTGCATGCCAACCAATACGGTTTTTGCATCAAGAATTTTTGCCATAGCTGCAGTATCGCTAATCATACGGCCGATAAAAGAGTCGACAATATCAAGCGCCGAAATATCGATAAGCACACCGTTCGCGCGCTCCTTCACAATCCGGTTTGTTAAATCGTCTTGCAGTGTCATCGCCAAACGGTCGTGCATATCGACTTGGATGGTCACCAGCAGCAGCCGACCCATCCGCAAAATAGGAATCCGCTCCATAGGTTTTAGCGCTCTCTGACAGTGTGGTTAATGCTTGAGCCGGTGCGCTGCAATGCAATAACAAAGGCATCTGCCAAAGTCGCTTTGGTGATAACATCTTCCAGGTTCACGCCGAGGTGCACGATGGTTTGTGCGATTTGCGGGCGTATGCCGCTGATAATGCAATCGGCCCCCATCAGGCGGGCGGCGGCGATGGTTTTTAACAAATGCTGTGCGACCAACGTGTCTACTGTTGGTACACCGGTGATATCAATAATTGCGATCAATGCACCTGTCTCTACGATTTTTTGCAGCAGGCTTTCCATTACCACTTGTGTGCGCGCGCTGTCCAAGGTACCAATCAACGGCAGTGCCAACACGTTTTGCCAGAGTTGCACTACCGGCGTTGAAAGCTCCATCAATTCCTGTTGTTGACGCAAAATCACTTGCTCGCGCGCCTTCTGGTACACCTCGATAATGTAGAGGCCGAGATCATCAAATAAGGTGCTGGTAGTCGCAATCTCTTCACCCGCTTGTTGCGGAGAATCGGCGAGTGCAATACGCAGGTATTCAAAAATCGGTTTCTTTAACGTAAAAATAAAGTTGGCAGTTTCAATCGGAGTAAAACCCTGACGCACGCGCGATTGGGAAATCTCTGCCAGCAATTGCCGAACATCTGCCCAACCCGCCTCGTCGATGTTAGTAGAATCTGTGCTTTCCAATGTCGTTGCCAATAATGGCAAAAACTGCTCTGCCTGAGCGCGGAGATCCGCAGATCCGGATTTGTCGCGACGCAAGCGAGATACAAGTCCCGCGAGCCAGATATCTAATAATTGCTCTTGATATTTGGACACAACGGTCGCCAGGTGCGTGGTCTTGGTATTACTCATACTCTTCCTCAAATGTAAGTAGTTAACCTAAAAGCATCACAACCCCTTAGCCAGTAACGAGCCAATGTTATAAATGCCACATTAAACAGGCATTTTTGTATGCCTCGCGTACATATGACTAGCACAGTCATTTTTCGAAAGTGATCTATTTGCAAAAACTCGCTCAATCAGCATGTAAGCTTTGCAAAATTGTTAAATTTACAATTTTGGCGTCAGTGCGAATGAAAAAATCCATTCTTCCGTTACCTCAAATGGAATCTCTCCGCCGCCGGGGGGTATACACCAAAGTCAAAAAGGTGATGATTAACGAACCCGCCTCACTGAAGCGTCTTGGTGGCTTATTGAAGCGTTTGATAAAAAAACACGCGTGCCTGAACTGTATTAATCATGTGCCAGCGCAAAGACCTTACCACGAAGTGGAACATCCTGCTGTCGAATTGCCAAAGTAACCAATCCTTTTTTACTACTTCCCGGATGGCTGCCAACCGTCCCACTTTGCATTTTCACTAAGTGGGGCTTCTCAGTTTTCTACAAACTGCAAAAAACAGGAGGAACACTCACTACCCTGGGTGAAATAGTAACCAGCATGCAGTGGACTGACGCTGCATCCCCTAGCTTCAGCTAAAGATAAAAACGCTAACAATAACGAAATGAGAGGCAATAATGAAAAAACTCGCCAGTATTGGCCTGCTTCCCCTCGGGTTGCTTTCGGCCGGATTACTCACCCTTGGACAAGCAGCACAAGCGCAAACCTGCGGTTGGAACCAAGTTTGGAAGGATGACTTTAACGGCACCAACCTTGACCGCAACAACTGGTCGCAAGAGGTGAACGGCGATGGTGGCGGTAATGGCGAACTCCAGTACTACACTGACCGGCCGCAAAATATGTGGGTCAGCGGTGGCCTGCTTAATATCAAAGCCATCCGTGAAAACTACGAGGGCAAAAGCTGGACTTCCGCCCGCCTGCGCACCAAAAACGCCCAGGATTGGACTTACGGCAAGATCGAAGCACGGATCAAATTACCCAAGGCTTCCGGTACCTGGCCAGCGTTTTGGATGATGTCTACCGAATCCCAACGCGACAGCCACGGCTGGCCAAATGACGGTGAGATCGACATCATGGAAGCCGCCGGCACCCATGAAGATATCAGCGGCACCCTGCACTACGGCGCCTATTGGCCCTACAACGGCAACACCGGCTGGCCAAATCCTGACAACCTGATCGTGCCTGAAGCCGGTCGTACCAAAACCGATTTCCACACCTATGCCGTGGAATGGTACGCAGACCGTATGGTCTGGTCGATTGACGGCGTGCCTAAAATCACCAGTTCGCGCAGCAAACTCGATGGGGTTAACCCCGTCCGTTCCAATTGGGACTCTTTCTATAACCGCCCCTTCCACGTCATCCTCAACCTGGCGATTGGCGGCTGGTTCCCCGGCTTCCCCGATGGCAGTGAAGGTCCCGAGCAGCTGATGCAAGTCGATTATGTCGCCGTCTACAAAAACGACGACAGTTGGTCGGTTGAAGGCGATACCTATGCGTATCGCGGCGAAACCTACAAAAAATACCGTATCGACGGCCCCGCTACCGCCAGTTATACATGGTCTGTTCCTGCGGGCGTGAGCATTGTGTCCGGCCAGGGTACCCGTGAGATTGTCGCCTCCATCGGCAACACTGCCCGCTCCGGCAATTTCAGCGCAACCTTCAATAGCGGCTGCAGCCTGAAAACCGTCACCAAACCGGTCACTATTGAGCAGGGCCGTATCCAAACACTCGCCGCCTATGAAAGCGGGTTAGGGCTTACTCACCTGCAAAACGGTATAGCACTTGGTACAGGTTCCATTGTTAACAACCCGGCACCGGGCGCCGTCAACACCTCCAGCAAAGTACTGCATTATGTACGCGATGCCAGCCAGCAGTGGGATAACCTCAAACTTACCGGCTTTGGCAAGCTTAACGCGGGCGAATTACGCTCCGGTCGCGCCAAGATTTTTGCCGATATCTACTACCCTGCATCCGCAGCCAACCTGCTCGGTAAAGAAATCGGTGGCGGCCTGGAAAACAATGCGGTAGTCAGTGTCACCCCAAGCTGGGATGGCAACACCGGCCGCCTGGCGCGCTTTAATGGCACCATCGGCAAAGCCGGTGAATGGCATACGGTTGAACTGGGTTATACCGGCACGCCGGATTCCAATATCGCTGCAAGCCAAGCCGACAATCTGGTCTTGATGGTCGAGGCCGGTTTTAACCGCCCCGCCAATTTCTATCTGGATAACATCCGCATTGTCTGGCCGGACAATGGCTACAACATCAAACAGACCATTGCCAACTTTGATGGCACCAGCAATGGCGCGATCAAAACTGCCCCCTACACCAGCGGTGTACGCACGATTGTCGCCAACCCTGCACCTAATGCGGTGAACTCATCGCCGAATGTGCTGCGTTATGTACGCGATGCCGGTGCGACTTACGACACCCTCGCCTTCAACGGCATCACCGGTATTCCCGATGCCATGGACGCACAGCACGGTATGGTGCGTGTAGCGGTGGATGTCTACACCACGGCGCCAGTGGGCACGATTATCTCCATGAACCTGGAAAACGAGCTGCAAGTCGCCGCTGTTACGCCAACTGATTGGCAAGTCGGCCGCCACAGTTTCTACCAAACCGAAACCACCAAAACCGGCCAATGGGAAACCCTGGAGTTCAACTACAACTTCCGCGCGGCCTTGGGCGATTGGGCAAATAACAAAGCCTCTGCACCTTTTACCGGTGTCGACCAATTGATATTCCTGATCACTCCCGGCGTAGCCACTACCGGCACCTTCTACTTTGATAACTTCCGCGTGATGGCTTACAACAAGGATGCACCGGCAACCTCGGGCAACTCGTCTTCTGCCACCAGCAGCAGTTCAGTAGCACTACCGCCATCCAGTGTAGCGAGCAGCAGTAGAAGTTCGATGGCACCGTCTAGCGTTGCACCATCAAGTGTGGCGCCCTCAAGCACACCACTGAGCAGCTCAAGAAGCTCAGTCGCTCCAAGCAGCGTACCATCCAGCATTGCCAGTTCAAGCTCTGCCGGTTGCACCAACTGCCCACCGGTATTGGTATCGCAAGGTCGTCCGGTCACCGCCAGCAGCCAGCTGACACCAGCGTCTAATGCGGTAGATGGTGATGGCGGTACCCGTTGGGAATCGGCGCATGCCGTTGATCCGAGCTGGATCATAGTTGACCTGGGCAGCTCACGTGCACTGTCACAAGTAGTGATCGATTGGGAAGCAGCAAACGCGGCTAACTACCAGATTCAAGGCAGCACCAACGGCACCAGCTGGACCACCCTCAAAACCGTTACCGGCGGCACCTTCGGCACCCGTACCGATACCCATGCGGTCAGCGGTAGCTATCGCTATGTGCGCATTTATGCCACCGCGCGCAGCACCGGCAACCAATGGGGTTATTCAATCTGGGAATTGAAAGTCTACGCCCAGGGCACTCCTGCCAGCAGTTCGGCAGCCAGCTCCAGCCTTGCTCCGGCTGCATCACTCAACATTGTGTCGGCGACTGCCAGTACCGCACTGACACCAGCAGCCAATGCCATTGATAAAAACAGCGGCACCCGCTGGGAATCTGCCCATGCGCTTGACCCAAGCTGGTTAGTGCTGGATCTCGGTAGCAGCAAAACGCTGGGCAGCATTGCGATTGATTGGGAAGCGGCTAACGCGGCGAACTACATAGTGCAGGGCTCCAATTCACCTAACTTCGCGGACAACGCCAACTGGACCAACCTTGCCAGCAGAACCGGCGGCACTTTTGGCAACCGCACCGACACACTCACTCTCGCGGGCAACTACCGCTATGTGCGCATCTATGCCACGGCACGCAGCACCACTAACCAGTGGGGCTATTCCATCTGGGAAGTGCGGGTGCTGGGCTGGTAAGAACGACCGATGACCGAGGGGTCAAACAGGCTCCCTCACTCCCCTCCCGCTCACCCGGCGGGAGGGGAGGTTTTCACCCGGTATCGGGTATTTCCAATAATCGATGCCAGGGTGATTTTTTAACCTTTTATTTTTTACCGGTTGTCCCTCCAACCGCTAATAAAAACCGATGGAAAAACAATAAGGCCAGGCAGTTTTAACCATAACCAAAGCGCCCGTAAGATCCGCCTTCGGTGCATCACCGAAAGCAACTGTGAGCAATAAATCTAACAACGCAGTGCAATTGTTTATCAACTACTTATCGAATAAAAAATAATTCCCTTGGAGGAACTATGAACATCAGACCACTAACAGCCGTAATGCTTGGTGTTGGGTTTGGCCTCGGGCTGGGTGCAAATATTGCCCAAGCCCAAACGGCTTACAACGACCCCTGGTGGGCCAGCCCCAACAACAACACCAACTTTGTCGACCACTTCAACGGCCCCAACATCAACCGCACTAAATGGTTGGTTGAAAAAGATATCTTTGTAAATGGCGAAGATATCGATTATCAGGATGTGGAATACCCTACGGCTGACTGGACCATCCGCACCGGGCAAGATGACGCCGGCGCACTCGACGGCAAAGTGCTCAACCTTAAAGCCCGCTACATGGATGGCCAGATCCAGGATTATTACGGCGGTGTCGCCGGCCAGGGCAAACCCCTGTTTATTCGCGCCGGCCGGATCGAATCGCAAATCGCCGATGCATCTACCTTTGTGTACGGTAAATTCGAAGCCCGTATCAAAATGCCGCCTGCGCGCAATGGCGAATTCCCGGCATGGTGGCTATTAGGTAACTTCCCGGATGTGGGCTGGACTGCCTGCCAGGAACTGGACATTATCGAGTTCACCGGCGCTAACGCCAGCAAAGCCCCGCAAACCCACTGGTCAGCACCCTACCCAGCCTATGGCGGCAACCCCGCTGGGACGACTTACGCACAACTGGGCGTTAACCCCAGCAACCAATACGTGACTTACGGCGTGATCAAAACCCCGGAATACGTGGAGTATTATGTCAACGGTGTTAAAACCTATACCTGGACCAAAGCCGAGCGCGGCGACCAACCCTGGCCGTACCTCACACCGATGCGCATGATCCTCAACCACGCCATCACCCATGTGGAGTGGCCGGATGTGGGCAACTACAACAAATTCAGCACCAACGCCAACGTCGCCAACAAAACCGGCTACACCCGCGTCACCAACGGTGTCACTGAATACGAATATCTCGATACCGCGAGCATGAACACCAATATCGGCCGCGCCGGTACTGATTTCCTCGTTGACTACGTCGCCCACTGGCCGCTGCCAACCACCGACAGTTGGCACAAGTACATCGATGAGAGCAAATACAGCTTCTTCCGCCCGACCAACAACACCAAGGGTTTCTATTCGTTGAAAGGCTGGCTGGCACCGACCTCGGTAACTGCCGACGCTTATTTGCAGGAAGGCGATAACGCCTACCGCGATAACAGCGCCAAGAATGCTGCCGATGGTTATGTAGGCTCCAAGTGGGCAACCCCGCGCGACGACAATATGCACTCGGTGACTATCGATTACGGTGTGGATAAACCGATCAAGTACTTCTGGATCGAGTGGGCCTGGAACCTGCCCAAGTCGTACGACATCTACGGCAAAACCTCATCCGGCAACTGGGAATACATCCTCACTTCAGATCAACAAGCCGTGGGCTGGGCGACCCATACCTTTGATGTGAACAAGACTTACCGTTACGTCAAACTTGTGACCAAGGGTCGTATCGACAAAGCCGAGCCTATCTGGCTGCTGGAATTCAAAGCCTTTGAAGATGTCGCCAATGTCTATCCGAAACCCGCCGGTACCACGCAGGTTGACCGCAGCATCAATGTGCTGGGCAACGGCACCTTCAGCGACGGCCTGGCAGGTTGGCAAGGTGAAAACTATGACGGCTCAGGCGCTGCCTACGCAGTGATCAACGGTGAAGCGCGCATCACCGCCGCCAATCAGGGCACAGGCGCCGGCTCTTACCAGTTGCACACCCAGGGCTTTGGCCTGAAACGCAATTACCGCTATCAGGTGTCCTTCCGCGCCCGTGCGGCATCGCCGCGCAATATTCAGGTGCGCCTGTCAGAAGACCAGTTGAACCCATCAGCGGCCGGTACCTATTTGTCACAAACGGTTGCCTTGGGAACTACCATGGCGAATTACAGCTTCAATCTGGATTTCACCGGTGGTGATAACGCTGGTCGTCTCGCCTTCCTGTTCGGCGCCATGGGCAATGCCACTACCTTTATCGATGATGTCGTGATCCGCGAAATCGCCTATATCGGCTCCGGCGATCCCCTGGTTCCCGCCATCAGCGCAACCAATTTCACCGGCGCCAGCAGCGGCTGGGAAACTGAATGGTGGGGTGCAGCTTCCCGCGCGGTAGACGGTTCTACCGGCAACAAAGCCAGCGGTATTCCCGGCGTAGCGGATAATCAGGATCTGTGGGTAAGTGTCAATATCGACCCCAACTATGAAGTGAAAGAGGTGCTGGTCGCCGGTGATAAATCCGCACCGCGCAGCCTCGCCCAGTTCAAAGTGGAATACGGCACCGCCAACAACACCATGATCAACTGGACCAACAGCAATAGCGACGGTGTCTACGAAAGCTTCAGCAATTTCAGCGCCTTCCCGCCAGCTAACGAGCGCAACTTCCGCTTCTGGTTCCGCCCACCGGCTGGCCAGGTTGTAGAAGTTGCCGATGTGCAATTGATGGCGGTAGACCTGAAACCGCACCGCATCTACACCATCAACCTGGATGGCGTGGGCAGCATCAGCCCGGCGGGTACACTTCGTTACAGCAAAAACAATACGGAGTCGGCTACCTATACCTTCACGCCACCGGCAGGTCGACAAGTTGCCAATGTAATTGTGGACGGTGTTTCGTTGGGCGCGCTGAACAGCTACACCTTCAACGCGATTTCCGCGAGCCACACGATTGCAGTGTCCTTCACCGGTTCTGGCAGCCAACCTTCATCAGCAGCCAGCTCCAGTGCACCATCGTCTACACCATCCAGTGTCAGCAGCTCCAGCGCACCGGCATCGGGACTGGTATCACAGGGTCGTCCGGTTACTGCCAGTACCAGCCTCCAACCTGCCACTAATGCTGTTGACGGCGTTGCCGGTACCCGTTGGGAATCCACCCACGGTGTAAGCCCAAGCTGGATCACAGTAGATCTGGGTAGCAACCGCAACCTCACTCAAGTGGTGATCGATTGGGAGGCAGCCAACGCTGCCAACTATGAAGTGCAAGGTTCCACCAACGGTACCAGCTGGACGACATTAAAAACCGTTACCGGCGCTACCTTTGGTAACCGCACCGACACCCACGCCGTGAGTGGCAGCTATCGCTATGTGCGTGTTTACGCTACCGCGCGCAGTGCAGGCAACACCTGGGGCTATTCACTGTTTGAGTTGAAAGTCTACGCACAAGGTGCTGTTGCAAGCAGCAGTGCATCCAGCACAGCTACTGCGGGTCCACTTACGCCCGTGAGTGCTACCGCAAGCACAGCATTAACCGCAGCATCCAATGCAATTGATAAAAACGCCGGTACTCGTTGGGAATCAGCGCATGCGGTTGACCCAAGCTGGCTGACGCTGGATCTGGGCAGCGCCAAAACGCTCACCGGTATTGCCATCGATTGGGAGGCAGCAAACGCAGCGACTTACACAGTGCAAGGCTCAAATGACAACGCCAACTGGACCAATATCGCCAGCAGGACCGGCGGCACTTTTGGCAACCGCACTGACACACTCACCCTCAGCGGCAACTATCGCTATGTCCGTATTCATGCAACCGCACGTAGCGCCGGCAACCAATGGGGTTATTCAATCTGGGAGGTGAGACTGACCGGATTCTAATAAAAACCACATTCTTAAAAAATAGTTTCGATTTACCCGGCACTACCAATAACCACCCGCGATTGTTTGCGGGTGGTTTTTTTGAAATTACTACTATGCAAGACAAAAAAGCATTAACAAAAAATTAACTAATGGACGACATAATCATGCACAAGACCAAATCACTCTTACTATCCAAGTCTCTTTTACTAGCATTGTTATTCTCTCTCGGCCTCGGCAATGCAATCAGCACGCAAGCGGCGGTTATCACATTTGACGATTTACTGGCGACAGACATAGGTTCCATCAGCGAAGGCTACAACGGTTTTAATTGGGGAGATTCCTTCCTGACCAATGTTGCCTACGCCCACAAAGATGCAATACCCAGTACTGGTTTTGAAACCGGTGTGGTTTCCGGTAATTACGCCGCATTTAATTTCCTCGCCACCACCAGCGCCATCAACACAACCGGCGGCGAAAAGTTTGATTTCAACGGCGCCTATTTAACAGCAGCCTGGCACGATGGTTTGAATATCGAAGTCACCGGCTTTTTAGATAACCTCGCCCTCTTCACCAAAATTGTTGTGGTCACCACCCACCAAGCGCAATGGTTCGATTTCAATTTCGCCGGCATCAACTCACTCAGCCTGCGCGCCTGGGGCGGAGTATCAATCGATCCATACAATGGCGGTGAGTTTTTCGTCCTCGACAACTTCACCTTCAACGAACCCACCTCAGTACCCGAGTCATCCTCACTCGCGTTGTTACTGCTTGGTGCAGCCGGAATATTGTTAGGCCGCAACACTAAAAAAGCCTGATTCCCCAGTAGTAATAGCGTCCCTGCTTTGCCGCTACCACGCGATTGGTAGCGGCGTTTTTGTTTTTGGAGTAGATTCACGCGCTCCTGGCGTAGGTTGGGGCAAGCTGCACAGGCTGAAGAACAAACCCCAACATGATCATCCCGCAGCAATATCCAACGTTAAAAAACATGCACTACCAGCCAAAGCGTGGGAACGGGAAAAGCGAGAGACAACAGAGAGAAAAAATGATCTACCAAGGTAGCTGCCATTGCGGCGCAATAAAATTTGAAGTTGTAGCACCCGATGATGTCGAATCTGACTCAACCATGGCGTAATTCCATTAAACCCATTGGCGCAATTATGGCGCAATTTAATTTTCTGATTGGTGGGGTTACAGAAAGGAAGGAGAACCAAGCAACCCATATCGAGCATGCGATAAGGGCTACCAGGCAAGATCAGGATCTATGTCCAAGAATCCGCGCAGGCAAAAACAACACGGCGCGCAAGAAAGCGAATACCGCATCAAAGGCGATGCCGATAAGGCGGAAGGGAAGGGAAATCAACCAAACAATTGGCCAGAGAACCAATACGAGCAATGCCAGCGGCCAACAGATAACCCATAGCAATAACCAGCAGATAAACGTCAGCATGCAAACCCCTCTTGTGTGTAAGCCGTTTTTATCTTGGACACAGTTTGAAATAAATTGGATTCAATCATCGCCCGACTATTTTACCCGGGCGATGATTGAGCAAGGCGGGACTTATTGCAGACTCAAAGTACCTTGCATGATGGCAACGTGACCTGGGAATGAGCAGAAGAAGGTGTAGGCTTCGCCCGCTTTCAGTTTGCTCACCGGGAAGGTTACCGATGCAGTTTCACCGCCGCCGATAATGTTGGTGAAGGCGATTACACGGGCATCGTCCGGCTTGAGGTATTCATTAGCTGCACCGGCCGTCATACCGTCGCTTGCTACTGCTTTGGAATCGGCAGTAGTACTCAGCACCCAGTTATGGCCCATAACGGTTTTCGGCAGCTTGCCGGTGTGGTGCAGGTTGAGGGTGAACTCTTTACAGCTTTTATTGACGGTAATCGCCTTTTGGTCAAACTGCATAGCGTCATTACTATTCAGGTCAAAGGTACATTCATCCGCTTGCGCAAACTGGGCGCCCGCCATCAATAATCCCGATAACACCAGAGCATATTTCTTCATCATTAAATCCCCGTAACCATTGCGGTCGTTAAATATAATAAAAAGCGCTACTTTACCTAAAAGCGTCCAATCCATTCATCGTTATTAATGATTAGATTGGTTAATTATTGCAGACGAATCTTTACCGAGCCTGAAAACGCTGCTTGTTGTTTATGTGATTTGTCGTTTATCTTAGCTTTACCTATAACGATCCAGGCGACATAAACGCCCCTCGACCACGAATAGCGAGTAAGCATTATATGGATATCCGCTCCAGCGACGACGAAGTCTACTCTACTCAATACGACCAGTTATTTGATCTCTATCTAAAAGATCGCTTTCGCGATGCCTGGGAACAAGGTTGCAGCTGGTTTGGCGAACACCAATGGCCTACGCCACGCCTGCAATTATTGGCTGCACGCATGCTCGGCCAACTGGGCAACCTGCGCAAAGCGGATGCCGCTATTTTTCGGCTCTGGCGCCGCCACCCACAACTGCCCGACCTCGCCCACTATGCCGTCGCCATCACCCATCGTCGCCAAGGGCCATTAGTAGCGTTGCGTATGCTGCCCGCGGCCGAGGCGAAAGCGAATCCCAATGCAAAAGACCTCGCCTATTTGTGCGGTGAAAAAGCTGAAATACTCATCCGCTTCCGCGATTTTTCCGCCGCCGAAGAATGCCTGCAAGCGATAGGGGCGCAAGGTGAAAATTGGCATTTGCTGGCGCAGGCCGAATTGAAATACGCGCAAGATGATTACGTTACGGCCATGGAGCTCACCAATATAATACTGGAGCGCGATAACCAATACCGCTCGGCGCTGCAATTCAAAGCGAACCTCCTGCAACTGCAAAATGACCTGACCGGTGCAATTCATTTGCTCACCGATTTCTGGCAACAATCGCAATCGTTTTGGGTCGGCAGACAATTATGCAATCTCTACATTGAAGACCAGCAATATGCACTCGCCCACGATTGCATTGCGCGATTGGAAAAACTGCCCGCAATCAACTGCAAAGAAGTGCAACAGACGCTGCGCACGATGCGTGCAGATGTGCTCTGCGCCGAACAGCGCTACGAAGAAGCACTTGAATACCTTGAGCAAAAAAACTTTTATAACAAATCAGTAATTGAATCGATCAAGCGCGCGTCCGACACCTCAAAGCGCAAAGTACTGAATGTGCCTTTTGTGCGGCAACATCACATGACCTGCGGCCCGGCGAGTTTAACCGCTGTATCAATTTACTGGGGTGTGCCAGTTACTCAGGAGCAGGTTGTTGAAGCGATTTGCTACGGCGGAACCCAATCGGTTGATGAACGCAAATGGGCACAAAACAATAATTGGTTTGTACAGGAATTCGAATTATCGTTTGCCGCGTTAAAACAATTAATCGATGCTGATATTCCTGTGCTACTCGCCACCGTTGAACCCGGCAGTGCGCATTTGCAAATTATTGTCGGCTACGATGAAGCAATGGGCACTTATTTATTGCGCGATCCATATTATCGCCGTCTGCAAGAAATGTTGATCGACGGTTGCCATAAACATTACGCCTCCAGCGGCCCACGCTGCATGGTAGTCGCTCCTATAGCACAGGCAGAAAAGATCAACGCAATGAACTTGCCCTGCCGCGAATTGTACGATCAGTTATATCAACTTAATCTCGCCCTGGATAACAACCAGCGCGATAACGCACTCACTGCACTTGCGCAAGCGCGCGCACTTGATCCCGATCATCGCATTACCCAGAGCTGTGAACGCCACCTTGCGTTTTACGATAGTGACGAACCGCGCATTTTGGCGGCAACAGAAAAATTGCTGGCGCAGTTTCCGCAAGATGTTAATTTCCAATTGAGCAAAGCAAGCTCACTGTCTTCCTTTGGCTCTGCCAAACAAACACGGGATTATCTGGAAACAATTGCAACCGGGGACAACATCCACTTTTTAATCAAGAGTCGCCTCGCCGACAATTTGCGTTGGGATCAGCGCGAGCAACCGCGCGTGGAAAAATTATTTCGCCACCTGCTCGGCCACAACCCGCTGCATACCGATTCTTTATATGCCTATGCCGGTGTACTTTGGGACAAAGGAAATTTTGTTGAAGGATACCAACTGTACCGCTTTGTCACCTGCCTTGATGATAAAAATGAACGCTATGCCGAAAGCTTTTTCAAAGCAGCGCGCTACCACAAACAAACAGAAGTAGGATTAGGTTTTTTACGGGATCGCTTTGCACGCTTCGGTAAAAAATCCTCCGGTCCGGCCATTTCGCTGTTTAACGCATTGGATGGATTGGATCGCGCCCATGAGGGCTTACTTATCCTTGATCAAGCCATGGCACTGCGCCCTGACGACGCTTGGCTAATGTTGTTTGCTGCGCGTAAATTCCTTTATTTGCAGCAGGAAAATAAAGCATCACAATTATTGGAAACGGCGCGGCCATTTGTGAATCCGGTACGCTATCACGAATTGGCGGCGGAATTTTTTGAATACAACCTTGATAGCAAGCAGGCGATTAACTGCCTCGAGCAAGTATTGCAATTGGAACCACTCAACTACAACGCCAATCACGCCATGATGCGTTTGTATGTAGAGGCCGGTCAACGTGAAAAAGCCGAACATTTTATTGCGCAACGATTAATGCAATTTCCCGACAATGCCATGTTGTTACGCTTACACATCAATTGGCTGGAAGATACTGAACACCAGGCGATTGCCGCCGCATTCCAAAACTTTATCCGTTATCACCCGGCCGACTCCTGGGGCTATCGCGGATTATCCAATGCACTACTTAAATTGGAACGCAGCGATGAAGCACTCGCCGCTGCATTGGAAGCCGTTGCCATCGAAAACAATAACAGCGGAAACCACGCACAACTCGGCGATATTTATCTCTCAACCCGGCAGCGCAGCCTTGCGCGCGCCAGCTTTCGCAAAGCACTTGAGATTGGTTGTGACTACACCTATGCCTATGAGCGCTTGATGCAATGTGGCTTAAGCCATGAAGCGCAACAACAGGATCTGCAATTTATTTACGAACAACTGATGGCGCAAGTCAGTTACGGCGATGGCATTCTGGAATACCAAAAAATTGCCTGGCAATTATTATCGGCGGCGGATATCTCGCGCTTTCTGCAACATGCTGTCGACGCACGTCCGGACTTATGGCAGTCATGGGTCGCACTTGCCCTCGCCTATCGTAACCAGGGACAAAATGAACAGGCGTTGGAATTGCTCACCACCGCAGCACAACGTTTTCCATTGCTGCCGCGTATTGCATTGGAGATCGCCGAAACCCAACGTGTGTTAAATCGTTTAAGCGATGCAGAATCCAGTTACAAACATGTGCTTGAACTTTCACCCGGCTGGACCACTGCGGCCAATAATTTATGCGAATTGCTTGAGCGCCAACATCGCTTTGATGAAGCGATTGATTTGCAAAACAATATGATTGCACGCAATCCACTGGCGCCGACGCCCTACGGTTTTCTCGCCGATTTATTATTGCGCAGCGGGCGCAAACTTGAAGCGATTGACGCACTGGAAAAAGGCCTTGCGCGTGACCCTCACTATCACTGGGCCTGGACCACACTCAATGAATTGTTAACGGGGATGGACAAGCACGACCAAGTATTGGAAAAAATTAGTACCGTTAGAAAACAGTTTCCCGATGCAGCCTCGCTTGCGTTGGTACACGCTGAAATACTGAAAGATGATCTGCGTGCGCTTGATGTATTGGCCAATTTTTTATTGCGCCAGCCACACAATATCGACGTCTGCGTAGCTTATGTCCACCGTCAGGCAGACCGGCATCATTTCGACCACGCACTGCAATACACCAGCGAAAACTATTGGAACGGCAATCGCCCCAATGCCATCCTCGGTGCAGAAGCCTGGGTGCTTGCACAACAGGGTAATTTGCCCGAAGCCATTAAACGCATGGAACAGCTTGCTGCGATCAACGAAAACCATTATGACGCATGGCGATTATTGGCCCGCTGGTACGTCGAGATTAAAGACAAAACCAATGCACTGCGTGCGATAGATCATTGCCAACGGCTTTACCCCAATGATGCATCGGTGCTGTGTTATGTCGCAGAAAAATTGCAAGCGATTGACGGTGATAAACAACGGATCGGCGATTTGCTGCGCCGCGCATTTGAATTAAATACCCTCAGCCAATATAACGGCCTGACCTTTATCGATTACGCAATTGAACAGGGTGATTACGAGCAAGCGGAACAAGCGTTAATACTGTTGCACAAACATAATCAGGATGTGTATACGCGCTATCGCGAATTACAAATTGCCGTTGCCGCACAGCGATTGGATGACAGCCTGCAAATTTATCAAGCAATACTGCAAGACAGTGCGACCAATGAGTGGTTTGTACTTAACGGCTGGAAAATTTTAGAGGACGCAAAGCAGGCTGAAAAGACAGCAGCATTAATTCGTCAATTGCGTTCATCAGAAGTGCCTATTGCCAGCGAAGCCGGTCGCTGTCTTGCACTTTACGAATTTGAACAAACAAAACCGGCAAAGTTTGAACAGCAATTACTGCAACGCACAATCAACGATAATTTTGACTATCGCTACCTTGAAGGTTATTTACAAGGTTTGGTGAATACCAAGCGTGATCTACCCTGGAACATTTGCGAGAAATTCAAAATAGAATTTGTTGCAGATGTTGAAAACTGGGGCTTGATTGGTTATCACAAAGTGGCACTGGGCCGCTGGGATGAAGCCGTGCGCTGGTTTGCCCGCGGCTACATTTATCCAAACAACCAACCACGCACCGATGCCAAAGGCTGGATGTTGTATTTTTACAGTTTGGCGTTACGCGAAACCGGCCGTTGGGATGAATCGGCCAATATCACCGCTGATGCATTCCAAAGAGTACCGGATCACTATCGCGCTGACATTGTTATCTGGTATTCACTGGATCAATTGTTAGAAAATAAACCGGCACCGCTCGCTGAATTGTATTATGTCGATCCGGCAGATCTCGCAGGAATGAGCCGTTATCCGCTCGCGGTGGTCAATACCCTCGCCGCGTTGGATGGCCGCTCGTTTGCGGAAGCGCACATTGAAATAGCGCCACAATTGCGCGAATGCAAAACACAGTGGCAACATTTAAACTATTCCGCTGCTTGCCGCCAAACCAAAAAACGCGCGCGCCGGTTTATTGCCAATACCATCCAGCAAACACCGCTGCAAAAATTGCTGTGGCTGTGGAAAATAGCTAATCGATTTTAATTAAGGGAGTAAACATGATTATTCGTCCCTGTAGCGCGAGCGATATTGCCGCTGTCTGTGCGATCTACAATCACTACATTGAACACACAGTAATCACTTTTGAAGAAATACCGGTCACCAGCGCACAAATGCAAGAGCGGATTGATATCTACACAAAACTCTACCCCTGGTTAGTATGCGAAGACGCCGGTGAGGTTGTTGGCTACGCCTATGCCAGCAAATGGAAAGAGCGCAGCGCCTATAAACACACCGCTGAAGTCACGGTGTATTTGAAGCATGATGCGACACAAAAAGGCTATGGCAGCGCACTCTATGCCGAATTAATTGAACAACTTAAAGCAAAGGGTTGTCACATATTGCTCGGATGCCTTGCAATTCCCAATGAGCCCAGCGCAAAACTGCATGAACGCTTTGGCTTTACACAAATTGCTCACTTTACTGAAGTGGGACGTAAATTTGATCGCTGGATTGACGTAGGTTATTGGCAAAAAGTGCTTTAGCCAAGCCGATATTTCACTGGCCATCCCATCCCCTAAAGGAGTCCTAATGATGAACATTAAAATTCTCAGCCTGTTATCGACAATGGTGTTAGTCACTACCGCTTGCAGCCCAAAAGAAGATGCAAACAGTGCGACGCAAAGTTCTACAGTAACACCTGCATCAGCAGCCGCTGCGCTTGCAGAAGATGCGAAAACGACAACGGATACACAAGCGACAACCGAAGAGTCCCACACCGTGGAGCTAGTAAATTCTTACTGGAAATTAATTGAATTAAACAATGCGCAAACCACTGTGAGTGATAACCAGCGTGAACCGCATATTGTTCTTAACGCAGACAATCGCGTGTCGGGTTCTGATGGCTGCAACCGCCTGATGGGAAGCTACACGCTGGATGGAAACAAACTGACACTAGGCCAATTAGCCGGCACCAAAATGGCGTGCATGGATGGAATGGAGCAATCAGCGGCGTTTAATGAAGCGCTGACAAAAGTAGCGACCTACAGCCTGCAAGGTGATCAGCTCGACCTGCAAGATAATTCCGGTCAGGTAATCGCTCGCTTCAAATCCGTTGCCCTGCCCTGATCACAAACCTGTTTCTCCATAACAGCAACCAATAAAAAACCCGCTTGCTTTATGATCGAGCGGGTTTTATTTTTTAAAATTACTATGCACGATTAACTTGATTGACTGGCATCACCTTGCTGACGGAATTCGGTCGGCGTTACGCCAACCATGCGCTTGAAAAAACGGTGGAAAGCTGAGGGACTATTAAATCCTGACTTGTAAATAATTTCCAAGATCGTTTCATCTTTTAATTCAGGCGATGCCAATAATCGCTTGGCTTCTTCCACGCGATAGCGATTAATGAATTCGAAAAAATTCGATTGGTAATGCATTTTCAAAATCGCGGAAATATCCCGCGGCTTCAGGCCAATCTGTTCAGCAAAGCGTTCGAGATTGATATTACTCTCCAGGAACAATTTATCTTCATGGATCGCTTTTTCAATAATCGCCACCTTGTGATCCATTTTGGTTGGCTGTACCGGCTTGGCAACCGGCACCACATGCACACTGAGCAGTTGGCGCGTGTTGATCAAACCGAATACAAACAAACCGTTAACCAGGATCACGGTAAGGTAATTGTCGATAATGCCGAGCGTATCACTCACCGATGCACTCACCATGCCTTCGAGAATATAGGCGAGCAGTGACCACAGCCAATGCAGGCAAAAACCGGCGAGCACCACATCGGCCAGTTTTAATTCCGAAGTAGAAATATCGGCGTACAGATGTTTCAAATTATCGCGCAATTTATATTCGGCGATCACGCAGGCGATGATGTAACCGAGCGGCGAGAGTTTTACCAGCGCCCACACAAATGCGACGACTGCATTTTCTGCGCCCGATAATACTGTAACGGGTTGCCACTCCTGGCTATCGATATCAAACACCACCAATAAGACGACAGCGATGCAGCTTGGCAACAAGTGAACGAGATTTCGCCAGCGCAACAGTTCGACCGATTGCGAGAGCGAACGCATGTAAAAATAGAGCACCGGCCCCTGCAATAACAAACAGGCCGATAAAATCGTGATCACAAACGGCGAGTGATTAATGGGTATATCTGTTAAATCACCGTTCCAGACAATCAAAGTCGTGGTCAGTACGAGTGCAATCAGCAGAAAAAATGCAGACAAAATCCGGCGTGGCTGTACCTGTTTGGCGGGTAATAAATTTAACAATACCGCCAGCACACAGCATTCCACTGCTGTGAGAACCAAAACCATATCGTGGATATTTAGAAAGTTGGTTTTCATTAGGCCTTTCTCATGTAAGCGCGGCTAACCCTCGTGGCAGGGGTAGTCTAACCGGCTGTGGATTCTAATTATAAATGCAAACCGGTGACGGCTTATTTAAACACACAGTGTTTGGCGTAGTCCTTGGCCTCATTCAAGGTGAGATCGCCCTTGGGTTTCTCGTCGATCAATTTACACCACTCCGGGCTGCCCACTTTCGGGGCGCATGCGGATACTACGTGAACCAGGGTGACAACCAGCAATAACTTAACCATTCTTAAAATAGTAGGCATAAAAAATCCGATTATTAATGTTATGGACGTGCCGCTTGCCATGCGGACATAGTGAATCCGTCAGGTGAATTCACAGGGACAAGGATAGCAGAGGCTATCACCAATAAAAAACGCCCGCGGGACGAACGCAGGCGTTTTCAGACTTGCGGTACACAGGCGCAAGGCCTGCGTACTTTAGGCGGTTATGGCAGAGTTTTAAGATAGTTACCGACCGGTACGGAAAAGATGCGGCCATCTTTCACATCCCAGTTGATCGACCAGGTCATCACTCCGCGGAAATCGGCATAGGCAGCCAGCGGCGTGTTGTTCGCGCAGTTGGTGCGTTTTGCCAGACATTCAACCGCACGGTTGATATCCGCAGTAGTCGCCTGACCTGAACTGGCAGCGCGTGGGCCGGATGGCAGCCCCAACGCAACCTGGTCAGGACGCAAACCTTTGAATTGACCGGCAGTACCATTCGCCAAGGGGAAACCTTCGATCAACATACGTACAGACGCCACCATCATATCCACAGTGCCCGCTTGGTACGCCTGAGGTGAATAAGGTGTCGCCAAGCCGCCGTTGTTGTACAACTGCACATGCAACAAATCCAGCTCGTTGCGCAGTTGGTCGATCATCGGCAAGTAAGCGCCCCAGATGCCGGTATAAGCCACATAACCACCTTGAACATAAGGATGCTCGGGTGCCATAGAGAGATAGAGATCAGGAAACATAGCATTCAGCTGTTTGATCGCCGAAACCATGTTGCCGATCACCGGTGCACCATGCATTACACCAGCACCGCTTTCCAGATCGATGTCCACACCATCAAAACCGTATTCGTTGATAATCGCAGCAGTGCTGTTAACGAAGTTGGCCAGGTTGGTGGAATTATTTAGCGTCACAGTGCCTTTTTCACCGCCGTACGACAGCACGATGTTTTTACCCTGTGCACGTTTGGCTGCAACATCAGCAATGAACTGCGCTTTGTTCAGTGCGGGATCAAGACGGAATTCCACGCTGCCATTGCCTGCATCATCAACGAAAGCGATAACAATTACATCCCAGGAAGCATCGACATCCGCCAAACGGATTACACCGCTGCCATTATCAAAATTATGCCAGTAACCCACCAACGCATGTTTTGGCAGGGTAGCTGCATCGCCTGGAACGCGGGCACCGACAGTAGGGCTTGACGAGCGACTGCTGCTCGACAGGATCGATGAGCGACTTGATGAGCTGGAAGTGATAGCAACACTGCTTGGTGCGGTGTTTGAAGTGCTACTTGATACGGCGCCACAAGAGCGAACCAACTCCCACGCCATTTGCCAATGCGCTCCACTGCCCGGTGCATATGCCCATGCTGCAGTAGAACCGCACCAGCCGGCGACAGCACAGCGATACTCACTGCCCGCGCTTTGTGCTAACTGTCCGGCAGTGTAATTGGTGCCCGCCGCATATTGTGGCGATGCACAATTGCCGCCAGAAACCACTGAGCTAGCAGTTGCAATCGAACTGGATGAGCGAGAGCTGGGCGCGATACTGGATGAAGGTTGGGTAGAGCTTCTCGATGAAGAAGCAACAGCACCATCACAAGCGCCAACTAATGACCACTCTTGCCATTGGCCAGAATTATTGACCGGATTGTGGCCCTGCGACCACCAATTGGCTTTATAGGCATTTCCCGCTTCTTTCACTTGGGTGCCACTGCCATAAGCAGCGCTACTATTCCACGCGGGTAAGTTTGAACAATCGACGGCAAGCGCACTGGTTGATATGCCGCTCACACATAACGCGGCAAGTGCTAACACATAATTTTTTTTCATCATATTTTTCATAGTCCCCTCACTCTCTTTGTATTTTTTAGGCAAAAGAATCCTGCAAAGAAATAGGAAAATTTCTTTGGATTTTTTGGCGTCTTTTGAGATTTTTTCGGGTGTCCCGTGGAGCAGTACTTACTTATTTAATCAGTCAAATAAATTGCCGTACTTTGGGAAACACACCAGTCCCGGTAACTCATTGCGAGTTCCTTCTGGTAACTATTCATCAGATTCATCCAACCTGATTTATTGCTGACTTATTATTTACACTAAAATAATTAATGACAACGTTGCCATATATATCACCCGATTCAGAGTCTGGCAATCAGGTTTGTGACCAAAAGATAACACTTATGTGAAATTTTCTTTTCATTAGAAGAAAATTTCACATAACAACAAAAAAAGAATGGGAGATAGAAGATTGGGTAATAACGGCGGAATTTTATGATCTCGGGACACCGCTTTTACGGCGTTGGCGCACCGCCTCAAACAAACAAATACCCGTTGCTACCGACACATTTAAACTGCTTACCGTGCCCGCCATGGGAATATTCATCAGATGGTCGCAGGTGTCTTGCGTCAGGCGACGCAGGCCGTCACCTTCGGCACCCATCAAAATACCAATTGGGCCGGTGAGGTTGGAATCGTAGACCGAATGCTCTGCCTCGCCCGCCGCACCAAACAACCAAATGCCTTTTTCTTGCAGATTCTTCAAAGTGCGCGCCAGATTAGTCACCGGAATAAATGGCAGCACTTCAGCGGCACCACAGGCAACTTTGCGCGCGACGGGTGTTAAACCCGCCGATTTATCTTTAGGTGCAACTACCGCATGTACACCGGCCGCTTCCGCTGAACGCATACAAGCACCAAGATTATGCGGATCGGTAACGCCATCGAGGATCAATAAAAATGCCGGCTCGTTAAGGTTTTCAACCAAATTAAACAACCAGGTTTCATCGTAAGTTTCGCCGGGCGTGCACACTGCAATAACGCCTTGATGATTCTCATCGCCAACCAGATCATCCAGTTTATTGCGGCTCACCACTTGGCAGTGAATGCCGTTGCCCTGCGCCGCGTTGACAATTTTTTGCAAGCGCTGGTCATTGCGTCCCTGCACCATGTAAATTTCAATTACACGTTGCGGCGCGCTTTTTAATAATGCCTGCACTGCATGCAAGCCAAAAATATGTTCACGTTTCAAAACACTTACCTTAACGATCGAGTGATCCCACTCATTTTATTTAACGCTCGGATATACGCGTCTCACGCTCGCGCAAAATCCGGTCTTTCACCACATAAATCTCACGATTTAAATTTTCATCGAGCACAAAATTTTCGCTCTGCAGCCAACGATCACTTCTTTGCCTTATCCTTAGCCACCGGTCTTTTAGTAACTGGCGCCGCAGACTTAGCGACAGCCGCTCCTTTTGTAGCCTTCGGCGCACGCGATTGAACTGTTGCTGACGTTGCATTGATTGCAGCTTTCGCATTTTTACGGCCATGATCAACCTCACTTTTGGGTTTAACATTTGCAGCCTTGGCTGCCGTTACTTTTGTGGGTAAAGGCGCTTTCGTCGCTGCCGCTTTTTTCGCAGGCATTTTACTTACTGATTTTTTCCTTACAGGCTCTTTATGTGCAGTCACTTTGTTTGCAGATGCTTTAACCACAGGCGTTTTCTTCGCTAATGACGCCTTATCTGCCGGAGCAGAAGATGCATCTGCTATATTTTTCACTACAACTTTTTTAGCGGTTTCTGTTTTTGCTATCACTGTTCCTGCTGTCGATTTTTTCCCGTTCGCTTTCGTTTTAGCTGCAGCTACTTTTTTAGTGGATACCTTTTTAGTAGATGATTTTGTAGTGGAAGGTGTTTTGGTAACCGATTTTTTAGCTACCGGTTTTTCACTCGTTGTGCTATTCACCACATTCCCTGATGGGAATAATTTTTTACCGCTACTTGTTGCGCCACCTGAAGGTTTAGCCACAGCTGTTGCAACCACTTTTTCACTAGCGGTTTGTTCACCAAAGTTTTTTTTGCCGACCGGTTTTGCACCGCGCTTGGCAACCTTGGGTTTAACTGCTGATGTAGGGCGACGAATTGCGTTTGCAGATTCGAGTTCAAAATCAATCTTGCGGTTATCCAAATCCACGCGTACTACGCGCACAACCAATTCATCACCCAAGCCAAACACTTTGCGCGTACGCTCACCTACCAAGCGCTGTTGCGCAGGTTCAAAGCGATAATAGTCATGCGGCAGTGAAGTAATGTGAATTAAACCTTCGATATACAACTCATTGAGCTCGACAAACAAACCAAAACTGGTTACTGCACTCACATGTCCATCGTAAACCGCGCCCACTTGATCGCGCAGGTATTCACATTTCAACCAACTCACTACATCGCGCGTTGCTTCATCAGCACGGCGCTCGGTACGCGAACACTGTTCACCAAATACCACCATATCGCTCGCGGTATAGGGATAAATAAATTTTTTCGGAATTGCTTTGGCAGTTCCAATACGACGCACATGCGTGCTGGGTTCAGTGCTGCGTACGATTGAACGAATTGCGCGATGTACCAGCAAATCAGGATAGCGTCGAATCGGCGAAGTAAAATGTGTATAAGCTTCATAACCCAGCCCAAAGTGACCGTGATTTTCTACTTGATACATCGCCTGGCGCAGACTGCGCAACATAACCGTCTGAATCAAATGTCCATCGCTGCGCCCCTGGATCATTTGCAACAATTGTTGGTAATCGCCCGGCGTTGGCTTATCGCCGCCCGCCAAGCCTAAACCCAACTCCGATAAATATGCGCGCAAATTCGCGAGCTTGGTTTCCGTTGGACCTTCATGCACGCGGAACAGTCCGAGCAAATTGTGCTTTTCAATAAATTTGGCAGCGCAAACGTTCGCACAGAGCATGCACTCTTCAATCAGTTTATGCGCATCATTGCGCTTAATCGGAACAATGCGTTCAATTTTGCGCTCTTCATTGAATTGGATACGCGTTTCAACAGTTTCAAAATCAATTGCACCGCGTTCATCGCGCGCAACGCGCAAGCATTGATAAAGCTTGTGCAACAAATCCAATTGCGGCAAAACTGATTTATATTCTTCCCGCAGCGATTTGCCAAGATCGCTATCACCCGTCAGGATTTCACCGACTTTGGTGTATGTCAGGCGCGCGTGCGAATGCATTACACCTTCGTAAAATTGATAACCGGTAATGCGGCCGGAATCGCTAATATTCATTTCACACACCATGCACAAACGATCAACATGGGGATTCAACGAGCACAAGCCGTTTGAAATTGCCTCGGGCAACATGGGCACAACATAATCGGGGAAATATACCGAGTTTCCGCGCGCGCGCGCTTCAATATCCAGCGCACTTTCCACCGGCACATAATGCGATACATCGGCAATCGCCACGTACAAACGCCAGCCACCTTTGCGACGCTCACACAACACCGCGTCATCAAAATCACGCGCATCTTCACCATCAATAGTAACAAACGGTAAATGACGAACATCAACGCGATGTAATTTATCTTTTTCCAGCACCTCATGGGATAACAATGCCGCCTCAGCAAGCGCATTGCTCGGCCATTCACTCGGAATACCGTGCGCCTGGATCGCCAGTTCGATCTCCATACCCGGCGCCATATGGTCACCCAACACCTGGATAACGCGGCCGGTCGGCAAACGGTTTTTATCCGGCTGCTGGGTGATTTCTGCAACCACGATTTGCCCGTGTTTCGCGCCGCCATAGGCGCCAAAGGGAATCATAATGTCATGGGTGATGCGCGGGTTTTCCGGTCGCACAAACTGCACGCCTTCTTCATTAAAAAAACGCCCGGCCAATTGCGTGGTATTGCGGATCAGTACATCGACAATCGCCCCCTCCTCTTTACCGCGATACTGCTCCCCCGAGAGCCGCACAATCACTTCATCACCATCAAATACTTTGCGCATCTGGCGATTGTGCAGATAGATGTCCTCACCACCGTCGGCGCGAATCACAAATCCGTAGCCATCGCGATGCCCCTGCACACGGCCGCGCACCACATCGATCTTATCGAGGCGAACATAGGCGTCACGGCGGTTACTGATCAACTGGCCATCGCGCGCCATGGCAATCAACCGGCGGCGCAGTGCTTCAATCTGGTCTTCACCCGTGAGCTTCAACATCACACACATTTGCTCATGGGTAACTGGTTGATCGGCGCTATCGAGAAGGTCGAGGATATACTCGCGGCTGGGAATGGGGTTTTCGTATTTTTCGGCTTCGCGCGCGGCGAAAGCATCGCGGGACGGGGCTTTACGTTTAGTCAATTGGGCATCCTGTGGTCAATATTGGCGGTTTTTGAAGGTTCCTGGCGGTCATGAAAGGATTATAGGGCAGCAATCATGACAAACCTACAAATAAAACCGAAAACCCTGTTGACAGCCCTATAGCCGCTATTTATAGTGCGCGGCCTCAGCTTGCTGAGCATGCCCAGGTGGTGAAATTGGTAGACACGCCAGCTTCAGGTGTTGGTGGCCTTACGGCCGTGAAGGTTCAAGTCCTTTCCTGGGCACCAAATAACAAAGCCCCGTTACGCAAGTTGACGGACTACCCATAAAATGTCCGAAAATGACACTTTATGCTAACAATTTGAAGCTGACATTTTATGCTTCAAATTGTTGGTTAGGTCAGCTACGTTATTGAATTTTATGGTTTTCATAAAATAAAATCCGTCAAACCCTCGTACTACCTCCCTCAAAATATCCAATTCAATTGACTAATTCACGGTATTTTGGTTTTCAATTTTTCTCAAAAAATGCAAATTCATCATTTTTATCAGTAGATAAGTAACAGAAATTCGTTTTCGCCCCATCACTCACCCTTATAGAAAATGCACTTCACAACTAAAACAACAAAAGCGACATCACAGACCTGTACTTTCATGCCCTGAACTTAGTAATGGTCACTACGATAGCTCAGCCAAGGCAATAAATAATTTAATATCTCGACTCCACTATCACTTTCGCCAAAAGCGGACATTCAAAGCCACCCATTGCAGCTGAAATGAAGAAATGTTGGAATAAAAGGGCGAAGGGATTTAATCTCAAACAATTTAATCATTTAAAATTGCTCCACTCCCCTTATGTAGGCATTACCTGACCCATACAGCCTCACCTTCTTCTCTATCACGATTGAAGTATTCATAACCGTCGACACTCACCGCCACACCAAGAGAGTCATTTGAATGAATTTCATGGTAATCAAAGCCAGGGAGAAAAAATCCCTCCCTAATTCTTACGGGATTAACATTCACTATAATTGAATCCTTTTCTTCCCATTCTATCCATGTTTTGTCTTCCGCTTGGTGCCATATTTTTATAGGATAGCTATATCGAGAATCTTCAAAAGTATTAAAATAGTGAACATATAAAGATTTTTTACTTGAAAAGACATCTACTATTACCTCCCTGTTTTGATGAGTTTCGATCTTCGCAATATTTTTTCCTAGACTTTCGTATGCCAACTTTAAAACTGGATCAAATAAAATTCTTTCTTGTATAGAAGAAATAATATGATATGACAGATTAATAATTGATTTGTGAAAATCTTCATCATCTTTTCCACTTGAATTAACAGAAATGCATATCGCAACAGCTATATCTCTTGGTGTCGGTGAGTATTTGTTAGATCTGACATATTCATTGATAATTCCTCTAAACGCTGAGCAATCCAACAAATCTAGTGGCGTTTGATATTTACTTATGACAAACCAACTATTAGCTTCTTTCAAGATTTCAACAATATGATACTCAAGGAAATATCGGGATGCTTTCTTTGCAATATATCCACGATACGGATAGACAACTCGATCAAAAAAAATCTTCACTACTTCTATCATGCGATTTCCTTAACAGATTATTAAATAGTGCCAACTATATATTGGTTTTATTTTCCCAGAATTTTTTGAGTAAATCAGAGTTTTTATTGATTTCTATAAGTTACAAGAATATTTTCTGGAGACATGTACTCCCAGTGCCTGGTTTGGGCATAAATGAGCCATTATACTTTTCAAGTCGGAAATCGGCCATTTGCAGACATTGCGCAAAATATAAAATCCTAAGTCTTAAAATCTAACTATACGGGTGTATGCGATTGGTGGGTCAATCGGATGCATGGCGCTGAGAACAGTTGAAAAATACTTGGCACTACATTTAGCGTAGCAAAATCCGTGACATGTATTTTGTCAACTACTTCGACTTGCTAGCTATTATGGATGAAAGGAAGTTCCCGGCTTATATTTCTTTGTTTGCTTAGGCTTATTATAATCAAGCCATACTTTTAAGTCGTAAACGGAATTAAAATCAATCATCTTCATCGTTTTGCTATTTGGATCCCGAGAAATAAGTTCAATACTATCAACGCCCCCATCCTCTAAACTCAACAACCATGCAGTATAGGCTTCAAATACCTTGTAAGTGACACCAACATTTCCACTAAGAAAGTCGTTAATCAACCTGTCAGCTTTTTTGCGTTCTGTGTAATTTGGTACTTTTTGTCGAAGCGCTGTAGATTGAGTAAACACTGAGGTGTTACATACCTCATAATAGTATTTATTAAACTCAACCGTTCGCTCATGATGGCGAGTAGAAGACCAACCAATATAATGGCATTTAAGGCTTTGTTGTAATCTACGATTATCCTCATCAAGGTTCATACATAGGTTAAGCCTTCTCTTCTTTTTACTTTCGGACTTTATGTCTTCTTCTTCATACTTAAATTCAGTCAAAACAAACTTTGTATTGTTTGTGAAGATATAATCACCACCCAAAAGACTATCCTGTCCATCAGAGGAACATCTTGTTAGTCTTTCTCCTCTTACTTCTGCAACTTCTTTGAAATGATCAAAAAAACCATCAATTATTGATTGCTCGTGTTTTTTATCCAACCTGAAGCTCCATAATTCCTATTTAATGATATATAGCTAACGCCGCGTACAACGGTAGTTTGTAAGTTGTGGGTTTGTGGGAAAGGTCACAAGCAATCCTAGTTAAATTAGGATGCTGCGCATCAGATCCTACACATTTCGGCCAATAGCGGACATTAATCCGATCAAACCACTATCTTTACCACAGAGGCTTGTCAGAAAATGCCACCTAGCTTGGGAAAGACAACGAGCCATCGTTGTTAACTTGCATCGCCCCAATTGTTATATGTTCTGATACTTCGTTTGCATGCAGCGCCAGCTGTCCCCAAGTACCATTTTGAGTTTTAAAATCAGCATCCCACTCAGCACTCGATTTTTCAAATACTATTATTCCCCTTTTAGCTGAAGTCAAATCTAATAATTTTCTGCCTGCTAAAAATTGAAATGTAGCAGCCTTAATTGAAGTCCAATTTAATGTTTCTTTAATTTCAAGCAACACAATCTCTTCATTTTCCAGAATGAGATAACCATCCATTCTTGCAGATGCACATTTAAATATTGCTTTAATTCCAAAATCGCTTGCATTAGCGTATAGAGAAGAAAAGGCACGAGACTCGAACCCTTTTCCTGAAGGAGCTAAAGTTAATTCTTTAGCTCTGGGTTGAGTTTTTGGGGTATTTGCATTGCCCATAAAGCATTTATTAATCATACGATTTTCTCGACGCCAATTCGGCAAGAGTTTCAGTAAAGGCTTTTAGAGTGCTTTTGCTCAAAACAACCATTCCCTTTATCGACCAAGGTGGATATTAGTGAAATGTTTCCTGCCCACAAGCCTTTAGATATTTAATGTTTTATCCTAGCAAGATACGTGCAGAGTCAACACGAGAAAATTGTACAATAGGGCCGTAGAGAGAAAAACCGACGTAAACATGATTGGCTGCTACATCTTCTGTTTTATTTAACCTAATATCTTGTTTTAACTCAGGTATCGAAACATAAGACGTTCCGTATGATTTGTTAATCGTACATTGAAACCTCTTAGCATTCCCCTCATTTCCCATATAAAAACATCTCACTTCATGCGGCTTTAACCCACCTAGAGGCAATCGTCTGAGGTGCGAAAAAAGTGCATTTGCACTGTCAAAATAGCCCAAGTGATATTGAGCCACTGCCATATAAAAGCTCAACAAAGGATCATCTCTAAATCTATCATCAGAAATACATTTGGAAATGCGTTGCTTGAGATGACCCCAATCAAGTGATCCATTCAAACTTTGTAATCTCCATCGAACCATTAGATCAATATATACGAGACTAATTTGTACAGACGGCTGTTCGCCTTTAGCCTCGATAAGATCTTCAAATTCTGAAATTTCCATTTTCACTTGATTATAATCTGTCCCTTTATTAGTTTTTTGGGCGTGAAGCAAAATGCTTCTTAGAAAAAATTCAATTCCTATTTGTGAGCGATTAGAATTGAACATTTTAATTGCCTGGCCTTTCAAATCAACTTCATCAATATGAATATCAACTAACTTTTGCTGAAGTGCATTCAACAAAATTATACTTTTTTCACACTTAGCATTTTTTCTAAAGATTGGCCCTAAAGACTGCAAATGCTTTTCAATTTCATGCATAGCCATTGTATATGATGCCATTGATATGTCGGCATTCCCATTTTCCTTTTTATTAAAAACAGCCATTTCATACAAAATATTGGCTCTAACATGCCCCGCGTGCGGGTCGAGATAGTTTGAACTAGCGGCTTGATTGAGGTGATCCATTACTAAATCGAATCCGGTTGACACATCCTGCTTATTCTCTTTAACAAGCCCAACCACCGCTGCAGCCATGGTAGTATGAATATGATCTTCTGGTGATTCCCGATCAGAATCAGCTGATGGATGATGAGATTTAAGGAGCGCCTTTTGAAGTTGAATGTAACTCTCCTCAAAATGTCCCTTGCTCTTATGCCAAATTCCAAAATGATGCTCCAACAACCGGTCATCACTACCCACAGCTCTAATCGCAGCAGTAAATAGTTCCACACCTTGTTGATAGGAATAATGTTTTTCTACATCGCGGCGCTTTCTTACGAGAATCTCGATTATAAAATTTCGGTAAATTTCTGACCCGTTGGCGCAAGCATCGATAAGTCGCCGTAGAATTTTAAATTCACCCGCCAAACCCACGCCACCATTTACCAACTTTAGCAAAACTTTTGTAACAACTTCGTTCCGAGTTTTGAATAGTACTGTTTCTGCATCTTCATCTGACACATTGTATAACAATCCCCATAATGGCCTATCTGGCTCTGACATTCTTATAAAATTTTCATAAGATGTACCAATTGCTCGAACAAGAATTTCAATTGGTAAGCCGACTTGGAACTTGCTAGCCACAGCCACATATTCATATGCTAACTTTGCTTCTGCTGAGTATTCCAGAACAGATTGCGCAATAGATGAAACAAATTCCTGAGCAGACCCAAGCCTGTGATATTCGTCTCTGATTGATTCAGATAGCGCATTTTGGGTAGAAGGTAATAGGTACCATAAACTACACAAGATATCATCAGCTGATTGTTTGAGTACATTTTCATGTATTTTTCTTGCTTCCTCTAGACTTCCAAATGCTTCAATCTTTACAAGCATTTCAAATAAACCATTTAACTCATCCGCAATCAGGCGGTTAGGAATTTCAAATTTTTTACCAATAAATGATGGAAGAGTACCAAAATTGTTAGTTGGGTTAAAAAAATCAGTATTTCTGTATGAAAAAAATAAAAATAAGTTTGCTTTGCAATTATCAAAGCAATTTACAAATTCGTTAGGATCAATATGAAGAGACCATGGATCATCAACAAAAATGGCAAAATTTGAATCTTGGTTATCAAGGTGAACGTGATTTAACTCATCGGAAATAGCTCTAACGGTCTTATAGTTGGTTGAATTTCCATATCTCTTTAACCAAAAGGTTTGTACTCCCATCTTAGATAGATCAGTAGAGAGCCTTTTCATCACAATTGTCTTTCCTACTCCCGAATCACCGTGCAGGATGAATGTATGCTTGCCAGATATTTGCCTATCTCGTGAGTTCAAATTGGCTAAAACATCAATCTCGATTTCAGAGGATATTTTTCGAGGAAAATCAATATTGCACTGGAATGGTGCCCACTGAATAGCATTTGGCTGAAACAGCAAATCTACAATGGCTCGCTTATTTAGTTGAAAGTCTGCATCACTGATCGCAGTGTTTGGCACTGGAGAGAGAATATTTTTATATTTTTCCAAAGAATTTATACTAGATTTTTCATCCGAAAATCTTAAGCGATACTGACCTGGGTTTATTCTTGATAGCTCCCTACAAAATTCTCTTATATCGCCATCAATAACATACACATTTAAAAAATTAGATAACTGATTAGCAATAATGGGATCTTCAAGTATTGGGTCATCTTTTAAAAACATCAATGAGTCTGGATGTGTAGTACCCATATTTTGAAAAATACTTAGCAATTCCCTCACTAGGTGTGTATCAGTTTCTGTACCTAGAAATAAAAGAGGGGATCCTCTCAAATGATCAGTACAGCTTTTTAATATTCTCATCCAGTTATGTTTTCTAGACATCAAATCAGAGGCGGAAATTGCTAAGCGATAACCTGCTCGCTCATCTTGATAATTCCCTAACAACTTATAGATCGGCAGGGTCTTTCCATATAAATTAATGCTTGGATGATCCACTATTGTCACAGTTCTTGATGTAGGCCTTGAGTCATATAAATCTTTTATTGCTGACTCCAACAACATATCGTATGTAAGTGATATTCCCAATTTCCAGTCAACTTTAGTCAACGCGTGTAAATCGGGGTTAGATTCAAGCCTTTTCAGTTCATCTATGAATCGCACCTCAACTGAACGCGCTGTTGGTTGGTCTTGTCTTCGCAAGGAATCCAGCCGAATAGAAAATGACTCAATATCATCCACATCAGAAATTTTCAATTCAGTGCAACAATGATTAATTAGCAGGCTCAATGAATTTTTATTCAGGATAGCCGTATTACCAAAAACAATACCTGGCCTATCAATTAATTTATCAATAGCTTCTTCGATACTAATCATTTGTTGCCACCCCTATGGTGAGCTTGGTTATTTTTGAGTCGATTATACATTGCATGTCCGCCTCTAAGATTCTAGTTAATTCACTTGGATTCGAATACCCATAACTCAACCTTAGTGAGTCAAATAGATCGTTTAATCCGGCAGCAAGGCTTAGCTCACCTAAGTTGAAACAACGAAGTTCTACGCACTTCGCTCTGACATCAACAGTGATAAAGCAAATATAATTAGTAAAGCAAATTATGCACTTTGGAAGAGAAGATGCGGCTTGCTCGGACTGCTCCACAACCGATCTTATGGATGATTCACAATGTTTTTGGAATTGGTCAAAGCTTAATGTACAGCTAGCAAAAATACATCCACTCCACATCGATCCTCCATTTCTGATTACAGATTTTATTTTAGTTATTGAATCTATCGCGGCAACAATGGTTTGACTTGAAAATGTCGATTTAACCTCTATAACAGCTAGTGCACTTTCACATCCAACAATATGCAGACCGCCCTCATTAAATAAGGGCGGATGCCGCCCCCAATCACTAATTAATATATCTATTTCTGTAGATAATTCCGCACCTCTTATAAAACCGGTGCCGATAACAGCTTGCGTGGGCAAATAACGTGATAAAAAGTCTCGAATTATTATCTCTTTATGCCGGCCATCACTAGGCCAATGTTTATCTCCTATAAGATCCCTTACTCTATTCGCCTTTGACGTTAGCTCTCTCGCCCAGCTTATTAAATATGATGTTTCATTGGGATAAATCATAAATAGTTCCATTGCTTATTGTTAAAATTCACTAATCCTGGCGGTTCCCAATAATGTAGTGCCTCCCATTAAGATCGAGCCTTAAGTCTTCATTCGTGACCAGCAGACTACCGAGCGTATAACTAAGTTTATCTTCAATTGAATGTCCGCTTTGGGCACAAACCGGCTATTAATTAATATATGTTCAATTTATAGATTTAGCTAACAAAGCAATCACAATAGAAAACCTTTCGCCAAAGCCACATTTAGAAACCTGCAAAGTTTCATTTAACCCTGTCGAACTTGATAAACTGATTTGTTCATAACGACAGATAGGAATTTGCCTATTATCTTTAAATCTTTTATCAGGCCCACCAGACTTATTTACATATCGCCAAGTTCTATCAACAACTTCAGAATCCCTTGGCACACCATCTTCCTCAATAAATCTGGTGGAATTAACTGCAATTTGTAGAGAACTATAATCAACCGCACCAACGCCGTTTACGTCATAAACAAGAACTCGATCTGGAAAGAAATAAAGTGTCTGACGCCCAACACCAATAGCGATAGTTTCCACATTCGTTTTTACGAACGGGGGTTCAGCTTTTGTTATCGATGTGGGTTTACGTTGAAGGAGATTGCTTGCACCAGCATGATATTTTTTATCGTAGACTTTGCCTGATGCTTCGATATGCCATGCTTTAGCACAACCGGCTAATTGACTGGCAGCTTCATGAAATTGAGTGTATGTTTTTTCAAGTTCCGTGTCGAACTCGTAGAGGAGAACAGTGGTTTTAGCTAGCGTATCGCGAGTGTGAGCGGCATATATTGCAGCCAAGCAGGCCAAGGCCAATAAGGTTAGCCCCCAAGATGGCCAGTTTGACGAAGCAGCCAGCCAAAACAACCATACGGATACGACCGACACCCAAGGCCATAACCGCATTTTCTTACACTTGGAATTCAGCTCTTCCAGAAGCTCACGCGACGATGAGTCAACAATCCGAGAAACGTCTGCCGATTCAATCTCCTCCAAAGGAGCGTGAGTCCCGTCCGGGATTGGCAAATCTGATTGAGGTACGGGTGATAGTTTGAGTTTAGCTGGAGCAGCAGGAGATAGAGCTGCCCTGTAGGATAAGACTCCGCTTCCCATACGAATCCAGTTTCCGCGAGGCCCAACGCCGAATCGCAAACCGGTAATTCCCGTGGAAACACTTACCCCAGACTTGGACAGATTAAACCGCAGAGGCCCAACTTTAACGCTCTTTCTTAGAAAACCCATTATTTATCCTTGTAATTCCCTTGGGGCCACAGCCAGGAATGCCCCCACTTACATGCCAGATCTAATAGCTGATATTAGCTGTTTTGTGAACTGGCGCAAATATCATGGTATTACAACAATGATGGAACCCCTCCTATGGATGCGTTGCGCGACAGAGCCAATGCGTAGCCTTTAGGCTCGATTGAATGGCCTGGCCCTACGATCCCACATATGCCGAATCGCTTATGAATATGCCAGGCGAGTAAAGGAGGGCCGCTCAACAACCTCTTGCTGATTGCTCTTCCATGAGCGATATTAATACCTGCGGTATCACTTACAGTTGCACCAATGGATATAGCCATGATTACCGACTCAACGAACACATCTCTCAGCGCCCCCACCCAACAAGTTGGTCTGTTGCCAACCGAAAACACTAATGGCATTCGTATTGCTGAATGGCTATTACCAGTTCAAGAGCTAGAGGCAGTAAGCAGTAAATTTTTTGGCCGTAACCTACATGCCAATATCCAACGCATCAAAAACAAACATCGCCCCCTGGGGTTGAAGCTTCGCAACAAGCTCGCCGTAATCATCGTTGACAATGAATCGCATGAAGAGCTGCTGTCTTTAAAGGCTATGTATATAGAGCTAGCTGAGCAAATAAAACAAAATATCAATTAAAAATTTATTGCCAATTAAAATATTACATCTCAAAAATTTCGCGAAAAACCAAAAAAACCACATAAAACGACAAAAAAATATAGGAAAAACTGTGCGGTAGTATTATAGGCCCCAGTCAAACGCGACATTTTTGTTAAATTTGAAGCCAAATTTACGCGTCGACAAACCGAAAAGCGATGCATTCTTTACCCAGAAGATCTACGATACAATTCTGTGAATAGTTAACCTAGGCGCTACGCATTGATAGAAAAGCAGGTTGCAAGTACGGAGAAAAGATTTCAAAACCACTCTGGTATACATACTGTTCTGAAATCATCAATATCGAATTAAGGTAATTTTAATCTCACACGCATCTATAAAACCTATTAGAGCATATTTATGGCATTTTTGGCCCATTGGTAGTCAGGTGCAATAGTGGTCGCCGCATTTATGTCCGCTTTGGCTTGAGCTTGGTTGCCCAGCTTTGCATGCGTTACGCCCCGCCACACCAATGCGTCAACATAACCCCAAGTACGCTTAAGATTATTGGCTTGGTAGGCGATTACGGCACGGTCAAAAAAAACCAGCGCTCTGGTTTTCCCGCCACCCCATTCTTCAGGGGTATAAAACCTGTTAATCCCTGTAAGGAGCATTACCATAGGATTGTTAGCTCCAGTGGCCAAGGCGCGAGCTTCGGTGAAGCCAGCTTCTAGACCGTATTCCATTGTTTTTTCTCGCTCCATGGTGGTTAGCATACCGTATGTACTTGCCAGCAGTGCCCAAGCTTCAGCGTTATCCGGGGCAGTCCTAGTTTCTGCTTTCAGGTCATTTTTTAGTTCGTCCAGCAGAGACTTTGCTTTGTCCATCAGGTCACCGCTCATAATCAAACTGATCAACCGGTATTGAGCGACAAATTGATTATTGCCCTGAGTGGTTTCTGCCAGAGAGGTGAGCTTGGCGATATCTGCGGTTTGATAAGCGTTTTCGATATTGCTTAGATGCTCATCTGCACCCGCACAAGTCCATGCTGTAGCTGCCAACAGTAGGCTAGCGACAAATTGTCTAAAGCACTTGTCAAACATATGTTTATCCTTGCCGATTGCGGCTGTATTGAGCATGAAAGTGTGTGAGCTGAGGAAGCCAGAAAGTATTTAGGTTTGTCACTAGTTTAATTGTCATTTGAGTAGACTGGAGGAATCTGTCACCACCAAAGTATAAAAAATAATGCAGTGCAAAAACTTGAAGATTTTTAATACATGTTGAGGTGATTGTTTCAGCCTCGCACTACTTGCCTTCACAAGTTGCCTCAAAGTTTCGCAGAAGATAATTATCACAAAATCTGATAGCGACGAATTTTAAATTTACTTATGATTGGATATGAAGTTTTGTCTAAACTAATCAGAATTATCAAATACATGAGGATAGATATCATAAAAAAATCCTTAAGAGTTTTTGATATGAAAGATCACTAGTGAAAGCTTCGGCATCCAGCATATTTGAGCCAGCATCAATGGACTCCTCGGCTAGAGCTCGAGATAAGATTTGGGTTCCTCGACCGGATAAAACACTTGCGTACATAAATAGCTCCTCAAAATGATGTTCTCCCCAGGTATTTCTACCTGTGTAGTTGTACACGTACAGCTGAGGATGCACCACAGGACACAATGCATCAAGATCAACCAATTGTCTAATAAAAGCCCTGTCCTCTTCGACATCTTGTGAGCTATACAAAATTTGATGGTCCAATGCATAACTTTTTTTACATAAAACGGTCGCTTCCCATGGTCTTGGTAACGAAACATACGCCCTACCATTAATTTGGTCATACAAAAGAAGATAAAGCAGTACAGATGCGTTTTTACCCGACTCCCTTAAATATTGCATTTGCAGCGAAAGCCGGTTCTTATGATACCAATCGTCATCGTCCCAAATGCAGAAATATTCGCCGTTCGCTTGTCGAATTGCAATATTTCGTAAATCACCCAAGGTTAATTGATCATCTTTGTGCTTATACTGGTAACCAATTATGTTTGGAGCCATCATTCCTTGCATAAAAAGGTTAGTAGCAATATCGTCACGGTCATAAACAACTAATATTTCTTTATTTATATATGTCTGAGCTTTAAAACACTCGATAGATTTTTTCAAAACATCAACCCGATTTTTAGTGACGCATATGCAGGTAATTTTTGCCATTCCTTTTCCTCAAGCGACGTATTTTTTTAGCAAAAATCAGTCAACAAACCTATATAAATAATAATAAGTGGGCGAGACCCCAAATTGTTGGACGTGTGGATCCACATATTTAGGCTGTCGGGAAATTAGCTGATAATTATTTTCGGCAAGAAGATTATCGTAAGGGAGATTTGTTCCATCTAACTCGAATGAAATAAGTTGTTTTCCTTCATTTCTACCAGCATTGGGGACGATCATAAGATATTGAACCTTCTGCTCCCTCAGAAGACGGATCCACCACTTAATAGAATCTGTGCGACATTCCGAAAAGCTGTGAATATTTACCGCCAAATCAATTTTCTCATTCTTTATTCGGTGCTCCACTTCGTCTAACAGAATCACCTCTGTTTTATTCGCAACCTGACGAAAGTTAAGATAATACTCTGACAAGAAGGTCGACTCGGCAATGGCATCCACACAGAAGTATTTTCCAATATGTGGCATCGCTTCTGCTACACGATATGCCAATCTTCCATAACCAGCCCCAATATCAAGGATATTGAAATTCGTTCGCTTACTTATACTCAAATGTTCATCAAGAAAATAAATTTCAAGTATCGAATCTAACAAATCCCGACTGACTGTTAACCCGTCACCAATAATATAACGATAAGCGCCGAAGGCTCCATCTTCCGTCAATTTTTTTAATAAGCAGAGATAATCCCGACTAAGCACATACTGCGTAGTTATTTGATAGTTATCTATATGGTTATTGTCTCTCACCTGCCAGATATATGCATTATCGCCGCGAAAATACGGCCACTCCATCTGAGATTTGGTATACACCTCTGTCCATGTGGAATGAGAAACCAGCGCATTATCGAAACTAGAATATTTTTCCCTCAATTCTAGAATTCGAGGATGATCCATCCGCAATATTTTATCAGCCCCGTGAGGAAGATGACCCGCGACATGTGAAGGTGGTGGTAGCATCTGGATTATCGCTCTTAGTCTCAATATATTATTCTTGCTTCAAAATACAAAAATCAACACTACAACAAGCGCATAGTCAATGCCTGCTCAGCAGCATTATGATTTATTTAAAATCGTGCGTTTAAGACAAAATATTCCGGTTAATATTTTCACATATGTAAGCACGATATAACGCACAATTCTTCATATCAATATCTGATCCGCTGAGGAGCGCCAAATCGCCCTCCCCCCTAACAGGGTCATAGATATAAAGCGGCTCATTTATAAATTTTATCTTGCCATCCGAAAGCTCAATAGCCCGAGAATTTATTATCGCTTCATAACCTGATTGTAACCAGGTCTTATCGTCCCTATCTAGATAATAATCAATTTCGACTTGCTTCAATAAACCTCTTTTGGCGGTGCGCAGCTGCATCCACGTTTGCGCGTGAAAAAGATTCCAAGGATCGCTGAAATCATTTAACAAGCGATAATTTTGAGGGCTTTTTAAATAGTTTTTCCCTTCAGGCGTCGCTAGTCCGATATCACCTAGTTGTTCTAGAGTTGTTTTAAATGAACCTATCGTTTTCAGTGTGGAACCATCTGAGTACGCTTCGTCAAGGACACCAAAAGTATCCAGGCTATCATTCAAATAGTCACACGCATCTATATCTATTATTATTGAATGATCATTGATAACAATATTGTGTATGACATTGAAATAATTACGAGCCGAAAATTTCCTTACCCGATTCTTAATTATCACAATATCAAAACCAGATTTCTTTAAAAAAAGCAGCATTTTTTCCAATGCATTATCATCCGAGCCATCATCGATTAAAACAAACCCAATATTCCTATTTTTGGCGCACAATATAAGTTTATCAACACAACGCTGTAACCGATCTCCTACATTTCTAAACAAAATGCTTACAACGTATTGATTAGACAGTCTAGAGCCATGAAGAATATGAAGGTCATCATAATGATCAATTTTCGGATGCTCTATTCTGACCACATCTAATATCTCGGCTTTAAGGCTTAAAAGCTCGAATTCGTCACTCAGGACTCCATTGCTCGTTTCATATTGAGTAACCACGCCACAATGAGCCATCAAGTTACCAGCGACATTTGAAGACAAGTTATACTCAAGCGAGAGAAATTCACCATTTGAAGGAATTAAGCTTGTGGAGCTGAATGGGTCATTTATCGGATCCTCCTCAAAAATTTCCCCATATCGACTAGAAAGAAAGGCTGTGGACAGTTGTTCAACTACCGAGAATGTGTCATATACACAAACCTCCCGAGGTGAAATTAATTCCTTAACTGAGTTAACAATTTTGTCGCTTCTTGCAAGAGGGAACTGGAACACAATATTAATTGTGTCGATATTTTTATATTTTTCTAATTGTTTTTTCACTTTCTCAATCAGTTTAAAATAAGAGAACGGCTTGTAATGCCATGAAAAAAAAATCAGTAAGTCATTTTTCTTTTCCGCGTTACTTACAGCCGGAGCGGTCAAACTTATAATAGTATGTGGCTTCGTGATTTTATACGCTTCCCGATATAACCTAACTTGTTGGGCATTAAAGAAAAATATTAAGTCCGCGTACTTTAAAAGAGTAATTGTAGCTTTTGTGAGATTTAATATGAAGAAAACCTTAATAGAATCTGAATGACATGCACGAGCATCCATCTCTCTAGAAAAACCAAAAGACTCAACAAAATATATTTCAATCTTGCGAGTCTCACTGACAAAAAAACAGTTCAACAATGAAGCTATTTGCTCTTTATAGAAGGAATGATATAACGCCCCCAAGGTGGATTTAAACCTACCATCATCACTTATTATTTCAAAATTCAATTTATGTATATCTCGCATAATCGGTTTCTAAAGGATCCACATTATCAATCCAAAACTGTACAACTTTGAACTTAGCAACTAAATGAACAATTATAGCGAATCGGATGTAGGTATCCGATTTAGCTCGTCATAGATGCCCGCGGCTCAATAGTTCAAGCCCGAACACTTCCAGCAAGAATATCAAAACCATTGTTGGTTTGTACAAGTTGGGGCATAGAAAATTTTTATCTAAGATACTCAGATGAAAGGCTCCTTCGATATATTATCGACCTCCAATTGGGAGACGCAGCTCATTTCAAACCACACATTCTTTAGCTGTACATACTGGAAATTTCCAATTATTGGTATGGTAGCCCTAATTATTTTACTTAAAAAAAATTTTAGGATAAATTTTTAGTAATTTACTTTAATTTTTTTATAGTTTCTCATAGATTAAAGCTTCGTTTAATTAAACTAAAAATTGGATGGCCGCGTTAACCACTTGCTAAAAACATGCTTACTTTCACTACAATTGCAACAAACCCAACATGGGTTTTAACCTTGTTTGTAAAACTGGGTCCACTAATATGTTTATAAATTTGATCGCGCCTAATTGTCCATTTATTGAGAGGAATCTTACAAATACAAATTTTCGATAACTGGTCCTCTGACCTTAAAGAGAACTTAAAAATAGATAAACTGCGATCACTTCAATCCTCAACAGCATATCAATCCAAAATTTTACGGTCCACATTATCAAATCGAAATGCCCGGTATACATCTAACAATACGTCGTGGACATCCTCACCTCTTTTTTCCATGAAGTCATGGTTCGGCCCCGTAATATCATAAATATACAAAGGCTTATTAATGAATTTGACATTGGCACCTCCTGCGAGTTCGATCGCACGTGAGTTGATTGATGTGTCATGATCGGTTCTAAGCCATGCCCCAGTACTGCGGCTTTTAAAATAAGCTAAATCCACTCGCTTCAATAAGCTTCGTTTTGCGGAACGTAAATGAAGCCAGGGTTGACAGCGAAATTGATTGAAGGGCTCCGTCGTTTCGTTAAGC
This sequence comes from Cellvibrio sp. GW822-FHT04B05, assembly GCF_058800985.1. Lineage (NCBI taxonomy): Bacteria > Pseudomonadati > Pseudomonadota > Gammaproteobacteria > Cellvibrionales > Cellvibrionaceae > Cellvibrio > Cellvibrio sp. GW822-FHT04B05. Next base: position 362,341 of record NZ_JBXAMU010000001.1, on the reverse strand, counting down.
AACTGATAACTTTGAAATATTTTTTTAAATAACGCCTTAGATGCCCCATCGACTTGCTCACCAGCATCATCGGCGACGGTGGTAAACGAACCAAATGTTTTCAACACACCACTACCACTATATGCCGCATCCAACTCACCGAAAACATCAACCGCTTCGTTTAATTGATCATCGCCATCCAAATCGACGATAATAGATTCATCGTTGATCACCAGACGATTTATAACTAAATAATAATTGTGCGCAGCATACCGACGCTCAGTATTTTGAACTACACACACTGAAACACCATTAGCTTGTAACAATGCAGCTGCTATATTCACCACTCCGTCCGATGAGCAATCATCGACCAATACAACACCAATATCATAATTTTCACGAGTATTTAAAATGCTGTTGACGCAACGTATCAACTTTTCGCCCACATTGCGAAACAAAACACTCAACACATAACGGTTGTGTAATGGCGCCCCGTGGGTGATATTGATGAGTTCACTATTCACATCATAGTTTGATGAAGAGATGTAACATAATTCATTTTTTTCGAAATAAGCTTTTGGTACATAATCACAATAAAAGCGGGAACGTGAGTCACACCCAAAAGAAGCCGCAATCTTTGGCCACATTTTTGCTGAAATATCATAATCTATTGAGCGAATCTCAAAGCGCATTGCGGGATTACTAAGAATGTTGAATGGATCCTCAAAATCACCTTGATCCACGACTTCAACATATTGAGCTCTCAATAATTGGTTTTCAGTTTGAGAAAAGCTTTGTACATCTAGTATGCGCACTGAAAGCTTAGTATTTTTTTCCAAATGTTCGACTAGCTTACGGCTTTTGAGCAATGGAAACTGGCACACTATTACCACAGCGTCCAGCATCAAATCTTGATAATATCGAGATACAATCTCAGATAACCTTTTGCTTAGTTTAGGATATTCATAAGGCCTGTAATGCCAACCTAGCAAAATGGTCAAGCCTTGCCGCTCCGCACTCGACCTCGAAATTTTAACTGGATTGTTGGCCGATAATTGTAAAATCACGCTGGGCTTGGTGTATTGAAACAAAAGATCATAGAATCGACTTTGGTCTGGGCTCAAAAAAATAATTAAATCCGCATATTTCAAATAGGGAGCGCTGCTTTTAGTTAGATTAATCACAAAAAAAACTTTAACCGATGTTTCATTGAGAATAATATTTTCAAAATCTTCAGAAAAGCCAAAAGCATCCAGTGCATAGATATTTGTGGTCGGATTTATGTCACGTACAACGTATTCCTGCTGAATAGCCCGAATGATATCAGACTGATATAAATCCCAAATCAAGTTGCCCATTAGCGATTCAAAGCGCCCAAAATCCTTAATATATTTCACTGCATCTACACCTTTCTGTTATTGAGGAAAATTACCGCCATTTCCATTTAAATTTGATCACTATTAGCATTAAGATAAGTATTAAAGACAAAACACCCAAGTTATATGCAACATCATTAATCGATGGATAATTCATCATGGATTGTCTCAACAAATCACCGATATATGTCATAGGGTTTGCATAAGAAAAATATCGTACAACATCGGGTGCATTATCCAGAGGTACCATTAATCCAGACGTAAACATCAATAAGAGATTAGATATTTGGGTCAACACATTTGCAGTTTGCACTGATTGAGAAATGGAAACCAGAAGCACGCCGAAAACGGTCATAAACAAATTACCTAAGATAATGGAAGTGAAGAAGGCCGGAACATTATGGATTCCGTCCACTCCTAGTAAAAGCATCCCCGATGCGACAAACAAAAGGCTTAACACAATTCCAATTAAAATCCGCCAAACAATATATGTGAAAATCAGAGTTTCCATTCGCAGGTTGGCAATCGCTAATTGGACAAACACACCATCCGCACGATCAGAAGCCAAGGGCAAAGCTGAACTAAATAATCCCAACCACAATATAGAAAGTGCAAGAAAGTTAGGCAGATAGAACGCGATTTGAGATGGATTATGCGCTTCCGGGTCTTTGACATTTTCATGAGTGTTAGCGGACTCTATGAAGGAAAAGTTGCTTGCGGAGTAATGTTCAAAACGATACTTAGGTTTAACACCTGCTACAAGCAAATTAAATTGAGATATCAGCTCTCGGGCTAGTAACTCAGCAACGCTTCCCACTACTGGATTCATTGATGCGAATTTATATTGAACTAGATCAACACCATTATTTTCAGTGACGACTAATAACATATTAACTTTGCCTGATTCAAGGTTCTTTTGACTTTGCCCTAAATCCTGGCTGAATGAAACAGAAGCATGACGCGAAAATTCTGCACTTGACATAAGTTGCGTCACAAACGTTTTTGTACTGGAAACATCAGCTAGTGCAACAAATTCGATGAAAAACGCCTTTCCCGTTTGGCGATCATTATCAATAGTTGCTTCCCTTCCGGGGTTTTCTTGAACAGAAGCAGGGGTTTGCTTGGCAGGCAACAGAGAATATGAGGTAGTTACCCCCATAATCAAAGGCAGGAAGATGGTTAGTAACACAGCCACCTTATCGCGAAAGAAAATTTTAGCCTGGCAAAAAAGCAAGTAAGAAATTAATCCCATCAAATAAACCTACAGCAAATATATAACGTCCATTGACAAAACAGGGTAGGAGCTCTCAAATTCATACTTAACCCTGTCCACCTAAATCTGTCTATTGAGAATAACTTCATTTAAGGTGATGTTCGTCACCGATTAACCGGTGATGCGTACTACGACATCTTGCAAATTTGATGATCGTATCCCAACATCATAAATGGCAGAAGAAATTCGCGAATCTTGATAAATCGCACTTACTACTGAGTCAGCATGATCTGTCGTTAAATACAGTGCTCCATCAGAGAACCAATGAAAATACTCCAAGTGCTCAATTGCCTGTAGAACAGCATCAACACTTGATAAATCAAGAGAAAATCTGACAGTTTTACTCTTTAAGTATTTTTTACGTAGCTCTTCAGGGCTTGTAAATTCAATTATTCCACCGTCATGCAAAATTAAAATTTTTGTACAAATAGACTCAATTTCTGCAAGGTAATGAGTGATAATTAGAGTAGTTCGATTAGGAGCCCGTATTTGCCTCAGATAATCAACAAATCGATCTCGAGTGGAAACGTCCAGCCCGACTGTCGGCTCGTCATAAAAAGTAAACTCAGTGTCCTTTAAAACAGCTAAAGCGATATTCAATTTCTGTAGCTGCCCACCAGATAACATCCGAATCTCTTTGCCCTCTATATCGGACAAATCAACGCATCGATAAATATTTTCCTTGGCCAGTGGTCTGTTTACTATTTTTGCATATAGCATCAGCACTTCTTTTACTTTCAATTGCTTAAAGTGCGAGGACCTTTGAAGTTGTATAGCTATGTGCCTTCTAAATGCATCGCTAGTCAGTTTTTCACCGTTTAAATAATAACGCGAAGTTCCAGCTTGCGGCTCAAGTAGACCTTGCAAAATACTAAACAAAGTCGTTTTTCCCGAGCCGTTTCTGCCTACCACAGCGATAATCTCTCCCATACCTATACGCAAGGAAATTTCGCGTAGCACACGACATTGATCATATGCGAAGGAAATGTTCGCGCATTCAATAAATGTATTCTGATTCATATAGGTTTTTCTTCATGTCTGAGTTCATAGCACCACTCATACAGATCTTCCACGAGGGCGCTGACTAACTTACCGTAAACTCGACGAAACTCCAGCTTAGTAACGATAGACTCATTCAAAGATTCCGCTTCCGCAAGCAAGACATCTACGAAATACTGAACGCGCAAGACATAAATCGTAATTTCATGCGCTATCTTCTTCAATTCAGACCAGGCTGATTCGGTCTCAGAATCTAAGTACTCATCAATTTCCTCTCGCAGGCACTTAATCATGTAAATAAATTCTTTGGTGGAAACGCCCACTGTTTTGTTGAACATCGTAGATGTGGTCTTAGCAGTCTCCTTATCCAAAAGTCCAATTTGGTAGTGCCGAATAAGCTCATGTATCAATCCATTGATGCGATGAAAAATATCACCACGCCGCTCCAATAATTTAGTCCTATATGCGTTCATGTAGATTCCCCTGTGATCTGTAATAATCAATTTTTCTTCTTCGGTTAATTGGTAAAGGCTTAGCGCATTCGGTAATGCGGCTCATAGTCAGCGATTCATTCATAGTTGCCCTTTCGAGATCACCATCTATCAAACTGATATAAATATCTCCATAAAAATATGACTCGCCCATATTAGATTCTGCTTTGTTACCAACGCGCTTCGACACATTTAAAGCTCCACTGCTTTCGTAATGGAAAACTAAAACCGGAATGTTTTTGAACATCGAGATACTCGTAAACTGTATGTTCAAATCAAACATGTGAAATCTTGAAACCTCACCAATAACACCATTAAATCGGAGTTCAATGGCTTTCGATTTGTCAATCGAAACTCTAATTGAATCGCCAATTCGAGCAAGCTTCCTCTGATGTTTTAGGATCTGACTGTGCAACTCTTCCAACCCTATCAAATCGTAACATTGTAGCTGAAGCAAGTTGACGATAGGTGTTGCGGGAAACCCCAAAAATGGCACATTCTCTGCCATATGCGCCTCTATATGAGCATGCCTTTCTCTCAGCAATTCGAAATCTTCTGAGGGCATTAATTTGTAGTGACTAATTATTTGTCCAACAGGGAATTTGATTGAGCGCAGAAGATCACTCTGCATGGTCGCGCCCTCATAAAATCTCGCATGGTCATAAGTAGCTTCAAGATACAAACGGTCCTCAGAGGAAAAACCTAGACATCTGCGAGTCAAATTAGAATTTAAGACCTGATACTTTTTAATCTTCCCCAGCCCTGTCAAGAAAGTGTTTTTCATTGAAATTACAAAGTCACATTCATCTTTCAACTTGGGATCTAAATGCCAAGACTTAGAAAGGACTTGAGTTAACTGTTCGATGGGCATATAGCAAGACTCCTAAAGTAACGCGAGCAATTTATCAGTAAGGCGTTCCATCTTCGATACTTCACGAAAATAATTAGCTCTACGTTCACGAAAGTCTTTTACGGTATTAGCATCGCTAAGAACGTTTTTGATAATACCAACACTTTTGTTCGGCTCAAAAATCGGCGCCTGAAAAATAAGATTAATGTAATCATTATCGTTAACAATGTTTTCTAGAAATCGATTCCAACCCCAAGGAAACATTCGGAATGCACCTACGCTCTTCACGTCTCGGGCCATATTGCTATACCACTCTGGAAGCTTAGAGAAGACAGGCTCCAGTTTTTTAAAATTAATTGGTTTTGGATTACAAAGCAAAATACAAGGTGTCCCATAACTTATCGCAGAGGACATGGTGATGGACGTGACATTCGTTGTAATCATTCCATCAGCATTTTTTATAAAATTTTGATAAGCATCGGAATCAAGAGAACTATAATGTTTGTAAGTAACATTTGGAGAAAATTCGGATCGTTCCCATCTTTTTGGGCCGACATGAATTATCTCGACCGGAAGGCCGGTAGAAACTATGTATTGATAGATTATTTCCGGCATCCAGTTACGTAGTGCGATTACTTGTTCGGTTAAGCGTGGAGAGTACTCGTTGTATTCCCAGTAGGAATTGGCAATAAAAATACGCATCACTTCAGCCCGAACCTTATTTTCATTACTAGAATCTGGAAAGCTGGAGTCACGAATTTGAGGGAACAATGGACAATGCAAAATATTTAAGAAATCAGGCTGATACTGATTTAGGGGCACAGGACGTATCAACAGGTCGCAGTTTGCTGGATTATTTTTTTCAACGTAAGAAGGCTGGATGTCAAGCCAATCCCAAATCGGAACTTGGTCGCTACGAGAATATTGGTCCATCCCAGCTATTTTTACTTTGTAATATTTCAGTTGATCAATGTCAATTCCACTCCAATTAGAAGAGTAATTCATAGTCGAAAGATCGGCGCACACAAAAAGATCCGGTGCAGTATCTAACACGAAATGATTGAACGAAAGTAAGTTTACAAGCCTGTCAGATTTCTCATCAAGGCGCAAAACACTGCTGCATATTTCAGAAAAATAGGAAGCGCATAACCCGCTCACCACAGCATGCAACTGTATTCGGTCGTCTTTCATACGAAAACATGATGAAACTATAGACGCTTCGCCGCTCGATAACGTACCCAAGCAAACAATAATAATTTTTATTTTTTTCACATTATTACCATCTTTGATCTTGGTTAGCTGAATAAAAATTGTGCATCATAATGGCTATCAAGTGCTTGTACTCGATCAATAAATGCTGCGACCTTTTGGCGATGCCGATCTGTATTCGAAATCGATTGTATAACAATTGAATCAAGCTCATGCATTGCAAAAAGTTGTACGTCCTCTATTAGTTCGTAATATTCATTTTCGTTAAGATGCGAAAGAAAACTATACCAACCAACAGGAAATAATTTGAATGGATAAAAATCTTGTTTGGGAAATACCTTATCAACAACCTCCTTCTTTCTACTTACGTCGAATACTCGTTCATTTTTGCATAAGTAACGATTGCTGATATTAATCACTGGAACTCCGCTCAAAACAATCTTCGCTAGCGAAGTAGAAATGCCGTTAAAACCAACAACGCAGTCAACATCCCTAATGAGGTTTTCAAATTCAGCGTTTGGTATTGACCCAATATATATGTAGTTCTGTGGCGCAACTTTACCTTGAATAACGTCATAACCAAGACAAAGAAATTCAGCCTGATCACTCATTCGCATCATGAAATCTCGCAACCCTGTTGTTAGCCACTGATTGAGGCAGCCACTAGAATCGGGGTGGCCGCCTGCAAATTGCCAACTCGCTCCAATTACCAAGATTCGCTTCTTGTGCCTTTTGGATTTGCAACGTTTAATAACTCGCGGGTACGAAATCAACCCATAACGAAATATATTTGGGGAACTCGCAATTACTGGACAGCAAACGGGAACCGGTTGAATCAGTAAAGAATACCGTTCAAGACTGAGTTGGCTCATATGCTGGGCCAGATAACCGTAAGCATCCACTTTTCTGGTCGAATTATTGTAGTCGTATATATCGAAAGCGCAGACCTTGCCTGAGTAAATATCTAGATCAGATTCTGTCAAACCGTAATGACGATGGCAAAAACGATAATTCAAAAAATCAGCCAGGATTATTATATCTGGAGTAATATCACGCTCTATGGCTTGAAATAGCAAAAGGTTTATGGTCCGCGAATTCACAATTAGATTAAAATACCGATATGAAGTTTCCTTTAGCATATTGGTATGAAGCTTCGGGATGAGAAAAATGGATTCCATTTCTCTTTCAAAGCGCTTTGCAAACTCCAGTGCAATTTGCAGCTCCCCATGTGCCCAAAAACTCGTGACGATAAAAATCGCCTTCCGTTTATACTTCGACTGCAATAACATTCTGCAACTTCTCAAATTCAGACCATCCGCGATACTGGATATACTCTTTGTAAACGCCGCCACAAATATTACTATGTTCGCAAGTCCGACAAACCTCTCCATGCACTCTTGCAGTTTTATCCATGAAGGTTCCATAATCCTGGATTACGATATCACGGTATAGCATTTTGAATTTTTCTTCCTGCCAGTTAATCAGGTAGTTTTCATACCCCTTGATGACACATAGCGGAAACCCTTCAAGTGTGATTCTCACATTTGCTCGACTCGCTTGCGCGATGATTTTCGGTATCATGCTCAATAGATCCGAGTAATGTGGAGTCACATCATCAAAATTCCGGAATGCTGTGCCACCGGTATGTAATGCGGAAATGTTAATGTGGTCTACTTTTAATCCAATGATTACATCTACTAGTTTCTCGAAGTAAGGTAAATTGTCTTTCGAAACCACGCTATTCGTACGAACCTTTTTGCCAAGGTGTTTAATATTTCTAATACCATTGACGGCCTGAGTGAAACTGCCTTTTGATTGGGTAATTTGAGTATTAGTTTCCTCGTCCATACCGTGCAAGGAAATAACATATTCCACAACGTTCAAGTCGGATGTTTGCTGGGCAAAGGCTTTTTTACCAAGACGACGGCCATTGGTCTGGAGTATTACTTCCGGATAACCATACTCTTTGATTTTTTCCAAAATCTCAATGAAGTCTGTACGAATCGTTGGCTCGCCACCGTGTATGTTCACGCCTTCGAAACCCTTTCCACTATTTATCTCCAAATATTTGAAGATTACTTCCTTTTTTACACTATTGACTTCTATATACGGGGCATCGACGATACAAAAGTTGCATCGGCTATTACATACGTCCGTTAAATGGATGCTTAACATATTTCGGCGGGCCATAAACTCTCCTATTTTATCGGCAATAAAAGCATTAAAGATTACGCAGGGATCCTAACTCAACAATTTTATTCTGACGAAAGCCAGAGGCTCTTAAATAATTAACAAACGGCTCGTGTTCCAAGTTTTCTGAGAAGTGGACTGCTCTCGCTTTAAACTCTTCGTCGGTAAAAGTTCCCCAATTATTGATAGGCAGGAAAAGAATAGCATCGGCGTTCCAAGAGCAACCAAGATCGACAAACGCACCCATTTCACGCCAGTTATTTTTTTGAACTACGTAGTCCAATTTCAAGTAGGGAATAATATTTTGCTTACGCAAATCTGAAATCATCTTCATATTTTCCAACAAAACATCCCATCTACCCGGATAACGATTGATTTCATATGTTGCATCAGAGGCGCCGTCGATCGAAACCTCTAACCGCGAAATCCGCGACGCCAGATGTTGTATTTTTTCCCAACGTTTCAGATTTAACATTTGTGCGTTAGTATGAATGCGCAATTTTATATTGGAATATTTACGTAGGAGATCACCAGTCAAAAAATCCCAGAAATGGCGACTACCAAATGGATCACCGGATCCCGTAATGTAAACCTCGTCAATCTGCCCATTAAATTGTTCAATCAGCGAAGTTATGTATTGCATATCAGCGGTTCGACGTGAGCCATCACTCATAATCAGTTCTGTACGACATGTCGGACAAGCTAAATTACAGGAGCGGTCATATGCACAGTTTAGGGTCTGGGGATAAAAGTCGCGATCTGATTTGATAAGGTCAACGTATTTTTGCCACTCTAATTCCGACACGTATTTAACAGGGCCGTTTTTACTTGTCAGATGGGGACATAAGGTCTTGTTACAGTATGAAAATGTTCCATCGATTACCGACCTCCTGATCGCTCTTGCAAGCTTTCCTTTCCATACCGTTTCAACAATTTTTTTGTTCGGTATGCCATCGAAGTTTTGAGTTGAGCCGGCTGATACATTGAGCCAAGAGGAGCAACACAGGTACGCAGACCTATTTTTGTCATTCGATATTTCCATCCACTCGAACGGCTTAGTACAGATTAATCTTTTGTTTTCCATACAAAAAAAGCTCCAGAAAATTAATTAGGCTTATCAGAACTCTCGTCATCGAAGTCTTTGAAATCGTATTCGTCGCCCAGATAGTCAAAAACCTGATTACCTTGATCATCGACTGAAGGAGTGTAAACAGCTGAATTTGCGAGATAGAACTCCTCTATATCTTTATCTTTTAGAAATTCTATGTCCTGCTCGGTTAGGGCCTCAAGCATTTCTCGCTGCATATCTGTAAGATCCAGCTCCTGCAAAGTGCCAGTGCGATCCTGAAGAAATCTTTCTTTGAAATCGTCGTCTTTCACAATTTTTTCGATAGCTTCTATTATCAGAAGTTTTTTATTTTCAGACTCACTCATACTATGTTCATCTCCAAATGAATATATAAAAACATCACATCATGCATAGCTAAGAAACAGAGATCACAACTTACCCTTAAAAATAGAACGACCCATTTGACACTATTTTAATTCAGGAACCACTGTTGAATTGATATCGTAACAAACCGCATTAAAAAGTCTGTTCCCTTCCATGACACTACTATTAGGTAAAACAACACAATTTTTTAAGTTTGCACCTCTTTCAATTATTGATTTTTTTCCTACGATAACGTTGCATAGAGTAACCTCCTCACCTAGCTCGTATTCTGTACTGAATAGCACTTGTTCGCCTTGCTCTTTAATCATTTCCATATTGACCTGTAAAAGCTCTGCTGGTGTGGAAATATTCACATCACCCTCGACACAAACAACACAACGAACGCAGGCCCCCTGATTTATATAAACCTGAATAGCATCAGTTAGTTCCACTTCATTACGTACTCCAGAAACATGAGTTTCTTTTAAGGCTTTAAAAATACCTCTATCAAATATGTATGCTCCGGCACCTTTAACGTTATTTACCTTTTGCGTTGGTTTTTCTACCACGTAACTAACAAAACCCTCCGAATCAAAAGAGACAGAAAAATTCTTTTTCAATATATCGAAAGATTCCTCTATAGACGCAGCAAGAACAACATTTGCATTATGTTGCTGGAATTCTAGATACATCTTTTCAATGTCTAGCTTTCGAAAGTAAATATCACCTAACAATAATACGAATGCGCTATTAAGATAGTTGCTCAACAGAGATAGCGCATTTGCAATACCTAGCCTTTCAGGCTGGTAATAGTAGATAATTTTTATTCCGTATGCGCTACCGTCGCCCACCAATAGTTTAATCTGATCTTCACGATGCCCTACCACAATATGCACAGTATGAATGTCGATGTCCCTCAGATATTGAAGCTGATGCTCAATAACCATTTTTGATCCGACAGGGAGACAAGCTTTTGGAATATGTTCCGAAATAGGCCTCATTCGTATAGCATTACCAGCAGCAAGGATCACTGCCTCAAGGTTACGTTGCTGATTCATTTGATTAATCTATTCTTGATTATTATCTGGAATAAGAGAGCCAATACTGTGCCATAAAAAATCATGGAGCTAATTGTTTCGACCATATGGATCAAGCGAACCTCACCGCTAGTTATCACTGGATTTTGTGCAATATGCGCAATGTTCTGAGGTATCGCAACGAGAAAGACTAACGAAACGATCATAAACCAGAGCGGTCGATTATATATTTCTCGCAAAAACGTAAGAGCCAAGACACTCCACAAAAAACCGCGCGCTAATTGTAAAAAAAGCAACGCAGGATGTTGTTGGAATAAATTTAATGCATGGGCTGAGAATGATCGTAATTCTTCTTTCGAACCGTAAAACAACCTCACCTCTTCATGCGTCCATGCCAAGTAGTAACCGGCAATCACGTAGACAAAAATATAAATAACTGAACCGACTACAACAAACTTTGCTTTTTCAGGCAAGTTAATTGCTATGTGATTCGAGAAAACTGAAGAGGATGCACGATATAAATTCAGATACGTGGCTATGACAATTGCCAAAGGCGCCCCGAAAAAAAATAACCGAATTGCAAAATCTGTTGTAATTCCTATTTGATCCTTAAAATAAAACGTTTCCACTTGCATAACAAAGATCACTAACATGTAATACAGTGTTGCCGTATAAAGAATTTTGCGGATCCGGCCACCATTTATTGAATAATTTATAGTTGCCAATGCGACGTATTGAATCAAAACAATAATTATCAAGTTAATTGAATCGGAAAAGACTCCAGGATCGGATGTTTTTCCAGTATCCATCTGCTCGTCAATTAGAGAACCTGATGCCGCAAACACCGCTAATGCAATTACGAACCCTAAAATGTGTTTTATCAATATCACAAAAGTGCTTTTCATAAATTTAAACACCTACGTTTAAAATTAAAGACTGCTAAATGCATCTCGCACAGATCCTCTGGTGGCCTTTAACGCAGGCACCAAGCCCCCAAAAAAACCCAACACTAAAGCAAGCATAATTGCCTGCACACAGGAACTTATGTCCACTTGATAAGTGTAAAAAATTTGAGCATGACCACTGCTCAGCATACTAGCCTTAGATCCATGAAAGAATGTGTACCCTAAAAGACAGCCTATCACTGCGGATGCCAGCGCAATCAACACGGATTCTGAAACTAACGCCATCACTATAGAGACTTTTTTAAATCCGACGGCACGTAGGATTGCAATTTCTTTTGCCCTGCTCTGAACGGCGGTGTGCATGAGATTTAGTGCCCCAGCCAATGCCCCTATTGCCATCACAATTGAGAGAGGCCATGCTAGATAGAAAATGAGATTTACGGTATTTTCTGAAAGCTCTTTATAAAATTGTTTTTCTGATTTGATTTGCACAGCGAGACGCTTATCTAATTGGCTCCACGCTTTTAAATCATTCACTGTATGACTCTCTTGCAACCCAATTCGCAGCGATTGCAGAGTCTCGCCGCGATTAAACTGACTCTGCACTATAGCGCGATCTGTCCACATCTCACCTTCAAATGCTGATAACTCGCCACCGAAATCAAATACCCCTGTAATTACCCAATCGGTTTTCCCAAAGGTAATTGTGTTCCCGACGGCCAATGCGGGGATCTTCCTTGCGAGACTCTGTCCCACCAAAATTTCATTTTTTCCTCCTTCGTTTAACCTCCCGCTCTGAAGACGAAACCCTTTGCGTAAAACTATCCCCGACGGATCAAGACCACGCAATGGGACGCTGACACTTTCATGCTCGGTGGCATCCTCAATATCCACCATGACAAATAATTCTGCTGATACCAGCTTTGCGCCATTACTCTGACGAATTCCGGGATATCCGATTAATATATCCATCTCATTTTTTGTTAGGACACTGCTGATTTCGGCCTGCGCTCCCTCTCGAAGCACCAAAGCAACTCTTTCGTCACCTGTGACAGCCAAAGTTGATTCGAAGCCAGTCTTTACTGCTAGAAATGATAGAAGCATGGTCACTGTCACAACTGTCCCCACCGCGTTAAATAGCACAATCCATCGCCGCAGAAAAATTGACTTGACGCCGAGAAAAAATAGAAAAAGGTATTGTATGAAAATTGGCGAATTCATTATTAATCCCGAGAAATTGCTTGGAGAGTTTTTACTCTGTACGAAATAACTGATGGAATAAGAGCTGAAATCAATATCAAGCCGACTGCATAAGCGCATCCCGTGGCGATGGTGGAGACGGGCAAACCCAGATTTGGCAAAAGTGTTCTTAACTCTGGGCTCTCAGCTGCTCCTTCAATCATGAAATATGCGATAAGGAGACCGAGGAAAAATCCGTTCAGGATTACCAAGGAAGCTTCAATAATGTCAATTTTTACGGTTTGGACACTACTAAAGCCAAACGTCTTTAGAATCGCTGTTTCCTTAACTTTCTCGACAGCATGCTGGTACATGGAGGTACATACAACTAACATAATGGCAAAAAATGCGACGGATATTACGTTTGTAATTACGTAAGAAATATCACCCAATCGCTTAAAATATTCCTGCTGAAATGCAGATTCGCTAACGGATTTAGTTTCATGAAAAGAATTTGCGGTATCTGCATCTATTGAGTGGGCCAACCGGAAAAACTCTTCTGGATTTTCAAAAGAAACCAAGAAAAGACCGGTCCAATCTTCTCCAAATGTATGCGAATAGTTAAAATATTCGTATTGCATAAACATTTTATTCGTATCGGTGTTTTTCTCAGCTGATCTAAAAATACCCACTACAACCATGTCCCATGTGTTACCTCCATTTCTATTGGTAAAAATATTGGATTGGATAGGAATAAGGTCACCGATCTTCCAGCCGGTTCTGGCAACCATTTCCTCCCCGATAATTACTCCGTTTCTCGTTTCGCCCCATGCTTTCCACTCCTCGGCATTCAGTTCTATTTCCGGGTATATTTTAGGGTAGGAAATAGGATCAACTGCGTATGTTGTGATTAGGTTATCCGCCTCCATGTAATATCCACCAAACCAATTCATAGGGCTAACGTCTTTCACGCCAGGGTATTCTTTTAGTCGTTGGTACAGAGAAATTGGCAATGTCTCCGTGATTCCTATTTTATTTTGCACAACCATGCGTGTTGCTGACAGCTCGACAGCTGAAGGATCCAATGAGTTAACAATTGAACTGAGAACATTAAACAAAAAGAAAGCGATGGCAACTGCAAATGTGTTGGTCACCGATCTGAAACGATTTCTAGTTAAACTGCGACGAGCCAGATATACCAAATTCATTTTTTATTTCCACTCTGGTCTACTTACGACTCTAATGAAGAAGGGTTGCGGAGCAAACCTTTATCCATATCTAAACGGGTCGATGCATATCCGGCAGCTAATGCATCATGCGTAACCATCACAATAGTTTTATTGTGCTCTTTGTTCAGATAACTCAATAAATCAAGGATTTCATCAGCAGTTTTCCTGTCCAAATCTCCCGTTGGTTCATCACATAAGATCACATCAGGATTCGTTACAATAGCCCTAGCGATTGCAACCCGCTGCTGCTGTCCTCCAGATAGCTCTTTAGGGTAATGTTTCTGACGGTCCTCTAACCGAACCAGGGCAAGTGCAGCCCGAACTCTTATGTCACGCTCGTTTCTACTAATTTTTTTGGCGTATAACGGCAACTCGACATTTTTGTAAGCATTCAAAAGTGGCATCAGATGATAAAATTGGAAAATAAAACCAATATTATTCGCCCTCCAATCATTGAGCTCACCTGAATCCAGCGCATTCAATTTTCTACCGCGAAAAAATAAGTCGCCGCTATTAGGGATATCGACTCCGCCTAACATGTTTAAAAGTGTGCTCTTACCTGATCCTGATGGCCCCATAATGGCAACGAAGTCACCATCTTTAATTGATAAACTTAAATCCTTAAAGATGGTGGTCGTTTCCGAGCCACGTGTAAATGTTTTCTCAATGTTCTGAAGCTCGTATATTGCATTCACAGACATAATCAATTGACCTCTTTTCCAAATGAAACACGCAGACTCATGTCTGGGATGATTCTATCGTCTTGCTCAAGTAGTTTGATGCGTAACCTCACAGTACCCTTGCTACGATTCGCAACTGGAATAACTGCAATAACGCTGCCTGGAATACTCCATTCAGGATAGGCATCCAAATTCGCTGTGACCCGTTGATTAGTTATTATTTTTTGCAAATAACGCTCGTTAATATCCACCTCAATTTCTAAGGACGACATATCTACGATAGTGCATATACCGGTACGTGTGAAACCTCCACCGGCGGAACTGGGAGAAACGATTTCACCAGCCTGCGCGTTTTTGCCGATCACAACACCGCTAAAAGGAGCTCGGATCGTGTATTTTTCTAGCTCTTCACTCAGTCGATTCAAACGAGTTGAAGCCAAAGCCACGTGTACCTCAGCCTCTTGTACACGCAACTGTAAAACTCTCTGCTTTAATGCTTCAGATTCATACTCTTGAATAGATATCAAATTATTTTTTCGTAGCACTCCTGAGCGTTTATATTGTTTTTCGGATTCAAAAAGCTCTGCTTTGAGCCTTTGCAGCTGCAACTGGATTAATTTTTTTTCATCCTTTGCAAGCTTTATATCCTGATCCAATACACTACTATTGACGGTGGCCAATACATCGCCCTTTTTTACATACATTCCTTCATCGACATCTACCGTTTTCAATACTCCCATGACTTCTGACGAGGCGGTTGCTAAGCGGCGTGCGACAATAAATCCAGCTGCATTTAGGGTCGCATTGCCGTTTGCAACATCAGGCTTGCGAGATTGCAAAGGATTCTCAGATGTGGTTTCTACCGTATGATTATTAATGGACGGTTTTTTACCTACATCCACATCTCCTGCATATATTTTTTCGGCAACCATCCATAAGGTAACTACTACCAGTAAAAAAATAATCAAGATAGATAAAATGAAAAATTTTTTATTCCCTGCTTTCTCATTAGGGAAATTACTGTTTTGGTTGCCAGAAACAAGTAGAGAAACCAAATGATCACGTTCATTTTTTTGACTAGACAAGCAGACTCCTTTGATTAGCTGGCTCTCTATACTTTCAAACTACGAGAGCAAAAGAAATTAAACGAATGATTGAACAGGAAAAATCAAAACCATAAGCGAAGCCTGATTAAATCCTTGTAATCAGTCAATTTGCGCACAACTTTATGAATTTTGCGATCAGATTTTCTGCAGAATCAGTAAGCGCTACTGCCCTCTGTTTGATTTCCTGAATATTGCCAATTCCCTCCTGCACTCCGGCAGCCCAATTAACTACGAGGCATATAGCACAATATTCAATTCCCTTTTGCCGAGCCAGCAGAGCTTCAGGCATCATTGTCATACCTACGATATCGCATTGATCACGCTCCATGCGGCGAATTTCAGCAGCAGTTTCCAAACGAGGCCCCTGGGTACAACCGTAAACAGCAGCAGATTGCACTTCAATCCCTAGATGCTCGGCTGCACACAACATAGTCGCTCGCATACCGGGAGAAAAGGGATGGGTAAAATCGATATGGGAAGAGAATTCGAAATCGCCGTCGAAAGATAAATCTCGCCCCCAAGTGTAGTCGATAATTTGATGAGGAATTACTACTGCACCGGGCGGGCAGGAAATTGCAATGCCGCCGACACTGCAGACAGCAATAATTTTTTTAACTGCGCACTTAACGAGCGCATCAATATTTGCAACATAATTGATAAGATGGGGAGGAACATTATGCGTCTTGCCGTGGCGCGGGAGGAACAACACCTGCTGATTCTCAAACACACCACTTAGCAGCTCAACCGGAACGTTTGAATAAGGACTGGTTACATGTTCAATAGTTTTGTTGTCGAGACCATGAAGGTCATATAACCCGCTCCCGCCTATTATTGCTAGCATCTCGCTACTTCCTTTAAATATTCCATCAAATGTTCCATTCACTGCAGATTAGAGCAGCCTATCTAAATAAACCTGGGGGGAAATAGGTATCGGTAATTGGGAGTTTCGATCGATTTATTGACTACCAATGTGTTTTTAATCAATTGCTTAAGTTAAAAACCCAACATCTATGTATTTATTTAATATTATTCTTAAAATAAAAGTGGTTCCAGTTTTGAGCAGGCGCATCCAATTTCGCTGTGATTATTTGGCATAAATTACTATCCCTTTAAATGTCACGTCAAGCATTATTTTATCAGCTCGGTCTTTCCAGGCTCTCGTGGATAAATCTAAGCTAATCAGCGAGCACATGAGAAAGCCACATGAGTGCATTCCGAAATTTAAATTCTAAGTCGTGAAGCAGGTTACCTAGCGAGGATACTCTATTGTCCAGTTGGCTAAACGCCTTGGTATTTCTAAACATAGCCGCTACAACTGGTTAATGTTGCCGCCCCCGATGGATCTGATGTTCAGGAACGGAAATTATTTGAAGCAAAACGTGAAATTCTGAAACTCAAATCCAAATTACAGTGCGCCAAAGAAAAGTGCATATAGTAGTTAGTGGTAGTTTTCCAGTCAGCTTGAGCAAAGTATCAATAATTAGGAGAATTTATAACGCAACTGAAATGGCCTAGGCAGACACAATTGATTAAATCGAGATACACCTCAATCGAACCCGACGTCACAACCATCACAGTTCCGCAAGTCTAACAGCGTTTGAACATGCCTCAAAATTAGCTTTGGATTTTTCTATGCAAGCCCAAGAAGTCCAAATCTGGATTTTGCATTCCACAAAATCAGCCCAACGCCATACGGCGCAGCTAACTTCAATTACGGCATATTACAAAGCATGAAGGGCTTTATTGATAGCAAAATTTGAGATGGGATGCGAGGATTGATGTGGCACGTTCGCTACGAAGAACGTCGAAAACAATGTATTTGCAGCCACTCCCAAATAACATCGAAGTGAGCGGAAGGTTATTTCCGATATCGGATAATTAATCTCGCTCATATGTTAGACACCTTTTAATCACCAACCTTCGCACTTCTTCAGCCGAAGGCGGGGGCATGCACGGCCATTGTTTTTCTAGGCCACACATGATTTTTTTCGCACATATCGATTAGATCGCCTGATGGCCATGTTTATTTGAAGTGGTCACATAAACTGTGCCCCCTATACCACAGGAATAATTGAACTAAAGCCGGATGCCAAAATTACACTTAAGCCATTTGAGTTAGATACAGGGTCATTTTCAGATGAAGTTAATCTCACGTAAGTCGACGCAGTGTCGTGATAAGGGTTCACATTCAATCCCGAATCTCCGAAAACCTTTCAAACCGAGAGTCGCATGATAAATATTTTGCAAAAGTGAATTGCGCATAGTCATTAACGGAGTTTGAATTATGAATATCTTAAACGTAATTGACATTTCACTCAAAACGTCACAAGCACTGAAATCCGGTATCTTAACACCCCTTAAAATTGACCAAGCAAAGCCATCTGACAAACATGGACAAATGAAATTGCCAAATACGAAGGGAGATTTAGATGCCAAAACTAAAGTAGATTTGGCTATGCCACCGCTCTACCTGATTACAGAGAACAACACAACAAGCAATCGATAGAAGTTTCTAGGTGTCTATTTATGAGAGAAAAGCTAACTGCGGATGGCGAGATTTAACAAAAGATCAGCGAACAATTCAGAGCTATATGAATACAATGATGCCCGAAAATAAACAACGGATCGCACGAGAAGTCCATTTCATGCAAAATAAAGATTCCTACAGTTAATACAGCTTCATAAAGAATTGATATTGAATTGTTAGAGTTTTGCGAATGCTACCTTGCCATAAGTGTCTACGAAGGTTTGCTAATCGATACGGCCCACGCCTTTTAGGTTGCCAACATTGAATCCTGTCCTAAAGACTACGCCAAAATTTGGTGACCTCAGAAACCTTTACTCTATACCTATTATTTTTGTGTTTTGATATAAAGGAGCAATCTAAATTAATAAAAACCGCATTATAGATCGAATATAGGATTCAAATTAGTGCCCCCCAAGAAAATGGGGCTCACAACCAATAAATTTCAAAACTTTAAATTAGAAAATCATTAGAAAAATCAACAATTTATTGATGACATTAATTGAGTAAAATATTATTGGGTAGCGCCAATTTATGAGTTATTAAAATAAGAAGAACATTAAAGCTATATTATGACACACGTAAAAAGTAATGAAATTGACAATTTATGATTCAAATTTGGTGTCAATTTATGAGCAAACTGACACAAGTGACGGGGCTTTTTTTTACTGTTTCCGGCACGTTACTGTAGGCTGGGCAGCTATGCCCCACATGAAGTTCATTAAGAAACATAATTCAAATTCCTTTATTAAAGAATTGTCCAATCTATTTACTATCGAAATATTTGCAGAAGGAATTTAGCCGATTTTGTATCCAATTTAGCATCTGGACCTGCAAACATGCCTGCAACAACATTGAATTTCCATTCAAGTGATGAAACCTGCTCACCAATAGTTCTAGTCCCACTACCATAGCTATGTAATAACAGTTCCACCTGAACATATTTTTTAAATTTTATATTTATGATCACTTGCGGAGTACCATAGTCACTTCTTGGTTCAACAGTAATTGAATCTAACCAATCATCAAACGTACCGTTTGGATCATGAATAACTGTTCCCCTTCCATCAAAAAGTAAATAGCGGTTTACTTCCTTTAAAACTTCCTCCTTAACTTGGCTACTTTTAAGTCGCGCATCAATACGAAAATCAATTAGCTGTATTACAGTCACTATCGTAGCAACAAAAATCTTAAGCCTGTTGCAATCATAGATGCATACTTAAAAAATGATGCAGAAGAAATCATATCAATCCTCAATTTTAAACTAAAGAAAATTCGATACACTTCTAAAAAAATAATCAAAGATGGATCATTTAAACAAAAGCCATTTTGATCAAAACCCGCTCGCACAGCACCTTTTATAGCAGGAACCCTATTTAAGTAATCGACTAATTTTTAGAAAGCTCCATACATTTATTAAATTTTTCGATGATTTGACAGCTTGGGCAGCAATATTCGACATAAATTTATTCCTAATACAATAAAAATCATTCAGTTATACGATAATTATGAATGCGGCTGTTTAAACACCGCTTCCTCAGGATTTCTTATTGCAGAAATGACATTCTCAGCAACTTTATCGAGCAACTTACTCCCCCAAAAAGGATCAGTTGTATCATAGTAAATCACTCGAATATGTTGTAAATCAAATGGGACATCTTCTTCATTGGAGGAAATAAGAACTACAGGTTTCTGTAAAGCATGGGCTAATCCAAGCTCGTAGAATACATTTGGGTTTCTATTAGTTAATTCTGCAACAAGCACTTTTGCCTCAACAATTCCCCGCCACACCTGATCAATAATCTTTCCAGTCCCAAAAATATCGTTATCTGCTCTTACTGGCTTTAACCCTGCCTTCTCAATTGCTGGTTTATATATTTTTTCATAATAAGTTCCAAGTGGAGCAGCGAACGGTTGCATTACAAAGCATGTATCAGATGATTCAATTTTTAATCCTTTTTCAAGTTTTTTTTGCGTTTCAGTTTTTTCCAAAGAGCCAGAATCTTCTTCTGTTACATCCAAAACTCTAGTTTTTCCACCATGTGATTGTAATAATTTTGCATCATTTAATGACTCTATAAAAATTTTGGTAAACTCTTCTACTTTGTCCCTAGGCACTTTATATGTATCGCATATTGTGTTGTTTAGAAACTTTTCGTCAGGAAGATTTTCACCTCGATAATGTTTATAGACATCAGATATCTGAGGGGCTTTTAATAATGCTTCCCGCAGTCCTGCCAGCTCATCAGCGGAAGATTGAGGCCTGAGGATTCTGCGAGCCAAATCAGTTATCGCTATTCGACCAACTGATGTACTTTCTAGCAGCCCAAATTTGGTTGCCGAGCTAACCTCCAACTTGTAAGGCCCATGATTGCCCACACCGACAAACTCAGCACTTTCAGCGATTGAACACTCATTTCCAGCGTTCTGCTCAATTATGGCCTTTGGAATTCTAAGTACTTTGCTAAGTGAATGTCTTGGGAATTTGGCGTTACCAATGTTGGATGCAATTTTCTGAGATGTTTTATTTTTAGATGTAACTTTTTTATTTGCTGCCATGATGATTTTCCTTTTCCAAAGGTTTACTTAATGTTTAGCTGAAAAGCACGAGTTTCTTTTGCATATAAAATAAAAGCACTCAGTAATCAGAGCACCTAACAGCTGTAGTAGAGCATTAAAGACTATCGCCTTATTAAGCGCCAGTTTGAATTACAACCCATTACTGCCTTCGCGTTGACAACCCCACCCTCATCCCCCAACCTGCCCCCGCTGCGGTAAATCCCGCAGTCGGGATTCTGACCCCCGTGTCCAAACCGGCATTAGGCGTAAGTCTAGTGTCCTCGTACAGCTTTGCCTGTTGTTATGGCGGCTGGGCGGGGCCACCCTCGGGTGGGCCGGCGTGGTTTGGTCCGGTGGTCAGAACCCTGTTCAGTCGCCTCCATGATTTCTGATCTCATGGAGCGCGAATGCCACACAACCAAACTACGAGATTTTTATTATGGATAATGTGATCCCTTCCCTCGCGTTCCCCAATTCCTGCGTTATCAAACTCGATCAATCCCAATACGTGTTTTTTCAACAATCCCACCTTGAAATTCATTCGGACGATGCGATTTATCAGTTGTGGTGCCAGGCGTGTTTGCTGGAAGTGTTGTTTGACGAGATTCAGGAAAAAGTAAAATTACCGCACAAAGCAATCAACTGTATCGCGCATGCTATTGACAGGATTGATTTGCATCTTAAGAAGCGGTTGCGGATGTAGAAAAACTAAAGGCGGATTTTTTAGTCACCTTTATTCGTTGTTCTCAGACCAGCACCGCTTGCGATCCAATCTTTAATGCCCGGCCATTATTTCCCATGCATAGATAATGTCTTGCATATCCTGAGCTCTTCTGCATGGCGCTGCAATTTTTTCATTGCTTAAAAAATATCGAAAATATCCGCATTAAATATTCAACCTTTCTACATTTTTTGCCTAACGTTTCACATTCTCTGTCGCATAAAGCTAATTATTTCCATCTATTTGAAAACAATTATACGGATATTTATAAAAAATACTTTTACAGATATAGCGCCTATTAAACATATGTTCTATCCAGTAAATTTAACCCGGTTTCGACCTCATCGAATATGCAACGAAGTTTGTAATATTCGTTTACTTCGACGCCATAAGAGTTAATTTATTGTCACTTATAAATAGGTCGTTTATGTCGAACAATGAAATTCCGCAAGATAATAAAAGCGTTCTCGTGATTGATGAAAATCTTTCAATAGGTGTTATTGCAAATACTTCAGCCATATTAGCCCTGAGCTTGGGGAAATTGGTGCCTGAAATGGTAGGTGCAGATTTTCAAGATAGTGAGGGGAACATTCGGCGAGGTATTACAACCTACCCGATTCCTGCACTGAAGGGCAACGCAGAATTGTTACGTTCAATACGAGAAAAATTGAAGAGCTATGAATCAGATCTGATTGTGGTTGAGTTGTTCGGCGCGACAAGAACGACACGTTCTTATGAAGAATACATTCAAGTTGTTCAAGACACACCAGAAAATCAACAGGAATATCTGGGCATTGCAATTAGTGGTAGCAAGAAGCTGGTTAATAAGTTCACTGGAAATTTGGGTTTGCTCAAATAGAGCAACTTAATGTTTTTAGACTATCGATCTTTTAAGAGGAATGAATAATGGAAGTATTAGATGTCGTAACAGCAGATAAACCAAAAATGGAAAATCAAAAGCCCAAGGAGGTTAGGTATTTGATTCCGGAAAATGAATACGATTACGATCATCCGGAAGTTATACATTGGACGAATTATTTCCAGCGAGAAGCAGATAAACATAATGTGTTCGTCAATATTAAAGCGACAATCGAAGCAAAACGATCAATTGTAGCAGCAGAAAGTATGGCTACTGCCTGGTACGATTTTACACGTTATGTTCCTTCTTTCATCTGTAAAGCAGTCGCCCAAACAGATGATGCAGAACGTCAACATCACCTTATCCAAATTGCCTACGATGAATTGGGCGGTAGAGATAAAGATTTCATCCATTCCCATTTATATTTGGATGCACTTGACAAAGCCGGCATTCAAATGATGAGTGAATCTCTCGCCTCAATTAAAGGGGTTCTGCACAGTCTTGATCACACACTGACATCCATGAAAAGCCAATTTGGAATTGTTGGATTGCTGCTCAGTTTTGAAATTATTGCCGAAGAAAACATCGAAATGCTTTTCAACTGCCTGTGCTACGAAGAGCGCGTTGAAGGAATTTTATCGGCAACAAAATTCTTCAAAATACACCGCGCAGATGAAACAGAACACATTCGCCACTCTATTGCGAATTATTTACGCTTTTGTAAAACCGAACAACAGCGCCACGAATTCAAACTAGCCTTTGATGCGGGCATAGATTATTGGCAACGTTTCTGGGATCAAAACGCCAGAATCATTAATATGGAAACTGACCTAAGTAAATCAGCATAACTACTGAAAGGGTTCTTATCGTGGCAACGGTCGTATTTATAGAAACAAATTTTAGCGGTCTGGAAGCAATTCTCTATTGTAAAGCAAAGGGTTATCGCACAGTTTTAATAAGCGATAGCGTTGAGCGTTTCAGAAAATGGTTTCCAGAATCAACAATGCATATTCTTGACGAAATTGATCAGCTTATTTCTGTTCCAAACTCGAACGACTTTCAAGGAGTAGCTGAAATTTTGCAAAGAGATGTAGGCAAGTTCGATGCGCTATTGACCTTTGCTGAGATAAGAACTCTTGTCACTGCGAAACTTGCAAAACATTTTGGTCTTCATGGTGCAAATCCTGAAGCAATCAAACTGGCACAGGACAAGTTTACTTTCCGTAAAGTATTAATGGCAAAAGGTGTTGATGATGTTCAATGTCGCCTTATTAATAATGCAAAAGAATTACTCGATATCAAAAATGATATTCGTTACCCCTGCTTTTTAAAACCAGTACAAGGGCATTCAAGTATTGGCGCGATGGTGTGCAAAACAATTGACGATGTTGAACGTATTTCAGCGGAATTAAGCACCATTAAAGAAGATTGGATTTCCTCTGCTTTCGTTGTAGAAGATTATTTGCAAGGAAATCTCTATAGCGTTGAAGTGCTTACCACTGCACAAGGTAAACATCACGTGGTAGGTATTTCCGACCGTGATGTAGTGAATGACTGTGTGGAAGTAGGTGCCTCCTTCCCTTTTTCAAGTCCACTCAGCGAAAGCATTGAGCGAAAAGCCTGTGCAGCCCTGGATGCAATCGACTATACGTTTGGCCCGAGCCATATCGAAATTATTGTACAAAATGGTGAACCGCATCTTGTAGAAGTTAATGTGCGCGTAGGTGGTAGCGGACATTCCTTTATGTTGGCGCTAGCGACATCGCGCTCGATTGTAGGTGACTGTATAGAACTGTGTCTCGGCAATCTAAATACCGAAAGTAAAATCTATGAGCATACTCAAGGCGCAGCCTGGAAATGTTATGTAAGCGAACAAATTGGATTTATAAAAAGCTTGCCAAGTGAGGATGAAATAAAAAACAAGTTTAATGTGGAACATGTTTGGTTACATCATCAGGTTGGTGATGAAGTCAGTACACTGAACTCCAATTATAACTGGATCATTCAGGTGATGTGCCGGGGGAAAGACCGGGAAGAAGCAAAACAGAATGCAGGCAGCATTATCAATTATATCGAACAACAAACAATTATTGCATAGGCGGTATGACAGTGATTAATCGCGGACGTATCAACCTTATCCTGGCAACCTTGGCGTTTACTATTTCATCAGCCGGGTCAGTACTATTGCATATTGTGTTTGCGATTGCTATTTACTCGCAAACACAATCCGGCCTACTCACGTCCCTATTTATTTCTTTACAGTGGCTGCCAGCATTATTGGTGGTACTTTACCGTAGCGATTGGGATCATGGGCTTAATCCAAGAAAACGCTGGTACATTTTGGACTGCATAGCCGCCATCATGACCGTGCCTGTTTTATTTTTTATTGGCGATTCCATTTCTTATCTTCCGATTGTACTCATATTATTGGCTCGCGGCATTGTAGATCAAATTAACCGCATCAATAAAACAGTTATCAGCCGCTTTATTTTTTCAAAGGATAAATCAACACATTATGCGTCGTTCATGCAAACGGGATATCACCTCGGCATAGGGCTTGCGGCAATCACAGGCATATTTATCGCGAATAAAACAAACTTGACCACTATTGTGTTGATAGATATTGCGACCTTTCTTGTCTCAGCAATGTTAATTGCCTTAACAAAATGCACCGAAGATGTTGATTTTCCAAAATCCGTACCACGCAAATCTTTGGCACACAGGTTCATTGAATACAGTACGTCCCTGAAAGATGATGCGCGACTGTTTTATCTTGCTGTATTGCCTCCGCTAACAGCCACTTTTTTTCAAGGTAGCTACAGCATTCTACAACCTATATTCCCTTTGATTAAATTGAAGTTAGATGCGGCAGCCGTGTCAGCTTCTTATGTGATGGCGAGCGTAGCGATATTCGCGGGCTCTTCAACTTTTTCTTTCATTGCTAAAAAGTATCAAATATTCAGCAAACCTTTTTCTTTCATAATTACCGTCGTAACGAGCTTATCTTTTGTAGCAGCTGGCATTTATATGTTGACAGTAGTTACATCAAATATTTGGTTGAGCGGTGTAAGCTTTGTATTGATGGTTTTTATCTTCGAATTTATATGGATGACTGGATATGCTGGAATAGTACAATTTTCACCAAAAGGTAAACTCGGCTCAACGTTCGGAATTTCATTTGCCATCGGATGTTTCACTGGCAGCCTTTCTGCAGTTATAGCTGGATACTTATTAGATCTATTTGAAAATAATTTTGCAGTAACTATAGGCATTTTTATGATCACATACTTGTCATCCATAGTACTTATATATGTAATTTATAAAAAAATTAACCAGCCCCCTATTGATGAAAAACTTTTGGAAGCTTCGATTTAAGTCACTACTTATCGAATCAGGTGAAAATTAATGTATATTTCCTATTTCAAGAGAAAAAAATGAACAATACAAAAGCAAAACAATCAGGACAATTAATAGATGCAAATTCATCTTTAATAAAAGACCAGGAGTGCCCGGCAATCTTTGAAGAAAGCCATAGTTCGCGACAAGTTTCTCGTGGCGCGACAGAAAGTTATGGATCCGTAGACTTTTCTACAGACGATAATTCTAACAACGTACATGGATATGTTGACTAGATCCATATTAACGGCATGGAATTAATTAGTGCCCTGGGAATCAACATTAATCACGCTAGTATCAATGGTGGAATACATGAGCAACTGGATTACTAAAGAGTTACGTCCCTTAACAGAGGAAAACCTGGATTTATTAATAGACCACAAAATTCCAGCCATTCTCGAGGAAAATTTTATTCCTCTGGACATTTGTGAAGCCGTAGCAACACGCTTGAAGTCAATGGAATTTTCTAATTACGATCATCTGAATGAAATACCTGTATTTCAAGTTGGCCTATGCCACAATCAATGGGCGCATGATGACAAATCGATTTATTTTAATAAACGAGATGAAGCGAATAAAATTATTGCTGATATTTATCGCGACCTCGATATTAATCCCGTACAAGTAGTACTTGATGCAATAGAACGGAAAGCTAAGAGGCAAGCCAATATATTTCATGAAAAAGGATATGGAACTTACTTTGCTGGCGCGTTTAGAAGCTTTAAAGGTCACGGTCGCCTTCATGCAGATCATGCTCCCAGTCACATCCATAAAGAGTGGGCAGTGACGCATATCCGCAATCAATTAACCTGGAATATTTATTATTGCACACAAGAAGATGGTGGTGACCTGCTCATCTACGACACCATACATACCGCCCAAAATGACAAAATGAAAGTAACAGGAGAATATTACTTCCCTTATGAGGTTTTGGAGCGTGAAGACCATGTACGCATAAAACCTAAAGTGGGTGATTTCATTATGTTCAATACGCAAAATTTTCACGAAGTACTCGGCTCAAAAGAAGGGCACCGAATTTCACAAACTTCTTTCGTGGGTTTACGTAATGACGGCAGCATAGGAATTTGGTCATAACGCAAGACCAACCGTAATACATAACCTTTTTGGAATTCATCATGCTTAATTTTACAGTAGGTGCCGGAATTATTGTCGGCATATTAGGGCTAATATCGTTACCAGTATCCGCCGGAACAAATTTGGTGTATTGCTCGGAAGGAAGCCCTGAATCTTTTAACCCTCAGCGAACACTGTCAGGAACTGCGCGCAATGCAACTGCGGCAACTATTTATGATCGGCTGTTAGATTTTGAACAAGGCGGCACCAAGCTGATAAGCAGTTTAGCAGAAAGCTGGGTTATTTCTGATGATAAAACCACCTATACATTAAATTTGCGTAAAGGAGTGAAATTTCAAACAACCGCTTACTTCACTCCAACACGCGATTTTAACGCAGATGATATTTTGTTCTCATTCAATCGCCAACTGCGTGAAGATCATCCCTATCATTTTGTCGGTGGTGGTAATTATCAGTATTTTCAGGGCATGGGAATGCAAAAACTGATTAAAGACATCGTCAAAGTTAATGATTACCAAATAAAAATTATCCTGAATCAGCCTGAGGCACCTTTTCTTTCCGATTTAGCAATGCCCTTTATGTCGATACTCTCAGCGGAATATGGCGACCAATTAATTAAAAAAAATAAACCAGGTGAAATTGATGTATTACCCGTTGGTACAGGTCCATTTTTATTCAAGCGTTATTTAAAGGACAGCTCCATTCGCTACCAGGCACACGTGAATCATTGGCGTGGAAAATCAGCGATCGATAACCTCAATTTTGCTATCACCCCGGATGCCAGTGTCCGTTACATGAAGCTCAAAAAAGGCGAATGTGACATTATTATTTATCCGTCACCGGCTGATCTGGCAGATATTAAAATACAAAAAGGCATTACCCTGGCTGAGGAAAAGGGGCTGAATATTGGCTATCTCGCTATGAATACAGAAAAAGCCCCTTTCAATAATCCATTAGTCAGGCAGGCCATTGCATATGCGCTCAATAAGGAGGCTTATGTAAAAGCTATTTATTTAGGCAATGCTGATACAGCTATTAATCCTTATCCATCCTCCATGTGGTCATACAACAAGGATGTTTCTGTTTATGGTTACGATCCGGAAAAAGCAAAAGCGCTACTGAAGCAGGCCGGGTTGGAACAGGGTTTTAGCACCACAGTCTGGACCCTCCCCGTCAGTCGCCCTTACAACCCGAATGGGCGAAAAATGGGTGAAATGATGCAGCAAGATCTCGCCAAAATCGGCATTAAAGTTGAACTGCTCAGTTTTGATTGGGGAACCTATCTTGATAAAGTCAAGAATGGTGAGCATGACATGGTGCAGTTGGGATGGGCAGGTGATAACGGCGACCCGGATAATTTCTTATACACGTTATTTAGTTGCGACTCCGTAAAACGCGGTTCCAATAATTCTCGCTACTGCAAAGAGAGTTTTGATCAACGCATTCAACAAGCGCGAGTAGAAAGTGACTTTCAAGTACGTGACTCTCTCTATCAAGAAGCGCTGGACATTTTAAGCAAAGATTCCCCTATAGTGCCTATAGCTCATGCGAAAGTGTTCAGGGCTCTTAAAAACAGTGTCAACGGTTATGTCATGTCGCCTTTTGACGTCGACAATTTCTATCAGTTATCGATCACTCAAAAATAGAGCACTATCATGAATTGGCTAATAAGGATAGGAATACCCAAACTGGCTGAATTCAGTTTGACGTTGTTCGGATTGTCTCTAATTGCTTTTTTTATGATTCGGTTAACACCGGGAGACCCAGTATTGTTGATGCTCGGAGAACGCGGCGCCGATCAAGCTCAATATCAAAAAATGATCGAACAATTACATTTGGATAAATCTATTTTTTCGCAGTATCTGGAATTTGCCCGCTCGTCGTTGAACGCAGACTTTGGTATTTCAACAGTTACGCATCAGCCGGTGATCAAGGAGCTTATGGCACGCTGGCCAGCAACCATTGAATTGGGTGTAATGGCGTTACTGATAGCAGTAGTGATAGGGATTCCTGCGGGTATTATTGCAGCCGTGAAAAAAAATTCATTGGTAGATTATGCAGTAATGACCAGCTCCGTCATTGGCTATTCAATGCCGATATTTTGGTGGGGCCTGATTCTTATTATTTTTTTCTCGATCGATTTGAACATTACACCCGTATCGGGACGTCTCGATATTATTTACGACATTGAGCCTCAGACTGGATTTATGTTGATTGATACCTTAACGCCAAGTGTTCGCACCGAATACGGAATAAGTGCATTTTATAGTGCACTTTCTCATATGATATTACCCGCAGTAGCCATGGCCACAATTCCACTTGCCATATTTGCAAGAATGACACGCTCAAGCATGTTAGAAGTGTTGTCGGAAGATTATATTCGTACAGCAAAAGCCAAAGGCCTTTCGTTTATGCGCATTATTTGGGTTCATGCATTTCGCAATGTACTGACTACCATAATCACCCTTGGCGGAATACTGTTTATCAGCACGGTAATTACTGGAGCAATCCTGACCGAAACAATATTTGGCTGGCCGGGTATTGGCAGCTACATCGTCAGCAGTGTTTATGCGCGTGATTATCCAGTAATTCAGGCAAGCATTGTGTTGATAGGATTGTTCGTAGTGATTATTAATATTCTCATCGACATATTGTATCGCTTTGCCAATCCGCGTCTGAGAATACAAACATGTTAATGACAAACCTGTTTACATCCCCTGCCCTCGTTGGCCGAAAGATAAAACGCAATATATCAGGTGTTATTGGCGCCTGTGGAATTGTTTTCTTGCTACTGATGGGTTTTCTGTTACCACTATGTATTGAATTGCATCCTTACCAGTTAAGCGATGCCTTATCACATAAACCCGAACTGAAATTCGGTGAAAATTATTTGTTAGGCACTGATGATCTTGGCAGGGATTTATTTTCACGACTGGTTGAAGGTACGAAATATTCCCTGGGTATTGGCTTCGCTGTTGTACTAGGCTCGGCTTCTATAGGGGCATTTTTTGGCTTAATGGCAGGTGTCTATGGCGGGTGGATCGATGCGGTTGTGATGCGCTGTGTCGACATTCTTATGTGTTTGCCGAGTATTTTGTTAGCCATTGTTATGGTTGCAATTATGGGCCCCGGTCTTGTAAATGCCATGATCGCTGTGTCTATAGTTGCGATTCCACGGTTTGTTAGAATCATGCGTTCGACAGCTGCTAACGAAATGAAAAAACAATATGTTTTTGCGGCGCAGTCCTGTGGCACCAGTAAATTTAAAATTTTATGGTCAGAAGTCCTACCCAATTGTTGGGCACCGTTAATTGTGCAAGCAACACTCGGATTTAGTGACGCCATTTTAGATATAGCGGCATTAGGATTTCTTGGTCTCGGTGCTAAAGCACCAACTCCGGAATGGGGTGTGATGTTATCAGATGCAAAACCTTTTATTGAATCATCGCCTTTTATGGTGATACTTCCAGGCATGTGCATTCTGATCACAGTATTAAGTTTTAATCTCTTGGGCGATTGGCTGCGCGACTGGTTTGATCCTAAGACAAGGGGCCAGTTGTAATGATTAAAGTGCATAAATTGGAAATCTGTTTTGAACAGAATGGAATATATAAAAAATTTATCCGCAACCTGACCTTTAACGTAAACGAAGGTCAAATACTGGGTATAGTTGGCGAATCCGGATGCGGAAAAAGCATCACCAACTTTGCGCTGATGGGATTATTACCTGCTAATGCAAAAGTAACGGCCGACAATATCAATGTTTTTGGCACAGATTTGCAAGCACTTGGCAATAAGGAATGGAACCAGTTTCGCGGCAATACTGCCGCCATGATATTTCAAGATCCAATGACAGCATTAAATCCCTGCTTAACCATCGAACAACAATTACTTGAAGTACTGCGAAAAAAAAATCCATCCATTAAAAAGTCGGAAGCACGAACCCAAGCCGCAGGGTTATTGGAAAAAGTTGGCATTTCGATGCCACTGTTACGCTTAAAAGCTTATCCACACGAACTTTCTGGTGGTATGGCTCAGCGCACGATGATAGCAATGGCGTTAGCCTGCGATCCCAAACTATTGATTGCTGATGAGCCCACAACAGCATTGGACGTTGTTGTACAAAAACAAATTCTGGATCTGCTGCTTGAACTACGTGATCGTCACGGGATGACAATTATTCTGGTATCCCATGATATCGGCGTGATAAAAAAATATTCCGATATTATGCTCGTTATGTATTCCGGGGAAATAGTGGAATCAGGCCGCACGCAAGATGTAATGCAACATCCTCGGCATCCTTATACACAAGGCCTGCTGCGATCCTTGCCGGGCGGCGCAGGAAATTCAGCGAAAATACATTTGCAAACCATTTCCGGGAATGTGATTCCTATTAATAAGGAAACTGACGGTTGTCGTTTCCGCACACGTTGCAGCGAAGCATCAATGCAATGTAATAATGTGCCGCCCTTGAAAACATTGCCCTCAGATTCAACCTGGATGTTGCGATGTCATCTCTAAATATTGGCTTGAACACTAAAATAGAGAAGGTTGCTCTCGCGTTAAATGGAGTCACCAAGACCTATCGTGTAAAAAAATCTTTTTACCAATTTACTGATATTCATGCAGTGCGCAATGTCAGCTTTAATGTGCGAGAAGGTGAAACACTTGCGATCGTGGGTGAATCCGGCAGCGGCAAAAGTACTTTGGCGAAAATGATCATGCGTTTGGAGCAACCGACAACAGGTGTTATTACAATCGCTCACAACCAGGTGTTGACTGCTGTAACACAAGTAGAGACCCATCAATATTATCAAAAAATTCAAATGGTATTTCAGGATCCTTACGGATCATTAAACCCGCGTAAACGTATTTGGGAAATTGTGTCGACAGCAAGAAACAATTACCAAAAGTTATCGCGACAGAAGAATATAGAGCTCGCTGAGCAGTATTTACTTCGTGTAGGTTTGGGCAACGAATATTTGTTTGCATTTCCTCATATGCTCAGCGGTGGTCAACGGCAGCGAGTGGGTATTGCAAGAGCGCTGATTAATGATCCAAAAATTCTCGTGTTGGATGAACCCTTGTCAGCACTTGATATATCGATACAAGCACAAATTGTGAACCTGTTAATGACACTACAAAAGAAATTGGGTTTAACCTATATTTTTATCTCGCACAATATGGCTCTGGTACGACATATCTCAGACAGTGTCTGTGTAATGAATGCAGGCGAACTTGTTGAATATGGTGATGTTGATAGAGTTATTCGTCAACCCAGGCACGAATACACACAAAAACTTCTCGCAAGCTCACTGGATTTGGATTTAAGCTATTAATGGGCTATTGCAGAAACCTGGAAAATATATAAATACTATTTCACCTCCGAAGGCACGAATGCATTCAATATTTTCTATTTAATTTAAAGAGATCAAGGATCATGAGTGATATAAAAGAAAACACTAAAACGGTGAAGCTTCGTGTGCAATACAACGGAGAAATTTATGAAGGTGTAGCACCAACACATTTGTCCCTTTTAGACAATATTGAAAATATGAATATTGATATTCGAAGCTCTTGCCGATATGGTCGCTGCGGTTCATGCAGGATTCGTTTCGTCAATGGCAAATTAAATACCTGCATTTTTGAAGAAGGCTACGTCCTTTCATGTGCAACTTATCTCCAATCTGACTCAGAAGTCATCATCGAGTACTGATAAAGACTATGAACATATTACATTCAATTTTAAATCGTAAATCGCAACCCATCATTGATGGTAATATTGACCAGCAAGATCTGCGGCTTATTTTGCAGTGTGCATTGACGGCGCCTGACCATAAATCCCTGCGCCCCTGGAAATATATTATTTGCCGACCACAGGACAAAAACGCTTTGGTTGAACTCATATACACAGCGACATTGAAGTTGAAAGCTCAGGAAATGAACGTTGAAACGACTGATATTCCGGCAAGCGAAACAGAACCAATGAAGCGGAAAATTCAACAAAAAATAGATTCAGCACCTTATATCATCATCGCCACGCTAGACGTGAATGTCGATGTCCCTATTCACGAAATTGAACTGGTCTTATCGGCAGGCGCAGCAATACAAAATATTATTATTGCCGCAGAGTCTATCGGCTACAGCTGTTTTTGGCGCACAGGGGATTGGGCCTATAATCCTGTGCTTATCGAATTATTAGGGCTATCAAAAACAACAAAAATTACCGGCTTTATTGGCCTTGGAAAAATGGCGAATCAGAAAGTAGCTGTTGCATACAAACGTCCCTCCTTTGAGGAACATTTTTTTACTTTCAAGACAGTGTAGTTAATAATACTCACAGAAAATTTTGTTAAGTAAATAAACTTCCGTTACTCAATAACGGCAACTTTGTTTTCCATTGCTGTCTTTCCCTTAAGATTAAAATGCGCAAGCATAGTAATAATAAATAACACAAAGAAAGTAATTCCTGAAATAAAAAACACATTTTGCATAGCCAATGTTGTCACGTGATTGGCGACGAAGGAATAATCAGTAAACGTTTTATCAACATATTCAACAACAAATTGTCGATCAATTGTGGAGACATAGCTTTCGTATTGTTCGTGTTGCTGTCGTTGCAACATTATAAACCCCAGGGCAACACACACATTCGAAGATATCACTCGTAAACACATGGATACTGAATTCGCGTTCATAACTTTATCTGCAGCTATAGTCATTAGTGACATAGCAGCCAAAGGAGTAGCAAATAAAGCGAGTCCAATTCCGGCAAAAATACGAGCTTCAGCCAGATGGCTGAAAGTAGAACCCAGATTATATTGACTCATCATTAGGAAGGAAATACCAGTGAACAACAAGCTAGCAACTGCCGCAAAAAAGTAGTGTTGCTTCTTTAAGTATTTTCCGACAAAGGGGCTCATAATTCCTGTGACGAAACTGCCTACTGCGACCACTAGCCCGGCATGAATTGCCGGCATACCATAGCTCACCTGCAGCCATACCGGAAGCACAACAAGTGACGCAAAAATTAATCCGTTGGCGACAATAAGCACCGACATTGCCGTTCGATAATTAGCATCTCGAAATACTGAAAAATCAAAAACCTTGCGCTCTTGCTGGTGATTTAACAGTAAAAAAACGAATAGCCCAAGCACGGCACCTACACAAGCATAAATAATGCTCGAACTTTCAAACCAGCTATTGCGCTCACCAAAATCGAGCACGTATTGCCCAAGTGCAACTGCGATGGCAAAAGCTGTCAAGGTAGGACCATGGATTTTTACATCGGTAACTGCGCCCCATTTGGGTTTTAAAACATCAAGCAAAATATATAAACAAAACAACATGAGCGGAAGATTAATAAAAAATATCCAACGCCAGCTGACGAACTCAATAATAATTCCACCGGCAAGGGGACCAACAATTGGGGCGATAGAAACGGCACTGCTCCATAATCCCAAAGCGGTAGAACGCTTATCGTCACCCAGAATGCGGAACAGAAGCGACTGACAAAATACAATTAAGGAACCGGATGCAAGCCCTTGAATAAAGCGAAAAAGAACAAAATCCAAATCACTCACAGCCATAGCGCACGCAAAAGACGCCGCAATAAAAGTAATGCAAATGCATAAAAAAAGTGTATCGAAGTTGTATCGCCGGGAAAGTGCGTTGCCTAAAGGAAAGGAGACGACCATTCCCGTTCCGAACGCCGTTAGTATCCAGGTAGAATTATAGACATTGATACCAAGGTCGGGGGCGATCTTCACTAAGGCTAAATTTACAATAGATGTG
Organism: Cellvibrio sp. GW822-FHT04B05; assembly: GCF_058800985.1. Lineage (NCBI taxonomy): Bacteria > Pseudomonadati > Pseudomonadota > Gammaproteobacteria > Cellvibrionales > Cellvibrionaceae > Cellvibrio > Cellvibrio sp. GW822-FHT04B05. Next base: position 327,458 of record NZ_JBXAMU010000001.1, on the reverse strand, counting down.
TCCAGCATTTGAGTGAAGATAACTATGTAGACAGCAATAATTTGCAAATACTGACGTATGATCATCTAAAATTTACGGCCTTTATGATTAGCACTGGAAAAGTAGATTTTCTTTTAATAAACACTGAACCACTTTGAATTTTGGATATAGAAAAATTCAGGAATTTCTCGTTAATCACATTTCCATAACATCTGACGATCAAATGTCGAAACCGCTTCAGCCAGCGTTGATTTTACTTACAATTCCGTTTTCCCAATGACTACTTTGAGCCTGCAAAATCAACACTGGAAAAAGCTGAGGACATAAACAAGTTAATATTTTTAGAGAGTGCTTAAAGTGTAAATTCAGCTATGAATCATATATCTAGAGCTTGCAACGGTGCTGCTTGTTACTTATTTCCGCAAGCTTTCTCTCATCGGCAATAATACGTTGAACAGCGCTGACACTTTCCAATGGTTCAGTATTGAACTCAGAATTGGAGATTGCTCCAGGTATTGTTGCATCTACATACTCATCAAGATAAATGTGCAATTTTGATGAAGAGCCTATGGGCAAACGCGACTTGTCTTTTTCGTCAATCTCAATAAGTACGGGCACTCGCTGACTGACTTTGATCCAATTCGAATCCATATTATTCCTCGGTATAGGGGAGAAAGACGCCGCTGTGGAAGGTACAATCGAATGAATGTGGCCTTTTAAGGTAATATCTTTACGAACATCAGAAATAATATCCACTTTCATATTTGGCTGCAGTTTACCGACTTCGGATTCCAATACATTCGCTTCAATACGCACATGATCGCTAGATACCAACACTGCAATAACATCCCCCTTTTCAACATACTGATTGGGATAGACAAATAATTCGTAGACATATCCATCAGTGGGTGCCTCGACAGTTGTCAGCTGTTGGTTGTGTATTGCTTCTTGATATCCCAATTGCGAAAGTTGTACCTGGGGACGCTGCAAAATTGGTTCTTGGTTAGCGTATTCAAGCATCGTAGATTCAAGGTGAGAAATATCTTTGCTTATGGAGGATGAATCGTATTGAAATACGATGTCATCATAAGTTGATTCAGATAAAACGTTCATCCTTTTAAGCTTTTCGCCGCGAGCTAATTCTTTTTGTTTTCGCTCATACTCCAATTTTTTTAATTGCGTCGCTCCCATCCGTGTACTTTCTTCAAGACACTGTTGAAAATGGTTGCGAATCGTTTGTTGAAATTGCTCGCGCGATTTCTGCAATTGATATTGGGCTGCCAGCTGGTCATAGACTAATACAACATCTTGACGCTGTAACTTATCTCCAATATGAATATTGACCTTTTCAATGATGCCCGATAACGGCGCTTTAATTTTTATAATTTGCCCACTGACATATGAGTTATCAATGGTGACAACTCTCATCTGGCTGCGAGTGCTATAAACTGCTGTCGTTGAAAATACTATAACGGCGAGTATGATTAGCTTTTTAAATATTTTTATAGACATGATATTATGATGTCATTCATCTTCCCATGTCATCAGACGATCAAATATTGAAACAACCTCAGCCAATTTTGCTTTTACTTCGAGTTCAGTTTTTCCAGTTACTATAACAGAGCCTGCAAAATCAACGCTCGAATTTGCACCATAGCGTTGCCCTGGTTTCACATTAATCAATAATTCATCCACCCAACTTAATTGGTCAAAGGTCGTTGGGCCACTATAAACACCGCCCTTGGGTAGATATAACAAGTGTCCAGCCATTTGTTGTGGTTCGGTTTGCGCTTTGATATCAAGCGGAATATCAACCTGTGCCTTGACCCAATACTCATAGAGATCGACACCAAAAGCGGCATTTAACACAGGGACTATTCGTCCACCTCCGAGACGACATGCTATTTCACACAACACAAGTTCATCATGGATACTATGAAAAACCTCACAATGAAAAGTAGCTAAGGGCGGTACCTCTAAAGCAGTTAAAACATCCTTGGTATATTGTATAAGCCGACTTGTAATGGGACTGCCTTTATCAAGCATATAACTGCCCATATGATGACCACTGGCAAATCCTAAAGTAGAGTCAGAGTTGTAGGCATGAGGCCAAATAAACTTTACTTCTCCGTTATAAATAAACCCATCAATATGATAGAGCTTACCGTCTATGTAGGTTTCAACATCTAAATTTACCACTGAATTTTTATCGAAAAATTCATTTAACTGCTCATCGTTGCGAATTAAGTTAACGTTTACAGTGCCGGCGCCATCGACTGGCTTAGTGATAATGGGATAACCATGGTGCTCAACAAATTGCAATATATCCAGAGCATTTTTCGCGTGTACAAATTCCGGAACTTTTAAGCCTGCCTGCGCAACCTTTTTTTTCATTTCGATTTTATCGCGAAACAAGATGGCACTTGCCACAGACTGTCCAGGTATATTAAAGACTTCACGCAATTGTGCCATTCTTACTACATCAAATTCGGATGTAGTGACTATTGCCGATGGCTGATGCTTTTTGCAGAGTTCATAAACATCTTTAACAATTTTATCATTGGCATAATTGTCATAAAATGTAGCATTAGACTGTCCCTCATAAGATTCAGCAATACCTTGCCAACCAAGCATTGTCCAATCAATGTCATGCCCCTTAAACCATTCTGCATAAGGTGCCATATTTTTAGGCAATCGGTTAAGAACAATAACGTGTCGCATAGATAAGCATCCGTCGTGAGCAATTTATTGACATTAGAAATACCAAGCAGAAAGAAATATCAAATCAGTGTATTTTTGCACCTATTGTCGCCTTAATCGTTTTTTATCTTTGTACTAAAAAAATCAGGCAAAAAATATACTAAAGACATCTATTAGAAATGAACCGCAGCCACAATAGCTTCTTAATATAGTTTCAACAGAGCTCTACCCTCAGCTGTAACTCTATCGAATTATAGGGAAATGGATTATCCTTAAAAAAATAGAATATATTATTTAACAATTTGCTTTAACAAGGGGAGGAATATGATTGGCGATGTTAAGTACCTCATAGTATTTGCCAAAGTGGTAGAAAAAGGATCTTTTACGGCTGCAGCTAAAGACCTAAAAATGTCCACAGCCTCCACTAGCTTATCTGTATCAAGACTGGAGGAAAGTTTGGGCTCCGCCCTGCTGTACAGAAATACTCGAAAACTTTCCCTAACATTTGATGGTGAAAAAGTTTATGCAGCGGCAAATGCAATTCTTGATCTTTATGAGCATGAAGTTGTGCAAGTGGGGCGTGGCCCAAAGAAGAACAATGGCCGTAAATTTAAAATCGCCATTCCCGCCATTTTGATAAAAAGTAATTTACTGAAGGAAATAAGCAGTTTCTTTGTAAATTTTCCCGAAATACGCGTAGCACTGACCTGCAGTGACTCTTATCACGATATAGTGGGAGAAGCTATCGACCTTGCAATTCGTCTTGGTGAAATGCCAGATAGCTCACTAAAATCAAAAAAACTATTCACACTGGAGCGGAAGGTTATCGCATCACGGTGTTTCTTAAAAAATAATAATCCTATTGAACACCCAAAAGATCTGGAGGATATGAACTGGATAGGTCTATCCATGCGCCCAAGCTCACGACGGTTTAAACATGCTTCGGGAGAACTTTGCGAAATAAATTACACCTCAAAAATTGTGGTTGATAATGTAGAAGCTTCTTATCAATTGGCATGCCATGGTATAGGTCTCGCAGCACCACCCTCATTTTTAATTAATGAGCTAGACGCAGTTGAGCTAGTACTTCCGGAATGGAAATTAGAACATTTACCTGCATATGCAGTTTGGCCAGCAAATGTAGTACCGGGAGGTATTACATATGGACTAATCGAACACCTCTCTTTACTTTCATAATTTGCCCTTACTCCTTTTGATATTCATCAGTAGAATACGTTTTAAACGTTGTCTCTGAGGAGGAATATGTCTCTTTTAATAGCAATGTTTTCATTTTCCTTTGCCATGTCCATATCTCCCGGCCCTATAAATATGGTGATTATTTCTGCGGGTGCAACGTATGGTGTGCGCAAAACATTTTCATTTGTCTCTGGTGCAACTATTGGATTTACTGTGCTCCTATTGTTTATTGGCCTGGGCTTCTACGAGGTAATTAACTTATATCCATTCTTTTTTAAGTATCTAGCTATTGCGGGATCAATATTCATTTTGTATGTGGGTTATTTAATTGCATGCTCAACACCTGAGTTAAACGTCAAAGAGCAACGACAACCAACTTTCTTGCAGGGATTATTTTTACAATGGCTAAATCCAAAAGCATGGATGGCGAGCGCATCTGGCGTGTCTTTATTTTCATCACCACATTCCAGCCTACCTTTTTTGACGTTTTCGCTAATTTATTTTCTCGTCTGTTACCTATCTTTATTTATCTGGTCCGTGCTTGGTGATAAAGCTACTATTTTCCTGAATAGTGAATTTAGAATGAAGTTATTTAACCGATTTATGGGAGGAATTTTAATTGGCACAGCCTTTTTTTTACTATATTCGCAAGTTATAGAAAACGTATAGCATTTCATATGAGATACCGCACCATAGGATGGGCAAGAACTACACTAGTTTGCCTTTTCCAATTCCCTATTGAAACTTAAAGAAAATGAAACGCGCCGATATTGAGAGGATATGGGCCTTTTTGTACTTGTGCTGATTTCGTTACTTTATACTCTGGCAGTTATCAAGTGTAAAAGCCTTGTCAATTTTGGCGCGTTTTTCCGCAAACCAATGACAAAAATCCCAATAATAATTGAATTCCGTTTTAAGAAACTTGTAATGAATTAATTTACAGACAATTGAAAAATTCATTTTCGTATCCTTTATCCCTACCTGTAAACGGGTTTTACGATACTCTGGACCTGACCCTGTTTTCAATTCAGGAGACTGAGTTTTAATAAAAAGAATTAGACGACAATAGTTTTTATCGCTTTGTTCATGTAAAAAAAACGTCATGTAGGACACGTAGGATCCAATCAGAATTAATCGATCCACAATAAGGAAATATATGAAACCTACCGCATGGCTATTTCCGGGGCACGGGAGCCAATATGCAGGGATGGGGCGTGGCTTTGCTTTTGAACATGAAAAAATTTCGCAAATTTTTCTGATTGCAGAAGCATTAAGTGAACAGCCTTTGCGACAGCTATCAAAAAATGGAAGTGCAGAGCAATTACGACAGCCCGTTGTATTAGAGCCGCTGCTGACTGCGTTTGCCATTAGCTATGCCTATCTCCTCCAGGAAAATAATTGTCGCCCTACAGCGGTTGCAGGATATAGCGCCGGTATTCTTCCTGCTCTGTACTGTGCTGATTGTATCGGGCCTGAAGACGCTATTAAAATCTCAGTATCACGTGGAAAATTGCTAACGGATTTAAGCGTGGAGTGCCAGGGACAAATCATTACGTTATCGGGTGCAGATAAAAAATCACTGATTTCTTATCTCGCAACATCACAATATTTTTCCGAAATAGAAATTGCAGGCTGGAATGCGGATAACTGTATTAGCATTGTTGGCCCGGCGGGTGCGATTTCACAGGTTGCCCTGCTTGCTAACCGACAAAACATTAAAGCCACGCATGTTGCAACTTCAGGCGGCTGGCACAGCCATTCCGCTGCCAAAAAATATCATCAATTTTTAGAATCATTTTCATCCATAAAATTTTCAACTCCCAAGATACCGTTTTATAGCAGCGTTACCGGCTGTAAAGAGTCTTGTACTAAAAAAATTGCCATGCAGTTGGCGTCACAAGTGCACATGCCTGTGATGTGGCAGGCAGCGTTGGCCAATATGGAAGCAAATGAATCCATTCAGGAATGCCTCGAAGTCGGTTGCGGCATGAGCCTTAAAGGCATGCATAAACCTACAGACAATCAATCCATTAAATCCCCTACCTTTAAAAATATCTACGCTTACATTGGAGCAACTTATGCGTAAAGAAAGATGGCTGATATCACTTCTGCTAGGCCTTGCTATGAGTAATACATATGCAGATTTAAGGCCTATCGATCCTTTACTAAATGGCTACGACATCGAGGTAAAGCAAGATCAAATGCAAAGCCATTATATCGGTGAAGTGCGCCAAATGACGTTGACCTTGATTAATGCCCAAGGCAAGGAATCGATACGTAAACTCGTGTTTGAAGGATTTGAAGGCAAAGCTCGCCGGGATAAAACAAAAGTGACGTTTACTTATCCTGCCGATATGAAAGGTGCTGCGTTGTTAACCCACGAAAACGGTGAAGGTGATGATGATCAATGGTTATATCTTCCTGCAGTAAAACGCACTAAACGAATTGCCTCCTCAAATCAAAGCGGATCATTTATGGGTTCCGAATTTTCTTATGAAGATTTGGTCGTCCGTCAATTAGATAAATATAACTTTCGCTACATAGGTGACGAAACCATTGAGGGTAAAGACTGTTTTGTAGTAGAGCGAATCCCCAAGAATAAGAAGTCAGGCTATTCGCGTGTGGTTCGCTGGCGCATGAAAGATAACCTGCAAGAATTGCGCACGGATTATTATGACCGCAAAGGTGACTTGCTAAAAACCCGCATGATGTACGGACACCATTTAATAGATGGTTATTGGCGTGTTCAAAAAATTGAAGTAGCCAATGCGCAAACGAATAAAAAATCCACATTAACATTTGATGACGTAAAACTAAAAGTAGCAATACCTGAAGATCGCTTCAGCACACAATCATTGGATAGCGCGATTTAAAATTGTGCGCAAGGCGGGACTTTCTTCTCGCGCATGCAATGCCAATTCGCTTGGTAGCGCATAGGCGTTACTGAAGTATTAACAAAACAATTGTCTGACACCAGGCATTGTTAACTGATTTGTAAAAAAACAAGGTTATCGTGCACAACTATAAAGTCTTATATCCAGTAATTGTTTTGGCTTTCAGCTTTCCATTAGCAACGTTGGCAACTGAACAACTGAATTGGCGTGGATTTGCAGAATTAAATTACGACAAGTTTCCCCAATTTATGGGAAATAATAATGGCGATGAATATACCAATCCCAGGCAAGTACAGGATTCCGGTACCGGCAAACTTCAACTGGAGACAGGTTATTCGCCTGCAAATTCCAGATTCAGTTTTAACAGCCGTGTGTACATCCGTTATGACACAGAAAATTCCGACAAGAATGACGAGCGCTTCGATGAACTCTGGTTGCACTATTCATTTCCCGAGTGGGATATAAGGGTAGGAAACCAGCTTGTAACCTGGGGCAGTGTGGAAAGTGTGAGCCCGCTTGATGTGATAAATCCACGCGATTACGAAGAGGATATTGTTGAACCCATAAAAATGGGTACACCGGCGCTTCGTGGCCGCCGACGTTTTTCCAGTAGCGAGCTCACTTTTTACTGGCTTCCTTATTACCAGCCGTCCATTTACGTAGGGCCGCAATCTTTCTATGCCATAGGGGGCGGGTTACCAAATGATTATCCCGAATCGGAATGGCAAAGCAACCAATATGCTGCACGGTATTTTTTTAACGGCGACGGTTATGACATAGGTATTAGTTATCTGGATGCCTATGAACGAAATGCCGGATTTGATTTGGATGAATTTACGCAGCGCATGATTGGTACTACCTACCAATCCAAACGTTTTGGCTTTGAGGCAACTTACACACTGGATGAAATGATACTAAAAAGCGAGATTGTTTACCGTACCAGCAACGAACCGGACAACGAGCATACATGGCTTTACGCGCTGGGCGCTGAGTACACCGCCAGTTCATTGATAGCCCATTCAGACCTCACTCTTTTTGCTGAATATTTAGCGGCATCATCCAATGCGAAAGATTTTGAATTAATGCAGGACGATATTTTTGTGGCAGCACGCTGGACATTTAACGACTTGTATCAACAGCGTCTCCAGTTGGGTTACTTCATGGACCTGGATAATACGTCTGCGTATGCCTTGCGTGCGGAATACAAAATCAGCCCCATAGAAAGTTGGGATGTTGGATTGCGTTACACAGCAACACGACGTTATTACCCAAGCCCCGAACACACGGAAAGTGATACCAGTGTTTACAGATTGTTTTTACGTGTGTCGTTTTAGATTGGCCGGCTAATGAATAACCGGAACACATCAAATTATTAAATAGGTCCATTATGAATAGAAATAAATTCATTGATAATTATGCGGAATGGATAATTAAAAATCGCATAGTCGTCATTATTGTTACCTTGTTAATCACTTTCGGTATTTCAAATCATGCCGGAAAAATCAGCTTTGATACTAACTATAAAATCTGGTTTGAAAAAGATGATCCCTATCTGGCCCAACATGAAGAATTCCTGAAAGAGTTCGGCAATGATGACAATTTTGTTGTCGGCTTTGAAGATCCTGCAGGTATTCTTCGCCCTGAAGCGATTGAGTCCATACAGCGATTAACAGAAAAACTCTGGCTGGTTCGTGGAGTCATCAGGGTTGATTCTATTTCTAATTACCAGGCCGTGCGTGCAACTGAGGATGGATTGTCTATTACCGACCTGTTTCCAGCTGATGAGGAGATTACCCCTGAGGTAATGGAGAAAGCTAATCGCTATATAGATTCTGACCCGTTGATTGTGGGATCACTTATCAGCACCAATAAAAAGGTCGGTGTGATTCGCGGTAAATTTGCACCTAACGCCATTAATCCCGAGTTACCTGCTGCAGTTTATGCACAAATGCAGGAGATACTTGCAGAAGAAAAAGCACTTACCGGCTATGAATACCATATTGCCGGAGGTCCGATTACCGATGTTGCATTTGATCAGGTTGCCCAGGGCGATATGGGCACATTAATGCCAATTTTGTTATTGGTGATGATCGGCATACTGACGCTGATGTTTTTCTCTTTTTGGGCGGTCGCTATTCCATTATTTGTTGCGATCCTCACCATTGCTTCAACCATGGGTGTTAGCGGCTTCCTCGGCTTCAAACTGGATGCAGTAACTGCATCATCTCCACAATTGTTGTTAGGTATTACCGTAGCAACTGTCATGCATCTGCTCTCGACATTTTTCGATTGCCGTCGAGCAGGCTTAACCTCAAAAGAAGCAGCCGAAGAAGCCATCAAAGACAACATGGTTCCCATACTGTTAACCAATTTTGCAACAGCATTGGGCTTCAGCAGTTTTATGGTCGGCAATATTGTTCCTGTTACCCTGCTCGGTTTTATGGCATGTGTAGGATCAATTTTCCTTACTTTCCTGGCGCTCACACTCGTACCGGCCATCCTGAGTTATTACCCGTCCAAATTGCGCGCCTCCCCCATTGCGATGATCGGATTGTCTGCCAAATTGCGCAATATCGGTGCCTGGTCTATTGAGCGTCCCAAAGCAACCATTATGACCTGGTCGGTCATTATTATTACAGCAGCGACCTTGATACCCAGCGTCAAAGTAGACTCCAACCCGACACTCTATTTTAAAGAAGGCTATTGGTTTCGCGATGCCATTAATTTTATGGAACAAAAAGGATCCGGTGGTGCTGTGTATGAAATCGTTGTGCGTGGTAATGGTGAGGATGCCATCAAGACAGCGGAATACATGCAAGACCTGGGAAAATTAACCCACTATTTGGAAAAAGAATCGCCAGGCGATTTTAGAAGTGTCTATTCGCTTTCCACCATTGTAAAAAACATCAACAGGTCCATGCATGGTGATGATCCGCAACAACATATCTTACCAACAGATGCAGCAACTATTGCGCAATATTTATTGTTGTATTCCTTGTCGGTACCTGTGGGACAGGACTTGAATGACCGCATGAATGTCGATAGTTCCGCATCGCGAATTACGGTGGTAAGGCCATTGGTTTCTACCAAGCAAAGCCGTGAAATCATTGATTCCATTTCGACATGGGCCGCTGCAAATTTAACGCACGCAAAAATTGAGTTTACGGGCCGCGATGTGCTCTATACCAACATGGGCAACAACCTGACTGACAGTATGCTCAGTTCAATTATTTACGACATTCTCATTGTCATTCCGCTACTGCTGTTGATGTTCCGTTCAAAAACTGCCGGGGTAGTCAGTGTATTTGCCAACGTAGGTCCATTAATTATTGTGGTGGGATTCATGGGGCTGTCCGGCATTATGCTGGATGTAGGAACCTTGATGGTCGCCTGTCTGGGCTTGGGAATTGCCGTGGATGATACCGTTCATTTGCTATCGCACTATTACAAATACCGCGCGCAAAACCAGCCTGCTAAAACTGCAACGCTCAACACTATTCAACATATAGGTGCACCAGCAACTATGACCACCATCACGCTGATGTGCTCCTTCATGGTGTTCATGATGGCGGATTTCAATCCCAATTTTTATTTCGGTCTCTTAATCAGCATGATCATATTTATTGCTTTGGTAGCAGACCTGACTCTTACCCCTTCAATGCTCACCTGGCTTGATGGAAAGAAGGAAACAGACAGTAATGAAGCGACAAATGGAGAGATACAGCAGCCAGTAGTGCAGCAAATAAGTAACGACAAGGTCCCCGAGCCCATTTAGCGTTACTGCCCGGAGCTACTCCCGATTAATTGCAAAGGTTATTTAAAAATGGGAAAGAAACCTGTTAACGGAAATAAAGCAACAAATGTTCGCAAGCGTAAAAATGAAATGACTTCTACAGCGATGGCGCACATTATTGGTGAGCCACTTAAGGGAATATTGAACCCGCAAGGTTCACTCGCGGATATATTGTTGAAAGCGATCACCACTGACGAAAAAATTATTTTCGTGTATTCAGACGGTACAGAAAATCCGGTTTCCTATCGGGATCTGTTTCACGTCGCCAAAGCAAGATTGGGCGGCCTACGTGAAAAAAATATTCCGATAAATCAGGCGGTCATTCTCGTATTTAACGAAAGTTCCGATTTTGTGGTGACTTTCTGGGCATGCATCCTGGGTGGTTATATCCCGGTTCCCATGGCTTATCCGATGTCATTTACCAGCGACAATGCCACCTTGACCAAATTGATGGGGGCATGGAATCAACTGGGGCGTCCGGCCATCATTACCGACAGCACTTTTTGCGAAAAACTGGAGGATCTCAAGGCATTAACGCAAGAACCACTGCTGGACGTATGGCTGGAAAAGTCTCTGGATATACAACAGGAAAATGTCCAACTTTCTCCCACCAATTGTGATGACATAGCGTTGATTCAGTACAGCTCGGGCAGTACCGGAGCCCCCAAAGGCGTTGCGCTTTCCCATAAAAATTTAATTACCAATATAGAAGCCATGATGGTCAGTTGTGGCTGGATAAGCGGTGAAAAATTTATTTCATGGATGCCCTATAGCCATGACATGGGATTAATCGGACTCCACCTGTTTCCGATGGCATGTGTGACCACACAAATTAATTTAACACCGCAAACGTTTGTAAGGCGCCCCTTGCTGTGGCTGGAGAAAATTGCTGAACACAAGGCAGCACATACAGGCGCACCGAATTTTGGTTATCGCCTGGTGTTGGACCGTATTACTAGCAAGCATTTGGAAAAACTGGATTTATCCTGCTTGCGCAAACTCTATAACGGCGCAGAACCTATTTCTGTACCCTTGATGCGCGAATTTATCGAGACCTTGAAGCCCTGCGGATTCAAGGCCTCCACCATGTACCCTGTCTACGGTATGGCTGAAGCGAGCCTTGCGGTTAGTTTTCCGCCGGCAGATTCAGAGCCCCTGGTTCATTCCATTTTACGTTCCAGAATTGCAGCGGAGTCATATATAGAAGATGTCGCTGAATCTGCTGATGACAGCATGTTGGTGGTCGACGAAGGATTCCCGGTCAACGCCATTGAAATCCGCATTGTGGATGAAAAAGGCAACCTGTTGCCTGAAGGCCAGGTGGGCCATATACAAATTGCGGGCGATAATGTCACGCGCGGCTATTTCAATAATGAGGAAGCCAACCGGGAATGTTTCGATGGCAAATGGTTAAAAACCGGTGACTTGGGTTTCATCCGTAACAAGCGTTTAAGCGTAACCGGCAGGGCCAAGGATATTGTTATTGTTAATGGGCAAAAATATTTTGCTTACGATATAGAATTTTATGCGGGGCAATACCAAGGGTTAACACCGACCAAAATTGCAGTGTGCGGTTGGCATGACCCTGCATCAAACCGTGAAAAAATTGTCCTGTTTGCTATTACCAAAGGAAGTGCGGGCGATCGTAAAAAACTGCGCGATCTGTTTGCTGAGGTTTGGAAAGGCATTAATGATGTCTTTTCCATTTCACTGGATTGCATAGTTACCGTAAAAAATATTCCGCGGACGACCAGCGGAAAGCTGCAGCGCTATCAATTGCGTGAAGCATTTATCGCCGGTGAATTTGCCACAGAACATTGTTTTTTTGTTGATGAGTTTCTTTCGGTTTCTCCAGCTTCCGCAGCACGGTTACAAGATACCGTTAGCAGCACCAAAACCGCAGATGAAATTAGCGAGTTGGTGCATGCCTGTTGGGCATCTGTGCTTGGCTATCCCGGCACTTCTTTTACACAGGATGATCATTTCAGGAGCCTGGGTGGCACATCTATTAAAGCGGTCCAGTTGTTAGGATTGCTGGAAGAAACATTTGCCACACGCTTGAACCACGAATTTTTGTTGCAGTGCCGAAATATTCGTGAAATGGCAACATACCTTCTCAATCATCTGGCCAGGGATAATCATGCCGATGTTGGAGAAACGCCTATTTCCACCAATGTCACTGATCAAGACGAAGATATAGCCATCATCAGCATGGCGTGCCGGTTCCCGGATGCCAATTCCCCGGAGGATTTTTGGGAGAACCTGCTACAGGGTCGCGATTCGATTAAAGATATTCCTGCAGATCGCTGGAACACAGAATTATTTTTTGAAAAGGGTGCAAAGGTTTCGCCAGGAAAAACCAATTCCCGCTGGGGTGGATTTGTTGCACAGGCATTCGATTTTGATCCGGGGTTTTTCAATATCCCGGAAGAGGAAGCACGGATCATTGATCCACAGCAACGCCTGTTCCTGCAGGCCTCCTGGGAAGCGATGGAAAATGCGGGCTACACCGGAGCGCGGATTGATGGCCGCAATGTCGGTGTGTTTGTCGGCGCAAGCCACAACAATTATATGGAACACCAGGTCCATCGCGTTGATTATGAAAGGCTCAAGCATTTTGCAAGCCTGGAGCAATTATCGGAAGCGCAAAAAGCGGCGCTGTTAGGGGAATGGAAAAACTGCTTTGGCGATGTCGAGATAGAAACCAATTCCGCAGTTAATAATATTTTAAATATGATTGCGGCGCGGGTTTCCCATTTCCTGAATTTAAAAGGCCCAAGCCTGACCATAGACACAGCCTGTTCTTCTTCGTTGGTTGCAATACATCTTGCGTGTGAAAGCTTGCGGCGCGGCGAATGCGAAATGGCGATCGCAGGCGGCATCAACCTTAACATAACGCCAACGCCCTATATTTTATTTTCCAAGGCAGGTGCCCTTTCCCCGACTGGCCACTGCAAAGTATTTGATGAATCCGCCGATGGATTTGTACCCGGTGAAGGGCTGGGAATAGTCGTGCTAAAACCCTTGTCCCGTGCGATTAAAGATGGCGACCTCGTGCATGCTGTTATCAAACGCTCGTTCGTAAACAATGATGGGCGATCCCTGGGAGTGATGGCTCCCAATCCGGATGGACAGCGTGTTGCCATTGCCAGTGTCTATCACGACGATAAATTACCGGCGAAAAGCATTCAATATCTGGAAGCCCACGGTACCGGGACGGTTATAGGCGACCCAAGTGAAATCAGGTCGCTTTCACAAGTATTTGCGGAAAAAAATGTTCCCGCTGCAAATTGCGTGGTTGGATCGGTGAAAGCCAATATCGGACATTTATTAAGTGCAGCCGGTGTCGCGAGTTTAATTAAATTGATCATGGCATTGAAACATAAAAAAATGCCGCCCAGCTTGCACATTAAAACGCCCAACCCGCAATTGAATTTACCGGGTACTGCATTCCGCTTGCTCACCGAACCCAAAGTATGGGAAGCGCCGGCGACTGGAGCGCGCCGTGGTGCGATCAATTCATTCGGGTTTGGTGGTACCAATTGCCATATGGTTGTTGAGGAAGCGATTAATACAACTCCATCCAATGAGCGGCTGCAAAGGCCACTACATCTGCTGTGTGTTTCCGCACGCACACAGGAAGAATTGATTAAACGCGCAGGTAACCTTGCTGATTATTTATTAAGGCACGCGGAAAATGTTTCCCTTACCGATATTTGTTTTTCGCAATACAACCGCAGCAATCCTTTCGCACACCGGACTGCATTTGTTGTAGAAGATATTGAAGACGCGATCGGACAATTAAAGGGAACGACCGGTTCCTCATTGGTACAATCTGCACCCAAATATACCCTTATGTTCACCGGACAAGGTGCGCAATACATCAATATGGCAAGGCAACTTTATGAAACCTTGCCGCAATACAAAAAAATATTGGATGAATGTGCCGCTGCGTTTAACGAACATTTGGATACCTCTATCATTTCTTACATTTATGAAAGCAAGGATGCCGATTTACTGGCCCAAACCTGGCTAACACAACCGCTGATTTTTGCTATCGATTATTCGTTAGGAAAATTGTTACTGGAATGGGGTTTGAAGCCTACCGCTATGCTCGGCCACAGCGTGGGTGAATATGCTGCCGCTTGCCTGGCAGGTGTAATGAGTTTGCGTGATGCAGCACGCATAGTCGCCGCGCGCGGGAAATTGATGTACGAACTGCCCGAAGGCGGCGGCATGCTGGCCGTGTTTGATTCGATGGAGTCCCTTGCATCCAAGCTCACACCATTTGAAAACCAGTTGTGGTTCGCTGCGCACAACGGCAAATATCAAGTTATTGCAGGCAAGTCCGATGCGCTGAAGATTTTGCAAGAGCAGCTGCAATTGACCGGCAAGGTCTGCAAGCCCCTACCGGTTTCTCATGCGTTCCACACTCCCTTGCTTGATCCAATGCTGGATGAATTTGTAAAGGTTTTAAACAGCGTTCAATTTAATGCACCAACAATTCCATTGATTTCCAACCTGGGTGGTAAATGGATAGACCAGCAAATACCCGATGCGCGTTATTGGAAAGAGCATGTATCAGCGCCGGTTTGTTTTGAACAAAGCATCAACCTGGCCGTCGACATGGGTATCACCGCATTTATTGAATGCGGGCCGGATAAAGTCCTGGCAAACCTGACCAAAAGCTTTTTGGATCGACCGGAAATAAAAATATTTTCGTGCCTTGATCGCAAACGTGGCGATTGGGAATCTTTACTTGCCACTATGGCAGGTTTATTCACCCAAGGGATTGAGTGGGATTGGCAGGCATTTGACGCTGACTTTTTACCGAAAAGAATCAGCTTGCCGACCTATCCGTTTACCAATAACACTTATCGTATTGCAACGAATGATCGCCACGGTGCGGCTCAAGCGGAGCCAGCGGTATCCCCTGCCCCGGTAAATATTGTTAATGAGAATATCACTGTAAAAACAGCAACCCGTACACAACCACAGAATTCATTTGCTAAAGTGAATCCGGTTCCATTTAACTGGAACCGGATTGTCAGTGAAATGATCGCCCGCCATTTGTCGATCCCGGTTGACCAGCTTGATCTATTTAAGAACTTTAATGACCTTGGGATGGATTCAGCCACTGCAGTGCGCTTGTCAGAAGAGCTGGCTGAACTGGTGCAGGAACAACTTTCGCCCACGTTATTGTTTGAATACCAATCGCCTTCTGCATTGGCCGATTATTTGAAAACCTGTTACGGACAATCAATTACAGCCAAACCGGCGCTGGACATACCTTTGCACACCGGCAACACAACAAAAGATGTTGATGCTGGTTCCCATTATCGCGATCAGGATATTGCCATTATAGGTGTTGGTTTGCGTTTACCCGGGGCAAATAATATTGATGAGTTTTGGAAAGTTCTTATCGAAGGCAAGACACAAATACGCGAGGTGAATCCCGAACAATGGTCACTGGATGATTATTTCGGCAAGGGGCAACTAAACCACACTTCCTATTCAAAATGGGGCGCGTTTATTGACCGCGCTTATGACTTCGATCCAATGTTTTTTGGTATCTCGCCACGCGAAGCGGAAGTCATGGATCCGCAACAACGTTTATTCCTCGAGGTCGCATTTGAAGCATTACAACAATCGGGTTACGGTGGTGAGTTCCGTACGCGCGACATAGGCATTTACGTCGGTTGCGAACAAAACCATTACGGTGAACATTTTATTCTTCACCAGCGTTACCACGCGCTTTGCAATCGCTTTAAGGAAGCACCCTGGTTTAACGCACTCAGCCAGAGCGATCAATTTAATTTGTTGGAAACACTCAGGGATGTCATAAATCCGGCGGAATTAATTTCTGATGCAGTAGCGGGTAACGGTTTAAATGAAATTCCTGCACGCGTTAGCCATTGGCTGGATCTGCGCGGCCCCAACATGACTATTAATACCGCGTGTTCCTCTTCATTGGTTGCCGTACATTTAGCATGTGACAGTTTGCGGCGCGGCGAATCTAAAATGGCCATTGCCGGTGGTGCATATTTAACAGGCAATGACAGTCCTTTTGTTTTCCTGAGCCGTGTTGGAGCACTCTCCCCCACCGGCACCTGCTCCCCATTTGACGAAAAAGCAAATGGGATGGTGTTGGGTGAAGGCATTTCCGCTGTTGTGTTAAAACCATTAAAAGAGGCAGTTGCAGATGGTGATTGCATAATGGCAGTCATTAAAGGCTCTGCTGTCAACAATGATGGCCATTCCAATGGCATAACCGCACCAAATCCGCGTGGTCAAGCCGATGCCTTATGCAAGGCGTACATCAATGCGGGTATTTCACCGGAGCAAATCAGTTACGTGGAATGCCATGGAACGGGCACACCATTAGGTGATCCGGTTGAACTGGAAGGGATGACACAAGCCTATCGCAAGTTCACAGCAAAAAATCAATTCTGTGCAATAGGTTCGCTCAAATCCACCTTCGGACATATGCTGTCTGGTTCCAGCGTCCCCAGCTTGATTAAAGTTGTACTGGCGTTGCGCAATCGCACCATTCCGCACACGGTAAATTTTGAACAGGCCAATGCCCATATTAATTTTGCAGCGACGCCTTTCCATGTGATCAGTGGCCGTCCACAATCCTGGCAACCTCAGGGTGAGCAACCGTTACGCGCAGGCGTTAATTCCTTCGGCTTTGGCGGCACCAACTGTCACATGATCCTGGAGGAAGCGCCCGTTATCGAGCCAGGCAATGCAGTCCACGGAAAGCAATTATTATTGTTGAGTGGACGCACACAAAATGTATTGCAACAAATTGCTGCACGCTTACGCCAATGCCTGGTTGATAATGCGCACTATAGCCACACGCAAGTGTGCATCAGCATGAACGGCAGCCAGCGCGAGCTCGCTTTTAAATCGGTACTGATTGTTGATAGCCGTGATGATTTGCTCCACAAACTGGAAGCATTAGCGTCCGGCCAACCGCAAAACAATATTCAAACGCGCAAAACCAATCCAAAACTTTCTCCCGACGTCTATTGGGTACTGGATGGAAAAAATCCATTCAATGCCCTGGAGATTGATGAACTGATTGAACGTTTCCCACAGTTCCAGCAAATTTGTAACGAGTGTAAGGAATATCACTCTCAAGTTATGCAAAGGAGCAATCTGCTGAATCAGTCTCATCTGGATGAATTGATTTATGCATTTGCTGTGCAATACGCACTGGGACGGATTATTGCGAGTGCCAATATTATTCCCGCTGGAATTTTTGCAGAAGGAATTGGTGTGCTGGCGGGCGCGTGCCTCACCGGTATTCTGTCATTAAAACAAGCCATCGAAGTGCTCCTGAGCCTAACTCTTGGTAAACATGACCTGCATGATTTAATTGCCGGTGAAGATCATCATTCCGACGGCATTCCCTGCCCCTTGATTTTGTCCGGAACAACCATTCAGGGCGCACCCGAACAAGTCGCCTTACAACTGATCGGTTATTTACAATCACCGCGATCGTTAACTCCGCAGGACATCCAGCCTTTTATAAAAACCGACGCCATGCTGCTGCATCTTGGCAGGTCGGCGGATTTGGCTGTGCAATTGTCCGTTACCGATAATCCCAACTGGCTTGCCCTTAGCTCAACCTCTTCTGCGGTAGAAAGCTTATTGCAATTGTTTGGCTCACTGTATTTGGGTGGTGGGACTTTTGATTCAAAACCGCTGATTCCCAACGGTGTGCGTAAAGTGATATTGCCAACCTATCCGTTTGAAAATAAACCGTACCGTTTTAAACCCTTAGCCATCAAGCAAGGGGCTGCGAAAGCACCTGCCATTGCTACCGTAGCTGAGACCAGTGCACTCAAAACCTTAATTCCTGTGGCTCCAGCATTCGATGGGCAACAACTGATTCCGCTGGCGAGTGCTTTTATGACCGCAGAAGAACGCAGCAGGGCATCCTACTTGTTGCAGCAGGAACTGAAAGATTTAATCGATTAACTGCCGGCAAATTATCCCGCCCGGAACGCGCCATTTGCGAAGGAAACAGAATATGAATAGTGTAGCCATGATCCAGAAAAATATTCGTCACGCCGTAGCTAATATTACTGGTCACCATCCAGATGACATCGAATCGGATATGTTCCTGGAAAGCGATTTAGGTGTAGATTCCATCAAAATGGTGGAGTTGGTGCAAAGCCTGATTGCTATTGTTCCCAACGAATATAAAAACCAATTTACCGATAATGTTCCACTTGACCAACTTATGCATCTGCAAAGTATTGCAGAGATAGAAGATCTGTTTTCACGGTATCTGCTCGCAGAAAACACCAGTCATTCGTTATCAGCAACAGAAGCTGCATCGCCGGCAGTGATACCTGAAATTACACTGGTACCAGCAGCTCCTTTCCATGCAGCTGCGCCTGTCACCACACAGCTTTCCTCAACAGCGCTGGAGGAAAGACTCTTCAACCTGATCAGTAACATTACCGGCCATGAAGCTGCAGATCTGGAGCTGGATTTATTTTTGGAAAGTGATTTGGGTATTGATTCCATAAAAATGGTGGAGTTGAGTCAATCCCTGTTAGGTTTGGTGCCCGCAACACAACAGGAAAAATTTTTAAACCAAACACCTGCCGATCAAATGATGCACTTGCAAAGTTTGCGCGAAATAGTTGACTTGCTAACTCCATTCCAGGATGAAGGCACTGTGGCAAACAATAGCGCTCCTGCTGCCGTGAAGTTTGAACATTTACTTCACTCGCCACCGTCCAAGGATATCACTACAGAACCGGTGGAAATACTTCCATCCCAATATGTGTTTCTGGTATCTCACTGGGTAGTATCAACCTGTAGTTTATGCAGCCATGTTCGGGTAAAAGGTGCATTGGATATGGCGGTTGTGCGCCGATGCTGGAGCAGCTTGCTGGAACGCCATCCGGCGCTTCGCAGTCATTTTATTATTCCCGCGCACGCTACCAGTTTTAAAGATTATCGTTACGAGATTCCGTCGTCGGTAAACACACCTGAGCTAGCGGTAAAGGATTTATCAACTCTTTCCGTCGCGCAGCAAGCCCAGGAAATCACCGATGAAGTAGAACGCCGGATTAATCACCAATGGGATTTGAACTCATCGCTATTACACGCATTCTTTGTTTGCAGGTTAGCTAATGAAGTGCATGAAATATTTTTTACCAATCATCATTTAATTTCAGATGGGTTGGGCAATCAACAAGTCATTCGCGAATTCCTCGAACTTTATGCTGCCTATGCAACGGGAACTGTACCAGCACTTGCGCCGGCGACCAGCATTCACGACTACCGGCATTTAGCGCGCACCATCAATCAATGGCATAACCTGGAAGAGGATGAGGCCCTCAATACGATGTTGCGCCGCCAGGGCAAACAATCGTTCGTATGGAACCCTTCAGGTTCGGCACGCGCTACTGCCAGGGCAAAATGCCGCAATTACCGCTTCCAGCTCGATGCACAAACGACGGAAAAATTATTGCGCTTAACCGGCGAACTGCGTGCGTCCATGAATGCGTTTTTGGTGAGTGCTTATTTGCGCACCGTCTCGGCATTCGTGGACACCAACCAGCCCATTTTTTTGAATATTCCAACCAGCGGACGTTTATACGGTGATGTGGATGCAACTGGCATCGTGGGATGTTTTGCGCAAAACCTTGCGCTGGATTTTGCCATGCCAACCGCAGAAGAAACCTGGGCTGACCTTGTTGGGCGTGTGAATACTACTATCGAGGATGGCATCGCATCCGGTTGCGACCGGGCCCAAACCCGCCAAGCAGCCATAGCCATTAAGGAGCGGATGCAATTAAAAGATGGCGCCATTCCTGAATCCCACGGTAATTTAATTCGCATGGGAATGAAGTCCAATTTATTCCTGCCCTACATAGGCCACACACATTTGAAAGAGGTTTATGGCCCACTGCAATTAATGGATTACCAGGCCGCTACCGTTACCAACGCCGGTACGCTTGATACCGTGATTGAGGTATTCCACGGTCGATTGGAAATGACTACCAATTACGATGCAAACCATTACTCGCAAGATTTTGTGACTGCAGTTGCAGATGAATTATTACGGCAACTGAAATCCCTAGCGAATGCCCAAGCCAATACTATTACCAAAATAACTTCCGCAAAATATTATTCAATGGATGATGCCGCGGCGCTGTTATCGCTCGCAAGCCAGGTTATGGGCCGTCAGTTGGGCCACCAGGATTTAACCCGCGACCTTGAAGCAGAGTTAGGGCTGGATTCACTGGAAAGGATCCGGATTATTTCGCGACTGATTGCACAGTCCGATGGGAGTTATGATCGGCGCGCGTTGCTGGCGTCACGAACGCTTGACAATATGTTATCCCTTACCGGGTCGGCCCATGCCGGTAACCCTATCACACCGGATGAAGCGATACCTTATGTACAAATAATCAACCAATGCAAAAAAACACCGGATGCGATTGCGATTTACACACCGGAAAACAGCATAACTTATGGTGAATTGCACAAAGCATCAAACCAAATCGCTCACTGGTTGCGTTTGCAAGGCATAGGCCGGGGTGATTTTGTGGGAGTCATGCTTCAACGTGGCCCAGCGATGATCACATCGCTGTTGGGTATCCTTAAAGCGGGTGCAGCCTATATTCCTTTGGATCCTGACTACCCTGCGGCGCGGTTGAGCTACATGTTGGTTCACTCTCGCGTCACAACATTAATTACAGATGCTTCACATAAATTGTTAATTGAAGAATGCACCGCACCCAGCACGCATCTAAAAAATATTTTATTAACCGACAACAATCCAACCACACTCAATACCCGCTGCAGAGTGATGGGTAGCCAGGCGTTACACGCTTGTTCAACACAAGATGTTCCCGTTGTAAGTGAGCAGGAAGATCCGATGGTGGTGCTGTACACCTCAGGTTCGACTGGCACGCCCAAGGGCGTTGTGTTGGCACACCGTGGTTACATAAATCGCCATCAGTGGCACCAGGCATTGTTTGCGCTACAACCGGGTGAGCGGGTCGCGCAAAAGACATCGGTATGCTTTGACATTTCGGTATGGGAAATTTTCTGGACATTGCAATTCGGTGGAACTATTTGCCCGGTATCTACCGCGCTATTGCGCGATCCATGGGCTTTATCCCAGTGGCTGCGCGAAACGCGAATTAATATTATGCATTTCGTGCCGTCACTTTTTGGCGAATTCCTGGAAGCTGTTGAATCCATTACCACTGCTTATCCCGACCTGCGCCATATTATTTTTAGCGGTGAAGCCTTACCAGTCATCCTGGTGCAACGCTGGTACTCACGCTTCGGTATGGGCACCAAATTAACCAACCTCTACGGCCCTACAGAAGCATCCATTGATGTGACTGCGTGGCAAATTGATTCAATTCCAGCATTAAACCAAAAACGCATCCCCATAGGTTTTGCAATGCCAAATGTTTATTTGTTGGTGTTGGATGACGATATGAAACCGGTGCCGCAAGGTGAAGTGGGACATCTTTGGATAGGCGGCATGCAATTGGCAATCGGTTATTTGCACGATGTTGAAAAAACCAATGAGGCATTTTGCATTAATCCCTTCAGCCATGTGGCCAGTACCAGAATTTATAAAACCGGTGATTTGGTTGCGCAATTACCGGATGGCAGTTATGACTATCGCGGTCGCGCCGATAGCCAGGTAAAAATTCGCGGCTATCGGGTTGAACTGGGCGAAATTGAAGCGGTGTTATTGCAGCATCCCATGATCAGGGAAACAGCGGTCCTTGCCCAGGACCAGGGTGATGGCCATTTGCGACTGGAGTGCTGGCTCGCCGGAAAAAATATCACCGATACGGAAATAAAAACTTTCCTCGCCGAAAAGTTACCGCACTACATGATTCCGCGCAGTTTTTCATGGCTTGATAGTTTACCCAAAAATCAAAACGGAAAATTGGATCGCAAAGCGCTGGCGGCATATGGCAAGACAACTCACCCAGTCACATCGGACAGTCGCGAAAATGTGATTCCAACAGAAGAAGCCGCTGTTACCAGTGCCCTCACCTATCCACTTAGTCCGGCACAACATTGGCTAGTCAGCTATTTTGATGAACCTTATTTATGGGCAGGCTTTACACGCTTCCGTTATTTAAACACGCTGGATATGAGCACGTTCAACAAAGCGTTAAACCTTCTTACCCAAAAACATATTGCGTTGCGCTCGGTTTTTTCACACAAAGGTGACCAGTGGCATCAACACTTCCCTGCACCGGCCATTCTTCCTCAGGCAGAATATTACGATGGCAGCCATCTTTCTGCACCAGCACGGGATGAACAAATCAAATCGCTTATCGTACAGCGTGTAAAAGAGTTGAATTTAAATTCACAAAAATTATTGTGGAATGTCATTGTCGTTAAGGAAGCAGAATCGCGCTACGATATTTGTGTCGTTGGCCATCATATTATTAGTGACATGCTTGGCAACGGCATATTGTTTAAGTCCTTATGGCAACTGTATAGCGATTGCCTGTCAGGCGATGCGAGCCAGGTGCAGGAAGAAAAAAACTCGTTTATTTCCTACCTTAATTCGCTGGAGCAATTGCAAACACGCGAGGCCAAAGCGAATTACATTGATTATTGGACCACGCAATTTCCTGCCAGCATGCCAGCGTTCCGCGTGCCGGTAGATATGCAGCAAGGTAATAATAGCGAAGCGTCATCCGCCAGCGAGGGCTTCCAACTCGATACCGCTGATATACACGCATTACAAAGCCTTCGCCAGCAGCACAATTGTTCGCTCTATACCTTGTTGCTGGCGCCGCTTTATTACGAGTTGGCAAAGTGGTCGGGCAACACCAACGTTGTGATTAGCCACCGGACCCACGGGCGTGATTTGGGCAATGGCAATACTTACTTTGATTGTGTAGGCAATTTTGCGATTAATTATCCGCTGGCGATTACTGTAAATCCCGCATCGGAATGGAACTCCATTATTGCCAGCATTCGCAACGGATTTGAAACGGTACCACTGAACGGCGTTAGTTATGATTTGGTTGCGAAAAACCTTCCATCCAGTTCATACCCGGACGACCGTTTAACCCCCATTCGCGCTAATTACCTGGGCGATCGCCGTTTACCACAAAGCCGTGTGTTTGAATTTGATGAAAGTAATTGGGATCAGCGTTTCTCGCTACCCGAACAAAAACGCAGTGCACAAATTGAAGTATTTTTTATTGCGAACGATGGGAAATTCAAAATTGAATTTTCGTATTCACGCAATATCCATCATGCACACACTATCCGACAATTGGGTGAGCGATACCTGGGAGCGTTGCGCCAAATGATATCAATGGCAACAATCCCTGCTGCCGCTACACCACCCGTACTCCTTGCCAAAGCTCCAGCGGTAATACAGGAAAATCCTGCATTACGCAGCCCAATAACGGGAAAACTGTCTGGCAAGGTTGCCATAGTAACCGGCGCCGGGCGCGGGATAGGTCGCATGATTTCTGCCATCCTTGCCGGTGAAGGGGCAAAAGTGGTGCTGGTCTCCCGCTCACCGCAGCAATTAGGCGAAGCACTGCAGGAAGTCAGGAATATAAGTGCTGATGCAATATCCATTTGTGCAGATGTGACCCAGGCGGAAGAGGTTGAGCGCATGGTCGATAAGGTTTTGGCGCAGTTTGGGAAAATTGACATTCTTATTAATAACGCCGGCGCAAATCGCTCAGCAATGCTGTCAGAATCAGACCCTAAAGAGTGGCGGGACGTTGTTGATATAAATTTGATGTCTACCTTTTATTGCTGCCGTTATGTGGTGCCGCATATGCAAAAAAACGGCAGCGGAAAAATCGTCAATATTGGTTCTGTGGCGAGTGTGATTGGCTACCCGTTGTTCAGCGCTTACTCCGCCAGTAAACATGCCGTGCTTGGCCTTACCAAAGCACTGGCAGAAGAAGTAAAACAGAACAACATCCAGGTCAATATTATCTGCCCCGCATTTGTGGATACACGCATGACCCCGCAAGCGTTCCGCTCCATATCCATGCCAACGGAACACGTTGCCAATGTTGTTTTGTTTTTGTCATCGACAGATTCCGATGGAATTACCGGCGAATCAATTAATGTATTTGGCAAACAAGATATGTATGCCTACGGCTCCGATAAATTGAAAATTGTCAAAGCCATGACCAGTGATTTTCGTCCGGGTGTGCCAGTATGAACTCCGTGAATAAACCAATGCGACATTCGCACTCGTTGATAGCGCTCTATGGCTTATCAGCGATTGCGGGTATTGCGATTGGTTTATTCAATCCGATGATTTCGGTGTTATTGGTGGATGCACAGTGGAGCGAGCTTGATATCGGCATTAATTCAAGCCTGTTCTTTCTGTGCATCACACTGGCAGCGCCCATAGCGCGATGGTTGATCAAATTTAAAAGCCCCCTGTTTCTTGCATTCATGGGGCTTTGCCTGACAGCAATAACCGCAATGTGTTTTCCTTATGCAACATCGGACACTGCCTGGAATTCATTGCGTGCCTTAATGGGAATGGGCGTTGGTTTTTATATGGTATCCGGGCAAATCCTTTTGCTCGCAAACGCACCGGATACGCAACGCACAGTGACCGCCTCATTACATGCGCTGGCTTTTGGTATTGGGTTGGGCGTTGGCCCATTAATAGGTTCCTTTTTATATAGCTTTTCTCCTGAAGTGACTTTTATTGTGGGCGGGTTGATTGTCTTATCAGGCATTCCGCTAACGTATTTCATTGAGGATGTAAAAGGAATAACCATCGGCCGGATGAAATGGCAACTGGCCAAACAAATTTCTATCCCCTTGCATGCAATATTCGCCTATGCAATTGCAGAGGCAACACTGATGACCTTGTTCCCGATTTACATGCTGGAAAAGGGCTATTCGGTGCAAGTCATGAGTTTTGTTTTCAGCGCATTTGTTATTGGCGGTATTCTTGGAACCTTACCGGTTGCTTATATTGCTGATCGATTCAGTAATTACTTAATGCTCGGGATTTGCTCACTCATTGGTGTTTTATCGGCAATGGGATTGGTTGTAGTAGCCAACACTCACTTACTTATTGCGCTCGCGCTATTGGCCGGAGCAAGCCTGGGTCCCATTTATGCATTAGCTATGGCGAGCATTGGCAATAAATTGCCCGCTGCAGATTTGGCGGCTGGCAGTATGCTATTTACATTTTGCTTTGGCGTAGGCACTACCCTCGCTCCCTGGCTTTCTTCCCTGGTGATGAAATTTGTTGGCAGTGAACATTTATTTAATTTGACGGCCGTTTTATTTATTAGCCTTTTGTTGCATTTACTATCAAAGCAATTGCGATTTGCACCCAGGTTGGAGTAACAGCATCCGATGCGGTCATTAACCAATCAGCCTGAGCAGCTTTTTAGAAATTCTCCTTTTGCGGTGCAATCCACGTGCGTGTTGGAAGACATTTATGGGCTGTATCCGGCCGAGCGGCAATTAGTGGCTACAGCAACTCCAAAACGACGGGCAGAATTTTGCGCAGGCAGGAATTGCGCGAGACAAGCGTTGGAAAATATTAGTAAAGGTTTTGTTCCGATATTGGCGGATATCCACGGCTGCCCGGTTTGGCCAGCAGGATTTGTGGGCAGTATCAGCCACACCGACCGTTACGCAATAGCCGTTGTTGCAAATTCAACGGATATCAATGCAGTTGGTGTGGATGTTGAATCATGGCGAGCAAGTTCAACCAGTTGGAAATCCATTGCAAGAATTTGCTCGCCCGCGGAACAAGCTTGGGTAAATTCTTTTTCTGTAAACGATCAACACCTCGCTGCACATATTGCATTTTCCATTCGGGAAGCCGTGTATAAATGTGTTTATTCGGCCGCCGGGATCAAGTTGGGTTTTGACCAGCTTGCGGTGAATATAGCGCAACCTGAAAATTCATTCCGTGCGCAAATTAATTCGACACAATTGATAACCCGTTTAAACGGTGTTTTCGGATTTAATGGAGATTATGTTTTTTCGGCAGTGTGGATACCTGCCTCCCGCTAAATAATTAATGATTGCATTAAAGGAAATATCATCATGAGCGCCAATGAAATTCATTTGAACCGTCGCAAGTTAATGCGCTACGCAGCAACCGGCACTGCGCTTGCCTCTGTCGGCGGACTGTCCGCATGGGCCACTACAGAACCGGCAATAAGCCCGGACTCGCCAGCCTATGCTTATTGGAACCACAGGGAAAAAAATGAACTTAGCGATATGGAGTTCCTGGTTATGTGCGCGACCCTCGCACCCAGCCCACACAACACCCAGCCCTGGCTTTTTAAAATATCGGGTGCCCGAATAGATATTTTTGCCGATAAGGCCCGTCACTTGAAAAACGCTGATCCCGGCTACCGCATGATGATCCTGGCGGTTGGCGCTGCGATTGAAAATTTGAATGTGGCGGCGCACCACATTGGTTACCAGGCAGCGGTTTCTTTGAATGATAGTTACACAGAGTTTCTATCGAACGGTTATTGCGCCAGTGTTGCGCTTAGCCAATGCTGCCCTTCCCCCACGCCTTATTTTGAGGCTATATTTAACCGGCAAACAACTCGCACCGCATTCGACTTGAGTAAACCGGTAAGCCATCTATTCCTGGAAAAGCTCCAGCAGCAAGCCATTGAATTTCCGGGAATTGGCCTCGAGTGGATTAAAAAGCAAGCCGGTCGCGATCCTATAGCCTACATTGTCCGGGATTCTGCCAGAAGCTACCTGACTGATGCTTGCCATCGCGACGGTATGGACTGGTTCCGCATCACCCGCAACCAGTGGGAAACTAAAGGGGATGGTATTGCAATTTTTAATGGCGATGCACCGGCAGCCATTAAACGCTACGTGGAGCTGCTGGTTTCCCCGGATGATTTATTACAAACTGCCTTTAAGCAAGGCGAGATCGACAGTGTTGACCGCTTATCCGCTGCAACGCCTATGTGGGGAGTTATTACTACCAAAGCGGATAGTTTTCAGCAAAAATTGCTGGCCGGACAAATGGTAGAGCGAGTTTACCTGGAGGCAAGCATGAGTGGCCTGGCAGTTCAACCCCAATGCTATCCCACAGAAACGGCAGACGGCATAGCCAGATTAAAGTCCCAACTCAACCTCGCCGACGGCACAGAACCTTTGTTTGTATTTCGCCTGGGCCATTCAAACCATATTGCCAAGTCGGTGCGCCGAAACGTAAAGGATGTTATGTTGACCTGACACCCTGAACTGATTTGTAACACACGTGATTTAGCAAGGTCATTTGATCCAAGGGAGTTTTTATGAGCGTCGTTGAATACCTTAAAGGCAGGGAACGCCTGTTGCGCAAACAATTGGGCAGTGTGGAACTAAAAAGCCGCATTGAACCATCGTTACGAGTACTGTCTGAACGCTTGAGCCAAACTATCAACCACACGTTGAACACACCCTGGCTGGGAAAATTTGCGCTGCTGCTTGAACGCGAGCAACAAGCAGAAACGGTTGTTACTCCTGAAGCCAGGGCGTTTTACAACAAATGGCGCGAACGTATTGACCAGGAAACCCATCTCGGTGATTGGTTATTGATCGACCAGGATCGAATTAACCAGTTTGCATTTGTCACGGAAGATGACCAATGGATTCACACCGACGTCGCCCGGGCCGCCAAAGAGTCTCCCTTTGGTACAACCATCGCTCACGGCTTTCTCACCCTGGCGATGCTCCCCAAGCTTACCCAATCCGCCACTAATCCCTATCCTGAAGCACGCATGCTGGTTAACTATGGGATGAATACAGTCCGCTTTCCCTACCCCGTCAAAGCCGGATCAAAAGTGCGTGCCCGCATCCGGTTAAAACAGGTCGAAGTCTCCAAGCGCTATGTGGACCTGATCAGCGAAGTCAATATCGAAATTGAAAACAGCAAGCGATTGGCTTGTGTTGCGGAAACGCTGTTGCGCGTTTACCTGTAACCCCGACCAACCTCTTTTCAGAAGGTTTCACCACGTGGATTAACTTTATTTCATCCATATAAATAACTCTCTGTATCATCAGGCATATCGATACCATCAAAATTTCCAATCTTTCGTACAATTTTTCCGCTCTGCTTGTTGAATATAGAGCGGATACACCTTTGCAAATGCTGTTGTGAAAATATTATGTTTAGGTATCGTTATTCTTTAAGCAACCCACCGACAAATTGAATCCGGATATTCTTATCTACCAGTTGCACTAGTCTCCTATTGAGCCGATCCGCCAAATGACCAGCCCGCAATAGCATGTTGACTTTTTCAATGCGCTGCCAAAAGAGTTTGACAAATCGATATACGTCATCGCTATCGAACTGACTGGTGCGCACTTGAAACGAGTCTACAATCGTCCAAAGGCGGAAGTTGAAGGATGGAAATGTTGGAGGAGTGTTCATACCTAATTTTGGCCGACCAAACTTAATGCTTGCCCAAGATTAAGCAAACATTAAGTTGAAGCTTCAAAAAATTAATCATCACAAAACACGCGCACTTTCTTTAACGCGATATCTACTTCTTTCTCAGTTTTTGCATGCATCGCTATTTCTTTTGCGGTATGACACTCAGCGGCATCTTCATAGGCAGCAGCGCGTACATGAGGGTGATACAATGCCTCGTGCTCAGGTTCCTCACAATAAACAGATGATACGCGACGAATATTGGCCGATTCTCCCTGCTCAATTGAAACACAATCACCCTCGGTGATTTCCTTGCTTTCAGAAACCAATTTCACGACTGAACCAGAGGTCAACTTCACTTGATACGAATGAGCCTTACGCTTGCCTTCAGCGATAGCGGTCAATATTGCTAACGCTGCCGCACCTTCAGCCGCATGTTTTGCCTTATCATGATTACTACTATGCTTACCGCTAGTACCCGCACCTATCAAGCCACCCGTGATGACTCCCTTACCCATATTGGAATCTACTTTTACATTTTCTACTTTTTCTACCACGCCATAATCGATCTGGGTGATATCGCCTTTTTTTGCAGCAAAGCTGGCAGTCGAAAGACCCGCAACAACGATTCCAAGAATCAATTTGGATTGAAGCAATTGCATATGCATCTCCTTAAATTAATAAAAATGTCTTAATAAACGCACTCACGAACATCACTAAAAAAACTATTTATTATCTTCCGCTGTCACTTTATAAGTATGTAATTGGTTTTTATGGAAATAATGGACGCCGAATAACATTCCGCCTGATTGTCCATCGCTTTTTATATCGCCAGCGATGCGTGCAATGACGTGATCACCGACATCGTCAATAATATTAATACCGGGATAGGCCATAACAGTGGGTGAGACCAAACCGCCGACTCTGCTACCAACAAGAAATAAACTGCCCAGGGTGGCCTTTTTTCCATGGGGAGTTAAATTTTCTGCTTCATCTCGCTTAAGCAAGTCAGCCAGTTGATCAGCTCCTGCTGCCAGTTCCTGTTGCAGGGATTTAATTTCCGCAGGCGGTGTATTCATAAACTCCGCTTTGGGATAGGTAGTGGGAAGATGGTAAAAATAACGCCCCACCCAGTCAGGCCCCTCAATGTGGTATACCAGCGATACACGATACACATCATCGAATCCCTGCTGGATAATTACGTAGGGATATAATTTATACGCGGCGTTTTCTGCTTTGTAAAATGAAGTCCGCTGCAAACTCTTAAGTGCATAATCATACGGGTCCGCAGCAGTGAATTTATTTTTATAGGAATTGGATGTGGCTTGATGCAATTGCCCAACAACAGCATCGCCTATGAACGGGATTGGTACCAGCAACGTAGCTGCCGAGTCGGGCAAAATAAATACGTAGGGAACTCCGGGAATCGGAGAAGACTTGCCGGGTATAGTTTTAGGCAGGCCATGAATGACACTGATACCTTGCTCAAAACCATTTTGCTTTACGGAAGTGCTTTGCTTCATGGCAATGCAGCCGCTTAGTGATAAGCCGAAAAATAACACACTGATCAGGCTAATTAATCTCATAAGTTCTCCTACTGCAATATTTTCTATACCGTTATCTCATTAAAGTTGGCCTTCAAGATGCTCAGGCGCACTCATGCCACGCAACCATTTAAGTGATTTCACTTCCCATGCCGGATTAGCCTCTTTCAACAATTGGATCAAGCCGGGTAAATGACCGGCCCCATAGGTGATGTAGATTTTTTTACTGGTATCGGCTTGTATTTGTCGGGCGAGATGATGATTACGAAAATCCAGAAGGAGCGGATCAAGTGCCTGGGGCTTTTTTTCACCACCCACCTTCAGGGCATAGACGAAAAATCCCCGGCATATATTACCGACCATACTTTTTTGGTTCTCGTTAGCATGCTGGACGAAGGTAAAGATTTTATTGGCGGTCTCGTCTGATAGGTCACCGCCGTTGGCTTTATTCTTTTTTTCTTTTTCAATGATGGCTGCAAACCCGGCGTTTTCTTTAATCAGGCGCTCATATTCTTTTTTTAGATCTGCTGTGGTTACATCCACAGTGGCGTGACGTTCGGGATGGGCCTGAATATCGTGAATCAGTAATTTAAAATAATCGAGCTGGAATTTAACACCGCAGACTGCGGAAAGTTGGCGATAATTATCCGATAACGAGGTACCACCGGCAACAGTCTCGGAAAACCATTTGTTGGCGTCTTCTGTTGAAGGCATTACACCTTCATAATAGAGTTTGTAACCCTCATCAAGCGCCTCTTCAAGATCGTATACAACAGACTTATAAAAATTTTCTGATCCCACATGCACCATGCCCTGGAATATTACCGTTTTATCACCATCACTAAGCACAGCCTGGGGTAAGACCAACGGATCAGTTTCGCTTTTTACGCTGAAATAAAAATAAGGAAATGTAAGGAGAGTGGTAAGCAGCAACACCAGGAAAAACCAGCTATTGCCAAGGCGGGACTTAGAATCAGAACCAAATCGTTTGAAAAATCTATTGGCTAACCATGCCAGAGGTAGCGCAATAATACCAAGCGCGACCAAAACACCTGCCAACAACCAAAAAGACCATGCGGCCAGAAACAATGCTCCCAGCAGAAACCCAATTCCCAGCAAAAATAAAAGAATCGCTCCTACGCCGATTTTTAGCTTTTGCCTAAATGCTATCGCTCCCGCCATAACAACTCCTACGTATTACAAGTTCAACCCATCGGCTCGCGGTAAATTGTCATCGAATAACTATAGCAACAGATGTATTGAAAAATGTAAAGAAAGGAAAATTCAAACGATTGATTGTATTTATGTGACTGAAATCTAAAAGTGCGCCAGGCGAAACACTGCCCGGCAGGATTGGCGATCATGGAGCTGCGTTTACATCGTGATGTGTGAGTCTGATGATAGAAATATGGCGATCTTCATCCACGCAACTGCAAAACAGTCATCAAATATTATTGGGCGGTATTCGAACGGGAACTGCATTGAACTTCCTTAGTGTCATAGCCCCAGCTGACTCTTACGTCTTTCTGATGAATTGAAATGCTCTCGTTAGGGCCTTTATAAACCATACCACTATCAGTTGCCTCTCTTAAGGTTTTTCTATGCGGATTAAGTATTCGGCTTTTTTTAAAGAGTTGCTCTATCGAGATGGCACACCCACGAAGGGTATGAATAGAAAGTAATTGCTGATCGAACTGAGTTTCCGCCCAATTTCCAGGGGTATTAATGATAGGAGCTAACACTTCAATTATTGGATTGGTTACTTTCATCATTACATAAGGCGGCTCAAACCAATCAACACTCTCCCAAACAGCGGCTCTTTTGCGAACAGAATTTTTCTTATTTTCAATCTGTGTGATTTGATCTGGCAAGACTCTCGGATAACATGCTTTTCCTTCGTTAGAGTTTAACAATATAGCTGGTATTTTTATGAAAACCCCTATTGTTCCTTCGGTTACATTGACACCAGTTAGCCCCATACCTAGAGCCATCATCTCAATATCATTTAAACTTATAGTTTTATATTTTTCATCACGCAAAATACGAAGCCAAATACCTCTATATACCCTCTCTGAATTAACTACCATATTCCGATGTATTCTCCGGATCCTTTAAAATTACGATAATGATATGTCCGTCCACCTTGGGGACAAAACAGAAAATAAGTTAATCAATAACATCGCTCTACCAATGATTCAATTACAATACATAACCGCTTAGATACTTATAACGTACTAATTATCGAACTCATTCGCTCCAGCAACACATCAAAACTTGGCTGCTCTCGGTAATACAAAGCAGACGTAGCCAGGTAGTTTTCCCGGTACAACCTTCGCGTAGCTACATCAGACAGAATGAATGCTTCATTCTCGGAAATAGGTATTTGATAATCTTTCTCTGGGAAGCGGACAAGCTTATGAGCGTGATATGCATCCGTACCAATAAAAGATTTAACGCTTTCATCTTCAAGCAGACAATACACATCGTAGTAATGCCGCATAAAGTTTTTGGGCATACCGCCGCGCTCTTGCTGATTTCTATATTTGGTCGCTATCGTTTGCAGCTTTTCTACGAAGGTGTAACCCGGCTCATAACAGGGGATCGCTGTGGCCAGATTATCAATGACAGGTACATTATGTTCCTTGGCAAAATCCAAGGCCCAGGAGCTGATATCGATTCGCCTGTTCGGTGTTACGGTATCGAACCCCACCTCCAGCAAAACACCATCTTTCACACCGGCAGAAATTGGATTAGCACTGGAATATTTCAAACGAATACCAGCGCTTCGAAATTTCTCATCGTCGAAGGCGTGATCTCTTACAACTTCATCAATGCCGTTAATAACAATTTCTTGGGCCAGCTGATCATAAAAAGCCTTTCGGCTTTCACAGTGCTGATCTTTGTTTTGATTTTTTCCCGTAGCTACTGTAGTTCCAGCAGGCGGCTCAATTCGAATATCAATATCTTCGGAGAAGCGATGAATAATCCGGAAGCCTTTCGACAGACTCGTCCCGCCTTTTAACTCAAATGAATACCCCTGCTGAGTCAGACCATAAAGGCAATGCATAATCCAGTAGTCTTTTTCTACCAAATCAGGGGCAATGCCTTTTTCTTCAGCAACGGTTCGAATGAGATCTTTGTAATCTTCATGGTGATGCAAATAATCAAGCGGCATGTGTCACGGTCTTATTATCAATAGATGCAAATAATTTCCTGGCTCTAACACCACCATAAAGCTGGGCATCATTTTTTAAAGAAGATGAATCCATGTTGGCAGCTACCTGGCTAACACGCTTCAACACAACATCCTGCTCTTCTGCTAATTTTTTTACATTGTTTACCAAATCGACCAATAGGAATTCTTTTGAAACCTCTTTAGGGAAGTAAGGCTTCATTTGAAAATTGAAGGTACGGTTACCCAGCTTGAACTTACCGTGGCGTTTCCGATTGTAGACAACCTGCTCGTTGTAAAGCTGGGTTGTACCAACTCCTAATGCGTTGTAGGTATTCGAGGAAAACAACAAGAAGTCGTCCGTTTTTAAGAAAGCTTCGACCAATTTGTAATCCTCTGGCGCCGCCTTACCAAAAGACGTTTTCTTGAGGCAGGCATAAACGCCTTGGGAAACCTTTTGTAAGGTCCCGTCCTTTACCAACAGCTTCAGGTGGCGATCAACAGCATTACTCCACTGTGCCAGGTCACCTCTGCGATATACCTGGCCTGGCTCCAAATGCTGCTTCAACTCATCTATTGCGGACATGCTCATACCTAATATTCAGCGTTTCTGTATACAAAATACACAATACAGCTAGAATTGCCAATATTTTTATTAAAAATTCATGCACAATTTAGATGTGCAGTCAGATAAATACACATCCATCATAGTTACTAACCCCTGGCAGCGGGGTGGGTGTCGTTGTACACCCCCATTGGGTAACCAATCGAATATCTTTGCTCAGACACCTTTTGGTAAATGCAGTAAGCAGTCTTCGTTTGGTGTATACCGTCGAATTACTTTGACCTCTGGCCAAACAGTCCTCTGCATAGAATTCGGTGCAGATAACTAATTTAGTGCTCCGCGTGCTCATGGTTATCACCTCGGCTAATGCAAAGTTGTCATACTGGTTGCCGAACTCAGATATTGCATAAAGGTACCTTTGGGATTCGATATTTCCATGCTAAATCGATTTACATCCATTTCTTTAGGCAAACTGACTTTGTAGCTCTGAATACCCAATGGGTTGAGTTGATCAGCAATGCTTACAGCAATTTTCTAATGCGCAATATCGTGATCAAAAGCAATACCGATACACTCTGTATTAAACAAACCTAAAACACGAAGATGTGAATCAGAAAAACTCTTTGCTCCCATAATGCTAACCACATTCTCAATACCCAGCTGAAGTAATGACATTGCTTCCAGTGGCGATTTACAAAGCAAGATATGCTTGTATTTCTTGAGGGCATCGATATTGAAAAACTCATCCCATCGGAAATTCAATGCACGTGATAAACCGAATAGGCTTTTAGCTTTGGGGTTATACGGCGACCATAAGCTCCGACAATATGACCTCGTACAGCCTTGCCTGTTGCTATGGCGGCTGGACGGGGCCACCTTCGGGTGGGCCGGTGTGGTTAAGTCCGGTGGTCGTAACCCTGTTCAGTCCGCCTCCATGAATTACGACTTCATGGGGGCGGGTAGCAACAAACTTAACCTGAGATTTTTATTAGGGATAATGTGACCCCTTCCCCCGCTTTTCCCAATTCCTGCATTATCAAACTCGATCAATCCCAATACGCGTTTTTTCAACAGTCCCGCCTTGAAATTCATTCGCCCAAGGGCAATGGCTTACTGTAATTAGTAAGCCATTGCCGAATAAAACAGAGGACGATGCGAGAAAACGGTTGCATTAAATTTTAATGCATCATGAAATCAGTTACATGACAATTACAACAACATGTAATCGTAAAGATTTGTCTGTATGCGCAAATATGATTGCCCCAAAAAGTTGATTGGGGTGAAAATCATCGCAACGCTCTATACAAATGATAATTATTAGACGTAGCTCAACTGGTTGTAGTCAAAATTTACTACCAATAGCCCCTCAGGAATTTTCCAAGGCTACTTAGTGCCTTTCAGGAACAAGAAACGTTGATGGTATTAGTGATGCGGCATCTTATGAGATGTTGCATTGACACAGTCTTACCAAATTTTTTTCTGTGTAAAACCTGACTACTTTCTGCAAAAAAATCCCACAATGCTCGCGCTTTGGTAGCTCAATTTAATGTTTACGTTAGTGTGAAATTAAGAATAAAAAGCTTGCGCCTGATCGGTTGGTTAAACTGTGACAAGCAATAACATCGGCAATTAGTACTCCATTGTTTTTTTGAATCGTTTTATTCAGTGCATTAACCATTATAAGTAGCTGAAATAAAAAACGATGGATATCGATTGTTAACAATTGAGAGAGATAAATAAATGAAAACTCAATTACTATCAGCAGTCATGCTGAGTATGTTATTGGTCGCTTGTGGCGGCTCCAACAAATCATCTTCAAATTCCAGTTCAAGTGCAGTAGGTAATTCCTTACAAAGTTCTTTAATTTCCAGTGTAGCGTCAAGTAGTCATGAAGCATCTTCAAGCTCTTCAACTGGAACTATTGATGCACCTTATACATCTCTTGATGATGGAGAAGAGATAATTAGTTTTGACGGAACTAAAGTCGTATGGAAGGGCAAGGAATGGACACTTGATGAACACACAATATTCATCGACTACCGCCTTGATCAATTTAAAATCCCGGATAGCCCTTACGCTTTCACATCCCTGCAGGACGCTAAGGCAGCCGGGGCAATTATTTCGGGGACGATAGACAAACGGATGACGGTGCTTGTTGCACCAGGCGTATATTGGATAGATGACCCGGACGATGGTTTTATCCGCCCCAGCCGCCCTGAGGATAATCCCGAGGAAGGTCTGTACGGTATGACCATCACCAGCGATTGGTTATATATATTAGGTTTAAACAGTAACAAGTTTAACGTGACATTTGCAGCAGCACGCGGCCAACAGCAAGGAGCCGACGGTAACTTTAACCTGTTCAGAATAAATTCAACCGGCT
The DNA here is from genome assembly GCF_058800985.1 of Cellvibrio sp. GW822-FHT04B05. Classification (NCBI taxonomy): domain Bacteria; kingdom Pseudomonadati; phylum Pseudomonadota; class Gammaproteobacteria; order Cellvibrionales; family Cellvibrionaceae; genus Cellvibrio; species Cellvibrio sp. GW822-FHT04B05. The sequence continues at coordinate 290,804 of NZ_JBXAMU010000001.1, read as the reverse complement.
TCATGACAGAGAACGTCACCTTTGGCAATTATGTCAATGTGAACTTAAATTTCCCACTTGATGCCAAGTTGCCAGAAGATAAACGACTCAGCCGTGCAAAACGGTTTGATGCAATTTCCCAAGCGCAGCTCTTCGGTGGCAGCACCGTTTCAAACGCTATAGCGATTAACACAGCGTTTATCAGCCGATTGAACCTTTCGCCATTTAACGCGCTTTATATAAATTGCCATATTGAGTCCAGCGGACACGCGGGCGGCGGCAGTGCGTACATTAACAGCACGCTGTATTTCTACAACACCAACTTCAGCGGCGGAACACAATTCTATAATTCAGATATTTATCTTGAACCGCTTTCTGTTAACACTTCCGGTGTCAGCGTTTACGAACAAGGTTTTGGCGATAGCACAAACACTTCGGGCAGAGCAATTGACACTCGCTTCCATCGCGGAGCGACACTGATAAATCACCCTGTAACGCCGAACATGCCTGCGGGAATTTCATGGTCTACCCGAACGCCGAAGAGTCCCACAACACGCAGCTATCAATACAATGTGACACTGGATGGCGAACCCTACGTTATTCAAGATCATTTCACGCCAGGCGCGTCGGTTGTAATTCCTGCCGACAGCGAATTACTTAAGGCATATCGGGTAGAGAATGACGGTCAAATTTATTACAACATCCAAAACATTTTGGGTCTCAACGACTTTGACGGCAACAACGCGGTATATCTTCCTTATGCCAATGTGCCGGCGATTTCAGCGGCGGAAGTGAAGCAAGGTGTGGCAGACGGCTATTACAGAACAATTCCGAGGACCGCGAGCCTTAGCCGTGTCGGTGGCAACACGCCTATCCGCACTGGCGGGGCATCAGCAAAATTCAACGCAAGTGCAGAGACGGGTAGAACAGCCGGGCTTGGAGCATGGACATTTGAAGCATACGATTACCATTCTGATCACACGCTTGCTATTGATCCTGTGACGAAGAAATATAAACCAGCGTCCTACGTTGATTTGCACGTGACAGGCAACAGTGTAGACGTTACTTCCACACTTACCGGCTACGAGGAAAAAACCATTCTTATTGTTGCGAAGAATGCTCTCGGCATAGAAGCGGCGATATTGGCGACGGTTCAACCTGTATATATCGATCCGCCCGTGTTCACATCTGGAGGCGAACCGAAAATTGTTATAGGAGCAGACGGAAAAGCACGGATTGAGTACATATTCCAGGTAAACGGCATTGGCCTGCTTGATACATCTGTTATCAATTGGTATCGCGTGGACGCAGAAGGTAATGCGACTCCGCTCATTGTCAGCCGCCTCAACAAGCCTGAGCAAGAGTACACCTTGGGTGAAGGCGACATTGGTTATTACCTGATGGCCGAAATTACTCCCAAGTACAATGTAAGCGAGCTTTCAACCGCGAAAACAACCTTTAAATCCAGCCACTTGATAACCACGAATGATGTGGCAACAAGAACAGATGCCAACGGTAAAAAAGTGTCTTGGGTCGAGACAGATTTCAACAATATGCCTATCGATCCACAGCCCCGGATCATTCCCGGCACATGGACGCGAACCAATGGTCAAGGTGGCAGCGGTTGGACTTGGGTAGACGGATCTACCACACAAGGCGCTGCGGGCTTTCCTGGCCTACAGACTGGCTCACCTGATAGACAGTCCCGCCTGCATTATCAACCAGTGGGAAGTAAATTTGGCGACGTTACCCTGACTGTGAAATTAGCCCCGAATAAATCAGCGGGACAAGGGTTTGGATCTGCACCGGACTTTTTAGATATTTACATTAAGTCTGACGGGGTAAGGAATGACACTATTGTCCGCGGTGAGCCGGGTGCTACAAATGGCTATGCCCTGCGCTTCCAGCGACTTGCTGCCCCTGAAATCGGGGAGTTAGGTTTTGATGGGGGCGGTGCAGTGGCGGGTCTTGCAGTCTATTTGGTTGACATTAAAGACGGCAAGGCTTCTGCTGTCAGATACGACAGCAGCAACCGACCCTTCGGCTCGACCTTGCCACAGGAGATGTGGGATCCGGAAAATCCATCCGTGAAATACAATAATGGCGTTATGGTCAGCGCCTACTTGTCAGAGCTTACCGTAGAACTCAGTTTAGTTAACGGCAAGCTTGTAGCGGATATTTCCTCCACTAAGGAAGCGCGCTCTGGCGATGCATTCAACTATCTGAGACAGGTTCATTTGGAAGCTGACGTTAGCATGTCCGACCTCGGCGGAGTAGGCCTGTACTACAGTAGTTCGACCGGTAGCGATAACTCCACCGTACTGACTTACTGGAAGGCCAATATTTCAGTCACTCAAGATTAAACAAAACCAATATCCGGCATATTTAAAAAGTCCCGATTTAATCGGGGCTCAGACTGATAAAACCTCCAGCCACGCTGGAGGTTTTTTATTTAATAGCAAAAATATTGATCGAATTACTACTGCTTGCAATCCAATCTTTAACGCACGGCCATTATTTTCCCAGGCATAGTCCTGCGCTTCCTCGAAGGTCGAAGACATTAACGGCGCGGTGAAGATTGCGGGCGATGTGCAGAACAAAGTGCAGAACAATGTCTGCTGCAGATTCGGTTTTTTGCGGTTGTTGCGGTGCTTGTAAAAAGTGTTACTGCGCAGCGACTTCAATCAATAATTTACCGAAGTTCTCACCCTGCAATAATCCAATAAAAGCAGTGGGAGCATTTTCCAGATTGTGGATTTTATTTTCGCGCAGTTTTATTTTCCCGGCGGTAATCCATTCGCCCATATCGTGACGAAAACTTGCGAAGCGATTTGTGTAGTGGTCGAGGATAATAAAACCCTGCATACGAATGCGCTTTTGCAACAAGGTCGCTATCAGCTGCGGCAATTTGTTGGAGCCAGCGGCCGGGATTTGTTGATTATAATGCGCGATAAAACCGCACACCGGAATACGCGCATTTAGATTAAGCAGCGGCAGCACCGCTTCAAATATTGCACCGCCAACATTCTCAAAATAAATATCGATTCCGTTTGGACACGCCAGCGCAAGCTGTTCCTTCAGGTTTGGATGATGACGATCAAGGCAGATATCAAACCCGAGTTCATCGGTTGCGTAGCGGCATTTATCTGCACTGCCAGCAATGCCGACCACGCGCAGACCTTTTAGTTTGGCGATTTGCCCAACTATAGCGCCCACTGCACCTGTCGCGGCGGCGACTACCAATGTTTCACCCGCTTGCGGTTGGCCGATATCCATCAAGCCAATGTAGGCGGTAAAACCGGGCATGCCCAAACCACCTAGCGCTTGCGAGGGTTGCGCCAGATCACCCAGCGCTTGCAGGTCACTGCCATCTGAAACTGCATAATCTTGCCAGCCCGCATTTCCCAATACCAAATCACCAACGCGAAATTGCGAGTGATTGGATACAACAACTTCGCTCACTGTACCGCCGACCATCGGCTCACCTATGTTGATCGAAGGTGCATAGCCGGGGCCAACTTCATCCATCAAATTGCGCATGTAAGGATCGAGCGATAAATACAATGTGCGCAATAAAACCTGCCCTTCTGTTGGCACGGGAACCGGCGCATGCTGCAGCTGAAAATTATTCGGCTGCGGCAAACCTTGCGGGCGCGATGCGAGCAGAATGCGGCGATTGGTAGAATTAGTTTGTTGCATACGATTGCTCCTGTTGCAGCGGCAAAAACTATTTTTAAACTATTGGTAATTTTTAAACAGATGATTATTTTTCACAGAAAAATAAATTAATTTTTTGCACGCGGCCCGAACAACAGTACTAGCAACGTTCCGAGGCTAATTGTAACCAGGGCGAACACCGGGCCGCCCAATGCGCCGATATAATCCACCAGCAATCCGCCACCTATGGCGCCGCTGGCAATCGCAATTTGGAACGCCGCAACCAATAAACCGCCCGCCCCTTCCGCCTGGTCTGGCGCAGCGCGAATAATCCAGGTTTGGAAACCAACCGGAAAAGCGCCGAACGCGAAGCCCCACAGCGCGATTGCAACGGCGGCAATACCGGCAATGCTTCCCGCAATCACCAAGGTAATCGCCATCGCGATAATGAGCAGGCCGCCAAAGGCAATTGCGTGTCGCTCACTGCGCTCGGCGATAAAGGCACCGGCGAAATTGCCAAAGAATCCACCGATACCGTAACCCAGCAAAATCGCAGAGAGAGCGCTTACCGACACTTGAGTTACATCCTCCAATAGCGGACGAATGTAGGTGAATCCGGCGAAATGCCCGGAAATAACCAATATCACCGCCACCAATGCAACGCGCACATGGGTGCGGCCCAATAATTGGAACAGGATACGCAGGCTCGGATTGTCTTTTGGCGGCAGTGCAGGAATAGCAAAAAACTGGGTCGCAATGGTTACCAGACTAAGGCAGCCGGCAGCGATAAACGCGCTTCGCCAACCCCACAGATCACCGATATATGCTCCCAGGGGCGCGGCACAGACAGTGGCAACGGACACGCCGGTAAGAATCACCGACATAGCGCGCGCAAATAAATGGTCGGGCACTAACCGCATCGCCAGGGCCGCCGACATCGACCAAAATCCGCCCAGAGCAACACCCAATAACACGCGGGCGATCAGCAGCACGACAAAGTTATTAGCGATCACGGCCAATACATTGGAGAACAGCAACAACAGCGAAAGGGAAAGCAGCACGACCTTGCGATCCAGATTGCGGGTAAGTACCGGAATAGTGGGCGCGGCTATGGCACCGACCAAAGCTGTCGCGGTGACTGCCTGACCGGCTGCGCCGACAGAAATACCGAGATCGCTCGCCATCGCCGTAAGCAAACTGGCCGGTAAAAATTCGGCGGTCACCAAGCCGAAAACGCCCAACGCCAGGCTGGTAATGCCAGCCCAATTAGCCCGGTTGGATTCAGGGAGATCAATAGCCAAAGGTATGGGAGCGCAATTGGGGCAAGTGGTGTTGTTCATGGAAAGCCTGTGAGCAGTTAATCGTTGCCGCAGTTTAGGGTTATGGTTTTGGCTTTTCTATGATATAAAATCCGAAAGACATGACTATTTATCCAAAAAGGTTTAGCAATATGCGCGATACCCTGACCGAAATTTTGCTTGGACTGCGCCTCGATGGCGTGGAATATGGCCGCTGCTTGTTGCAAACACCTTGGGCAGTGGCGTTTCCGGCGCAGCGTGAGGCGCGCTTCCACTTTGTCGCCCAAGGCGGTTGCTGGCTGCGCACCCGCACCACTGATTGGGTAAGACTGAACCCTGGCGATGCAGTCCTTTTCCCGCGCGGTGATTTCCACATTCTGGCGAGTTCACCGGACGTGCCGGTGGTGGATATCGATAGCCTTGCGCGCAAACCGGTGTCGGATAATATCTATTTGGTGAACGGCGAGCTGCGCGAGAGCGTTGCCGAACCGGATGTGCTTTTCTGCGGCGCCATGCGCTTTAACCTCGACCCGCTGCACCCGCTTATCGCAATGATGCCGGACCTGATGCGCACCAGCGACCTCGCTACCCGCGACCCGTCGGTGCCGGTTTTGTTGGAGGCGATGGAACGCGAGATCAGTCTGGATCGCATTGGCGCTTGCGGCATATTGGCGCGCCTCGCCGATGTATTGGCAGCCAGTATTATTCGCGCCTGGGTGGAGTGCGCGTGCGGTGATTCGAGCGGTTGGATTGCGGCCGTGCGCTGCCCACAAATCGGTAAGGTATTGGCGGCTATCCATATGCAACCGGAACTCGATTGGTCAGTGGCAACCCTCGCTAACCTGATGGGTGCCTCCCGCTCCAGTTTTACCGACAAATTTACCCGTACGCTCGGAGAGTCGCCGGCCAAATACGTTGCGCGGGTAAAAATGTTTCAGGCACGTCACTGGATCGCCCGCGATGGCATGCGTATCGCGGTGGCTGCCAATCGCCTTGGGTACGATTCGGAAGCTTCATTCAGCCGCGCGTTCAAACGCATCATCGGTCATCCGCCCAGCGAAGTGCGTGAAATGTTATCGCTGTAGCAATTGGCAATTCATCGAAAAAATTACCTATCACTACTCATGCAGGGGAAAACTGTGGATCACTGCGCTCAACCCGGCCTGCTGCCAATCGAAGAAGCACTCGTCCGTATTTGCAATCAATTACATCCCGTTCAGGAAAGCGAAATGGTTGCGTTGCATGCAGCGCTGGATCGCGTGCTTGCATCTCCCATCGCGGCACCGATTAATGTACCCGGCGGCGATAACTCGGCAATGGATGGTTACGCAGTGCGCGTGCAGGATTGCGAAGAGAAACTGACGGTCATTGGCCAAACCCTCGCCGGCCATCCGTTTGCGGGTTCTGTTGGTATCGGGCAAGCGGTACGCATCATGACCGGTGCATTAATTCCTCCAGGTGCAGACGCAGTTGTCATGCAGGAAAATGTGCAGCGTGATGGCGATATACTGACAATTATCCATACACCAAAAATAAGCGAAAATATTCGTCGTACCGGTGAAGATATTGCATTGGGCAACCAGGTATTTTCTGCGGGTCGTCGCTTATCTGCCCTGGATATTGGTTTGCTTGCATCACTTGGGCTGGCGCAAATTAATGTGGTGCGTCGATTACGCATCGCCCTGCTCACCACCGGCGATGAATTATTGCCGCCCGGCGCTGAACCTGAAGCGGGAAAAATCTACGACAGCAATCGTCCGCTATTAACGGCGCTGTTAACAAGGCTTGCCGTTGATGTGTTGGATTTAGGTGTGATCACCGATGTCCCTGCAGCATTGCGCGATGCATTTAACAAAGCGATGCAATGGGCAGACGTAATAATTTCTACCGGCGGTGTTTCGGTAGGTGATGCGGATTACACCAAAGAGGTTCTCGCTGAATTGGGCGAAATTGATTTTTGGAAAATTGCGATGAAACCGGGCAAACCTTTTGCGTTTGGCCGCTTGGGACAAGGGTGGTTTTTTGGATTACCGGGCAATCCTGTATCTGCAGCAGTGACTTATCACCAACTGGTTGTACCGGGCTTGCGTTGCCTTGCGGGAGAAGCATTTAGCGGCTCAGCGACAGGTTCACAAAACACCTTAAGTGCTATTGCTACTCACGCGATAAAAAAACAACCGGGACGCACGGATTTCCAACGTGGAATTCTTACGAATGCAAATGGAGTTAATACAGTTATCAGTGCAGGATTACAAAGCTCGGGGGTGCTAAGCGCGATGGCTAAAGCGAACTGTTATATTCGTTTGGAGGCGGAGCGTGGTGCAGTAGACAAAGGGGAAACAGTTACAGTAATTCCTTTCGATCATTTCATTCGCTAAAACTGATTTTTACCCAATACACTGTTGAACCGATTACCCATTTTTTACCAGCCGCCACTCGGCGACCGGTAAAAATAATGGTTCTACAAGAACAATTGTGCTTAGCGACGTGACAGCAAGTAACCTATCAGGAAGCCAACACCAGCACTTGCGCCGATTGCGGGCCATGGTTGCTCATGTACGTAATTGTTTGCGCTCTCGGCAGTTTTACGTGCGCGATTCGCAATATTGCCCCCAATTTCTTCGGCAGAGGCTTTTGCCGCGGAAATACGCTGTTCCAACTTGGCTTTTGCTTTGACCAACTCTTCACCGGACAAACTGCTGGTAGCTTTTAGAAGGCTTTCAATATCGGCTACGAAGCTACGAAACTCGTGTGAAATATTTGACAAGGCTGCATCTGCTTGAAGCTCGGCGCCCTTGGCTTTGGCGTTGGAAATCGGGGTGCTTGATAAAATAGACATAGTTAAATTCCTTATTGCGAGTAGTTAAAAGTAAATATCGTACGCTGCGAAAGGATTTCCTGACTCCAGCGATCTCGAATGGAGTGCGGATTATTCAAAACACAGTGCTGATACTAGGCTTATAAAACACTGATCTCTGTTCGCCAGCGCACGAAAAATCCATTTCATTTACTGGCGCCTTTAGGCAACAATCGCATCTAAATCCGGACGATCAATAAAACGATGCTGCGCCAATGCGTCAACAAATCGCTGCACAAAAATCGCCGACTCCGAGCCCAACGGGGCGATAATTACACCCGGCCCCTTGAAACTATCAGACATAATGGATGAACGCGCGGCGCGTGTAACCAACATTCCCCCCTCATCACTCGCGCCTATTGCTTTTCCATGCTTGTAAGCCTCTTTTACAAACAACACTGCGTTTGCATTTTTGCACAAGGATTCCACACTCACTTGACCGCCCGGAACATATACCGCATCAAACATGACCGAGCCGACCGTCAGCAAACTGTAGTCAATATGGAAACGATGCCCATGCTTACAAGTCACTTCGCCGAGTCGCGTTGAAATAATTTTTACAGTAGCGCCACCGGCTGCGAGAGTATGGCGCAGCGCGAAGAAGCGATCACTTTCAAAACCATCGGCAACCAACACCGCAACATAACGCCCGACAATAAAATCTTTACGCGAACTCATCATACTCAGTGAAGGATCAATCACCGGAATATTTGTGTAAGGAAGGGTTCCGGCATTTTCCGGTGGTGCCGGTAACTCCATACCGAGTCCGCGCGCAACACATTGTGCAAAGGTGGCATCAACCTGGGTTAAATTGGAAAGCATGCGTACCCGTATTGCCGGGATGCTGACTTTTGCCAGCGCAAAACAAAATGCCGCAACAATATGGTTTTGTTCCCATGCACATTGGCTACGCCAGAAAAGCGCAGCTTGCGAATAATGGTCATTAAACAATTTTCCGCAGGGCGATATTTTTTCGGCGCGATTAGCACAGGTAATACCTAACTCAATACCCGGCACCAGATGACCAGAGTGGAATGCAACCGGATCTGATTCTGCAGAGTAATTTTCCGGATTGCGGTTCAACACCAACTTGCCGATAATGCGCACGGGCACCAGCGATTCCGGAATCAACTTGGTTGGATCAAGTAAATCAAAATGGAATTTATATTGATCTTCTTCTGCAACAATCTGCACCCCCAATTCCCATTCGGGAAATTGCCCTTGATCAATTAATTCCCATAAATGCTGGCGATAAAAATCGGCATCTTTACCGGCCAGCTTGATTGCTTCATCCCACACTAACGAATGTACACCGAGCACCGGTTTCCAATGGAACCTGGCAAAACAGGTTTTACCCTGCTCATTGGTGAGACGAAAACTGTTGCCGCCAAAACCTTCCATCATCGTAACGCTACGCGGTAATGCGCGATCTGACATAGCCCACATAAGTGCATGCATTGATTCCGGCGCGCGCGCCATACTGTTCCAAAAAATATCTTGTGGGGAGGCGGTTTGCGGTAAATCATGAGGGATTTCATGGCTCGACACTTCCGTCAGTACCGGGCGTTTTCCCTGGATAAACGAGACAGGGATATTATTCCCAACCAAATCGAAGTTGCCATCGCGCGTATAAAAACGCACGGCAAAACCACGCACGCTGTCGATCACTCCGCGCGCATTTGCCACGCTGGAAAAATGTACGAACACGGAGGTGAATACTTCAGGATTCTGCAAAAAATCCGCTTTGGTAAATTCATGTTGCGGTTCGTAAACCTGAAAGAGTCCGTATGCTCCAATACCACGCGTATTAACAATTTGGGCGGGAACATCACTGTGATAAGGGAGATGGTTGTCAGCGACTCCCTGTACAACCCTGCTCTTACCAGCCGGGGTATAACTTGTGAAGTTAGTCATGGAATTGTCCACTTAAAAAAATGAATTGGAATGCCGATTCAACTTCCGCTTACGTGCGAAAAGTGAGCAATACTAAAAAGAGAAATAACCCCCCTGAGGGATCCTTCCCGGGGGTTTTAGGGGGAGAGGCAGGCTACTACCGCCGTCAGTAGAGTCGCCGTGCGCTAACGCACAAATCAAGAATTTCGATTTTAGTAGCGCGGGACAGGTGATTGCTGTAAAACTGGTATAGCTTGTCAAGAGTGGCGCATCTATACACCACTTTATTTCACTACTTGATTCACTACCGGAGAGCACCATCATGAGCAAAGCCCAGGATAGTAAAAAAGAATCTAAAAAACCGGCAGCAAAAACAGCAAAGGAAAAACACGCGGCCAAAAAAGCAAAAAAAACTGAAAATGCCCGTAAAGACTTTTAATTTATTTGCAGCAGCTGTCACACAAAATGTCAGGCTAATGATTTTTTCCATTAGCCTGATTATCAACTTTTTAATCAATTGTTTAAAAAAGACACATTCTACTTTTAAACGCCATAACTTTTGCAGTTGGTAATTACCGCCTGTTTATTGAATCTGAAAGGATGTAAAAATTAATCCCGCAAATCCTGGCGCTCCGATGCACTGCAAAAGAAATAACCTGCTGTATTGGGACAATCAGTGACCAGGCCGTAGACAACAAAGCCCAGGAAAAGGATGCCTATTATTGCGAACACCATCTTTATTCCTTTAGGTATATTATTCATCGCGTTCTCCGGAAATAGTGGGAATTATTTTAAGTTGAATAGTGCCTTTCCTTAGCGTTAAGAAAATAGAAAGCTAACCGCGCTTACTTCATCCAGAAGTATGAACAAACACCTCCACTTTTCGCTCACGGCCATCATCCACTAACGGAATTTTTTCGCCTTCTGACTCAACGCCATCAAGCACGACCTTGCCGGTTTTTTCAATCGTTTGAATGACGTCAATCCGGTAGAGCGTTTGGCCGAAACGGTAATCGACGGAGTAACGCGTCCACTCTTTGGGCAAGCAAGGTTTGATGTGCAGATGCACCCCCTGACGCACGATTCCAAGCAGCGATTCAGTCATTAACCGATACAACCAACCCGCTGAACCTGTGTACCAACTCCAGCCGCCACGGCCGGTATGCGGGGCGATGGCATAGACATCGGCTGCGACTACATAAGGTTCGGCCTTATACAGTGCAACAGCGTCAGCGCTATTACCGTGATTCACCGGGTTGATGATATTGAGCAGTTGCCAGGCACGCTGGCTATCGCCCAGTTGTGCAAAGGCCATGGTTGCCCAGATAGCGGCGTGGGTGTATTGGCCGCCGTTTTCGCGCACGCCGGGCACATAACCTTTGATGTAACCAGGGTTCATGGCGGATTTATCAAACGGCGGATCAAGTAATTGGATAATGCCCTGGTCGCGGCGTACCAGATGCTTGTACATGGAGGCCATAGCCAAGTGCGAGCGCGCGGGATCGCCCGCACCGGACAGCACTGACCAGCTTTGGGCGATGGAATCGATGCGGCATTCATCATTGACCACTGAACCCAGGGCGACACCATCGTCGAACCAGGCGCGGCGATACCAATCGCCATCCCACGCATGCTGTTCGATGTTCGCGCGCAGCTCTAACGCTTGCTCCTGGCAGCGTACAGCGAAAGCATGATCCTGTTTGATGGTGGCGATGTCGGCAAACGCGAGTAGCACTTTGTAGAGCATAAAGCCGAGCCAGACGCTCTCGCCTTTGCCGTGAATTCCGACCAGATTCATACCGTCGTTCCAGTCGCCTGAACCCATCAGCGGAATACCGCGCTCACCAAAACGTAACCCGTGTTCAATGGCGAGCTGGCAATGGTGGTAGAGGCTGGCGGTATCGCTGCTCTGCCCCGGCAGATCGTAATAGGATTCCTCATCGTCGTTGAGCAAACGGCCGGTGAGGAAATGCAGGGGTTCGTCGAGTACACCGGTATCGCCGGTGCTATTCACATAATGGCAAGTGACTAACGGCAACCAGAGATAATCGTCGGAACAGCGGGTGCGCACGCCGCGCCCTTGCGGTGGATGCCACCAATGTTGCACATCGCCCTCGTGATATTGGCGCTGGGCGGCGCGCAACAATTGTGCGCGGATCATGGCCGGTTGGCTATGCACAAGTGCCATGGTGTCTTGCAATTGGTCGCGATAACCGTAGGCACCGCCGGATTGGTAAAAACCGCTGCGCGCCCAGAGGCGACAGGCCAGGGTTTGGTAAAGCAGCCAACCATTGGCCAGTACATTGAATGCGGGATCAGGGGTTTTAACCTGCACTGCGCCAAGGGTTTGCGTCCAGTATTCATGCACTTTGGCAAGTGCAGCGCGCGCCGAACCGAGGTTGCGCATCCGCTGCGCCAGATTGCGCGCCTGCTCCAGATCCTGACCGGCGCCGAGGCGAAAGATAATCTCGCGCTCTTGCCCTTCGCCCAATTCAAACGGCACTTGAATCGCACCGCAGGGATCAAGCCCCGCACCCAATCGACCTGATAGCCGCACGCGCGTCAATGCATCCGGATTAGCGAGCGATCCGTTGCGACCGAGGAATTCAGTGCGGTCACCACTCAAGGTGCGTGCATTGTCATCCACATCGAAGAAGCAGACACGCCCGCCAAATTCACTGTTGTAAGCATTGCGCGCAAAAAGTGCGCCGCTGCGGGCATCAATTTCGGTGACCAGATGCAGCGCGGATTTAGTGCGCAGATCACCCAATACCCATTCAACGTAACCAGTTGCCGACAAGCGCCGCCTGCGCCCCGATTCATTGCGTACTTTCAGCACCGAGAACTTGACCGCCGCTTCCAGATCGACATATACCCACAACTCGGAAGCGATGCCGTCTTCTGTGTGCTCAAACACGCTGTAACCGAAGCCGTGGCGGGTCGCGTAGGGGGAAACTCCGCGCGTCGGCAATGGGGTCGGCGACCAGAAATGGCCGGTCTCTTCATCGCGCAGATAAATGGCTTCGCCACCGGAGGTGCCGACCGGATCATCGCACCAGGGCGTAAGGCGGAATTCGTGGGCATTTTCGGCCCAGGTATAAGCCAGGCCACTTTCTGAAATAACACTACCGAAACCCGGATTTGCCAGCACATTGACCCACGGCAGCGGCGTTACTTGCGCGGCCGTGGTGGTAATAATGTATTCGCGCCCGTCAGCGGTAAACCCACCCAAGGGATTGGTAAGGATCAGGTCCGCACGCGGGGCAATCTGCTGGGGTTGCTGGCTCACCGGTGTACGGGTGCGGGTGGGCGTGAGGCGGGCAACTTTCTTGTCCGCCAGACCGCGCCGGTTGACCTGTTCCGCCAAACTGCCACGGCTGCCATCGACAATGACGCGCGCTACCGTTTGCAGCAGGATCCGGTCTTCATGGGAAATCTGCTCGCTTGAGCGCACAAAAATGCCGCCCGGCCGATCAATCGCGTGGCTCTCACTGCCGGTGGCGATCAAGCCCATGATTTGGTCTTGCAGGTGCTGGCGATAGCCGACATGGTCTTCGTTCCAGATCACCAGATCCACGGTCAACCCCTTCAAGCGCCAATAGGCATGGCACTGGATCATCTGCCGCGCCAACTCGATATGGGCACTGGTGGCAATCTTGAGCAGCACAATGGGCAGGTCGCCGGAGATGGCATAACCCCATAGTCCCGATTGTCCGCGACGATTCTGGATCAGCAGGCTCGCATCGGCGCGCAACGCCGATTGGGCATAGAGCACCGGGCCAGCCAGACGGCGATAGAGCTGGGCATCGGCCTCGCTCGCGTTAATCTGGCGAAGGGTGACACCGCTGTGCGTCGCGGCAAGGTCAAATACCCGGTCGGCAAAATGCCGTTCCTGATATTTATTCACCAGCGCCATACACGCATCACGATTTTCAGCAGCACCAGAGACGAGATCAAGCGTCGCCATCTGTCCCGCTTCCAAAGTAATGCGGCAACGAATGGCGACCACCGGGTCTAAAACCGAACCCTGGCTGTCGCTCAGTTGACCGCCGTTGGTGACTGCTTGTGGTGCCGCCAGAGTGCAGCCACGGCCGGTAAATTTCAGGCGATCTGTCTCGTAAGATACCTGGTCGACATGCCTGGCGTTACTGGCAAGGAGATGGAACATCCAGGGCGTTTGTTCACCCACCGAGCGCGGACGCCGGGTGCAGAGCAATGCATGGCGGTCAGCGACAATTTCGGTTTGCACGAACAAATTGCCAAACGCAGTTTGGGTGGCATCAGCAGCGGGAACTGCCAGTACTACCTCTGCATAGCTGGTGATTTCAATGGTTCTGGACCTGGGTGAACGATTGGTGACACGTAACCGCCGCAACTCGATATCGTCCTCGGGCGATACCACCAACTCGGTATAGGTTTCTATGTCGTGGTCGCGGCGGCGATATTCCGCACGACCTTCCGAGAACATCGCTTCGTAGCTGTCGGCACGTTTAACCGTGGGCTGATGATTGGCCGACCAGAAGTCGCCGGTATCGGCATCGCGCAGATATACAAACATACCCCAGTGATCGCGGGTAGCATCCTCGCGCCAGCGGGTGACCGCCAAGTCTTTCCAGCGACTATAGCCGCCGCCGGCGTTAGTCACCATCACCTGATAGCGGCCATTGGATAACAATTGTACCTCCGGCGTAGGGGTGTCCGCAGCCAGAGGCACATAGGTTGCGCTTTCCACTTGATCAAATATCGCCGCCCCTTCTGCATGTTCTGCCACATGCGTGTGCAGTACCGAGGCTTTGGGAATGCGCTCTTGCAATAACAATAGGGTCGCTTGAAATAAAGGGTCGCTTTCAAAGCGACGCTGCATCGGCTGATCCAGTAATAATTGGGTTAACGCCAGCAAACTCATACCCTGGTGGTGGACCATAAACGAGCGGACTATGGCGCTGGATTGACCGCGGGCGAGGCGCGAGCTGGTGTAATCTACCGCCTCATAAAACCCGAACCGACCTTCCATACCCATCGCCGCCAACCGTTGTAAGTTGGAGCACGCGGCCTCCGGTGCCACCATTAAGGCAAGTACGGAAGCGTAGGGCGATACCACCAAATCCTCCGCCAAACCGCGCTTAAAGCCAAGGCCGGGAACACCGAAAGCGTGATATTGGTAATTAAGGTTGGCATCGAAGGTGTGATAACCGGACTCTGAAATCCCCCAGGGCACACCGCGCTGTTTGCCGTAGGCAATCTGGTGGGCGACCGAGGCGCGGCAGGTTTGATCGAGTAATGATCCCTCATAACTGGGCATCACCAGCATGGGCATGAGGTACTCAAACATTGAGCCACTCCAGGACACCAGTACCGGCTCTCCACTGGCAATTGTGCGGATACGCCCCAGTGCAAACCAGCTTTCCTGCGGCAATTGCCCCTGGGCAATGGCGACGAAATGCGCCAGGCGCACTTCCGAGGCGAGCTGGTCGTAAAAGCTGTTATCGCGGCGATAATCGTCGAGGTTGTAACCCACAGCGAGCAGATGACGGCTGGAATCGTAGAGAAAACCGTACTCCATGGCCGCAAAGTCAGTCGCTTGGGCGATCAATGAATCGCAACTGGCGATACGTTCACTGGCGCGGCTACTGGTGGTAGCAACCAGCCCGCGCAACTCCATCAACCAATCCCGCTCAAGTTGGGTACCCGGTTGCTGCATCTGGACATCTAACAGTGGTAACAATCTGACACTGTGTTCCGCCAGCGAGCGCAAACTCGGAATCGCGTTCATATTGCTGCTGAAGGCAAGGCTGGCCATAAAACTGTTGAGTGTCGGCGGCGGTGGACGCAAGCCCAACCAGGGAACACAGAACAGTAATTCATCCAACGCATCGCGACTTTGCCGTAACAAGGCTTCAGCCCAGATTTTGGCTTCATTCCCTGCCGTATCCAACACATCGCCCGGCAAACTGCCACTTGGCACAAATTTGCTGGCTGGCTGGGCAGCAAGGTAGGTGTTGATACTCTCCGCTGCATTTACCACAGCTTCGAGGCTATGGAATAACAGCGGAATCTGAACACCCTCACGCGCATGAGTGCAACCAACGGTGAGCAGGGTGCGCAAGCGGGCAATGTAGGTTTCCAGGATATTGGGCAGATTGTGATCGTCGGCCGGTTTGGTAAGGCTCAGGCTGTCGGTAAGGATCTCCAGCGTGTCGGACAAGCCTTCAAACACACGTGCACAAGGGATGCTCTGGTCGGGTAAGGCGAGCAAGCCGGCGCGCAACGTCAGCAAATGCCCGGCGAGGTTGCCGCTGTCCACTGCAGAAATATAACGGGGCGCCAGGGGCAGCAGCGTCTGGGTATCGTACCAGTTGAAAAAATGACCCCGGTGACGCTCCAACCGCGCCAGGGTATTGAAGGTATTGGCGGTGCGCTTGAGCAGGGTATGGGCCGAGATAAAACCAAAATCGTAAGCCGATAAATTCCCCAGCAGCGCCAGCCCGATATTGGTCGGAGAGGTGCGATGGGCAATGACAGGACCGGGATTTTCCTGGTAATTATCCGGTGGCAGCCAGTTATCACCCACGACCACAAAGCGCTCAAAGAAAGCCCAGGTTTTACGCGCGATTTTGCGCAAAAACAGCGTTTGCTCCGCCGATAAACTCGTCTCATTGCGCTCCAATGGACGACTCAGCCACCAGACCAGCACCGGTGCAACTAGCCATAAACTCAATACCGGTACCGCCAATAAGAGTGCATTGGGATTTAATAGAACAATTCCGGCAGCGGCGAGCAGTGCAAAAACCGGTGCTGACCAAACCAGCCGCAACGACGCCAAAAAACCGCTTTCCGCGCGGATTTCCTGTTCCGCCGAAGAACTCCACTCCAGCAACAGGCGCGGGTCGAAACACAACCGCCAGCAACTGCGCAAAATCGCCGCCAAACTGTACACCGCCTCATGGGGTAAACAGCTGATGCGGAACAATACCTGGGCAAGATTTCGGCACGCCGCGACGGCAACGGTTGCCACATGCTGCCGAAAGAAGACTTCGCGCGGTTTACGCAGGGAGTCGATCAAAGTGGCTAGTAGCGGGGGCAGCACAATGATGCCGAGCAATGCGAGCGTCCAATACAAGGGCGTGGGCAATAGCCAACCGATCAATAGCAATAACAGCAGGGCGACGGGCGCCAGACTGCGCAACAGGTTATCGGCAATTTTCCAACGCGATAAGGCCGACAACGGATTAGGTAATGTCTCTCCATCAGGGCCGGGAACACGCGGCAACAGCCAACTGGCGATCTGCCAGTCGCCGCGAATCCAGCGCTCGCGGCGGCTCACATCCGTCGCGTAACGGGCGGGATAATCCTCATAGAGGTGCACATCGCTCAGCAAACCGGCGCGGGCATAACAGCCCTCAAGCAGGTCGTGGCTGAGAATCCGGTTATTCGGAAAACTGCCGTGCAGCACAGTTTCAAACGCATCGAGATCGTAGATCCCCTTGCCGATAAACGACCCTTCCCTGAACACGTCCTGATACACATCGGAGACCGAGCGGGTGTAAGGATCTATACCCGGCTCGTTGCCGTAAAGTTGCACATAACGCGAACGGTTTGCGGCCGACAGGCTCGCCGCCATACGGGGCTGCAAAATGCCGTAGCCTTGGGTAATGCGACGCCGCCGGGCATCGTAGACAGGGCGATTGAGCGGATGCGCCATAGTGCCGACAAATTCCCGCGCGGCATCACGCGGCAATTGGGTATCGGTATCGAGGGTGATGATGTAGCGAATCACCGGCAGGCGATCGATTGCCCCGACAATAAGGGAAAATGCCTCCCGCCCTTTACCGCGCAACATTCCGTTCAAATCAGCGAGCTTGCCGCGCTTGCGCTCAACGCCCATCCAACACGCCGCCACATCATTCCACCGACGCGGGCGATGGAACAGGAAAAACCGGTCGCCGTCCCTTTCGCCCGCCGCTGCATATTTTTCATTGAGCTGTTCAATCCCCTGTTGCGCACGTTGCAACAATTGCTCATCGCCGGGAAGGGTCTCCGTCAACGCATCGCCAAAGTCGGTGAGCAAACCGAAAAAGAGATTGTCATCGCGGTTGCCGAGAAAGCGCACTTCAAGCGCTTCCAGCAGATCATCCACTCCCTGAGGCGTGTTAAGCAGGGTGGGAACCACTACCAGGGTTGCTACATCCATCGGCAAACCCCGCGCAAAATCCATGCGCGGCAACCGCTTTGGACGTACCAGTAACGTGATAAGCCAATTTACCAACGCCGTGGCGAGTGGTGTGGCGGCAACCAGAGATAAGAGCGCTATCAATCCCAGGTGTCGATCGCTAAACCCGGCATTTTCCACCAGCACCAGCAAACCTGTCGTCGCTGCCAATACCAGTCCGATGATCCCCAAAAGATAGAGTGACAGAGGCGCGTGCCCACACCATCGCCCCAGCTGCACCCCGAACGGAACACGTGCGACTATGCGCTTTTCCAGCTCGGTCAAACCCCGGTCAACGAGGTAATACCCCACATGTTCCCTGGACGCAGAAGCGGGTCCCGGCCCTGCATTCTCGCGCGCCAGCGTAATAGCCAGCCGCGCCACTTCAGCTTCCGAGGCAGCACTTTGCTTGGCAAGGCGGTCAATCACGCGGCGGTATTCGTCGCGTGAGGCGAAATCCATATTGCGATAAATATCGAGCGGATCCTCGCGCAGGATATGCTCGACGATACTCATGTTTTCGACAAATATCCGCCAATCATACGCGCCCAGGAAGCGCAGGCTGCCGATGGTATTACTCACTGAAACCTGGTCGACTGCCTGCTGTTGGTTTTCCGCCGACACCAATTGCTCGATAGTGAGGCTCTCCTCCGCCAATCGCTGTTCAATCCAGGTGAGCGGCATTGCCAACGCCGGACCGTGGCCCTGCAAGCGACGTACTAATTCGGCGATAAACGCGCTGACCATCGGCGGGCGCGAGCGCGCCATGTCGGCGATCACTAAAATCAAACTTTTAGGGTCTGTGCCGGCCATTTCAATCATTTGGCTCGCCCAGTGTTGCGCCTGGTTCACATAGGCACGGGCCGATGTAATACGCAAGCTGACGCGGCGCAGATTTTCAATCAACGCCAGACGCAACATAATCGGAATCGCCCAGAGTTCGCCGAGCGTAAGGGGAGTTACCGTTTGATAAGCGGCGACAAATCGACTGAGGACTTCACCATCAATCCGGCCATCGCCGTGGGCGATTGAGGCGAGTGCAAGATCATAGACACGCGGTAAGCCCGCTGAAGGACCGGAGGCCAAGCGCGGCAATTCACGCGCAAATCCTTTGGGCAAATGGCGCCGTGCGGTGCGGATTTGCTCTTCAATCATGTAGAAATTATCGAGCAGCCACTCGCCCGCCGGTGCGATACGCGAATGCGATTTGACCGCAGCCGTCAGCATGTCACAGCCGCTGATCAACACCTGTTCGTTTTCATCCAGCCGCGCGAGTAAATCATCGCGCGTGCGGGATTTACTGACGCTGTGCATCCCGGCCAACGCTTTGCCGAATTGTTCCATTTGATCAGCGCCAAATAATTCAGCACGCAATGGCGATTGATCGTCATGTTGATGCGGGCGGTTGCCCAAATACATCGGGAATAATATCCGCTTGACCCAGTTGGGTTTATTCATATTAGCGATCCTGGAGATGCGGTTTTTGGATGTGTTTTAAATTCGACCTGACGCTGTGCTCCCCACCTAATGCTGTGCACCCAGGAGACGAAGCAATTCATTCTTGACCTGGCCATAGCATTCACAGGCACGGCTTTCCAACAAGTTACGATCAAGCACCGAGATGTGTCCGCGCCGATAACTGATGCAGCCCAATGCCTGCAAATTTAATGCAGCGGCGGTAACGCCCTCACGCTTTACACCGAGCATATTGGCCACTAAATCCTGGGTCATTACAAACTGCCCGGAGGAGATGCGATCCAATGTCAGCAATAGCCAGCGACTGAGTTGTTGTTCAATAGAATGATGGCGATTGCAGGCGGCGTTTTGGCAGATTTGACTGACCAATGTTTGGGTATAGCGCAGTAGCAATTGCTGCAACCTGCTCGCGCGACTAAATTCTTTTTTCAGCAGCGAGCGCTCGATGCGATAAGCGTAACCCGCCGTGCGAACCACCGCAGAACCGGGTGTAGTATTGCCCCCCATAAATAATGGGATTCCCACCATACCTTCGTTGCCCACGCCCGCTGTTTCCATTGACGAGCCAGCAGCAGTCACATAATGCAAAGACACTATGGCGGTGGTAGGAAAGTAAGCGTGTTCTAATTGCTTATCAGGCTCATAAAGCACATCACCCAGCGGTAAATGCACCAATTCCAAATGCTCGGCCAGATTCGCCAAATCAAGTTCCGGTAAGGATTTCAACAAATGATTTAACGTGGGGCGCTGGCCCGGATCATAAGCTGGCACAGACAGGCGCTTAACCTTAACGAGTGATAGCTTTGATACTTTCATCGCGGTGTACCATTGGTGCGCATTCCACGCCTATACCGCGATAACCGATGAAATGGCTACCTTGGTCAAACATAGGCTCCCCGCTAACGCGATAGTGTCGCTGTGATCCGTCGGGTGCGGTGCGGCTAAAAGGGAAATCGATAAACGGTTGGCGCGCAGCAATTCGCGCATGGAGCTGGGCGTGCTCAGTTGCATCCCAACCGGCAATGCGGCTCGCGTCTACATTACCCGCCTCGACGTCAACACCCAGCATATCCAATACCGGACCGGATATTTTGGTGAAACGACCGGTATCGTCCTGTTCCCAATACCAGTCTGATGCCAATTCGGTAAGGCTGCGAAAACGTGCTTCGCTCTCGCGCAATGCGGCGGTGCGCTCGGCAACCGTGGCTTCGAGTGAGCGACTATAGTCTTCCAATTTTTTATACAACAACCGCACTTCAAGCATATTGTTGATGCGCGTTTTAATCTCCACCAAATCAAACGGTTTACTCAAAAAATCTTTAGCGCCCGCCTGCAACGCACGCAATTTATATTCAGGCTGCGCCGTGAGTACGATCACCGGTAAATAGCTGTCGGTGATATTGGTTTTGAGTTCCTCCATCACCTCGAATCCATCCATGTCGGGCATTTGCAAATCGAGCAGAATTAAATCGTAACGATGTTTGTAATGCAGCGCGTAAACCTGGCGAGGATTGGTGGTAGAAGTAACATCGGTATAACCAACGGCGGTAAGCAATTGCTCCAGCGACTGCACATTAATGAGCTGGTCATCGACAATCAGAATTCGGGCGTTGAGGAGATCTGCCTCGTCGAGAATCATAAAATTCCTTCCTGATCAACGTTGATCGCCATGAGTTGCTGGCAACCCCTTTGTAAGCGAAACTGCTCCAATCCAGGTGCTTTATCGAACATTTTCATAAATTCATTCACATCAATGTAAAACAACATTTAGCTATTTATGTTTTAGCTACTCAAACCAATTTTTCCCAACCATTGAGCCAAGGCTTCATTGACACGTGTCGGCTGTTCAATCGGTGAAAGGTGACCGCACTCATCAATAATCACCAAACCGGCATCGGGTATTGCCGACACCATTTCCTGATGCACCCCCAAAGGTGTGATAGCGTCATCGCGACCACACATCACCAAAGTCGGACATTTGATCAGCGGTAAAAATGGCAAGCTGTCGATGCGGTTGGAAATGGCTTTTTGCTGGCGAATAAAGATGTCCTTGCCGAGGTTTAATGCCATATCGCTGACAAGGCCGACCAGAAACTGATTTTCAAGATGAGAGGGATGCAATTGCTTGGACATCAGCTCGGTGATCACCGCCTGATAATCCACCCCGGCACGTTCGATTGCGGCACGGCGATTTTCCAATGCGGTGGGAGTATCCGGGCGAGCGCTGGTATCCAACAGCGCCAAGCCTAAAATTCGCTCTGGCGCCTGGCGCATAATTTCCAACGCAACGTAACCGCCCATCGACATTCCCGCCAATACGAATTCTTGCACCGGCGCATTTTCCAATACCGATGTCGCCATCGCTGTAATGGTTTCCTCCTTGGTTAAGTCACCAGTCCACACATGGGCGACATCCGTTAAGCCGGCAACCTGGTGCTGCCACAGGCGCGAATCATTTACCAAACCGGGCAGCGCAACAATATGAGGAAACTGCATCGTTAACATTAAAATCTCCCAAGAACGGCCATGGCTAATAACGAATAACAACTGGCAGCTAAAAATTCAATTTTTCACACTCTGTATAGTGCTTGCACTGCAACGACAATTCTGTTCGCCAAGGCACAGAGAACCGCTTGGCAAATTTCATCCGGCAAATGCACCGCCTGACTGGCTGAGCGGAATTTTTCGCCTACACTCAGGTCAGCTATCATCTTGTTTAATAACAAGATTAATATTCACTTTCCCTATATCTATTCAATTCCATATCCGGATTTGTCGAATGCGTTGTTTTTTTTGGTTACTGATATCGACAGCGATTGTGGCATTTGCCCAAGCGGAAACATCAACCGATGCGTCCCCGGAAATATTGGTTGTCACTCACAAGCGCCCTGACTATGGCGACCTGAACCGAAAAACATTTGATCAGCGCGTCATTCAGCTTGCGCTGGAAAAAACGCAGGGTAAAACCGGCACCTTTGAAATGGTACCCATCAATGTAATTTCACGCACCCATGCCATAGCGGCACTGAATCAAAACCAATACCAAAATTTTCTCATGGTATTAAGTTATGAAGATGAGTTAATGGAATCGGGCAATCTCATCTACATTCCTTTTCCGCTCCAACTGGGCGCACCCAGTTATCGCATTTGCTACGCCAATAAAAAGCTGATCGGTAAAGTGCAACAGATAACTGACTTGCAGCAACTGCAACAATATAAAATCGGTGTGGGTGCAGACTGGGTAGATGCAAAAATTTTGAAATATCATGGAATGCGAATTGTAGAGGGCACCAATATCACCAGTTTGTTTCGCATGACCCAAGCTGGCCGCGTTGATCTTTTCTGCCCCAGCCCGACGGAATATTTCCATGAACTCAGCACTGAAAAAGTAGCTGATTTGCAGCTGGACAATAAACTCGCGCTTTATTATCCGCTGCCCAAATTTATTTTCAGCCACAAAAGTAATCAGGCGCTATTGGATCGCATTAAAAAAGGCATTGATATCGCCTACAAAGATGGCTCTTATCAACAACTATGGCGCGAAGCCCACGAGCAGGATTTAGCGCGCGCGAAATTAAATGAGCGGCATTTTATAAAAATGCACAACCCGTTTATCTCCACGCTGGACGACGATTACAAACAATATCTTTTTGATCCGCTTACGCATTGACCTTTATCGACCACCAAGCGGTATTCATCATCACGGATTTATTCAACCCTATCTTATCCCCACAAAAAATAGTGGTTTAGCCTCATTTCCGAGCCGTATATTTCACTACAGTTAAAGAGCTGTTTGCTGCAAACAAGCCATTTACTGAACCGAATTCAACTGATTGTGGTGATCTACCTGTAACCAAACGTCGAGAAATGTAAAATCAGTTGCGGGCTTATTTCCCGACCTCTAGTCTCGCGCTTCCATATGCCCAACATTTGCCTTTTGCGGGGATCAACCGCGACTGGCTACCTACCGACTCTTTTTTGATTTTGCGGATTCTTTCATGCGCCTACCCTTGGATCGTTTATCGCGCGGCCAGCGCTGGTTAGCGGGCATCGCCCTTGTTATTGTGTTGTTACTGGTTTGGTTTTTTGGTTTACGCGCACCCGAAAGAAAATTACCGCCACCACCGAATCCCTGGATGGGGCCAACGCCGGTGCATGTGGTGAAAGTGACCCGCGAAGATTTAAAGGTGCATATCAAAGCCATCGGCAGCGTAGTGCCGCTCAATACCGTGACGGTGCGCAGCCGGGTAGATGGCCAATTGCTGCGTATTTTGTTTGAGGAAGGGCAAAGCGTAAAAGCCGGGGATTTATTGGCCGAGATAGATCCGGCGACCTATAAAGTGCGCCTCGCACAAGCGGAAGGTACGCTGCAGGAAACTCGTGCACAACTCAAAAATGCCGAAGAAGATTTGCGTTTATATGAGCGACTGATTGAGCAAAAATCCATTGCCAAACAGCAATTCGATAAACAGCAAGCGCTGGTCGACCAATTGAACGGCACCATCAAAAACCACAGCGCGCAAGTTGATGATGCGCGCTTGCAACTTTCCTACACCCGCATTACCGCACCTATCAGCGGCCGCCTCGGTTTGCGTCGCGTGGATGTGGGCAACCTCGTTAGTACAGGCGATACCGACGGTTTGGTGACGATTACGCAAACGCAACCCATTTCTGTTTCCTTCACTATTCCCGAAAATCAATTGGTCGCGGTGCGCAGCGCTCACTCGGCAGCGGCCAAAACCACTTCGGCGCTGGCAGTAGAAGCCTGGGACCGCAGTGAACAAAATTTATTGGCGACCGGCAAACTCACCACCCTCGATAACCAGATTGATACCGCCACCGGTACCTTGCGTTTGAAAGCGCAATTCGAAAATATCGATGACAGCCTGTTTCCCAACCAGTTTGTTAATGCACGCCTGCATTTGAATACGCTCGACGGTGCAGTGACTATTCCGGTCGATGCTGTGCAATACGGTTCCAAAGGTACCTATGTGTATGTGGTTGAAGATAACAAAGCCAGGATTCGCCCGATTAAATTAGGTTCACTGGAAGGTGCACGCACATCGGTATCGGAAGGATTGAAAGCAGGTGAGAGCGTGGTCCTAGAGGGGATTGACCGCCTCTGGGATGGCAAAGATGTGAAGGTGATGGAGTAATGTAGGTTGGCGGTGAGGAATGAACCCCAACACAACCTTGTCACCGCCAAAAACAAAAATCGGTTCAATGCGCACAGCTTGTGGAAGTGGGTGCGAAATGGACATGTTGGGGTTCGTTCCTCACCCCAACCTACGCAATACATTGATTGAGATTGATAATGAGTATATCCACCCCGTTTATTCTCCGCCCCGTTGCCACCTCGCTGGTGATGCTGGCGCTGCTGCTGTCCGGCATTCTGGCGTTTCGCTTGTTGCCCGTTGCTGCCCTGCCGCAAGTCGATTATCCGATCATCCAGGTATTCACCTTTAACCCCGGCGCCAGTCCCGATGTAATGGCACGCACCGTTACCGCGCCGCTTGAGCGCAGCCTCGGCCAGATCCCCGGTTTGAAGCAAATGTCATCCACCAGCTCGACCGGCGCATCCATTATCACCCTGCAGTTTTCGTTGGAAGTTAACCTTGGAGTCGCTGAACAAGAAGTACAATCGGCACTTAATACCGCCGCCAACCTGCTCCCGTCCGATCTGCCAACCCCACCGATTTACCGCAAGGTGAATCCCGCCGATGCACCTATCATGACCCTTGCGGTAACGTCGGCGAGCCTGCCACTGCCGGAAGTCTATGATCTGGTGAACTCGCGTATGGCGCAAAAATTGGCGCAATTACCCGGTGTCGGCATGGTGACCCTGGCGGGCGGCCAGCGCCCGGCTATCCGTATCAAGGTCAACCCCAATGCACTGGCCAATACCCGGATAAGCCTTGAACAAGTGCGCAACGCAATAGTCTCGGCCAACACCAACCAACCCAAGGGCAGTTTTGACGGCCAGTACCGCTCCACCATGCTTGATGCTAATGACCAGATGCGCTCGACGCAGGAATACCGCGATTTATTAATCAGTTGGAACGAAGGCTCGCCATTGCGGCTAGGGGATTTGGCCACCGTCGAAAACGGAGCGGAAGATCGCTTCCTTGCTGCCTGGGCCAATAGCCAACCCGCCGTGTTGATCAATATCCAACGCCAGCCCGGCGCCAATGTGATTGATGTAGCTGACAGCATACAAGCCCTGCTGCCGCAACTTACCGCCTCGCTACCCGCCGCCGTCAATGTGGCGACCCTCAGCGACCGTACCCACAGCATCCGCGCGTCCATCCGCGATGTGCAGAAAGAACTGGTATTTGCGATCTGCCTCGTGGTCGCCGTAACCCTGGTGTTCCTGCGCTCGGTGCCCGCCACCA
Source organism: Cellvibrio sp. GW822-FHT04B05 (assembly GCF_058800985.1). Taxonomy (NCBI): domain Bacteria; kingdom Pseudomonadati; phylum Pseudomonadota; class Gammaproteobacteria; order Cellvibrionales; family Cellvibrionaceae; genus Cellvibrio; species Cellvibrio sp. GW822-FHT04B05. The sequence goes on along the minus strand of NZ_JBXAMU010000001.1, from coordinate 265,043 downwards.
TTATCCCCAGCCTTGCGGTGCCGCTGTCGCTGGTGGGTACTTTTGCGGCTATGTATTTCCTTGATTTTTCAATCAACAACCTGACCCTGATGGCGCTTACCATTGCCACCGGCTTTGTGGTGGACGATGCCATAGTGATGCTGGAAAACGTCGCCCGCCACCGAGAGCAAGGCGAAACGCCGCTGAATGCTGCACTTAAAGGCGCGAGTGAAATTGGTTTTACGCTGGTATCGCTGACGATTTCGTTGATCGCTGTATTAATCCCGCTGCTGTTTATGGGCGACCTGGTCGGGCGATTATTTCAGGAATTTGCGATTACGCTGGCAGTGGCAATTGGCATCTCGCTGCTGGTATCGCTCACCCTTACCCCCATGATGTGCGCGCGCATGCTCAAACACGCGCCGATGCATCACGACAATAAACCCGATTTTATGGAGCGGTTGATCGCCAGTTACGGACGCGGTCTGGACAAAGTACTGCAACACCAACCCGCCGCCATGGCGGTGATGGTCGGTACAGTAGTACTCACCGCCGGCCTTTACCTCGCTGTACCCAAAGGCTTTTTCCCGATCCAGGACAGCGGCGTGATCCAGGCGGTGACCGAAGCGCCGCAGGATATCTCCTTCAGTTCCATGGCCGAGAAGCAGCAAATGCTCGCTGAGCTGATCCTGCAAGACCCTGAAGTAGAAGGCCTGTCATCTTTTATTGGTGTAGACGGCAGTAATATCACCCTCAACTCCGGTCGTTTGCTGATCAACCTCAAGGCGCACCATGAACGCGATGCCAGTGCAACTGACATTATTGGACGCTTGCAGCAGCGTATCGGCAGCGTGACCGGCATTACTGCCTGGTTCCAGCCGGTGCAGGAATTGAGTATCGAAGACCGCGTCAGCCGCACCCAATACCAGTTCAGCCTGACCACCCCGGATGGAGCCTTGCTCGATGAGTGGGTACCGCGCGTACTGGAACGCTTACGGCAGGAAACGGCGCTCGCCGATGTCGCCTCCGACCTGCAAAGCCGTGGCTTGCAAGCTTATGTGGAGATCGACCGCGATGCGGCGGCACGCCTCGGTGTGCGCGTCAGTGATATTTCCGCCGCATTGCAAAGTGCCTACGGCCAACGGCAAATCGCCACCCTGTTTACCCAAGCCAACCAATATCGCGTGGTGCTGGAAGTCGATCCCGAATACGCTCAAGGCCTGAAAGCGCTGGAAAATACCTACGTCGCCAGCAGCTCGGGCAAACCGGTATTGCTCAGCACCCTCGCCAATATCAGCCAGCGCCCGGCGCCACTGCTGATCAATCACCAAAGCCAATTTCCATCGACCACCATTTCATTCAATCTCGCGGGCAATAGCTCGCTCGGCGCAGCAATCGATGCGATTGAAGCGGCCCAAACCGATTTGGATTTACCAGCGGCATTGGAGTTGCGTTTCCAGGGCGCTGCTGAAGCTTTCCGCGCCTCCCTCACCAACACTCTCTGGCTGGTGCTCGCGGCGGTGGTGACTATGTATATCGTGCTGGGGATTTTGTACGAGAGTTTTATCCACCCGGTAACCATCCTCTCCACCCTGCCTTCAGCTACGGTCGGTGCGTTACTCGCATTGTTATTGACTGGCCAGCCGCTGGATTTGATTGCGGTCATCGGCGTGGTGCTGCTGATCGGCCTGGTGAAAAAGAACGGCATTATGATGGTGGACTTCGCGCTCGAAGCCCAACGCAGCCTAGGCCTCAGCCCGCGCGAAGCAATCCATCGCGCCGCGTTGATGCGCTTCCGTCCCATTTTAATGACCACCCTCGCCGCCTTGTTTGGCGCTATCCCGCTAATGCTCGCCAGCGGTTCCGGCGCGGAGTTGCGCCAGCCATTAGGATTGGTGATGGTCGGTGGATTATTGGTTAGCCAGGTACTCACCTTGTTTACCACACCGGTGGTGTATTTGTTTTTTGATCGCTGGGTTAACAAAAATCCCACCAACGAATTGATCCCGGAGGAGGCGTAGGTTGCTGGTGAGGAACGAACCGCAACATGTCCATATATCCGCCTGCACCCTAACCTGATTCAAAGCTCCATTTGGCTTTTGGTTGGCGCGGCGAGATGGTCATGTTGGGCGAGATCGTCATGTTGGGCGAGATGGTCATGTTGCGGTTCGTTCCTCACCAGCAACCTACGATAGATTTCATATGAATATTGCAGAACCCTTTATCAAACGCCCCGTTGCCTCCAGTCTATTAGCAATCGGTATCGTCCTGCTCGGGCTGCTGGCTTGGCGCATGCTGCCGGTTGCGCCATTGCCGCAGGTGGATTTCCCGTCAGTGCAAATATTTGCCGGTTTGCCCGGCGCCAGTCCGGAAAGTATGGCGGCGACAGTCGCGACGCCACTGGAGCGCGCACTCGGCAGTATTCCCGGTGTAACCGCGATCAACTCCAACTCCACCCAAGGTTCAACCTTTATCTGGGTGGAATTCACTCTTGACCGCGATCTGGACTCTGCCGCGCGCGATGTGCAGGCTGCGCTCAATGCCGCACGCGGCCAATTACCCGCCGGTATGCCGGGCAACCCAGGCTATCGCAAAATCAGCCCATCGCAGGCACCGATTATGGCGCTTGCACTTAGCTCGCCCAACCTGTCACCAAGTGCGCTTTACGATGCTGCATCCACCATACTCGCGCAAAAACTGGCGCAGATTAAAGGCGTCGGCCAAATTGGTATTGACGGAGCATCACTGCCCGCTGTGCGTATCCAACTTAACCCCAATGCACTCGCCAATTACGGCATAGCGCTTGATGAAGTGCGCAACGCCATCAGCAATGCCAACGTGTTGCGTCCACTCGGCATGTTGGAAGAAGACGATATCCGCTGGCAGGTGCGCACCAGCGAAACCCTGCGCAGTGCCAAGGATTACCAGACCCTGGTAATCCGCTACGGTGAAGGCGGCGGCGTCGTGCGCCTGCAAGATATTGCGACCGTCAGCGATTCAGTCGAGAACCGCTACACTGATGGTTTCCACAACCAAAGCTCGGCCGTTACGCTAACGGTAAGTCGCCAGACGGGCGCCAATATCGTTGAAACCATTGATGCGATCAACGCCCAGCTTCCCGCCCTGCGCGCATTGATGCCCGCCGACACCCAGCTCAAAGTAGTGATGGATCGCTCTCCCGGCATTCGCGCCACTCTCAATGAGGCACAAATCACTTTGATGTTATCGGTATTATTGGTCGTCGGTGTCGTCTGGGTATTCCTCGGCAGCGCGCGTACCGCACTTATCCCGAGCCTCGCCATTCCGGTGGCAATCATCGGTGCCTTTGCGGTGATGTATCTCTACGGATTCTCGCTCAATAACCTGTCGCTCATGGCCTTGATCGTCGCGGCAGGATTGGTGGTGGATGATGCGATAGTTGTGCTGGAAAATATCAAACGCCATATCGAGCGAGGCGTTCCCCCCTTCAAAGCGGCGATAGAAGGTACGCGCGAGGTAGGCTTTACGCTGTTGGCGATGAATATCACCCTGGTGGTGGTGTTCGTATCCATTTTGCTGATGGGTGGTGTGGTGGAAAAACTGTTCCGTGAATTCTCCATCACCCTCGCTGCCGCCATGATCATTTCCCTCGCGGTATCGCTCAGCCTCACTCCCGCGCTCTGCGCCCAATTGCTGAAATCCGAACCGAAAAAGGAACGCAAACCCGGTATTTTTGATGACATCAAACAAGCCTATTCTATCGCCCTCGGCTGGGCGCTGAACCACAGCCGAATTGTGCTACTGATACTCGCCGCAGTAATCGGCTTGAATATCTACCTCTACATCGCCATCCCCAAAACCATGTTGCCCCAACAGGATACCGGCCAGATGACCGGTTTTATCCGCGGCGATGACAGTTTCTCGTTCCAGGTTATGCAACCCAAAATCCAGCAATTCCGCCAACTATTGCTGGCCGATCCGGCGATTGAAGATGTATTCGGCGCAAGCGGCGGCGGCAACGGCGTGAGCAATGCGTGGATGCGCATCAGCCTCAAACCAATGGCCGAGCGCGGTATATCGGTCGACCAGGTAGTCGACCGCTTGCGCCGCAATATGCCCAGCATTCCCGGCGCTATTTTGATGATCAACTCCGACCAGGATATCCGCCTCAGTTCGCCCTTTAGCCGCAGCGAACAGGAATTAATGTTGCTCGCCGACGATCTGAAATTGCTGCACAACTGGGCCGCCAGGATCACCACCGCAATGGAAAAAATGCCCGAACTGACTGAAGTCGACGGAGTGAAAGAAGAAGGCACCCAACAAGTTGTGCTCACCATCGATCGCGAAGCCGCGCAGCGCCTGGGTGTGAATATGAGCATCGTCGCGAGCATGCTCAACAATTCATTCTCGCAGCGCCAGGTCTCCACCCTGTACGACGAGATGAACCAATATCGCGTAGTAATGGAACTGGAACCAGGCTACACGGCTACGCCTGCCGTACTGGATCAACTGCAAGTGATTACCGGTGATGGCAACCGCGTCCCGCTCTCGACCTTTTCAAGCGTTGACTACGGCCTCGCCGAAGACCGGGTGCGCCACAGCAACCAGTTTGCCTCGGAAAGTATCGGTTATGGCGTTGCTGAACATTACACCGATGAACAAGCGCGCACTGCAATCGAAAACAAAATCGCCGAACTGATGGTACCGAAGGAGGTTTACCTTGCCCCTGCCGGTAGCAGTCGTCCCGGCTGGGGCCCAAGCACACCAGGCATGGCGCAAGACCCCGCAGTATTAATCGCCTGCGTATTGCTTGCGGTCTATCTCATTCTTGGCATTTTGTACGAGAGCAGCATCCATCCATTGACGATCTTATCCACCCTGCCCTCCGCCGGCATCGGCGCATTGCTCGCACTGCGCTTAAGCGATACCCCCTTCAGTTTGATTGCCATGCTCGGTTTATTTTTATTGATTGGCATCGTCATGAAGAATGCGATTCTGATGATCGACTTCGCACTGGACCTTGAACGCAAAGAAGGCTTGTCATCGCGTGATTCCATCTTCCAGGCTGCCCTCCTGCGCCTACGCCCGATCATGATGACCAACCTCGCCGGCTTGCTCGGCGCACTGCCGTTAATCCTCAGCTTTAATGAAGGCTCGGAATTGCGCACCCCGCTCGGGATCACCATTATCGGCGGCCTTGCAGTAAGCCAATTGCTCACGCTGTTCACTACGCCAGTAGTGTATTTGTATATGGAGAAATTGAGGAATTGGGGGTTGGGCAAAAAGGCAGGACACGCCAAACCGGCCATGGATTAATAGTTGAAGACTGGGCAAGCTGATCACTTTTTATTAGCTGGGCAGGGAAAATAGACAGAAATGCTCCCAAAACCCTGTTACTTCGACCCAATACGTCAATTTATAACTTAACATAAATTAAAATATGATTAGCCATAAGTTGACATCTTAAATCATTATGAGTAGCTTTGACTAAACATCAATTATATTCATACCATGAAACCGCTAATCATCCACCAATATCAGCAAATTGTTGATTCAACCGCCCAACAGATAACAATTACGCCGCCACCTGAGGGTTGGTTGCGTACGGTGAGGCGGGCGCTGGGCATGTCCGGTGCGCAATTAGCACGGAGGATGGGCCTAACTCGCTCTCAAATTTCCCAGTCTGAAAAAAACGAACTCTCGGGCGCTATCAGCCTGAAAACCCTGCAAACCATGGCCGAGGCAATGAATTGCCGCGTTGTCTATGCATTGGTGCCCAATGGCACAACTAAAGAACTCGTCGCGAATCAAGCGCAAAAAAAAGCCGAACAACTTGTACGTCATACCCATATCCATATGGCACTTGAAAACCAGTCACTAAGCCCGGAACAATTGCGTATTGAAGAACAGCGAATCAAATATGAATTGATTCGAGAAATGCCCAACGATTTATGGAACGATAACTAACAGCATCAATTAACAATAAATACAGGTGCTAATAAGCACATCTGTTAACGAAAAATCAGGGAGATTATTTTATGGAAAGCATGCACTATCCCACTGGCGCAACACTACTCGATCCCGACGAAATTCGCGGCCTGAAATTCAAACATATCATTACCCGCAACCAACTCGATCAACTTGAACAAGCCAATATCCAAAACGGTTTGCGCTGGTTGGCGCGCCGTAAACACAGTGATATTTTGCATGAGGGTTTTGTGCGGGAATTGCATAAAAAATTATTTGGTGACGTCTGGTCATGGGCGGGCAGTTTTCGTACCATCGAGAAAAATATCGGAGTAGACCCTCGGCACATTTCCATACAACTGCGTCTGTTATTGGATGACACTCGCTACTGGGTTGAACATCAAACTTACGGTTCTTACGAAATTGCTGCGCGCTTGCATCACCGACTGGTATATATCCATCTTTTTCCCAACGGCAATGGACGACATGCCCGGATTATGGCAGACACCTTATTAACCAATATATTGAACGAATTGCCCATCGACTGGACTGGCGGCGAAGATCTGCAATCCATGAATGAACGGCGACGCACCTATGTTCACGCCTTACGCACTGCCGATATGGGCAACTATAAAAATCTATTGGCATTTATTGGCGAAACTCCAAAAGATTAAACAGAGTTAACAAATTTTTACCACCAACCACAAACTGATATAACGATAAGATCGGCAAAAATATACTAAAATCCCAAACATTGTCCGCCTCACAATATTAACAAGCGGAGCATGCATATCCTGACATCAGCTCGCAACAGACGGGCGAAAACTTCGACACTACAATAATCTCCGACGACAAGAGAACATCACCATGAAATTATTAATTACATGCAGGTTTTTCGCCTCCATCTTGTTTGTATTTTGTCTGGCAATTTCGCAATTCTCACTCGCAGCCGAATTACCTTTACAAGCCTACACTCGCGATGCCACTTCCCTAAACGGCGAATGGAAAATTATCGTCGACCCGTACGAAAACGGTTACTACAACTATCGCTACGAACCGTTCGACCAGCAGGAAACACCCTCGGTCAATGCGTTTTTTACTGATTCAAAACCCAAGACACCTTCCGATTTAATCGAATACGATTTTGATAAAGCCGACACCTTACAAGTTCCCGGCGATTGGAATACGCAGAAAGAAAAGCTTTACTATTACGAAGGCAGTGTCTGGTATCGCAAAAAATTTGATGCCCCTGCGGCAAAAAAATCAGATCGCCAATTTATTTACTTCGGCGCAGTTAACTATCGCGCTGATGTTTATCTGAATGGCAAAAAACTCGGCGTACATGTCGGCGGCTTTACCCCGTTCCATTACGAAGTGACCGGCAAATTAACAGCCAAAAACAACTCACTCATTATTAAAGTGGATAACAAACGCCATGCCGATGCTGTCCCGACACTGAACACCGACTGGTGGAATTACGGTGGTATTACCCGCGACGTAAAATTGTTTAGTGTACCGCATACGTTTATTCGCGATTATAAAATTGCGCTCAGTTCAGTGGAACAAAAAACGGTCAGCGGCTCGGTATTATTAGATGGCGCTAAAGGCGGTGAAAAAATCCAGCTGCGCCTGCCCGAATTAAAAATCCGGCAAACACTGACCGCCGATAAAAATGGTCACGCAAATTTCTCCTTTAATGTTCCCGACGCACAACTCTGGTCACCGGAAACACCAAAACTGTACGCCGTACACATCAGCAGCGGCAGCGACAAATTCACCGACACTATCGGTTTACGTAGTATCACTACCAAAGGCAAACAATTGTTGCTCAATGGCAAACCTCTCTTCCTGCGCGGTATTTCAGTGCATGAGGAATATTCTGCTGATGGTGGCGGCCGTGTGAGCAATGCAAGAGAAGCGCAAACACTGCTGGGTTGGGCAAAAGACTTGAACGCAAACTTTGTTCGCCTCGCCCACTATCCGCACAACGAAGACATGGTGCGCCTCGCCGATCAAATGGGCTTGCTGGTCTGGTCAGAAATTCCAGTGTACTGGACAATCAATTGGAAAAATGAAACGACTTATCAAAATGCAGAAGCACAATTGGCAGCAATGATTGAACGCGATAAAAATCGTGCAGCGGTAATTATCTGGTCTCTCGCCAATGAAACACCGGTATCGGCTGTGCGCAACCAATTCCTTGCGCGCCTCGCAAAAAAAGCGCGCGCGTTAGATAACACTCGCCTGCTCAGTGCCGCGATGGAAAAACATTACCGCAGCGACAATGAAAACATTGCCGTGGTGGAAGATCCGCTTGCCGATATAGTCGACATGGTAAGCTTTAACCAATACATCGGTTGGTATGATGGCCTGCCAGAAAAAGCAGACCGCGTAACCTGGGAGATCAAGTACAACAAACCGGTATTTGTCAGCGAATTTGGTGGCAGCGCAAAACAAGGATTCCACGGTGACGTGAACCAGATTTTCACCGAAGAATTCCAGGAAAACCTCTACCGCAAAACATTGGGAATGGTTGATAAAATTGACGGCTTTGTCGGCACATCACCCTGGATTCTCGCTGACTTCCGCTCACCACGCCGCCTGCTTGATGGCATCCAGGATGATTTCAACCGCAAGGGAATTTATTCCAATAAAGGTGTAAAAAAGAAATCATTTTTTGTGCTGCAAGAATATTACAACAAGAAAGAACAGGAATCGAAAAAAAGCGAATAGTTTTCCATCGTTTGCTCCCGCCGGTCGCGGGAGCAAATTAACCATAATCCTCCACCTTTGCTTCCACCGTTTTATTACGCGCAATTACCGTCATTTACATCAGTACAAATAAACGCTATTAGCTTTCATCAAAATCAGCTTGGAGCGATTAAAAAGCCCACGCTTATCCACAAAAACCAGTATTAATCTCATTGCTGGATCATTTTGATCTATTGAGGAGCTGGAGCCGTTTACAGCTTCGACAGGTGCTATCCTCACTGCTATATTTTGCAAGCGCCCAAGTGCAGTCGCACGGGAGTTTTTTGCGGAAGGATTGAACACATATTATGTCGCCTGAATTTTCATTTGATGACTCGGAGCTCTATCGTCGTGCGCTGGAGCAATTGCAGAAGCAATCGTTACGCACCGGACCACTACCGGCACTGACGCCTGTGCAAGCTGCCGAGCGCGAACTCCAGGTGTATCGCCTTGCACTGGAATTGCAGCGCGCAGAATTGCAAGCATTGAAACAACAATCGGCGGAACTTGAAGCACTTGAGCGCGCTCAGTTGGACGAGTTGCGCAAAAGCAAACGCATTCTGGATGCATCACAATCCATCGCCAAAATCGGTGGAGTGGAAATGGATGTGCCAACACGTACCATCTATTGGACCGATGAAACCTATCGCATCCACGACACCACACCAGAAGAATATACTCCCACGCTCGACGAAGGCTTCTCAGCTTATCCAAGCGATTCACGCGAGCGAATTTCCCAAGCGTTAAAGCGCGCAATGGAAACCGGGGAAGTGTTCGATATTGAAGTAGAAAAATTTACCTTCAAAGGTCGCAAAATCGATATACGCACTACCTGTACAGCGCATATGGAAAACGGCAAGGTGGTGCGCCTCACCGGAATCTATCAGGATATTAGCGAACGCAAGCAAGCCGAGCGACGCCACCATCACCACAATCGCATATTGGAAATGTTGCTCGCCAAAGTGGCGCTCGATGAAATTTTGGCGGTTATCGCGCTGGATATTGAAACTCTGTTACCTGGAAGTTTTTGTAGCATCATGTTACTTGATAGTGATGAAAAACATTTGCATGCAGGTGCATCGCATGGCCTGCCCGATTTTTTTATGGATGCAATAGACGGGCTACCTATTGGCGAGGGCATGGGCGCTTGCGGCAGCGCGGCTTTTTTTGCACACCGCGTCATTATTAACAATGTCCACAAGCACCCCTGGACAAGTACGTTCAGCGAAATAGCCATGCGCGCCAATATTTATTCCTGCTGGTCGCAACCGGTTTTTTCGGCACAGGGAAAAGTATTGGGTACCTTTGCGCTTTATCACGCACACATTCGCAACCCCACCGATGCGGAAATCCGTTTGATTGAAAGTGAAGCGCGCCTGACATCCCTTGCGATTGAACAATCGCGCGCTGAAGTGCGCTTGCATTTGGCGGCAAGTGTTTTTACCCACGCGCGCGAGGGAATTTTAATTACCGACTCACAGGGAAATATTATCGAAACCAACGATGTCTTCAGCGAGATTACCGGCTACAGCCGCGAAGAAGTTATCGGAAAAAATCCTCGTGTATTGCAATCCGGTCGCCATACACCGGAATTCTATAATGCGCTCTGGCGCGATTTGATCAACCGAGGCGAATGGCATGGCGAGATCTGGAACAAACGCAAAAATGGTGAGCATTTTGCATCGATGATGACTATCAGCGCAGTGCAGGATATTCACGGTGTTGCACAAAATTATGTCAATTTATTTACCGACATAACACCGATCAAAGAGCACCAACGCCAGCTCGAATATATTGCACATTACGATGCATTAACCGGTTTACCCAACCGTGTATTGCTCGCCGACCGCTTGAAACAAGCCGTAGCGCACAGTCATCGCAAAGGTGATTCGGTGGCGGTGGTCTACCTCGACCTCGATGGATTTAAAGCAGTCAACGACCAACACGGCCACGATACCGGAGACCAATTGCTAGTGAACATTGCGCATCGCCTGAAAGAAGTATTGCGCGAGGGCGATACCATCGCGCGCATTGGTGGCGATGAATTTATTGTCGTGATGATAGGGTTGGAAAAACCTGCGGATTACGAAACTGTGTTGATTCGACTGCTCTCTGTTGCCGCTGAACCGGTATTACTTAACCACCAATTTTTGCAGGTATCCGCGAGCATCGGGGTAACGGTTTACCCACGGGACAATGGCGATGCCGACCAGCTCTTACGCCATGCTGATCAAGCGATGTATATCGCCAAGCAAGCGGGTAAAAATTGTTTTCACTTGTTTGATGTCGCAAAAGATATTGCCACCAAGAACCAACGCGAATCAATTGAACACATTCGCATCGCGCTCGATCGAAAAGAATTCGTGCTCTTCTATCAACCCAAAGTCAACATGCGCACCGGGCAGATTATTGGTGCCGAGGCATTGGTGCGCTGGCAACATCCGGAGCGCGGCTTGTTATCGCCCGCTGCATTCTTACCGGTTATTGAAGATCATCCACTCAGTATTGAACTGGGCGATTGGGTCATCGATGACGCATTGCGGCAAATTGCACACTGGCGCGCGCAGGGAATTAATATTCCCGTCAGCGTCAATGTCGGTGCACTGCAATTACAGCAAAGTGATTTTGCTACGCGCCTGGCAGCGCAATTAGCGCAGCACCCGGATGTACCACCTGATTTTTTAGAGCTGGAAATTGTCGAGACCAGTGCGCTGAAAGATATCGCCGAAGTAGCAGAATTAATGCGCTCCTGTCGTGCATTGGGCGTGCAATTTGCGGTCGATGATTTCGGCACCGGCTACTCATCACTTACCTACCTCAAACGACTGCCCGCTGAATTGCTAAAAATTGACCAGACATTTATCCGCGATATGCTTGATGATCCGGATGATCTTGAAATTGTGAAAGGGGTAATCGGGCTGGCCAATGCGTTCCATCGCAAGGTTATCGCTGAAGGCGTAGAGACCGTCGCCCACGGTGAATTACTTATCCCGCTCGGCTGCGAACTCGCCCAAGGCTACGGCATCGCCCGCCCCATGCCTGCAACGGATTTACCTCAATGGGCCGCTACCTGGAAGCCAGACAAAGCCTGGACAAGATTGCACCGGATTATGTAAATCCGCTCGCAGCCATTCCCTGTCCCCGACAATTCTCAGATTGTATTATTAACGATAAATCGTTAATCTTCGTTCATCTTTTGTATTTCCTGGACGATAACAACAATGGCGCTTCTCGACCGTAACTTCAATCTTTCACAACGCATGGTGCAAGAACTGGGACGCACGATTATTTGTGGTGAATTTCCGAATGACAGCCTACCTACCGAAGCAGAACTTTGTGACAAATTTGGAGTGAGCCGTAGTGCGGTACGTGAAGCCGTAAAAATGCTCTCCGCCAAAGGATTAATTTCCAGTAAACCACGGCAGGGCATCCGTATTCTGCCGGAAGACCAGTGGAATATTTTTGATCCGGATTTACTGCGCTGGATGTTGGAAAGCAAACCGTCGCTGCATGTACTGAAAGAATTTCTGCAAGTCCGCATTGCTATCGAACCCGAAGCTGCTGCACTTGCCGCGCGTTACGCCGACCAGACCAAACTGGACAGTATCGAAAAAGCGCTTGAAGGCATGCGCAAAGCGGAAGGCAACAGTAAAGAAGATCTGGAGGCGGATATCGCATTCCACGTCAGCATTCTCTATGCAAGTAACAACCGCTTTTATATTCGCCTGCGCGATTTTATTTCCACTGCGCTGCGTGTGAGTATCAGCCACACCAATCCCATTAAGGGCAACCATGAAGGTGTAGTGGAAGATCACTCAAAAGTATTCAACGCGATTAAAAATCGCAATCCCGAACGCGCCAAACAATCCATGCTCGCACTGATTGATGAAGCGTTAAATTTTATTGAAGACGAAATTGCCGCAGAAAAATAACATTTTTATTATTTTAAAAATTCAAAATAAATGGCATGCCCAGCCAGCCATGCAATAGGCCATTGAAATGTCTGAAACTATTCCTTCCACGCGCCCGGAGGGTTTGCGGGAGCGAAAACGACGCGAAACACGTCAGCGCATCGCAGAGACCGCATTACGTTTATTCCTTACCGATGGCTACGAACGCACCACACTGGATGCCATCGCCATAAAAGCCTGCATCTCACGCCGCACCTTCTTCTCATATTTCAAATCGAAAGACGACATCATCTTATTCGGATTAGCTGCCGACTGGGCTCACTTGATGGCGGAGTTGCTTAAAACATCTCCCGATGTACCACCGCTCGATGCTGTTCGGGATGTGATGGTGAAGCGCATAGCGCGCTATACAACCGAGCAGATGACCGCCATCGATAATCTCATGATGTCAAGCGAATCACTCCTTGCACGCAAGCAAATATTTTACGTGGAACAGGAGAAGGCGCTCTTCAATACCTTATGCGAAATTTGGCAGCAACCCGAGCGCCGTACGGCGCTACAGATGGTCGCCGTGGTATCAATCGGGGCACAGAGAGTTGCGCTTCAGGCATGGAGGGAACAGGCAGGCTCAACAAAGCCGGTGGCCGATTTTTTTCAGGATGCTTTCGGCAGTTTGAGATCCGAGTTTTAAAATCGTTTTCCGGCCATATTTAGATAAACTTTTAGAAAAAAGAACCAGGATTCCTTTTTCAGGACGTCCGCGTATGTCGCCAGGTCTCCATTCTCCAGGATTATTCCACAGCAGTTCTGCTTCCTTATCGGGAAGTTGAAAATGCCGCTGCTCACGTATTTGTTTTAGAGTTTGGCTCCGATAGTCGCTTAATTTGAGTTTAAATGCGAACTCTAACTATCCAGGTAGCGAGTATTAACAAAATAAAAAGGCTGACCGCTAATTTAGGTTCCCAATACTCCATGAAATAAAAGGTAACTGCGAGCCATCCAATTCCAGAAAATAAACAAAGAAGAATGATGGGCGTTTCCATAAGGAGATGTAGGTTCCGCTTCGCCAAATACAGGCCCAGAATGCCAAACGTCACCTGGCCAAGAGAGAAAGCACTATGCAATCCGTAATATAACGTTGTCTCTGTACCGGGAACGTGTTTGCCTCGTAAATGCTGTGAAACAACATCAATAATGAAATGCATAGTTCCACTAAAAGCGAGCCAACCAAAGGCCGAATAAATGAAATATTGATGCATGATCAATTACCTTTGAGTGTTGAAGCGTATTTCAGTGCAGACATACTTATGAGTTCTTCCGAGACGCTCCACAAACGCTCGCTCGCACGAATATCCATCGCCTGAGGGGGTATCATGGCTTCTGTTGGAAAGCCCCTCGTCTCACCTAATTTATCCGGACCATAGTAGCCTCCGGGTCTAGCCGATTGAGAAGTTGCTGCGAAGAGTGTTGGAAGCGCGCCTTGCGATGCAGGTTGGAACATGAACCATAATGCAGATCGTGTTATGCCGATAAAACTCCTGCGCCCGGGAGCGTTGTGCAATAGATTTGTTCGTGAAATACCAGGATGCACTGCAATGCTGGAAATTCCCCAATGGTTAATTTCACTTTTCCGTTGTAGCTCAAAAGCGAACATCAGGCAGGCAAGTTTCGATTGGCTATAGACACGCATGGGGTCGTAGTTTGCCTGGGCATTAATATCATCAAAGTTAATTTGACCATTCCGTGCCGCAATGCTTGACAGCGTTACTACTTTAGAAGCTTTTCCTTTACGGAGAAGTGGCAATACCTGCTGGGTCAATAAAAAATGCCCCAAATAATTTGTACCAAACTGCAATTCAACACCGTCCACCGTCGATTGACGCTTAGGTGGCACCATAACACCAGCATTATTGATCAGCAGGTTAAGGCTATCTCTACGCGCGTTCATCCGCTCGCCAAAATTCTTAATTGACGCAAAATTCGCGAGGTCGAGTAATTCGAAATGGAGATTGGCATCAGGGACTTTACTACGTATTGTCGCAAGTGCAGCAGCTCCCTTATCCGGGTTACGACCCGCAAGAATTACCTCACAACCCGACTTCGCCAGTGCCAATGCAGTTTCGAATCCAAGACCTCCAGTTCCGGTAACAATCGCTGAACGACCAATTTGAGAGGGTATGTCTGATGCGGTCCAGGGTGTCATAGTTAGATCCAATAAATTTACACTGAGTGCAAATATAATATTGCACTCAGTGTAAATTTACAACGAATTGGAATATGACAAAAATCACCAATAACAACTTGCCAATCTAAAGCCTCTGATTGCAGAGCATTGCGCTATTGGATCAGTCAGCGATAGGTTTCAATGTGGTTTTGTTAGGCAAGGACCTGCATCTAACGATTCGAGATGCTCTTTGACCGCCCGATTTTGTATTTCAGCTGCACATGAGTCGGACTGGGTAAGATGAAACGCATTCGCAGCTTCAAAGTTGTTGCGTCCGATATCGCGGGCAAATTCCATATGAGGGCGTTAGATTACGCTAAATCATGAATTTTTCTCATGTTTTTGTGAAATAAGATCATTTTTATTCATAAATTGATTCGGGTATAAAACACACCTGCTCTTAATTAGGCCAATCAGGCACAAAGCCAACCAGAAAATTGGCAAGTCCAGAGCACGAAATCAATTCAGGTTTTATCTCAGAATCAGGTTGCAAGATCGCAATGTATAAAGACTTTACCTTTACCATCAAAAGCATTTGTTTCGATGAAAATTATCATCCCTCAGACAATACACGCATCACTACCAACTTTGCTAATTTGGCTAGAGGAGCGAGCCGCCAAGAGAACTTGCGCAACACTTTAAGGATGATTGACAATCGTTTCAACGCATTGGCGCATTGGGATAATCCCAAAGGCGATCGCTATACTGTCGAACTTGAAATCATTTCCGTTGAGATGAACATTGATGTTGAAAACAGTAGTAATGCCCTCCCCTTGATTGAAATATTGAAACCGAATATTTTTGATCGAAAAACCAACGAGCGCATTGAGGGGATTGTAGGGAATAACTTTTCCTCTTACGTGCGGGATTATGACTTTAGTGTGCTGTTGCTGGGGCACAATAAGAATCAATCTGAATTTAGCACTCCGGATAATTTTGGGGATCTGCATGGAAAGCTATTTAAGTGTTTCGTGAATTCAAGCGCTTACCAAGATCATTTTAATAAACCGCCTGTTATATGTCTGAGTGTTTCAAGTAGCAAGCACTATCATCGGACTGAAAATCAGCACCCTGTATTGGGTGCTGAATACCAGCAAGATGAATATTCTTTAACTGATGAATATTTCAAAAAAATGGGGTTAAAGGTTCGCTATTTCATGCCACCAAATAGCGTTGCGCCTTTGGCTTTTTATTTTTCCGGCGATTTGCTTAGCGATTACACTAATCTTGAGCTTATCAGCACCATCAGTACGATGGATACCTTTCAAAAGATTTACCGACCTGAGATTTATAATGCGAATTCTGCAGCAGGAAAATCCTATCAGCCAAGCTTGAAGCATCAGGATTATTCATTAACTCGAATTGTTTATGATCGAGAAGAACGCAGCCGACTGGCTATTGAGCAGGGGAAGTTTGTTGAGGAGCACTTTATCAAACCATACCAAGCTATTCTTGAGCAATGGTCTGCTAATTACGCTCTTTAATTATCCAACTTACATAAGATCATTTACTTAGACAAGATCACTTATTATGAAAAAATTATTACCCACTTCAACTGCTGGTAGCTTGCCCAAACCCTCCTGGCTTGCACAACCTGAGACGCTTTGGTCACCCTGGAAATTGCAAGGTGAGGAATTAATTGATGGCAAACAAGATGCGTTACGCTTGTCATTGCAAGAACAACAACAAGCCGGTATTGATATTGTCAGTGACGGCGAGCAATCGCGCCAACACTTTGTCACTACGTTTATTGAACACCTCAGCGGCGTTGATTTTGAGCAGCGTGAAACCGTTAGAATTCGTGATCGCTATGATGCCAGTGTGCCGACAGTCGTTGGCGATGTGTCTCGCCAAAAGCCGGTTTTTGTTGAAGACGCCAAATTTTTACGTCAACAAACAAAGCAACCCATTAAATGGGCTTTGCCTGGGCCCATGACTATGATTGATACGCTCTATGATAGCCACTATAAAAGTCGCGAAAAACTGGCTTGGGAATTCGCCAAAATTCTCAACCAGGAAGCCAAAGAATTAGAGGCTGCCGGTGTTGATATTATCCAATTTGATGAGCCCGCATTTAATGTGTTTTTTGATGAGGTAAATGATTGGGGGATTGCTACTTTAGAAAAAGCAATTGAAGGGCTTAAATGTGAAACTGCTGTACATATTTGTTATGGTTATGGCATCAAAGCCAATACAGATTGGAAAAAAACCCTGGGTTCTGAGTGGAGACAATATGAAGAAATTTTTCCCAAGCTGCAAAAATCCACTATCGATATAATCTCACTGGAATGTCACAACTCTCATGTTCCAATGGATCTTCTTGAACTCATTCGCGGTAAAAAAGTAATGGTAGGGGCCATTGACGTGGCAACCAATACCATTGAGACGCCAGAGGAAGTTGCCAATACTTTACGAAAAGCACTTCAGTTTGTAGATGCCGATAAACTTTATCCTTGTACCAACTGTGGCATGACGCCCCTATCTCGTCGAGTAGCAAGAGGCAAGCTAAATGCTTTAAGTGCGGGGGCGGAAATTGTCCGAAGAGAACTATCGGCCTAGTACTAACCGATATAATGATGCGCCGTAGGCTTACCTTCTTCGGTTCACTGTCTTTGCCCATGCAAAAAAACAAAAAGCCAACATTGCGTAAACAATGTTGGCTTTTTTCGCTTTAATCACCACACCTATTTAGTTCAACAGCGGCGTAGTCCAATCCACCCATTCGTTCAAACTGCTCGTCGCTTTTGAATACGCATTTAAACCACCCGTTGTAGCCGATTCCTTTTTCAGGAAACGTCTAATGTTGGCTTGCAACTGCGCTTTATGTTCCGGACGAACCTCACAGTGGGAGCCACTGGCCACATTGGAATGGTAAGTGATCGAACTGGTTGCACCCAGCGCTTTATAAACTTCGGCGCCCGCTAATGCAGCAGCGTGCGCTGATTTTGGCCCGAGGTTGGCGATGTGCGGGTTGTCCATAATGTACAGTCCGCGCGGAGCAACCAGCGCAACGATTTGATGCGTGTCTACCGGCAATCTTTTCGTATCAGCCGTGTAATTGTTGAATGCATCACCCAACCAATAGGTTTCACCATAAGCACTGCCTGGGCTTTGTGCACCTTCGCCTGGAATACCGCGCCAGATAGGTACGCCACCGCTACCGGATTCGAACGGGATTGTTAAGGCGATGCGTTGATCCAGCGCGCCGATTGCGAAAGCGCCTTTACCGAAGCGTGAGCAACCTGTTACACCGATTGCATCGGGCTTCAATATTGTTGCGCCGGATTGTTCCAGTACGTCGATGATACGGCTCACGCCCCAACCCCATGCGGCCAATAATCCTGTTGTACTTCTGTTGCCGTAAATCGTGTAGAAGGCGCCGGTTTTATTGGTGCGACTTCCTGACTCGGCACCGACAGCATAGGGATCGTAGGTAATGATGGCTGCACCTTCCGCTTTGATAGTTGCTGTGTCGCCACCAAAACCACCCAGCACTACCACCGCCGGTACTGCGCCGCTTGTATTCGCTGGCATTTCTACCCTGGCAGTAAAGCTGGCCGTTTTACCTTGATGCTCAACGTTTACGGTAATTTGGGTGCGGCTTACAGTCCCTGTTACCTTTTCAGGTTTTGGTGGTTTTGTACCATAGATAGATGCTTCAACTTGCTTCAAAATTTCCTGCCGTTGGCAACGCCATTCTGATTTGGAAGTGATGCGCGCACCGTTATATTTTTTAAACGGATCAGGAAGTTTCGCATTGCTGGTTGCAGCAGGCGCTGTACCCAATACGCAATCAGCACCTTCATTTTCCTTGCTGGCAGAACCGGGATCTACTGGTGGAGGCTCAACAAATTTTCCACCAGTTGAAGAGTAAATTGCAAAACCGGCCAGAGTCGCATTATCCACCAGTGTTTCCAGATTAATGTTCAATTTGCCATCGGTAACCTGCACATTATTCACGGTATAAGTGTAAGCGGCATCGGCGCCGATCAACGAATACAGATCGACCTGAGACATTTCACGCTTACCTTCAACCGATACATTGAACGAACGTTTGCCAACAGTTGTATGGTAAATCTCAGCAAAATGTAACTCGATGGTGTAAGTCGAATTAGTTACAGGGATTTCATAACCGAAAGTGCCGTAGAGTTCGCTTTGGAACAACGCATCTTCTGCAACATTGCTGATATTGTCGGTGGTGCTATTCGCTGTGCCGCCGGTATTAAAGCGGTCAGCCTGGTACTCAACACCGTTGTAATTCACTTTACCGCCGCCAGAATTAATCGCTAATACCAACTCAGACGTATTTGAAACACTGGAACTTGAGCTGGATGAACGCAATGAACTTGAAGATAAGCGCGAACTGCTGCTGGAAATAATAGCAATCGAGCTGGGAGCGACTGAACTGGGTGCAACCGAACTCCTTGGTATTGAGCTGGGAGCAACGCTGGAGGAGATCGCCGACGACACAGTGCCGCCACTACATACCGTACCATTTATCGTTGGACGTTCAGCGGTAGCACCATTTTTATTACCCTGAAAGCCAAATGACACCGATTGACCCGCAGCGATGCTGCCATTCCATCCCAAATTAGTTGCGGTGTAAGGATTGGAACCGGAGAGGTTTGCATTCCAGGAGCTGGTTATCCGATTGGCGGAATAACTCCAATTGATGCTCCAATTATTGACCGCTGCTCCCGTATCATTTTTGATGGTGATGCTGGCAACAAAACCCGTGTTCCACTCGTTATCAATGGTATAGGTACAAGCGGCAGATGCCCCTTGCGCTGCCATTGCCAACAAAGCCGCCGCAGTAACCAAACGACGAGTTCGTTTAAATACCTGGGTAATGTGATCAGGAAAAATTTTTAATTTATGCATTATCTTAATCTCCGATAAGAGTAACGATGGAGTAGTAGAAAGTTTTTCAGCCAATTAGGTGTTGGTATAACGCTGAACATCAGATGTGAGGATTTGAGCAAAACCAACATTATTGTTATGCAGCTAGCGTACCCGCAATTAAGGGGTGGAGAGGCGAGGAAGATATACAGGTTTAACCTGAAATATTTTCATTTTTCGCACAACCTCTTATCAAGATGCGAAAAATGAAAGTTATGGTGCGAAAAGTTACAGAGAATTTAGTAACCGAGGCCACGGAAAGAAAGATATTCCTATAAAATATTTTTTGCCAATAAAATTACAGCAAATCTCTTTATTACGGCAGGTCGCCTTATTAAAACGGATTTCTTTATTAAAGCGGATCTTTTGACTGATATAAGGTTTTGAAGGTTTTTGGCGCGCACCCGTACTCTTGTTTGAACAATTTATTAAAGTAAGGCACGTTGTTATACCCCACAGCGTAAGCGATTTCAGAGACGTTAACATGGGTGCTCTCTGTTAACAGCCTTGCGGCTTCCGTCAGGCGCAACTTGTTTAAATAAGCAGTGAACGTCAGGCCAAGCTCTTCTTTTAAAATGTCATTAATTTTATTGCGATTAATATTGAGTGACGAAATTGCTGCATCAAGACTTAAATCATGATTGGTATATTCCGTCGCCATATAACGCAAAAGCGCATCTTTTTCCTTATCCTTTTGCGGCTCAATAAATAGCTTTTTGTAGGCCATCAGCGGTTGGTCGTCCTTAATCCGCGCTCTGATTTCCAGTGTCAATACCCGCGCATAACGGCGCAATTGCCATACAAAAAATAGCATCCATAAACCCACACTAATAACACTGGCCCCATAAATATAGCGAGGCTCAGAACCCGATAACTGGATGTCGGTTAGTTTTACATTGGAAGGGGTGTTAACAGGGCTTTGCAAGGAATTAACCCAGGCAAACCCCATGGTTTTATGTAGCGGATAACCTTTCTCACTGTAATCAAAGCCGTATTTACCTAACCACCACTGCGGAGTCTCCAGACCATCGAGCGCTATAGTGACCTTAGTCCAGCTCTGGGTGCAGGTGAAAGCGGTTGAAGATACCCGGCGGGTGACCAGATTTTTTAGATCAGTAACCTTGTCATCAAAGCTGAACACCGTAAATAACAGCACATTTTTAGGATCGCAGATAATGTTGAAAGACACTGCTTTATAGGGTGTCAGATCGACCTGGAGCGAGGAGTGGATGGCATCGACAAAATAGAGGGAATAATGGGTATAAGGAAATTGTTGTTCAGAATCAAGAACAAAATCATACTCTATATTGCCGACCTCATTTCTTAGCAGTAATTGTGTTTTCCCTTTTGGTTGTTCAGGCTCTATCGCCGTTTTCCACACTAAAGCCTGATCGCGGCCCGGAAATAATGACACCGTCAGATGGGATTTTTTATATCCGATATAAAAAAAGAACGTCGTCAAGACCATCATCACTAATGATCCAATGGCAACATTCCGGTAAAACTTTATCATTGATTAAAAACCAGATTGGAATACATATGTCCGGCAGAAGTAGCCAATTTCATAGATGCCAGCAAAGGACATCGCAGGTTATTTATTATAATTCGATATTTTGTACACTTGTATACATTCACTGGCATATATTGTCAAATAAAACTAAAAACCAGGGAGATGCTAAAAATCAGGGTTCGGGGACATGGCGAAAAATGTATTTTTCAGTGCTTTCCTCATTCATATTCCGCAAGACTGAACATTCGCACTCCCAGCCGAGTGCCGGAAGTGCGCATATATTCATACGCTAATCATTATTTAATCGGTTTTAACTGAAATTTCTGACAGGGTGTATTAAACCAATGACCCTGTGCAAAACCGGTGTGATCTGCCACGCCACAGTTAGCAAGATCCAGCGGCAAGGTACTTTTGCGATTGGCAATTTTTACGGTGCCATCATTCAAATAATCCACTTGCCATTGCGCATGGACATCACCGCATTCTGCCAACTCTACACCTGCACCGGGAACAATGGATTTACTGATTACGGATAGGCACAGTTGCGGATTCGCTTTTGACTGCACCTTGTAATAACCATTATCAACATGCACAAAATTCCACTGTTGGGCATCCTGGTTTTTCCATTCTACTTGCTCGATCACACTGCCTGCTGTTGCGCCATTAGCGGGAGTTACTGCCTTACCGCTCTGAACACTGGTAAGGGCAATATCGGCAACGGGTTGAATACGCCACTGCACGCAGGCGGATTTTTTCTCGATCAACAGAGGAATATCATCAACTGATTTTTTTCCTGCATCCAACTCCGGCTCGCTGCAATCAGCAAAACCGAGTTCTTTTTTCGATTGCGCATTTACAATCGTCAACCAACCTTGATGGTAAGGCGTCAACTGCCACTGCTGACAGTGTTGGTTGTGCCAGGGTGATGCATTTAATTCGCCAGCTGTGCTGTTAACGCACTGCTGATTACCTTCGCCAAAGAACAGGCCGGAGTCACTCACCAAACGATAATTGCCTTGGGTGGTGTAATCCAGGGTCCATTGCGATTGTGCGGCGTCACAGGCGGCTTCAATAATTTTTCCGCCCGTATCTAACACAACACATTTTTCATTTGCCTTGCTCACCAGCTGTACTTTGGTGCCCTGCACTTTTGTTACTAGCGGGCCATTTTCACCCGCAGGCGATTCAACCGGAACCCCAGCTGAAACCGGCTCACCGAAATTTGGGGTATCATCCGCATTCCAGGTAAATTTTTGTGCGCGCACTGAGCGCGTGCTGCTGCAACCTTCCAACTCACTCGCATTACCGTGATAGATCAACCAATCTTCAGTAGCATCCGGTGATTTAAAAAAGCCATTGTGACCGGGACCGAAAACGCCGTTGCCTCTGCTGAATACCGGTTTATCAAATTTATGCCATGAATCCACTTTTAATGGATCATCACCGACCAATTCAATTAACCCCAATTTGTAATCCGGTGTGTTGCAATAGCTGGCGGAATACACCATAAACGTTTTGCCATTGCGCTTTAAAATTTCTGGACCTTCGTTTACTTTTCTGCCGGAAAATTCCCATTCATATTGCGGGCGAACAATTAATACCCGCTCACCTTCAACCGTCCAGGGATTGCTCATTTTAGAAATCCAGATGGTTTGTTCATCGCCTACCCACTGTGACCAGAGCAGATAAAGCTGGTCATTGTGCTCAAGATAATTGCCGTCGATATTCCAGATCTCCGGCATCGGCGAACCTTTGTAAGTATATGGCCCCATCGGATCATCACCCTGGCTTTCCACCACACTCAAATGTTGGCGATCAAGATTTTCCGCAATGCCCGAGGTATACATCACGTACCAGCGATGCCCCTTTTCTGTTTTCAGGCGATGGAACTCAAACGCCCAAAAATTACAGCAGCGCCCTAAATCACTTTCAGACCAAATATTGATAGGAGTAGCAGTTGCCAGCCCACCCAGGGTGGGGGATTTGCGCATCACCAATTGCGATGTCCAGGTAGTGGTTGTTAAATAATAATTCCCATCAAAATATTCCAACCAGGGGTCAGCACTGTTGGGAAAAATCGGATTGGTAAAAGTATTCACCAACTGCTCGGCGGTGGCGACAGACACACTTTGTGTTACAGGTGCGGCATCCTTTTTTGTCGGCGATCCGGTCTCTTTGCCGCAGCCGATTAACATGACGGGCAATAAGATCAGGGATAATAATTTTTTCATAATTTCGCTCTCACATTTACATTTTTAATTCTTTACACCCTATATCAATTTTCAGCCGTGTGTTGCTCATGGATTAACAGTTGGCTTTTAGCACTCCAGGGCGATGTATTCCAATCGCCCGATGAGTTGTATCACACGTGTGCCAGGTGATTGCAATTCAATTTTAATTCGCTGATACATCAGCAGTAGATAGTTGCAAGCCCAACGCAGATGCATGAATTACCGGCTGATGCGCGCGCATGACGTTATAGGCCAATGTAGTTGGCTCGGTGAAAATACCCTTACGGTGAATTATTTATCTGGACCCGCCAACGCTTCCGGCGCTTTTGTGCTGTATGCCGAAAAGCTTGATATCAATCTGATAACGATCAAAATATTGCCTATTTTTCATTATTACTTCATCGTACTTTATTAAAATTCCAGATAAAAAGCAGCGGTGCTGCTTAATGCACCACTGTTTTTGCATTCCAACTATTACTTTAAACGAGTCAAACTAAATTGCTGGTTAGTTGCACCCGTTGCATTCCATTGAATAATTTGCGCACCATTCGCGGTGCTCAAATTCAATACATCCAACGGCAAATTACTCAATTGTGATTTAAGGGTGTAATAACCACTGCTGCTGGCCAGGCTCCACTTCTGCCCGGCTCCGCCCCAGTAATCCCACTGCGCAATGTTGGCTCCCGCCGCGGTGGCATTGTTATACACATCCAAACTTTTCAAACTTGCCGCATTAATCAGGCTGTAATAACCGGTGCCCTGGTTAATTACATACCACTGTTGTGCGCGGTACGAATTCCAGGTTTCTTGCTGGATCATTGCGCCGTTCGCGCTGGATTTTGCTGCGGGTAATAAATCCTTACCGCTATGACGCGCAGTAATACGATACAAACCATCACTTACACCACCGCAACTCGCCACCGAAAAACTGCGCGTTAATGTCGGCCAGCCATTGCTGTAAGTCATTTTTAAAATATCGAGTTTCGCTGCACCGTTATCATTTAAGTCGTAATAGTGAGTCGATACGTAATTGCAGCCGTCTTGTTTCAACACGCCAATATGGCCGGGACCTTTGTATTTGCCGTCGGTGTTGGGCAGCAATGTGCGCACATCAGTATAAGGGCCGTAGACAGAAGTCGAGCGCGCCACTTGCACATAGTAAGTGCTGCTCGCACCGTTACAACATGCGCCGCGATTAATGAACAAATAATAATAATCACCATTGCGTGTAATGTAAGGCGCTTCAATATCGGCGTGATTGCCGCCGTAAATTTTGGTCACACTGCCATTTAATTTGCCAGTGGCTTGATTGATCTCCGCCAAACCAATGCCCCCAAAGAATGAGCCGTAGCTCATATACACTTTGCCGTCGTGATCGCGATACAACGCCGGATCAATTGCATTGATTTCCGAACTGCCGCCGTAAGACTCCACCACAATCCCCAGATCCTGCCAGCCCGGTGAAGTCAGCGATTCAGAACGCACTACACCGATTGCCGAATTCGACGAACCAAAAGTGGACACCGAATAGTAGAGGTAGTAGTAGCCATTCATATGGATGATGTCCGGCGCCCAGAATGAGCCACCGAAATTGGGGATCTTGTTATAAATCCAGGAGGGATATGAACTGAACACCGGGCTTGGCCCGCCAGTCCAGGTGGTCAGGTTGGTCGATGTGGAATACCAGATCCCGGTGCCGGTAGTGAAATGGAAATAGGTATTGCCATCTTTGGTGATAGCGCCCGGATCGTGGGAGTTGATTAATCCGGAAAGGGTAATGGCCGAAGCCGCCAAACTGCAGAGCCATAGGCCGATACCGGCCAATAAACGCTTGTACATAGTGATCACCTGTTCGTTATTGTTAGCAGGAGGGTGGTGACTGATAATGTATTAATATTATCATACAATTAATTTTACCCGGAAATAAACAATCAGGCCAAGGCTTTTTGGGAATCTTTACAGTTGGCGGCCATATAAACCTTCTGTGTGCTAACGCACCGCCTCCGGAATTCCTACCCTTTATGCTGCAACTGACATAACGGCCTAGCTGTAATTGCCAATAATTAGCATGCCACGCAATATATAAAGGAGAAAAATATGGATCTTATTATTAACCTGATCGTCTATCTCGTTGTATTCGGCCTTATCTGGTGGCTCGTTTCCCTGCTCCCCTTACCTGCGCCGGTCGCACAAATCGTGCGGGTGCTATTCATCATTTTACTTATTATCATTGTTCTATCAGTATTCGGGATTCTTCCCGGCGGCTACTTACCGCGACTTAGTCTCTAGCCGGATTAACGCGTAAAAAAGCCCCGCTTTCGTTGGAAAGCGGGGCTTTTTTTATTACTTAACCTTGGTTACATAACTCGCCAGCAATGGACTAACATTAGTCCACCTATTCAAAAGACGAGGTTCCTATGCAAACGATTATTAACGGCGGATGGGCAAGTCTCGCGATATTCTATCTTATGTAACTTTTATCGATTACTGAGACGCACGCTCCCATCTTTAAAGCCGCAGAACATTCTATTTAGTCGTACGACTCACTGCACCGACAACTTAAACACCGTGCGAGTCTTATATTCCTTACCGGGACGCAACACAATGGATGGGAACTGCGGTTGGTTGATTGAATCCGGAGCGTGTTGTGGCTCTAAACAAAACCCAGTGCGCTGTTTGTAGTTAATGCCTTTGCCGGTTAATGAACCATCCAGAAAATTGCCGGAATAGAATTGTACACCGGGTTCTTCAGTGAACACTTCCAATACGCGACCACTGCTCTCTTCCTCTACGCGCGCAGCCAGAAATAATTCTTTGTAGATTTTTTGATTGAGCAAAAAATTGTGGTCGTAGCCAACACCGTTTTTGATTTGCTCATGATCAGCGTTAATTAATTCACCGATCAAACGCGGACTGCGAAAATCAAATGGGGTATTGGCTACCGGCATAGGCTCGCCCATCGGGATTTGTGCATCATCCACTGCATTGATGTAATCAGCATTAATTTGTATTTTATGGCTGAGAATATCGCCACTGCTCTCTCGACTACAGGCTGCTAAATTGAAATAGCAGTGTTGGGTAAGGTTAACCGGTGTGGCTTTGTCTGTGGTCGCAAGATAATCAACAATTAACTCGTCGTTATGCGTGAATTGATAAGTGACGGTTACATCCAAATTGCCGGGGAAACCCTGATCACCATCTTCGCTCAATAAATGCAATCTTAAGATGGGGCCCTTCGCATTTTCTGCCGTCGTCGCACCCCAGACTTTTTTATCAAAACCGATTGGCCCACCATGCAAATTATTGGCACCATTATTGGCGGTCAATTGATAGGTTTTGCCATCTAACGTGAATTGGGCATTAGCGATGCGGTTGCCAACACGACCAATTAGCGCACCGAAATAAGGACCGGCATCAAGATAAGGTGCGAGGGTATCAAATCCCAATACCACATCAGCAAGCGTGCCGTTTTTATCGCGCATGTACCACTCGGTGATAATGCCGCCGAGGGTAATAATTTTTATGCTGCTGCCTTGTTTGTTGGTCAAGGTAAATTCCGTGACTGCCTCGCCCGCCGGGGTGGTGCCGAATAATGTTTGGGTAATTGCCGCTGTAGTTGTCATTACTGGTTAGTTCTCGCGCGTTAATGTCTGAAAATAAAAAGTGAGTTTAATCAGGCCTGTCCTGGCCAAAATCCGGAAAGCCATCACTCGTCCAGTTGAGGCGGCGAATATAGGTATGGCGATTGGGGTCAGTGAGCGGAGAGCCCTGCAACGCTAAATAATCGCGTGCATGATATAGCATAATGTCAATTTGACCATCATCACCCAGAGTGAAACTATTGTGGCCTGGGCCATAGCGTTTCAATTCCGGATTGCTCGCAAAAACCGGCCCTGGCAATTTGCGCCATGAGGCAGCCTCAAGCAAATTGCTATCGGCCTCTGCCCAGAGCAAACCCATCGCATAGCGATGATCCGTAGCGCTGCCAGAGTAGCTGATAAAAATTTTATCGTTACGTGCGATCACCGCTGCACCTTCATTCACTTTGTAGCCCTGAATTTCCCAATCCAGTTCCGGCCGTGAAATTTCAGTTTCGATTTCACCAACCTGGGTCGGCGAAATTAAGGTAGCGATATAGAGTGCGGAATTGAATTTTTCTTCCGGATCTTTTTGTGCCCATACCAGATAGCGCTGGCCTTTGTGCTCAAAACTGGTCGCATCGAGCGAAAAGGAATCGCGCGCGGTTTTCACCCGGCCCAATTCTTTCCATTCGCCAATCATTGGATCAGGTGATTCATTGGCCAGTACATACATACGGATCAGCCAGGGCTGTTCTGCATCGGCAGCCGCAAAATAGATGTACCAGGTGTTATCAAAATAATGCAGTTCCGGTGCCCAAATATTTGCGCCCATCGTGCCGGTTGCATGTTTACGCCAGACCACTTTCACCTGTGCCGTTTTTAATCCTGCGAGTGAATCGGCACTGCGCAATTCAATGCGGTCAAATTCCGGCGCGGTGGCAATAAAATAATAATGTCCCGCAGGTGTGCGATGGATAAATGGATCAGCGCGCTGTGCGATTAGCGGTTCAGGCGCAGTTGCGGCAGCTTTCCGGTTATTGTGCGACGGCGTATCTGCATTATTGCCACAGGCGACTAATGCTCCGGTCAGGATCAGGGTTACTACACTGGGTACTAACTTCATGGTCTTACCTCAGATTGGTGCTGTTAATCCAGAATGACATCGGGTCAGCTTTACATCGGTTAACTGTTATTCCCTATAGATTAATATTATATTACATATTCTTAAGAGTTAGACTAATATGAGAGATAGTCATGCAATTCACCCCGAATAACACTCCATTCCTGGCCACGCGCCAGCGATTAGCAAAATTGATATTTGCCTTGGTTTCGGTGCTGATCGCGCCTTTTATCAGCGCCAAACAAGTCGATGTGCACGACCCGGTTATAACCCGCGAAGGAGATACCTGGTATCTATTCAGCACTGGCCCCGGCATCACCATTTACAGTTCCAAAGACCGCGTAAATTGGCGCTACTCTGATCGCGCCTTTGCAACTGAACCGACCTGGGCAAAATCTATCGCGCCCAGTTTTGACGGCCACCTCTGGGCGCCGGACATCTACTTTCACAACAACCAATTTTATTTGTATTACTCCGTATCTGCCTTTGGTAAAAACACTTCAGCGATTGGTGTGACGGTAAATAAAACCTTGAATCCAAAATCACCGGATTATCGCTGGGAAGATAAAGGCATAGTGATCCAGTCAGTTCCCAATCGCGATTTATGGAATGCAATTGACCCCGCTATTGTTGTCGATGAACAGGGCGTGGGCTGGATGAGTTTTGGCTCCTTCTGGGGCGGACTGAAAATGTTCAAACTCAATGCTGACTGGACTCGTCCAGCTGAACCGCAGGTGTGGCACAGCATCGCAAAACGCGAGCGGTCGATTTTAGTTCCCGATACTGATGCGCGCCCCGCACAAATTGAAGCTCCGTTTATTTTACGCAAAGGCGACTACTACTATTTATTTGCGTCCTGGGGACTCTGCTGCAAAGGCGCTGACTCAACCTACCATTTGGTGGTGGGCAGATCCAAAAGTGCAACTGGCCCCTATCTAGATAAAAATGGAAAAGATATGAATGAAGGTGGCGGCAGCTTGTTGATTCAAGGCAATAAAAATTGGGTCGGCCTCGGCCATAACAGCGCATACACCTGGGATGGGAAAGATTATCTCGTGTTGCATGCCTATGAAACGGCAGACAAGTATCTGCAAAAACTCAAGATACTGAATATCAATTGGGACAAAGACAGCTGGCCTGGCGTTGATCCAAAAGAATTGGATACCTATAAAAGTAAACACTTGAAATAATTATGAGTAAAAATATTAACCACACTTAAAGGAATAAGTGTGAAAAACCACAGACAAAACTCCCCGGTTTTCATAACTTATTGATTATAAGTAGCCCGGTTTATTAGAAATAACTCTTTGTTTAAAAAATCCAGGACGACTAGGCTGTAATAATCCCTATTAAACCGGTAAGGGAATATTATTTTTTAACGGAGATGTAATATGTCCAGAGAAGAGCTTTTACGCGAAGAACAAGGCGAAACCGCACGTGAACTGGCTGAGCTGTTACGGCTGGCGCAGGAAATGGGGCGCCGCTTAAGCAATGAAACTCATGGCGAAATGTACGACGATGTACGTTTACTCATTTCACTCCTGCATCAAGTCCGCGCGCAAGCCGATTTAATTGATGCAAAATTAAATTCTGCTGACCCGGTCGTTGAACTTATGGCGCGAAGGCAACAGCATTAGATTGCTTAACGCAACAGCCTGACTCCGTAAATCCCTCCCGCAACTGAACCAGGTGCGGCGACAAACTTCAATGTGTATTTACCTTTTGCTTTTTTCACTAACTCTGCCGGTATTGGATAATCCACAGTGAAAAACTCTTTGGCGCTTCCGGTAGACTCAACCCCGGCAATAACAACATCGTTAAGGCGAATTTCAAAGCGACGCCCGGCATCAATTCCTGCATAGGTAATCTGCAACACTTTTGCTTCGCTCTTCCTATCATTTAACTCGTAGCTGAACCAGGCGCGGGTATGGCGCCAATGCCGACCGTTGTATAAGCCCGCTTCACTTTGTTCCCCTTTATAGAAATGATCTGATTCCGGCTGTTGTTCGCCCGGTGCAACCTGATCAATTGTTTTAGACAGTAATGCAATGCGCTCTTTTTCATCAACAGCCGCTTTTGCACGGGCCTTTTCAACATCGGCAGCTGTCGTGTATGGCCAATAAATAGCATAGCGTGATTCATGCAAACGGAAGAATGGAATCAGTTCGATGTTTTGCAACTGCTGTCCATTAATTAAGCCTGAAGCATTAAATGTGAGTGGCTTTCCCGCGACCGGCTTTAATTGCTGAATAAATTCCTTACTATTGCCCAATAAAAAGGGGGCAGCTTCCAGCGGACACATCTGGCCACTGGCGATATGTCCCATACGCGAATCATCGCCAAAATAATTTATTTTCTCATCGGCAAAGGGTTGGGTTTTAGCCGCAAGCACGATCGGACCATGCAAAATTGCGTAGTAGTTGGAACCATCAGGCATTTTTTCCAACTCGCTGTGCATGGGCAAGGTCAGTTCCACTTTATCGCCTTTTTTCCAGCGGCGCTCAAGTGCGATAAAGTCGCCCGGTTGTTGCTGCACATCAACTTTTTTACCATTCACACGCAGCTCCAGTTTCCCTGCGGTTACCCACGCCGGATAACGCAGTTGCAAGCGAAAGCGCGCTGCTTTTTCAATCACAATTACCGTTGTTTCAGCATCGGGAAACAGCGTGGATTGAGTCAGGCTAATGCCCTGCTCTTTCCACTCCATCCGCGAGGGAATAAATAAATTCATAAATACTTCCGGTGACTGCCTTGCTTTTTTATCGCGGGCATAAATAAATTCCGCGTATTTGGAATGGCTTTCCAAACCTGAGCCAACACAACACCACATCCCGTCATGCACTTGCGAATAAACACGGTAGTGGTTTGGGCGCATCGGCGTGAAATACACAAAGCCGCCATTACCCGGATTTTGCGATGACAATATATGGTTATAGAGCGCGCGCTCGTAGTAATCCACGTATTTTGTTTGAGGTGCAGTCATTTGCGGTGAATGCTTGCTGCCCGATGACAAATACAACAACTCGGTCAGCTTCAGCATATTGTAGGTATTACAGGTTTCCGGGCCTTCCACTTCATTAATCATCGGTGCAAAGTCAGCGGCATCATGGAAGTGTTCTTTCACACTGTTACCACCAATAGCAACCGTGCGTTTATCAATCACCGTTTGCCAGAAGAATTCTGCCGCTTTATTCCAATCATGATTATTTGTTGCATCGGCATAGCGTTTAAAGCCGATCACTTTGGGAATCTGGGTATTCGCATGCAAGCCGGTGAGCCGGTCTTGTTTTTTCTCCAGTGGCTGGAGAATCGCTTGATGGGAAAATGCTTCGGCAAGAATGAGGTATTTTTTATCACCGGTTATTTGTGCCACATCGACAAACACCTCGTTCATACCGCCGTGCTCCGTGCGCAACATAACTTGCATCTGTTCGGACGATAAATTTCTGGTCAACTCGATTGTCCAGTCAGATAATTTAACCAGCATTTTTTTCGCATCATCATTGTGCGCGTAAATATAGGCATCGCGCAGACCCGCGTAGATTTTATGCAAGTTGTACCAGGGAACCCAACGTTCATTGGTAGAGAAATTATCCGCGCGGATGTCTCCCCTGGCTATTTCGTCCCACATTTTTTTGCTGCCAGGAATGCCACCGATATAACCATTGCCTAATTTTTCCTGACATTTTTTAAGCTCGGCAATAACATAATCCAAACGCGCCAATACTTCTCTATTACCGGTAGAGGCATACATCAGTGCGAGCGCAGAAACATAATGCCCACCCATGTGCCCATCCAAACCAGTGGATTCCCAGTTGCCGTAAGTTTCTTTAAATGGCAATCCGGCTTCACGGCGAAACGGCGCCAATAATTTCTCGACATCCAAGGCCATCAAGTAATCTTTGTTGGTGTTTTGCGCTTGCAAAAAAGGGCTGGGCAGCAAAGTCACATTATTCAATGGAACCAGTTCAAGTGCAGTTGCGTTAAACCCAAGTCCCACTCCAATAACAAATAACAGGCGTTTGGTTAATCGATTCATTATTTACACCTTTAAACAGAAACCCTAAGAATTTTCATAATAAAAAAGGCAGCTCTTTCAAGCTGCCTTTCTTGCATACATTAACCTTCGGAAAAACCCAGGTTAACCTAGAAAGAATAACGTGCACCGATTGCAAAAGTACGGCTGTAAAGTGATGATCCAAAGTTATTGGTAGTTGTACCATTTTCACCGTAGTAACTTTGGTAAATTTCTTCTGTCAGGTTAGTACCGTCCAGAGTTAATTCCAACTCATCAGTTACTTTATAGCTGATTTGTAAATCCATACTCTTCTCCGGTTTTCTCCAGACTTCCAATGGGTTTGCAAACAATGCAGCTTCGTAGTTATTCAAGAACTCACTACGCCATGCGTAAGATAAACGCATACCGATTTTATCCTTTTCATACGCCAGCACTACACTGTAAGACTCATCAGACACACCGAATAAATCAGTTTCTTTTGTACCAGTGATTTCACCCTTATCGTTGGTCATTGGAGTTGTTTGAGATGAATGCAACGCGGTATAGCTCGCCTGCACACCAAAACCATCAAGTATTCCCGGCAAGTTTTCCGGGAACCACACAGCACCCAGTTCGAGACCTGTCAATTCACCATTAGAAGCATTAAACGGTTGACTAAGAACATAGGTTCCCATTTCACCGGTCGGTGTCTCGTGCTGGACCTGACGGCGGAAGTCGATCACAAACCCATCAATATCACGTTTAAACAAAGTACCGAATAATGAGCTTCCTTCAGCGAAATACCACTCCAGAGAGAAATCATAATTTTTTGATTCCGTCGGCTTCAAATCCGGATTACCACCGCCGGCAGTACCGTAACCAATACCGGTAACGTCCTCGTTATAAACAATACGTGAATTAAGTGATGCAAAGTTCGGACGACGCAAGGTTTCGGTGTAAGCAAAACGCGCATATAAATCATCAGTTAATGCATAGCGTACCGACAAGCTTGGCAATACTTTAGAAGTATCGGCTGAGTCCTCATACACTTCTCTGCCCGGTGACGCAGTATCAGTAAATTCCATGTCAGTGTCAGAACCGGTGTAACGCACACCGATCTCACCATCGAGGGTTCTACCTGCAATTTCAGTCTCATATTGCGCGGTAATATACGCTGAGGTGGTCAGCTCATCGATATTGAAACTTTCATCAAGCGCCAATTTTTGCAAATTGTACGCAGCGCGCATTGCAGCTGCATTGGAGCGCAGGTAATAACCATTTGCCACGGCCCAACTCGTGGGAACGTCGGCATTGCCATCAAAGAAACCTTTATTGATATAAGTCATTTCAGCAGTGATAGGCACATTTGCATTAAAGCCCTCTTGACGACTAAAAGCTTCTGATGCACTGCGCTGGTCAACACGCACACCGAAATTGAATTTGTTGAAAATCCCCACATTAGCATCGTAGGTTGCATCGGTAGTAAATGTAACCGCATCACCTTCATTCTTGTTGGCGTTGTCGTATAGCTGTGCAGTTTTCCAATTTGCAACATCAGATACATCAGCTTCGTTCAGTGTCGTGGCCGGATTGTCGATAAAGCCAAACGCCGGGATACCGCCACCCGCATTGAAATCCACATTCAGACCGTAGCGTGCGCCTTCATAGCGGGCAGCAATAAAATCAGTTTCAAATGTACTTTCCTGATAAACCACTTCTGATTTCACATTGAAATTATCAGAAATATCCCAGTTACCACCTAACGCATATACAAAACTGTCGGTCTTGCCTGTTGTCAAATCGCCACTGGTGAATGACCAGTTGTCTCTTACATTTCTGGACTTAACAATATTAGTCCCTTCAAATAAAACTACATTCGCATCAGCAGCAGCCGTCGGGCTATTTGCATAGGAGCCCCACCAGTCTGCAAACGAGAACAACAACGAGTTAAAGGAATCATTGCGATAACCGTTGTAGAAAGCTTCGAAGGTATATTCTGATGTATCGTTCGGTGCAAATTGCAACGACACGTTGGCGGCAGAACGCTCACGCTTACCAGTAAAGTCACTGGAGAAAATCGCATCACGGCCAAGAATATATTCCATTTGCTGGCCATTAACTGCCAAGGTAGAACCCGGTGCGCTAGACAAGCCATTTAACAAGCCCGGTGTCCAGATTGGATTTTGGCTCACACCACCCTTATCCAAAAAGATACGCTCATAGGCAGTAAAAGGAGCAACAGGATTATCAGTTGCAAATGGAACCATCGCACCTGCAGTGATGCTTTGGTCACGATAATGGGTTTCCGCAAAAGACAGGTTTACCAAAGCACCAAATTCACCGGCACTGGTATTCCAGCGATTACTCGCAAGACCGCTAATATTTGGATCAATTTCGTCCGCCTGTTCCTGGTTGATTGCACGTGCGGCAAGTACATACTTGCTGCCATCGAAATCAAAAGGACGCTGGGTTTTAATATCAATTACGCCAGCAATACCACTTTCAATCTGGCTGGCAGAACGGGTTTTATAAACATCCACCTGCTTTAACAAACTCGCTGGAATATCTTGCAACGCAACTGACAAACCGGAAGCAGTAAAAATATTGCGGCCATTTACGGTAGTGGTCACATCGGTCAAACCGCGAATAGAGATGCCGGCAACTTCGCCTGAACCACGGTTAGTAACCT
Source organism: Cellvibrio sp. GW822-FHT04B05 (assembly GCF_058800985.1). NCBI lineage: Bacteria > Pseudomonadati > Pseudomonadota > Gammaproteobacteria > Cellvibrionales > Cellvibrionaceae > Cellvibrio > Cellvibrio sp. GW822-FHT04B05. The sequence goes on along the minus strand of NZ_JBXAMU010000001.1, from coordinate 230,205 downwards.
GAATACCGGGAACGCGCTGTAACGACTCTACAACGTTATTGTCGGGAAATTTGCCGATATCTTCCGCGACGATTGCATCAACAATTTGGTTCTTCTCGCGTTTTACATCCAAGGCTTTAGCCAAACTGCCACGAATACCGGAAACAACAATTTCTTCAACCTGTTCTTCTTGCGCAATTGCGGCAAAGGAAGAGCCCAATGCAGCAATCATAGTGATAGATAAACTGAGTGTTTTTTTCTGGAACATTGATGATCTCTCCCGTGCTCGATTACACCTGCTACATCACTGGATGCAGGAGCAATCGTTATTATTAAAAGTCGGTAGTTCTTGTAGGGCCTTGTCTCAGTAAAACAGCTAGCGATTTATGGTTATTGGGGCTGGGATGCGGCAAGGCACCACAGCAGGACAACGCAAAGAGGCCAACAAATATACATATTGTAAGACAAATAAATATTATTCTTATGCTTTAAGTGAGTCAACAGAGGGGGATAATTTTTAACGAAATATCCTTAATTGATTCAAGTGACACCAAAATTTGTTACTGGCAGTGACATTCCAAACATTAAAGGCAAAAAAAAGCCGCCACAGAGACTGTAACGGCTGAAAAAGTGGTGTTAACAAATAAATCGCTACACCAATCCAACGACAAAGGGATAAAACTCCAAGCAATATACAAACAAAAACGAACATGGATTACACACACTAAACAACCCATCTATTTATATTATTATACAACAATATAATCGCTGCGCCAGTAGTTTCTGGTAAATAATTTTTGCTCCGCATATAAATGAAAAGTCCCGGCTTTTCAGCCAGGACTCTTCATCAGCATTGCGGTGCTAACCGCATTTCCAATCTACGTTAGAACGAGTAACGCGCCCCCACCGCAAATGTTTTTGAATAGATTGCGTTGCCAAAGTTGTACAGGTTTTGATTTCCTTCGCCGTAATAACTTTGGTAAACGTCATCCAATAAATTGGTCGCATCAAACGTTACAACCAGATTGTCAGTGACATCGTAGCTAAATTGGAAATCCAAACTCTGCTCCGGGCGACTCCAGAATTGAATAGGATTAGCAAAAATTGCTGCTTCATTACCGGTGTAAAATTTCTCGCGCCAGACATAAGACAAACGCGCATCAAATACATCTTTATCGTAAGCGAGCACGATACTGTAAGACGAGTCGGATACACCTGTCATTTTGGAATCTACATATTTGGTGATTTCGCCAGCGGTACTGTATTCAGGTGTTTTTTGCGAAGAATCCAACAAGGTGAAACTTGCTTGTACACCAAGGCCATCCAATGTCTCGGGCAGGTTATCAGGGAAGTAAACCAAACCAACTTCCAATCCGGACAATTCACCATCAGCGGCGTTTACGCCAGTAGTCAAAACGTAATCGCGAGTGATCCCATCATTGCCAGTCCGGTTAATGGTTTTCTTACCACCAATAACCAGGCCATCAATTTCACGTTTGAACACCGCACCATACAAAGAGCTGCCCGGTGCAAAATACCATTCAAGCGATAAATCGTAGTTGGTTGATTCAGTTGGTTTGAGATCCGGATTGCCACCACTACCGGTACCGTAAGGCACTGACGTTAATGGATCTTGAAAGTATTGCAGCGGATTTAAATCCCCGAAGTTCGGCATACGCAATGTTTGGGTGTAAGCAAAACGCCCGACCAGATCGCCGGTAATATTCCAGTTCAACACCAGACTGGGTAATACCTTGTCAGCTTTGCCGCTGCCAGTATCATTGTTATAGATATTAGTGTTAGTGCCAGTTTCCGCCCAGAACTCCATGTCCTGTTCATAATTCACATAACGTACACCGAATTCACCGCTTACATTATCGGTGACATTAAATTTGGTCGTTGCATACAGTGCAGACGATGTTTCCGTTACATCAAATACTTTCGTCGTGCTTTCTTTTTCCAACCCATAAACACGGCGTACAGCATCGGCATTATCCAGGAGATAGCTACCGTCGGCAGTAATGAAGCTATCGAAAATAGTTGCCCGGCCATCGAAATAATCAGAGACAGTAAAGATGAGACCAGAGCCGTCGCCCGATGCACCTGCAGCAACAAGCGCGTCCATTAATTCACTAACTGTCTTGCCACCGGTAGCCCATGATTCCTGACCGCGCGTAAAGTCTTGCGCATTACGCTCTTCATAACGCCCTCCCACTTTAACGGATTGGATAAAATCGCCATCCAACTTCCATTCAACATCGGTGGTAAAGCTGGTGGAATCACCCTGGTTGCCGCCGCCGTTATCCCACATACCGGACGCTTTCCAATTGCCCACTGCTGCTATATCAGATTCATCCAAATTGGCAGTGGCCGGGTTGTCCCAGAACACCAATGACGGAATGCCATCGCGATTGTTGTAATCAACATCCAAACCATAAGCTACACGCTCAAAACGCATTGCAAAAAAGTCGGTGGTGTATTTACTGTCTTGATAAACAATTTCCGAATTAACGGTAACGTTATCAGCCGGCGTCCATTTGGCGCCCAGAGCATATAAATAACTGTCGGTTTTTCCCGTCGAGTAATCACCACTTTGGAAGCCGCCGTTGTCGCGCCCTTGATGCTCTTTAACAACATTGGTGCCTTCATAAACAGTAGGAATAGTGATATTGCCGTTTTGGTGCTCAAGCGTATTGCTAAACCACATTGCATTTTGCGATTCATTGCGGTAACCGGTATAAAAACCTTCTGCGGTTACCTCCAACTCTTCATTCGGTGCCCATTGTAAAGAAACACTAGCCGCAGGACGCTCACGCAAACCGGTATAGGATGTACCAAATACTGCATCGCGCATCAATAAATAATCGTAATCCGCACCACCGACATTTAATGTTGAACCCGCGGCATTAGGAAGACCGGTCTCAAGACCCGCCTGCCAAACCGGCACATTGTTGTATGAGTTTGGAATCATTTGGTAAGGCGCGTAATCCGGATGAGGATTCGCACTGAAGTAAGGAAATACCGCACCGGCAGTCATGGTGTCATCGCGGTAATGTGTTTCTGCGTAAGACACATTCACCAGCGCACCAAACTCACCGCCACTCGATAATTCCCAACGATTGCTAAACAACGCACTTACGTTTGGATCAATTTCATCGGGCTGGTCTGAATAGATACCGCGACCGGCAATTACAATTTTTTCACCATCAAAATTAAATGGACGATGGGTTTTAATATCGATTGAACCCGCAATACCACGCTCAACCTGATCAGCAGACCGGGTTTTATAAACCATCACATTCGATAACAAGCTTGCAGGAATATCCTGCAATGCCACTGAACGACCGGAGCCGGTGAATACATCGCGGCCGTTGACAGTAGTGTGCACATCCGTTAAACCGCGAATCGACACACCTGTTACTTGGCCTGCACCACGACCGGTTGTCTGCACGCCGGTTACGCGCTGTAATGCCTCAACAACGTTGTTGTCAGGAAATTTACCGATATCTTCAGCGACGATAGAGTCAACAATCTGGATGTTTTCACGCTTGATATCCAACGCTTTGGTTAAACTGGCGCGAATACCTTGTACGATTACTTCTTCAACCTGTTCTTCCTGTGCGCTACTGATTTGGGCCAACATCGCGGTAAGTATCGCGGTGGCCAAGGCTGTCTTCTTATACATAGTAAACCTCATAATTTTTTTAAAATTTGAGTTAATTGTGTATGCACTAACTCAAACACAAAGGATTAAATATCGAGGGGGAAATCCCCCTCGAGCCGCTTATTGATTTGCAGGCAATCCTTCTTGGTAGAGAGTGTTAATCTTCTCGGCGCTAATGGTTCCGGTATAAACTTTCAACTCATCAATTGCGCCGTTGAATGGGGTATCCCAATAGTTCACGCCCAGGGCAAACTCATTGGTTTCACCCGCAACGGTCATCACACGAGGGAAGCCACTCGCTTCGAGTTGCTGTACGCCGTTCACATATATTTTGATGGTGTTATTGTTGTCGCCATCGACCATCACAACCACATGCGTCCATTGACCGGCAGGAATACGATTGTTCAATTCAGCGTTATCGTAGAAACCATTCGGTGAATTTGCCCATACGCGCGTTTTTTCTGTGCCGTTCATTGACGGAACCAGGCTCAGCCAAATATTGGCATTCGCCCCACCAAAAAATGCGGTTGTATAATTGGTAAATGCTGTTGGTTTTAACCACAAAGAAATTGCGTAGCTATTGGTAGTAATCAAGTTGTCCGGCAAACGGATACCCGTTGCGCCATTCAGATTTACCGCCTGGCCCTTAACGCCCTCAACATAGCTAATAGCACCGCCAGTATTATGGATAAAGTTGCCAGTCACTTTACCGTCAGCGGCAGTACCGTTAAGCGCAGTTAAATTGCCATCAAAACTGTACTCAGCTGGAGCCAGTGATTTAATGGTTACCTGGAATGTTTTTGTGTCTTTAAAACCTTGATAGTTGATGTGTGCTGTTAAGGTAATTGTCTTATCACCTTCATCGGCGGTAGGTTGTTTAACCACTGCAACACCGTTAGCAGGTTTCAAGAAATTTTCATCGCTGGATGTCCAACTAATACCGGATACAAATGGGCCCACACGAAGCAAATCAAAATCTTCGCGTACAGCAGAGAGATCACCAAGATCCAATGCATCTTTCACAAAACCGGCAAATTGGGATTCATCGGTCAGGTTATTAATTGCCGCCCCATTAATATCCAATGAACTTAATGCGTAGTCATAAACAATAAATTCATCAAGTTGTCCCTTGAATGGATTATCCCAACCAAAGTTCACACCGAAGGCGTAGAAGCCACCTGTTGCAGAGAAAATATTCGCACGATTCATTTGCCCTACGAAGTTACCGTCAATAAAAAGTTTCATTACAGGAACATCATAGGTAATTGCAACATGCTGCCACTGATTTAATGGCGCTGTTGCACCGGCAACGATTTGATTCCAATCACCATTATCAGTCGCGCTAATTCCACCAAAAAAACTCCAAATAAGTGACTGGTTAGTAAACCATGCCTTACCAGGAATATAACTCAACCAATTATCAACATCTTTAGCAGCAAAAAAGGCAGGAGTATGTTCACGTAGCTCCGCGCTATTAGACCAAAATGAAACAGTGAATTGACCAGATGAAATAATATTGTCGGGTAAACGAATACCGCTATTACCATCCAACACCACAGATTGGCCTTTCTTACCGGCGATGTAACTTAAGCTGCCGGCCCCTTTATTATTGAGATCACGGTCGGTAGATTCAGCGTTTACAAAATTATTCAATCCATCAACAAGGTTATTATCAAATGAGTAATGAGCAACTGCGTTCCTAAATGCTGGACGTGCCTTGAGTGTCACATTGAACAATTTAGTAGTGGTTTGGCCACCGAGCGAAAGGTTTGCAGTTAAGGTAACTGTTTGGTCACCCAAATCAGGTGTAGGAATAAATACTTTACCTTTTGAATCGATAAAATATTCGTTGCTACTTATCCAATTAATCACAGTTCCACTTTTACCGACGGTAGGCAGGGAATAGCCTTCATCAGCAAGGGTTAATTCCGTTTTGATATTCAGTGCGGAAGAAACCGCATTCAATGCAGTTGCAGTTCCAGCGATAGAATCAGTGCGGCTACCAAACACCGATGCACCATCACTTGCCATAGCAGAAAACACCGGCACCAATTCTTTGATGCCATCGTCCCACTGCCACTTGACCACACCAAAATAGGTACCGGAATCCAATACCAATTTAATTGAGTCGTCACCCTGGGTGAGCCATGAACCTTTTTCACTGCCGGTGACAGTGCGGTTTTCGTTAAGCGTGATGTAGCCCGATTTAATCGCAGTTTTATTAACTGCTTTACCTTGATTCACAAATTTGTAGTGACCGGGAATTTGCGCAACATCAACCAGATTATTGCCAATGAGCGGAACATAGCGCTGCGGTGATACCACCAACCAGCCATCTTTACTCACAAACATTTCATGCACGCGCACAGCATGTGCTTCAGGATTGGTCGGATAAGCGGTCGCTGTCGCGGGGAAACGCGTATGCGTTACCAATAGATGACGCTTGGTTACTTCATCGTAATAAGCTGAGTTATGACCGGGCGATTGATAACCCCAGGATGGACCTACATCACCCAGAGTTTTGGTGAATTCAAAACCACCTAAAAGTTTGCCACCAATTTCCAATGTACCGCCGATTTTGGAAATATCATTTCCGGCTGGATCAAGGTAAGGACCTTTTGGTGTTTTGGAGCGAGCAATGCGAATGTTGTAGCCATCGTTAGCCGCAAAGCCGGCGACGGAATAAAACAGATAGTAGTAATCAGCTACAGGACTGTAAGTGACAAACGCACCTTCAATTGCGCGGAAATCACCGCCGAGCAAACGCGTACCATAGCCTTGACCCACTTCCGGTTTGCCGGTGGATTCGTCCAGCGCCAATATAAAAATACCGCCTGAATAGGAGCCGTACACCATCCATAATTTGTTGTCTTTATCGTAGAAAGCCGCAGGGTCGATCGCATTAGGATCAACTGCACCATTCCACGATGTTTGGCCGTTATCTAATGGATATTGGATAAATTCGCTTGCAGTTCTGTAACCACTGCGCAGGAAAACTCCTTTATTTTTGTATGGCCCCTCAACCGAATCAGCTTCAGCCAAACCTAAATAAGAGCGATTCCAGCAGCCGCCATTATCCGCTTCGGTTTGGGCGCAATGGTTATAGTAGAACCAATATTTGCCGTTAGGCGCTTTGATGACATCAGCAGCCCAGTTGCCTTTGAAACCATCAGTCCAGGCAATGCCTTCAGAGATTTCGCTTGAGTAAGTATTAAAGAGCCGACTCTCATCTACTTTATCGTTTGCGGATAAAACAGAAATGTATTGCCAGTTGATTAAGTCGCTGGACTTGGCCGCAGCCAGATGCGAACCGAAAATATAGTAATCGTTACCCGCCTTTACGACCGAAGGATCGTGCACGCCGATATCAAGCCAATTCACCGAGCCGTCAGGCGTCAGCGGAATTATGCTCGCGACCGCAGGCTTGCTGTAAGCAGGTTCGGGCGTGGCAGGCGTAGAAGGATAGGTTTTGTTATCACCACCGCCACCGCAACTGCTCAAAATCAGCAGGCCACCGATGACAAGCGTAAGACTTGTTAGCTTCATAGGGTTGTACCTCGTATTGTTATTTCTTATTCAATATGTCGGGCCAAGGCGACCGCACTAGTCCTGCTGTGATCTCCATCAGCACCTTTGTTATAAGTAGCTCTGCCAACGAAAAAATCATTATATAATACAATAATACTATAGTTTCATATTGTCATATTGTTCAACGTGAGTAAAGTCCCGGACGCCGCTTTTCAGAGGGAAATTATCGATAAAGGCTGATACTGAACAGGCAGACTTAAAAGCGGGCTTTGATATGCATTTTGGCCTTGAGAAAAGCAGAACACGACAGAGAGGGATACCCCATCATTAAGATCCGGGAGGAGAGCTATTTATTGCAACAAGACAATAAAAAACCGCCAGTGCGGCTTTTTGAGGAAATAACAGTACAGTATTAAAAATTGAGCAGGGATGCTTCATCCATTACGTACAGCACAATAAAGACAGGTATAAGTGCGGCCCACACATAATTCAGCAGGGTGAACCCACTGTTACTAACACCCGCAGTATCACCGCAAGCCAGGTTGATCATCGACTGCACTTTAAGCAAGAAAATGCCATGTGCAATGTAGCAAACAAGCGGAAGCGTCGAAGACAGCAGTTCTGACGGCAGTTTTTCGCTCAAGCGCTCTAATAGCACGGCAATAACAACCAGCGTCGCCCAGGTGCCCGAATTCCACACCACGTCCGGATTATTGATCTTCAGGCGATAGCGAATCTCGCCGAAAAGACTGTGGGTAAAAAATATCGAAAAAATCGCGCGCATCACCGGCATACAACGTTCGTTGTGCTTACGCTTGTATTGCTGCCAATTGCGATAATGCCAATAAATCGCATAGATCCCGAAGCTCAAAAAATACAGAATTGAAAACTTCAGTTTGGAAACAACATAAAACTCATGGCTTTCAACATCAGGCAAAGGCGCTTGAAGCTCGGACTCGGGCGGAGCATAGATATTATCGTTTTGCATAAAATTGCCGTTTTGAGTAAATACGCCTTATGGGGGTTTTATTAAGTATTTTTATCCAGTAACTTTTATTAAAAAATTTAATGCAACGATAATTATAAAAAAACCCGCTTCTCAGCGGGCTTTCATTTTCTGGCACAACTAAAAATATTAGCCTGCTGATCTTGCTTTAAACGCACGAACAACCTGGTTGAAATCTTCAGCAAACTTTTTCAGGTCATCAAGTTCTTTCTTCTCGTCTGAGCGACCAAGACCGGCACAACCCAAATAGGTTTCCATGTCTTTCACATAGGCTTTCATATCATTGTTAGCTTTCACCATTTGCGCAGTAACTACTGTAGCTGCATCCGGAATTTCCGGCTTGGCTGCAGGTTTTGCACAGGCAGATGCAAATGATGACACCAGGCATGAAGCAAAAAGAGTAACGGCGATAACAAACGATTTCATGATTTTTCCTCTAGAACTAAACAACAGGGTTAAATAAACAACATCCAACTAAAAACTGACAAAATCAAACTCTAAAACGTCCCACTAATTCAGCCATACGTGCAGCCATTTCCGCCAGATTACCGGTGTTGGTAGTAATCCGGCTGGAGCTATCTGCAGTATGGGTAGCAACCGATGAAATACGATCAATATTGCTTTCGATCTGACGCGTTGCAGCGCTTTGCTGTTCGGATGCCGCTGCAATCTGGTTAGTTCTATCGCGAATAACACTGACGATCTCGGTAATATTTTCCAATGCATGACTCGCATCACTGGCTTGAACTACTGCGTTGCCTGCTTGATTAGTACCTGCCGCCATCATCTCCACCGCTTCGCGAGAACCGGATTGCAAACGCTCGATCATTTCGCGAATTTCAGTGGTAGAACTTTGTGTCTTCGAGGCAAGTGTACGCACTTCATCAGCAACAACCGCAAATCCACGCCCCTGTTCACCCGCACGCGCCGCCTCAATGGCCGCGTTCAACGCGAGCAAATTGGTTTGTTCTGCAATACCGCGAATCACATCCAATACCGAACCAATGCTCACTGTTTCTTGACGTAAACGATCAATTACATCTGCTGCGGTTTTGATATCACCCGACAGGTTAGTAATTTGCCCCATGGTATTAACCACCAGGGTTTTACCCGCAGAAGCTGCGCTATCGGCTTGCAATGATTTATCGGCAGTTTCGGTCACACTTACAGTAACATCCTGCACCACACCGGCCATTTCTTTGACCGCGCCCACAATGTGCTGGATTTCAGTTTGCTGCGTGCGAATTTCACGTTCATTTTCACGTGACAATTGCGAGAGATTAACAGCGTTATCACTCACCTCACGCGCAGTGGTTGCTACGCTTGCGATAATGGATTGCAAACGCTCCACAAACTGATTAAAACAACGCGCCAACTCTGATACTTCATCATTGCCAGTAACAGGTAAACGACGGGTCAAGTCGCCCTCGCCTTCGGCAATATCACGCAGCGCTGTTACAACATTGTTCACCGGCCGAACAATACTTAGTTGCACCGCATAAGCTAAAGACGCTGCCGCCAAACTGATAATAAATACCAAACCAAACGCGGAATAAATTGCATCGGTAACAATTACGTCTACCTCGGCCATATCAACGCGCAAACTAATTGCACCTATAGTGGCGCCATCAGACTTAATGGTTTCAGTAATCGTTAATAATTTTCCATTAGTTTCAATACCTGTTGCTCGCGGACTACCGGACAACTCACGCGGTACCGTTTTGGAGTCCGTATTTTTTTCATACCAGGCAAACGGAGTTTTATTGTTATACACAACAGCACTCAACACCCGCGGACTGACACGTAAAGCACCGAGTGATGCCCCCACAGTGGCACTATCATCAAAGGTCATGGCACCGATACTCGCCTCACCTAATACCTGGGCAAGAGTACGTGTGTCTTCAATAATTGCAGCTTCAGTTGTAGCAATACCGGAACGCACAGTAACCAATGTTGTGGCCACAACGGCGGCGATACAGGTAAAAGTTACACTGAGCAAAATCTTCCATTTAAGTGATAGGTTTTTCACTTACACCTCGGTCGGAACTCAAAGAAAGTAATAAAAAGCAAACGTGACATTGATCACAAATTGCGCGTAAGCCTAGCAGACAATTTTTCAAATGCATCTTTTTTTATTCTATTTTTAGAATAATAAGCAATAGATTTATCATTTTCGATTTATTTTGGAATAAAAACAACATTTCAGTCGAAAAAATGGCACCACCAAAAACCAAATGGGATTGACACATCAGAGCGACAAACTTCTGGCGGGGGACGTATTGCAGTTCGCAAATATCACTAATCAAACCGTAAACGATAGGAACCACAGTCAGGAAAATGCGCTCCGTGATCCTTGGTGATGCCTTTTAACTATAGGCACAAAAACCTACTTATGCAGAATATTTATCAGGTTTTTTAACTGGAAATTACACTCTTCAGGCTTTAATCGGAGCAAAAAAAATCCACTCACCAAAAGTTATTGATGAATGGATTTTTTGTCTGGAGCTTTGCTAATTAGTCAGCAAACGAAGGGCGTCCGAACTCTGGCATACCTTGCTCATTCCAACGCAAAGGTTTTACAAAAGTATGGCGATCCGGATTCCACAGAGGATCGCCTTCAATTTCGGTATAGGTACGCGCGTGATACACCAGCATCACCGTATCGCCATCTTCAGCGAAAGTGAAACTATTGTGGCCGGGGCCAAAAATTTGGTTTTCAATATCTGAACGCAACACCGGCTCTTTGGATTTTATCCATGAGGCAGGATCAAGCAGATTGGCATTTTCATCGGCCCAGAGCAAACCCATCGCATAGTTTTCGTCAGTTGCACTGGCAGAATAACTCAGGAAAATTTTGCCATTGCGCTGCACTATCGACGCACCTTCGTTAACCCAAAAGCCGCGAATTTCCCATTCGAATTCCGGTTTGGTCAACATCACCGGTTCGCTCGCCAATTGCCATGGGGTTTTCATCGACGCGATATAAATATTGGAATTGCCTGTGATATTTACATCTTTTTGTGCCCATACGTAATAGAGCACGTCGTTATGAGTGAAGGTAGTCGCATCGAGGCAGAAGGTATCAATACCTGAATCCACCTGCCCCATAAATTCCCATTCACCTTCAAGCGGGTTCGCATTTTTATTGCGGATTGCGTACATGCGATGCTGGAACAGATTGAATTTAATTTCACGGCTCGGTGCTGCAGCGAAATAAACGTACCAGGCATACTCGCCGGATTGCGGATCTTTATTGAAATGAATTTCCGGCGCCCAAACCAATTCACTGTAAGGACCAGTGTCCGGTTTGTGCCATGCATCTACCGTTTGGGCAGTCGCTAATTCTGCAATGGTTTTAGCACGGCGCAATTCTATACGGTCATATAAAGGAACAGACGCAGTGAAATAATAATAGCCATCAGTATGTTTATACACGAATGGATCGGCGCGCTGGGGAATCAGGGGTTTTAATACTTCGCTCACAATTTTCTCCAAATCTTTTTAATTTCACACGTAGGTTGTGGTGAGCTTGCGAACCGCAACATGACAATGTTTCCGCATCAACCAAAAGCCAATTTAATATTCATTCAGGCTTACGACGGTTGGTGCGAGATGGACACGTTGCGGTTCGCAAGCTCACCAGCAACCTACATTAGCTCTCCGCGATATAACCTTTTGTGCGCATTGTATTTTTCAGGTCAGCATAGTAGCTATCATTAATTCGATACTTAAACATAAATAAGCCCATTAACGCATGGAAGAATCCTGGGATAATCGACAACATCAATGCAATGCCCATTAATGCAAATTCTGATTGCGCTTGATTAGGTACGTAGTGGAAATAGGTTAACAACCACCCCACCATCAATCCGGCAATACCCATTCCTGCTTTTTGTCCAACCGATATTCCACCATAGGCGAAACCCGATACGCGCTTGCCATTTTTGACCTGGCCGTAATCAATGGTCTCAGAAATAATTGACCAGAATACCGGCGCATGCAGATCAACAACAAAGGACAACAGGAAATACAGCACAAAGGCTAACAACACATCCTGCGGGCCAACGAGCACATAGATCGCCACACTCAATGCGGCAACAATTAATTGCGTGTAACGGAATAATTTAATCTTGCAGTAAAACTTGGTGATCCAGGTAGAGGCAATCATCGCCAGAATTGCAGCGGCAACACCGGTTGATAAAAAAGCGGATACCATTTTCTCATCGCCACCCAAATAATATTTGGCGTAGTAGATGGCGACTGAACCACGAATCACATAACCAATAGTTCCCGTGACACAAACAGCCACCAAAATTAACCACTGGTCGTTTTTTAATAACTGGGTAAATTGATTCCACAGCGGTTGCGGCTCCACCACATGCACAACCCGCTCGGTAGTATTGAAGTAGCAAAATAAAAACATAACAGCACCGACAGCGGACATAATCGCCATCGCCACTTGATAGCCTACAGCATGATCTGTCCACATTCCTGCAACCAGCGGCACTACAATCGCCACCATAAACGCACCGATTTTCGCGAGGAACAAACGATAGCCGTTAGCTGATAATTTTTCTTTCGGATCGCTGGTTAACGCGCTCGGCAATGAAATATAAGGAATGCCTACACCCGATGTAATCAAGGTCATCATGATGTAAGTAGAGTAAGCCCAAATTAATTTTGCGTCGTATTCCCAGCTTGGAGTAGTGAATACAAAAAATACGCTGACCGCGTAGGGAATTGCCAACCACAATAACCATGGACGGTAGCGACCTTGTAGAAAGGTAAATCTGTCGGTGATTTGACCCATGATCAAATCCGAAATGGCACCCACTATTTTTACCGTGAAAAACAAAATCCCCATATCCATGGGTGACAGTCCAAAGATATCAGTGTAATAAAAGGTGATGATCAACATCATCGACGAGATCACTACGTTTAACGCCATATCGCCAGCGCCAAACCCTATTTTCTCGGTAACCGATAATTTATCGGATGCGTGCATATTATGCGCTTGCATTTATTATAGTGACCTCGTGTTGTTATGAAAAAAAAGCGACAATACCAAACAGAATTCTGCCGTATTGCCGCTTCCTTTATATCTCACCGTTTTGTACAGTTTTACCTTTTCAGTTTTCCGTGGCCTAAAAAACTGGCTCTCTCTTGCTTTGTCTTTACTGCACCATTCAACACTGGATGATGTCAAAACAGAATAATTATAAAAAGTAATCATTCTCCACAGCATGAACCAATAACACATCAATTCCTGCCATGCCTGCACTCGCTGCTGCTTGCAGGCCGAGTTTTGAATCTTCAAATACGACGCATTTGGTTGGATCAACCCCTAAAAGTCCCGCGCAACGTAAAAAAGTATCCGGTGCGGGTTTTGGGTTTTCTACCTGGTCAGCACCTACAACAGCGCTGATATATTTGTCCAGGCCACAAATTTTCAAAATAGATTCGGCCTCTTGAGTGTAGGCGCCGGTGCCAATCGCCATAGGTTTTATGCCGTGATATTTCTGCGCTACTTCAAGTAAGGTAGTTGGCTTTACGTACTTGTGCATATTTTCATGCACAACCTGCTCTTTAAATTCATTCATCTCATCAAGGCTGGCATCCACTTTGATATTGAATTTTTCGAGCAGTATTTCAATCGTTCCTTTTGTCGGGACCCCGGCCAGGGAACGCATTAACAAGCGATCAATCGGAATACCGTATTTATTAAGCATGGTTGACCATGCAAATTCGTGTAGCTGGCCGCTATCGACTAGCGTACCGTCCATGTCAAAAATCAGTGCTTCGTAATGGTCGTACATCTTTTGCTCTCAAGTTTGCTAATAAAATTACTAATTAAAGTGAAATTAGAGCACAAACCAGCCATAAGTTCGAAAAGAAAGACCTGACTTTACCGTTTTTTTGGTATTCACTTAGTATGCAAGATTGTAGTAGGTTCCGGGTTAGGTAGAGGTTTGTGCGACTCGCCGTGAATACATCCATGTAGGCTCGTTGTCGATATCCATGTCGCCAAACGGTCTCACAAACCTCTACCTAATCCCTTTACATATCCGTTCTTTCCAAATTTTTTAAAAGCAAAAGAGCTTACACACCATCTTTCAAATGATAGTAAGCAGCATTGTGGCGCAATTCGGTTTTGAAATTACGTACGGTAGTATCCGCACCAATTACCAGCGCTTCGATACCCGCCATTTCAGCGTAGTCAACGATTTCATCGGCAGTTACACCCTGGGTATAGGCACTGTGGTGGGCGCCACCTGCCTGAATCCAGGCTGCGGCAGAAATTTCAAGATTAGGACGCGGCTCCCACAGTGCTTTCGCTACTGGCAATTTCGGCAATTCTTGTGGTGGATTTACGGTATCTACTTCGTTGATGATCACGCGGAAACGAGTGCCGATATCGATCAGTGAAATACACAGAGCGGGACCTGCTTTGCCGGTGAATATCAAACGGGCGATATCATTGCGGCAACCGATGGTGTGCAAATGCACTTCCAGTTTTGGTTTTGCCGCAGCGATGGAAGGACAGACCTCCAGCATGTGCGCACCCAATACCTGATCCATACCACCGAAGTGATACGTGTAATCTTCCATAAAGGATGAGCCACCTTCGCGGCCTTTGGAGATCACTTTGCAGATATGTACCATTGCCGCCGTTTTCCAATCACCTTCGCCGCCGTAGCCGATACCGGCCGCCATCAAGCGTTGGGTTGCAAGGCCAGGGAGATTGGTCAAACCCGTCAGGTTCTCAAAGCAGTTGGTGAATGCACCAAAGCCTCCATCGGTTAAAAACTTCAACATTCCAAGCTCCAAACGCGCTTCGTTTTTCAGCATTTGGTATTGATGTTCATCATCAAAAATCGCCGGGTTTACATCGTATTCTTTTTTGTAAATTTCAATTTGTGCAGCAACTTGTTCATCGGTTACGGCATCGACAACTTTTTGCAAATCGCCCAAACCGTAGGCATGCACTTCGTAACCAAATTTAATTTGTGCGGCAACTTTATCACCATCGGTTACTGCCACTTGACGCATATTGTCGCCAAAGCGAGCCACTTTCAAATTTTGGCTGGCGTACCAGCCCATTGCAACGCGGCACCAACTGTCGATTTGCTTTTGTACCGATTCAGTTGCCCAATGACCTACAACCACTTTGCGCTCTTGACGCAAACGCGTGCTCACATGGCCGAATTCGCGGTCGCCGTGTGCGCTTTGGTTGAGGTTCATAAAATTCATATTGATTTCAGCAAACGGCAGCTCAGCATTGAACTGGGTGTGCAAATGCATGTAAGGCTTACTCAATGCGCTCAAGCCAGCGATCCACATTTTTGCCGGAGAGAAGGTGTGCATCCACAGAATCAAACCAACACAGTTTGGATTGCTATTAGCCGCTTGGCACACAGCAAGGATTTCTTTCGGTGACTTAACGGTATCTTGCGCAACAACTTTGATTGAGATGTTGTTCGACTCAGTTAAACCTGCTGCAATTTTTTGGCTATTCTCGGCGACTTGTTTCAAAACGCCTGGACCATATAAATCTTGTGAGCCGGTAACCAACCAGACTTCTTTATCGCCATAAATTTTCATTTTTTTTCCTCAGAAAATATTTTTCAATTTTTGTTGGGTATGACCGACTGGGCGGCCCGACCCAACCTACATTCTTTTGCGCAGGGATTGGCTGGTTCTTTTTGAGACCATCTGCTGCATGGACGACCCACATGGATGTGGGAAGTGCCGTAATTTGTATGGAACAAATACGGTTGCAGCAACCGAGCCTACAGGGACGTATTTACGGCCAGTCTCAAAAAGAATTAGCCAATCCATGCCGTTCTACACATTCGAATAACAATGAATCACTTCTGCCCGTAATAGGCATTTTTTCCGTGCTTGCGCAAATAGTGTTTATCCACAATGCCTTGTTTTAGCGGCGCCGTGTTTTGTTGTAGTGTTTTGGTCAAATACGCCATGCGTGCGATTTCTTCCAAAATCACTGCGTGGTAAACCGCATCGGCGCCGCTCTTGCCCCAGGTAAAAGGCGCGTGTCCGGCAACAATTACCATAGGCACTTCTTTCGGGCTGCGATCTTTAAAACAATCGGTGATTTGCACACCGGTTTCTTCTTCGTAATCGCGTTCGATTTGTTCGTCACTCATAACAGCAGTGCAAGGAATTTCGCCATAGGCGTAATCCGCATGAGTAGTGCCATAACAGGGAATTGCTTGCTGGGTTTGCGCCCATGCGGTGGCATAGGTTGAGTGAGTGTGAGTCACACCGCCAATAACATCGAAGTGGCGATACAAATGTGTGTGGGTTTTGGTATCGGAAGAAGGACGCATGTTTCCTTCTACAATGTTGTTTTCCAAATCCACTACGACGATGTCGTCAGGTGTCATCAGTTCATACGCAACACCGCTGGGCTTGATCGCAATCACACCTTTAGCGCGATCAATTTGCGATACGTTACCCCAGGTATACACCACCAGGTTGCGGCGGTTTAATTCCATGTTCGCTTCAAATACTTCGCGCTTTAATTCGGTGTAACCCATTATGTGTTACCTCCAATAGCATCTGAGCCAGTATTTGATGGCGAAGCTAGCGCTGTTTCATTCTTTGATAATCCGGCCAGTGAAGAGACAAACGCGCCGAGTTTTAGATACTGCTGATACAAATCTTCGTAGGCCACAGCCGCTTGTGCATGTGGCTGATAGGTTTTACTTACGCCGGACGCCATGACTTTTTGCGCGCTTTCAACATCGGGATAAACACCGCCGGCAACCGCCGCGAAAATCGCAGCACCTAATGCGCAGCTTTGCTCGCTATCCAATACTTCGATAGGACAATTCCACACATCAGCACAAGTTTGCATTACAAAATCAGATTTTTTGGAGATACCGCCAATCGCCACCACAGAATTAATCGCCACACCTTCCTGCTTAAAGCGCTCGATAATTGCGCGTGCACCGTAAGCAGTTGCTTCAACCAGCGCGCGGAAAATTTGTGGGGCATTGCTGCCCATTTTTAAACCGGCAATCGCCATAGCAACAGATTGGTCGGCATCGGGAGTGCGACGGCCATTAACCCAATCGAGTGCGGTTATTCCCGATTCACCAATCGCCAATTTACTCGCCGCATTGCTTAATTCGATAAGGGTTTTATCTTCAATTTCTTGTGCAAGTTTTTGTTTGGTCTCTTCATCCAGCAGTGATGAATGTTGCAAGATATTGGCAACTGGCCAATTCACCAGATTGCGGAACCACGCATACAGATCACCAAAAGCCGATTGGCCGGCTTCCAAACCGACAAAGCCCGGTGTTACCGAACCGTCAACCTGGCCGCAAATTCCGGCGATACATTTATCGCCAATATCGCCATAGGTTGCGACGGTAATATCACAGGTAGAAGTACCCATAATTTTGGTGAGCACGCCCGGTTTTACTGTTGCGGCAACGGCGCCCATGTGGCAATCGAATGCGCTGAAACCGACCGGTGTATTAACGGGCAAACCCAGTTTGTCCGCCCAGTTTGCGGTGAGGCCACCGCAGATTTTGTCAGAGGTAAATGTCTCTGCCGGTAAACGGTCACGCAGGCCATTTAATAAAGGATCGATGCTCGCAAAAAAATCATTCGGTGGATAACCACCCCAGCTTTCGTGCCACATCAATTTATGGCCAGTCGCGCAACGGCCCATACGCAATTTTCCCGGGTGCGTAGTGTCAGTTAACACTGCTGACATCCAATCACAATGCTCAACCCACAGGTATGCGGCTTTGGCGACGGCAGCGTCTTCACGCAATACGTGTAAGGCTTTCGCCCAAAACCATTCAGATGAATAAATTCCGCCTTCATACTTCAAATAGTTTTCAACAAATTTATTGGCGGCGGCGGTAATTTCTTGCGCTTCTTTAATAGCGGTGTGGTCTTTCCACAACACAAACATCGCGTTAGGGTTTTCAGCAAACTCGGGTTTGAGTGCGAGCGCTACACCTTCACTATCAACAGCAATTGGAGTTGAACCGGTGGTATCAAAACTAATCCCGACAACGCGCTGCGCAGCACCGGCAGGTGCAGTTCGCCATAACCCTTGAACAACTTGTTCGAGGGTTTCCAGATAATCGAGCGGATGCTGGCGGAATTGATCTTTCGCCGGAATGCAATACAAGCCCTTTTTCCAGCGCGGGTAATAGACCACATTGCTGCTTACTTCTTTACCGGTAAGGGCATCTACTAACAGGGCCCTGACCGAATCAGAACCATAATCCAGCCCCAAGGCATAAGAGGTCATAACATTACCCATTTTTATACTATTGCCTCACAAGACTATATTAATATTGTATTACAATATTATTCAGATAAGTGAGCCCCGTGTCAATTGGTTTCACGGGGTGTCCGGTTGCGTTAAATGCTTATTTTTTAGCGGGTTTCACGGCTTTATTGGCAGTTACACCTTCGCTGGTCATAACGATACGCTTGATAGTGCCATCCGGGTTATAAAACAACTCATCTATTGCAACGGAACGGCGATATTGGCCACCATCGGGGCGGCCAGCGCCAGTGTGATAGATAAAGTAGTGCTTGTTATTGAATTCGATAATCGCCTGATGGTTGGTCGGGGTATTGCCCGCCACTTCATTCAGGATACCTTTGTACTCCCAAGGGCCGGTGATACTTTTACTCATCGCGTAACCCAACTTTTCCGGGAAACCCATGGCGTAGGACAGATAGTAATTATCCTTATATTTGTGCACCCAAATCGCCTCGGTAAATTCCGGCAGGGTTGTGATCGGCACGATAGGGCCATCAAGCTCGATCATATTGGGCTTGAGCCTGGCGTAATACGCCTTGGTATTACCCCAGAACAGATAAGCCTGGCCATTGTCGTCAATAAATACGGAGGGATCGATATCATCCCAGTTATTGGAAGTATCCGTGGTCATATCGTTAGTAATCAATGCCTTGCCACGTGCATCCTTAAACGGACCGAGCGGACTATCCCCCACCGCCACACCAATCGCAAAACCCGGTTTGGTGTCGTTGTGGCGCGCAGTGATATACCAGTAGAACTTGCCATTCTTTTCAATTACCTGGCTCGCCCAGGCATCGCCTTTAGCCCACTTGAAATCTTTCACATGCAGACGCGGGCCATGGGATTCCCAATTGACCATGTCATCGGATGACCAGACCAACCAGTCATGCATCTCAAAAAACCTGGTATTGTCTTTCGCCTCATCATGCCCCGCATAAAGATACACCTTGCCCTTGTGTACCAAGGCAGCAGGGTCAGCGGTAAATACATCGGTAAAAATCGGGTTGGCAGCTTGGCCGGATAGCGCGCAACAGGCAGTAATGATTGCAACCAATGGGCGAATAAATGAACGCATGATGATCCTCTTTCTTATTGTGCTCAATGATAAGGCACTGATTGGCAGATTCACCCCACATCGAGAGGGGTTGATTTATATTGATATTATAATACAATTAAATCAAGTGTTTGAACGGAAAGTTTTGTCAGCTTCGCCAACATCCAATTCCTCTGCGTAAACCTGCGTAATTAGGGTTGCTTGCCAAGAGTTGCAGCTCTTATATTGTATTACTTTAATAATAATTATTGCCGTGACTGGGATAAAGTTAGGGCTGACCCTGCCATAGCTGTGGCATTATTAAGATATAGCCCTATATGAACCAAGATAATAAGACAAAAAAAGCGCCTCCCCCAGCGAAAAAGCCGCTGCGAAGTGCCCAATGGTTCGGCACTCAGGACAAGAACGGTTTTATGTACCGCAGTTGGATGAAAAATCAGGGCATTCCCGAACACCAATTCCAGGGCAAGCCCATCATCGGTATCTGCAATACCTGGTCCGAACTCACGCCCTGTAATAGCCATTTTCGCGACCTCGCTGAAAGTGTCAGACGCGGCATTCTTGAAGCGGGCGGCGTTCCGGTGGAGTTCCCGGTTTTCTCCAACGGCGAATCCAACCTCCGCCCCAGTGCAATGCTTACCCGCAATTTAGCCGCGATGGATGTAGAAGAATCGATTCGCGGCAATCCTATCGATGGCGTGGTGCTCTTAGTCGGCTGCGACAAAACCACCCCGGCGTTGGTGATGGGCGCCGCCAGTTGCGACCTGCCCACCATTGTTGTCACCGGCGGGCCAATGCTCAACGGCAAGCACAAAGGTAAAGATGTCGGCTCGGGCACACTGGTGTGGCGCATGAGCGAAGCTTACCAAGCCGGAATAATTTCCCTGCAGGAATTTATGGATGCCGAAGCAGATATGTCCCGCTCGACCGGCACCTGCAACACCATGGGCACCGCATCGACTATGGCGTGCATGGTCGAATCACTCGGCTTGTCATTGCCGCAAAATGCGGCGATTCCTGCAGTCGATGCGCGCCGCAAAACCCTCGCTTATATTTCCGGCATGCGCATTGTAGAAATGGTGCAGCAAGATTTGCGTATCTCCCAACTTCTCACGCGCGACAGTTTAATCAACGCGATTCGCACTACTGCCGCAATTGGTGGTTCTACCAATGCAGTCATCCATTTAAAAGCAATCGCCGCACGCATGGAATTGCCGCTCACACTGGAAGATTGGCAAACCTATGGCCAACAAATTCCCACTTTAGTGAACTTGCAACCGGCGGGTGAATTTTTAATGGAAGATTTTTATTACGCAGGTGGATTGCCAGCAGTGTTAAAACGTTTGGGTGAAGCTAATTTATTGAATAAAGATTGTTTAACCGCGAATGGAAAAACCCTGTGGGAAAATAATCATCAAGCGCCCTGTTATAACGATGAAGTCATTCGCACGCTCGATAATCCGCTATGCAGTAACGGCGGTATTTGTATTCTGCGCGGCAACCTTGCACCGCGCGGTGCAGTATTAAAACCCAGTGCCGCATCGCCACACTTAATGAAACATCGCGGCCGCGCCGTAGTGTTTGAAAGTTTTGATCACTATAAAGAGCGCATTATAGATGAGGCACTCAATGTAGACGCGAGCAGTATTCTGGTATTAAAAAATTGCGGTCCCAAGGGCTATCCCGGTATGCCAGAAGTGGGCAACATGGGTTTGCCTCCGAAATTATTGCGCACAGGTATTACTGATATGGTGCGCATTTCCGATGCGCGCATGAGTGGCACCGCCTTTGGTACAGTGGTGTTGCATGTTGCGCCCGAAGCGCAGGAGTTTGGCCCGCTCGCCGCAGTACACGATGGCGATTGGATTGTTCTGGATGCCGAAGCCGGCTCGCTCGAATTAGAAGTGAGTGATGCAGAAATTACCGCGCGCCTGGACATATTACGCAAACAAAAAATCCGGAAAAAAACCGGTGGTTATTTGCAGCTTTATATTGAGCACGTGATGCAGGCCGATGAAGGTTGCGATTTTGATTTTCTTGTCGGTTGCCGTGGTGCTGAAGTGCCCGGCCACTCCCATTGAGGTGATGCGACCATGACACTCACCAATCAATATCCCAGCCTGAAATACAAAATCGTGTTGATTACCGGCGGAGCATCCGGCATAGGCGCTAATTTGGTTGAAGCATTTTGCCTGCAGGGCGCGCAAGTGTGTTTTATTGACATCCGCGATGACGATGCGCAAAAGCTGGTTGCACAATTAAGCCATCGCACTGACAACACACCACCGCGCTACTACCGCTGTAACTTGTTAAATATTCCCAAATTGCAGGCGACCATCAGGCAAATTTATAACGATGTCGGCCCCATCAATGTGTTGGTTAATAACGCTGCCAATGACACCCGCCACGATTTTCGCGAGGTCACAGTCGATTACTGGAATGAGCGGCTCGCAGTAAATTTGCGTCACCATTTTTTTGCTGCGCAAGCAGTCTACGAACATATGCTCGAGCTTGGCGGCGGCTCCATTATTAATCTCGGCTCCATGAGCTGGTATGCCACACAGGGCGGCATGCCGGGATACACCAGTTCCAAAGCAGCGATAGAAGGAATGACCCGCGGACTCGCACGCGATATGGGCGGCGATAATATTCGCGTGAATACCCTGGTGCCCGGCTGGGTGATGACGGATCGCCAGATGGCGATGCTCACCCAGGATAAATCTGCAAAAAATATTTTAGATAACCAATGTTTAAAAAAATCGGTGATGCCGGAAGACATCAGTGCGATGGCATTATTTCTGGCATCGGATGATAGCCGTTTATGCACCGCCCAACATTTTATCGTGGATGGCGGCTGGATATAAATCCCAAACAAAGAGCGGGGAATAAAGGCAACAAATAAATAATTCAATTACACGAGGACATAATATGAAAACTATTTTCAAGACACTGACACTCGCCGCCGCTATCGGCCTTAGCGCAACCGCTAATGCATTAACCGTTGGTTTTGCGCAGGTCGGTTCCGAATCCGGTTGGCGCACCAGCTTTTCTGAATCGGTAAAAGCAGAAGCGGAAAAACGCGGCATCACGCTGAAATTTTCTGATGCACAACAAAAACAGGAAAACCAGATTAAAGCGGTGCGCAGTTTTATTGCGCAGCGTGTCGATGCTATTTTGATTGCACCGGTAGTGGAAACCGGTTGGCAACCGGTATTGATGGAAGCAAAACGCGCGCGTATTCCGGTGGTCATTTTGGATCGCAATGTTTCCGTTACCGACCAATCACTTTACCTCACCCGCATCGCGCCGGATTTTGAAGTGGAAGGCCAACGCGCCGCACATTGGCTCACCGAAAAAACCCGGGGCAAATGCAATATTCTCGAACTGCAAGGCACTGTGGGTTCAAGTGCGGCGATTGGTCGCATGAAAGGTTTTAACGATACCATCGCTAAATTTCCTGAAACCAAAATCGTGCGCAGCCAGACCGCCGAATTTACCCGCGCCAAAGGTAAAGAGGTGATGGAAACCATGTTGAAGGCGCAAGGTGGTGGCAAAGGCGTGTGTGCAATTTGGGCGCACAACGATGAAATGGCATTGGGTGCAATTCAGGCCGTGCGTGAAGCTGGTTTTCAACCGGGTAAAGATATTTTGATTGTGTCTGTAGATGCGGTAGACGATGCGCTGAAATCTATCGTGGCTGGCGATATTAATGTCTCAGTTGAATTGAGTCCGCACCTCGGTGGCCCGGCATTTGATGTAATCAACGAATATCGCAACGGCAAAAAAGAATTTGATAAATGGATTCGCATGGGTGGTGCTGTGTATACGCAAGAAAATGCGGCTGCTGAATTGGCGAAGCGTGGTGCGAAATGATTTCTGAACAGGAGCACTAGCGAACAGGATTAGACGACACGCCCAGCTTTGGTTAAGGTAAATTTTGGCGTCCATGGAGGCTCGACTTCGGCGGTCTCTTTGCGCTCCCGGCGCGTCGAGACACTTCCCACATCCATGTGGGTCGTCCATGCCTCAGACGGTCGACCAACCCTATTCGCTAGCACCCCGAAAGTATGTGCCACATAAAAAATCAAAAGCGATTTAACAAATGAATACGACTCCGGTTTTACAGCTCAAGGGAATTCATAAAATATTTCCCAGCGTCCATGCCTTGAAAGGTGTGGATCTTTGTTTACGCGCGGGTGAAATACACGCGTTGCTCGGTGAAAATGGCGCGGGTAAATCGACCCTCATCAAAGTGATGACCGGTGTTTACCAGCGCGATGGCGGCGATATTTTATTGGACGGCAAACCGATCTTTCCCAATAACACTGGCGATGCGCAAGCGCTTGGCATTAGCACTGTGTATCAGGAAGTGAATTTGCTGCCCAACCTCACCGTTGCACAAAATATTTATCTCGGTCGCGAGCCGCGCCGTTTTGGTTTGATCAATTGGAAAAAAGTAAATCAGGACGCGGCGCAATTGCTCAAAGGTTACGATCTCGATATCGATGTCACCCTGCCCCTTTCGCATTTCTCCATCGCCGTACAGCAATTGATTGCGATTGCGCGCGGTGTGGATATGTCGGCAAAGGTATTAATCCTCGATGAACCTACCGCGAGCCTTGATGCAGATGAAGTCAAATCGCTGTTCCGCATCATGCGCGATTTAAAAGCGCGCGGTATCGGTATCGCCTTCGTGACGCATTTTCTCGATCAGGTTTATGCCGTGTCCGACCGCATCACGGTATTGCGCAGTGCACAATTAGTCGGTGAGTTTGAAACGGCCAGGTTGTCGCGCAGTGAATTGATCGGCCATATGCTCGGTAAAGAACTTGCGACATTGGGTGAACATAAACTACAAACCAACGCTGGCTGTGGCGATACGTTATTGGATATCCAGGGTCTCGCCCGCAAAGCAACCTTGTCCCCTACCGATATCCATGTGTGTAAAGGTGAAGTGGTTGGCCTGGCCGGTTTGCTGGGTTCAGGCCGTACCGAATTGTGCCGGTTAATTTTCGGCGTGGATAAAAAGCACAGCGGTTCAGTGACCTTTAATGGCAACACGGTGAATTTCAATTCACCACGTGATGCCATTACCGTCGGTATGGGCCTCTGCCCGGAAGATCGCAAACACGACGGTATTCTCGGTCAACTTTCCATTCGCGAAAATATGATCCTCGCTCGTCAAATCAAACAGGGCTGGTGGAAATTTATTTCGCGCAAAGAACAGGAAGCCATCGCCAACCAATATGTTAAGGAATTGAGTATTGCCACGTCGGATATTGAAAAACCGATTGAGCAATTAAGCGGTGGCAACCAACAGAAAGTCATTCTGGCGCGCTGGCTTGCGGCAAATCCATCGCTGTTAATCCTCGATGAACCTACCCGTGGAATCGATATCGGCGCCCACGCCGAAATTATCCGTTTGATCCGTAAACTCTGCGATCAAGGCTTGGCCCTGGTGGTGGCCTCATCTGAACTGGAAGAGCTGGTTGCGTTTAGCAGCAAGGTCATCGTGTTGCGCGACCGCAACAAAGTCGCCGAACTCGAAGGGGATGACATTAACCCGCAACGGATTATGCAGGCGATTGCGGCAAGTTAGTTTCCGTTTTTTGTTACTGGAACACGGTTGGAAAAACATTAATGAAGAGAAATTTATGAACCCCTTTTCTATAAGCAAGAGTAAAAACCAAAACCTGCGCCGCTATTTGTGGCCGTGCGCCGGTTTACTGGTGCTGCTGGTTATCAACGCGATAATCGCACCGGAATTCTTTCATATTGAATTTAAAGACGCCCGCTTTTACGGCAGTCTGATCGACGTGCTCAATCGCGCGGCGCCAGTTGCATTGCTTGCTATCGGCATGGCATTGGTGATTGCAACCGGCGGTGTCGATTTATCCGTTGGCTCGATCATGGCAATCGCCGGTGCTGCCAGTGCCTATTACATCACCAAAGGTGTCGATAACCTCGCGATTATTATCAGTGCGGGTTTGGTGGCCGGATTAATTGCCGGGGCAATCAATGGTGTGTTAGTTGGCTATATGAGCATCCAGCCGATTGTTGCCACGTTGATCTTAATGGTGGCGGGTCGCGGTATTGCGCAGCTGATGAATGAAGGCCAGATAGTCACCTTCGATCACGCCGGTTTTTCATTTTTAGGCACAGGTGATTTTCTCGGCTTACCCTTCCCCGTAGTGCTAGTGATCATTACTGTTATCGTGGTGCAATTATTAACGCGCAGAACCGCATTGGGTTTGTACATTGAAGCGGTTGGTGCAAACCCGTCAGCGAGCCATTACATGGGCTTGAATGCCAGAGCGATTAAAATGAGCGTGTATTGTGTAGCCGGGCTTTGCGCTGCACTGGCCGGGATGATTGCGGCAGCTGACATCAAAGGTTCCGATGCCAACAACGCTGGTTTATGGCTGGAACTGGATGCAATTCTCGCCGTAGTGATCGGTGGGGCATCGCTAATGGGTGGGCGCTTTTCTATTTTTCTCGCGATTATTGGTGCGCTGATTATCCAGACACTAACCGTGACCATTATCCTCAGCGGTATTCCACCGAAATTTAACCTGTTGATTAAAGCCAGCGCGATTATTATCGTGTTGTTAATGCAATCACCGCTATTCCAAAAACAATTAAATCAGTTGAATTTCTGGCCATCGCTTTTTAAGAAAGTAAAGAAGGAGGCCAACCGTGCTTAAGCTGAATCCCAAATTTATTCCACTCACGGTGACCTGCTGTTTATTCTTTTTATTATTCGGCGTTGGGGCCATTCAATTTGAAGGTTTTGGAACCCCGCGCGTCTTTTTTAATTTGCTCAGCGACAACGCCTTTTTAATTATCGCTGCCGTGGGCATGACCTTTGTGATTTTATCCGGCGGTATCGATTTATCCGTTGGTGCAGTTATCGCCTTGACCGGTGTGGTGTGCAGCCTATTGATCAGCAAATACCAGTGGCATCCGCTGGTGGTATTTCCCTTTGTATTGATTGGCGGTACTGCATTTGGTGCGATCATGGGCGCAATCATCCACTACTACAAAATGCAGCCGTTTATTGTCACTCTGGCAGGAATGTTTTTTGCGCGCGGCTTGGCAAGCGTGATCAGCGAAGAATCCATTCCCATCGAACACGAATTTTATAATCAGGTTTCTGCATTCGGTTTTGAAATTCCGGGCGATGCCTGGATCGGTAGCTCCACCATCATTTGTTTGCTGGTCTTAGTAGCCGCGATTGTGATCGCCCACTACACCCGCTTCGGCGGCCGTGTATATGCCGTCGGTGGCGATGCCAACTCCGCTGCACTCATGGGTATTCCTCTCGCACACACTACTATCCGTATTTACGCGATCAGCACCTTCCTTGCCACGCTCGCGGGTATCGTTTATTCCTTTTATACCTTCTCCGGCTACTCTCTCGCTGCCGTCGGCGTAGAGCTGGATGCAATTGCTGCCGTAGTTATCGGCGGAACGCTACTGACTGGTGGCTACGGCTACATGTTCGGCACACTGATGGGTGTATTAATCATGGGCGTAGTACAAACTTACATCTCATTTGATGGCACCCTGAGCAGTTGGTGGACCAAGATTGTGATTGGTTTACTGCTGTTTTGTTTTATTGCGTTGCAGCAGTTGTTGGTAAGGGGCAAGCCGCGATAGGTTTTAACTTCCCGTAAGTGAAAATGCGAAGCCAAGGTGAGAGCCTTAGGCTTTTCGTTATACGCACATTTGTCCGTTTGGAACCGGCTAAAATCAGCCAAAATTGAATATCAAATCAAAATTTTCACTTAATGCATTGATTTACAAAGAGTAAATTAATTGCGCACATGAAAGTTATTCCATCATTTAAAATAGCAAATACTATATGGAATTTATACGCCAATGGCGTACAATGGAGGGAAAATGGTTATTATTGAAACTCGTGTATTTACCAAGCTCATTAAAGAACTATTAAGTGACGACCAATACAGGAGGCCTTGGTAAATCGCCCCGACATGGGAGATTTAATAAAGGATTCTGGTGGGCTACGCAAAGTTCGCTGGCCTTTGGAAGGCACAGGTAAAAGTGGTGGAATTCGAGTTATCTACTACTGGGTTGTCGATAATCACCATATCCGCATGCTATATGCCTACCCAAAAGGTAAGCAGGAAAATCTAACTAAAGAACAAATTGCACAACTCAAAATAATTGTTGAGAGGTGGTAATAATGAAAAAAGAAATGTTTGATGAGCTTCTGGAAAGTATCCAGGAAATGGATGAGATTGTTAAAGGTAATCAAGCTGCTTCTCGTTGTTTTGATTTCCCAGACCCTGAAGTAAAAGCGATCCGTG
The DNA here is from genome assembly GCF_058800985.1 of Cellvibrio sp. GW822-FHT04B05. NCBI lineage: Bacteria > Pseudomonadati > Pseudomonadota > Gammaproteobacteria > Cellvibrionales > Cellvibrionaceae > Cellvibrio > Cellvibrio sp. GW822-FHT04B05. The sequence goes on along the minus strand of NZ_JBXAMU010000001.1, from coordinate 202,326 downwards.
ATCGACTGGGTGTTTCTCAAGAAAAATTTGCAGTTCTTTTAGGTGTAAGCAAACGCACTGTTGAAAATTGGGAGCAAGGCCGTCGACACCCAACAGGCGCTGCCCGTTCATTACTGCGCATTGTAGAAGCTGATCCGGAACATGCATTACGTGCGTTAAGTGCCTAAGCACCACATCAACGCTCTACTACATTCGCTTCATAAGGCTAAAAAATTTCTGTAACGCTAACTTATGTGTTTGCAATCACAAACGGAGTCTGGAGCGCTACTTGCACGCAATGGCTAAACGAAAAGGTTGTGGATGCCTGCAAAACTGAAGCCACTAGCCTTGATATCTATACCTGAGTCTCTACTACGAAACATCTCCTTAATTAAACTGATCACTCCCACTTTCCGCTAGTTTTAAAATCGACAGATGCATGAGGATTAACTGTGGGCTATGATGCAGGCTACTATTTTTTTGCAGCGTAATTATTCGCCTATTTTTTTATAGCATCCGGTACTAATAATAAAAACTGTAGTCAATTTTTGGTATTACCTGACGTGTTGCCGGAGTTTCCCCAAGGAGTTACTCGCTTGAAAAAATTGTCCCGCCCTATTTTGGCGCACTACTGTCATTGGTTAGCAATGACGGTAGTAATGCTAATGGCGGCAACATCACAAGCGGTGCTTGCAAGTGCAACCATTGTTGCTGCTGTTGATGAAGATATCATCGCCGACTACCAATTGTTTGTAGGTGAGCGCGACCCATTACTGATCGATTATTTTGGTGGCCCGGGCGCGCGCCGCGATGTGATTGAAATTGTTCTGTTGCAACAGGCATTGGATTTAGGTGGATTCAAAGGGAAAATAACCCTGCGGCCAGAAAATAGTTATCTGCGTATTTTGAAATTAGTCACCGATGGACAAGTAGCATTATCGGGGGCACTTATGTGGAGGGAAGATATAAAACCTTATACTACTCACCTGTTCAAAACCAAGGCGGTGGTAAAAGAAGGTGAATTTATTGCAGGCCTCTACACCCGTCCGGACAACCAGCGCGCCCTGCAAGCAAATACACTTGAAAAAGTGCAGCATCTCAGCGCAGCGTCCAACCCCCACTGGAATGCCGATGTTAAAACCCTGACCGCACTGGGTATTAAAAAAGTTCAATTTTCAACGTATTGGGTGCAAATCGCGCGTATGGTAGCCGCACGACGTGCCGACTTTACCCTTGCGCCATTTCAAGTTAATCCGGAGATGAAAGTGGTGGTGGGTAATTTGGAGTTGGTACCTATTCCCGGTATTAAAGTCGCACTGCCTGGTAGCCGGCATTGGCCGGTAAGTAAAAACCATCCGCAAGGTGAGGAAATTTTTAATGCGCTGGTAAAGGGTATTGAATTATTGGAGCAGAAAAAAATTATCCAACGCGCTTATGAAGAGTGCGGCTTTTTTCATCCGCAAGTGAAGAATTGGGTTTTGTTAAATCCACCCACTCCCCAGCCCTAGGTCTAATTTCCTTCTCACATCTTCCAATTTCCACTTGGGAATACATAGCTTGACGAAAATGAAAATTTCATTAAATGAATTTTTATATCAGTGAAAATAGTCGTTCCCAGGCAAAGCCCGGGAACCCTGAAAATAAGAGAAAAAAGAGAGTTAAATCAGTTGGGGAGCCAAGCCGGTGCTTTCGCGTACCATTAATGTGTGGGGCAAAATTCGTTTGACTGCCGTCATAGGTTCACCGTTAAGTTGCGGCAACAGTAATTCCATGCAGGCGATACCAATCTCGGTCATAGGCTGGGCAATTGTGGTAAGCGCAGGGCTGCAATATTCGGCGTAGCGAATATTATCAAAACCCATCACCGAAAAATCCTCTGGAATTTTAAAACCCATGTGATGCAGGGTGGCCATACAGCTCATCGCCATCTCATCACTGAATGCAAAAATAGCGGTGGGACGATTGGCTTGATTTGCTAATTTACGTGTTGCTTCCGCAGCACCGGAAAGCGCGTAATCACCAATCTGGATTAATTGTTCATCAAAAGAAATAGCCGCATTTTCCAACGCCTTTTTATAACCGTTCAGGCGAGCGATAGTGCTGGGCGATGTCATATTACCCGCAATGACGCCGATGCGTTTATGACCGAGGCTGAGTAAATAATTTACCGCGTCTTCCGCAGCGGCAGTGTTATCGATATTTACACTGGGAATTCCATCTACATCCACCGGCTCACAGGCATTAACCAATGGCGGCAACTGCTCTGCGAGCGTGCGTTCGGGATCAATATCAAATGGCAGGCGCGAGCAAAACAATAAAATCCCATCCGCCTGGCGCGAGCGCACCATGTTGGCAAATGAGCGCTCGCGGCTCTCCATCTCCTGGGTATCACCAAGGAGAAGTGAATAACCGTTTTGCAGTGCGATACTTTCAATCGCGCGGATTACCGGATAATTAAATACGCTGATCGCGTCGGGAATGATGGCGACCAGGTTATAAGTCCTGGACATACGCAGGCTGACACCGAGACTGTTGGGGGTATAGCCGGTGCGCTTCACCACCTCCAGTACACGGGTGCGTTTGTCTTCAGTAACCAAATCCGGATTGCGCAGGACGCGCGAAACTGTAGCAGGGGAGACTTTCGCCTCTTTGGCGATATCTTTGATTCCTATCATGTCGATGGCCTATTTTTTGTTGTTATGAACTTATCGTCGTGTCTGACAGGTTAAGGCTAGCACTTTTTAACGGCGAATAAAAAGGAAGGCGGCCACAAAGACGTGCAGCCTGATTCCTGAGGCAATGAGAAACCGGATTCCCATGGTATAAAAATAAAAAAGGAGCAGTGTGATACCACAGCAATACAGGAAAGACACATTCCCGGACGGCTATTCACGACTGCCCCAAGCAAGGGAGAGACTACGGTTTAACACTAACTCATGACAAAACTATCAATTACCTGGCGATCAGGCTGATGGCAGCGCCACCTCCAGGAGCCAACTGCAGTGAAATTTCATCGCCACGGGAGACATCCATTTCCCTGATTTCATAACTACCTGGATTCGTTGCGTAATGCGCAGTTTTACCGTCCTGATAAATGCGGGCGGTATATTTTTTACCCGCATCAAGAAAGTCAGTTTTTACTTTCAAACTGCGCGCTTTTTCATTCGTCAATGCACCGACAAACCAATTGTCCCCTGCACGGGCTTTACGGGCAATTGCTACATATTCGCCAATTTCGCCACCGAGGGCTTTGGTTGTTTCCCAATCGACAGCAACATCTTTGATAAAGCGAAATGCATCCGGATGTTGCTCGTAGTGCTCAGGTAAATCGGAGGCCATTTGCACTGGGGAATAGATCACCACGTACAGTGCCAATTGTTTGGCCAAGGTGGTATTGACCTGATTCTTTGGCCGCGACGGCAAGGTCAATTCAAATGCACCGGGCGTAAAATCCATCGGGCCGGACAACATACGAGTGAAGGGAATTATTGCGGTGTGATTGGGTGGATTGCCGCCATCGGCCGACCAGGCATCGTATTCCTGACCCCGCGCTACTTCGCGCGAAATAATGTTGGGGTATGTCCTGCGCTCACCGGTATCTTTTACAGTTTCGTGCGCAATAACCGCAATTTTATGTTTTGCCGCAACATCGATAACACGCTGCGCATGGTTCACATAAAATTGGCCATGGTGATATAAACCATTGACCAATTCCTCACCGGTTTCAACATAACCGGTTTTGACCGCCTTCATGCCGTAACGCTCAAGAAAATCAAATGCATCATCCAACTGGCTCTCGTAATTTTCGATTGCCGCACCGGTTTCGTGATGACCAATTATGTAAACACCTTTTTGCTGTGCGTAGCGACTAATTTCTACCACATCAAAATCTGGAGTGGGAGTATAAAAATTAAAAGCATTGCCGCCGCCTGGCAGCCACCATTCGCCATCCCAACCTTTATTCCAGCCTTCAACCAATACTCCAGCGAAGCCATGCTGTGCAGCAAAGTCGATGTATTTTTTCGTGTTAGCTGTAGTTGCACCATGAGTGGGTCCGGATTTCCAACTGGTTTTTTCCAAATGCAATTCCCACCAGATGCCGACATATTTTGCAGGCTTGATCCAGGAGACATCACCCAATTTATTCGGCTCATTTAAATTCAGCGTGAGGTAATTGGTAATCAAATCTGTTGCTGAGTCTTCTACTTGCAAGGTACGCCAGGGTGTCACAGCAGGAGCCTGGATTTTTACTGCGGTCGGCATATTTTTGGAAATAGGCACCAGGGTCGCACTGATTTTTCCGCCCTCAGCACCGGTTACATTCATAGTGGAATAATTATGCAGCGCAGCTTCATGCAAGGCGATGTAAGTTCCATCCGCTGATTTCATAGTCACAGGTGTATGCACCAATCCCATTTTGCTCACGGGTGACTTTTGATAAAGATATTCGTATTGATTACCCGCTTGTCCCGGTGTCCACCATGCGGTGTGATCGCCAGCCATATTGAATTCCGTCAATTCGCGAACGATATCAATTGACGACAAGGATGCTTGCTCGGGAAATTCATAACGGAAACCAATGCCGTCATCGTACACACGAAAAACCACATCCAGTTTACGCTTTGCGCCGCTGGCTTCACGCAGGGCGACACGCAATTGGTTGTAATGGTTGCGGATAAAACGCTCCTCGCCCCAAGGTTGTTCCCATGTCTGGTTAAAACGAGTGGTTTTAGCCGATATCAATTTAAATCCGCTGGCCAATGCCGGTTGGTTTTTTAATTCAAAACCCAAGCGAGAACTTGCGACCAAATCTTTGCCTTTGTATAAAACCGTGTAACTGGGTTCGCCTGCGGATGATAAATATATATTAATACCAAGGGTGTTGGCAGGTGATGAGAGGCTGGCAACCGGTGTCTGGGCGATTGCAGCAGTAGAAACCCATGAGGCGATCAGAACCATAAGTATTTTTTTCATTGCTTTTAGTCTTGGTGATTAATTTGTTGTTGTGAAAGCAGGAATATCGGCATCATCATTATTAGTTATGCTGAACTGTCCACATAAAAACCTTGTGCATGAACATGGTCTATGTAGCAAACAACTCCTATGCCTTAAACACCCGGTACCGATAGGCGTTTATTCCTGCAGATAACAAACAATTTAATAGCAGGAATTACCCTCTGTCCAGCGCTAAAACTTTGTTTTTAAAAAAGAAATCGTTTTCAAATGACTGAAAACGTTTTCAAAAAACCAATCATGGAAAGCATCGAATCAAGCATTTTTTAGCGGCCTTAACAACGCAATAGTGAACCTCATCGACAATTTAAAAAATGGCAACGTTTTCAAAAAAAGAAATCGATTTCAGGTTTTGTTTGTGTAGTTTTTCATCTAGACATAAACCTTTTTCTGTCATTAAGATAATTTCTGCCCAAGGTATTTTGTTCACCGCTATTTTCTTTGGCGCATAAAAAATATTTCCATTAAAAAATGCAGTAGATCCACCGATTTGCGTTTGGCACATAAACATATACCTCTATTTTTATAACAATAATTTTTTGTATGTATTTGCTGTAGATCAATCGTTAGCCCAGGCCCATACACATCAGCCCATGCCAACGCATTTAATAACCATGCATTTAAACACCATGCATTTAAAAAAGGCATTTAATAACAATGAGGAAATCCACTATGAAAAACATCAAACCAATCCGGCTCTTCAGCCTGCTGAAACAGGGAGCGATCATCAGCATGATCGGCCTGCCCTGCTTGTTCGCTACGAGCGTGCAGGCACAAACCAATCTGGCACAGGGAAAATCCATCAGCGCCACCAGCTTTGTCGATGTCTACAACGCAGGTAATACTGTCGATGGTAACCAGGCAACTTATTGGGAAAGCCAGAACAACGCATTCCCGCAAGCACTTACCGTTGATTTGGGTAGTCCGTATAACGTCAATCGTGTGGTATTAAAATTGCCGACCAATTGGGGGAGCCGCACGCAAAATATTTCAGTGGCGGGTAGTGTGAATGGCTCTACTTATTCCACGCTGGTGAATGCGGCGGGTTACACGTTTAACCCTGCCAATAGCAACAATGTCACCATCAATGTGCCCGGCAGTAACGCGCGTTACTTGCGTTTGAATGTCACCAGTAATACTGGTTGGTCGGCGGCGCAAATTTCTGAAGTGGAAGTGTATGGTGATAACCAGACTCCACCACGGGATGCCTTTGCACAAATCAAGGCAACCTCATTCAACAGCATGAATGGAATACAAACTGAAGCCACTACCGATAGCGGCGGTGGAAATAATATTGGCTGGATTGAAGATGGCGATTGGGTTGCATTTAACAATGTGAATTTCGGCAGCGGTGCAACCAAAGTGAATGCGCGTGTGGCGACTAACACTGCGGGAGGCACAATTGAATTGCGTCTGGGCAGTATAAGCGGCTCACTGATTGGAACTGTGCCGGTGACTAACACCGGTGGCTGGCAAAACTGGGTGACCAAAACCGCTAATGTTTCTGCATCCGGCACACACAATTTGTATCTGGTATTTAAAGGCAATGCGGCGGGCGGTTTGTTCAATGTGAACTGGCTGCAATTCAGTAACGATAGCAATCCCGGTTTACCGGCTGCGCCGCAAAATCTTTCATCGACCGGCAAAACCACATCCAGCATTTCGCTTTCCTGGACTGCATCAACCGGTGCAGAAGGTTATGAAATTTTACGCAATGGAAATTTGCTGACCACAACTACCGGCAACACATTTACCGATAATGGTTTATCAGCCGGCACTGCTTACACTTACAGCGTACGTGCATTTAATAGCGCCGGCAGTTCCGGTGCGAGTAATAGTGTCAGCGTCACAACCGACAGCAATAACCAGAATCCGCAAGTGGTAAAAGTGTCTGCAGGTAAAGCGGTTACCGCAAGCACCGCGATTAGTTTCCTGCCTGCAACTAATACAGTGGATAATAACCAAGCCACTTATTGGGAAAGTAATACCAATGCATTCCCGCAAACGCTTACCATCGATTTGGGTAGCACCCATCGCGTAAGCCGGGTGGTATTGAAATTACCTAACGATCCTGCCTGGGCAACACGCACGCAAAATTTATCGGTATTGGGCAGCAGTAACGGCACTACGTTTAATACATTAGTGAATACAGCGGGTTATGTATTTAATCCAACCTCGGCCAACACTGTGACGATTAATTTTGCCGAAACTGCAACGCGTTACGTGCGCGTTAATATCACCGGTAATACCGGCTGGACTGCAGCGCAATTATCGGAATTTGAGGTGCATGGATATCCTGATCCGGTGCCTCCGGCAGTTCCGCAAAATTTGCGCAGCACCGGCACCTCTGCATCGTCTGTTTTCCTCGCCTGGAATGTTGCCAGTGGTGCAACCGGTTATCGCATTTTGCGCGGCACCACTGTTGTCGGTAACGTAACAACGACAACATTTGAAGATACAGGTTTAACTCCTGTCACCAATTACAATTACCGGGTTGTAGCCTATAACCAATACGGCGATTCAGCGGCAAGCAACCAGATTTCTGCAACGACATCTGAAGAAGGAAACGGCGGTGGCGGTGATGGTTGGGAACCGAATGGCACTCACGGTGCGCAAGTTCCTTACAAGCGTTACGACACCGAACATGCAACCTACGGTGGCGGTGCGCAATTAAAAACCGCACCGACGTTTATCCAATCACTGACTGCGTCTGAAGCATCGGGCCAAGCCTATATCGCGTTACCGTCCAACGGTTCCTATGCACAATGGACCATCAGACCTAACGAAGGTGGTGCCGGTGTAACCATGCGTTTCACTATGCCTGACTCAGCAAATGGAATGGGGCTCACCGGCGGCCTGGATGTGTATGTCAACGGCGTGCGCGCGCAAGCTGTGCCATTAACCTCTTACTATAACTACCAATATTTTAATCCCGGTGGCGGTCACCCTGCCGACACACCTGCCGGTGGCAGTCCGCTGTTCCGCTTTGATGAAGTGCATTGGAAATTGAGCACACCACTGCAACCGGGCGATGTTATTCGCATCGTGAAAGCTAATGGTGACAATCTCGAATACGGTGTTGATTTCCTTGAAATCGAACCGGTCCCTGCTGCACTTGCACGCCCAGGCAATTCTGTTTCTGTTACCGATTTTGGTGCGATTGCAAACGATGGAAATGACGATTTGGCTGCATTCAATGCAGCAGTCACCGCAGCCGTCGCTAACAACCAAACGCTCTACATTCCTGCGGGAACTTTCCATCTGGGCAATATGTGGGTGATAGGTTCGGTCGCCAATAAAATTAATAACATCACCATTCGCGGCGCCGGCATATGGCATACCAACATCCAGTTCACCAATCCAAATGTTGCAGGCGGCGGTATTTCTTTCCGCGTTGCCGGGCAATTGGACTTCGGTCATTTGTATATGAATTCCATGTTGCGTTCACGCTATCACGAAGGTGCAATCTACAAAGGCTTTATGGATAACTTTGGTAAAAACTCCAAAGTCCATAACGTGTGGGTAGAACATTTTGAATGTGGTTTCTGGGTGGGTGATTACGCGCACACACCGGCAATCATCGCGGATGGATTGATTATTGAAAACAGCCGCATCAGAAACAATCTGGCGGATGGCGTTAACTTCGCGCAAGGCACCAGTAATTCAACGGTGCGCAACAGCAGCATCCGTAACAATGGTGACGACGGCCTTGCAGTATGGACCAGCAATGTCAACGGTGCGCCGGCAGGTGTAAACAATGTGTTTACTTACAACACCATTGAATTCAACTGGCGCGCGGCAGGTATTGCGTTCTTCGGCGGTAGCGGCCACAAGGCATCTTACAATTTGATTGTGGATGGCATCGGCAGCTCCGGTTTCCGCATGAATACCGTATTCCCCGGTTATCATTTCCAGAACAACACCGGAATTGAATTTACCAACAGCACTATCATCAGAAGTGGAACCAGTCTGGATACCTGGGGCGGTGAGCGCGGTGCAATTGACCTGGAGGCATCCAGCGATCCGATTCGTAATGTGACTATTTCCAATATTGATATTTACGATACGCAACGCAGCGCAATCCAGATGGGCTACAGCGGTGGCTTCCAGAATGTGGTGTTCAACAACATCAACATTAACGGTACCGGTAAAGATGGTGTAACCACCTCACGCTTTGCAGGCCCGCATTTGGGAGCGGCGATTTACACCTACACCAATAACGGTACTGCAACCTTTAACGGTTTAACGACCAGTAACGTCGCCAATCCAAATACCAACTTTGTACAAACCGGATTTAATTTAATTATCAATAATTAATTTCCGACGCAATAAAAAGAGGAGCCAAATGGCTCCTCTTTTTATCCCGACTTAATTTTTTATAGCGACTCGATTTTTTTATCTCAATCTGAATCGCTTTATTTTTACCCGGTACTCAAGTTCGCTCACCCAGGGAAATCAATTTTCCAGTTTCATGACCCTCTTAAAGACACGCAATTTCTTATAACAATAATTTGTCAATCAACCCACATGCGCCTACAGCGCAAGGAAAACTATTATGAAAATTATCAACACAATCCGGCTTCACAACCTACTGAAACAGGGGGCGATCATCAGCATGATCGGCCTGCCCTGTTTGCTTGCGCTCAATGTACAAGCGCAAACCAATCTGGCGCAGGGAAAACCCGTCACCGCCACCAGCTTTGTCGATGTTTATAATTCCGGTAATGCTGTCGATGGCAACCAGGGCAGTTATTGGGAAAGCCAGAACAATGCGTTTCCCCAATCACTCACTGTTGATTTAGGCAGTTCACGCAACGTCAATCGTGTGGTATTAAAACTGCCCGGCAATTGGGGCACCCGCACACAAAATATTTCTGTCGCCGGCAGTGCAAATGGCTCAACCTATTCCACGTTAGTAAATAGTATTGGCTACACATTTAATCCTGCCAGCAGCAATAATGTCACTATTAATTTGCCAAGCACTAACACACGTTATTTGCGCTTCAATGTCACCAGTAATAACGGTTGGCCTGCGGCACAAATTTCCGAGCTGGAAGTGTATGGCGATAATAATCCTGCCCTGCCTGCCGTACCGCAAAACCTGTCATCCACTGGCAGAACCATCTCCAGTATTTCGCTCGCCTGGACAGCGGCAGCCGGTGCCGATGGTTATGAAATTCTGCGCAACGGTACTTTCCTTACGACCACTCTCGGAACTACCTTTACCGATAATGGCTTATCGGCGGGTACAGCTTACAGTTACAGCGTGCGTGCATTTAACAGTGCCGGCAGCTCAAGCCCGAGCAATAGCATTAACGTGACAACGGATAGCAATAACCAGAATCCGCAGGTAGTAAAAGTCTCTGCCGGCAAGCAGGTCACAGCGAGTTCTGCATTAGGGTTTTTACCCGCGACCAATACCGTTGATAACAATGCAGCAACTTATTGGGAGAGCAACAATGCATTCCCGCAAACATTGACGATTGATTTGGGCAGCACCCATCGCGTAAGCCGGGTGGTGTTGAAATTACCAAACGATCCGGCCTGGGCAACCCGCACACAACATTTATCCGTATCAGGCAGCAGTAACGGCACTGCGTTTACTACGTTGGTAAATGCAGCGGGATATGTATTTAATCCGGCATCAGCGAATACAGTAACCATTAATTTTGCTGAAGCTGCGACGCGTTTTGTGCGCGTTACTATCACCGGCAATACCGGTTGGACTGCAGCGCAATTATCGGAATTTGAAGTGCATGGATATCCTGATCCGGTGCCGCCCGCTACACCGCAAAATCTTGTTGTTGCAGGCGGAACTTCATCGACCTTATATCTCACCTGGAACGCCGCCGACCTCGCTACAGGCTACAAAGTATTGCGTAACAATGTGGTTATTGCCGATGTCACAACCAACTCTTACCAGGATACCGATTTAACTGAAAGCACCAGCTACAGCTACACGGTGCGCGCCTATAACAGTTTTGGAAATTCATCGTTAAGCACCGCAGTAACTGGCACAACACTCGCAAAAAATCAGGACCCGGGCCCGACTGATAAACGCGGTGCCACTATGCCTTATACAATTTACCAGGCAGAAGATGGTGTTATCGGCGGCGGTGCGCAATTAGTGGGACCGAATCGTATTGTCGGTGATCTCGCCGGTGAAGCATCGGGTCGTCGCGCGGTAACCTTAAACAGTAATGGCAGCTACGTGGAATTCACCACCAAAGAAACTACCAATACACTGGTGACACGTTTTTCAATTCCTGATTCGTCCAGCGGTGACGGCATTACTGCAACGCTGAACATTTACGTCAATGGACAATTTGAAAAAGCCATCACCTTGAATTCCAAACACGCGTGGATGTACGGCTCGGAAACCCAACCGGGCAATAGCCCAAGTGCAGGACCTGCACGGCACATTTATGATGAAGCCAATATCATGTTTGACCGCACCATTCCTATCGGCAGTAAAATCCGTTTGCAAAAAGATGCGCAGAACACAGCGCAATATGCCATCGATTTTATTAGCCTCGAACAGGTAGCACCGATTCCCAATCCGAACCCGGGCGCATTTATTACGCCGACGGGATTCACCCATCAAGCAGTGCAAAATGCGTTAGACCAAGCGCGGATGGGTAATGCACAAGGTGTTTATCTGCCGGCGGGAGTTTATCAAACCGCACAAAAATTCCAGATTTACGGCAAATCAATCAAAGTGATTGGTGCCGGCCCATGGTATACACGCTTTGAAACACCGACCAACCAAACCAATACCGATGCGGGATTTTCCGTTAACAGTTCAGCAAACGGCAGCAGCTTCGCCAACTTCAGTTTCTTCGGCAATTACACCAGCCGTATTGACGGACCAGGAAAAGTATTTGATTTGAATAGCGTATCCAATGTAACTATCGACAATATCTGGACTGAACACACAGTGTGTATGTTCTGGGGCGCGAGCGTGCACAACATCACGATTAAAAATTCGCGCATGCGGAATTTATTTGCAGACGGCGTTAACTTCACCAATGGCAGCAGCGGCAACCATGTTGTTAACAATGAAGCACGTACCACCGGAGACGATAGCTTTGCACTATTTGCGGCGACCGATAACGGCGGCGGTGTTGTGCAAAATAATCTGTTTGAAAATCTTACCGCAATGACGCCATGGCGCGCTGCCGGTTTGGCTGCTTACGGCGGACAGGGAAACACCTTTAAAAATATCCATGTGGAGGATGCGCTGGTGTATTCCGGTGTAACTATCAGCTCACTGGATTTTGGTTATCCTTTTACCGGTTTCCAATCCAATCCCACCACTAATTTTGAGGGCATTACTATTCTGCGCTCGGGTGGAACCTTCTGGAACAATCAGGTATTTCCTGCACTGTGGATGTTCTCTGCATCGAAAAGTTTCCAGGGCATTCGCATCCGCGATCTGGACATTATTGACCCGACCTTCCACGGCATTATGTTCCAGACCAATTATGTCGGTGGGCAACGGCAAAATACTTTCCAGGATACGGTGTTCACCAACGTCACCATTTCCGGCGCACATCCAAACCCGGCTTATCCGAATCGCTCCGGCTACGGCATTTGGGCCAATCCACTGCCGGAAGCGGGACAAGGTTGTGCAGCGGGACAAGTTGAATTTAATAACCTGACACTGATAAACAATGGGGTAAACATCAAAAATGATTGCCCTGCTGATTTCAGCATTACCGTGCGTTAATTGATATACATTAAGGAGGTACAAAAAAGCCTGTTGATGGCTCAACAGGCTTTTTTGTTTTTTTGTAATAACAAGTATTTCTGATTAAGTGTTAGCTATTCTGCCGGGCATATATTATTTCTCTAATACGCAGAGCAGTTGTCACGAATAAATTGATCCTGGGTTGGGAGTTTTTTTACGAAAGCCTCCATCATTTCCGCATAATCAATCATCGTTTTCTTTGCGTTTTCATAATCCATCTCTTCAATTAACGGCGAATATTTACGGGGACGAACCCCCATTCCTTCGGCTACCGAGCGCCAGCTCACTGAATGGAAAAGTGCATCAATCATCTCTGGAAGGCTACCTTGAGCCTTGAAATAATCCATAGTGCCCTGCAGCGAGGGAGGCAGCTCCATATTTTTGCACCAGCGCCAGAAAGGTGTGTCTTCTCGCTGGGTCATACAATAATGCAACACAATAAAATCACGAATTTCTTCGTACTCCATAATCATGCGGCGGTTGTATTGACTGATCAATGCCGGATCGCAATCTTTATCCGGAAAGTTACGCAGAAAATGAACCATTCCCCTGACGGTCAAATGAATCGCGGTTGATTCCAGTGGTTCAATAAAGCCCGCGGCCAAACCAATAGAAACACAATTCTTTTTCCAAATTTCATCGCGTACACCGGTACGGAATGGAATGACTCTTGGCTCGATTAAAACCTTTCCATCAAGCGTGCCTTTCAACGTATTCAGTGCTTCATCGTCACTACAATATTGGCTGGCATAAACATACCCCGTACCTATGCGACGCTGCAAAGGAATACGCCAAATCCAACCATAATCAGAAGCAGTAGCACGGGTAAACGGCACTGTCTCATCTACCTTTTCAATCTGCGTTGCTATTGCGCGATCGCAAGGCAGATAATGGGTCCAATCACGATAAGTTGAGCCCAATGTTTTTTCAATTAGTAGTGCACGGAAACCACTACAATCTATAAAAAAGTCTGCCGCCACAGTTTCGCCCGATGCTAATACCACACTGGCAATGGCACCATCCTCTCGCGGCAATACATCAACTACTTTACCTTCAGTGCGTACTACACCGCGTGCTTCCGCATATTGGCGCAGATAATCTGCCACCAGTTTTGCATCCATATGCAATGCATAGCGCGCTTCGCTAATAGGGGAGTTTTCAAGAAGTTGCGGTAGATAAAAGCGGCGATGCCTGGCCATAATGTGGCAGGGTGAAAAGTCTTGCAATTTAAAATTATCGCCTTTGTGTGTACTCTTCAGCCACATTTGATAAAAAATTTGTTCATTCATTCCAGCGCTGATCGTGCCAAAGGGATGAAAATAGCTTTCGCCCTTGTGCCGCCAGTTATCAAACTGGATACCCAGCTTAAAACTCCCTTGGGTATATTTAACAAAATCCTGCTGGTTAATCCCCAGGTTAGTGAGCATTTCCAGAAATGGCGGAATAGTGGATTCACCCACACCAATAGTGCCAATCTCTGCGGACTCAATTAATTCTATTTTGACGGACGAGGGAGAATGATCCGGCTTGGCCAAATGATTGGCCAATATTGAGGCCGCAACCCAACCTGCGGTACCACCGCCGACAATGACGATTTTTTCCAATGGTTTTATCATTTATTGTCCCCTACTGCTTTTGTCAGGAAGATCACTGTGTCTGACTAATTAATTTTATATCCGAATGCGCTTTAACAACGCAGGCCTGATCTATACCATTTCCGTCATTGCACAATGGTGTGCGATAAAATCGCCATGATCCGGTGTATCGGCTACTGTCGCCCGCAGGGATTCACGCATACGTTCCAGATTCAGGGCCAGCATATCCTCATCCAGTTGATCTACTTGCGCGTCATATACTTCAGGCAAATAATTGAAACCTTCAAATATCGACAACCAACTGGATAGCCCAAACATTTCCCAGCGGTAATTCACCACATGCCCGGAAGATTTGAACAGTTCCATTTTATGTTGCAGGGAATCGGGGATTTCCATATTGCGACAATGCCGCCAAAATTCGGTGTCATCGCGCTCATTGAGCTTGTAGTGCAGAATCACAAAATCACGCACCCGCTCAAATTCAAGCATGGTAGTTTCATTAAATTCGCGCGCAATCCGGTCATCATATTGACCAGCGGCCATTAACATACGCAGCTTTTCAATACCGGTTTGGATCAATGCAATACTGGTGCTTTCCAACGGTTCGAGAAAACCCGCAGCCAAACCTATGGCAACACAATTTTTATTCCAGGCTTGTTTACGCCGACCTGGCGTGAACATAATTTTACGCGGTTCATGTAATAACTCGCCCTGTACATTTTTGATCAGCATTTCGCGGGCAATCTCATCGCGCATAAACTGGCTGGAAAAAACATGGCCGTTGCCATCGCGATGTTGCAATGGAATTTTCCACTGCCAACCGGCGGGGCGAGCGGAGACTTTAGTGTGGGAATTTGGTGCCTCTACCGAGCGACTTTGTACCGCAAAGGCACGATCACACAACAACCATTGCCCCCAACCCTCATAACCGGTATTCAGGCTTTCTTCAATCAGCAGCCCTTTAAAGCCGGAACAGTCAACGAATAAATCTGCACTGAGCGTCGCACCATAATCCAGTTGTATGGACTCGATATATCCATCGTTTTCACGACGATTTACTTTGGTAACTTTTGCATCTATATGCCGCACACCATTTGCTTCGGCATGCTTGCGGAGCATGCCCGCAAATAGTGCCGCATCAAAATGCAATGCCCAATCAAATACTGACAGTTCTGACGGCGGTTTTTGGGCAGGAAAAGTAAATTTATTGTGCTGCGCTAATGTAACTCCCAATGAATATTCACCAAGGCTGGCAACACGATTTTTTTGTTTCAGCTTTAACCAATAGTGATGGAAATCCGTGCCGCGCAGGGATTGTCCATAAACACCAAAAGGATGAATGAATGCAGAGCCGGGCTTATGCCAGTCGTGAAATTGAATACCTAACTTGCACGTCCCGCGCGTTGCGCGAATAACGTCGAGATCACTGAATCCCAAATGGTGATAGAAATGACGAATGGCGGGGATAGTCGCTTCACCCACACCGATAGTGCCAATTTCAGAAGATTCGATTAGCGTAATATCAATACGCTGTTTGAAATGGTGCTTGAGGCTCGCTGCGGCCATCCAGCCCGCAGTGCCGCCACCAACAATAATAATGCTATTGACTGGGCGCATATTTATTACGTCATTGTTATGTTTTTATCAATGTGACCGCGTTACTTTTGTTATACAGCGCGGTGATCACGTTGGAATTACTCCGGGAGCTGTGCTGCTACCCGGAGTAATTTATAGCGTATAACTAACAATCAAACACGAGCATCAGAACTTGGCACGAACACCAATCGAATAGCGCGCTTCGTTGTCATACACGAAAGAGCCTTGCTCTACACCATCAGCCAAGCGATAGACTTGTTTTTCGTCTTCGCTGGTGAGGTTGGCAACCTGTCCATAGACAGTTACATCTTGCAACACATCATAGCTGATGTTCAGGTCGACATAAGTAGCCCCTTTGGCAAAAGTCGCATAGCTCAACGGTCCATAATCCTGAACGAAGCGATCATCGCGGCCATTGACTGCAACACGCGCCTGCAACTTGTCTTGTTGGTACCACACAATAAAGTTGTAGGTGTTTTCCGAGTTGTTAGCGAATGGATATTTTTCGCCAGTCACATCGGATGCAAGGCCGGGACGTTCACTCGGTGAATAAGTGTAGTTAACGTCCACCCCGAAATTGCTGAGGAAGTTATCGGTAATATCACTGAACGCAAGCTTCGCGCCCAACTCCAAACCTTTCACTTCACCGCCCTTGCCGACCACAGGTCCATCACCTTTGATGTTGTAGGTTTTACCTCTGGACACTACATCGATATAACTTTCTTTTTGTTCGACAAATGATTCGATCTCGACGAGATACGCACCAATATTCAACATACTCGCTTCACCGAAATAATATTCCGCCGAGATGTCGTAGTTGGTACTCAACCATGGATCAAGATTGATATCGGCCTGCGAGTTCCAACCACTGGGGATACGCTGGGTTGAGTCATCCGGATCCGGGCCGGTGAAAATATTCAAACTGGAACCGTAACGGAATAAATCCAATTCCTGCTTGTTTTTCGCTGCACTCAAACGCAATTTAACGTCATCAGTGACATCCCATGCGAGGTTCAAGGATGGCAATACATCTGTGCGGCTCTTCTTGTTAGTTTCACGTCCGGTATAGTAATGCGAACCGCCGTAAGCACGTTGTACACCCGTACTTTGATAGACATTGGCCGCTATTTCGGACTCAATCACTTTTACACCCACAGTACCTGACACAGGACCGGCAACGAAATTACCGACGAGGTAACTGCTCAGTTCATCCAGGGTAACGGTATAGCTGTTTGCCGGAGCAATAATTTTTTTGATGTCGTTAAATGCCTTGCGGTTAAACGCTTCAGGATTATCGAAGGTGGTTGGATCTACCGCCCAGAACCCGGGGATACCTTTCGCATATTTACCCAAGTCTGTTACGAATTGCAGCTTCTCGCCAAAATGATCCAGTGATTGTGGTGGCAATACGAAATATGGAATAAACGATGCCGGATCATTTGCATCCAGACGTTCACCCGCAGAACACTCGGCACCACTGCCACCGCCATCAAATTTCTGGTCGATGGACCGCCACATCGCGTAACAACCGGTAATGTTACTGGCGTTAGGCAAATCGGGACCTGTGAGACGGTTGTTGGAGTTAACGTAGAATTGCGCCCAGTAATCGTATGCTTCTACATCAACTGAACGGGTGCTGCCACGCAAGCCAACTTCCACATCCGTGATGAAAGAATCTTCAAACTTGTAATTAACGTGAGCACTGAAGGCTCTCATTTTCGCCGCAGTATCGTTGTCTTGCTCCAACTGCTCACCTTCCATAATCCAACTGTCTTTGTTGGCCATATAGGTAGCAAGCGATTTTTCGCCGCCAGCATCCGTTAAACCACCCGCAATTGGTTGGTCAAAACCACTCCAACGCGCGGTGTGGCCCCTGTAATCCAAACCAAGCAAAGGATCTTCGTTATAACCTTTGGGGTTAGGCAATACAAAACGTCCACCATTAACGCCTACCTCACCCAAATGATCAGGGTCGAGCACCAAACCGTATTGCTCTACCACATCTTTTGGATAGAAATGGCCGTACAGACGCTGAACAGTATCGCCACGGAAGCTGTTGATACCGCCCTGCGCAGTGGCAAACAAGACGTTGTTATACGCTTCCGAGCTGATCGCACGCAAACCACCGGTGAGCGCGCCATCGTTATCGAAGTTCAGCTCAACATTGAAGTTTTTGGAGCCGGCATCAATCACGCGATTACCGCCAATCGATTGTAACCACAGCGGCTCTACACTGAACTGGTCAGCAATAATCCACTCACGGCCATCTTTACCGGTAATGGAATCGGAACTGTGGGTAGGAACAGCAATTTGCGCACCAGTCCAACCATTTTGGTATTGGTCATCCCACAAGGCTTTACGTTCATCGCTAAGCGCAGTCATACCTTGCCAGCGGTTGGAAATATTCAAACCGACTTCGCGTTGATATTCTTTCGCCTCGGTATAGAAGCCTTCGACCACTAACTCCAACCCATTACCAAGATCGGCTTGCAACGCTGCGTTCACACCATCGCGGCTGCGCTCGTTAGCGGAGCGGGAGAAGCGATAGCCATGGTTGTGGTTAACAGACCATTTACCGTCAAATGCGCTGCCGGCTCCCATTTGGTAACCACCGGGATCACCCGCGCGGCCCGCGTAGTCGTTAGCCAGATTTTTTTCGCCCGTCACACCGGACAGCATTACACCAAGGTTTTCATTGCGCCAGTTAATCAATGCGTTAAAGGTGCTATCCATCTCATCACTGATTTCACCATTGGAAAGATCGTAACCACCTGCTGCGCTGAATCCCTCTTTGAAATCCATCGGACGGAAAGTTTTGATATCGATAGTACCGGTGATACCCGATACCGAATTGGTTACATCCAGACTTTTATATACATCTGCTGCACGTAACAATTGTGCAGGTACATCGCCAAAGTCCGGTTGCGCACCGGCAAGGTTACCGGCGGCGAGGAATTGCTCGCCATTCATCATTACTGCGACCTGATCCATACCGCGCACACTTAAACGTGCACCCTCACCCGCATTACGCTGGATTTGTACACCGGTAATCCGCTGTAAAGAGTCAGTAATAGTAACGTCAGGCAATTTACCTACGTCTTCAGCAGAGATACCGTCAACAATAGATTTAGCTTCGCGCTTGGTATTGATCGCGTTTTGTTGCGCGCCCTTCACACCAAGAACCACCACCTCTTCGACAGAATCAGCATTATCTTGCGCAAATACCTGCGTTCCTATACCTAATGCAGCATAGGAAGCGATTGCACTTGCAATGAGTTTTTTCTTAAAGCCTCGCTTCATGTTCATGGACTTCTCCGTTCACCGATTTATGGAATTATTTTTTACTCGTGTTTCAATAAATCCCCAATGTAAAACTTGCGTATTTGCAATACAGCTCAAATACACAATCACCCCCCATTGGGAAATGGGTGAATTCATCGTTATTAATTATGTAAATAAATTTCAGTAGCTGGCTTATGAGGTTGCGTCAAGGGAGAAAATTTTATTTTTTTCTGATTGTCGAAGCGTATGCATAAATTAAAACCCGATATTTTATCCATGTGACAACGTGCAACCTTTTAATTTTTATCATCTTAATAACGGCGCCAGAGGAAAGTCCATAGCTAAAAATAGCATAGGCAAAAAGAAATCGTTTTCAATTTTTTGAAATCGATTTCAAGTTAAAAATAATTTTTTATTTAATAAATAAAATGTCGTCGATAATTCTGAAAACGTTTTCAGAAAATTTCATTGCAACGAAAATGATCACAACGGCAAGAGAATTTCAAAGTGCGAAAAAAATCGATCACATCGCTAATGAAAATGAACTGCGAGGATAAATTTCATTGCATTGATGCGAATGCGTAAAAAAATGATGCAACGATATTCGAGAGATATCCAAGAGCAACCATTGGCACTTGAATGAGCGGACAAAGCCTACTGAAATTAAAATATCCACATCGCATTAGGGGCGACGCATTCACCCATCCAACTGCCCATTGATGTCCCAAGCATAAAGGCCCTGCAACATGGAAACCCACGGCGACGAGCTTTTCGCTATAATCGTCCACAACCAGCTCATTGCGCTAATAAATGGCCAACTACATCCGCCGCGTCTGCCGGTGTAGATAATCTCTAATAACCTAGAATTCGCTATGTATAGCAAACCGCAACTCGGTTTCTGGCAGATATGGAACCTCTGCTTTGGCTTTTTCGGCATCCAGTTTGGGTTTGCCCTGCAAAATGCCAACGTCAGCCGCATCTTCCAGATCCTCGGCGCCCCCATTGAAGAGATCCCTATCCTCTGGGTTGCTGCCCCCATCACCGGTCTGCTGGTGCAGCCGGTTATCGGCTATATGAGCGATAAAACCTGGCATCGCAACGGCCGCCGCCGTCCCTATATTTTGTGCGGTGCGATTGCCGCAACCCTTGCGCTGTTGGTGATGCCCAACTCTCCCGAACTCTGGATTGCCGCCGGTATGCTCTGGGTGTTGGATGCCTCGCTCAATATCGCCCTCGCCCCATCCATTGCAATGGTGAGTGATATGCTGCCGGAAAAGCAGCGTTCCGCCGGATTCTCCATGCAGAGTTTTTTTATCGGTGTAAGCGCGGTAGTCGCATCGGCCCTGCCATGGATTTTGAATAACTGGCTGGATATCGCCAACACTGCACCGCAGGGCCATGTGCCGCCATCGGTAACCTATGCGTTTTATATAGGCGCAGCGATTCTCATGCTCAGCCTGCTGTGGTCGGCTTACAGCACGCCCGAATACAGCCCAGAGCAAATGGCCGCATTCCAGCGCTGGCGTAATGAGCAAGCCACTGTAGCGGACGGCCAGCACTACAGCGGCTTCTTGCGCTGGGGGACGATTTTTTTAGCTGCTGGCACCGTCGCCACTGCGTTAATTCCCATCGCCAAACTCGATCCCAAACTCTATGTGCTCAGCCTTGGCATTGTGTTTTTCGGACTGTTGCAACTCACTGCCGGTGCTCTGCAAAACGCCGGGCGTACTAACAATGCGCTCTACCAAATCACCCGCGATATGGTGTTGATGCCGCGTACCATGCGCCAGCTCGCCATCGTCCAATGCCTCTCCTGGTTTGCACTATTTTCCATGTGGATTTACACCACGGCGGCGGTTACTTCACATCACTACCTCAGCACCGATCCCACCTCCCTCGCCTACAATCAGGGCGCCGATTGGGTGGGCGTGTTGTTTGCAGCCTATAACGGCTTCGCCGCACTCGCTGCCGTTGCAATTCCGCTACTGGTGCGCAAAACCAATCGCAAAATTACCCATATGATCAACCTGTGCTTCGGCGCAGTGGGTTTGATTTCATTTCTGTTTATCCGCGATCCCCATTGGCTGCTGCTGGCGATGGTCGGTGTCGGTTTCGCCTGGGCCTCTATTCTCGCCCTGCCATTGGCGATGCTCACCAGCGCGTTGCCACCCGCCAAGATGGGTGTGTACGCGGGCATTTATAATTTTTTTATTGTCATTCCCCAGATACTGGCCTCCAGTATCCTTGCATTAGTGGTGAGTAAATGCTTCGGCGGCCAGCCGATTTACGCTATCGTCTGCGCCGGGGTATTTATGATTCTCGCCGCTATCGCCACTGCATTTGTCGATGACACCAGCAATAGTTAGCAACACTGTCAATAAAACCTTCTTCAACAAGACACGCGCTTATGCCAGCCAGTATCGAAGCATTGATTAATAACCTTTATCGCAGCGAATCGCGGCGTGTATTGGCCACCTTGATTCGCCTGTTGAAAGATTTTGACCTTGCCGAAGAAGCACTACAAGACGCCTTCGCTGCCGCGATGCAGCAATGGCCGCACGAGGGCGTGCCGCAAAATCCGCGCGCGTGGTTAGTCTCGACCGGCCGTTTCAAAGCCATTGACCAGATCCGCAAACGCGCGCGCTTTAATACCTCATGGGAAGATGTTGCCGAGCAACTGGAGGAGGAGTTACACAGTGAGGATAAAGACCACTCCGAAACACATATCGAAGATGACCAACTGCGCCTGATTTTTACCTGCTGCCATCCAGGGCTCGCACCCGAAGCGCAAATGGCGTTGACCCTGCGCGAAATTTGCGGCCTTACCACCGAGGCAATTGCGCGCGCATTCCTCACCACACCCAGCACCCTGGCGCAGCGTATCGTGCGTGCAAAAAATAAAATCCGCGATGCAAAAATCCCCTATGAAATTCCCGGACGCACCGAGTTGCCCGAGCGGCTCGATGCGGTTCTACATGTGATTTATCTGGTATTTAATGAGGGGTATTCCGCCTCCTCCGGCAGCGAATTAATTCGCCAGGAATTAGCGCAGGAGGCGATTCGATTGGGGCGCTTACTCGCGCATTTATTGCCAGAAGCTGAGGTGCTCGGATTACTTGCGCTGATGTTGATACAGGATTCACGTCGCCACGCGCGCATCGACAACAACGGCGATTTGATTCGGCTGGAAGACCAAAACCGCAGCCTGTGGAACCGCGAACAAATTGCCGAAGGTTCAGCACTCATCCAGCGCGCATTAAGTGGTGGCGACGTAGACGTCTATTGCCTGCAAGCCGCCATTGCCGCACTCCATGCCGAAGCCCCCAGCTTTGCCGAAACCGACTGGGATGAGATTTGCGGCTTCTACGATTTATTATTGATCCGCAATCCATCGCCGGTAATTGAACTCAATCGCGCCGTTGCTATTGCAATGCGCGATGGTGCGGCGGAAGGTTTGACACTGATCGATGGTTTACTCGCGCGCGGCCAACTCAAGGATTATTACCTGCTGCATGCTGCCCGCGCCGATTTACTCGGGCAACTGGGGGACATCGCTGCGGCCAAACACGCCTATGAGCGCGCATTGCTGCTTACTGAACAGGAACCGGAACGGCGATTTTTGCATAAAAGAGTGGCAGAACTTGGCTGATGTCATCTGCGTTTAATATCAATGCTTTAAACTCGAGCAGGATGAAATCGCCACGAAGGGATAAACCAAGATGGAACAATAGCCGCCAAACAATGTCCTTCTAATACACAAGTTAATACAGACCTAACCGCTGAAGGGGGAGCAACAATGTATATATTCAATACACCTATTTTTGAACTTATCCCCTATGCAACATTCAGCATTCTGTTTTTACTGGTTGTTTCGACAGCCCATTTGCGCAGAGTAATACTCCGTTATTCCGAGAAAAAACTGCCACGCACGTTTGTAGAATTCAAATTGTACGAAGAAAAACAAGACGAATCTGCAACCCTCTCGCTATATCACTACATCAATTCAAAATCATTTGAAAAAACCGACGACCCCTTTTTTATTGGCATCTGTCGTCGCTATATTCGCTGGGGGCAGCTTTTTATTATCGCGTTCACTGCCGCAATAGCGGATATCGGTTTTATTCTTTATGCCGTTTAGCCGATGGTTACAAGCGGCTATCCTTATTAAATAACTCTTTCAATTCCATACGGCTTTGTTTAACCAGCAGTGCCAACTCTTTTGGATCTTTACTAATCGCAATTGCTTGATGTATCAAGCTCTGGTCATGCTCGCGAAAAATATCAATCGCATGTTGCGATTGCCCTTCGGTATATCCCACCTCGGTGAGTGTACGTATAGCAGCACTCAAGCTGGATTCGTAAATTTCGCGAATCGGATTCTCTACTCCCAGCTCCACCAACTGATAAGCATGGGCACGGTCGCGCGCG
The DNA here is from genome assembly GCF_058800985.1 of Cellvibrio sp. GW822-FHT04B05. NCBI lineage: Bacteria > Pseudomonadati > Pseudomonadota > Gammaproteobacteria > Cellvibrionales > Cellvibrionaceae > Cellvibrio > Cellvibrio sp. GW822-FHT04B05. The sequence continues at coordinate 178,683 of NZ_JBXAMU010000001.1, read as the reverse complement.
CGAACAATAAGTGTGATGTGTGGGAAATGCGTTTTCACTAAGCGGGTTACTTCCAGTGAAGCCTCAATATTTACCAATGCAATAACCAACACTTTTGCATCGCGTATACCTGCAGCTTCCAACAACTCGATGCGAGTAGCATCGCCATAATAACTTCGCACACCGTAATGTTTTAAAAACTCGATGTGATCGGGATTTTTATCAAGTGCGTTAAAAGGGATATTACTGGCAGTAAGAATCCGGCCGATAATTTGACCAAAGCGACCAAATCCGGCAATGATGACCTCCGCTTTATGCCCATCCGGTTCATTCAATGCCTTTAGTGAATTTTCAGCTTGCTTCGTTTCTTGCTGCGCACCTGCTTGCATGGTGTGCTTGCGAGTCACAAACTCATACAGCATCACCAATGGGCTGGTCAGCGCCATGGAAATACCCACCACCAACACGACATAATTCCCTATCTCCTTGGGAATAAATGCAGATTGCTCAGCAGTCGCCATCACCACAAAAGCAAACTCACCGCCCTGCGCGAGCATCACGCCCATCAACAATCCATCCTTCAATGGGAATTTGCGGATGCGCAGGATTAATGCGACCACAGAAACCTTTATCAGCATCAAAGTCACTGCAAGTACTACTATCAAAAAGGGTTCGGCAAATAACAAACGCAGGTTGAGCGACATTCCTACCGCGATAAAAAACAGGCCCAACAGCAATCCTTTAAAAGGTTCTATGTCGGCAGCAAGCTGATGGCGAAAACTGGATTGGGCAAGTAGCATACCGGCAAGAAAGGCCCCCATACTCATAGAGAAACCAACCAACTGCATTAAGTAAGCAACACTCAACACAATCAACAACCCTGCGGCGGTAAGAATTTCGCGGCTGCCATATTTAGCGACTACTTGCAGCAGCGGATTAAAAATTCGCGCACCGGCCAATAATAAAAAAGCGACAGTGCACAAGCCCATCCACCAAGGCACATGATGTTCCGCATTTGCTGAAGGAGCCCAGTGGGCGAGCAATAATAAAATCGGGATAACCGCGAGATCCTGCAGCAGCAAAATTGAAAAACCTTTACGACCAATTGGTACCCCCATGATTTTATGCTCCTCCATCAAAGGCACTGCAAATGCCGTTGATGAGAGCGCCAGTGCAAGGCCAATCATAAAACCCTGTTGCCAGATCAAATCGAAAAATACCGCGATCAATCCCATAATCGCGAATGCCGTCAGCAACATTTGCGCACTGCCCAGCACGCCGACGTCCACTCTCATCTTCCATAACTGTTGCGGATTTAACTCCAGACCAATAACAAACAGCAGCAACACCACACCCAATTCAGAAAATTGAAATGCTGCTTCCGGTCGATAAATCAAACCCAATTCATAAGGGCCGATGATCGCACCCGCAACCAAATAGCCAAGAATTGCGCCCAAGCCGAGGCGCCGGAATAAAGGCACGGCAATGGTAGCGGCGAGCAGATAATAAATTGCGTGAAGCAGTGTTTCGTGCTGATCCATTAAATTGACTCTTGAATAAAAAGCGCTGGTCGAATTACAAATCCAACAATTCGTCGACAGTGACAAAAGTATAACCCTTGTCTTTTAGTCCGTGAATAATAAGGGGAATAGCTGCCATTGAGGCGTGGCGGGAATCAAACATCACATGCAATAGAATAATCGAACCGGGCTTAACCCGTTCGATTACGTGTCGTGCGATAGCCGCACTATCGTTCGCAATTATTTTATCCGTCTCCGGCTCTACATCCCAGGTAACACTGGTGATCGCTTGTTGCTGCAAATACCAGGGCAATACAAATAATTTTTTACCATACGGTGGACGGAAATAGATTTCTCCTTCATATCCCACTGAGCGAATCAACTGGTTGGTTTTTTCTATTTCATCGACTGCAGTTTGATAACGGATAAATGCCATGCGCTGATGCGAGTAGGAGTGATTTGCAATTTGATGCCCGGCTGCGAGAAGTTGCCGCGCCTCCTCTGGATTTTGCTCAATTCCCTGCCCGGTTAAAAAGAAAGTGGCTTTAACATCGTCCTGCTCAAGCAAGCTGATAATTTTTCCGGTTGCCCTTTTGGTTGGACCATCATCAAACGTCAGTGCGACTGCTTTTTCAGCAGTTTCCACCCGGTTAACCAACGTGCCAAAAACTTGATAGTCACGGCTCCGGCTCAACTGGAACAATAGGGCCGCAATCACCAGCATACACACAACGGCAAAAAGAATTTTCTTCAACTGCTATTCCCTATTAAATACCAACCTGAATTTCCATGAGCGGGTGTCATGATGATTAATGATCGCGCCCATTAAAATGATTGACCGGAATTTTTTCCAGCTCGATATTTTCCACGCAGCGGATGTTGAGCGCTATTGTAAGGTTGCCCTTCGGATCAGTGCCTTCTGCATAAGGACTCACGCCACAAATCTGGCAAAACTTGTGATGGATAACATGCTTGTTAAACGTGTAGTCGCCCACATTTTCGCCAGATCCCAACAAGGTAAATTGCCCTGCGGGGAAAAATGACAACAGCGTTCCCTTGCGTTGGCATATGGAACAATTGCATGACAACGCACTATCAATATTTCCTTCCACCTCAAATTTAATATTGCCGCAATGGCAGCTACCTTGATAATTCATATACGCTCCTGCAAATGATAAAAGATAAAAATGGAAAAGCTGTGGTCTGATTAGTGGCGACTGACTATAAAGCGATTCCAGCGAATAAAAAAGAGGCACCTCAGATTGCCCGGGAGCGCCGCTGTCATTATCCAAAGGGTAGCTCGTCAGGCGTCAAACAGAACTTATCAAAAAAAGAAAAATATTTTACTCCATCTTGTCGATTTTGAGTTTCGTTATACGACTAACTTATGAAAAGCGGCAAAACTTCACTGGAGGGAGCCTGTATTGTGTGAAAAATTACTCACTTTTCAATGATTTAACGATAAACACAAGTTATCTATCCAACTGAAAACCTGGCTAGCTGAAAACCTGGCCAACTACAAACCCGGAAGGAGAATCAAAATGACTCATTATGCTGACTGTTTTTTACTACCTATAGCGCCGGAAAAAATTACCGAATATCAACAAATGGCAAACAAATCCGGTGCCGTTTGGAAAGAGCACGGTGCAATTGCCTACTGGGAATGCCTTGCCGAGGACCTTGAGTGCCACGACATGACATCTTTCCGCACGTCAGCCGGCTGCAAGGATAATGAAACCGTAGTGATCGCCTGGATTATCTACCCCTCGCGCGAAGAGCGTGACCGCATTAATGCACTGGTGATGGCAGACCCTCGCCTGAATGAAATGTGCAACAAGGAAAATCCGCCGTTTGACTTCAAGCGTATGGCTTATGGTGGTTTTAAAAGCATTGTGCGTTACGAATAATTCACGTTGACACTTTTATAACATTGACAAAGGATAAGATCATGCCAACCCAAGTATTTGTTAATTTTCCGGTAAAAGACCTGGAAAAATCCAAAACATTTTTTACGCAACTGGGTTACACATTCAACCCGCAATTTACTGATGAAAATGCGGCCTGCATGGTTATTAGCGATACGATTTATTCCATGCTGGTAACTGAGCCAAAATTTAAAACATTTACCTCAAAAGAAATTGCCAATGGCCACGCAACCAAGGAAGTTATTGTTTGCCTGTCGTGCGAAAGCCGTGCAAAAGTTGATGAGACCATTAGCAGAGCTGTAGCTGCTGGCGGCAAAGCCTGGCCCACCGAGCCGCTTGATTATGGCTTTATGTATTACCACGGCTTTGAGGACCTGGACGGCCATCACTGGGAGATTATGTTTATGGAACCCTCTCACATCCAGACATAAATCTTTGCAATAATAAGCCCGCGCAAACACAGACTTTATTATCCACAATTAGCGAGGAGCACGATGAAATATTTATGCATGGTTTATTACGATGAAAATATCATCAACAATATGACCTCCAATGAGTGGAAAGCACTGAATAGCGAATGCGAAGCCTGCGGCCAACACCTGCGTGACAGCGGAAAAATGATTGGCGGCAATGCATTGCATCCTTCAACCACCGCTACCAGCTTGCGCATTCGCGATGGCAAACCACTGATTACCGATGGCCCGTTTGCTGAAACCAAAGAGCAATTGGCCGGATTTTATTTACTGGATGCACGCGATTTAAATGAAGCCATACAACTCGCCAGCAAGATACCGCCAGCGCGCATGGGCACCATTGAAATTCGTCCGATCCGCGAATTGGATTCAACAAAAGATGAGCGACTCCAACATTTTGCCTGATATAACCAGCAATTTTTCCTCACCGCGCATCGAACAAGCCGGCCCATTATTAGTGGCCGGATTACGTGAACCTGTAGATGAGCAAGCGGCAGAAAAAATCCCGCAATTATGGCAACGCTTTGTTGCCTGTTGGGACGAAATCCCACAACGTGTTGGCCCGGCCGATTATGGTTTATGTATTCGCCTGGATGAATGTGAATATTACTACATGGCCGCCTGTTCAGTGTGGGACTTTACCGGGCTGCCCGGGAAATTCAGCCCATTCATTATTCCGTCGCAAACCTATGCCGTATTTGAGCACAAAGGTTCGGTGCAGTTTATTCGGAACACCATTGACTTTGCATTCGATCAATGGCTGCCGCAATCAGGTTATCAACATTCCGCTCCACAAGAATATTCGCTGCATTTTTTTGAACGCTACGGCGAACGATTTAATCCGCACACCGGCGAAGGTGATATTGAAATTTGGCTGCCTGTTAGCGGCCGATAAATAAAAGAGGAGACTACTTGGTCTCCTTTTTTATTTCATTGCTATATCAAAGAGCATATCAAAATTCCCACTCCGCATATCCGTGGAAAGCATCATATTCATATATGAAACTATATCATTCCTCTACTCACAACGTCGTGACATTAAATATCAAACACACAAGCAACCAAACTTTCTATATCGTTATGTTTTGCAGCGGGATTTAACGCTCGCTCAAAGATATGAAAATCATTTGGTGCTTTTTCTTTCATCCAGATAAATGATTTTTTTGGACCTTGATACCATAGCTGCCGAAGCTCGAAGTAATCCTCCAGCAATGCTGTGAGTAGCCAGACGCCTCTATAATTACCTTCGATATCATTGCGCTGTATACGCGCCAGCATTTTTCCTGCCCATTGCGAGCGCACCTCTATTTCCTCTGCCGTGAGTACCGCAGGACCCGCCTCATAAATACTTTTCAATCCTGTCAAAAATGCTTCCGTTTTCGCTGAAGCCTGAACAATAATTTGGCTATCTCTCAATTTTAAATATTCTTTTGTCGGCGATGCTAAAAGTACCTCCGGGTAGACAAATACATCCCAAAAAGCATTTTCAATTAATTGATTGTTCCGAATTTCATCATTTATCGGCGCGAATGCGGCAACATCATAATCGCTATCCGGTGTTGCAGAACCATCCGCACGCGAGCCATACAACAAAATAGTGTGTGCACCATAGTTGGCAATAAGATAATCGACAATCTGCGCTAACACAGGATCAGTTAAATGCATGATGATTGGCCTGATATTGAGGGGACGGGCAATACGATAGTAAAGTAAGGTACAGTTTACAATAAAAAAACGGAGAGGCATTCCTCTCCGTTTTTTGTTCCGGCAAATCACTACGCTGTTATGATGTGGGTTTATCCAACGTTAGTGCAGGAGTTGTGTTAAGTGAAACAATACGAGTCTTGCTGATTTTATGGCGATATATCTCGCGCAGGTATTTAATTGCCTTTTTCACACTGTCACGCGACAGGCGGATATCGTTGATTGAGCAGAATTTTTCTGCATCGTTAATCAACTCGCGATACTTTTTCTCGTACATGGGTTTGATTGCATACCAATTGGTATCGAGAATTTTGGCGGGGTTTTCATACTCATTGAGCATTTTATCCACCAGCTTCTCATCAAACTCATCGGAGCGAATAAACTCCAACATAGCGGCATCAAGCTGCTCATCGAAACGATAAGGGTCTTTGGCAAAACAACGTTTAATGAAGGCCACGATCAAGGTTAGGAAATCGTCGCTCAAGCATGGGCTTTTTACAATAAGGGTGGTCAATGAAATATTCGCCGAGGCACCAATGACTAACGCATAACGTTTGAGCGTGGTATTTGGGAACAATGAATTCAAATGCGATTTGAGTTTATTCAAATCCATGTAGGACAGTTTGTAATCTTTCGGCAGAGAAATGATCGATACAATTGATGAACAATTTTTAAAGAAATGCAGATTCTTCAACTCTTCAGCGTCATAGCCCTTTTGTAAATAGCGCGCCAAGGATTCACGATAACGCTCCGACTCAATCGGCAGCAAGCTGATACCTTCAATCGCCTGGGTGACTTTATTGAAGTGCGGCAGATCAATGGAGCGATAGAACAAATCATCGATATTTAATTCACTGCTCTTTTTAGGGTCAATACCACGTAATTTATCTACACCTTGTGGTGGTGTTGCATTCGGAATGACCGACTCTGCATAGGCGACGGCAACAGGACCCGCCAAACTCATAAACAAATCGTTGGCGTCGAGGCGAATCGTTTCGCCGATATCGATACCGGCGCGCCGGAAATAATTTTCATCGTAATCGGTAGTCACCGCTTGCGCGGTGAGGATATTAAAAATTTGCTGGGAAATATATTGATTAGCGTATTTCTCCATGGCATTCACATCGATGTGCGGAATATTGCCGTCATCCGTTGCCTCGGCGTAGCGCATAATGTCGTTAGAGATCAACATCATCGCATTCCATGGGCGAATGCGATGCATCACGCTGGCTTCGCTGCTATCTTCGTTATCAAAGTTGTAGGAAAAATCCCACTCTTCCGATAAATATTTACACAGCAAGCGACCGGCATTGATATGCAGCGCCTCTGACATTTCTACACCGTGATCGGAAATATTCGGCAGGATGCAAATGCCGCTGGTGAAAATAGGCTCGAACACAAATGAATGACCGCGATTTTCAGCGTTTGCAGCTTCCGAGCGCACATCAAATGTTTTGCTCATGTAAGCATATTGCTGGGCCAGGCCAAATTCACTCGCCATACCGGAACCGGTGCCGCCACCGGCACTGAAAATATAAAAATACAACCGCGATTGGTTGGCTTTGATTCCGCAGGAATCGATTAAATACGAATGGACAAATTTCCAATCGGGATTGGAAAAACGCTGCGTATCTTTATTGAGAATAATTTTAGCGAGATATTGGCCAAGAATCGGCGCGTTACCGGAACCACCCGCATGGACTTCGGACAGGTCCATGATTTTCATTTTGGTGTAATCCTTGAGGAAACCGGAGCGCTCGCCTTTGTGCGAGAAACGAATTCGGCCTTCGATATCTTTATCAAGATCGCCGAGCATCACCAGCGGCTCAATTAAAAACACCGGCTTGAGGTGATGGCCGCCTTTTAAATGCAGGCTGCGCTTGATCCAACGCATCGGCTTATCCTGCTCGCGCACTTCTTTCTCTTCGCTGTTAAATTCATTGAGATAAAAGTTGCGCGCGTTATAAACCAGCGATGCGACATCCAACGCAATATTGGAACCGCAACGTCCCAAACCAATCAGGCAAACCGACGGAAACTGCGGCTGTTTCTGGTTGTTGGTATCCTGGTCATTGGTGATATGCGGATAGACACTGCTGCGCAGGGTATCCAGATTGTAAAGAATCTTGTCCAGGTCGCGCTCGGTAAAATACATATAACTGGCGCTTTGCGCCGGGGTAAGCAGGTTAATGACCTCCGCCGCTGGAGGAGCATCCAGCGTAATCAGATCATCCTGGTCCTGTGCTTCAGTGGGGCGAGAGGTCTTTTTGGTGGCCATTTTGGATAAATCCTTATTGAGCGACAGTGTTATTAGTAGGAAAGCCTGCGCGGCTTATGGTCTAAATCCTATTAACGCTAGTCGCGACTTGGCATAAATACAAACTTGCATGCCGTTGCCGCCCAATAAGTCTTTAAAAATAACGATTTTGGATCGTTCCGGTACTTACTTTGTACCCTAACTCCGCTTGTTAAGTGCTGCCAGCACTTTGGCATCGCGTGCGTAGATATCCGGTTTGAAGGCAATTTGTGTCTCACTGATTGCATCAACTGTCCAATAGGCGAGCAATATAGGTACGCGTTTCGCCAGGGTTACATTGCGCGTTTTACCATTCGCCAACGCCTGGTCAATTGCCTCTGAATCCCAATTGGGAGTTTCTGATAACAGCAGCTCAACCAATTCCAATGCACGCTCAACCCGGATACAACCTGAACTAAACGCGCGCTGGCTTTTGTCGAACAGTTTTTGATGCGGCGTATCATGCAGGTACACCGCATAAGGATTGGGGAAGCGAATCACCGCTTTACCCAGCGCGGCATCATCGCCTGCATCCTGGCGCAAGGTGACATTACCCGGCCGGTTCCAATCGACATTGGCGGGATTCAGCTCCTGGCCACTGCTATCCAACACGCGAATGTTATGGTCGCGCAGGTAATTGATGTCTTTACGCACTTTGGGCAGGACATCCTTGCGCAAAATGGTGGGTGGCACCGTCCAGGTAGGATTGAGGGTGATGTAATTCACTTCGGATTTAAAAATCGGTGTGGTTCGATACGCCATGCCTACTTGCACGCGCGAACGCCAGATCGGTTGGTGCGCCTTGAAATACGTTACCTTGAACCCCGCCACATCAACCAGCAACATTTCCGCTGGAATGTTATGCAATAACCAACGGGCGCGATCCAGGTTCACGCGGATTTGGTCAACGCGCGATTGCACTGACACATTCAACGCGGCGCGTGTGGCTGGACCTATGGCACCATCCACTTCCAGATATTGATCGCGCTGGAACTTCTTAACCGCCTCCACCAGATATTCATCGAAGACGTTATCCGGGTTGATACCAATCTCAACAATTGATTCTGCTGGAGTGTCGGACGAGCTACTGCCTTCAGGTGTCATCACATCAGCAACAAACATATCTGTCGCTGAGGGTACTGAGCTCGCGCTACTGGCCGCCATAAATTTGGTATCAGCCCCAAGACATTTCTGCGCTGGCAACAAACCCTGCTGGCCTTCGGCCGCAGGTAATATAGGAGCGACATATTCGCCGGTCACACTCAGGCGCTGGCGCAAAATCGCCACTTGCGGATCAACCATACAGGGTTTGAGTGATGGGCCTGCAGGCAAGGCTGGCCAGCCACCTTGGGCGGCAATTACCCGGTAGCGTTTGAGACCTTCGCGCAGACTGTTGTAGATCGGATGCTGCGGACGGATTTTGGCGAAGATCTCGGCAACCGGGGTGAGATCAACACCACCGGCAACATAGACACCTGCGCCGGTCAGGGTGAGATCTTCCAGTTCAAAATTCCATTGTGGATCGATACCGGCCGGGTCAACCTTGCCATTAAAAAGATGGTAGAGCGCGCGTAAATAAGCATTGGTAGCGCGAATGTCCACATCAGCATGGCGGGCAATAGAGTCGGGAGAGTTATCATCAGCCAGCGGCGGTGCCTGGCTTAGCAGGGCAATCTGGTAGTCCTCAGGACTAAGGCCATCCTCTATAAGCGAACCGAGCGCCGCGATCAACTCTTCCAATCGACCGGGTTGATTCCACACCGGGCGGAATTGTCGCTGGGTATAAAAAGCGCTAACCGCTTGACTGAGATCCCGCGAACTATTGCGGGCAGATTCCTGCGCAAGCCGCATAGTCGCTACCCGCGCCTCGATCTCTTGCACGATTAATTCTTGTGGAGAGAGTGGTGCAGATTGGCCAATATTGGCGGCCCAGATAGGGATACTCGCGCCACACACCATTAACAACACAATACTGGTAAACCAGCGACCCGCGTTAACGGGGAACTTCAACAACCGAAACAACTGCATAAACGCATGCTCCTGCGCACTTAAGTAAAACGTGCTTATTATCAAAGGTAGCAAAAAAAAATTAAAAATTTGCTGTTTTTTTGATCATTAATGTTTGCTGCATCGATTTTCAGATGCTAGGATTCGTTCGGTATCGCACTTTAGTGGTTAAAACATAACCAGAAACAGCAAGGCCGCTGCAACTTTTATCGCCCCAGAACTCCGGGAATATCCATGTTGTACAAAACCTTTAGGGCCGTGTCTTTTTCGGCCTGCATCAGTCTTTTATTCACTTTTCATGCCACTGCCGGACAAGCGGAAGCAAGCAATCCCTTCTTAACGCCGTCGCCGTTTAGCAACGAGCAATCGCCTTTGACCTTGCTGAACAAATTAAGCAAAGCTGCCCCTGCGGCAAACCCCAAGGTTATTGGCCTGGCGCTGTCTGCGCTGGATTGTGCGATGCATCAGGGCATCTCTCCGGCACGTAATTTAACGGTAATCGATTATTCTCTCGCGTCTACCGTTCCGCGCTTATGGGTCTTCGATTTGGTCACCGGCAAGCTGCTTTTTAACGAATTAGTCGCTCACGGCAAGAATACCGGTGAAAATTTTGCACGAAATTTTTCCAATACTTACGGAAGCTTGCAAACCAGCCTCGGGCTTTTCCGCACCAAAGATACCTATAACGGCTCCAATGGCTACTCGCTGCGAATGGACGGCCTGGAGAGCGGTTTCAACGACAAAGCAATGGAGCGCGCAATCGTATTTCACGGTGCCCCCTATGTCGATTCAAAAATGGCCAGCAAAACCGGTCGTCTCGGTCGCAGCTGGGGTTGCCCGGCCGTTCGCCTGGGTATTGCCAAGAAGGTCATTGATACCATCAAAGGCGAACAGTTTCTCTTCTCTTATTATCCAGACAAAAAGTGGCTGACCAGCTCCAGGTTTTTGAATTGTCCAAGCAGCCAGCGCTGGGCCAAAAACTGATGCGCGAATCGCTCATGCGGCTTGCTGCGTGAGCGATTTTTATCCCGACACTGACTTTCGCGATTAATCCCCCCGGTGCAGTATCCCCTTCTTAAATAGCGACCATCAGTAAAGCTTTGTTAAAAAAACCGCCAGCTTGCTATCAATTTATCAAGCTGTGTAAATAGCATCGCGACATATCACAACAAATAGTATAAATACGCTAATAGTTTATATGACTTTTACAGTTTTAAACATTCGAACAGCCCCATATGTAACCGTTTTCATCTAGAGTAGCAGCCACTGCTGCCGGTGATTCATATACGGCAAAAGAGCTGTTTAAAAAATCTGCCAAGCTTAGGATGCAAATCAAAAGCTAGCCTGACAATTCCAACCCAATTATAAAAATGCCCAGGTCAAACACTATGAAAGAGCTCCACGCATTCACTCCCTTGTTAGCCACAACCACACTCATGCTCTGCGCAATATCAGTCCCGTTAATGGCTGCCGCGAAAAAAGAACCTTGGGAACTCGCCCAGGAAACTGAAGTATGGGAACCCGTTCCACCGGTTATCAGCGTACCGGCGAATGGCATTCCTTCAGATGCAACTGTGCTGTTTGATGGTAAAAATCTCAATCAATGGCAAGGTGCCGAAGGCGGCATGGCAAAGTGGAAAGTTGCTGATAACACTCTGACTGTTGTACCCAAAACTGGCGACATCAAAACCAAAGAATCATTTTGTGATGTGCAACTGCACGTCGAATGGAAAACCCCAACCCTGATTACCGACGAAAATGGCAAATTGCTAGAGAGCCAGGCGCGCAATAACAGCGGTGTGTTTTTCCAGGAGCGCTACGAGATCCAAATACTGGACTCCTACAACAACAAAACCTATCCCAACGGACAAGCAGGTTCGGTTTACAAACAATCTATTCCACTGGTAAATGCATCGCGTGCACCAGGCGAATGGCAAACCTACGATATTATTTTTAAAGCACCGAAATTTGATAACGAAAAACTTACCTCACCCGGTTTTGTCACCGTGTTACACAATGGCGTGCTGGTACAAAACCACGTTGAAATCCAGGGCGCAACTGAGTGGATTGGCAAGCCGGTTTACAAAGCGCACGGCTGTGCTCCACTCCGCTTGCAAGACCATGGCAATGCCATGAACTTCCGCAATATCTGGGTACGCAAACTCTAATTTTCCGCCCTATCCGCTGGCAGTTCAGCTTATCGCTTTTACTGTCTTTGTTCGCGCCGCAGTGGTTCACTGCGGCGCTTTTTTAATTAGATCACAGGTATAGATTATGTCTCTCCTGAAAAACTTTATATTGCTTTCAAAAACGGCACTGCGCTCCGCGACTGTTCCCGCAACTATATTGTTGGGCTCATTATTTGTTTGCAGCGCATCTCTCTACGCACAAAATCCTGCCGATTATTTTAAAGCGGACAGTGCCTGGGTTAACGCCAGCAAAGTAAGTGCAATCGGCAATACATTGCAAATAACTCCCGCTAAAGACGGCAATATTCTCGTGCTCAGCGCCAAGGGCAGTACCGAGCATTTGAACGCGAATGAACATCTTGGCGATTCGGTGCTCGAGACGGAATTTCTCGTTCCTGAAGGCAGTGATGCAAAATTGTATTTGCAAGGCCGCTATGCGATAGACCTGAAGAATATCAACAACGAATGGCAACACTTGCGCGCAACCTTCCGTGCGCCGCGTTATAACGAAGCCAGTGCCAAAGTTGATGCTGCATTGATTGTGGAAGTGCGCATTAACGGCGAAACCGTGTTGGTGAATGATATCCGCCCCGCAATGAGCGAGAACGCCAACATCGCGTGGGAAAATCCTGCCGGTGCCACCAGCTTTTTGGTAAAGAAGGGACAGCTTGCGTTGCGTAATTTCACTATTGCACCGGCAGATTTCTCATTAATCACCATGCCGAAAACCTCTGGCGAAATTACCAATGAAAAAGAGTTAGTGGATTTTGTTGCGCTCGGAAAAGAAACATTTGAGTCTGTCGGCTGTAATGCATGTCACTCGACAATTAAAAACGATCCGGGTGTAAGCACCGGTCCAAACCTGTTCGGTTTGTTTAAACGCGAACCGCGCGACCGCGAAATTGTAGAAGGGGGCGAAGGTCATCGCTTCACCATTAAAGCGGATCGCCAATACTTGCACCGCAGTATTCGCTCCGCCACCGATCAATTAGCGATTGCTGAAAGCGGCGCTAAAAAAGGTGAAGCATTCCTGCCCATCATGCCGGCGTTTTCAGTGCAGGTATTAAGTGATTTGCAGATCGACGCAATCGGCGATTACCTTGCAACCCTGAACGACCTGCGCGACCAAGGTCCTACCATTAAATTGCTCGCCCAAACCGGCGCAGAAGAATACGATCCGATTGCTGACCGTTTGCAATTATTGGTTGACGATGAAGTGCGCATCCAACGCGGCCCGATGGCCGGCGTTTCCGGTCGGGCAATTCATGTAGGGTCACCCTGGGGCGTTAACTATTCATTTGATCCACGCTTACTTGCCATTACCAAAATTTGGCAAGGCGGCTTTTTAGATATGACCGGCGAATTTACCAATCGCGGCGGCAAAGGTTTAAAGATGGGTTACGAGAGCCGCGAAATTAATTTTGGCAGCCAGGAATTCTTATTCGCACCATTAAACGCGCAAGGCAAGATAATCGACTTCTCGTTTAAAGATGCGCAATTCGGCGATGTGGAAACCATCACTGCATCGCTCAACAGCAAAGAAGATCACCTGCCCCGCGTTGCGGCGATGGATGCGCAATTTTTAGGTTACACGCGCAATTCCAGGCAAAAAAATGAACTGCCGACCTTTAATTATCGCGTTGGTAAAAATACCCTGAAAGTCCAGACGTCAATTGCTGCCAACGGTGATGTAAAAATCACTGTGAATGGCGATATAAAAATTGCCCAACAATTTTCACTCAATACACAACTCCTGCAAAACGCAGCAACTAACAAAGGTGAAATCAGTAATAGCCAATGGACTTTACCTGCCGGCAGCAAAACCGCAACACTCACAGCAAAAATGCAAGTGGCGGCCAATGTCTGGCATGCGAAAAAATCGGAATTTGATTACCGCAAACAACCCATCAGAATTACCGAATCCAAAGCGGATTTGCCCGCGGGTTACAGCATCGAAAGTTATTATCCACCCAAAGATAATTTTGGCCGCGAGCAATTATTTGAAGCACTGGGCTTGGCATTAACCCAGGACAACACTACCGTTGTCGCCACCCGCACAGCGGGAATCTGGCGCATAGTGAAAGGCCAATGGTATTTATTTGCCGAAGGTACTTTTGACAGCCTTGGCGTATTGGTTGAAGACAAAAAAGGCCTCGCCGTTATCGCCGGACAAAAAGCCGAACTCACACGCATTCGCGACACCAACGGTGATGGCATTGCCGATAGTTACGAAACCTTGTTCGATGCCCACTCCTATCACGGCAACTACCACTCCTACATGCACGGCCCTGTTCGTGGCAGTGATGGGGCTTATTACATCAGCATTAACCTCGCCGATGGCGGCGACGGTTCCACCTACAAAGCCGGCGGTAAATACATGGGCACACAAGGTGGTTTAGCCGGATGGAATATTCGCGTCGAACCTAACGGAAAATTCGAACTTTGGGCGAATGGTTTACGCAGCCCTGCCGGCTTGGGAACAGCGCCCGATGGTCGCCTCTGGTATTCCGATAACCAGGGTGAATATATGGGAACTTCAAAAATTTTCGATATCAAAAAAGATGCGTTCTTTGGCCACCCATCCGCGCTGGTCGATTTACCGGGCATGACCGCCGACTCACCGGAAATTACGTGGGATAAAGTACAGAACACACGTACCAACGCCATTATCCTGCTGCCGCATAACCGCGTTGCCAACTCACCGGGTAATCCGGCGTGGGATACCACCAAAGGAAAATTCGGTGCTTTTGCAGGACAAATGTTGATGGGCGACCAAACCCAATCAAACTTGTTGCGCATCGCATTCCAAACTGTTGATGGCGTTGAGCAGGGCAGTGTAATGCCGTTTGTTGATGGCCTCGAATCGGGCGTTATGCGTCCGCTGTTTTTAAAAGACGGCAGTTTGCTGCTTGGGCAAACCGGGCGCGGCTGGCAAGCCAAAGGTGGCCATGTCGCAAGTTTGCAGCGCATTATGTGGGATGGAAAAACTATTTCACCCGCCATTACCCAAATGCTCGCGACACCAACCGGTTTTGCAATCGAATTCACCCAGCCAATCGACAGTAAAGTCAGTGCGGATGCATTAAGATCGCTGGTAAGGTTGGAATCCTGGGTTTACCGCGACGCGCCGGATTACGGTTCGGATGAGCTGGACGTAACGCAAGAATCGATCAAATCAGTATCGATCAGTGCTGATCGCAAAACAGTGAATGTGGATTTGTCGTCGTTGGTACAAAAGCAGGTCCATCCACAGCAGACTGCCCGTGTTTATCACGCACAGTTAACAACCCAAACAGTGTTTGAAAAAAATGCAGCGGAAAAAATGGATGCGTATTACACGCTTTATAAATTCCCAGCAGCAAAATAAAAAAACCATCGCATTACCAAGTGCGATTGAAATGGATTCCATCATTAGCTCCGGGGCGCGCAGCCTGAGACCGTGCAGCATGGATGCTGTGCCCGAGCCTAGAGGGACGTATTCACGGCGTGTCTCAGGCTGCGCGCCCCGGAGCTAATGACTGACAAAACAATACCATGTAATTAAACAAACCAAGTCAACCACGATTCAAGGCCCGCAATGAAAAACTTTCGCTTTGCTCCGCTATTCCTCGCTGTAATTACCGCATCTACTTTCGCCGCTACTGAAGAATTAATCGTGACCGGCAGCTACAACCCGGTTACCAATGAACAACTTTCTTCCTCAGTATCGGTAATCAATAAAGAAGAATTACTCCAACTCAGCAGCAACAATGTTGTTGATGCACTCCGTCAAGTGCCAAGCGTATGGGTAGAAGAGCAAGGTGGCCCCGGCGGCATTACCTCCATCGCATTGCGCGGTGCTGAAGCAAACCACACCTTGGTATTGCTTGACGGTGTTCAATTGAATGACCCGACAAACACACGCGGTGGAGCATTCGACTTAAATGCAATTAATATCGAATCCATTGAGCGCATTGAAATTATTCGCGGTGCGCAATCAGCAGTTTATGGCTCCGATGCACTCGCGGGTGTGATTCATATCATTACCCAACCACCGGGTAAATCAACAGTTACTGTGAATGCCAGCGTTGGTACTGACGACTACGCCAGCATGGGTGTAAGCGCGACAGGAAAAGTGAGTGACATCGGTTACGCGTTCGGCATCCAAACCAAAGATGCCGGTGAACCGGTTCCCGGCAGCACCGCAAAAAATACCGAATTCACCAGTCGCTTGAATTGGCAACTCGATAACAATTCGCTGAATTTTAATTATCGTTATCTGGATGGCGAGCGCACCAGCTTCCCCGAGCAAAGTGGTGGGCCCGAATTCGCTGTCGGTCGCGACCTCGATATCAGCGATTATAAAGACCAAAGCGCAGCATTGAGCTGGGTGTCGCAAGTGAACAACATTTGGCAAAGCAAAGTGAGTGCAAGCTGGTATCAACGCGATGAAGATCTTATATCTCCCGGCATACTCCCTTTCGATGCAGTGCCACCTAACGGCTCGATAGTTGATTTTACTCGCACTCAATTCAGCTGGATCAATACCTTGGGCGATCAGCAAAAATTCTGGGCGAACATTGGTGTAGAAACCAAGAAAGAAGATGGCACCAGCGAAGGATATTTATTCTCACCAGATGTGTATCCCATTAATTTTGCACTGGATCGCCAGGTCGATAGCGCCTTTATCAATTTGAACGCTTATGCCACTGAAGCATGGTTAGTGCAAGCCAGTATCCGTCGCGATGATGCCGAAGGTTTTGATGCTAATGACAGCGGCCAAATCGGCACCAAATTTACAGTGAATGACAACTGGACTTTATTCGCCAATTGGGGCGAAGGTTTTAAATTGCCCAGCTTTTTTGCCTTGGGCCATCCACTGGTTGGCAATCCCGATTTGCAACCTGAAACTGTAACCACACGCGATGCCGGTGTTGAATTTAATCAAAACGCATTCAGCGCACGCGCCAGTTATTTCGATCATCACTATCGCAACCTGATCGATTTTGATTCCGAAACATTCAGAAACGTTAACCGCTCCCGCGTGGAAACCAGCGGTGTTGAATCGGAATTCAATTGGCAAGTGCTACAAAACCTCAGTCTGCGTGCACATGCCAGCTATACCGATATCGACATGATGTCGTCTGATAACCACTTGCTCGGTCGCCCGCAACTTACCTACGGAACCTCAATCCATTACGCGCTGAATGACCAATGGAAATTCAATGTGAATTACTTGCATGTGGATGATCGTTTTGCTGTTACCCGCTATGCGGGCGTGGATGATGAGCAAGTGCTTGATGCTTACAATCGCCTTGATGCCAGCGTGCAGTGGCAAATCAATCAACTTACCCAGATAGGTTTATCAGTAGAAAATCTGGCCGATGAAAATTACTACACTGATATTGGTTTCCCTGCCGCAGGCACCAGTGCGAAAGTAAATGTGAAACTCAATTTCTAAACGTTTATCTCCGTCATAAAAAACGCCCAAGCCTGACTTGGGCGTTTTGGGTTAGCCTTGTAGAGCAGGCCATCAAGTGACGCAAGAATCAAAACCTGGCAATGGCCCTGTATCTCTGTTGACTATCCCGATAATCTCGCGCAAGATCCCGCCAGCAAAAAATAAGAAAGCCTCATTAATGGGGCTCATTCGAGAGTTCAGTATCTTCTCACACCCTTCTACATCAAAACCCCCTCTAGGCAACCGCTGAAACATTCATTTGTTTGCGTTGGATTCGCTCAATTAATTTCTAGCGAATCAATTTATTTTTAATCCCAAGAGGCAGAAAAATGTATAACAAAGGTGCATTAATATTATTTACATCCTGTTTGCTCACTGCATGCGGTGGAAGCGGGAGCGGTTCGACCAATACCCCCACTCCGACAACATCAAGTGCGGCTTTAAGCTCGTCCTCCATTGTAAGTTCCGGCTCCAGCATCAGCTCAAATGGTAGCTCAAGCAAAGCTGCTGTTGTTATCCTGCAAGGACAATTTAAAGATAACAACGTAAACGGCCTTCATTTTATTTCCGGCAACCAATCCGGAGTAACTAATGCCAGTGGTGCATTTACTTACGAGCAAGGTACAACCATTACTTTTTCGATCGGAGCAATAACGCTTGGCACAACACAGGGCAAGGAGCTGATTACTCCCATCGACTTGATTGCTAATGGTAGTTCGGATGATATAGCAGTACAAAATCTAGTGCGCCTGCTATTAATGCTGGATGCCGATGGTTACACACGCAACGGCATTCAAATTTCTTCCGCAGTACAAACAGCGGCAAGCAATTGGGCACAAATTGATTTTACTTCTGCTAATTTTCCTACCAATGTTACCAGCATCATGATGGCAGCTACTGCTGCCGATGGTGGTTCCCATATTCTTCCTGATGCTTCAGTAGCAAAAGCACATATGGAATTGACACACTTGTGCAGTTACTCAGGCGCCTATAAGGGAACATCAAACGGCAATAGCCACCCGGGTTTTATTGTTGATGCATTAAATGGGAATGTGTCAGGATTTTTGTATGACGATGCAAGCAATTCAATAGTTGACTTAACCAATATTACTGCTATCAAACACAACCACCAGGTGTCGTTTTCAACTGGCAATAACACCAACACCTACACCGGTGAATTTACTTCGTTAAACAATATAACTGGCACTTGGCAAAAAAATACCGATAGCGGTACATTTGCAGCTTCACGATTGACAGGAGCAATCAATGCAGTGTATCGATTCACCGCCGGTTATACAGGAACAGAATCCGGATTTTTTGCATTCGATATCGACCAAGCGAATAAAGTTACCGGCACGCACTACGATGTAAAAGCCAACACAGAAGAGTCCCTCAGCGGAACCTTGATCGGCACAAAACTGACTGCAATTACAGCAAAGGGAATTCAAATCCAGGGGCTGCTGAGTATAGATTCCGGAACACTGAGCGGCACCTGGTCAGAAACCAGTAACGGCGCCTCGGGAAATTTCTCCGGTAGCGGTTGTCAACTAAATCCTATACCACTTTCCATTGATGGTTTCCGTTCCTTTAAAACCGGCCGCGATACCGGCACTGTTCAACTTATTCCCGCATCAGGAGCCGACCCATTGATTTTATTGGATGGTACTCCTGTAGTAAGAGTACGCATGAATGTAAATCCGTGGGGTGAAATGTCATTTCCAATCAATGGGTTTGATCAGACCGGTGAGGCGGCACAAGTGAATTTAACCGGTTCCGGTTTTATCGATATCACCTATCAATCCAATCAAAGCGTGAACTTGCAACTGCGCCAATATGCCGTTCACGGTGGTACACATAATCAAATAACCTTGCCGGCAGCGGCCACATTCACCACCGTTCGAATTCCGCTTAGTGATTTTAAAGGCGGACTAACCGCATTGGATTTAACCAAGGTAGCGAAATTTAATTTTGCGCTTTTAAGCAATAATGTTAATGACGGTTATGCGGAACTGATTGTTAAGCATTTCAAAATTGAACATTTTAATTAACCGCTAACGCGCATTCTGACAGGGATATAATTCAGCTATTGCTACTGTATTATTGTTCCTGTACTTACGATTTAGCCTTCCATAAAAAAAGCGATTGTCCATGCTGACAATCGCTTTTTACCAAGACAATATCTAAAAAATGAACAGAGACTATTACTTCTCGTAAAAGTCCAGATCAGTCGCAAAGGTTTCACGCACAAAATATAAAGTGATAAAAGTAATCGCCATAATGCCCGCGCCTACCCACATAAAGCTGGTGATAATATCGCCATTGTTTGCCGCAACGACAAGACTATAAACCCAGGCAATTGGCACCAGTGAACCGCGTGCAAAATTCGGCACACTGATCGCAGAGGTCGCACGCAAATTAATACCAAATTGTTCGGATGCATTGGTCACAAACAGCGCCCAAAATCCGACTGAGAAACCGAGCAGGAATATCGCTGTGTAAAACATCGTACTGCTGACATTATTCAAATTCAGGTAGACAAAAATCATCAGCGTGCATATTGCGTAAAATAATCCGAAGGCTTTCTTGCGGCTGCGCATTAACTGGCTGGCAGTACCCGAGGTAAGGTCACCAATAACCAAACCGGAATACGCGAGCAAAATACACAAATTTTGCGCGATGCTGCCATTCACATTGAGTGTTTTCGCAATCTCGGGAGCACGCGCCACCAATAAACCGATCACGAACCAAACCGGTAATCCGAGCAAGATTGTTTTGAGGAAACGCAAAAAACGCTCGCGCGTGGCGAACATCATAAAGAAATTGCCTTGGCGAATATCCGGCGCGTGGGCTTTTTTAAACATCGCACTTTCATAAGTGCCAATACGTAATACCAGCAATCCAAGACCAAGCACACCGCCAATAATGTAAGAGTTTTGCCAGCTGGTAAATTCCGCTACCAAGGCAGCAGCGATTGCCCCTGCCACACCAACGGAGGCCACAATCATAGTGCCAATCCCGCGTCGGTTTTTATCCATCAACTCTGCCACAAGACAAATACCTGCACCCAATTCGCCGGCGAGCCCAAAACCCGCGATAAAACGCAGCACCGCATAGGTTTGCATATCAGTCACAAAGGCATTGGCGAGATTGGCAAGCGAGTAAAGAATGATGCTGCCGAACAGTACCGCGAGGCGGCCTTTTTTATCGCCGATAATTCCCCAGGCGATACCGCCAATCAACATGCCTAACATTTGGATGTCGAGCAGGTGCTGGAACTGCTGCAGAATAATTGCAGGCTGGTCGGCCCATTGGGGATTGATGTCCGCGATACTTTGTTTGCCGATTACCAGAAACAAAATAAGGTCATAGACATCCACAAAATAACCGAGGGCGGCGACGATAACGGTAGTGTTAAGGATTTTTTGGGTCGCCGCAGGCGCCGCAATGCTGGTGGTGTTCATGGTATTTATCTTTATTGTGAACAAAAGGAGCCGCATTGTACAAAGACTTTACTGCCACAGGTAGCCCTCCCTGCTACACGTCATCTACTTACCTGCCATTGCGGCATTAAAGGCGATGCAGGTGAAACTCCTGCCATAAAACATCATCCAGCTCACTCGCCTCCACTTCTGTGATCACCTCTTCACTACCACGCAGTTGCTTCAACTGGTTACCTGACAACAAAGTGCGCCCGTCCGGCCGCTGCTGCATTATCAAATAACGCTGTACGAAAACTGCATCCGGATGAGTTGAGTTGTAGTAATTGGCTAGCGAAAAATCAATCATTTCCATGGGATACACATCAAAGCCAAATTGATTTGCCCACTCACCTTTAACCCGTGCTTGCAATACAAATTCATCACGCTCATTTTTATCGAGCCTGAAGATTTCATTATCCTGCTGAATGATTTCACCCAATTGGTGCAAGCCAAGCGGGGCGCGTAAACCGAAGCTGCCGAAACCGGTATCACATAACCAACGCTCATCACCCATTTTTACCACTAATACCATGTGGCTTTTCGGGCGGCGATGAGGATAAAACATCGGCCGCGCACCGATAATGTCGAACTCGAAACCGATTGCGGTCAGCGCCATGGCAAACAGACCATTCACTTCATAACAGTAACCGCCACGACCGGAGTAGACAATTTTATTGACAATATCTTCCGGCACCAGCGATACAATTTTTCCGGCCTGTACATCGAGATTTTCAAACGGTATCGATTGCAGTTGCGCCCGCATTAATTTCACCAACACATCCAGACTCTTATCGACATCACCGGTAAAACCAATCCGCGCGAGATAATCACCTAATACAAAATTTGTTGCCTGCATGTTGTTCTCTCCTGACGACGGTGCTTGCGAAAATCTGATAAAAATAAAAAAGCCCCGATCAAACGGGGCTTTATCTAACAATTACGTTCACTAACGGGAAATATGCATTAATTTATTCTGCAACGCCCGGGTTTTAATAATCTGGCCATCGACTTCTTTTAATGGCAATGCGGTTTTTTGCATCATACCTACTGACGATGCTCCTACGGGGCAGCGATTATTGGCACGATGATAAAGTGCTGCAGCCAAGCGTGATTCCGCAGGGTCACCCAAGGCACGGGTGAAATCGTCCGCGACAGCACAACCCAACACGCGGGCCTTACTATCATCAACTGTGGCGGGCGAAAAACCATCGCTGTAATCACCAAAATTTTTCGCATTCACACCGCGGAATTGCACGGTGAAATAAGTAGTGCCGCAATTGGGCTCAGGATAAAAACCGTAAGGTTTACCGCAGGTAGTACGCCCAATTTGAATTACCTGGATTCCCACAC
This sequence comes from Cellvibrio sp. GW822-FHT04B05, assembly GCF_058800985.1. NCBI lineage: Bacteria > Pseudomonadati > Pseudomonadota > Gammaproteobacteria > Cellvibrionales > Cellvibrionaceae > Cellvibrio > Cellvibrio sp. GW822-FHT04B05. The sequence continues at coordinate 156,321 of NZ_JBXAMU010000001.1, read as the reverse complement.
CACGCAACCCATTCATCAAGGCTTCACTGGCTGAACAAGTGTCCCTACTGGTCAGTACATACACCCGATTTAAATCCAATGTTGGCAATGCTTGCCCCTGGCTCACCGAAAAGCCCAACGAGGTAGAGTAGAAAGGCTCAGGCACAAGCACTTGCCCTGTAACGGGATCACGGGTTGGATGCTTGTCATTAAATTGTAATTCTTCAAATGTTTTCCCCACCGTCGGCGAATAGCCTGCAATCATATAAGCAAGCTGACTGGCAATAGCGAGATAGCCACCGCCGTTGTAGCGCAGATCCAATACCAGATCATTAATACCGGCAGCATCCAATTGATTTATCGCATCAATCAATCCTTGCTCGGCAGGTGCAATGTGATCATTAAAGGTGAGGTAACCAACCTTGCCGGTTGGAGTATCAATTGTTTTGACATTTTGTACCGGCACACCGGTAACGCTGGCAGATTGCAACACCACGTCACGCACCACGCCCGACTCTTCAATCGTAAACGTATGTGCTTGACCAGTTACTGATGGAAAGAGACCTTCGTTTAATTTATTAATACCTGCCTCAGTATTGTTATTCACCAAATCCACACCATCCACCTTTAACAGTTTTGCACCACGCTTTATCGATGCCATGGCGGCAGGTGAATCCGGTTGGGTGTAGGCGACAATTAATTCCCGTGGCGGTACGGATGAAATCCAGCTTAACTCCAAGCCGTAGCCATAAGTGATGCCCGATTTGGATAAACGATCCCACTCCTCCGAGCTATAGGTGAAATGAAATTGGTCTTTCGGTGTGCCGGATGCAGTAATCGCCATTGTTTTGAGCAAATCAAAGTACTCCAGCGTGTCTTTATAATTGGCCGGATTTACATCAACAATTTCTTTGTACCAAAGGTAAGTGTCGTTGCTCCAGGAGCGCAAAAAATTATTTTCGTCGCGGTAACTGCCCTTACCGTCCGGATAGGCATAACCAGTAAATGGATCAGTACCTTTGCGTGGATTTACGCAGCGGTTGGCATACTGGCCAGCATCCTTATAAACACCGGCTGTCCATCCACCGCTACTCGTAAATGGATTACCACCAGAATTATTATTATCGCCGCCATCACTATCATTTGCGCCACCGCCGCACGCGGTCAAAGTAACCAGAGCACTCAGCAGCGCTGCCTTTTTTAGTTTTTGCGCAAGACGAAAAGCAACACAAGCGGTGGCAGGGATGGTTAAAATCAGGGGGATTGATGAGTCTTTCACGTGAAATTTCCTTAATATCCTATAAAGCCGGGCGTGATCCGCCGACGGGAAGGCGCAGGATAAAAGAAAACCTTTGATAAAACTACCGCCCATAAAAAAGCCGCTACGCATTTCGTCAGTAATGAGTCGATGTTTAGCGGCTAAGGCTTTGCTAGAACAACCGGTTAATCCAAGTTGCCAATTCAACTACCGGGATTAACGGATGTAACGGTTGATCACATTTTCGTACAGTTCTTGTCTACCGCTTTGCAAGGTAATCTCGCCACCTTTGTTACCCAAATCAGCCAACTGTTGCAGAGTCAATTTGCCTTGCTCGTATGCAGCACCATTACCCGAATCAAATGATGAGTAACGCTCTTTGCGCATACCTTCCAGCGGGGATTGTTGCAACAGGCTGTCGGCGATAATCAATGCGCGGGCAAAAGTATCCATACCGCCGATATGGCCATAGAACAGATCGATAAAGTCAGGAGAGTTACGACGCGCTTTTGCATCAAAGTTCACGCCGCCACCTTGCAAACCACCGCTGCGTAACAATACCAACATCATCTCAACCGTTTCGTTGATATTGTAAGGGAACTGGTCAGTGTCCCAGGCATTTTGGTAATCGCCGCGGTTAGCATCGAGGCTGCCCAACATACCAGCGTTTGCTGCTGCTTGCATGTCGTGGCACATGGTGTGGCCAGCGAGAGTGGCGTGGTTGGTCTCCAGATTCAATTTGAAATCCTTATCCAAACCATGATGACGCAAGAAACCAATTACCGTTTCAGCATCGAAATCGTATTGATGCTTTGACGGTTCCATTGGTTTCGGCTCAATGAAGAAAGAACCTTTAAAGCCCTGCGCGCGCGCATAATCACGAGCCATCGTCAGGAAGCGCGCCATGTGTTCTTGCTCACGTTTCATATCAGTGTTGAGCAAGCTCATGTAACCTTCGCGGCCGCCCCAGAATACATAGTTCTCACCACCCAAGGCGATAGTTGCATCCAGCGCATCTTTCAATTGCGCACCGGCGTAGGCAACCACGTTGAAATCCGGATTCGTAGAAGCCCCGTTCATATAACGTGGATTAGAGAACAGGTTTGCAGTACCCCACAACAATTTAACGCCGGATTCTGCTTGTTTTTGCTTGGCGTATTCAACGATGGTTTGCAAACGCTTGGACGTTTCCGCACGGGTTGCACCTTCGTCGATCAAATCGATATCGTGGAAGCAGTAATAAGGAGTACCGAGCTTGGTAATAAACTCAAACGCTGCATCCATTTTTTCGTGCGCGCGCGCAACCGCATCAGCAGTTGAGGACCATGGAAATACTTTGGTGCCTGGACCAAAAGGATCGTGACCAGCGCCACAAAAGCTGTGCCAGTAACAGGTGGCAAACTTGAAATGCTCTTTCATCGTTTTGCCAGCAACCACGCGATTTTCATCGTAATATTTAAACGCTAAAGGATTGTCAGAATCAGCGCCTTCGTAACCGATTTTGCCAACGCCGGGGAAATATTCTTTACTGCCGAGAACAACGCTCATAATTTTCACCTTAAGGTTTTTCACTAAAATAAATTAAGTACGCTTACCATTTATTGGAACACTGTTTATTTGGGCAACAATGCAGACCACGCTTGATAAGCATCCTGGTACCCTGCAAATAATTGCGGTTGCGGTTCAACTACATTCAAACGCGTCAATCCGGTAAATGCTTCCTTCGCCGATGCGTAATAACCGCTACCTAATGCCGCAGCGCGAGCTGCACCTTCGGCACCATCGGTTTCAAACATTTCAACTGCTGCTTGTGTGGTGTTGGCAAAGGTTTGCGCAAACACATCACTCAAAAACATATTGCCTTTACCTGCACGCACAACTTCGCAACTGCCGCCAAGGGATTTCAATACATCAAATCCCTGGTTAAGCGAAAACACTATCCCCTCCTGTGCAGCGCGCACCATATGACCCAAGCCATGACGGTTAAAATCGAGGTTGCGCAATTGCGCGCCCAAATTTTTATTTTGGAAAATACGCTCAGCACCATTACCGAAGGGATGGAACAATAAGCCTTCACTGCCTACTGGAATCGCCTGCGCCAGCTCATTTAATTTTGGATAGGAGGGAGTAGTACCAGCAGCACTAATGGTCTGGCGCAACCATGAGTACAAACGACCGCATCCATTTACACAGACCAAAACGCCATTGCGTTTTTTCTCTTCGGTATTGGTGACATGGAGGAAAGTATTTACACGCGATGCAATATCGGCGGCAGGTTGATCAGTCACCCCGTAGATCACGCCGGAGGTACCCGCTGTCGCCGCGACTTCGCCCGGCTCCAATACATTTAAACTAAATGCATTGTTGGGTTGATCACCGGCGCGATAGCAAATTTTTACACCTTCACGCAAACCTAATTCAGCGGCTACGCTCGCACTCACGTGCGACTGCACACCAAAGCTCGGCACCACATCAGGAATAATTGCGGCATCAATTCCCCAATGCGCTAACAATTCAGTAGCAATGCGGTTTTCTTTAAAATCCCACAGCGTGCCTTCCGACAAACCGGAAGCAGTGGTGTTGATTACGCCGGATAATTTCATCGCAATAAAATCACCGGGCAACATAATTTTGTAGATGCGCCCAAACAGCTCTGGCTGGTTTTCTTGCACCCAACGCAATTTAGCCGCGGTGAAATTACCCGGCGAATTTAGTAAATGGCCAAAACAATAATCATGGCCGAGATCGGTCAATGCTTTATTGCCGAGCGGCACTGCGCGGCTATCGCACCAAATAATGGACGGGCGTAAAACCTGTTGGTCTTGATCGACGACGACCAAGCCGTGCATTTGGTAAGAAATACCAATCGCATCAATTTTTTGGGGATCAAAACTGCCGCGTGCAACCAGGCGGGAGAACCCCTGACGCACGCATTCCCACCAGGTATCCGGATGTTGCTCGGCAAAGCCGACAGCGGGACTATCAATAACCAGTTCTGAATCAGGATAAGAAAGCGCGCCCAGACTTTTACCTGTGTGACCATCCAACACCGATAATTTGACCGAAGAACTACCGATATCAATACCGAGAAACAACATAGAGGCTCGCTAATTAAGAGAATTAATGCGTCCAACCACTAGCGTTGGGACAAGAATATGTAGAAACCAGTGCACTCTTATGATTAAAAATCATGCACTGCAGTAAATATGACAACAGAATAGCTTATTGTCTATCTGACAACAAGATCAAGAAGGGTAAATTTTTATTACTAAAGTCGCACCAATATCCAAAACCGGCATCAGAGCCAGGCAAATCATTACGTAAGCGCTATAGTGCTCTGGCCGATTGCCGCTCAGGGTGGCGATTTGCACTTGAGCATCGACCTCTCGACCATTGTTCCACAGGCTTATACAATGCCGGGCAAACGAGCCTATCGGTCAGAGCTCAACCAACCAACAGCAACATTACCCCAGCGCAAGCTCTGAGGACATTGCACGTGCCCAATAACCATATTCCCGGCAGCCAACACTCCCCTAACGCTCCCAGCATCGCTGACAATGTCATCAAGGCACTCTCTATCGATAACCTGATTTTTGGTTTGGATAATGACGACCTGAAAATCCTGCTGGTCAAACAAACTGATCCGCTGCACGAAGGTAAGTGGGCACTGCCCGGTGGTTGGATTCGTTACGACGAAAACCTGCGCGATGCGGCTTATCGCCTGCTGGAAGAATTAACCGGCGTACGCGACTTGTACCTGGAGCAACTTAAAACGTTTGGCCGTGTAGATCGCTTTCCGAATGAGCGTGTTGTCACCATCGCCTATTACGCATTGGTGAGTGCCGACAATTTTTCGCTGGTAGCCGGCCAAAGCGCCGCTGATGTGAGCTGGCAAAGCGTGAACAAAATGCCCGAACTGGTGTATGACCACGCCGAGATTATCGAGCACGGCTTAAAAGTATTGCGTCATCAGGTGTGCCATCAGCCGATCGGATTTAACCTGCTGCCCGAAAAGTTCACCCTGCTGCAATTGCAGGCGCTCTATGAAGCAATCCTCAATACCAAGCTCGATAAACCCAATTTCCGCCGCAAGATCATGAAGATGAATTTGTTAACGCCATGCAACGAGAAGCAACAGGGCGTTCCGCATCGCGCTGCCAGCCTTTATCGTTTTGATGCGGAAGCCTATAAGCATTTGAGCGAATCCGGCTTCGCTTTTGAGATATAACCAAACCTGACGGTGACATATAGTCACAAAAACCACAATAGACTAAGATCGACCACTTTTTAATAGACCCAACACCAATAAACAGCACATATAATTTCAATAAGCAGGTATAAAAATGAGCCATGCACCAATAGATATAGGATCGGCAGGCGTCTCTACCGTTGCCGGTGAGCGCAATATGACGTCCATCGTCATCATCAGTATTATCGCTACCCTCGGCGGTTTTTTATTCGGTTTCGATAGCGGCGTAATCAATGGCACCATTGATGGTTTAACCCAATCATTTAAAGCCGACCCAAGTGTTATCGGGACTGCAGTTGCGTCTATTTTGGCAGGTTGTGCCGTGGGTGCTTTTGCTGCAGGCGCGTTGGCCGATAAGTTCGGCCGTCGCGGAGTGCTTATCATCGCCGCCGTACTGTTCATCGTGTCGGCATGGGGAGCGGGCATTGCCAATACAGCCCCGGAATTTATCATTTACCGCTTGATTGGCGGCCTGGCGATTGGTGCGGCGAGCATTATTTGCCCGGCCTACATCAGCGAACTGGTACCCGCTGAATATCGCGGCAAACTTAGTTCGATCCAGCAAATTGCTATTATCTCCGGTTTAACCGCCGCATTCCTGAGCAACTATTACCTCGCATCAACCGCCGACTACAGTGTCTGTGCAGGCGCCAATATCGCGCAAGAAGCCTGTAAAGAATATCTGCATAACGAAGGTATTAAAGGCTCCACTATGCCGCTGTGGATGGAATTTGCCGCCTGGCGCTGGATGTTCTGGGTGGGTGTAATTCCTGCTGCGATCTTCCTGGTCGCACTTCTGGTTATCCCGGAAAGCCCGCGCTTTTTGGTTGCCAGCGGCAGAAAAGATAAAGCCCTTGGCGTATTGACCAAACTCTACGGTGCCAAAACCGCTGAGCGCACTGTTTCTGATATTTATAACTCGCTCGCGCACGATCACAAACCACGCTTTGCGGACCTGTTCGATAAAACTAAAAACCGTATCCGACCCATCGTTTGGGTAGCTGTCGGGCTTGCGGTATTGCAGCAATTTGTCGGCATTAATGTGGTGTTTTATTACGGCGCGGTGCTTTGGCAAGCGGCAGGTTTCTCGGAAAGTGACGCTCTGGCAATCAATATCGGCTCCGGTGTCGCCTCAATCGGGGCCTGTTTTATCACCTTCTTTCTGGTCGATAAAGTGGGCCGCAAGCCATTGTTGTTAGTCGGCTCTGTGGGCATGACAATCACCTTGGCACTGGTGGTTTTTGCCTTTATGGGCGCGCCACTGGATGATAAAGGTAACCTGATCTTAAGCAGCTCAATGGGCATAACTGCCTTGGTTGCTGCCAACCTGTACGTGGTTTTCTTTAACCTTTCCTGGGGGCCGATTGTGTGGATCATGCTGGGCGAGATGTTTCCCAATCAGATTCGCGGTACCGGCCTTGCAGTTGCCGGTTTCGCCCAATGGACAGCTAACTACCTGATCACCTGGAGTTTCCCGATCCTGCTGGCATCTTCACTCGGCCTGACCGGCGCTTACAGCATTTATGCGCTCTTCTCACTCTTCTCGGTATTCTTCGTAATCTGGTGGGTGCGCGAGACCAAAGGTTTGGAACTGGAGCAAATGCAGGGATAACCATTACTTTCCCGATCCACCCAAAAAGGCGAACCTTAAAAGTTCGCCTTTTTTTTGTGCGGAGAATTCAACAACTTTCACCAAACCATCAACCTTTCGCCCTGAAACTAATCAGGAGAATGCAAAATTGCCCTTTTCCAGTCCTTCCTTACAACCCTTAATCAGCCAGCAAACAATAATTCACGCCAAATAGCGGGGTTATTTCACAAGATGCAACATAACTGCTGCACAAACCTGATATACAGGCAAAATGGACTAAAAATTGCTGTAAGTCGCACGATGTTCCCTCAGCAGACCCTGAAGGCCTAGTATTGAAAGACTGGAGTAAGTCATGGAAAACGCTCGTTCAAGCACCCTGCCCCGAATTGAAAATCCTCACCAGAATCGAGACAAAATGCCTAACCTGGATGGCATTCGCGCACTAGCTTGTTTATTTGTAATTGTTTCGCATATGCCTTGGCCAACCAATATTGTATTGATCGGCCCCGTCGGCGTAGGGGTTTTCTTCGTGCTAAGTGGCTTTTTGATGGGCTATCTTTACGCCCAAAGTGAATGCGATTCGACTTCGGTCGTGAAATATGGCATAGCGCGCTTCGCGCGGATCGCACCAATCTATTGGGCCGTTATCACACTCTGCTTCGTACTAACACAATTTGAGTCGAGCGATTTCCCTTTGCGCCTTGAAGGCATCACCAGTGTCACTCGTCACTACCTGTTCGGCGGCAACGTCAGCATATTCTGGTCGATCCCGTTAGAAGTGCAGTATTACGCATTTTTCCTGCTGATTTGGTGGTGCATGGCCAGCAAGAACAAATATCCCTTTGCCGTTCCGCTCGCGATCTTCCTCTGCGCTGCGCTGGTGCTTACCCATGCTTATTGGCCCAACCTGAGCCTGCCAAATAAATTACATTATTTCCTGGCGGGTACCCTGGCAGGCATGTTGCCGCGCAAAAGCTGGGAGGGCAGCAATAATCAACTTGTCCTTAGCTTGCTGCAAATCGGCTCCCTGATTGTTATTTTCAGCCCGTTGAAATTATTCGACTCAACACCTGCGCTTTACGACTCAGTTGAAATGGCCATTGCATTTGCTATCGCTATCTACCTGCTATCCATCACCTCGAGCTGGACCGCGCTTTTATTCGCCTCGCCGCTGATGCGCAAAATTGGCCAGGCCAGTTTCTCGATTTATCTCATCCATACCCTGGTGTTTTATTACGGTTGCAAACTACTGGGACTCGAGCACAGAGTTTATGAACCACTGTGGATAGTGCTGGGTTTCGCAGGCCTCATAATACCCATGGTTATTTCGCACTATATCGAGATGCCCATGCAACGCGTAACCCGCAAGCGCCTGGAGGTATTATTACTGCGCGGTGGCAGCACTCGTGCTATACCGCAGACCAGTTAATCCTTTTTTATTCCATATCAGGTTTTAAGTGCCAGGAAGGCGCTTACAATTTTATCTAATGCAACTGGTATACAAGCCCTTCCGACTTATGGTGTAATTGACAACAACAATAACACCATAAAGAAGGGCCTATCGCCATGCAATATTATTCACGTGTATTACTTATCTCCCTTTTCGCCGTCGGTCTCACCGCGTGCGGTGGTAGTGGCAGTAGCGGAGGTTCAAAATCTTCAAGCGTTGCCCTGAGTTCAAGCCTGCCGGCATCCTCCATCGCAACCAGTGTTTCGCCAGCCAGCTCGGCCGTAACGTCTTCAATTACAACCTCCGCCAGCCCATCCAGTGAGAGTTCATTACCAGCCAGCTCGACCCCATCGAGCACTTCAAGCTCTGCCGCTACCGCCATACTCCTGAATATGACTACCGGATGGAGAGGTAATGGCACTGGCAATAGCGGTGTTAACTACAACACCGAAGGCGTAACCTTTGCTCCTAACGGCGACAATATTGGAGCAGTTACTGATTTGGCCAAACCGGTATTGCTGGAGAACGCCGTTATCAAAATGGTTGTCAATGTCAGCAACGAATTTAAAACCAGCGGTGCTAACCTGCAGATATTTGCGCAAATCAAAGGTGGTAGTTGGGCTGGCGAGTGGGACTGTTGGAGTAGCAATAGTGAGCTGGCAGCAGCTGTCGATGCCACCATTAGCTGCACCATTGATGAAGAGGATAACAAGTTCAACCAAACAGACAGCGATGTGCAAATTGGTGTGCAAGCCAAAGGAGCGCCTGCGGGCACAGTGACCATCAAGAGCACCACTGTTACCCTGCCAAATCAGGGTAGCTCTTCCACGTCCAGCACTGCTTCAAGCGCAACCAGTGTTTACTCCGCGAATGTAAATGCTTTGCATGAACTAGCGAGTTTCCCTATCGGCGCCGCCGTATCCAACACTGATTCTCCGACTTACAACATTTTGACTAATGCGTCGGAAAAATCCGTAGTCGAAAAACACTTCGACCAAATGACAGCCGGCAACATTATGAAAATGAGTTACCTTCAAGCAACCCAGGGTAACTTTACCTTCACCAATGCAGATGCATTTGTGGACTACGCGAAGAGTAAAAATATTAACGTCCACGGTCATGCGCTGGTATGGCACTCTGATTATCAAGTGCCAACCTTTATGAAAAATTGGACTGGCTCGGCGGCAGATTTTTTAACTGTGGTGGAAAATCATGTAACCACTGTTGTGGATCACTTTAAAGCCAAAGGAAATGTCACCAGCTGGGATGTCGTCAATGAAGCCTTGAACGATAACAGCCCTTCCAACTTCCGCACCGATTCCGCGTTTTATATCAAAAGTGGCAATAGTCCGATCTATATCGAAAAAGCATTCCAGGCAGCGCGCGCTGCCGATGCAAATCTGGAGCTGTATTACAACGATTACAACACTGATCAGAACGGCGCGAAGATGACCAAGCTCGTAGAAATGATTACCGATTTCCAGGCGCGCAATATTCCTATCGATGGCATTGGTTTCCAAATGCACGTCTTTATGGATTACCCAAGCATCGCCGATATCAGTGCAGCCATGAAAAAAGTCGTCGATAAAGGCCTCAAGGTAAAAATTACTGAATTGGATGTGGCAGTGAATAATCCATACAGCGGCAGCTGGCCAGCTAACAAAGTCAGCACCTTTACCGAGGTCGCCGCACTGGCCCAGAAAAAACGCTACTGCGAAATTGTGAAAGCTTACCTTGATACAGTGCCAGCTAATTTACGCGGTGGCATTTCCGTGTGGGGCACAACCGATGCCAATACCTGGTTGAATGATTTAATGAAAGGCGCCACCCAATACAATGGCGAAAAAATTTCCTGGCCATTATTGTTTGATAATAATTACCACGATAAACCGGCCTTGCGCGGTTTTGCGGATGCATTGCAAGGCACTGCCTGCAGTAATTGATAAGGTGTCGATGTTACACATTATCGATAGTTAAACGTCCCTCCCGTTGGGTAGCTGCGCAAGTAGTTACCCATTTTTATTTTAACAACGGTGATCGGAAATCCTGCTCGGTTACCCCTGCACGAGCAGAGAAATAAATCACGCAAGGAATACTTATGTTGACTATATATCAACGAAAAAAATCGATGACATCCCATCGTCCGCTGCTTTTGCTGATATTAGCAACATTCTTTATCAGCATTCCTTGCTGGTCGCTAGGCGAGCAGTCCTGGCTGGCAAAGTCAGGCAGAAACAATCTGATATTGGCAGATGAAAACAAAAGTGCCGTATTAGTTATCGATAGCGATGAATTTCCCGGCGTGGTCCGTGCCGCCAAAAATTTGCAAAGCGATATAGAAAAAGTCACCAATAAAAAATCCTCACTCAGCAATCTTATTAGTGAGAAAACCGATGAGATTGTAGTAATAGGCACCTTGGGAAAAAGCAAATTAATAGACCAGCTGGTTACTAATCGCAAGATAGATGTCAGTAAAATCCGCAGCCAATGGGATGCTTATCAAGTGCAAGTAATTGATAACCCATTTCCACAGGTAAAACGCGCACTGGTTATCGTAGGTGCAAATAAACGCGGCACTATGTACGGCATTTATAGCTTAAGCGAGCAGATAGGTGTATCGCCTTGGTACTGGTGGGCCGACGTGCCGGTAAAAAAGAAAGCACAGTTGTATATCGATAAAAAAATCCAGGTAGTAGAAATACCAAAAGTGAAATACCGCGGGATTTTTCTCAATGACGAGGCACCGGCACTCACCAATTGGGTGACGGAGAAATATGGCAATTACAACGCACAATTTTATGAAAAAGTATTCGAGCTATTGTTGCGCCTTAGAGCCAATTTTCTCTGGCCGGCAATGTGGAATAATGCCTTTTCCGACGATGACCCAAACAATATGATCCTCGCCGATGAATTCGGGATTGTGATGAGTACCTCGCACCATGAACCCATGATGCGCGCCGACAAGGAATGGAATCGCTACGGTAAAGGCCCGTGGGAATATTCCAAAAATTCTGCAAATTTATACAAGTTTTGGGTCGATGGAGCAAAGCGCAATAAACCGTACGAGAGCATCTACACCTTGGGGATGCGCGGCCAACAAGATGAGCCCATGAGTGAAGGTGAGAATATTGATTTATTGGAAAAAATTGTCAGTGATCAACGCACTATTCTCGGCGAGGTTTTTGGCGCAGAAAAAGTAACTGAGGTTTCACAAGTCTGGGCACTGTATAAAGAGGTACAGGGATTTTACGAGCGTGGCATGCGTGTCCCCGACGATGTGATTTTGCTGTGGTGCGATGATAACTGGGGCAATATCCGCCGATTACCCACACCGGAGGAACGCAAACGTATAGGCGGGGCCGGTGTTTATTATCATTTTGATTATGTCGGTGGACCGCGCTCCTATCGTTGGATCAACACAGTTTCCATCGCCAAAATTTGGGAGCAAATGCATCTCGCTTATACCTATGAAGCAAACCAAATCTGGATTGTAAATGTGGGTGATTTAAAACCCATGGAGTATCCGATTGAGTTTTTTCTCAATATGGCCTGGAACCCCGAAGCCTGGCCGAAAGAGCGGATTCCTGAATTTGCCACCCTCTGGGCGGAACGCGAATTTGGTAAACAATACGCAGCGGACATTGCGGAAATTATGACGGGATATACACGCCACAATTTGCGGCGCAAACCGGAATTACAAGATGCAACGATTTATAGCCAACTACATTACGCTGAAGCTGATCGCGTAACGGCAGAAATAAAATCTTATGCGACTCACGCCGAAAAACTTTACACCCAAATTCCCGCGGAACAACGCGATGCATTTTATCAATTAGTGTTATTCCCCGCCAAAGCCAGCGCGATTGTGACCGAGCTTTATGACGCACAAGCCAAGAACCATTTGTACGCCCAACAAAGCCGTGCCACGACCAATATCTACGCCGATAAGGTCCGAGCACTCTTTATGGCCGACGCTGCACTCGAACAGGAATATCACCAGTTGAATGGAGGCAAGTGGAACCACTTTATGTCGCAGCCCCATATTGGTTACAGCAACTGGAATAATCCACCGGAAGATACCCTACCCATTATCCACCTGTACGAGCCGCATAATTCAGCCGAAATGGGCATTTCGCTTGAAGGCATGGCACCCGCTTGGCCGACCCCTGGCAATTATCGGTTAGCGACATTTAACCCACTGGGAAAACAGCAAAGAACGATTGAAGTATTTAATAAAGGTAAAGAATCGTTCACAGCTACTGCCCAAGTGAGTGCACCTTGGATTACAATTAGTCATACTAGTGTACAAGTTTTATCTGATGCACAGATTCAGGTATCGATCGACTGGAGCAAAGCCCCCAAAGGCGAGGCCACTGGCACAGTGCAGATAAACGGTACGGGTTGGGGCGGAGCGACCATTGCGGTCAAAGCGGTTAATACCGGGATAAACAGGTCTTCATTAAAAGGGAAAGGTTTTGCAGAGGCCGATGGCTATATTGCGATTGAGGCTGAACACTACCAACGCAAAGGCGATAGCAGTGGATTGCGCTGGGAAAAAATCCCTGAACACGGACGCAGTTTATCGTCCATGTCAGTCTACCCGATTACCGACCGAAGCTTTAGCAAAGTGCAGGATGCACCTTATCTTGAATACGATCTATTCAGCCAGACCAGTGGCGAATTCAACGTCGAAGGATTATTCGCACCCAGTTGGCCGCTGATGCCGGGGCGAGGTTTACGTTACGCCGTTGCGTTTGATAACCAGCCGCCGCAGGTTGTGGATTTGACTGCTGATATGAGCAACGCCACATGGGAAGAAACGGTGCGCAGCGATCTGCGCAGGAGTACGACTACACACCGGATTGATAAACCCGGTGCGCATAAATTGCGAATTTACAGCCTTGATCCGGGTGTAGTCCTGCAAAAAATTCTAATTGATACCGGCGGACTTTTGCCCAGCTATCTGGGGCCAAAGGAGAGCCAAAAATACTAACAAGCCTTTAACAACCCCAGCTGTAGAGAAGTCGTTGAATGAAAATTGTTGATGCGAAAGTGATTGTCACCTGCCCCGGCAGAAACTTTGTAACCTTGAAGATTACAACTGACCAGGGAATTTATGGCATCGGCGATGCAACACTCAACGGCCGTGAAAAAGCAGTTGTCTCTTATCTGGAGGATTATTTAGTCCCGGCACTTATTGGCCGCGACCCGCAACAGATTGAAGACATCTGGCAATTTTTTTATCGCGGCGCTTACTGGCGTCGTGGACCGGTAGGGATGACTGCATTGGCCGCAATTGATGTCGCGCTCTGGGATATCAAAGCCAAAATGGCGAATATGCCGCTCTATCAATTACTCGGTGGCAAGAGTCGCGAGCGTATCCTCACCTATACCCACGCTAATGGCAAAGATCTGGATTCCACGTTAGATGCCGTGCGCAAAGCGAAAGAAAAAGGCTATCAGGCCATTCGCGTACAGTGCGGTATTCCCGGCATCGAAAAAACCTACGGCGTTGCCAAAGGTGAAAAAAGTTACGAACCTGCGGATTCCGATTTGCCCTCCACCGAAGTGTGGTCGACTGAAAAATATCTCAACTTTATTCCTGAAGTGTTCGCCGCGGTGCGTAAAGAATTTGGCCGCGACATTCATTTACTGCATGATGTGCATCATCGCCTGACACCGATTGAAGCTGCACGGCTCGGTAAAGAACTGGAGCCGTTTCATCTGTTCTGGATGGAAGATGCCGTACCGGCAGAAAATCAGGAATCGTTTACATTAATTCGCCAGCACACCACCACACCACTTGCAGTAGGCGAAGTGTTTAACTCCATTCATGACTGCCGCGAATTAATCCAAAACCAGTTGATCGATTATATTCGTACTACCATTGTGCACGCCGGCGGTATCAGCCACGTGCGTCGCATTGCGGATTTTGCCAGCCTGTTTAATGTGCGCACCGGCTTTCACGGCGCAACGGATTTATCCCCCGTTTGCATGGGCGCTGCCTTGCATTTTGATTACTGGGTGCCGAACTTCGGGATCCAGGAACACATGGCGCACAGCGCTCAAATGGATGAAGTATTTCCCCATGCCTATCGATTTGATCGCGGCTTTTTCATCCCCGGTGAAACACCCGGCCACGGTGTGGATATCGATGAAAAACGCGCGGCAAAATATCCCTACAAACGCGCGAGCCTACCTGTGAACCGTTTGGAAGACGGCACGCTCTGGCATTGGTAATATTGCGCTGGCATTATAAAAATACACAATCCAATACGAGATAATAACGATGAAAAACCAGCGCACACTTTTGTTCGCCAGCCTTATCGCTGGCGGCATCCTGATAACTGGCTGTCAGGATAAATCCTCTTCGGAAACCAACACCGCGACCTCGGCAGCAGCGGCAACCACAACACCAGCAAAAACACCGGCAGATCCAGCGCTGTTTATTGGCCAACCACTGGTCACGCATATGTATACCGCTGATCCCTCTGCGCACGTGTTTAACGGCAAACTTTATATTTATCCATCACACGATATTGAAACCGGTGTTACCACCACTGGTGAAGGTGATCGTTTTGACATGAAGGATTTCCATGTTTTATCGATGGACACTGTAGGTAGTGAAGTCGTCGATCATGGCGAAGCTTTGAATGTCAAAGATGTTCCCTGGGCCAGCCGTCAACTTTGGGCACCGGATGCCGCTGAAAAAAATGGCAAATACTTTTTGTATTTCCCGGCAAAAGATAAAACCAATATTTTTCGTATTGGTGTAGCCACCAGCGATTCGCCAACAGGCCCATTCAAAGCGGAAGCGGAACCAATCAAAGGCAGTTTCAGCATCGACCCCGCTGTTTTTAAAGATGACGACGGCAGCCACTACATGTATTTCGGCGGCATCTGGGGCGGGCAATTACAGCGTTGGGCAAGCGGCACTTACACTACGGAAGATAACTATCCCGCGAGTAACGAACCGGCACTCAGCCCGAAAATCGCGCGCCTCAGCGATGACATGTTGCAATTTGCTGAAGCCCCGCAAGATGTAAAAATTGTTGATGGCGGTGGAGTACCTTTGCTAGGGACCGATAATAACCGCCGCTTTTTTGAAGCCGCCTGGGTACACAAATACAACGGCAAATATTATTTCTCTTACTCCACGGGCGACACCCATTACATCGCCTACGCTATCGGTGATTCGCCCTATGGCCCGTTCACCTTTAAGGGCATGGTGTTAACACCGGTATTAGGCTGGACCAGTCATCACTCAATCGTTGAGCATCAGGGGAAATGGTATTTGTTCTACCACGACTCATCGCTCTCCGGTGGCGATACGCATTTGCGCAGTGTGAAGGTGACCGAGCTGACGCATAATGACGATGGCACTATCAATACTATTGATGCTTATCTGGACTAATTAATATGTTCCCCCAAAAAAGCCCCGGTCAGCACAGCTCACCGGGGCTTTTTATTTACACAGGCAAATTGACTTTTACCGAGCTTGAGTGAATATTATTTAGGCGCCATCCGTCAGTGCGAGATAGGAGCCGGCACACTTAAATAACAAATAACCAAGAGAGATTTTTCCCATGCACAATCGCCTTAACAGATTATCCAAATTGCTGTTTTCTGTAGCTTGTATCACGCTGCTATCTCCGCTTGTCAGCCACGCGCAAGCACCAAATCCCAATTATTTTTATATGGTGAATGGCGAACTGATAAGCCGTAGTATTTCGCTAGGCGATCCGAGCAACTGGTCCACCGATATTCAAGGACGCGAAGGAAAATCGGCTGGAGGTAAAGTGTCTGTCTCACCGATCAACTTCAAAGCAACTGGCGATGCAATTCAAATTACTTGGGCAGCACGCAAAAAAGTAGTAGGAAGTTTCAGTCTCTACGGTGCCCCCATCGACCTCTCCAAATTTAAAGATGCAGCCTCATTGACTATCGACATGCGCGTCGACGTAAAACCGGATAAAGATGTGAGGGTTGCACTGGGCTGCGGCTACCCCTGCCTAGCCGATATTTCTATTAATGCAATGATCAAGCAGATGCCCAAGGGTGAATGGTTCTCGCTGCCGCTGCCATTAAATTGCTTTAAAAGTGACAACTTTGACTTAACAAAAATCGTCGCACCGCTTTCAATCAGCACTGACGGAAAATTTACCGTGAGTATTACTAATATCCGCTTGGAAAAATTAGGCGAAGGTGAAAAAGGGTGCATCGAGCAACCACAATAATCTTCATTTACGGTTTGCAAGCAGGTAGTCCTTCATACCGGGTTTGGGATTCCTCAGATCCGGTGCACTAAAATAATCAATTTTTAAATTTCCCCGCCTGAAATTGCAGCAAACTTTTTGCAAAAAGTGCAATGCGCCGCCATAAATATTTCAATCACATTTTCGTAAAAATCATTTTAACGCCAAAAGTGTCGACATAATTTACAAAACCCCCATTAAAAACTTGTGACGGCCATCACAAGCGCAATTATTCCATTATCTTTCGCGGCTGGCACGACTAATGCTTTATTTGTAACCGAATTGTGCGTTAAAAAATCACTCTATTTAGGTTCACACAAAAGGATGACGTTCATGAAACTGATTAAATTCACAGCCGCAGCCATACTCGCCATCAGTTCAATTACTGCCAACGCAGGGTTATTAAAAATTGACGGTGGCTCCAGTGTTACCATTCCCTCCAACAACGATTTCCGCGGGTTTGTAGGAACCACCCAATACAACTTCGGCGGAAATCTGCAAGCGAACCAGGCGGGAGATTTGACCCTGACCTTCAACTTCCTTGCAGAAGAAGCAAGTGCATTAAATACGTTTACGTCGGAAAGTGGCACTATCAATAATAAGACCCAAAAATCTTCCTTCAGTTACACCGGAAGTTATGCAGAAGGTGATCTTATTAACTTTGGTTTCACTACTGATCGATTAAGCTCGCTACTTAACTTCGTGCTAAACGGCAGCAACGTAACCGGTGATGGTCTAGTGTCTTTCGCAATTGCGCTCGATACTACTTACAAAGGCATTGCTTACGACGCAATATTATTTTTTGATGATGCGGGCGGAGTTAATGATGATGATAACCACGATGACCTTTTGATTGGAATAAAAGCAGTAGCAGTCCCTGAGTCGTCTGCATTTATTTTGATGTTATTGGGCATTGCGGGCCTTGTTGGTGTGCGCCGTCGGAAACTCAACTAACGTTATCGATATTGCATAAAAAACCCGGCAATAGCCGGGTTTTTTTATGCTCTCTTGTTAAAGATAACCCACAAATAATAACTCAGGTTTGCAAATAGAAGCCTTCGTTAAAACTTGGCGCGCAGTGACAATGTATAACGACGATCCATCACGAACCAGCTACGACCGCCAGTCATACCTTTATCATTGAGAATTGCCAATGTTTTGGTTTGCTCGTTAGTCAAGTTGGTCCCCTGAAGCCCGACGGTAATATTATCGTTGATGTTGTACATGATCGACGCATCCAACATACCAATATCATCAGACCACAATGGATATTTTGAAATTACGTCACGAGTGGTTAACAAATATTTTGAACGCCAGTTATAGGCCGCACGAACTTGCCAATCATATTTTTCATACATCAGCGTAAAGTTGACAGTTTCTTCCGATTGCCCTTGTAGCGGTACATTGTTCAGGTTTACACGTGCACCCGTATCATTCTCACCACCATCAGCCCAGCTGGAATTTTCATAATCCTCTTCATTATGGGGAACACCGGAAGAGCTGATTTTGGTAAAGGTACCCTGAACGCCCAAACCATCCCATGGAGATGGGAGGAAATCAAAGAATTGTTGATAAGCCAACTCGTACCCATACATTTTGCCCTCACCACCATTGCGGGTAGTGGTAAGTTCTACCTGACGAACCTCATCCGGATAAATCGGGTTTGGAATGGTTTCAGAGACTGCGCCTTGAACAAAGAAATTGGAAAGATCTTTGTAGAATATGGTTCCGGTCAAAGAGCCGGTCGGTGCAAAGTACCACTCCAGAGAAACGTCATACTGGTCTGATTCCATCGGCATCAAACGTGTGTTACCACCTGAACCGCGCCACTCGTCAACCCACATTTTATTAGGAACACGTACAGTAGTCGGTGCACCGTCACTGCCAGTTACGGTATATGAATCGTAAGTGACTTCGTATTGGTCGGTGCTCATGGTGACATTGTTACGTACGTCGCCCATGTCTGGATAAGCAACCGCTTTTGCATAGGCAAAACGCGCTAACAAATCATTCGATAGCTCCATTTTTACGTTCAAGCTTGGTAAAAAGGTATCGTAACTGGACTCAGCGTCGCTGAAGCCTGCGGCAGTATCACCATAACGACGATCTGCTGCATTCAACCAGTTATAGCCTTTGCTTACCCAGGAGTTGTTTGTATCTTCCATAAAGGCTCTTACATCACTATAAGTACCATCTGCAATCTTGCTTTCCATGTAGGCTTTTACAGATGCACCAGTCAATGGAGTACTCAATCCCGCTGGCGGGGCATCAGTAGCAGGAACGTAGTTTTTATCCACTTCGGCAGTTTTAACGTAGCCGCGAGAAGCACGATCCAGCTCAACATAACGAACACCAATGTTACCCGCGATTGGATAGGTTAAATCGTCGAAACCAAAATCAACGCGCACATAAGCTGCTTTATTGGTTTCACTGGTAATAGCGATATCACTGGGCTGGAACAAACCGTATTTTGCGTCGTTGCCTGCAAGGCAGTGATAAGGATTGTAACTGCCTGCAGCTGAGCGCTCAGGGAAGCCCGCATCGCCTGGACACAAACGGTTATCACGGATATTGGCCACTACGTCGCGCTTGATACCCAGCATTTTGTTGCCGCCTTCAATATCAATCACGCCGCCACGATGGAAGTTACTCCAATCGTTAACTTGTACCCAATCTGCCTGGCCTGGTGTGTGGTCAATATACAGTGCGCCCGCTGAATACTCTGGCGCAACCGAGCCCCAACCCCAACTGGTCGAGCGCACAGTTTGCTCGCGCTCAGCCCAACGAATACCTGTTTTTACGCCCTTAAGTGCACCGGCATCTTCAAATTCACGGGTAATATCCAAACGCACGGCATCGGCATCACCTTCTGAGCGCTCATAGTGGCTCATGCCTGAACGCCACCAATAGCTGGTGGGATCGGTGAAATAATTGGTGTCACCGGCGGGATCATTACTAAAGCCCGGTACGTTTGCATAAGCGGCTAACCATGCATCACGATTAGCATCGCGAGCGCCGCCCCACGGCTCGGTTAATTTCATGGAGGGTGTACTGCCACGAAGGTCAACTTCTTGCAAACCAGCAACCGCCAGATGCAGTACCAGGTCATCGTTAGAGGTTTCAGCCTGAACATGTTGGGCATCCAACTCCACCGTCCAGAGGTCATCCGGAGTCCACTTCACATTTGCGCTGAAATCCTCAACCAGGGTTTCGCCCGCTACCCCGCGAGTATCAACCTGGAATTTTTGACCAAATTGTGGTCTGGGCGTTGGAATACCGCTCCAGGAGTTTGGATAGCGAATATTAGCCGGCTCTTGCCAGCTTTCATCCGCATTTTGATGACCTGCCTGGCCACTTGCACGCCAATCACCGCTACCATCAGACATTTGTCCGGCCAGGAAGCGACCTTTATCATCAAACAAAAACTCAGTTCCGGTAACAGGGCGAATTCGACGATCGCCATCTTTATAGCCACCCTGGTATTTCATGGCATCTTCCCACCAATCCAGCTTCGAGTTAGAGCGGATGTATTCGGTGGTTACCAGGAATTTGTCATCAAGATCTTTCCATTGGAAAGAAGCATTTATACCCTCACGGGTACGCTGGTCTTCTTTTACGAGGAAGTTGGTTGCAGATGGCAACCACACTTCACCGTAAGTAGCATAATCTGTAGTGGCCATTCCAGGGCAGGCAACACCGCTTGCGCGTTTATCAAACGCTTCTGCACCCGGCAACCAACAAGGAATGTAACGCTTGTAGGCATCGGACTGGATATTATGGTTTTCGGTGATCATTTCTGATTTAACAGCGTTAATCAAAAACCCGAATTCACCGGCATTGGTTTCCCAGCGATTACTAAACAAACCGGAAATCGTTGGCTTGGTTTCTTCTGACAAATCACCATACGTTGCTTCTGCGCTGAACGCGGTCATCATGCCACTTTGATCAAATGGCTTACGGGTACGTAAGCTCACGGTACCGCCGATCCCCCCCTCAACCATGTCCGCCTGCTGGTTTTTATAAACATCAACACCGGCCATCATTTCAGGAGAAACATCCTGGAATGACAAACCGCGGCCAGAGTTGGCAGTGAAAGAATCACGGCCATTAAATTCCGAACGGGTTGCAGTCATACCGCGGATTACTGCGCCCGACCCCTCCGCCGACATATGATCCGGATCATCCACTGCTGCAAAGCGCTCAATGGAGATGCCGGGAATACGTTGCATAGCCTCAAGCACAGAACGATCAGGCAGCGCACCGATATCGGATGCCGAAACAGAGTCTACAAAGGTCGATGCATTACGCTTTACATCCTGCGCATTCTGCAGGCTTTGACGCATACCAGTAACAATAACCTCTTCCACAACTCCATCAGCTTTCTGCGCTGGAGCATCCTGCGCAAAAGCGGGAGCACCCAATGCCATGATGCACATAGCTAACATTGATCGTTTGAATTTTATATTTTGTTGATGAACTGCTTTTTGATTTTTATGAAAAACCATAGCCAACCCCTTTGTTAACATTATGATCAGGTGATTTTTATAGTGCCTGCAGCCCTCTCAGGCGTGAGGACTTCTTGAGCTCTGTTGAATATTATGTAGTCAAGTCATCTTGCATACTTGTAAACAAAAAATCGCAAGATACCTTATCCTACCCCTATGTCGATTAATGTGTCAATCTGACTATAAGTGTTTTTTATTCAATAGATGATCCGTACCAGCCAAAATTGACAGCGCTATCATTTAAAAATCAATTCATCAATTGCCCGTGATTTGATATTTCGTAAATAAAAAAACCCGCTGTAAAAAGCGGGTTTTTTGGCGACATAAAAGTGTGATCTTACATCGTGAAAGGATGGCGTAACACTATAGTTTCTATGCGGTCTGGCCCGGTTGAAATGATGTCAATTGGAGCCTTGATCAACGCTTCTAAACGGCTGATGTAAGCGCGCGCATTGGCGGGGAGCTCATCCAGAGTTTGTGCGCCAACAGTAGACTCACTCCAACCCGGCATCTCTTCATAAATTGGCTTAATGCCAGCCCAACCATCAGCGTCATATGGCATACCAACAATCGGATTACCTTTCGCATCCTGATAGCCAATACAGATCTTTACGGTTTCCAAACCGTCGAGCACATCCAGTTTGGTCAAGCAAATGCCCGTCACACTGTTGATACGGTTGGCATGACGTACCGCTACCGCATCGAACCAACCACAACGGCGTTTACGACCGGTGGTCGCACCGAATTCATGACCTTTCTTGCCCAAGTATTCGCCAATTTCACATCCCAACTCGGTTGGGAAAGGGCCAGAACCAACACGGGTGGTGTAAGCCTTGGTGATACCCAGTACGTAATCCAGATAAAGCGGGCCGAAACCGGACCCGGTCGCTGTACCACCAGCAGTGGTATTGGATGAGGTCACAAAAGGATAAGTACCATGGTCAATATCCAGTAATGAGCCTTGTGCCCCCTCAAACAGGATACTTTCACCCTGCTCGCGCGCAGTATGTAACAACTCGGTCACATCAACCATCATCGGGAGCAACTGTTCAGCCCAAAGTTTGCAGTCAGCAAGCACTTTATCGAAATCAACCGCTTCAACTTTGAAATAATTAGTCAGCACAAAATTATGATAACCAAGGATTTCTTTGAGCTTAACAGCAAAGCTATCCAGATTAACCAGATCGCCCAAACGCAAACCGCGACGGGCAACTTTATCTTCATAAGCCGGGCCAATGCCGCGGCCGGTAGTGCCGATTTTGGCATCGCCACGCGCCAGTTCGCGCGCCTGATCCAGAGCCACATGGTAAGGAAGAATCAATGGACAGGCAGGTGATAAACGCAGATTTTTACGCACCTCTACACCCGTTTCTTCCAAACCTTTAATTTCTTTCAGCAAAGCCTCGGGCGACAGCACTACACCATTGCCGATCAGGCAAGTAACGCCCTCACGCAAGATGCCGGAAGGGATCAAGTGAAGCACGGTCTTTTTACCGTCAATCACCAAGGTGTGACCAGCATTGTGGCCACCTTGAAAACGCGTTACCAAGGAGACCTGATCGGTCAACAAATCCACGATCTTGCCTTTACCTTCGTCACCCCATTGGGTGCCCAATACCACGACATTCTTGCCCATGACTGGTTTAACTCTCTGTGCTGGATAAAAAGAAAACTGACTGATTAAAGTGCTACGACCTGGTAGCGACCATCTTGTAACAATAACTGGCGATCACAACCCAGTTCCGCGACATTGGCGTCACTGCTGACCGCAATAATACGCTGGCCTTGTTGCCGTAAAGTCTGGATCGTCAGCCATTGCTGCGCATCACCGGTTTCAACTACAGCGATAGCGGGCACACTGATTTTACCAAGCAAGCCCAGCTTACTGATCGCGGTGATGTCGACCGCAAAACCGGTAGCAGGACGCGCGCGCCCAAATACTTCACCGATATGGTCGTAACGGCCGCCGCTGGCAATCGGATTACCATAACCGGGCGCAAAGGCGGCAAATACCAAACCGGTAAGATAGTGATAACCGCGCAACTCACCCAAATCAAAATAAAGCTCAGCGGTCGGATAACGCTGCTCAATTACCTGCGCAACCTCAGTTAATTGGTCAACCGCCGCCTGGGCAGCTACAACACCGCTAAACACGTTACGGGCGCGCTGCAGAACAGCCTTGTTGCCCGCCAAGGTTGGTAATGCTGAAAACAATTCGGCTTTGTTTGGATCGGCTATGTTAGCGGAAACCCAGGTGCGAATTTCAGTAGTAGCTTTACGCTGCAAAAGCTCAAAAAACGTTTCTTCCTGCGATTTGGTCAAACCGGCATCGGCAGCAATGGCGCGATAAATACCGACATGCCCCAAATCGATATGCAACCGCGGCAGACCTGCCACTTGCAGTGACTCAAGTAAAAGCGATACAACTTCTATATCAGCCGCGATTCCTGCCTCACCGTAACACTCAAGCCCCGCCTGAATAGGCGTACGGGTTGCGAGGGGATTCTTGGGCCGGGTATGCACGACATGACCGGCATAGCACAGGCGATTAGCGCCTGCGCGATTAAAACTGTGGGCATCCATACGTGCAGTTTGCGGGGTGATATCCGCCCGGATGCCCAGGGTGCGTCCACTTAATTGATCAGTTACCTTGAACGTCAGCAGGTCGACATCGCGCCCCAAGCCAATCAATAAGGAATCGGTATATTCCAGCAGCGGCGGGATCACCATGTCGTAGCCCCAGGTGCTGTAAAGATCCAGCAGGCGGCGACGCAAACTATCAATGGCTTTGGCCTCGGCGGGAAGAATTTCCTCCACTCCATCCGGTAACAGCCAACGATCAGCGTAGGTCATAAGCGACTCTAGGTTAAATGCAGGTTTAAATGCGGAAAATCCGGCAAGCACGCATAAAAAAACCGAGCGGCGGGCTCGGTTGCGGCATTTTAACACTGTTTGCCGTTTGATTTGTAGGCCAATTAGCAAGATAAGCCTTACAAAAAAAATCGCCCGCTAAGCGGGCGATTTTCTAGTTTCTACCTTTGGGGTCTTTCAGGTAACGGAAGAAGTCGCTTTTGGGATCAACCACCATCAGGTCTTCTTTACCACTAAAGCTGAGACGGTAAGCGTTCAAGCTGCGGACAAAGCCGTAGAACTCCGGATCTTTACTAAAAGCCTCAGCAAAGATAGCAGCCGCTTTAGCGTCACCATCACCGCGGATACGTTCCGCATCGCGATAGGCATTCGCCTCCAGCACAGCACGCTGCTTATCAGCGTCAGCGGCGATAACTTCAGCCTGTTCCTTACCTTGTGAACGATATTCACGCGCCTCTTTTTCACGGTCAGCCGCCATACGGGCGAAAACTGATTGGCTGGCTTCCGGCGGGAAGTCGATACGTTTTACGCGGATATCTTTAACTTCAATACCAAGCAGCTTTACCGAATCCCGGTTAATACTGGCGGTAATTTCACTCATCAATTCATCGCGCTTGCCGGACACCACATCGTGCAAGGTACGACGACCAAACTGGTTACGCAATCCGTCAGCCACACGTTGGGCCAAACGGTTTTCTGCGATTGCTTCATCACCGTTAGTCGCTTTGTAGTAGGTCTCCACATCCTTTACTTGCCACTTGATGTAGGAATCGACCACCAAACGCTTGTTTTCTACAGTGAAGAAACTTTCCGGAGTCATATCAGCGGTTAATAAACGACCGTCAAACTTGCGCACCTTTTCAGCGAATGGCCATTTGAAGTGCAAACCCGGTGGGACGTCCGATTTAACCAATCGACCGAACTGAAGCACAACCGCGCGCTGGTATTCGGTAACGACATAAATAGTATTAAAAGCCAGTACAAAACCGACAATCAATACGATTAACGCAACAAAACCTTTACTGGACATTAGCGCATCTCCCGACGGACAAGGGGCTTGGGTGACTCAATCGTCTGGGTAGCCCTGCTGTTAAAATTGTCTGCTTGTGATTGCGGCTCAGTTATCGGCGAGCGCGACCCCATACGATCCAACGGCAGGTACAACATATTATTACCGCCCGCGACATCCACCATTACCTTGGAAGAATTTTTCATCACACTTTCCATTGTTTCGATGTAGAGGCGTTGACGAGTCACTTCCGGGGCACGTTTATATTCGGCCAATAAGTTTTCAAAACGATCCGTTTCACCTTCTGCGCGGGCAATAACTTCAGCCTTATAAGCTTCAGCCTCCTCGATCATACGCTGTGAGCGACCACGGGCTTCAGGAATGATGCCGTTGGCATAAGCTTGCGCCTGGTTTTTCAGACGTGCTTCGTCTTCTTTTGCTTTGATCACATCATCAAACGCGGAGCGAACTTCCTCCGGTGGACGAGCCTCCTGGATGTTCACGTTGATAACCTGGATACCCGCGCCGTATGAATCCAGGTAGGTTTGCAAGCGCTGCTTCACTTCCGCTGCAATAGCCTGACGGCCTTCAGACAAAACCTGATTCAATTCAGTTGAGCCAATCACGTGACGCACCGCAGAATCAGTAGCATGGCGCAGGCTGATTTCCGGGTCTTTCACATTGAGCACATAAGCGCGCACATCAGAAACATTAAATTGCACACTGATAGGCAACTCAACAATGCTTTCATCTTCCGTCAGCATCAAACCACGGGATGGGTATTGGCGTTCACCGGTGACGTTAACGATGTATACATCGGTAATGAGCGGTGCATTCCAGTTCAAACCATCGGTTTTGATCTCGGAAAACGCACCAAACTTCAGGACAACCGCGCGCTCTTTGGCATCGACCTGATAAAAGCCGGCGCCAATGTAAAAAACCAGTGCGATAACGGCAACGATTGCAAAGATGGGCCCCAGATTAGCACTGCCAGAAGATCTACCACCTCCTGAGCCACCGCCAAAAATGCCATTCAATTTGTCTTGCAGCTTTTTAAATGCTTCATCAAGGTCCGGCGGGCCGTCTTTATTTTTGCCGCCGTCGCGTCCACCCCAAGGGTCTTTATCTTTTCCCGGTTCATTCCAGGCCATAGTTTTTCTCCACGTAGAAAGTAAAGCTGTATTGGGGTTGCTTAACGAATTTACAACTCCCCGGATAAATCATCAGGCGGCAATACCACCGCCTGATCATCCCAGTTCAAATCATCAAAGGCCATCACCTCGGCACTCAGTATTCGCAATAGGTCATTTTTAGGTATACGTAACTGCAAGAGGCTAGCGCCATCCTCACGGTATTTTTCCTCTGCCACCGCCTGCTGGGCATAGAGCATAGCGCGCAAACGTCCCTGGGTGGGAGTTAATACCAAACAACCGTTGATGACTTCCTTACCCAATAACTCGGAAATAGCCTGTGTGAGCAACTCGCAACCGACCCCGGTTTGGGCGGATAGCCAGACGGCGATAGGTTTACCGGCCTCATCGCGATCAATTTGCGGCTCGGCATCGGTGAGCAGATCCACTTTGTTATAGACGCGCAATTGCGGTAAATCGGCCGCACCTATCTCCTCCAACACCAACTCCACCTGCTCGGTGTTGCGCATACGCTCTTCAGCTGAGGAATCTATCACATGCAAGAGTAAAGTTGAGTTACTGGCCTCTTCTAATGTTGCGCGAAAAGCTTCAACCAGCTTGTGGGGAAGATGACTGATGAATCCCACCGTGTCAGCCATAACGACCGCACCTATGTCGGATAGCTCGATCCGACGCATGGTGGGGTCGAGGGTAGCAAACAATTTATCTACCGCATAAACATCGGCACCGGTGAGGCGATTAAATAATGTGGACTTGCCCGCATTGGTGTAGCCCACCAAGGACACAGTGGGGATCGCGGCACGCTGGCGGGAACGGCGACCTTGCTCGCGCTGCGAGCGCACTTTTTCCAACCGCTGCTCAATCATCGTAATACGATTGCGCAACAACCGGCGGTCAGTTTCCAATTGGGTTTCACCGGGGCCGCGCAAGCCGATCCCGCCTTTTTGCCGCTCAAGGTGGGTCCAGCCTCGAATCAAACGCGTTGCGGTGTGACGTAATTGTGCTAGCTCAACCTGCAACTTACCTTCAAAAGTACGCGCGCGCTGGGCAAAAATATCCAGGATCAACCCGGTGCGATCAAGAACGCGGCACTGGAGGACTTTTTCAAGATTGCGCTCCTGACTCGGTGTCAGGGTATGATTAAAAATCACTAATTCAGCGCTGTGCTCAGCAACCAGATCAGCCAACTCTTGTAGCTTACCGGTACTGATAAGGAATTTTGCGGTGGGAACAATGCGTGAACCGGTCAAGAAAGCAACAGGATCACCACCTGCTGACAACACCAGCTCTTCAAATTCGCGGGGATCTTCGGCATCTTGGCCGTGAGATAAATTCAGGTGAACCAGCACAGCCAGTTCACCCGATTCAGGGCGATCAAAAAACAATTAGCGACCTCGAGGTTGTATCAATGATTTGATAAATTACTCGGCTTGCTCGTCTTCTTCGCCTTCGATACCACCTGCTTCGTTCAGCAGAGGTACGCGCACTGCACGTGATGGTACTACGGTGGAGATTGCATGCTTGTAAACCATTTGGCTTACAGTGTTTTTCAACAGCACGACAAACTGATCAAATGACTCAACCTGGCCTTGTAACTTAATACCATTTACTAAATAAATGGATACAGGCACACGCTCTTTGCGTAGAACGTTCAGGTAAGGGTCTTGTAAGCTATGCCCTTTTGACATGTTTATCTCCTAGGGACAATAAAAATTATAGTAATTACCCACCCAAAACACCTAATACATCCAGTAAGGAAGGGGTGGAAGAAAGCATGAAAATCTGACTAGGGTTCTCACGTGGGCATTATATGGCTGCGCCCCCTATAAAATTCAAGGCGCAACGCACAATTTCTTCCTTTGTGAGTGAAATTCCCTGTTCAGTCTCAGTGTATATCCAGTGTAGTTCACTATT
The DNA here is from genome assembly GCF_058800985.1 of Cellvibrio sp. GW822-FHT04B05. Lineage (NCBI taxonomy): Bacteria > Pseudomonadati > Pseudomonadota > Gammaproteobacteria > Cellvibrionales > Cellvibrionaceae > Cellvibrio > Cellvibrio sp. GW822-FHT04B05. The sequence continues at coordinate 128,089 of NZ_JBXAMU010000001.1, read as the reverse complement.
TGATGTTGTCGACCAACCGCGCAACCAAGTGAATTGTCGCTTGGCTAATTGTCGCGTCGCAATAATTCCCCGCTCGATCATCTCGCCGTAATCCAAACGTCCATCGAGATAATCCCACACCTGGCGATAACCCACTGCGCGAATCGCAGGCAAATCCGGATGTAAATCTCCTCGTTGGTGTAGATGCCGAACTTCATCAATCAAGCCACCGGTGAGCATTTTTTCAAATCGCGCAGCAATACGTTGATGCAGGATGGCGCGATCACGCGGTGCTATCGCAAGCTGGCAAACATTGTAGCGCTCGCAAAACGATTGCTGCGCCGAAGGTTGATGCTGCAGCTGGCGCAGCTGCGCCATGGTTTTGCCGCTCACCCGATAAACCTCCAGCGCCCGACTTAGCCGCTGCGAGTGATTGGGATGAATATCGGCTGCCGTTTCAGGATCAACCAACGCCAGTTGCGCGTGAATATGCGGCCAGCCAAACTCTTCTGCCTCGCATTCAATTTGCGCGCGCACTTCAGCATCTGCTGCCGGCATCTCTGCCAGGCCATCCAGCAGCGCGCGAAAATAGAGCATGGTTCCGCCAACCAACAACGGGATTTTCCCCTGCGCATGAATAGCTGCAATTTCGCGCTCAGCATCCGCCAAAAAATCCGCTACCGAATAGGGTTCAGCAGGGTCGCGAATATCGATCAGGCGGTGCGGTGCTAATGCCTGCTCCTGCACAGACGGTTTGGCCGAGCCAATATCCATGCCGCGATAGACCAGGGCGGAATCCACACTGATCAACTCAACCGGCAAATGCTGGCGCAGGGAAATGGCGAGGTCTGTTTTACCGGAGGCCGTTGGCCCCATCAAAAAAATCACCGGCAGTTTTTGCGCAGATGTATTCATATCCACTATTGGCCGCGCATAAATAATTTGTCGAGATCATCGAGCGATTGCAGCAGCCAGGTGGGGCGACCGTGATTGCATTGCCCGCTACGCTCGGTGGCCTCCATATCGCGCAGCAGTGCGTTCATTTCCGGAATTGTCAGCTTGCGATTGGCACGCACTGAACCGTGACAAGCCATGGTGCCGAGAATTTCATTGATGTGATGTTGGATGCGCTCGCTGCTGCCATGCTCAATCAAATCCGACAACACATCGCGCACCAACTGCTCCACTTTTGCGCGATTTAAAATTACCGGCAATTGGCGAATCAATAATGTCTCTGGCCCCGCGCGTTGCAATTCAAAGCCGAGGCTTTTAAAAATATCGTAAAAATTTTCCGCGCAGTCGGCTTCTTTCTGGCTGACTGCAATACTCTCCGGTACCAACAGCGGTTGGGTTTGAATACCGCCGCAGCCAAATGACTCTTTCATACGTTCATAGGTAATACGCTCGTGCGCTGCATGCATATCCACCACAATCAAACCCTGCGCATTTTCCGCCAGAATATAAATACCTTTTAATTGGGCAATGGCGTAACCCAAGGGTGGAATATCATCATTGGAGGTTTCGGGCAACACATAAGTCGCCGCAGTGTTTGTTGAGCGATGCAACTCACCGTAGGTCGCTATTTGCTCGCGCACAGCATCCGGATTAATCGCTGCGGGCTGGTAATTTGACGATGAATAACCAGATCCATAATTATTACCGGCAGACGCCGCACGAAAACCCATGCTCTCCTGTCCTTTAAATTCGCCGGCAGCAATGCCTTGAATTGGTCGAGCCGATGAAAGTGCAAATGAATTTACACCGGGCGCTTCGTCGGCACCCTCACCCAATTCGCGTTTCGCCAAGGTATCTTCCGGGCGGACTTTTGCGAGCGCGTGATGCAAACTTGAATAAATAAAATCATGCACGCTGCGATTATCGCGAAAGCGCACTTCGTGTTTGGTGGGATGCACATTCACATCAACAGTCGACGGGTCCAATTCCAGATACAGCACAAACGCCGGATGGCGACCGTGATATAAAACATCCTGATAAGCCTGCCGCACGGCGTGACTGACGAGCTTGTCGCGAATTGCGCGGCCGTTTACATAAAAATGTTGCAAGTCTGCCTGGCTGCGCGAAAAGGTCGGCAGTGCTACCCACCCCCATAGACGCAATTTCCCTCGATCAGAAGTTCCGCGCTCAATATCAATATGTACTGCATTTTCCATAAACGCCGGTCCACACACTTGTGCAACGCGACGCTCCTGCTCCAATTGCGAATCGCCTGCGCGCCAGGAATAAATTGCGCGGCCGTTGTGACGCAAATTAAAGGCAACGTCAAAACGCGATAACGCTAAACGTTTTACAACGTCTTCAAGATGGGTGTATTCGGTTTTATCGGTGCGCAAAAACTTGCGCCTTGCCGGTGTATTAAAAAATAAATCGCGCACCTCAACCGTAGTACCGCGCGGATGCGGTGCGGGTGACAATTGGGTTTCCATATCGCGCCCTTCGGCGACCACTTGCCAACCGGCACTCTCTTCGTTGGTACTGCTGATCAAGGCGAGGCGCGCAACCGAGCTGATACTCGCGAGCGCTTCACCGCGAAACCCTAAGGTCGCAACGGCTTCAAGATCATCCAATTCATAAATTTTGCTGGTGGCGTGACGGCTGAGTGCGAGAGGCAAATCATCTTTATCAATACCGCCGCCGTTGTCGCGCACGCGCATTAATTTTATCCCGCCCTCTTCAATATCGATTTCAAGGCGCGTTGCACCGGCATCAAGTGCGTTTTCCAGTAATTCTTTAATTACCGAAGAAGGACGCTCCACTACCTCGCCAGCAGCAATCTGGTTGGCGAGGCGCGGGCTGAGCAGTTTAATTTTTCTCATGGGATGCAAATCACGTGAAGACATCAAGTGGTGGGGATTTTAATCGTCTGACCAATTTTTACGGTGGCATTTTTCATATTATTGTGCCGCTGCAATTCGCTGACACTCACGCCGTAAATCGTTGCGATACGCGACAAGGTATCGCCAGCGACCACTTTATGTTGGCGCGGCAGCGCCGGTTTGGCGGCAATGACCGGGCGCGGTTGCACAACGGGCGACGGCGATTGCACTACCGGTTGGCTCGCAACAACAGTGGCATTGCCTGCAGGGATTTTTAATGTTTGGCCGATTTTCACATTGGTATCGCGCATGTTGTTGTATTGCATCAAGCGCTGTACGCTCACGCCGTAACGCGTTGCAATTCCCGACAAACTATCGCCCGACACCACCGCATGTTGCCGCTCAAAATCTTTCACATTGCCCGATTGGACTTGCGCAGCGATATAAGTGCCCGCCGGTGGATGCTGGTAAAAATACTGGCGAATACCTTTGAACACGGAGCCTGCCATTTGCTTGCGATAGGCGACCGTTGCCAGCTTGCGTGCCTCTTCGGGATTGGAGATAAACCCTGTCTCAACCAAAATTGATGGCACATCCGGCGATTTGAGCACCAAAAAGCCCGCTTGTTCCACATGGTGTTTATGCAAATGAGCTATCCCGCCCATCGAATTCAATACGTGATGGCCGACCTGCAAGCTGGAGTTGAGTGTGGCGGTCATGGACAAATCCACCAACACACCGGCCAAGACCTGGTCCTTGTCGCCGAGGCTGATATCACCTACACCGCCGATCAAATCCGATTCGTTTTCACGCTGCGCCAGAAAGCGCGCCGTTTCCGACGTGGCGCCGTTGCGCGAGAGCGCGAACACCGATGCACCGCGGGCGCTGGCTTTGGTGAAAGCATCAGCGTGAATGGAGACAAATAAATCGGCCTTCATAGTACGCGCCAAATCGCGGCGTTTTTTCAGCGGGATAAAGTAATCGCCCGTACGGGTTAGTTTCCCGGAAAACCCCGGCTGCGCATTGATCACAGCAATCAGCTCTTTGGCAATCGCGAGGGTCACTTCTTTTTCGCGCAGGCGATTTGGCCCCATCGCCCCCGGATCTTCACCACCGTGGCCGGCATCAACTGCAATCACAATCGTGCGTTTGCCCTGTAAATCCACATTGGCTGTCGGTAGGCTCGGCTGGGGCACAACAACAGTTTTCTCAACCGCGGTCGCCGGTGTGGTATTAGTGGCAGGCGGTTGCGCACCGCTGACAACCTGGGCGGGAGGCAAACTGGTTGATACAGAAGGCTTTGCCGCCGGGGTGGCGGAAGGAGATGGCGGTGTCGCTGTGGCAACTGCGGTTGAGGGCACCTCATCGTACAGATCGATCACCAGGCGATCATGCATACCGGCGTGCGCTTTGAGCGAGAAACTGTTGGGCGTGACCCTGGCTTTTAAATCCAGCACCAAACGCAAACCGGTTTTATTGTGCACGGAACTGCGGATTACCATCACAGGGGTATCGGCGAGTGGCAAATTACCTAAACCGGCGTTAAGTTTGCTATTGGGGACATCGAGGATAATGCGGTCCGGGTTTCCTGCCAGCGTCAGGCTGTGCTGCACCGGTGCATCCAGATCCAGCACTATGCGGGTGTGATCGGGCGCGCGCCATACACGCACCCCATTAACCGTGGCCGACTGGGCGGCCAGGGCAAAAATTGCAATGCCCAGGCAAAAAACAGCACTCAGCCAGCGAAAAAAAGACATAGGCGATCTCAATAACATCAACAACAATCTGATTGTAATTATGGTGTGGCCGTATGAATACCCCGAACAATCAGGCCGCACAGACTGCACTTTACCGCAAAAAACCGCTTTCGCTCTAGCAAAATTGCCAATTAGGTCACTGATTAATCAGCAGCATAGTCCTCATTCTGCGAAACGGTCGCACGGCCTGGTAATTGCGTTATCGCGATCATCAAAATACTTATCGTACCTATTATGCTATCAATTCAATACCTCGCCTTAGCGCCCTGTGCAAATCTTATGGGCATCACCCCTCACACTAATGCGCATCTTGGGTTGGGCTTTAAAAAAATTAACTTTTCATAAAAGACTAGCCTTTCATAAACTGGCTGATATCAAAAACCTGCGCCGCATGGGCGCGCATAAATTCAATGAATTCCGCTTCCGGCAACGGCCGCGCGACCACATACCCCTGCACGATATCACAGCCATCTTTTTTCAACATTTGCAGGGTTTGGTCATCTTCCACACCTTCGGCAATGGTGATCAAGCCCAGCTCGCGCGCCATTAAAATGGTCGATCGCACTATGCTGTGGTTGCGCGGATTGCCAATCATATCGCCGACAAAAGTGCGGTCTATTTTTAATTCGCGGATCGGAAACAAACTCAAGTATGAGAGCGACGAATAGCCCGTACCAAAATCATCAACTGAAGCGTAGATGCCCAACTCACTCAATTGGGTCAGCACTTTTTTAACGTGCTGTGGATCAGATGCAACCGAAGTTTCGGTCAACTCAAGTTTGATATCACTGGCCACGCCCTGATAGCGGATCAATGCCTGGCTGATAATGTCAGCGAGATTGGATTCAATCACATCGTAAGCGGCGATATTGACGCTCACGCAACAAGGTAAATCGCGCTTGCGCAATAACACGGCAACACGCACCGCTTCGTCGATCATCTGCGCCGTTACCTGTTCAATCAAACCGGAGTTTTCCAACAGCGGAATAAACACATTTGGTGGCACCAATCCCAGGCGCGGATGCTGCCAACGCACCAGAATTTCAGCCGATAAAATTTTGCCAGTGCGCAAATCCAATTGCGGCTGGAACACCGGGAAAACTCCTTGCACATTGCCATCGATAAAAATCGAAATAATATCCAGATCGACCCGGCTCGGTTCCATCGCCGGCTCATAAGCCAGCCAGCGACGACGGCGCAATTCGCTCATCGCCAATGCAGTTTCTGCGTGCCGCATTAATTTTCCCGCCGAGCGGCCGTGCTCGGGCCAATAGGCAGAACCGCCGACAAATTGCGAACTCAATCCAGGATCTGATGCCGCCATATCGCTGTTCAGTTGGTCAAATAAATCCAATGCGTTGCATTTATTTATAAACAACGCAAACACGCCACGCCCCAGATAAGCAGCGAGAGCGTCTTCCATTTTTAACAGATGCATGGCGAATGCACTGACGATCATTTCGGCGCGCGCAACACCAAAAGTGCGCACAATTACATCCAAATCGACCAATTTTAAAATCAGGATTTCTTTCTCTTGCCTGATGGGGCGTTGATGCGCGTGAAAATAATCATCCAGCTGATCGATAAAATACGGCAGCTTGGCAAGGCCGGTTTGAGAATCAACATTAATCGCGCGGCGCAATTCCTGCTCGGCCACTTCACGCTGTTGTAATGCATCGCGCAGTTCGCGGGTACGTTGGTCGACGGTGCGTTTCAAGCTCCAATACCAACTGCCGCCGAGCACCAAGGCGGCGAGCAAAAATGCAAAACCGGCGGAGAAAAAATGTAGCCAGCTATTGTCGGCCTCTGCGGGTTCCAAATCGCGCGACCAAAAGGGCGGCCCGATACGCACCGACGCCCACCCGTGATATTGTTGATGCGCAAATGATTCCTCTTCAGCCTCGCGCACCAGATCACGGTTAAATCCCATCACCTGATTTTTTTCCATCCACTCCAATGGCGGATAGGCAAGATCGCCGCCGAATAAAATCCGCGCGGACGGCTCATAGGCAAAAACGGTATCCGGCAGGAATAACAACAGAACTAAAAAAACGGTGGCGTTGCGGTACGAACTTATCTCATATCGCGGCTTTTCGTAACGTCGTGAACGCTGGCATCTCGCTGCCGGAAATGGGTAACTCAGGCACATCCTTTAACACTCAATTAATGGCAATCCGACACGCGGTCTGTCGAAAGATCAATTAAGCCTAGGGCATGAATAGGATTTTCACCAATCAGGCTGATGGGCAGGCGGAAGCAAGGCGATGATGGCTGCGGAATTGGCGTGCAGCACAAGGCAGCGCCCTTCATCGGCAACGCTGATATCGATCACCAGATCGGGCACCGGCAACACGCCGTCGCCGCGCGCAGGCCATTCGATCAAACAGACGTTATGATCGGTAAAATAATCACGGATGCCCATGTACTCCAGCTCTTCCGGATCGCCCAAGCGGTAGAGATCGAAGTGGTACACCGTTCGCGCTGGAAATTCATAGGCCTCAACCAATGTGTAGGTAGGGCTTTTTACTGCACCGGTGTGACCGAAAGCACGTAAGATTCCGCGCGTGAGCGTGGTTTTGCCTGCGCCCAGATCGCCAAGCAGATGCACGCTCAGGGCGCTGGGATAGTGGGTAAACGCTTGCCCCAGTTGCTCGCCCAGAGCAACCATTTCCGTCTCGTTGTTGGCCTGATAGATAGGCATAGATATATCCAGAATTACCGGTTAAAGCAGCTCACCAAGATAAGGGATTAAATCGGTCGCCAGTAAACTGCGCTGGCCGTGGTCTTCCGCAGCCAAATCAGCGGCGCAGGCGTGGATCACCGCACCAAGGCGTGTACCGTCGCGCGCGCTCAAACCCTGTGCGACCAGACCGCCGAGGATGCCGGAGAGCACATCGCCCATACCGCCACTGGCCATACCGGGATTACCATCCGTCACTACACCAATAAGCCCTTCGGTTGATGCAACCAAACTGCCCGCACCTTTGAGAATGACGCTGGCGTTATAGCGCGCGCTGATCGCCAGCACTGCGGCGAAGCGATCAGCCTGCACCTCGGCGGTGGTGATACCAAGTAAGCGGGCGGCCTCAGCCGGATGCGGCGTAAGTATCCACGGGCTGTCCGGAGTACCCCGCTTGGTGCCGGCAGGCACAACGCGGCTTTCGGCAAGAATATTGAGTGCATCGGCATCCAGCACCAAAGGCAAACCGCTTTTTACCGCCTGCTGCAACATTTGCTCCGACCAGGGCGAACGTCCAAGTCCGGGGCCGACAACCAACAGAGTCGGGCGCGCCAGCAGCGGTTCCAGTTCCTGGCCGGAGACAATCCCGCAGGCCATGATTTCGGGGCGACGCGCGAGTATCGCCGGGATATGTTCCGGTCGTGTGGCGATGCTGACCAAACCGGCACCGGTACGAGCGGCGGCTTCGGCAGCCATCAATGCCGCGCCGCCAAATCCGGTATCGCCACCGATCACCATCACATGGCCAAAATCACCTTTGTGGGCATCGGCAACACGGGGCGCGAGCAGCGGTAAAAGTTTGTTTATTGACAGGCGCTCAGCGCTCGGCGAGACAATATCGTAAGTCGCAGAAGGGATATCCAGATTAGCAAGGACTAACTCACCAGCGACCGCCGGACCGCGACCGGTCAACAATCCGCGCTTGAGCGCGATATAGGGGATGGTCAGCTGCGCTTGTACAACTGCACCGGCAACCGCGCCAGTATCAGCGTTCAAGCCGGAGGGAATATCCAATGCCAATACCGGCAGGCTGCTTTGGTTGATCTGCTCAATTGCCGCGACAAATTCACCCTCAGGCGCGCCGCGCAGGCCAATTCCCAACAGGCCATCCACAATCACGCCGTTCGCCGGTGCCGTCGCCTGGACAAACGGAATAATCTTAACGCCTTCCTGCAGGGCAAATTCGTACGCCTGGAGCGCCTCATCGGTCAGCTTTTCCGGCGCGGCCAATTGGATTACTTGCACCGGTAATAGGCGCTGCGCCGCCAAGGCCGCCAGCACATAGCCGTCGCCACCGTTTTTGCCCGCGCCGCAATAAACACTGATCAATTCAGGTGCCGGAAAGCGCTCGACCAACAAATCAAAGGCCGCACGCCCGGCGCGCTTCATCAATTGGATCGAAGGAATACCACCGGCGATAGCGGCATCATCCAGCGCGTAAACTTCGCTGGCGGTGTAAAGAAAAGGAGACTGGGCGGTAATTTTCATGGGACGCAACCAATAGCGGGCAAGAATGAGGCGCGATTATACGCAAGTTGCCGGAGTGAGGTTAAGGCAGATGAAAACTCAGTCACAAGGAGGGATAAAAGACAGCAATGCGCATCCAAGTTGGCTATATTGGGGAAAATCTCTGTTTTATTGATTCCATAGCTGTAACGGAAACGCATGTCTGAATTTACCCTGCAAGCCATCATCGACGGCGATTCGCTGCAACTGAGCGAAGTTTTCGCCAGTATCGCCGCCACTGAGGCCTCCGATCCCGCCGCACTGCGCCAACAACTCGCCGCTGAATTGCTGAGCCATTTTGTCCGCGCCAATCCCTGGGATGCGCGCCTCCAGTCGCTGCTGGATAACGTCATGCCGGTTGCACTGGCGCAGATCGCTAATGACGACGAATTTTACTGCTCACCCGAACATTTATTGCGCGCTTTTTTCAACACTATCATTCAACCTGCCAGCCGTTGGTGCCCGCGCGATTCAAGGCCCAACCAACAACTTTACGACAAGCTGAGCGAGCTGGTTGCGTTTATCCTGCATTACCGGTCGAACAATGACCAGACTGTTCCCGCCGCCAACATGCAACAGCATCTGGAGGAGTTCAATAATTGGCTTGCCGCTGAAGACAAACGCGCCGCCATGCTTGAAGCGCGTTTGTGCGAAACCGAACTGGCGAACCTGAAATTAACCAGTGCCGAAACCCGCGTGACCGACTCCATTAACCACAACCTCGCCCAGCGCCCGCTCCCTACCGAATTGCACAGCACCATCACCGGCACACTGAAAAGTGAATTGCAGTATTGGGCATTTAATACCAGCCCGGTTGAGTTACCCCAGCTACCTTTATGGAAAAGTTGGCAGCGACTATTACCTGCCATCGGCCAATTGTTTTCCGGTGACGGCATCGAGGTTGATGACCAATTACTCTACGACCAAATCCCGTTAGTGATCGCCGAATTGGAGCGCAGCCTGCAGCATCCCACCAGTAACGCCCAAGCTTACGCCCAATTTGTCGAGCAGCTGAATCGCTGCTTGATGAATGCGATCCAAAAGCAGCCGCTTGAATGCACACGCTTCCCGACAATCGCCAATGCCAACGGCCAAAACGATGCCAACACGCGGGTGCCGCGTGCGCTCTTGCAGCAGACCGAGAATATCCAGCCGGGCGATTGGATTATCTTCGATGGCAAAGTGACGGACGAAGGTGTCGATAACATCCGCTGTAAACTCGCCTTCAAAAATCCGGAGCTCGACCAATTCCTGTTTGTCGATCACACCGGGCGCAAAGTGATGAATAAAAGCACCAAGGATCTCGCGCTCTGCTTATCCACCGGAATCGCGCGACCGCTGCCCAGCCAGCACCTTACCGATGCAATCAACCAACAACTGGCCACGCTGATTGAGCGCGCAAATCGTAGCGTGCAAGCACAATTACTCCTGCATAAAAACAAAGCCGAACAAGTCGTGCGCGCGATTATCGCCCAGCAACAAGCCGCTGCCGAAGCAGCAGAGCGCGAGCGCGCCGCTGAACAGGAACGCCTGCATGAGCAATTGGAAGCGCGCCGCGCCGCCGCACGCAAAGCGATGATGGAAGCGCGCGCATTGGCAGATGAAAAAATACGGCGCGAGGCAGAACAGGCGGTCCAAGCCGAGCGTTTACGCATCGAACAAGAAGCAACCCAAGTCGCCGAAATCATTGCAAAACAGCAACAGGCGGCGCAAAGTATCAACGAATTACAAGTGGGTGCCTGGCTGGACATTAGCAACAAATCAAATCCGGACGAAAAATTGCGCGCGAAGTTATCGGTGATTATCAACTCGACCGGAAAATACATTTTTGCTGATCAAGTCGGACGAAAACTGGGCGAATACGCGCGCGAACAATTAATTGCGCTGATGATCGACGATAAAATAAAAATACTGCGCAATGGCGATAACTTTGAAGACCAGTTGGCCAAAGTCATTCGCGGGTTACGCCGCGATATATCTTAAGTCTGGCGTAAGTGGTAATAGGCAGCCGCAAACCAGTGATAATAAGCTGTAAAAACAGGTGTCAATAATAAATACGGGCGACCAGCAATGGGAAAAACACTCATGAACAATAACGATCAACGCCAGGAGTATCGGCTTGATAACCAGCTGACGGTGATCATCGAACTCGGCTCATCCGCCAATGGCGAGCCAATCCTGGTCGTCAGTAAAAGCCTGGATATTTCCGCCAACGGTATGCGCGTCATCGCCAACGAAGCTATCGCCACCGACATCATCCTGCGCTGCTGCATCCGCGACTCGCAAAGCGACCGCCAGTTCCTGCTCGTCACCGAAGTCAAATGGTGCCGCCCCCACGAAAGTGAAGGCGATTATTTAATCGGCCTGAGCCTGTTCGATTCTGACGGAACCGATATTGTGCAATGGAAGGAATTTATTGCGCAGAGTTGCGCGGATTGATTCAGCTCGCAACAGCAAGCGCGCGAGCTGATAGAGAAAGGATGTAAGCCAGTTTTTATTTCAACAAATACACCACATACACCTGCGCGGTAATTTTCATAACACCCGGCTCAAAGGGTTCAGTTGAATCAGCCATACGCATAGCACCGATTTCTTTTGCAGAACTTCCCATCAGATTGCGATTCGGGTTCAACTCCCAGCGCTCATTGCCGCGATTATTAAATTCTGAAATTGACCAGGGCGCGCCCAGGGTTTGCCCTTGCGACTTAGCCAAGCGACCAGCGCGGGCTTTGGCATCTTCCATCGCCGCAGTTTGCACTTTCTCTTCCACAGCTTTTTTATCAGCGACGGTTAAATTGGTATTAATCGTTTCGGAAATTTTTGCGTCGACCAGCGCTTTCATCATCTCGGGATATTTTTTCAAATCGCGCAGTTTGATGTCGACCTGACGGGAAACGTTATTGCCAGTCAACACACGTTGGTTGTCTTTGTATTCATATTCCGGGCGAATATTTAATGCGGTTGTGGCGATGTCATTGGCTTTAATACCGAATTTTTTGCTGGCATCGATTAATAAACGCGAGCGTCTGTCTACATCTGCTTTGGCTTTGGCAAGGTCGATATCGACGGTCTGGATGCTGAGCGTAAAGGTCATCATATCCGGCTCGACTTCAATCTCGGCCGAACCTTCCACATAAACGTGCGGTTGCGCAGGCAGCGGGGTGGCAAATGCGGGAATGCTCAACAACAGGGATGCAACAGCGGGAATCAAGAATTTCATACAAATACTCCGTTTAAAATGTCATGTTCACTATAGCGGCGAAGTCTGAACATCAACAAAATCAAATGTTTAAAAATGTAATACGCATCAATGTGACCACGTGATCATGCCGGAAACAGCGCAGGCAATCAGTGCGTTGCCAATCATGTCGCTCATGTAAGTGGGATCAATTTCAGGCAAAATAACACCCTCATCCGTCCGCCATTGATAGCCTATGACCCAGCTCGACCTGCACCAACTTGCCAGCGATATCAAACGCTGGGGCCGCGAACTGGGTTTTCAGCAACTGGGTATTACCGATATTGAACTGGGCGATGCGGAAATCCGCCTCAAAGAATGGCTGGCGAAGGGTTATCACGGCAGCATGGAATGGCTCGCCACCCACGGCAACAAACGCTCGCGCCCGGCGGAATTGCTGCCCGGCACGGTGCGGGTGATATCGGTGCGTATGAATTATCTTCCAGGTGACACTCAACAAATCAAAATCCTCAAAGACCCGACCAAAGCCTATATTTCCCGCTATGCGCTGGGGCGCGATTATCACAAGCTGATCCGCAAACGCCTGAGCCTGCTCGCACAAAAAATCGACGATGCGCTACCGGAGGATTATCCATTCAAAGGCCAGAACCGCGCGTTTGTGGATAGCGCACCGGTAATGGAGCGCCCGCTTGCCGAAAAGGCAGGTTTGGGCTGGACGGGAAAACATACGCTGATCATAAACAGCGAAGCGGGCAGTTGGTTTTTCCTCGGCGAGATTTTTACCTTCGTCCCGTTACCGGTTGATCAACCCGAGCAACCCAATCAATGCGGCGAATGCACCGCCTGCTTAAAAGTCTGTCCCACCGATGCCTTCCCCCGTCCTTATGAACTGGACGCGCGCCGCTGCATCTCTTACCTGACCATCGAAAATAAAGGCAGCATCCCTGAAGAATTCCGCGAACCCATGGGCAATCGCGTGTTTGGCTGCGATGACTGCCAAGCCATTTGCCCTTGGAATAAATACGCCCGATTCACCAACGAGAGCGATTTTTTACCACGCCACGGTTTGGCCGACAGCGACTTGATATCGCTCTTTAACTGGACCGAAGAAGAGTTCTTAACCCGTACCGAGGGCTCGGCAATCCGCCGGATCGGCTATGAAGGATGGCTGAGGAATTTGGCGGTGGGCTTGGGCAATGCACCTAATGATGAGCAAATCATTGCATCACTAACCGCAAAAAAGGCAACAAGCTCGACGCTGGTAAATGAACATATCGACTGGGCGCTAGCCCAACAAGCCCAGCCCAATCGCCGCCGCAAGCGCAAGATCCAACAAGTGCGCATCTCACATTGAGTAAAACAATCATTAAAATAGCGAGAAGTTTTCTCGTCTCGTCTGTTTTTTTGCGCCACAAACAGGAATAATACGCACCCCTTCAAGAGCGCAGCCAATAGAGCAGCGCCGTTACATAGAATCGGTCAATCACTGCTCCCTGGAGTTTTCAGGCCAGCATTCGGGTGACATTAGCGACCGGAACTGTCCTGTTGAATTGTTCCTGCGAATCAGGACATCAACCACAACGATAGGCTATTACTACTATGAAACCACTTTCCGATATAGGCTTGGTTGGCTTGGCCGTGATGGGCGAAAACCTCATCCTGAACATGGCCAGCAAAGGCTATACAGTTACCGCTTACAACCGCTCCGTAGAAAAAGTAGACAGCTTTATCGCGGGCCGCGCCCAAGGTAAAACTATTCGCGGCGCTCGCTCAATTGAAGAACTGGTGCAGTCACTCGCCAAACCACGCAAAATTATGCTGATGGTAAAAGCCGGTAAACCGGTAGACGATTTCATCGAACAGCTTATACCGCACCTGGAAGCTGGCGATATCATTATCGACGGCGGCAACACCCACTTCCCCGATACCGATCGTCGCACCGCTTATTTAGCGAGCAAAGGTCTGCATTTCATCGGCACCGGCGTTTCCGGTGGTGAAGAAGGTGCATTGACTGGCCCATCCATCATGCCCGGCGGTTCCCCGGAAGCCTGGCCATTTGTGAAAGATATTTTCCAGGACATCTCTGCCAAAGTAGATGACGGCAGCCCATGCTGTGATTGGGTTGGCGAGAACGGCGCGGGTCACTTTGTGAAGATGGTTCACAACGGTATCGAATACGGCGATATGCAATTAATTTGCGAAGCTTACCAACTGCTGAAAGAAGTGATCGGCCTGACTGCTGACGAAATGCACGCCGTATTTGCCGATTGGAACAAGGGCGAACTCGATTCTTACCTGATCGAAATCACCCGCGATATCCTCGCCTACAAAGATACCGATGGCGAACCACTGGTTGAAAAAATCCTCGACACCGCCGGCCAAAAAGGTACCGGCAAATGGACTGGTGTAATCGCACTGGATCTGGGCGTACCTCTCACCCTGATTTCTGAAGCGGTATTCGCACGCTGCTTGTCATCACAAAAAGCGGAGCGTGTTGAAGCAGCAAAAGTCATCAAAGGTCCAGCAGTGAATTTCACTGGCGACAAAAAAGCCTTTATCGATGACCTGCGCAACGCGGTATTCGCTTCAAAAATTATTTCTTACGCACAAGGTTATTTGTTGATGCGAGAAGCGGCGAAAGAATACGGCTGGCACTTGAACTACGGCGGCATCGCATTGATGTGGCGCGGCGGCTGTATCATTCGCTCATCATTCCTCGGCAACATCAAAGAAGCATTCGACAAGAATCCTGAATTGAAAAACTTGTTGCTGGATGATTACTTCGCTAAAACCGTTGATGCAGCGCAAGCTGGCTGGCGTCGTGTTGCCGCTGCGGCGATTGTGAACGGCATTCCCGCTCCAACCATCACCTCAGCACTGACTTATTTTGACGGCTATCGCACTGCCCGCTTGCCAGCAAACCTGCTGCAAGCACAGCGCGATTATTTCGGCGCGCACACCTACGAGCGTATCGACAAACCACGCGGTGAATTCTTCCACACCAACTGGACCGGTCGCGGCGGGAATACAGCATCAAGTACTTACAACGTTTAAGTTTTTAAACGGAAGGTGAGAAATAAAAAAGCCGAATCACAAATGATTCGGCTTTTTTGTTGCATAGAAAATTAACAGCGCACGCCTCTTGGTATTGAAGGTTGCGGACATGGTCATGTTGGGGTTCGTTCCTCACCGCCAACCTACGCTTGCTGAAAAAATGGCTTTGACCATTTGTTGGGCATGGCTGCCCAACCTACTTCCATATGATCGCCGCACGGTTGCGCTCTGCAAAGGTAAAAGAGTGGAAGCAAAATACCAGCGAAGGTGAGTCATTATATTTTCTCGATCCTGATGGGCACAAATTGGAGCTTCATTGCGGAAATTTACAAAGCCGCTTGGCGTCATTAAAGGAAAATCCTTACAAAGGATTAGTGTGGTTTTGATCAAAAAATTTAACCTGGCTGTCGAATTATCTTTGGCTCAACCGACTAATAACGAAACCTGCAATTCGGCAGCTTAATAAATATCGTCACATTTAAGGAGACTCCAATGCCCAGCACTGAAAAAGCAAAAGGTCCTGCGTCCTACTTCCCGTCCATCGAAACTAAATATGGTCACCCAATCGAACACTGGTTCAAATTGCTTTCCGCGCAAAAACAATTGAAACACATGGAGATGGTTAATTGGCTGAAGCAGGAACATGAACTTGGGCATGGACATGCCAGTGCGCTGGTTGCTTATTTTCGGGATCAGGAAAAACTGTAGCCAGACAGCAAATAGGGTAAGGGATATTTCGCTTTCCCATGCGAATCGGTTTATTAGTGCTATACATAATAAGTTTTACTAAACCAATAATTATCCATTACCCACTACTACTGTCACCGTAATAATGAAGCTATGCTTGGCAAAGCCTATAGTCAATTTCGTCTGCGAAATACAGGCACTACCGATAAAAAAGCGGCGGCGTATCTGCGCGCTAATCCTGTTTTTGTCAGTTTGCATAGTCAGTTCAGTTGTCGCTGCGGACACACTTTCCACTAACGAAAACGCAATCACACAAGAAATCTATCCGAAAAAAATCCACTTCCGTAACATCATGCAGAATCAGGATATTGCCCTCGGTGAAGTCGAAGCGATTTTGCAGGACTACCAGGGTTTTATGTGGTTGGGTGGACGCAATGCGCTGCTGCGTTACGATGGTTATGAGTTTCTGCCGATTCCTGCCGCCAAAGACCCGAAGGATCTGAGCCAGACCGAAGCAGTTAATCAGGTATTGGAATTATTGGAAGATAAACAACAAAACCTGTGGGCAGCGACACGCTCGGGTTTGTATCGCTATGATCGCGACCACGAGATCCTCGTGCCGGTAAAATTATTGGATGACATAACTCCGACCGGCGGGGCAATCAATGCACTGGCCGAAAGTCCTGCGGGTGACATCTTAATAGGCTCGGCGAATGGTTTCGGCATATTGAATCCAACTACAGGCAAGCTGAAGTTACTGAACCAGCAAAACAGATCCCTGCCCAGCAATCTGATCAGCGACATAGTGGTCGATAAGGACAGCAGTATTTGGCTCGGTCTGGAAACCGGTTTAGCGCAATTGGATCTGGTCACACACAATATCGCTCTCCATATTCCCAATCCTGCCAATCCAAAATCTACGTTTGAGAACAGTATCCGAACGATTGCGGTAGATCACAACGGCAGGGTGTGGGCAGGCAGTGATAATGGTATTTATCGGTTCGACCGCCATACCAACCGTTTTACCCATTATCAATACGATCCCAAAGCCACTGATAGCCTGGGCAATAATTTCTCCCGCCAGATTTATGTCGACCGCAACGGCTGGGTATGGACGGGCAGCGATGGCGGTGGTGTGAGCCTGTACAACGAGGGTAGTGACCGCTGGATTCGCTTCGATCGCGGCGATGCCGGCGCAGGCCGCTTGGCCAGCAATACCATTCGCCGTATTTATGAAGATCGAATAGGTGACTTGTGGGTCGGCACCTATCCTTCAGGTGTTCATATCTATGACCGCTCAAGTACTGCAATCAAGGTTTACCAAAAATCTGCTGAGACCGACAACGGGCCGATGGATAATAACGTTGAAGCCATTGTGGAAGATAGGAACGGCAATTTCTGGATTGGCGCGGGCGGTATTTCCCGCTTCGATATCAACACTAACGCCTTTACCCACTACCGCCCCACCACCGGGGACGACTCCCGCGTCGCTACTACCGCCATCATCAATGGCATGATTGATTCAGAAGGTAGCTTGTTATTCGGCACATGGGGTGCAGCGATCCAGAAATACAACCCGGCCACCGACCGTTTCGACACCATTCCCATCGATCCGGACCAAAGCAAGCGCGGTGAACAAACGGGTGATAAATTTAATGATTTAATGGTGTGGAATATCGCTGAAGACCGCGCTAAAAACCTGTGGATCAGCACCCATTTTAATGGCCTGACCAAATACGACCGGAAAACCGGCCTTTATCACTTTTATCCTCACGATGAAAATAATCCCGCAAGTCTTTCCAGTGCCGTAGCCTGGGTGTCTTACGAGGATTCCAAAGGGCGTTTCTGGGTTGGCACAGCCTATGGGCTCAACTTGATGGACCGCGAAAAAGAAACATTCAAGCACTATCTCCCCGACAGCAAAAATCCACGCAGCCTCGCCAACGGTTCAGTCCTGTCGATCCGCGAAGATAGCAAAGGCCGCGTGTGGTTCGGCACCGATATGGGTTTGCATTTGTATCACCCCGAAACTGATGACTTTACCCTTTACGATGCGCGCCATGGTTTTGCCGATCAGGGAATTCGCGCGATTATCGAAGATCGCTACGGCAATTTATGGCTGGGCACCAATAACGGTATTGTGCGCTTTAATCCCGCTACACTCGCGGTAAAAAATTACACACGTTTTAACGGCGAATTGATCGGCGGTATTGCAACCGGCGCAGCGCTGGCAACGCGCTCGGGCGCGGTGGCATTTGGCACGCGCAACGGACTTTACTTTTTTGATGTGGACCGACTCGAAAGTCATCGCAACGATACCGCTCCCACCATCGCACTTACCGACTTCCGCCTCTTTACCCGGAAAGTCGCCGTGAACGGGCAAGACAAAATTTTATCGCGCGCGATAAACCAGACCCAAGCCATCACTCTGGATTACACCCAATCGATGATCTCGTTCAGTTTTGCAGCACTGAATTATCGCGACCCGGAAAAAAATTCTTATGCCTATAAGCTCGATGGATTTGATGACCAGTGGCGCGAAGTGGGCAATCAACGCACTGCTCTCTACACCAACTTGCCCGCCGGGAAATACCAATTCCGCGTAAAGGCCAGCAACAACGACGGCATTTGGAACGAGCAAGGTCACAGCATCCAACTGGTGGTATTGCCACCGCCGTGGAAAACCTGGTGGGCTTATACAATTTACGCGGCTACCTTTATCGGCTTGTTGTTATTATTTATGCGCAACCAACATCAAAAAGTGGTTGCTGCACGCAACATCAGCCGCGAGCTTGAACATAAGGTCACCGAGCGCACTGCCGAATTGCAAAATAAAAATGTGGAGCTGGAAAGTGCCTATGCGCAGTTGGAAGCGATCAGTTTGTCCGATCCGCTGACCGGCTTAAATAATCGCCGTTACTTACAAAAATTAATTCCTATGGATATTGCTAAAGTCCAGCGCGAATATATTCCCCCCACACCCAATCGACCCCAGAGAAAAACCGCGTGTGACCTCACCTTTTTTATCCTGGATGTGGATTTTTTCAAATCAGTCAATGATCTTTATGGCCACACTGCCGGTGATCAATTGCTTATACAATTGTCGGAGTTATTGACCAAAATCTGCCGTGAATCGGATTGCGTCGTGCGCTGGGGCGGCGAAGAATTTTTAATTGTCAGCCGCTTTGCCGACCGCGATGAAGCACCACTGATGGCAGAGCGAATTCGCAACAGTATAGCGCAGCATAATTTTGCCCTACCGGATGGCAGCGTCCTGAAAAAAACCTGCTCCATGGGTTTTGCCAGCTTCCCTTTCCTGCGCGAACAGCCCATGGCGTTGTCCTGGGAACACGTAATCGATATTGCTGACCGCGCACTTTACGCCGCCAAAAAATCCGGTCGCAACCGCTGTGTGGGTTTGGTCGCAAATGCCAATACCAGCGTCGATCTGCTCCATCAGCGGATCGGTAGCAACCTTATCGCGATGATTGAAAATCATGAACTCGGTGTTATTGCCGCTGCAAATGATCAACTGGTGTGGGATTAGGGTGCTAATACCTGTCACAAAACTGTCAAAATTTTTGTAACAAAAAGCCGCTATGCTGGGTGATCCCGGCATTACTGCGGCATCGTTATGACCCATCATGAAGTTGTTACTCCACCGGATCTGTCCAGTCTACGCCCGACAGAATTGCACCGCGACCTCAAACAAAAAATTCCCGAACTGCTGGAACTTGAACGGTTGATTCGCCAATACCCGCAACACCTTCATGCGCGCACCGAAATCACCCTGAACCATGAGGCGCATGAATTCCCGCTTTATTCACTGACGCTTGGCAACAGCAAAGCAAATTCTCCCACCCTCCTGCTTACCGGCGGCATGCACGGGATTGAACGCATTGGCAGCCAAGTGCTGATTGCCTGGTTGCAGACGTTATTGGAGCGATTAAATTGGGATGCACATTTGCAGCAACTGTTTTCCCATATCCAAATCGTGTTGATGCCGATTTTGAATCCGGTTGGCATGTATCTAAATCAGCGCGCCAATGGCAACGGCGTGGATTTAAATCGCAATGCACCGATTGATGCCGAAGGACCGGTACCACTGCTCGGCGGCGGTCATCGTTTGGGACCATTTTTACCTTGGTATCGCGGGCGCAAACGCGGGCAGATGGAGGCGGAAAATATTGCACTGGAGCAGGTGCTGCGGCGACAAATCTTTAATCGACCTTTTGCCGCCGTGCTCGATTTGCATTCGGGACTGGGTTTACAGGATCGCCTTTGGTTTCCCCACGCCTACCGTAAAAAAGCGATTGGCAATATTGCACAATATGTTGCATTGAAAATGCTGTGGGAACGCACTTATCCCAATCACACTTATTTATTTGAACCGCAATCGATCCATTATTTATCGCACGGCGACTTATGGGATTATTTTTACTACCAATCGCGCGCGCAAAACCAATTGCATTTTTTGCCGCTGACATTGGAAATGGGTTCATGGTTGTGGGTGAAAAAAAGCCCGCGGCAATTATTTAATATGGCCGGATTATTTAATCCACAGATCCAGCACCGCCACACCCGGGTGCTGCGTCGCCATATTTTGCTGCTGGATTTTATTGTGGCTGCAACACTCAATCACCAAAATTGGTTGCCAGATGAAAAGCAAACAGCGATATTCAACCAAACCGCAAAGAGCCTATGGTTTTAAGACATATGGGGTTCTCATGAAGCATTTTATTTTATTGCGCGGCTTGGCCCGCGAAGCGGCACACTGGCTGGCCTTTCCCGCGATATTGCAACAAGCATTGGGCGATGATTGCCAATTGCATCTGGTGGATTTTCCCGGCTGCGGAAAATACGTCAATCAGGAAGCACTCTCCACAGTCGCCGCCATGACTGACCATGCGCGTAGCGAAATCGATGCAACAAAAATCACCGAGCCTGGCGAAGCAATGTATGTTCTGGGAATTTCAATGGGCGGCATGGTCGCACTGGATTGGGCGCAACGCTTTCCGCACGAATTGCGCGGGCTGGTGTTGGTAAATTCCAGTGCCGGCAACCAACCCTTTTGGTGGCGTTTGCGCCCCGCCGCATGGCCGCGCATGATCCATGCGTTATTAGCCAGCAGCCGCGAACGCGAAGCCGCCGTCCTCACCCTCGTCAGCAACAATCGCGATGATTATGAACACCATATCAACCAGTGGTTGAACATCCAGCAACAGCGCCCTGTTACCCGCAAAACGATCTTGGCTATGCTGCGTGCGGCAGCGAGTTTCCACCCGCAGCCACTATGCAAGGTGGCGGGATTGATAATCGCCAGCGAGCACGACCGTATGGTTTCTGTGCGCGCAAGCAATGCTATCGCCCAACAATTTAATTGGTCGATAATCCATCACCCCAGCGCCGGCCACGACCTGCCGATGGATGATCCCCAATGGCTGGCAGATATCATATCCCGTTGGTGTCGTCCTTAAATCCAGGCAACATACATCACAACTGCTCTCACGCATTATGCCCTTTACCAGTGGTTGATCAGCCCGCCAACTTACCATCCTGTCTAACACCGTCAAGCCTTCGTATAAGGCCCGTAAAAACACCGAGAAACCGGTTACATATTTACAAATATTGACCCCTCTTAACGGGATCAAGAACTAGACTTCAATGCAATTTCCCGTCAGGGAGAGGTATGCACCCGCTCAGGAGAGAACGGGTGAACAACCGTCAAGGCCGCTCTGAATACCAAAACACGAGAATAAGCACGAGGCTTACATGACCCTTCCCGCTCTACCGGATGGTGCTGCTGGCATTTCTCGCCGCGATGCCATTAAACAACTTGCTATTGCCTGTGGACTTGTACTTTCCGCCAATTCACTTTCGGCACTGGCGGCTACGTTTAGTCAACCAACTGATTTAGCCCGCAGCAAAAAAACGCTGCTGAACACCGATCAATTAGCACTGTTACGCGAATTGGGCGACATTATTATCCCGACAACTGACACACCTGGCGCAATCGCTGCTGGCGTGCACGACTTTATCAATCACTACCTCATCTATTGCGCGAGCGCTGCGGAACAACAAGGGTTGATTGCAGGCTTGAAACGTATTGATGACTCCGCCAAAACCCGCTTTAGCAAACCTTTTTTAAGCACAAGCAAACAGCAACAGATTGCACTGTTGACCAACATGGAAAAAGCCACCGACGGCTTTACTGCAGACGACCGCACATTCTTTAAACAATTGAAAGCCCTGGTCACTTTTGGCTACTACACGTCGGAAATCGGCGCGACCCAAGAGCTGGCCTATCTCGCCATTCCGGGCGGATACAAAGGCAATTTCAAATTCAAACAAGTTGGCAAAGCCTGGGCACTGCCTTATTAAAAGCTGATCGCGTTTTTGCGCTCCGGTTTTATTCACTTGTTTTGATCCTTAATTTTTTTGCGAAGTCATCTCCATGGATAAAAATATTTACATCGTCAAAAGTACTGAAATTTTTGATGCAATCGTCGTAGGCTCTGGTATTTCGGGTGGTTGGGCTGCCAAAGAACTTACTGAAAAAGGTTTAAAAACATTGATGGTCGAGCGCGGTCGCCCTGTAGAGCACCGCAAAGATTATATCGGCGAAGGTGTAAAAGCCTGGCAGATGCCGTTCCGCGGCCAGATTGAAAAATCGGTAGTCGAAGAACAACATTACGTACAGAAAAAATGCTATGCATTTAACGATGCAACCAAACATTTTTTCGGTAACGACAAAGACTATCCCTACAGCACCCCTAAAGATAAACCCTTCGATTGGATTCGCGGCAATCAACTCGGTGGCAAATCCCTGCTCTGGCATCGCCAATCTTATCGCTGGAGTGAACACGACTTTAATGCAAACGCATTGGATGGCCAGGGTGTCGATTGGCCGATCCGCACCAAAGATATTGAAAAGTGGTACGACCACGTAGAAGTTCACGCGGGTATTAGCGGCTCAACCGAAAACCTGGAAATTTTGCCGGACAGCAAATTTTTGCCGGCCTTTGAAATGAATCCGGTTGAGAAAGAAATGAAAGCGCGCATTGAAAAGAAATGGCAAACGCGCAAATTAATTATCGGCCGCACCGCACATTTATCAGTTCCTGCACCGCACCATTTGGCACAGGGGCGTGTGCAATGCCAGGCGCGCAATGAATGCCAGAAAGGTTGTTCATTCGGTGCTTATTTTTCTACCCAGAGCTCAACCCTGCCTGCGGCACTGGCGACTAACAATTTGACAATTGCGACCAACAGTATCGTGCACAGCGTGATTTACGATCCCAAAACCAATCGCGCCACCGGCGTGCGGGTGATCGATGCAGAAACCATGGAAACGCGCGAATATTTCGCCAAAGTTATTTTCCTGTGCGCATCCACCATCGGCACCACGCAGATTATGCTCAACTCGAAAAGCGAAAGCTTTCCAAACGGTATCGCCAACTCATCAGGTGTGCTAGGCCATTATTTAATGGATCACTTATACGGCGCCGGTGCGACTGGCCGTGTAGAAGGTTTTGAAGAAGATTATTACTCCGGCCGTCGCCCGATTGGTTTGGTAATGCCACGCTTCCGCAATTATTCAGAAAAGAATCCGAACTTCCTGCGCGGTTACTTTTTTATGGGTGGGGCATCACGTCAAGGCTGGGATTCGTTCAGCGAAGACGACGGTTTCGGTGCCGATTACAAAGCTGCCATTCGCAGTGCAGGCAGCTGGAATTTTAATTTGAGCGGTTCAGGTGAAATGTTGCCGCGCTACGAAAACCAGATTTCATTGCACCCTACCCTGAAAGACAAATGGGGCATACCGCAATTACACATCGAATGCAGCTTTGGCGACAACGATTGGAAAATGATGGAAGATATCGCCGATACCGCAGCAGAAATGCTGGAAGGTATTGGCCTTAAAGATGTCAAAAAAGATATTCGCGCAAAACGCGATTGGTTCCCCGGCTTATCGATTCATGAAATGGGTACAGCACGTATGGGTAACGATCCAAAAACCTCAGTCCTCAACGGCTGGAACCAAGCACACGATGTGCCAAACCTGTTTGTCACCGACGGCTCCTGCATGGCCTCCAGTGCATCGCAAAACCCATCGCTGACTTACATGGCGCTCACTGCGCGCGCCGCTGATTATGCAGTACAGCAATTAAAGCTCGGTAAAATATAAAAAAACCACAAGACGCAATTACTACTATGCACTATTACAAACAACTAACACGAACAATTAACAAAAGGATCACACTATGACTCTGTCAAAAACAATAAAGGCGTTGACCATGGCAGCGATTACCAGCGCCAGCCTATCGGCATTTGCAGCAGACGTAACACCAACCTCACCGCAATTGAGCGTGCAACTTTGGTCAATCAAGGATGACGTTGCCAAAGATTTTGAAGGCACTTTGAAAAAGCTGAAAGCCATGGGTTTCCAGGGCGTTGAGTTCGCCGGTAACTTCGGTGCTTATGCTAATGACCCAAAAGGCCTGAAAGCATTTTTAGACAAGACCGGTTTGAAAGCATCAGGTGCACATGTTCACTTCGATAAATTATCACCGGAAAATTTTGATGCAACCGTTGCATTCTACAAAGCTATCGATTGCAAATATTTAATTATCCCCATGGATGAGCGCGCATTTACGCCTGAAGGCGCCAAAGCAGTTGCCGCTGATCTTGAAGCAATACAGAAAAAATTAGCACCGCATGGTATGCACACCGGTTATCACAACCACAAGCCGGAGATGCTCGGCGACAAAGGTAAGACGCCTTGGGATGTTATCGGTACCGGCACATCGCATGGTGTAATTTTGCAGCAAGATGTGGGCTGGACTGAAGTTGCCGGTAAAGACCCGATTGATTTCATCAAAGCCTATCCGGGCCGCACTATTACCACCCATTACAAAGCAGCCGCTCCGGAACCGGGCAATAAAGAAAACGCTATTCTTGGCCAAGACACCACTGACTGGACAGCACTGATCACCGCAAATAAAACTGTCGGTGGCACACTCTGGTTTGTAGTTGAGCAAGAAGTTTATCCGGAAGGTTTGACGCCGATGCAAAGTGTTGAAGCATCACTGAAAGGCCTGCAAAAAGTTATTGCCGATATGAAATAATTTTTTGCAGCTGTGAAAACGCCGCACCTGCGGCGTTTTTCATGTCGGGCAGACGATATTCATGGATTGGATTACACCGCGCAATTATTTCAACGATCTATAACTACAATCGTAACTACATTCAAGGGTGATTCCCTTATGCTGAAGTTTGACGATAGCCAAAATATTTTCCAATTAATTGTCGATGGCAATGCACCCATTCTTATGGCATCAGACCGAATGGAAGGTGAAATTGCCAATCAGATAGCCAAGGTAATGGAACAATTAAAAGTATATGGCCTGAAAAAAGTGGATTCTATTATTTTCAGCGGATTGGATTATCAGGGCTGCCATTGGCATCCATCCGTAAAAGATGACAAACTTATCGCAGAGTTGCTCACCCGGCACTTAAAAACCAAAAGAATCTGGTAGTGTTATAATTATGCCAATGCCCCGCACGTGTTAATCCTTTGTGGAAATTTTGTCGACTGACAAATAGTTAAATAATTTTTTTTAGATAGGTAGAAAGATCAGCTGGAGTATCAACATCAAATTCCGCCGATGGCATCGCAACTGGAACAACTTGATCTTTGTAACGCTGCAATAAATTTTTTGCACCGATATCGCCGCGGCACTCGTACAAGCGCGCTTTAAACTGCGCAGGAAAAATCGCGGGCACACCTAACGTATTCGCAAAGCTGGCGCAGGCAATTTTTTCCGGGTTTTTACACCAGGCGCGATAGAGGTTACGCAAATCCTGCGCACTGATCAGCGGTTGATCACCCAACAATACCAATACCGGATTCCCGTTCTGCAAATGCTTCACGCCAAAGGCAAGGGAATTCCCTACGCCTAAATTCCATGCGGGAAATTCCAGCAATTCAACTGATCGCTCAGTGCGTTTTTGGGGTTTGGCATCCAGCGTCGGCAGCGCCTGTAATAGCTGGGAATAAAATGCCCCGCCAATAACAAAAATGCGCGCCGGGTCGAGTGCACGCGCACTGGCAATACTGTTAGCGAGCAGCGGTTGTCCCTGCCAATCCGCCAATTGTTTACAGCCGCCAAAACGGCTCGCACTACCCGCCGCCAATACCAGGCAATCAATTATTATTTTGTCAGCCATTATTATTCAGCCTCATGTTCATAGAAAAATTCACCGTGTCGGCTCCGGTTGACACGAATGATTGCATCATCATTTCACTTAGGGGTACCGCACTTTGGCACGCTTGCCTGCATTCAACCACTGATCAGCCGGTGTCAATCGCCAGCCAGGTACTAGTGCCAGATGGCAGAGTGGAATTACATCGACACCACTGCCGAAAATTAATATTTGCGATAAATCCAATCGCGTGTGTTGATCACCATCCCCAATACTCATTCAACCAACTGGCGAGCAAATGATGGGAATGATTGGCTATGGAGCATGCATCCTTATCATTGGTGTTATCGCTATGTAAATAAGGACAAAGCCGAGTAGTCCGATAATCCCATTCATCTTCTGTTAAGGAAAGTGTATTTAACAAAACTAAACAGCTAGATGACAAATAACCTAAATTTCTACAGTTTTTATGGAAAAGTGTTTCCAATCTTTACATATAAAATCTTATAAAAATTTTAGTTTTTAGTACTGAAGGCAACTTGAGGCGCCAGATCCACGATAATTAGATGGAAAATGCTCCCTGGATATCACCCGGTTATAATTTCAGCCTAACAATACGTTTCATATTGAGTTGAGCAGATATTGCAGTTATAACTTCAACTTATCTTCACACCATCCCGATCACAACTTGTGTCTCGCTGATATAACAATTGAGCGGGTATCATCAATAGCCATCCTATTCTTTGCAATAGCGAAAAGAAAAGATTAACGCTTAGTCAATAAGCGATTAGACGATCATTCTCGCAACTCCTTTTTACACACGGTTTAAACGCAGGGTCTACTTCCTTTATATAAATTCATTTAGTGAATCATCGCAGATTAATTTGCCTTTGTAATAAACAAAAGCTGTGGTTTTCTGCTTTCTGATTGCTACAGAATGTAAGTTACGGGAGGTTTATATGAAGGAATGTGAGGTTTTAAGTGGACAGGTGTGAATATTCATATACAAAAGAACCGAAGTATAACGTGTAAGTATAAATAAATAAAAAAGACCAGCAATTGTGCTGGCCTTAAATAACTATATTATCAATTGTCTCGCTTAATAATCATTGGAGGATCAAGCTCGCGACCGTTAACAATGATTGCATAGTTAAATTTCACAAATTTATTTTTACGGAACTCTTCAACAAATTCAGGATTTTCAAGAATTCCTTTTGGAATTACCACTGTCACGACACCCTTTTCAGATTGATAAGTTATCTTCCTATTAGGAGCCTTTTTATCTTTAAAAGTAATAGTAAATGTGTCAGGACCGGCGAAAATTACTTTCTGTCCAGGAAGCAAAACAATTTCCTTAACAGTTTCCAAAGGGATACCTTCTTTATCCACAGCAATACCGACAACAGCAGTGTTAGTGCCTTTTAGGGCATAGCTAGTGGGAAGTTGTTCTGTCTTGCTTCCTGCAGAGCATCCACTCATCACCCCAAATAAAGCAATAGCGAAAACCAATTTTAAATACTTCATTTCACACTCCCAGTTAAATGTTAAACACAAAGTTAATCAACAAACAAGTCTTTAAATCTATCTTCCTTTAAGACATAAAAATCAGGATCTGCGAGCAACAATTTAATAGAATACTCCGTTTTAAGCAAACTCTTCGCATAATACTTTATCTTATCTTGATCATTACTTAGAACAGCAATTCTCAAGTGAGAATAAAAAGATTCTGCGCTTGCAGCATCCAATTTATCAGCTTCAACCATCATATCGCCAGCCAATTTGAGATCACCAAAATAAGCGTATCCCCTTGCAAGACACTGATATGCTTTCGCTATATTTTTATTTATTTTAAGTTCCTGCTTAGCCGTAGCTATGGCGTTTTTAATATATTCCTCCGCTCTATTTTTCTTACTCGGAATAAACTTATACGCATCTGCAAGATATAGCATGAATTGATAATTCGAAGGTTGTAACATCAATGCCTTTTCGTAGAACTCTGCCGCCAGCTCAATTCCACCGGATGAATAATACATATTACCAGCGTTAATATATACATAACTATTTGGCTCTATGGTTGCAGCCAGTTCAAACATTTTTGCAGCTTTACTAAACTCATTTTTATAAGAATAATTTATAGCCATATTATTCAATGCGTGAATATTCTCAGGTGTTATATTGATTACCCTTTCATAATTTTCAATTGCTTCATCATGCCGACCATTGCGAGTCAAAAAATAACCATAGCCACTGTAAACCTTCCAATTTTTAGGCTCCATCGAAATTGCTTCTAAATATATTTTTTCAGCATATTGTTGATTGCCCATCAAATCGTAGACCGCAGCCAAAGTCACAGCTATGGAAGCATCATACCTATCAATTGCTTGGCCTTTTTCTAAATATTCAATTGCCTTCAAATACCGACCTGAATCTCTATAAATGGCACCAATTGCCATATAAGTTCTCGATATTTTTTTGTCTTGCAAAAGAGAAGAAAGGCAAAATTTTTCAGCCTCATTTAGTAATGCTCCAGAATTTACTATCTCATACTTTTTCCAATACGATTCACATAACCCTGTATTTGCTAACGCAAAATTTGGATCATGAACTAAAGCTGTATGAAAGTATTTAATAGCCTCATCTACATTCTCGTGAGAAGATTGTTCATCAAGAAATGCCAATCCTTTTAAGTAGTAATCATAAGCCGTAATATCGTTAGTCAGCCTTAACGGCGCCGGCCTGAAGTTCTGCAAATCAAATTCATCGGAAAGATAACGCGCAATCTCCCCCACCAACCGATCCTGCAAAATAAAAATATCCTGATAGGTTCCATCCAGTTTTCCACCGGCGATTTGCACGTTATCTTTACGGCGGAATAATCGGTAGGCGATACGTAGGTTATCACCGAGTTTTTGGACGCTACCTTCCAGCCTTATCGGGGCGTGGATACCTTCTTTGGCATCGACGATATAGACGTCGCGCATATCTGCCAACTGTGAGCGAACCGCTTCGGTGATACCGGCAGAGAAATAATCGGCATCACCTTTTTCATTCATTAGATTTTTAAAATCGGCGATTTCTACATAATTAGCGGCATAGCCTGGAACCAGCCAGCGCGGGATAAAATAAATGCCTGCGGCAATTAAAGCGAACAAACAAGCCGTTAATGGGTAGCGATAAGCGATTATATTTTTATTGAGGCCGCGTAAAAAATAATGCAGGTGATCGCGCCAGCCGATACCGATCGGTTTGATTAAATAAACACGAATTTTCTGCTGGATATTTTTAAGTGACTGCAACCCCAAACGTTTTGCCGGCGATGAAAGTGTGAGGCGGATTTCATCGTATACGGTTTGCGAAATACAAATCCCATCGGCAACGGCGAGCGGTTCAAGGCGCGCGGCGATATTAACACTATCGCCAAATACTGCACCATCGCGGAGCATAACTTCGCCTTTATGCAAGCCGATGCGAGTTTGTAACCGCGGAAGTTTTTTATCGCGCGCTTCGTTAAAGGCGAGCAAATGTTGCTGGATTGCGATTGCTGCAGCTACTGCCGAAGGCGCTGTATTGAAGCGCGCGAAAATAGCATCGCCCACAAATTCGACTAATTGGCCGCCCTGCTGCTCGATGTGGGACAAAAGAATTCGCCGATAATCGCCCAGCATTTCCACTGCCAGCGACTCATTGCGCCCCATCAGGCGCGAGTAGCCAACAATGTCCGTGAACATCAATGTCTGTTCACAATGCTCAATAGAATCGGCGACCATGTTGCAGTCAGCTCTCCGTGCGATAGCGCTTGATGGTAAAGGGATTGGACAGGAAAATTATGATCCTTGCCACGAGAGTTCGGGCGGAATAAGGCGGGATTATTGTGCGTTTCGGTGACAATAACAACTACTCGCCCGGAGAGATTTATTAACGTGAGCCAATTCGCAAGTTTTTGAAGATTACGACGCCAAAATTGGCATGGCATAAACCCAAGGCGTTATGATTGCCCCAGCCCATCCACTTTCCCAAGAAGCTAATACCATGCTTAGTAACGTCAGCTTGTTTGCCGATGTACCGCCTCATTTTCTTGCAGAATTGGAAAAACTCAGCGTTGTACGCAAATATCCCAAGAATACCGTGCTGGTGACCGAGGGTGACGAGTCCACCTACATGTACATTATTCGCAAAGGTACGGTGAGTGCGTTTTTGAACAATGAGGATGGCCGCCAGGTAAATCTGAATTACATGCATGAAGGGGAATATTTTGGCGAGCTGTCACTGATTGATGGCAAACCGCGCTCCGCTTCAGTGATGACCATAACCGAGTGCGACATTATTTTAGTCTCACGCGCCAGCGTGCAGGATTTAATTCAAAAGCATCCGGAATTTGCGATGCTATTGCTAACGGAAGTTACCCGCCGCGTACGCGATCTTACCGAGAGCGTAAAAGATATGGCGCTGCTGGATGTATACGGTCGCGTTAGCGCAGCATTGGAAAAATTGAGCGACGAAAACAAGCGTATCCACAACCCAAAAGTAACACATCAGGACATTGCCAATATGGTGGGATCATCGCGCGAGATGGTAAGCCGGATCATGAAGCAACTACTGATTGGCGAATATATCGAACAGTGCCCGGGTTACATCGAAATTAAAAAGCCGCTGCCGCGCTATTGGTAAATCCCGCTAAAAAGACAGATATACATCTGTCTTTTTCAGCCTACCGATTTAATAAAAACTTCAGTAACAAATCACAGTTCTTAATCAAACACTTTGGATTGCACCAACCACTGTTTCAATTGCTGGATTGACATGGCACCTGATTCCCGCCGCACTTCTTTTCCACCCTTAAACAAAATCAAGGTAGGAATACTGCGAATTCCCCAGCTTTGGGCAACAGACTGTTCATTTTCCGTATTGAGTTTGGCGAAGCGGATGTAAGGTTCAGATTCCACAGTAAGCTGTTCAAATACCGGCGCAAAACTTTGGCATGGCCCACACCAGGACGCCCAGCAGTCCACCAATACCGGAATATCATTTTTCTCCAGCGTGCCCGCGACATTGGCTGCCGTTAACTCCAATGGTATGCCGGTAAAAAGTGGTTGCTTGCATTTGCCACAATTGGGCTTATCCGTTAATCGTTCACTGGGTAAGCGATTGGTGGCAAAACAATGGGGGCAGTTGATTTGGGTGGCACTCATAGTAATTTCCGTTTATTGATCAATAGATGAATTTTAATCTTGGTGCACACTTAACAATTTCAAGCGGCAAAAGTCCAGATACAAGGTAATAAAAAAGCCCGCGTTTGCAAAGGGGAGCAGCCGCGGGCAAAAGTGCAACTATGATTTCACAATAGGGCTTTCGATAAACTACCGATTAGATGCTATCGCTGATTGATTAGCCAGCTCCCAACCACCACCAAGGGATTTATACACTGCAATCAAATTGAGCAGCACCTGCATATCGCTTTGTGCCAACTGCGCGCTGACGGTTAATTGCGAACGCTGTGCATCCAGCACGGTTAAAAAATCACTGCTGCCCACTTCAAATTTTTTACGTGCGATATCGGCGGCCTGATTGCTGGCGTGCAATGCACGTTGCAGATCGGTACGACGCTCTTCCTCGCGCGCGAAATTTTGCAGCGCGTTATCAGTTTCCTCTAACGCTACCAATACTTGTTGTTCAAACTCGGCAACTCTTGCCTTGGTACGCGCATCGGCAGCGTCGATTTGTGCATCGACTCGACCGAGGTTAAATGCAGCCCATTGAATGCGTGGTGAGAACGAAAAGGTATCGGTATCGCTATTGCCGAGACGGGTCCAATCCGTTGATAAATATCCCAAGCCACCCATAAAAGTGACACTGGGGTATAAATCTGCAACACGGATATTGTATTCCGCAACCGCACCGGCAAGCGCTTGCTCAGCGCGGCGAACATCCGGGCGACGCTTTAATAAATCGGCAGGATTACCCACCGCAAATGAAGCGGGAATTTCCGGTAGTGATTTTATTTGGGTCAGCGCCGTTTTTAATTCGTCAGTTGGTTTACCGGTCAACACACCGATTCTATTCAGCGCGATATTCACTTGTGCATGCAAAGCGGGAATGGTTGAGCGGGTTAATTCAAGTTGCGACTCCGCGCGCGCTACATCCAATTGATCACCGCGCCCTACCTCTTCAAAACGCTGGGTGAGCTGCAATGTCTCCTGCTGGTTAAGCACATTGCGCAACGCTACATCCAACAGATACTGGTTGCCGCGTAAACCTATATAGGCACTCGCCACTTCGGCGGAGATACTCACTTGTACAGCTTGCAAATCTGCTTCACGTGCAGCGAGCTGCGCCTTGGATAATTTGACACCGTTACGCACGCGCCCGAAAATATCCAATTCCCAACTCGCATCAAAACCGGCTTGATAGGTTTCGCTAATGCGCGATTCAACCGGGCCTGCAGTAGCGATGCTTTGTTTTTGCCGTATGCCACTTACCCCCGCCTCAACAGTGGGATAACGATCCAGCTTGCTGTTGCGCAACAGTGCGCGCGATTCGGCAAGCGAGGCCTGTGCAATCAGGATTGAGTGGTTTTGCTGCAATGAATCCGCAATTAATTGGTTCAACTGTTCATCATTTAATTGCGACCACCAAGCCGCCACCGGTTGTTCCGCATTCGCCCCCTGCGGCAATTGGAATGCCACAGGGGCAGTTGGCACATTCACAAGTGCACGCGAATGTTCAACCGATTTAAAACCGCTACAGGCACTGATTACTAGCGGCAATAACGCCAGTGCAAAACCTTTCACTAAGATCGATGAAGTTTTCATACTGATAACCCCCTGGTATCTGCCGCTGAACCATGAGTTTTTACAGAACCATGATCCGCCACAGAGGAATTAGTTGATGATTCGTAAGATTCTTTACCCTCTACTTTATAGCTGCGCTTGCCTTCCAGTTTGCGCAACAAAACATAGAACATAGGTGTGAAGAACAAGCCAAAGAAAGTTACGCCCAACATCCCTGCAAATACCGCAATACCCATTACGCTGCGCATTTCCGCACCGGCACCGGTTGAGAACACCATTGGCACTACACCCATGATGAATGCAAAAGATGTCATCAAGATCGGACGCAAACGCATACGGCTCGCAGTAATCGCCGCTTCATACGTTGCCATGCCGCGCTGCTCCAATTCCCGCGCAAACTCCACAATCAAAATCGCGTTTTTACTGGCGAGGCCGGCGAGCACAAATAAACTGATCTGCGTAAAAATATTGTTGTCGCCGTTGGTAATCCATACACCAAAGAGAGCAGACAAAATCGACAGCGGAACTATAGACACCACCACCAAGGGTAAAGCCAAACTTTCGTATTGCGCTGCGAGCACTAAAAACACCAGCAATAAACACAGCGGCAAAATATACACAGCAGTATTACCGGCAAGCACTTCCTGATAAGTCAAATCGGTCCACTCGTACACAATGCCAGCGGGCAATACTTCGTTCAGGATTTCATCAATTGCATCCTGCGCTTGGCCACTTGAATATCCGGGTGCAGCATTACCATTGATATCCGCCGCCAAATAACCGTTGTAGTGCGCTGCGCTTTCCGGGCCGTAACTTTCCTTCATGGTCAATACCGAACCCAAGGGCACCATATCGCCTTGCAAGTTACGCACTTTTAAATTCAGCGCATCTGCTGGCGTGTTGCGGTATTCCGCATCAGCCTGCGCAATAACTTGATAAGTACGGCCAAACTGATTGAAATCATTGACGTAGAGCGAGCCTAAATAGATTTGCATAGTGTCAAAAATTTCTTTCACATTCAGGCCAAGTTGTTTGGCTTTAGTGCGATCCACATCGGCATACAATTGCGGCACATTGATTTTGTAGTTGGAAAATACACTGGCCAATTCAGTGCGCTGCATGGCTTTCTGTTGTACTTGTGCAACGACTTCAGCCAATTTCTCGTAACCCAAACCAGCGCGATCTTCGATCTGCAATTTAAATCCACCGGTGGTTCCCAAGCCGCGCACAGGCGGTGGTGGGAATACTGCAATAAACGCTTCTTCAACGCCGGCAAATTTCATTTGCAACTTTTGTGAAATCGCCGCAGCAGAAAGCGCTTTACCTTTGCGCTCATCGAATGGTTTCAAAGTTAAAAAAACTATACCTGCGCTGGAACTGTTGGTGAAACCGTTAATACTCAAACCAGGAAATTGCACAGCATTTTCTACACCGGCTTCTGCCAAACCAATTTCACCCATTTCACGGATCACTTGTTCGGTGCGCGACAATGTTGCACCATCGGGCAATTGTGCAAACGCAATCAAGTACTGCTTATCCTGCGCGGGTACAAAACCTTTTGGAATGATATTGAAACCCACTGCGGTGATACCAAGCAGCAAAGCATACACGCCAATTGCCAGCGTTTTACGACCGAGCAATTTACCCACCCTGGTAGAATAGTTACCGGAGGCACGATTAAAACTGCGGTTAAACCAGCCGAAAAAGCGACCGAACACTTTATCCATAATGCGCGTTAAACGGTCTTTCGGGGCATCGTGGCTTTTCAATAACAGTGCTGCCAATGCCGGACTTAATGTCAGCGAGTTGATTGCAGAAATCACTGTGGAAATCGCAATGGTCAATGCAAACTGTTGATAGAACTGGCCGGTCAAGCCACTCACAAATGCGATAGGCACAAACACGGCAATCAGGGTTAATGAAATTGCAATAATCGGCCCGCTGACTTCTTGCATCGCTTTGTAAGTTGCTGCTAGCGGCGTCAGGCCTTCTTCAATATTCCGTTCAACGTTTTCCACTACCACGATGGCATCGTCCACTACGATGCCGATTGCCAATACCAAACCAAATAATGACAAGGTATTAATCGAGAAACCGAATACCCACATTAATGAGAAGGTACCAACAATTGATACAGGTACTGCGAGCAACGGGATAATCGATGCACGCCAGGTTTGTAAAAACAGGATCACCACAACCACAACCAATGCCAGC
This sequence comes from Cellvibrio sp. GW822-FHT04B05, assembly GCF_058800985.1. NCBI lineage: Bacteria > Pseudomonadati > Pseudomonadota > Gammaproteobacteria > Cellvibrionales > Cellvibrionaceae > Cellvibrio > Cellvibrio sp. GW822-FHT04B05. The sequence continues at coordinate 93,125 of NZ_JBXAMU010000001.1, read as the reverse complement.
GCTTCCAGCAGGGTTTTGATTACCGCTTTAATCGAACTTTTTACAAAAATAGTCGGGTCGTAAACCACTTCATATCCAACGCCTTGGGGGAAACGTTTTTCCAATTCCGCCATAGTGGAGCGCACTGCATCGGAAATCTGGATTGCGTTAGCACCGGGTGATTGGAAAATTGGAATAGCTACTGCCGGACGGCTATCCAGCATTGCATTCAAACTGAATTCCGATGGTCCCATCTCCACGCGCGCAACATCTTTTAAACGGGTAATTTCACCGGCGCTGCCGGCGCGAATAATAATTTCACCAAACTCTTCCGGATTGTCCAAACGGCCTTTGGCATTAATGGGTAATTGCACATCAACCAAATCGGTTACTGGCGCACCGCCGATCATGCCGGCAGCAACCTGCACGTTTTGTTCGCGGATTGCATTGGCGACATCATTAGCGGTGAGGTTTTTCTCGGCAATTTTTTCCGGATTTAACCAGATACGCATGGCGTAATCGCCTGAACCAAACAAACGCACCTGGCCTACACCGGCAACTTTGGCGAGCTCGTCTTTAATATTCATCAAGGCATAGTTACGCAGATAAAGTTCGTCGTAACTTTTATCCGGCGAAATTAAATGCACCACCATGGTTAAGTCGGGCGAGCTTTTTACTACGGTAACACCGCGCTGACGGGTTACATCAGGCAAGCGTGGCAACGCTTGCGATACACGGTTTTGTACCATCTGCTGTGCGAGGTCAACATCGGTACCGATTTTAAAAGTGACGGTTAATGTCAAACGACCATCCGTGGTCGCTTGTGAAAACATGTACAACATATTTTCGGTGCCCGCCAATTGCTCCTCCAACGGAGTAGCAACAGTTTCTGCAATCACTTTCGGGTTAGCACCGGGATAGGATGCATTAACAACCACCGAGGGTGGCGACACATCCGGGTATTCCGAGATGGGCAATTGAAACATAGCGAGCAAACCGGCGATAAAAATCAGCAGCGAAATTACGCCGGCAAAAATGGGACGATCCACAAAAAATTTGGATATGTTCATGATGAACCTGCCTGCAAATGGGCCTTGTTAAAGGCGTGTTTGGAGAGCGCTGGCGCCTGGCACCAGTGCAGCTCGTCACACAAAAACTATGGGATTAAACGGTGATGCGATTAAGGATTGGAAGCAACAGTTGCTGCGGCGTCTACCTGAGTCACACTGGGATTAACGACGCTGTTCGGTCGCACATGAGACAAACCATTGACGATAACTTTATCGCCGGCATTGACACCCGCTACTATCACCCGCTGCCCCTGGTAATGATCACCCAGAGTAATTTCGTGATAGGTCGCAGTATTTTTTTCATCAACTATTAACACAAACTTTTTGCTTTGGTTGGTACCGATTGCACGCTCGGGAACTAACAGCGCCTGAATTTTTTCCGCCGAACCCAAACGCACATTGGCAAACATTCCCGCCGTGAGCGCACCGTCTTTGTTATCAAAAATGGCGCGGGCACGGATAGTGCCGCTGTTGGTGTCCAAGCGGTTATCAAATGCTGAAATGTGGCCACTGTAAGTGACGCTGCTATCGCTGGCGAGCGCTAATTCAACCGGCATCTCCTGAGTGTTTTTGGTGTTGCGCACAAATTCGATGTAAGTGGCTTCATCTACATTAAATTCAGCGTAGAGTTTGTCGTTAGCGAGGATTTGGGTAAGCAGCGGTGCATTCGCGCCCGCTTCCACCACGTTGCCAGTGGTCAGCTCTGCACGGCCAACACGACCACTAATCGGCGCACTGATGTGTGCATACTCAAGATCAAGCTTTGCCTGGCTCAATGCTGCTTCCGCTTGTTTTACATCCGCTTGTGCTACCTGATGAGCGCTCAGGGCAGAGTCATAAATACTTTGCGAAACCAGCTTTGCTTCGATCAGTTGTTGCGCGCGGGTCCATTCATCCTGCGCGAGCTTGGCGCGGGACTGTGCCGTTGCCAACTGCGCTTGGGCACGCTGCACCGATGCCTGGTGTGGGCGAGGATCAATTACGAACAGTGGCTGGCCTTTTTTCACTTGCTGGCCTTCAGTAAACAACACTTGCTGGATGGTGCCGCTCACCAGCGGCCTGATTGCGGCGCTTTCAACCGGCGCCAAACGGCCGGAAAAACTGGCCCAGGTACGTATCGCCTGAGGCTCCAATACCACCACATCTACCGCCGGGGCAGGCGGTACGGCAGTTGGCGTTGCGGCATCAACACTGGTTACGTAATAAAAACCTACTATACCTGCAAGTATGGCGACGGCAGTGTAGTGGTAAGCACGGCGGGAAAAAGCTGGAGTATTCACGCTATTCATGGGAGGTCTCCTGAAATTCGTTAGCAAATAAATGACTATTTGAAACTCCTTGGAGGGGTCTAAATCGGCATTTGCAGAAATCATACATACCGGTCGGTATGTAGGTCAACAACATTTTCTCTACCGCTTTCACAAGCGTAAAGCCAAGTGCGTAATGCGCTCTATAAATATCAATAAAATCAACGGGTTTGGTATCAGGGATTTTTTTGTAACGAGAGGAGTCTTATGCCTATACCCGGTACAGGTCGGCAAATGGCAGATTGAAAAACATACCGGCCGGTATCATAATAACCCCAACCTTTGTACGAGAACCCGAGTAATGAACGCCACCGACACCCGCACAGTACTATTGGAAACCGCGCTGAACCTGATCTGGAACAGCAATTACAATTCCGTGGGTGTTAATGAAATCTGCAAACAAGCGGGCGTCACTAAAGGGAGCTTCTATCACCACTTCGAATCAAAGGCGCAACTGTTCTGCGAAGCCACCAGCCATTACTGGGAAGAGATTCGCCAGGAACTGGATTGTATTTTTTCACCGATTAATAGTCCGCTCGAACAATTGGAAAATTGGCTGCAATTTATTTACATCAACAAAGTGGGCGAGGACAAAGACAACGTACCCGGCTGCGCATTTTTTACCGCCGGGATGCAATCCGGCTGTGGCGAAAATCGCATTACCGACACCTTGCAGCTGATGACTGAACGCGGCGCAAAATACAATCAGGCGCTGGTGCGCAGCCTGCTCAATGATAATTATCTATTCGAAGCAAAAGATCCGGAGCAACTTGCGCGTTTAATGCAACAATATGTTCAGGGTGCGATCATCCATGCGCGCGTGACACGCAATATCAGCAACATTAAACAAGATTTACCGGAAGGGATTTATCGCATTCTCGGTTTGAAACCGGAATTTTGGTATACCGCAAAACCAACCTGGCCGTGCAACGAAAACGCATAGTTGTTTAGTATTTAGTTAACCGCGTTTTTATTTATCTTTGCTGTATTTTTATTTATTCACAATTGCCGATGTGCGCACTGACGTAATCAAGAAAACAGGAAATCCGCGATGAAAGTGCAGTATTGCGGTAATAAACAGCGTTCACCGGCTGTAATACTTCGACCGTATCCTGCACCAAAATCTGCACCAGTTTTCCATTCTGCCGATCCGCTTGCGTCATAAAATCGGCAAGGCAAACAATCCCCTCACCTGCCAGCGCCAACTGTCGTAACGTTTCACCGCTCGATGCGCGCACGCAGGGTGCGATAGTCAATCTATCGCCCTGCACATTGCGCAGCGGCCAGGCATTAAGTGACTCCGGACGAGTGAAACCCAACAGGCGATGCGCCGATAATTCTGCAACCGATTGCGGCTCGTCGCACTCGCGCAAATAATCCGGGCTGGCGAGAACGCGCAGGCGATTGGTCATCAGCGGGCGCGCATGCAAACTCGAATCGCCCAGGGCGCCGATGCGGATTGCAATGTCGGTGCGATGCTCCAGCAAATCGATAATCTGGTCGTTGGTATTTAATTCCAATTCGATGTCGGGATACTGCGCGCGAAAGCCGCGCACCATCGGCACCAACACATGCAGCATAAACGGTGATGCGGCATTGACGCGCAACAGACCCGCCGGTTGGTTGCGACGTACCTGCATCTGCTCTTCGGCATCTTCTACCGCGTTGATGATTTTGCAGGCTTGCGTCAGGAACACTTGTCCCTCTTCGGTTAACTCCAGACGCCGCGTAGTACGCCGCAGCAAGGTCACTCCCAACTTTTCTTCGAGGCGCGCCAGTGCGCGGCTGATTGCCGATACGGTCTGCCCCAAACTATCGGCAGCAGCGGTGATAGAACTGCTATCAACCACCGCCACAAAAACCTGCATTTCATCGAGCGTTGTTTTCATTGTTGAATTTTATTCAATAATATTATGCAAATACACCTGTTTTTCTGCAAAGGTAAGCTTGGGACAATGGCCTAATCACCATTGAGAGGATTACGCCATGCGATTACCCATTGCCCTGCTGGCACTGACGGTCAGCGCTTTTGCCATAGGCACCACCGAGTTTGTGATAGTCGGGCTGATTCCCACTATTGCCAATGATTTAAAGGTAAGCCTGCCATCCGCCGGTTTGCTCGTCAGCCTTTACGCTGTGGGTGTTGCGGTCGGCGCACCACTGCTAACTGCCCTCACCGGTAAGTTGCCGCGCAAATTATTACTGCTTGGCTTGATGCTGTTGTTCACTGTTGGAAACCTTGTCGCCTGGCAGGCACCGGGTTATGAATCGCTGGTAATGGCACGTATCCTGACCGGACTTGCACACGGCGTTTTCTTTTCTATTGGTGCAACGATTGCGACCAGCCTGGTTGCAAAAGATAACGCCGCGAGCGCAATTGCGATTATGTTTTCCGGCCTCACGGTTGCGTTAGTTACCGGCGTACCTTTGGGCACATTTATCGGCCAGCATTTTGGTTGGCGTGCGACATTTTTAGCGGTCTCTGCGCTAGGTGTGATCGCATTTCTCGCCAGCTTGTTTTTTATTCCTGGAAATTTACCACACAACAAACCCGCGTCGGTTTTGCAACAGTTGCAGGTGTTAAAACAACCGCGCTTGTTATTGGTGTATGCGATGACAGCAGTAGGATACGGCGGCACATTTGTTACGTTTACTTTTCTCGCGCCGATTCTGGAACAGATCACCGATTTAAGTTCCGGCAGCGTCGCGCTGGTATTACTGGTGTATGGTGTTTCGGTTGCGGTAGGCAATATTTGGGGTGGAAAACTCGCCGATAAAAAAGGCCCGATTGCTGCATTGCAAATTATTTTTGGCGGCCTTGCGTTGGTACTGTTGGTATTTACCTTTACCGCATCCACCCCCTGGCTGGCGATTGCAACTGTATTGGTGTGGGGCGCATTTGCATTCGGCAATGTTCCCGGCCTGCAGGTTTACGTGGTGCAACAGGCAGCACACCACACACCACATGCGATCGATGTGGCATCGGGTTTGAATATCGCGGCGTTTAATGTAGGGATTGCCCTTGGCGCCTGGGGCGGAGGCTTGATTGTCAATCAATGGGGATTGGAGCATACACCCTGGATCGGAGCCTTAATTGTTGCAGGTGCGATTTTTCTGACTCACTGGAGCGGCCGACTTGATCGCGCCAATCCCAGTTCAACCAACTTTCCAAACGATGCGATTATCAGCACACGTTAATTTGAATTAATTTTTTACCGGAGATTATTTATGAGCACTTCAACTGCAAAAATTCCCGCACTGGGTTTAGGTACGTTTCGCTTGCAAGACCAGCAAGCATTCGATGCCGTAAGCAATGGTATAGAGCTGGGCTATCGTCATATCGATACCGCACAGATTTACAAAAACGAAGCCGATGTTGGCCGCGCAATTGCGGCAAGCAAGGCTTCACCGAGCGAATTATTTGTCACCACCAAAATCTGGATCGATAGTTTTGCGCAAGGAAAATTAATTCCCAGCCTGAAAGAAAGCCTGCATAAATTGCAGTTGGAGCGCGTAAATCTCACCCTGATTCACTGGCCATCACCCAACGATGAAATTCCGGTTGCGGTTTATCTGGAGCAATTACTGGAAGCCAAAAAGCAGGGGCTGACTGAGTTAATCGGTGTATCCAACTTCACTATCAACCATTTACAACAAGCAATCGTAAGTGTAGGCGCAGACCAAATCGCCACCAACCAAGTGGAAGTACATCCGTTTTTACAAAACCGAAAATTGGTGGATTTTGCGCAGCAACAGGGAATCCACATCACCGCTTACATGCCACTCGCTTATGGCAAAGTAATTCAGGAACCGGTGATCCAGAAAATTGCCGCAGCCCATAATGCAACAGCCGCACAAATTGCGCTGGCGTGGTCATTACAGCAAGGTTTTGCGGTGATTCCGTCATCCACCAAACGCGAAAATTTGCAGAGCAATTTAGCGGCGGGAAAAATTACATTGAGTCATGCAGAGATGAGCGCAATTGCAGGACTTGATAGCCGAGAGAGAATTGCAAATCCGGGATTTGCACCTAAGTGGGATTAATTTAAAACCGAACCAGCAGTCTACTGCAGCACGAGTTTGCTGTTAGCGTATTTTTTCGAAACACGTGAGCCATGGATGGCGAATGTGAGCTCCATGGACGGATTTATGCGTTTTCGAAAAAATACGCTAACAGCAAACGTACTACGAAGCACCAAATTCTTCGTAGCACCTAGCCAAATTACAACTTAACGCGCAAACCGACACGAGTCAGTAAAGCACCAATACCCATAATCACGCAGGCAAAAAACAAACTCCACATAATGCCCGGCAAACCCGCATTAAACATTTCCGGACGCAGATAGAAACCGAAAATTCCACACAGTGACAACACTATGTACGGCAGGATATAAACCAGCAGCGGATTAGTCGCCGAAGGTTCAAAAAATGCCGTCCAGGCACGCTGCTGTTTTACATCCACCAACCAATACACCGCGCCAAAAATCAAACAACAAAAGAACACACTGAACAATGCCCAGCTCGGCGTTCCCCAAATTTTGGAAATCGGCGAAACCTGCCAGCTGACAAATGCGAGTAATGCGATCACGCCAGTAAATACCAGATAATTTTTGAATTTACTCGCTGCAAAATCAGGCAGATAAAATAATTGCGAAAGAATCACACCCGACAACACAATCGCAGCGTGGGTATGGTTGCCATTGAACTCAACAATTGCCCCCAACACCGGCACATTAGCCAAATCTGCCTTAACAGTATCCAACGCAAAAAATATGGCAATCAACAATAGCGATGCAAATGCCAGAGTGAAAAATTGTGTAGCAGGTGCAGCAAATTGACGAGTGATTAAAAACAAAGTACCCGCAATTAAATACGCCCAACCGATCAACCCGAGAATGCCCCACCACTGGGTAGTCATACCGGTATTGTCCGGGCCTTTATACATCCACCAGAGCATCACCAAACCGGCAACGCCCATCAGTTTTGCGCCCAGCGAAATCGCCGGTGAAAGTGTTTTGGGATAATTCGACCAGATCAACAATACATAGATAAACATCAGCAGTGTCCATAACGGCATAGAGATACTCATCGCCGCGGCGTCATAACCCGAATCGGCGTTTACCATAAATACGCCGATCACCATCAAACCAAAACTGCGCAGTGCGATGTGCCTGAAAATCTCCAGCGCTGAATCGCCTTTGTTGGCGCGCGCCTGGATCGCAAACGGAATCGACATACCGACGATAAATAAAAATGCAGGGAAGACCAGATCGACAAACGTCATGCCATCGACATTGGCCGGCAAGTGCTTCATCCACTGCGGCACATCGGCGACACCGGCGAGTTCGTTAACAAAAACCATGGTGAAAATAATGATGCCGCGGAAGACATCAATCGATAAAACGCGATTAGCGTTGACTGCTGGATTGATAGCAGGATTGGTTGCTGGATTGCTCATTGTATTTGCCCGTGTGGATATTGTTATGCTGTAGTTTTTGCTCTTATCAAGGCCAGTTATTGTGGTTGGATTCTGTCCGAAAACCACAATAACCGAGCGACGCCTAAAGCCGCAATCGAAAAATGACAACGTTGACTGACGATTTACAATTCCCTACACGCCCCGCCCGGTGGTTGGCGAGCGCCCAATAAAAAGCCCGCAACCAGTGCGGGCTTTACGGGGCAAAACAACCTGAGGCTTAGTCGTGGTGATGGCCACCAACACCGTGGGCATGGCCGTGCGCCAGCTCTTCGTCGGTCGCATCGCGGACGTCAACTACTTCCAATTCGAAGTCCAGGTTTTTACCGGCCAATGGATGGTTGCTGTCGATATCCACGTTAAATTTACCGACTTTCAATACCAATGCATCCCATGGGCCGTGCTGGGTATTTACCGCGACTTTCATACCGGGCTTAAGTTTGCCTTTCAGCTTCTCATGACCGTGTAAATGCTTGATCGGGATACGCTGGGTAGCACCTTCCTGACGCGGGCCGTAACCTTGCTCGGGAGTAACATTCACGGTGACCTTATCGCCCACTTGTTTGCCTTCCAGCGCCTCTTCCAGCGCAGCGAGCAAACCTTTGTGACCATGCAGATAAAGGGTGGGTTCTGAATCGTAGGATGACTCCAGCAACTCACCGCCGGTTTCGCTCAGGCGGTAGTTGAAGCTGACAACTTTGTCGGCAGTGATGTGCATAGCAACTCCAAAATGGCGTTTGTTTTAGTAGAAATAGTTTTTTTGAGGGCGCGGATTGTCGCTGATTTAGGGAAAGCACGCAAAATAAAAACGCCCGGCCGGATTTCCCAACCGCCGGCTGCACGCAGATAAAGACAACCAGCGTATGATGCGCACACCTTCATAGACGTAATATATATGCCGACACTCACACCCCCACTGCCAGCACCGTTTTTTTCCTCCGCCGCATCCTTCAGCGAAGACGGCGTGCCGGGGAAACATGATGTGCATTTGTGGTTGCTGGACATCCGCCAATTCACCGCCGACCATATCACCGCCGCAGGGCAGATGATGAACAGCGATGAGCACGACCGCGCGCAGAAATTTATCCGCGGTAAGGACGAATACGTCGCCAGCCGTTGGTTGCTGCGCGCAGTGCTGGCGCGCTACACAGGTTTGCCGCCTGCCGCGGTGAGTTTTTTGCGCACTGATAAAGGCAAACCCTATTTGCCGGAGAGCGATATCCAATTCAGCCTCAGCCACAGTGGCCATTGGGCACTGTTGGCGGTGGGCCGTATCGAGCTGGTGGGAGTTGATGTGGAGGCGATACGCGCAACACGGGATTTACCGGGTATCGCCGAAAGCTATTACCACCCGCAAGAATTTGCCCATTTGCAGACGCTGGAGGCTGTCCATCAAACCGATTATTTCTATCGCCTCTGGACCTTAAAAGAGGCGGCACTGAAGGCCATAGGCACCGGAATTTCTGCCGGGTTGGAGAAAATCCTGTTTGAACTCGACGGCAATAATATTCGCGCGCAGATAGCAACCGAACTCGACCAAGGCACCGGTGAATGGCATTTTCACCAGTGGGCATTGAGCGGACAAGATTACTGCGCACTGGCGGGCAAGAGCCGTCAGCCGCTTGCGGTGAAGTGGTTCGATGCCTTGGCAAACCCAGCTTTTCCTTGACTCTCAAGCCTCCACTGCTAGCATTGCCGCCTGAAAAGTTACCCGAATCCGATAAATATTCCATCGTTAATAAATAAGAAGACTCCATGCTGCCATTCCATGAAGCCGTGAAAGACGATTTCACTGCAGTAAACCAACTGATTATCGACAAACTCCACTCCGATGTCGGTCTGGTTGAAAATATTGGCCACTATCTGGTCGAGGCCGGCGGCAAACGCTTGCGTCCCCTGCTGGTATTGTTGACGGCCAACGCGCTCGGCTATCAAGGCAAAGAGCATTTATCGCTGGCGGCGATTATCGAATTTATCCATACCGCGACCCTGCTGCACGACGACGTAGTGGATATGTCCAACTTGCGCCGCGGCCGCCCGACAGCCAACGCCCAATGGGGCAATGCCCCCAGCGTACTGGTCGGTGATTTCCTCTACTCGCGCGCGTTCCAGATGATGGTGGGCATTGGCAGCATGGACGTGATGGCGATCCTGAGCGATACCACCAATATCATCGCCGAAGGCGAAGTACAGCAATTGGTCAATGCCAAAGACCCGAATGTAAATGAAGAGAATTACTTCCGCGTAATCGATAAAAAAACCGCGATCCTGTTTGCGGCCGCCTGTGAAGTCGCCGCTGTGCAATGCGGTGCTACACCGGCCCAGCGCGAAGCATTGCGCCGCTACGGTCGTCATGTCGGCGTCGCGTTCCAGTTAGTTGATGACGCACTGGATTACACCGGCGATGCTGCAACCCTCGGCAAAAATGTCGGTGATGACCTGGCCGAAGGCAAACCTACCCTGCCACTGATTTACGCCATGCGCACCGGTACTCCGGCGCAAGCGGAATTGATCGCCACCGCAATCCGCAACGGCGATGCCAGCCAATTGCCTGCGATTTTAGAGATAGTCCAGGCGACCGGCGGTATGACCTACACCCTCGATGCGGCCAGGCAACACGTTCAACAAGCCCTCGACCAATTGCAACAATTGCCGGATAACCATTACACCCAGGCGATGAAACAATTGGCTGAATTCTCCCTGGCACGCAGCTTTTAACACTCGCGCCTTAACCGGCGCATCCACATCAATCGACACCGGTGGCTGGCGCTACCGGCGGTATCCAACTGGACAACTGGGCCACAGCGGTTAGAATGGCGCACTTTTGCGCTGGCAAAGCCTGCGCTCGATGATCACTAGCAGAGTAAAATCCATGACCACCTTTGAACCCAAAAGCTCCTACAGCCGTGAAGACCTGCTCAAATGCGGTGATGGCCTCCTGTTCGGCCCAGGCAATGCGCAATTGCCCAAACCCAATATGTTGATGCTCGACCGCGTCGTACATATCGCCCAGACAGGTGGAGAATTTGGTAAAGGTGAGATTATTGCAGAACTGGATATCAACCCTGACTTGTGGTTCTTTGAATGCCACTTCCCCGGCGACCCGGTAATGCCTGGCTGCTTGGGCCTGGATGCTATGTGGCAGCTGGTTGGTTTCTTCCTCGGCTGGAAAGGCAACCCCGGTCGCGGTCGTGCATTGGGTTGTGGCGAAGTGAAATTTACTGGCCAGATCCTGCCTACCGCCAAGAAAATCACCTACCACATCAACCTGAAGCGTGTGATTGAGCGCAAGCTGATCATGGGTATCGCCGATGGCCGTGTATCCTGCGACGGCAAAGACATTTATTTCGCTCACGACCTGCGCGTTGGCCTGTTCCAGAACACCGACAGCTTCTAACTGTCCACAATAATGATAACGGGCGAGCACCTGACTGCTTGTGGCATAATGCTCGCCTTTTTAACCACGTCAGATTCAAGCACGCCGACTATGCAACCTTGTGGTTCGGGCGCTGTTGCTAAATACGAAAGAGGTAGCCTATGAAACGCGTTGTTGTTACCGGTATGGGAATTGTGTCCTGCCTGGGCAATGATAAAGATGCCGTGTTGGATGCATTGCGCGCTGGCCGTTCCGGTATCAAATTCCAGGAAGCCTACAAAGAAAAAGGCTTTCGCAGCCACGTTGCAGGCTCGGTGGATATCAACTTGTCCGAACTGATCGACCGCAAAGTCCTGCGTTTTATGGGCGATGCAGCAGCTTACGCTTATCTCTCCATGCAACAAGCTATTGTCGATTCCGGCTTGAGCGAAGAGCAGGTTTCCAACGAACGCACCGGTATCATTATGGGCTCCGGCGGTGCGTCTTCCATGAATTTAGTTGAAGCCGCCGATATCCTGCGCGAAAAAGGTTTGAAGCGTGTCGGTCCTTACCGGGTAACCCAAACCATGGGCAGCACCACCTCGGCGTGTTTGGCGACCCCGTTTAAAATCAAAGGCGTTAACTACTCGATTTCTTCAGCCTGTGCGACCAGCGCCCACTGCATTGGCGTTGCGATGGAGCAAATCCAGCTCGGCAAACAAGATGTGGTTTTTGCCGGTGGCGGTGAAGAAGAGCACTGGACCCTGACCGCCTTGTTTGATGCGATGGGTGCACTGTCGACCAAATACAACGATACTCCCGACCAAGCCTCACGCGCCTACGATGCGAACCGCGATGGTTTTGTTATTGCCGGTGGTGGCGGCTGTCTGGTAATCGAAGAATACGAACACGCCAAAGCGCGCGGCGCAAAAATTTATGCCGAGATCGTCGGCTACGGTGCGACCTCCGATGGCTACGATATGGTTGCCCCGTCCGGCGAAGGCGCGGTGCGCTGCATGAAGCAGGCGCTGTCTACCGTTGACGGTAGCATTGATTACATCAACTCCCACGGCACTTCTACTCCAGTAGGTGACCTTGCGGAATTGAGAGCGATTAAAGAAACCTTTGGCGCTAAGATCCCCGCCATCAGCTCTACTAAATCCCTCACCGGCCACAGCCTCGGCGCTACCGGTGTACAGGAAGCGATTTACAGTTTGCTGATGATGGAAAATGATTTTATCTGCGCCTCCGCCAATATTGAAACCCTCGATCCGGAAGCGGCAGGCATGCCGATTGTGCTTGAGCGTCAGGATGGTGTGAAACTGGATCGCGTAATGTCTAACAGCTTCGGCTTTGGCGGCACTAACGCCACAGTGGTATTCCAGCGCGTATAAGTGTTAAAAATTCCAACGTTTATTACACAAAAAAACGTAAAGTCTACACATCGAAAACGCGAACCTCAAAAGCTCGCGTTTTTTTATGCATCGCATTGATGCAGCCTGCTCAAAAATCAAACTTTTGCCCATCAGTTTTTGTCGCACCAAATAACTTGATAAGATTTTTGCACGTCACTTTGTCAAACTGTTCACAAAAATTTTAATCAACTGGCACATCAGTTTTCATGGCACATTGCCTGCATCCCTTCCTGCCGATTGCGAGTTAAAAATCTGCAATTACCTGAATTAATTTTTTATTTTCCCATCCACATCCCGCACGGACCTTCATTGCACTTCTGTGCGCCCTGGCACCTGTATTTGCCCTTTCCTCATAGGGATTATTGTATGAACTTATTTATCGAAGCCGCTAAACAGCAAGGTTTCAATATGCCGCTGCATGCATTGCGCGGCGTAGCAGCAGTGATCGTACTGCTATTCCATTTGCAAGGCAGGGTTGTCGAAGCATTTGGATTTACATTCCCTCCCATTTTTAATGGCAGCGCCGCAGTAACATTCTTTTTTGTATTGAGTGGTTTGGTGGTTGGTGCATCTCTGGCAAAAAGCGGGCTGACATCGTCCTCGATTGCACTCTATTTCCATCGCCGCGTTTTCCGCATCATGCCGTTGATGATTGTGACGGTCACCATCGGCGGAATTTATTTATTATTTATCGATCCCCAAATGCGTTATCCGTTAAATCCACGTGAGTACGGCGATTTCACCCCCATGAAATTTATCGTCGGCTATGTGGGTTACTCGCTCAAAGCCAATCCTCCAAGCTGGTCGATTTTTGTCGAGCTGATCGGTTCGATTTTAATTCCGCTGATGCTGTTATCAGGTACGCGCTTGCGCAATGTTTTACTCACCTTCGTCGCCTGCATTGCGCTGTCATTAATCCCGGTTGATTTCAAACATTACTGGCATTTTTACATGATCAGTTTCTTCGTCGGTTTAACGGTATTGCTGTGGGGCAAGTGGCTGGCAACGCTGACAGAAAAACTTCCGGGCGCCGCTTTCTGGCTGATTATCCTCGCGCTCTCGGCGAGTTTTTATCTAGTGCGCCCAGTGACCGGTGAAGGTTACGGCGATGTGTGGATTGTTTATTGGGAGACGGCGTCGATTGCGCCCGTAGTTGCGATTATTTTTTATCTGCCGCAGCGCTTCTCACTACTCAATGGCGGCACATTTAAATTTTTGGGCGACGTGTCTTACAGCCTTTATCTCACCCATTCGATCCTGCTGGTGATCCTGTTAAACGCAGTGACATCATTCATGGGCAATACCGGACTCGCAGCACTTACCTATTGCGCGGTTACGATAGTGTGCTGCCTGGTAGTGGCGCAGATTTCTTATCGCTTAGTGGAAGTAGAAGGCTCGCGCCTTGGCGAGCACTTGAGAAGACGACCAAAAGCCATTCAGGAAGCAGCGTGATTTCCCTGCGCGGGCAAAGCTCAGTAGCGCTCTTTGCTTTGCTCGCGATTGTGCAACCACTGCTTTACCAGCGGCAATAAACTCGGGCGCCAGGAGCGCGCCTGAATGCCGAAATAATCCCGCGCGCGACGGCAGCCAAGGATAGCGCTGAGCGGTTCATTAAGCTCTTCAGTATCAACCAGACTAAGACTCGGCTCAGCGGTGAGCAGTTGTTGCTGGATAAGCAATTGCAACAATTGTTCAGCGAATTCGTCTTCAGTGCAGGAGTCGCTGCTGCAGTAATGCATTACGCCCCAGTTGTCAGCGCCGCAGTGGATTTGTTTACTCATTGCCACCGCCACTCGCGCCGCATCCGATAAGGCTGTCGGTGCACCGCGCAACCGGCGATTGACCGTCACCGAAGCACCTGCCAGAAATGCGCTCAGCAAGCGTGTAAGCAAGTTATCGCCATAAGCACCAATCACCCAGCTCAGCCGTAAAATAATGTGCTTGGGCACCTGCCCGGCAACTATTTGCTCTGCCTCGACAAATGCACGCCCGGTATCGTTAAGTGGAGATACTGTATCTTTTTCACTGTGCGTGCCCTTAGTATCGCCACCAAAGACGCTGTAGCTGGAAAATTGGATTAGCGGAATTTTTGCTGTTCCGCACGCTTGGGCAAGCTGTCGGGCCGTGGCAACCAACAACTCCTGGCCTCCGCGATGAAATGCCTCTTCCCAGCCGCGACAATTGAGTACCAGCTCCGGCTGATGCTTTTGCAGATAAGCAGTGAGGCTCTGCGAGTCAGACCAATCGAGTTCGTTGGCGCCGGGCGTGAGCAATTTGAATGGCTCCCGCTCCAGCTCGTGCTCCAGCGCTTTGCCCAAAGGGGAAATTACATCGGTTAACAATAACTTGAATGACATCGCTATCTGGATACCCGTAAAATTTTTACCCATATTAGCAGTAGAACCCGCAGTTTCCGCAAGGGTAATTCGCGCGCAGAAGGCTTATACTGCGCGCCCTTTGAATCAACGCATCCGCCTTCCCAGGAAGGAACACCCAAGATACAACCAAGGTACCATTTAAGGAATTACAGTATCCATGAGCCAAGCACCGCTTAGTATCCAGCTCGATCTGGCCATTATTGGCGGCGGTGTGGCCGGACTCTGGCTGGCCAATCGTGCCAAAAGTGCCGGCTTTGCCGTGGCGTTATTTGAATCCAGGGCACTGGGTAGCGACCAAACCCTCGCCTCCCAAGGCATGATCCACGGCGGCATGAAATATACCCTCGCCGGCGCACTCACCGGTGCCTCCGAAGCCATCGCCGAGATGCCCAAACACTGGCGTGCCTGCCTGTGCGGCGAAGGCGATGTCAATTTGCGCCACACCCGCATCCTCAGCGACCACTTCTTTATGTGGTCGAGTGATGACCTGGGCAGCAAGATCACCGGCTTTCTGGCCAGCAAGGTCACCCGCGGCCGCGTCGAACCCGTACATTTCGACCGTCGCCCGCCGCTGCTGCGCCACCCACTGTTTGCGGGGAGCTTGTATCGTTTGGAGGATCTGGTAATCGATGCCCCGAGCCTGGTTGCCAATCTCGCCCACAATATCGAAGGCCACTGCTTCCTGATCGATTGGTCAAATACGCAGATGCACAAAAGTGTCGATGGCAGGGTAAGTATCTCGATCAATACGGACGGACAGAATATCCAGATCCACGCCCAACGCTTTATCTTTACCGCCGGTAAAGGCAATGCCGAATTGCTGCGCGAGCTGGATCTGGCTAGCCCGGCGATGCAACTGCGTCCGCTCCAGCAAGTGATAGTGAAGCATCATCACCCGTTCGATTTTTATGGCCACTGCCTCGGGCGCGAATCCACACCGCGCCTGACTATCTCCAGCCATCGCCTGCCGGATGGCGGTCATGTGTGGTATCTGGGTGGCAGCCTCGCCGAAAAAGGTGCGCGGATGCCAGCTGACGAGTTGATCGAACTGGCGCAGCAGGAATTGCAAGAGCTTATACCCTGGATGAACCTTGAGGGTGCCGAGTGGGCGACTTTGCGCGTCGACCGCGCCGAGCCTTTACAGGCTAACTTTGTGCGTCCCGATAATGCCTTTATCACCCGCGCCGAGGGTGCCGCCAACCTCTTGGTGGGCTGGCCAACCAAATTGACGCTAGCGCCCAATCTCGCCAATCAGGTATTCGAGTTATTGCAAGCTGACGGGATAACACCATCAGTTGGCGCTGGCAATTTGCACGACTATTTGCCCTACGCCGAAATTGCCAGAACCCCGTGGGAAATTGCTTTCCCGCCCGCCATCAGCGCTGAAGAGGCATTGGCGTTACGCTTTCACGAACCCGATGAGGATGATGTTGAATGATGCCGCGCAAACGCCTCGGCCGCACCGATATGGAAGTAAGCACCTTTGGTCTGGGCACCGTAAAATTCGGTCGCACCCAAAGCCTGAAATACCCGGAAACCTTTAGCCTGCCCAGCGATGAACAAATCCGCGCCCTGCTCGGCTGCGCGCGCGATATGGGCGTAAACTTTCTCGATACCGCCCCATCCTACGGTTACAGCGAAGAGCGCCTGGGCGATCTGCTATGGAAAGAGCGCAAACACTGGGTGATCTCCACCAAGGTCGGCGAAGAATTTGAAGCCGGTAAATTCTCCGATGAGGGCGTATCCCGCTTTGACTTCAGTGCCAAACACACGCGTATGAGTGTGGAGCGCTCCCTGCGGCGCCTGCGCACTGATTATCTCGACCTGGTGCTGGTTCACTCGGACGGCAACGATCTGGAGATACTGCAAAACACCGGCGCCCTGCATACCTTGCAACAGCTTAAACAGGAAGGCTGGATTCGCGCATTGGGGATATCAAGCAAGACGCCGGAGGGCGGACTTGCGGCGGCCGAAGTCTGCGATGCGGTAATGCTGGTGTACAACCGGGATTACCCCGACGAAAAAGCAGTGATCGATAAATGCGCGCAACAAGGTGTGGCAGTTTTGCTAAAAAAGGTTCTCGCGAGCGGCCATATCTGCCATGATGCGCCTCCCGTTTCAGTGGAAACCGGAAACTCCGCTGAACCCCAAGAGCAAGACCGGGAACAAGACCCCATCCAGAGCGCGCTAAATTTCGCCTACGCTCCGCCCGGGGTTACCAGTGCCATCATCGGCACCGTCAATTTACAACATTTGCACGCTAACCTAATAAAAGCATTGCGTGTACAAAAGCTGGCGTGAAATTCTACAGAGTAAATTATGAGCAGTTGGTTAGACACGGTTAATTGGAATAGCGATGGCTTGGTTCCCGCCATCGCCCAGGATGCCCAATCCGGCCGCATCCTGATGATGGCCTGGATGAATCGTGACGCATTGCAACTTTCAGCCGAGCGCGGCGAAGCAGTATATTGGTCGCGCTCACGCAACAAGCTCTGGCATAAGGGCGAAACCTCCGGCCATATCCAGAAACTCCACGAAATCCGCCTCGACTGCGATGAAGACGTGATTGTCCTGCAAGTGGAACAACTGGGCGGCATCGCATGTCATACCGGCCGTGAATCCTGCTTTTACCGTGTACTAAAAGATGGCGAATGGCAGAGTATCGACCCGGTATTAAAAGATCCCAGCGACATTTATTAGTGGAAACAGGCACTTCATGAGTAACGATATCCTCACACAATTGACGGAAATTCTGGAAGCACGCAAAAATAATGCGGATGCAGACTCATCTTATGTTGCCAGCTTGCACAAAAAAGGGCTGAATAAGATTTTGGAAAAGGTCGGTGAGGAGTGCACCGAAACGATTATCGCCGCAAAGGATGCACATACCAGCGGCGACAATAGCGAGCTCATCTATGAAACAGCAGATCTCTGGTTTCATACGCTCGTTATGCTGTCACATGTCGGCGAGAGCGCTGATGCGGTTTTAAACGAATTGGCGCGTCGCTTTGATGTCTCCGGACACACTGAAAAAGCAGCGCGCAACACTAACCCCCAAAACGGGTGAGGAATTAAACATGAGTGCAACTAACGCTATAGGCTATGCGGGTAACTTTGGTAGCCCAACCCAATTGATCATCATTCTGGTGATTGTATTGTTATTGTTCGGTGGCAAACGCCTGCGCTCGTTGGGCAGCGATCTTGGCAACGCCATCAAAGGCTTCAAAAACTCGATGAGTAATGAAGAAACCGAAAAGGCCGAACAGGAAAAGCAGGAAGCGCAAAAAATCATTGACCAAAAAACGGCAAATACGACCACGGCACAGACCGTAGACAAAACCGACCACAAACAATCCTAAGGTCTTAGTCGTGTTTGATATTGGTTTTAGCGAATTATTAGTTTGCCTGGTGGTGGCGCTGGTGGTTATTGGACCCGAGCGCTTGCCGGAAACTGTGCGCACCGTCGGCCTGTGGATTGGACGTTTTAAACGCAGCCTGCGCGAAACGCGCAGCGAAATCGAACGGCAAATCGGTGCAGACGATATACGTCGCCAACTGCATAACGAAGAAATTATGCAGCGGATCGAAGAGACACGCCTGGAGATGGAGAAAACCCTGCAACAGGCATCGCTTACCGCCTCACCGCAAGACCAACCGCGTGTTTACGAACATCAGGAATTACCCGACCACGCCCACATGGACGAGAAGCCGGTTGTGACGGCGGAAGTTATCAAGACTACCGAACCTGTCGCACTGACTGAGACCAGCACCAAGGCCCCCGACAAAACCCCATGAGCACTGAGTCCAACGACAAAGAGCTGCCGCTGGTCCAGCATCTGCTGGAATTGCGTACGCGGCTGCTACACATTATTTATTGCTTGCTGGGCAGTTTTATCTGCCTGTTTCCGTTTGCTACGGATATCTATGGGATAGTCTCACGTCCTCTGCTGGCGGTGCTGCCAGCGGGTGCCAGCATGATTGCCACCGATGTGGCATCGCCATTCCTCACGCCGATGAAGCTGACGTTTTTTGTGGCGCTGCTGATTTCCGTTCCTTTCCTGCTGTACCAGATCTGGTCATTCATTGCGCCAGGCTTATACAAACATGAGAAACGCCTGGCCGTGCCCTTATTGGTATCGAGCGTAATACTGTTTTTTGCGGGTATGGCATTTGCTTATTTCATCGTATTCCCAACGATCTTTCGTTTTATGACCGGGATCGGGCTGGAAGGCGTAACCACCATGACGGACATTGCCAAGTACCTGGACTTTGTCCTGCACATGTTCTTCGCATTTGGTTTCGCGTTTGAAATTCCTATCGCCACCATCTTACTGATCCAGGCTGGCGTGACGACCACCGCAAGCCTGGTCGCCAAACGTCCTTACATTATTGTGGGATGCTTCGTTATCGGCATGCTGCTGACTCCACCGGACGTGATGTCACAGCTGTTACTCGCTATTCCGATGTGGATGTTATTTGAGGCGGGTTTGTTTTGCGGGCGATTGATTGAAAAGAGCCGCCCCAAAGACGACGCCGATACCGAAACCTCAAATAAAACCGATGTTCAGTCATAAATTCGAGAAAACCTCCCATAAAAATGCCAGCAAATATGAACTGCACCTTACTTAGTTGGACAGGGTGTCCAACTTTTGGGGTGCAGTTCAATACTGGCATTTTTTACTAAACACTATTGGCAAGTGCTTCCTGTAAATCCTCTCTGTTAGCTTCAAATTTTTTCCATCCCATCTCGTGAAAATAGAAGGCCACGGTGTTAATCGCAGGCTCAACCAACGCCATGGTTCCTCCAATTACCACGCTACCGGTCAGCGCATAGCCCACGGAGAAGGCGACGGTGAAGTGCACTGCTGCGAATGTTGCTGTCTTTGCCATGATAAAATCCTCTCTGCCAGGGGTGGCTGATCAGCGATTTGCATTCAGCCCATGTGCCCATACTAGACAAACGATAATTATTATCAAAGAAAATTGGAACAACAGACCCAATAGCAATTAACTATTAATTATGCACTAATTGCCCATGTCGAAAATGGGCTTTTGGATAAGCTGGAATTAAAATATCGCGCGTCCCCGGTGACCTCTTGCCCAATCCATTCAGGCAAAGCGAATCCAGTGTCTTCGGCGGGCAGTTCGATTTCGGCGACGACCAAACCGGCATTCTTCCCGACAAATTCATCGATCTCCCAGACAAAACCGTCATGCAGGATCTTACGGCGGTATTTTTCAATCAATGGTTGCTCACATAACGTCAATAACTCGCGCGCATCCCAGAGCGGAATGGGATATTCAAATTCGGCGCGGCGCGCGCCCTCGGAAATACCTTTGATGGTTAAAAAGGCCTCGTCACCGGCGATACGCACCCGCACCGTGCGCGCTTTATCGCGATTCAAATACCCTTGGGAATAAAAGACAGCCGGCGCGTCACGCCAGGCATCGCCAACGACTAAAAATTTACGTTCGATTTCAATTGCCATAACCTTCATCCCAAAAAAAACAGCATCCAACTGGCATTAGCCTAGTTCATGCAAGATGGCAACTCAAGGAACAAACGTTGTGGGTGAATGAGCTTGATGAAATGAACGGGATGACGGGGACAGCAGAAAGAAAAAAGGCGCAGTATTACTGCGCCGAATTATCAACAGCGACGACATAACAAAACAGAGACTTACATTTACAAAAAGCTGACTAGAGAAATGAGCACTTGTAATAGATTCATCCTAAAGTGAACCCAGTTCACTCTCAATGGCATACATACGTATTCATTCACGCTCCATACGTATGTAATTTTTTGGGGCTCTGTTGCTAACCCCGGTTTATACATAAAAAAACCGCGCACGTTCATGCACGGTTTTTTTATGCAACGTTCAGCACTGCATTCAGAGTCACATTTTAGAAAGTGTAATTGGCCCCCATATAGAACGTGCGACCAAACCATTGCAAAGTACGAGTCAATTCTTCATCGAACATGTAGCTTCTGTTAGGTTCATTGGTCAAGTTGCTGACTGAAAACACCAGATCCAAACCATTATCAAACTTATACGCAGCCTGATAATCCAATAAAGTCTCAGGTGCATATACGATCGGCTGCAAATTAACATTGCGCGTTTCGCCTACGAATGAATCCTGGAAGGTGGTTGATAACCGCGTTTCAAAACCACCGTAGCTGTAGAAAATGGTGAAGTTCGCCGATTTTTCTACCAAACCAGGGAATGGCAAAGTATTACCGCCCCGCACACTTTCTACCGGGTTTGCTACGCTGATTTCGCTGTCCGTCAGCGAGTAACTGGTGCTTACGCCCAAGCCTGACCAAAATTCCGGCAAGAAATTAAACGTTTGGATGTACGACAATTCCAGGCCGCGAATAAACCCGCCTTCCATATTGTTAATAACCGTTTTGTAATCGCCATTGAGTACTTCTGTTTCGACAATGATGCCACCGTCAGTGATATCCCAGGTGTCGGGCATATCAAAACCATTCGCGCGGAAATCATAATTCTCGTAGGTAATATCCTGAATAAACGATTTAATTTCGCGATGATATCCGGCAATTACAAATGAGCCGTTGGTTTCCGGCATGTAGTGTTCGTAAGAAATATCAATTTGATCTGCAATAAATGGCGTCAGGAATGGTGATGTCGCCGTGTCGCCACCGTAATTAAAATAAGCTTCGTTACCTACGACAGAAACAGAACCTTCAGAGTCGCTTGCAGCAAGACGATTAATCGGTGGACGCGACAGCACGCGCGCTAATGCTAAACGCAATTGATCATTTTCCGCGAGGCTGTAGTTCAGGTTTAGCGATGGCAAATTGTGATCGTATTTCGCGCCCAAATCCTGGTAGGAAAAGTCCGCCCTGCACTGCCCCACTTCATCGCAAATCTCTTGCGCACCTTTTTCCGGATTGCCGTTGACATTAAGCAATGCCGTACTTGTTTGCTCACTGCGAACATAACGCACACCAACATTACCGACCAAATCACGATCAAATAACGTGGTGGCGATATTCGCTTGCAAATAAAGGGCTGTTACATTTTCATCGATATTGGAACGCTGCTTCATCGACCAATCGCGACCTTCGCTCCAACGCGCAGCAGGTGCAATTGAGCGCGGTGATGCAGTCGGATTTAAATTGTCGGCAGTTACCGGTGGCACCGGCCCTAACACCAAACCATCGGTATAGGCTTGTTTGATAATGGCGTCGCCATCAATTGCAAGGAACGATGGGAAGTGGGAAAACTCACCTTTCCAATTCACTACATCTGAATTTTCAGTCGTAACCGGTAGCGACCAGTCGGTAGTAATCGTACCGTTCGCGCCATCGCCATAGACAAATACCTGACGACGATCTTTATGGTTACGTTCGGAGTAACGTGCACCGGCCTCTACCGACCTGATAAGCGGTAATTCCAATTCGTATTTCACATCCAAACGTGCCGCGCTAATAACATCGTCGTTGATACGCGGATAACGTTCGTAGTTGGTCATACGCACATTGCTGACGCCACTGGAATCATATTGGGTGTAATCGCGGCTCAAACTGATGCTGGGCACATTGATGCCGTCCAGCAAATATGTCATCGATTGATCGGGATCGCGCTCGAACGGATCTGTGCCGGGAATCAGTGCACTTTTGGGTCGATACAAATGCGCACGTACAACACCGTCCGCTTGTTCGCCGGATGCATCCGAGTGGGAGAGATCGAGCGCAACGGTCAGCGCATCTTCTTTCCATTCCAGATTCAAACCACCGGATAACAATTCGTTGGTTTGCGTAACGTCGTTACTGTTGATTTGTAAATTGAAGGCGGTAGGGCTGGTATCACTCGTCAGGAATTCACCCCCAACTACCGCATTGTTTTCCCACAGCACCACACTGGTAACCTGGGCATTTTTTAGTGGCTGGATGCGGAAGCCGCGCGAGTAACTGTCCGATTCAAATTTCGAATAAAACAGATCGGATTGAATCGACAGGTTTTCATTCGGTTCAAATTGAATCGCCGCAACATAACCATCGCGAGTTTCTTCACCGCCGGTCTGGAATACTTCAAAACCTTCCGCCATAAAAACAGAATTGGGACGGTTAGTGGTCGGCAATTCGTTAAAGTTTTCATCCACGACGTGAGTGTTGAGGCCTTTGCCACTGATCAAAATATAGGGATCGGTTTCGTAATTATATTGCTCAAAACGCGAGGCAGAACGCGGCTGCACCAGATGCGCATAACCAAGTGCAATACCGAGAGTGTCATCGAATAATTTTTTCTGGAATGATAGCGACAAGCGCTGACCAAACTCTTCCGCACCGTAAATATCACCGGCCTGGTCGTTGTAACTGCCACGCACACCGATAACAATTTTTTGCTCATCTTCCATCGCCAATGGATTAGCGGTTTTCATTTCGACGGTACCGGCCACCCCACCTTCAATCAGCGATGCTTTGGGAGACATATAGACTTCAACTGACTGGATCAATTCGGACGGAAATTGGCTGAACTCCATGGCGCGGGTACCGTTGGGTGATACCTGCTCGCGACCGTTAAGGGTGGAGAATACGAATCCTTCACCCATACCGCGCACCTGGATAGTACCGGCCTGCCCGCCCGAGCGGGTCACGGTAATGCCCGGAACGCGCCCGAGTGCGTCGGCAATGGATACGTCCGGCAGACCGCCCAGATCAGCGGCAGAGATCGCCTGTACCACGGTATCAGCGTTACGTTTGATATCAATACTGTCCTGGATGGACTTGGCAAACCCGATCACCGTGACTTCTTCTACGATCGTGCCAGAGGATTCCTGTGCGTGCAGGTAACCGGGGAGGGAAGCCATTGCCAATGCAGAAACAACAGCAGCCAGCGGCTTAACGTTAAATGTTTTCATGTGCTTTATCTCAGCTCGTTATCTGTTTTGCTAGCGCATAAGCTCCCCACCACCGGGCGGGGAGCAGCCCGGTTAATTCACGGCATCTACCGTGATAGTGATGGCATTCTGGCTCGTGGTATCGAGTGTGAAGCGGTAGTTACCGGCCGTTGGAATATTGATACCAATATTGTCATTGGAGCCTTGAATCACTTCAGTCGGCTCACCCAATATCACAGCGGAGCCACCAAGGTTCGGGTTGGTCCAGTTAGCTTCGGCTACTTTAAACACATAATCACCCGCCGCTATGGCTACGGTTTGGGTATAGAGCCCACGTCCGGTATAGGTAAGGCGGTTAACTGCATTGGTATCACCCCAGCCCGCAGATGTCACAGTGCCGCGCAGATAAATCGGCGTCGTACTGAACAAGTCATCGATATACACCTTGAGCACCGGCGCCGCAGGATTGCGCGCATCCACTGCAAAACGGTAATTCGCCGCCATAGTGATGGTGATATTGATGTTGTCATTGCTGCCCGGAGTGAGGATCACACTATCGCCCAGGGTCACAGCAGTTGCCGAGCCAAGGTTGACCGTACTCCAGTCGCTGGAAGCCAGCTTGAACATGTAATCGCCCGGCGTCATGGCAACGCTGATGCCGTACACACTGTTACCTTCGTAGGCCAATTGGTTGCCCGCATCGGCATCCCAACCTGACGCCGTCACAGTGCCGCGCAGATGTACACCCGTGCCTTTGTAGGTATCCGGATCGGTAACCGTCAGGGTCGGTGCAGTGGTGCTTGTTGATGCATCCAGTTCGAAGCGATAGATACCGGCAGTGGCGACGGTGATACTGATATTGTCGTTACTGCCTTGCGCCAGAGTGATTGATCCCCCCGGGGTAACAGGTTGATTGGAACCGAGGTTTGGACTGCTCCAGTTGGCTTCGGCCACTTTGAAGTTATGGGTACCGGCAGGAACATTCAGCAGAACCGAATAGATGCCATCGCCGTCATATCTCATTTGGTTAGCTGCAGTCGCGTCCCAACCAGCGGCTGACACATCGCCACGCACATAGATTGCAGTATCACCGTAAGGCACTGGAGCGCTGGTTCCCAAGCTCACAGTGGCAGACAAGCCCTGCCCTTGCACGCCGGCTTGTGGCTTCACAAAAACCGCCGTGGTGTAAGCAGGCACGGTAAACACACCGACATCGCCATCTACTGCAAAGCTCGCCGTTCTTACCACGCTATCAGCCGAATTTTTGAGCGTCTGGTGCAACGTGAAACCGGTCGCGGTGTTGATCTTCGCCGACGTGGCAGCGTTAGTGCCATTGACCACCACCACCACAGCATCCACATTTGCATCCAGATCAGCGCGCGCGGTTGCATCAGTACCTGCAACAGTGCCGACACCGTCATCGATACTCATCACAATTAAACCAGCCACCTGGGTTTTGCCGCCGTCATGGAAACCAACACGATCGATAACCTCTTGCGCCGTCCTCAAGCTGAACAGAGGACTGCCGGAAGCGATACCCAGGAATTCATCAAATACTGCAGATGCTTTTGCGATATCCGTGGCTTCCGGTTTGGTTTGCGGATTGGCGAACAGGGTTTTGACATAGTCGTCGGTCACACCGTCGCGCAACTCAGGCGGCAGCCCCACTGCCCAGTTATTGCTTTGCTTGGTGAAGTCGATATTGTTGAACCAATCGCCCGCGTTATAGCTGTTGGGCGACATGGATTTGGAGCGCAGCAGATCACTACCCATTTGAATAAAGGGTACGCCCTGGCTCAGCAGCGGCAGCGACAACGTCAGGCTGTGGACACGCACACGGTTCTCGCGCGTCATGTCAGCGGGCAGCGCATTGGGGCGATGCATCCAATCCCACAGGGTTTCGTTATCGTGCTTCTCGACGTAGTTAATTGCCTCTTGGGGATCGAGGTTGTAAGCACCTACGGTCGAGGCTTTAATGATCGCGCCCGATTTGGTTTTTAACTGGAAGTCGCGCAGATTGCCGGCAAGGCCCGCACGAATTGCATCAACGTTATCGCCTTTGATCAGCGAAATTTGTTGCAGCGGATTGCGCATACGATCGTTGAAGGTACCGATTCCGGTTCCGGCTAACGCCTCCTGAGTTGATCGCACCGCGATGCGATCACCGGAAGTGCCACCTGCAGGAGTCCAAGCTTCCGCATAGAAATAGTTGTCGGGATCAACCGCTTTAACGGCTTCATATGCATCCACCAATACCGACTTCGGCATGTAGCCGGATTGGTCAAAACGGAAACCGTCAACTTTGTACTCTTGCGCCCATTGCACGACTGAATCAGCCACAAACTTGCCCATCATGCGATGTTCAGTTGCAGTATCCGATCCGGCAAACGTGCCATTCTCCGCTTCGCCAGTCGCGGCATTAGTGCGGTAGTAATAACCGGGCACCACTTTATCGAATACCGAATTCGCCGCTTCAATACCGGATGATGTGGTGTGCGGATAAACCACATCCATTACCACGCGCAAACCCAACTGATGCAGCGCCATATTCATCGCACGCATTTCTTTGATACGCAGGAAGCCTTCGGGATTGGTCGCATAGCTGCCTTCCGGTGCATTGAAATGCTGCGGGTCATAGTTCCAGTTAAAACCATCGAGATTCGCAATCACACCGGTTAAGGTACGCGCTTTGTCACTTTGCGGATCATAACTTTCGAGCAAGCTGCGCAAAGTCACGCCATTGCTCACTGAACCATCGCACTCGCGCACCGATTTGGGATCAGTCAAATGCTGGCAAAGTTCAAACACATAACTGTCCAGGTTCACTTGGGCATTTACATTTTCAGCGATGCTGGAACCATCGTTGCCCGGCAGTAAATGAATGTGGGTCAGACCCGCTGCCACCAACGATTGCAAATGCGCAACCGGAACCGTATTGGTTTGCGTAAATGCCATGTACTTACCGCGATAAGCCGCCGGTGTACTTTGGTCATTGATACTGAAGTCGCGGATATGGCCTTCATAAATCGTCATCTCTTCCGGCGCAGCAACTTCAGGAATTGTGTGACTGTCCCAACCAGCCGGTTTTAAATCCGCGTCATTGAAGTTAACAAATTGCGAGTGGCGACCATTGGTAGAAAGTGAAATTGAGTAAGGATCAGTTACTTCCAAACGCTGCACTTTTTTCGCAACAGGATTGTAAGTAGTAACGCGAAAGCGATAGAACTTGCGATCGAGTTCCGCCGCAGTTCCTTTCACACTCCAGATACCGGTATTGCCATCCCACTGCATGGGTTTGGTGTCGGCGACACGTAGCGGTTCGCCGGAATAGATACGCAGCTCAACATTTTGTGCTGTCGGCGCCCACACGGAAACACCTACACCACTATCGTAACTCACACCTAATTTTGCTTCGTCCGCATCGTTAGCACCTGCGGTATAAAGTGCATCGAGCACATGCGCCAATTGGATACGCGTTGCGCGGCCGCGCTCTACCGTCACAGTCGCACCACTGTCATTCTCCTCAATAGAATCGTAACGACCGACAACTAATAATTCATCTTTCAGTGCCGTTTTAATTACATCAATTGATATATTGGACGGCAAGTCGTAGGCGAAATAAGAAGCGAGATGCGGCACTAATGCACGCTCTGCCTCGGTTAAGGGACGTGCTGAACCCAGGGTTGCCAGCAATTTTGCACCAGTCAAACTGCCATCTTCTGCAGCGGCAATTCCACCCGTTGTTGATTGGAATAATTCCACTTTTTTATTCGCAGCAATTTCGCGATTCCACAAAATAGTGTGCGGACTAATCCAGTGAGCTTCCACGTCGGTAATGCTTAACAATGGCCTTTTCAACGTACAAATATCATTGATGCAAATCGGTAAAGTACTGGAGCGACTGTTGCGCATATTGTCAGTGTTAATAATCACCCACATCATGCGGTCGTAATCGCCACCATCACGCTTGATGTTCATTTGCAAATCATTGGTCTGGGAGGCCCCACCAGGTGTTTTGATAATAAAATTTCCGCAGGTACCCACCTCGCTGGTCGGGATTACAAAATACGCACCGTAGTAAGGATCGTGACGTACGCCTATAGCGCCATCATCTTTACTCGCAACACCGGGACCGTTAGGCCAGGTAGTCGGAATGGAATAGGTACTGCCTTTTGCATCAGTGACCGAGGTGCCCCAGCCATTGCCGCAGTCTTGCCACAAGTGCAGGTTGTAACTGGCAAACGCAGCCTGTTTGGTCGACTCGTCAGCATCGAGGTTAACGTAAATCACTACCTCATTCGGACCGGGAATTCTCTCTGGCGGAGGGAAATCAGGCACCACACAAGTGCCGATATCATTACGCACTTGTCCTTCAGGACAGGCGGGCGGCACATAGGGAGGACGCACCTCACCGCAGGTCCCGTTATCCAAAAGCACAAACGGATCGCGACAACTTGGCAGATCAACTTTTTTATTGTCGGTACCGCTGCCACCACCGCAACTGGTCAACACCAGTGCGCCCAACACCAAAGCAGCAAGCCCCAGTGTACTTCGCACAATTTGTCTGCGTGAGTTGAACATTTAACTATCTCCCAATTAATTATTTTTACAATGGAATCAAGAACAAAAACTGACTGGCAACACAAACTGGATGAACGTGAACATGGAGAGGTAATAAAAAACAGAAGAGCGGTTCCATTCAGTCTAGTTTGCATTTTTATAATTGCGCCGCAAAAAACCTGTGAACTGATCAGGCACCAGGATTTTTCTGGATTTACTTTTATCGCTATTAAAAAGAGTGAATTAAGGCGCTTAAGCCCAGTGTAAGATTGGCGTATAAACTACGCAAACTACATACGTATGCAGTAAAACTGGTAAATGAAAATAAAAATTGCATACGTATGCAAAGCAAAAAAAGATGAAGAAAAGTAACACTTTTAAAAGATGGCCAATTAAGAGAGAAACGACCAATGAAGAAGAAATGCGCGCCTAATACAA
The DNA here is from genome assembly GCF_058800985.1 of Cellvibrio sp. GW822-FHT04B05. Classification (NCBI taxonomy): domain Bacteria; kingdom Pseudomonadati; phylum Pseudomonadota; class Gammaproteobacteria; order Cellvibrionales; family Cellvibrionaceae; genus Cellvibrio; species Cellvibrio sp. GW822-FHT04B05. Next base: position 64,279 of record NZ_JBXAMU010000001.1, on the reverse strand, counting down.
GAAGCTAATTAAAAAATAGGCACAAAAAAGCGCCGCTATATAGCAGGCGCCTTAATTGAAGAGAGCGGATAAAAACCCCGATAAAATAGATTAAAAAAACCAGATAATCGCAAGATTACTTAGCAGGGCCGAGTGTAAGCACTGCTGATCCTAATGGCGGCAAATTAATATCTACATAACCGACGCCATTTACTACATGAAAATCGTCTTTTACATCCATGCCCGTAAGAATTTCCTGCAAGTGATATAGCGATGAGGATAACTGCCACTCACTGATAACAGCCTGCGGAATTTTGAGCGTAATTTGATAGGCGTTATTAGAATTAAAATTTGTTACCACAATAATCTTTTCATCTTTACTCCAGCGTACAAATGAAAACAATTGCCTATTGTAACCCTGCGTATGTGCGCTGTTATAGGAATGGATTTCGGCATATTGGCCATTCATTGCCGAGTGGTTAATAGATATTTGTAGCAATTGACGATAAAAATCCCGCAATGCTCTTTCACCTGCGGATGACTGCCCGCCATCAAATTTACCTGCATTCATAAAACGCTGATGCGCGGGTACACCGGCATAATCAAAAATAGTCGTCCGGGTAGGATCGCCAAAGCCCGAGTCCAATGCAGCACTCTCTCCTACCTCCTGGCCAAAATAAACCATCGTAGGCGAACGACTGATTAATGTAGACACCACCATCGCAGGCTTGGCTTTTTCCGCACTACCCGCAAATGCAGGGCTAGCGATGCGCTGCTCATCATGGTTTTCCAAAAAGTGCAGCATATGTTCTTCAATATCACTCATACCGGCCTGAACTGACGCAATAACATCCGTGCTGGCATTGCCTTGAATAATTGCTTTTAAACTATCGTACATTTCTACTTTGTCGTAGAGGTAATCCATTTTCCCCAAGCGAATGTAATTGCGATACTCGTGTGGGTTGTAAACTTCCGCCAATAAAAATGCATCCGGATTTTTTTGTTTGATCGAAGAATTTAAATAACTCCAGAATTCGACCGGCACCATTTCTGCCATATCAAAACGAAATCCATCTACTCCTTTCGCCAACCAATATTCGACAATGTGGCGAAACTTGACCCAGGAATCAGGAACGTTTTTACCTTGCCAAAACTGAGCATGCTCATGTACATTTTTGTGTGCATAGTCAGCGGGCAATCCGGGGAAATCTTTGCTGCCATCAGGGCGCACACCGTAATTAATTTTTACAGTTTCATACCAGTCATCAAAGCGAGGTTGCGCGAGACGCGAACCGTTGCCAGTCCACTTCGCCGGTTTTTCATCGAAGTGCCCATCACTCAGGGGATGCGCTGCACCACCCAGCGGACGATAATTGCCTTGTGCCCCAGCTATTTTAAAATCGGGCACTTTAAAATCCTGTCCAACCACGTAATAAAAATTATTGTCACGCGCGTACTCAACATTTTTATTATCGCGCAGACCAAAATCTTCTACGCCGTCTGGCTTGCTGAGGGATTGATAACTGCGCGCAACATGGTTGGGCACTATATCGATAATCACTTTCATACCTTGTGCATGGGTGCGGGCAATGAGCGCTTCAAATTCTTGCAGACGATTAGCCGGATCTACTGCAAGATCCGGATTTACGTTGTAATAATCTTTTACCGCATAGGGAGAACCTGCACGGCCTTTCACTACATCAGGATCGTCATTGCTAATACCATAGGCAGTGTAATCGCGAATAACGGCATGATGTGGCACACCGGTGTACCACACATGGGTCACACCCAATTCCTTAATCGATTTGAGTGCAGTCTCAGTAATATCGTTAAATTTACCTACACCGTTTTCTTCAATAGTGCCCCAAGGTTTATTGGTGTTATTGGTATTGCCGTACAGGCGGGTAAATATTTGGTAGACCAGCGGCTTACCTTGTATCGTTTTCGGATTCGCTGGCTCCGCCGATTTTTTAATAAGTGGGCTGCAGGCTGCTAATGCCAGCACTACACCACTGAAGACCCAGATTTTTTTTATCATAAAACCATCCGCTTAACACCTTAAAAAATAGCCATGGCATTCGCCATGGCTATTTAACATGACCATGCAATACAACTGTTTTAACGTAGATTTTTAACATAACCGGTTGTTTATGCCACTATTGCAAATCGATAATCAATGCCGACTTCGCCGGCAAGGAAAGTGATTTGGTAATATCCAGTTTACGCGCCGTAAGCGCATCCACTGCGCTACCCTTTCCTGACAGCAATTCATTAAATCGCTGCAAATCCAGATTTTTTCCTTCCTGATTTTTGTTTAACACGACCATTACTGCCTGATCATCCAAATAGCGGAAATAAACATAAATTCCATCTACCGGCGCAAAATGCAGTAGCTTCCCACGATGGATCACCTCAGCATTTTTTCTCCAGTTGAGCAAGGTTTTAATATAAGCCTGCGCATCCTTCTCTCTTGCACTGAGGCCTTTGCCAGTAAACGCATTTTTGCTATCACCTTTCCAGCCGCCAGGCATATCGGCGCGCACCGCACCATCATCACGCTCGCGCGGGCTAGTCATCAACACCTCAGAGCCATAATAAAACTGCGGGATACCGCGCATGGTCGCCATATACGCCATGGCCATTTTGAACAGATCAACATCTTCATTGAGATAGGAATAAATGCGTGAGGTATCGTGGTTTTCCGGGAAGATAACCAAATTAAATGGATCGGGATAAATAAAATCATCTGCCAGAGTTTCGTATAAACGAATGATACCAGTATCCCAGCCTTCTTTCTCATACAAGGCAAGACGCAGTGCATCGTAAATAGGAAAGTCCATCATGCTGGGAATATGAGGAACATGACCGCTGCTGTTTTGTTTACCTTTTTGCCAATGCGCAACAACGGCGGGATTACCGCTCCATTCTTCTCCAACCATATTAAAATTCGGATATTCTTCCATGACTATTTGCGCCCATTGCGACAAAAATTTTTCATCAGCGTAACCATAAGTATCTTCACGCACGCCGCTCAGGCCAGCAAATTCAATCCACCAAATTGTATTCTGGATAAGGTAACGCGCTAACAGCGGATTGCGCTGGTTTAAATCCGGCATGCCGGTGGTGAACCAGCCGCTGACAAATAATTCTTTATCCGCTGGTGCAGCGTATGGATCTTGTATTGTTGTACGACGATGGGTGGTTTCTGTATATTTGTCGGGAAAATTTAACCAATCGCGGGCGGGCATATCTCCCATCCACCAGTGTTTTGAACCTATATGGTTGAGGATAATATCCTGGATCACTCCGATATTTTTTTGCTTTGCTTTAGTAACAAAGTGTTTAAAATCTTCATTGCTACCATAGCGTGCATCCACCAAATATAAATCGGTAGCGGCATAACCGTGGTAAGAATAGTCAGGCTGATTATTTTCCGTCAGTGGATTAGGCCAAATTTGGGTGAAACCCATTTTGGCAATATAATCGAGATGCTGCGTCATACCCGCAATATCACCGCCATGGCGGCCGCCTTTATTATTACGGTCAGGTTTCTCGGTCAACCCGGGAACAGAATCATTTTTAGGATTTCCGTTGGCAAAGCGATCAGGTGTAATTAAATAAATACTATCTTTTGCAGAAAAACCTATGCGATTCGCTGAATTTTTTTCGCGCACCAGCAAAGTGTAGGTAAAGCTGCTTTTCTTGACACCATCAAGCGCGAAATCAATTGCAAATTTCCCCGGCTTGGCTGAAGCAGCAATATCAATTGTCACAAATAGATAATTAGGATTGTCAGTTTTTTTGGTATCGACAATCGTAACGCCGGGATAAGCAATAGCAGGTGTTGTAGTACTGATGTTTTCACCGTGCACTAATAATTCAACCTGGTGGTATTTCATCCCTATCCACCAGTTCGCTGGCTCCAGGTGTTTTATTTCGTATGGAGCGGCTGACGCGCCGGATACAACCCAACATACACTGATAAATAGAATTATTTTTTTCATATAAATCCTGCTGTTATCAAATCATTACTAAATGGTGATCAATGTGGCATTCGGGATTTCATCTAACGGATCATTCAAGTTTTACACTGCTTATGTAAGTCATTTTTTATAAATTTGAAAAAAAAACCCTGCCGGCAACAACAGGCAGGGTTTTTAACAATCAGACGACTAACAACATGATTAGAACTTGTAGCTGGCACCTAACAGATAGTTAGCGCCGAAGTTTTGATAACGGTTAACCTGACGTGAATCGGTTTCCTGAGTAGTAACGGTTTTTTCGTTGGTAAAGTTTTGCGCTTGTAGTGTCAGCGTCAAACCATTCAATGCATCAATGCCGGACGAACTGAAGTTGTAACCGATTTGTGCATCCCACAATTCAGAGCCCTGGTCAACTGCCGGAGTCAGCGCAAGACTCACACCGCGCTCTTCAGTCAGGTAAGAATCGCGCTTACGCCCGCTAACACGGAACTCGAATCCATTTTTCTCAAAGTAAGCAGTTAATTGATATGACTCTTTTGAGAGGCCAGGAATACGCTGTTTCTCACCGTCGTAATCAATTTCACCATTCAGGAATGTGCCACTAATCAGAATACCAAAGCCGTCAAGGCTATCGCTTAGCACATGGAATGGGAAACTGACCTGCAACTCGTTACCAGCAACGTAACCACCGCCTGCTTCAAATGTGCGGGTCGTCAAGCCAGTGGTTGAAACCAGTTCAGGAATACCTGCATCGTGATAACCGGGAATAATCCATGATGTAAAATCAGTCACTACACTTTCTGATACATGCCAGTTTTGCAGATCTTTATAGAAATAGGTTAAAGATACAAAACCATCATCGGCAAAATAATACTCATACGAGAGATCAGACTGAATCGCTTCAATCGGCTTCAAGTGTGTATTACCTTCTGATGAATCCCACGCACTGAACTCAGGATCAGAACTGCTGCGACGAGCAGTATCGAAACTAAAACCAATTACACTATTAGGACGCATTGCATCCATACGTGCGCGCGATGCCGTTTTCGATGCAGCAAAGCGAATAATTTGATCATCGGTAATTTGGAAGTTCATGTTCAAGCTGGGTAACAATTTGGTGTACTTGTCGCTCTCTGATACAGGTATTGCCGTTACCAGAGTATTAGCGCCGGTGTAGGCATCAAAGCCGGTACCCGATTGATCTGATGACACAACTTGCAAACCAACATTACCAGTCAAGATTCCAGTTTCAAATTTTGCCAGGCCGTATGCAGTGGTTACCTTTTCTGTTACTTCATAGGTGTCGCCCTTACGGCCAGGTTCAGTGGTCGTTGCATCGATGGAGCGATAGAGCCCATCTTTGTAAATACCAATACCGTCATACGCGAGAATGCTACCCAAACCGAGGAAGCTTAAATCGGCGCTACCGACAATATATTCTTCCGGTACTGCGATATCGCCGTTAGCAATAGTTACACCGTCTGCCGCATAAAATCCGGGAGCAATCAGGAATGCACCGTAGTTAACTTTGGATTTGGTACGATCAGAATAATTGATTCCGAATTCAACACCTTTAACGATAGAAAATTCAATTTCACCTGCTGCTTGCAAACGGACAGCATTCAACTCTTCTTCAAAATACGGATTGTTTACAAAACCGTCTTGCGCGTTATTTTGTCCACCAACCAATGGCGCAATTGCACCACCCCATGCTTGCGGACCAGCAAGACGAATATTCGCAGGATTGGAATAGTCCGGTGTAGTCAAGGTTGAGTGCGGGCCGAAGCGAGCGCCGTCAGCAGTCAATACGTAAGAACGTGCAGCCGGTGCGCCTTGTGTTGCAGTGCCGGCACGGCCAACACCGGAATAACTTTCAATGTTGAGTAAATCTTTGGATGACTCACCGCTGGATACATCAAGCGTTAATGCCCAATTATCGTTAATCAAATATTCTGCATTGAAACCGAATGTAGTCAGCTCACCATCTTTCACTTCAGCATCGTTACGGATAACGCTGTGGAAACCGCTCCATTCACCAGAGGTCACCAAATTATCGTCAATCGTCGAATGAACGTTGGTTACACCACCACCCCACACAGTACCCTCTTCCACACCGCGAAATACTTTGGAATCGGTGAAGTCGATATAGAGTGCATCAAGGGTAAACGTCCACTGGTCGTTAGGCGCGAATTGCAATACGCCCGAGAAGGTATCGCGATCCATTAACGCTGAGCGCACGAATGAGTCGTGACCGCCCAAGGCAAGGGTTTGGCCTGGACCTTCGTTATCAAGGTCGGCATAACCCCAGCCACGGAATTGTTGCTCCTGACTTGGTGATTCCATAGTGGCAACAGAAATTGCAACGCCGAGCGTGTCGTCCAAAAATTTATCGGAATAAATAAATGCAGCGCGATGGCCGGTATCATCAAAATCCGGGTTCGCTGATTTCAGGTCGTTTAATTCGTAGTTGGCGTTGATTGTCAGAGTACGGTCGCGCTCAAGCGGGCGAATAGTTTTCAGATCAACAATACCACCAAGGCCTTGATGCACTTTGCTGGCGTCCGGTGTTTTATAAACAACCGCACCGGATAAAATTTCTGACGGATACAAATCGTATTCAACGCCACGGTTATCACCGATACCTAAAATTTCGCGACCATTCATGGTAGTCGCTACGTAGTTTTCGTTGAAGCCACGCACAGAAATACCGCTGGTGCGGCCATCGCGGCGCTCACCGGCCAAACCGGGCAAGCGTGCAAGGGACTCGGCGATACTGGTGTCTGGAAGTTTACCGATATCCTCAGCAGTCAGCGCTTCAATAACCGATGAGGATTCTTGTTTGGTTGCGATAGAATTTTGCAAGCTGGCGCGAAAACCGGTCACAGTGACTTCTTCAACAGAGTCATCACTACCTTGTGCATAAACAGTTTGTGAACCCGATACCAATGCCATAGTGGCAGCCAATGCGAACATATGGTTGAACGTGTGCTTTCTCATAATTATTGCTCTCCGTGGAGGTGTAGCTTTTATTTTTAACATATGCGTATACGACAAAATCCCACGCATATGCGCAAAAACAGAGTGGTACTGTCGTTGAAATGATAGTAGGCCTTATGCTATTGCCCTCACAATAGAATGCATACGTATTCAACGGTTCGCATACGTATGCAACGATACGAATAGCGGAACCAATACCACGACTTCCTTTACAGGCTTAAGCCTAGTTGATTAATGTTTTCAATCCAGCGCTTTAAAAATAAAAATCAAATAAACAGTTTTATTTAAAGCACCTACAGAAATAAATAGGATGCGAAGATTAGTTAATGGGATAGAAAAGAACAGAAAATGGCAGGAAAAAAAGAGGGCCCAAAGGCCCTCATCAAACAAGACAACAAAGGATAACAAAAATTTAAAACCTTAACGCAAACGTGAGATAGATGCCGAATATGCAGGAATTGATACGCCATTTCCATTCGCACTCACCGAATGACAGCCATGTCCGTCAATTGATTCAAGCGCATAATCAGCACCGAGAGAAATAACTTGCTCACTTGCGGAAAAATTAAATGCGCACAACAATGCCTCATTACCGTAGCGGCGAATAAACGCAATGTAATTTTCAGCATCGGCGACAAACTCAATATCACCCAGGCGCAATGCAGGTTGTTGTTTGCGCCACTGCATAAATTGGCGATACGCATTGAGGATCGATGTCTCATCCGCATCTTGCAGATTCACCGCTTGCTCTTTGTGAGCAGCAGGAATAGGTAACCAGGTCTTTGCTTGCGAAAATCCGGCGTGTGCGTCGCTGTGATTCCACGGCATCGGTGTACGGCAGCCATCGCGTCCTTTAAAACGTGGCCAGAATGTAATGCCATAGGGATCTTGCAATTCGTGCTGCCGGATTTCTGCCTCGGTCAAACCCAATTCTTCACCTTGATAACTGCACACGCTGCCGCGCAGCGATAACAACATGGCATTGAGTGTTTTAGCCAATTGAGGCGATTGGTGTTTACCGCCCCAGCGCGACATAAACCGGCGCACATCGTGATTGCCTATCGCCCAGCAAGGCCAACCTTCCGACAGATTTTTCTCCAGTGTTTCTACCGTATCGCGAATATAAGTTCCGGATAATTTTTCTACCAATAATTCAAAACTGTAAGCCATGTGCAAACGCGAATTACCAGTGGTATATTCCGCCATGGTTTTGAGCGAATCATCAGCAGAAATTTCCCCGAGCGTGACAGTGCCGGGATAGCGATCCATCAATGCGCGCAAGCTCTCAAGAAATACAAGATTTTCAGGACGTGTATTGTCGTAAATATGCTTCTGGAATGCGTAGGGATTATCCAAAGAGAAGCCGCGGCCTTTGCGCTCCTCTTCCGGCTTAACCGGATTGGAGCGCAATTCTTTATCGTGAAAGCAAAAATTAATCGCATCCAAACGCAGACCATCAACACCGCGCTTCAACCAAAATTCCACTTCTTGCAAAATTTGTTCACGTACTTGGGGGCAGTGATAATTTAAATCCGGTTGGGATTTTAGAAAGTTGTGTAAATAATATTGGCAGCGACGCGGTTCCCACTCCCAGGCCGATCCACCAAATATCGCCAGCCAGTTGTTGGGTGGATTGCCATCAGGCAAAGGATCAGCCCATACATACCAATCGGCATACGGGTTATCGCGCGATTCACGGCTGGCAGTGAACCATGCGTGCTGATCTGATGTATGGCTCAGTACTTGGTCAATAATAATGTTGATACCGCGCCCATGTGCCCTGGCAATCAATTCATCGAAATCGGCAAGCGTGCCAAAAATCGGATCAATATCGCGATAATCGCTAATATCGTAACCAAAATCTTTCATCGGCGATTTAAAAAACGGCGAGACCCAAATTGCATCTACTCCCAAGCTCGCAATGTAATCAAGTTTACTGATAATACCGGGAATATCGCCTATGCCGTCGTTGTTGGCGTCCATCAAGCTGCGTGGATATACCTGATATATCACCGCGCCGCGCCACCAGGGAGTTGTTGTCATTTTACAGGAATCTCTTGTTATTGATCTCACGAACACTTGTTTGAGCCAGTGTTCAGACTACGTAATACCAACATACGCGAGCAATATTTTTTCGCCAAGTGACTACATACGTATGCAAGTCGCCAAGCTGGGTTTTAGCACTGGGAAAACCGTAGAATACGTATTCATAAGCGCCAGATTTTTACCACGACGCAAAAATATATGGGCTAATCTTTGTTGCATACGTATGCAACCTGAATACGTATGCAGTGTCTTGTGATCAGTTTAGCCAAGCCCTAAGGTATCGAAATAGTCATTTCTGCTATGACGGGTAGAGCTTATAGCGAAGTGCACCATGCCGCTTAAAAGCACAACCAATAGAAGAATATAAATAAAATTTCTTTACACATGATTTCTTTACTACACGAGATTCCTGCCATGAAAAAAAATATTTTAACCCTGGTGATCAGCAGCAGCTTATTGCTTGCCGCCTGTTCTGATAATTCGCCTACTAATAATTCGCAAACCGATACCGTTGCACCGGGGGCGCCAGGTAATTCTTCTGTGTGGGCATACTCAGGAAAAACTGGCATAGGCACGTCCTTCGAACAGTATACCAATGGTACTTACAGTGATTCAGGTGCAACGGGCACTATTTCCAAAGTCTGGTTTTCCATCGCCCAAGGCATTCTCACCGAAACCATGTACGGCTTGATTCACGAAGCGCAACTACAAGAGCTGCAATTTTTTATCAAAGGTAGCGACTTTCTTGATGAAGAAAAGAAAGACACCATTTCCACTATCGAATATTTAAAAACCGATGCGCAAGGACGTCCGCAATCACTCGCCTATAAAATAGTGAATAAAGATAAAGAGGGAAAATATGAAATTGAAAAACATATTTTTACCGATCCGGATTCACAAACATTAATGATGCGCGTGCAATTTCGCGCATTGGCTGACGGCGTGATTGCTTACGCTTACATCAATCCGGCCATTGCCAATACCGGCAGTAATGACAGCGCCAGTTTCGCCAACGGCAACTGGACGACAACGGATGGCAACACCAGCATGACCTTAAAAACCACTGCAAAAGTGGCGCAAAGTGTTGTCGGCTTTGAAGGTATTTCTGATGGCATCACCGAACTAAAGAACTCCGGAAAAATCACCAAAACTTATTCCACTACCGGCACCAGCAAAGGTAATGTTGCCTTTACCTTGCAAATGCCCGAAGTAAAAAATGGCGAAAGCGCACAATGGGATATAGTGCTTGGCTTCGGCAAAAATGAATCCGAAAGTACCGCCGCTGCAGAACAAACACTGGCAAAAGGTTACGACAAAGTGCTCGCTCACTATAACGGTGACGGCGATGTCATTGGCTGGCAGGATTTTTTACAATCATTACCCACACTGGAAAAATTATCGGCAACCGCAACGGATAATGGCAAATTGCTCTACACCAGCGCGATGGTACTAAAAGCGCAGGAAGACAAAACTCACGCCGGTGCGTTTATCGCATCACTTTCCAATCCATGGGGTGATCACAAGTCGGCAGAACAATCAGCGACCGGTTACAAAGCTGTATGGCCACGCGATTTTTATCAGGTTGCTATGGCGATGCTGGCATTGGGTGATACTGAATCGCCGCGCGTTGCCTTTGAATATCTGGAAAAAATTCAAGCCAGCGAAAAAATTAACGGTTACACCGGCGTGCCTGGATGGTTCTTGCAAAAAACCCATGTTGATGGCGAACCCGAGTGGGTTGGTGTGCAACTTGACCAAACCGGTATGCCCATTATGCTCGGCTGGCGCTTGTGGAAAGAAGGCGTGCTGGGCGATGCCGATATTACTCGCTGGTACAACAAAATGCTCAAACCTGCCGCCAACTTTTTGGTGGATGGCGGTGCAGTAAAAATTTTGTGGAACGACACCACGATCAAACCACCCTTCACGCAACAAGAGCGCTGGGAAGAACAGCAAGGCTATTCTCCATCGACCACGGCAGCAGTGATTGCGGGCCTGGTTTCTGCAGCGGATATCGCCATGCTTGCAGGCGATGCCGATAGTGCAAAACGCTACCTCGCCGCTGCCGATAAATATTCAAATGAACTGGAATCACTCACTTACACCACTAAAGGTTCATTGACCGGCGAGCTGGGTAACGGCAATTATTATTTGCGTATTAATGCCAATGACAATCCAAATGATCATTCACCGCTTGATGTGCGCAACGCGCAAACCATTGGCGATGAATCCCAGGTTATCGACGGTGGCTTTTTGGAATTGGTGCGCTACGGTGTGCGCGCCGCTGACGATAAAAAAATTCTCGAAACATTACCGGAATACGACAACCTGCAATTACCCGATTTGTTGCGCACCAAATATGAATTCACTTTTCCCGGTGTGGAAGGCACCTTCCCTGGCTGGCGTCGCTATGGCATCGACGGCTACGGTGAAGACGTAAGTAACGGCATGGGTTACGTGGAATCCAACAACTCCACCCAGGGCCGTGGACGCGTGTGGCCGTTCTTTACCGGCGAGCGCGGTCATTTTGAATTGCAATTGGCAACAGTGAACAAACAAGTCGATATTGAAAAACTGCGCAACACCTATGTCAAAGGCATGGAGTTATTCGCCAATGCCGGCATGATGCTCCCCGAACAAGTGTGGGATGGCGTAGGCAACAATTCCACCTACAATTATGCATTGGGTGAAGGTACTAACTCAGCGACACCACTGGCCTGGACCCATGCGGAATACATTAAATTATTGCGCAGCTACAGTGATGGCAAAGTGTGGGATAGAAATGCCAGCACCGAAGCGCGTTACGTAAAATAATATTGCCCTTATTTCACTCGCGCCCAATTTTATAACAAAGGCAACAACACGATGAAACAACCCACACTCCCCTTCTGGCAAGTCTGGAACGTCAGTTTCGGCTTCCTAGGAGTGCAACTTGGTTTTGCATTGCAAAATGCCAACGTCAGCCGCGTACTTTCCGATTTAGGTGCAGACCTGCACTCGCTCTCACTGTTTTGGCTTGCTGCACCGATTATGGGTTTATTAGTGCAGCCGATTGTCGGCGCTGCATCTGATCGCACCTGGAACCGGATTGGTCGTCGCCGCCCCTATATTCTCGGCGGTGCAATCGCGGCCGCGCTAGGCATGTTGCTAATGCCCAATGCATCACTCTTTGTCACCCTTATGGCACCGATGTTATTTGGCGGTTTAATGCTGGCATTGATGGACGGTGCATTTAACGTGACCATGCAACCATTTCGCGCGCTGGTCGCCGACATGGTACCCAATGAACAGCGCACACTCGGTTATTCAATTCAGGCGCTACTGATTAATATCGGCGCGGTGATCGGTTCTATATTGCCGTTTTTACTCACTAATGTCATCGGTTTGGAAAACTCTGCGCCGAAAGGTGAAGTTGCACCCACCGTTACCTGGGCATTTTATATCGGCGCCAGCGCCTTATTTATCGCCGTACTTTGGACTGTTATCCGCACCAAAGAATATACGCCGGCCGATTATTATCGCTATAAAGGTTTAACACCCGTTACCGCACCAATGATTAAGCCATCACTCGGTGTACGCCTCGCCAATTTCTGGCAATTATTTATCAATATGCCGAAAACCATGCGTCAACTTGCAGTAGTGCAATTCTTCTCCTGGTTTTCGCTGTTCATCATGTGGGTCTATACCACACCGGCAATCACACAATATATTTGGGGCATAGAAGCAAAATGGTTTGATGCCAGTTATTTGCATTCACTCGCTGCAATACCGCAAGACATAGCCGCCGCAAAAGGTGCAGCCGGTGACTGGGTGGGAATTATTTTTGCCGCCTATTCATTATTCGCCGCACTCTTTTCCATTGTGCTTACACGCATCGCCAACCGCATTGGCCGCAAGCTCACTTATTCGCTCTCGCTACTTGCCGGCGGCTTGGGTTATATGAGTTTCATACTGTTCCAAAACAGTGAGGTGGTGCATGTTAATTTATTGATCACCCAAGTAGAGGTTCCCCAAGGCGCGCTGGATTTATTAATCCCCATGGTTGGTATCGGTATCGCCTGGGCCGCGATTCTCGCCATGCCTTACGCAATTCTCGCCGGTTCACTCCCCGCCGATAAAACCGGTGTGTATATGGGAATTTTTAATTTCACCATTGCCGCCCCGCAAATTGTATCGGGCCTGGTTGCAGGACAAATTTTGAAATATGTATTTAACAACGAAGCAATTTATATTGTGGTGCTTGCGGGAGTGTCGATGGTACTCGGGGCAATCTCGGTGTATTTTGTGAAGGATTCGGGAGATGATAACGAACGTGTAACACCGGGACGTTAATCATTTTTCGCACATAAAAAGCCTGTCGCTCTTAAACGGCGGGCTTTTAATTTTCTGGAAGATTATTTTTTAAATGGGTTAGCCCCACATGAACCACGCACAATTAATTTCGCCGGCAATAACATTGACTCAGGTCTTTCACCGTCAACCAACATTAATAAATTTTCTACCAATAACTCACCGGCAAGCAGGGTGTCTTGCTGTACGGTAGAGAGTGGTGGATAGGTATACGAGGCCATGGGAATATCATCAAAGCCCATTACCGCAACGTTTTGCGGGATATGCATTCCAGCCTCCTCCAATGCTTTCATGGCACCAATAGCGATCAAATCGCTTGCACCAAATATTGCATCAAATGGCAAGCGACGCTGCAACAAACTCAGCGTAGCCTTGTAGCCCTCTTCTTCGGAAGTTTCTGCTGCGACCTGCAACTTAGGGTTCACTTCGATTCCCGCTTCTTGTAGCGCTTTACAGAAGCCGTGATAACGATCGGCAAACTCGGGACTGTGCTCGGAGACATCGCCAAGGAAAGCGATATTTTTGCGACCTAATGACAACAGATGTTGCGCAGCGTTATAGGCGCTATTGAAATTATCGCAGCCAATCGACACACCCGGCTGACCTTCCAAAACCGGGCCCCAGGTAATAAAGTGCGCACCCACTTCGGTGAGATAGGTGAGTTTTTTAACGAAGGTTTCGTAATCGCCATAACCTAAAAAGATAATGCCGTCAGCGCGATTGGCATCTTCGTAGTCCGCATGCCAATCTTCGCTAAATTGCTGGAATGAAATCAGCAAATCAAAACCGCGCCTGGCGGTTGCACGAGTGATGCTGCCGAGCATCGATAAGAAAAATGGATTGATCAGCGAATTGCCTGTGCCCTGGTCTTCACACAACAAAAGTGCAATTGTTTTGCTTTGCTGGGAGCGTAAGCTACTCGCATTTTTATCGACTTTATAATTCAGTTCACGGGCAATCTGCTGGACTTTGAGGCGCGTCTCCTCATTGACCAATGGGCTGTTGCGTAATGCGCGCGATACAGTGGATTGGGATACGCCTGCTTTATAGGCGATATCAAATGATGTGGGTTTATCGTCTTTCAACTTGTTGCCCCTCGCTCCAGGTCTATTTTTGTTGTATTTGTTTTTTTGGTATAGCGACGATACTACATCACCCCCCTGGCAACGTACAGCATGATCAGCCACTACCCCCCGAGGGAAACTACGACAAGGTTGTCTCAAACAAAAAGCCCCTGTGATACAGGGACCTTTTGATAGTTTTAAGAAACATTTAGATAACGGCAGCGCAACACTCCCGGAATTATACCTCCCGCAAGGCAGTTGCCACCGGTAACCGCGCTGCGCGTATGGCCGGAAAAAATCCGCCGATAAAGCCAATCACCGTGGCAAAAATAACACCTTGCATTAATAAATCAGGCGTCACGGCAAAATCAAAAACAACCTGGCTAAAACTCGCGAAATTCAGCGTCGATACGGTGTAGCCATTAAATACCAGATACACAATAACCGAACCGATTATGCCACCAACAATTGCCAGCACCAGAGATTCAACCAGCGTTGATATCGCAACCGGTGTTGCACCAAAACCTAACGCACGCAAGGTGGCAATTTCGCGTGTGCGATTGGACACTGATGTATACATAGTATTTACCGCACCAAAAATTGCACCGAGTGCCATTAGTATTGCCAATGGATAACCGATCATTTTAATAAATTTACTGAGTGGCTCGGATTGCTCAGAGAGATAATCTGTCTCGCGTTTAATATCCAGATTTAATGTGGGATCAATAGCCACTGCCGCCTTGAATTCGTCCAAGCCATTTTTATTATCCAGCTTGATACGCACGACTTGATAACTGTTGCCGCGGCGATATGCGTTTTGCAAAATTTTTGCATCGCACCAAATCTCCGACTCTGCCAATCCGCCGCCGGCTTCGAATATCCCCACCACAGTCCACTCGGTTTGCCCCAGTTTCACAAGGGCTCCTACATCCAAATTTGCAAATTGCTTTTGTGCTCCACGCCCCACAATCAATTCGTTTTTACCGGGAACAAAATTGCGGCCCTCGATAATAGAAAATTGTTTGCGCACAGCAAAAGCAGCAGGTTCTACACCGCGCATAGGCGCATTGGCCCCGGTATCTTTATTGCGCATAGGCATATCTACAATCACAAATAATTCCGGTGAGCTGAGCGGTTTTCCATCCTGCTTTGCAATACCGGGAATATTGGCAATTAATTGCGCCTGCTCGTAACTCACACCGCTATTCATTTCCGTAGTAGCACCGGAGCGCATCAACATCAATACATCATCGGATCCAGCATTGACCATTGTGCGCTGAAACCCGCTGGACATGGAGAGCACGCCAATAAATACCCCCACCACACAAGCCACACCAAATACTGCAACAGACGAGGTGCCCAAACGCTGCGGCAAATTACGCAGATTCATAACGGTGATAACAATAATTTGTGCAATTCCATTAAACATAATTAGCGCCTCCGCAATGCGGTAACAATATTCAGCTTCAAGCCTTGCAGCGCCGGAATAAAGCCAGTTAGTACACCGAATGCCAACATCAATCCGACGCCTACCAACATCATTCCACCCGATAAATTTAAACCGGGCAATGTCGACGCCATACTGGCAGCTGCGCCGGTAATCAGCAATTTTGCAAACAATAATCCGGCGAGACCACCGATTAATGAAATGGCTATTGCCTCCATCAATACCATTACCATCACTGCGCGATCAGAAAAGCCGAGCGTTTTGAGGATAGCCAATTCCGGGATACGCTCGCGAAAGGATTGTGCCATGGTATTTCCTGCCACCAACAACATAGTGAAAAATACTGCGCCTAAAATTAGCGTGGTAATTAACCCTATATCGCCAAACTGTTTGGCAAATGATTTGGCAAATTCTTTTTCGCTGCTGGTTTTGGTTTCAGCCGGCGAATTGGCAAACATGGCATCTATAGCAGTAGCCACTTGCGCAGCCTGTTTTGGATCTTTTACCCTGATAACCAACCAACCTAAAGTGCCTTTGGCATATTGTCGTGCCTCGTCAAAATATTCGTAATGCATCAACATGGTATTCACGTCTGCACTTGTACTGTTGGTTTCGTAAATTCCCTCAACCACAAATTCCCATGTGGTGCTGCCATCTTCACGCGGAAAGAGACCAATCAATGGAATGCGATCGCCTATTTTCCAGTTGAACCTGGTCACTAACCCTTGACCAATCACCACACCGATACGATTGCCTTTCCAGGCTTTCATTTGCTCGTCGGGCAAACTGATCATATTTTTGTAAATTTCAAAATAATCATCCGCGATAACCGGAAACTGCGGAAATTGATTCTTTGCCTCTTGATAGTAGCCGCCAAACCAATTCGCTGACGTTGCCTTATCGACGCCTTCCAATGCTTGCACTTTGGTCAGATAGGCTTCCGGCAATGGCTGGATCAATGAAATTTTATTAATACTGATCAGCCGATCTTCACCGGCGATTTCTGCCCCCTGATCAAATGCGGCCGCCAGGCTGCGCAACAATCCGAATAACAGGAACGCGATCAAAATGGAAAGCAGCGTTAAAATCGTGCGGGCTTTTTTACGACCGAGATTGCTCAATAGAAACTGTAGGTAATACATGATTAGTGCCCCGCATCAGTAGTGCGGCCGTCATTTACCAACGCACCTTTATCCATATGCAAAATATGCCGCGCGTGATCTGCTGCGCGCGGATCGTGGGTAACCATGATGATAGTTTTTTGTTGCTGTTGATTAAGCGTTTGCAGGAGCGCCAGAATTTCATCTGCTGTGGCGCGATCCAAATCACCCGTTGGTTCGTCACACAATAATATATCCGGATCACTTACCAAGGCCCGCGCAATCGCCACCCGCTGCTCCTGACCACCAGACAATTCACTCGGGTAATGTTTGGCGCGATTGGACAAACCAACCAATTCCAATGCCGCAGCCACATGATGTTTGCGCTGTTTACTCGACAAGTTGGTCAACAAAAGTGGTAATTCCACATTTTTTTCGGCGGTTAAAACCGGCATTAAATTGTAAAACTGGAAAATAAAACCGACATGGCGCGCGCGCCATTTGGTGAGCTGTGACGATGACATTTGGTCCAAGCGCTGGCCGCCGATAATTAATTCACCGGAGCTTGGTTTATCCAATCCACCGAGTAAATTTAACAGTGTTGTTTTACCTGAACCGGATGGTCCCATAAGCGCAAGAAAATCACCGCGATGAATATCCAGATCAAGATTGGATAACACCTTCACCTGCTCTTTTCCTTTTTTGTATAGCTTGGCAATACCGTTTAATTGCACTAACAGTTCGTCAGTAGCCAGCGCTTGAGATTCGAGAGCCGTCATAAATCCTCCAGGATGTTAGACCAGAACAAGAGACTTACAGGATAAAAAATAAAGCAGTATTAAAACGGAAAAAGCTGAAATCGAATGCAATTGATCGTGTGCGTAGATTTTATTTTTATGCGCCCTCACTGGTGCGCAACCAGTGAGGCTTACTTTCTTACTGAAATGCTAAAGCGAAATTAAAATTCAACCTTGGCGCCGTCTTTTAATTCCGGCGGAATTACCGCGACAAAATCTTCACCGGCCCTTAAGCCACTGGCGATGTACACATCATTGCCATAGCTTGCGGTAAGCGTAACTTTGCGCAGTTCTGCAACACCGTCTTTCACCACGAATATAAATTTATTTTCGCCATCCGAACGCACCGCAGTGGTCGGCACGCGCACACCTAAAGGTGCTTTGGGTTTTTCTTCCGCAACCGGTTCCGCATTCATAAATGCCACCTTCACTCCCATATCGGGAAGAATGCGCGCATCACTTACCTGCAAACCAATGCGCACTTTTACCGTGGCTTTTTGCCGATCTGCAGTAGGAATAATGGCGATCACTTTGGCCGGAATTTTCCAATCGGGATAGGCTTCCAACACAGCCTGTACAAATTGATCGACGCGCACACGCTGGATGTAGGATTCGTTAACATCCACTTCAATTTCGAGCGATGTCATATCCACAATCGTGCAAATACCGGTACGGGTAAAACCACCGCCGGCAGAGATAGGGGAAATCATTTCGCCGGGCTGTGAATCTTTACTGATTACCACACCGGTAAAAGGTGCACGCAAGGTTAAATCATCGAGATTTTGCTGTTGCAATGCCAAGCGTTTTCTACTGACCGCAATATCGGCCTGCCGTGAATCCAATTGCGCACGCAAGGATTCAAAATCAGCGCGCGCTTTATCAAGGGCAGAAACGCTGATCAATTGCCGGCGCGCCAATTCAGTATTGCGCTCCAGCGTTAATTTCGCCTCGGTCAAGCGCGCTTCGGTTTCAGCAACCTGGGTTTTGGCCGAGTGTAATTCCGCCTTGCTTAACTCCAGCGATTTACGCGTATTGGAGTCATCCAGCAGCGCGACAATTTGGTCCTTCTCAACTTGCTGCCCTTCCTCGATAAAAATCTCTGCCACCTTGCCGGTTACTTTGGACGAGACAGTGGCGGTGCGACGGGCAATGACATAACCAGTTGCATCCAGCACAGTCGCGGACGAAGAATCCGGCACCGCCATACGCGCCATTTCAACCTGGACTTTTACCGGGTCGTTCTCGCCAAACAAACTAATAGCCACTATGACTACTGTTGCGATTGCTGCCGCCCCGATCCACAAATGGTTTTTATTGATCCCCTCTGCCTGCTGATCACGATTGATACGCAACTGGGATAGGAGTTCGTCTTTATTAGTCACAATATGTTCTGCCCATTGTTTAATATTTCCGTCCGCATATTACGCAAGACTGGCGCCTGCGCCTAGGAGTTTTAGGCTGGCCATCCAGGAAACGCCAGAAGGAAAACCGGTTGCGCGGAACAACGTTACGCGAGCATGTGGCAACTGAACAAGAGATAGCCTAAAAGAAAAGGATTGGCTGCAGCAGCAACCAATGTCATGGAACGCGGGTGACAATCATCACCCGCTAATATCATCCAAAAACAGCGTTAGAGGGAGGGAGTAAAGTTTGCCATTTCAGCCGGTAAGATCGGGTTTTTGAGGGTAATTTTGGTTCTGCCTGCCAGATTCAACGCTTTTAATTCAGCGCCAAAATAGCGATTGAATATCTTATCCAACTCGCCATTGCCAGTAATCGTTTGCAGTCCCTGTGTCACCCGCTTCGCCAGCCCGGGATTATTGGGATTCACATAAAACACCAGTGGAAATGGGTAATAAACCAGTAGGGACGAATCGACAATCAACTTTCCTGACTGCGCCGCTCGCTCGGTAAATACGCCGGCGACTTCGTTAGCACCGAAGGATACATAGTCAAACTCGTTATTTTCCAAACGGGTAAACAAGTCATCAAAGCTGCCTTTTTCTTCGACCTTGTAACCATTCTGGCGAAACAGTTCGGCGTCGGCCCAGGTGCTGGGAATCCCCAAGCGCAATTGCTGTAGTTGTTGCGCCGATTTAATCGCGGCAAACTTTTCTTTATCGGCAGCGCGGATAATTAAAATGCGATAACCCAGCAAGCCCTTCATCAGCGGCAGCGGAATCAGGATTTTCTTTTCATCCGCCAACTTGGTGTTGCCCGCTACAGTGCCGAAAATATCAAAACCCTTGCTGCGAAATACGCTGGCCTCATCGGCAGCGAGCGGATAATCCGTCAAATCCTCCTGCAACTGCCACTTGTCATAGGATGCAGTAGTCGCTTTGAGCGCAGTTTCTAATACTTCGCGCTCATACTGCTGGCGCGATTGGGTTTTGTTGCCATTCCACAGTTTGACTTGTGTTACTGCCGCTGTTTTTGCCGGCTTTTCTGTCGCCGCAATCGCACCGCAACTCCACAATCCGACCAGCGCTAGCGCGATTAGCGTTTTTATCTTGCACGTAACTGAAAAAGTTTGACCTTGAGCCGACATAGATAAGTCTCCCGATAGTTATTATTGGCGGGCTTTATACCAGCCCAAAATGAAACAGGGCGCAGCTTGATGAAGCGCGCCCTGTTAAAGATAACAAAATGTCAGCTAGTCGTCAGAAGGGAATATCGTCATCAAACGAATCGAATCCGGCGGGCTGTTGTGGTGGCTGCTGCGCAGGTGGCTGGCGATTAGGTTGCTGATTGAAATTGCCTCCCTGGGCACCTTGATTTGAACCGCCCTGATTGTATCCACCCTGGGCTGGCGCACTGCTGTATTGCGGAGTTTGGTCAAAGCTGTTGGCGATAGCTGCTGCGCCCATACCGGCGCCGGCGCCCATACCCGCATTGTCACCACGGCCATCCAGCATTTGCATTTCGCTGGCAACGATCTCGGTGGTGTAGCGGTCGGTGCCGTCTTGCGCCTGCCATTTGCGAGTACGCAATGCACCTTCGATATACACCTTGGAACCTTTTTTCAGGTATTCGCCGGCAATCTCACCCAGACGATTAAAAAATACCACACGGTGCCATTCAGTACGCTCTTGCGGTTGGCCGGTATTTTTGTCCTTCCATGTTTCCGATGTCGCTACGCTGACGTTAGTAACAGCGCCGCCGGACGGCATATATTTCACCTCGGGATCTTGCCCGATATTGCCGATCAAAATTACTTTGTTAATACCACGAGCCATAATAAATTCCTCTTGATTTACCGTGTATCCGCCTTCTGTTTTTGTACGTCGGCGACTTTCAAATTAATGGTTATTGCCCCTGTGGGGCGCCGGACACTTTACACTTCATCCACAATCGCCGCCAGTTGTTTGCGATCAACGAGCTTCTGGTCAACCTTCAGGTAGATGGTATTTTCCGAGGCGACAATCACCACTTCTGCAACCCCATCGACAGCGCGCAATCTGTCGGCAATTCTCTGGTGATCCTGCCCGCGCAGCGGGATTAATACGCTGGCGAGAAAGTGCGGCGGCTTCATCGACCAGGCAACCACCAGCCAGATTAAAACCAATATCGCGTTGAGCAGAAACACTGCGTTGGCACCTTGGTGCTGGAGCAACCAGCCACCCAAAGCACCGCCGCCGAACACACCCAGCACCTGACAGGTGGAGTAAATCCCGGTCGCCGTACCCTTGGCGCCGGCGGGCGCGATCTTGCTCACCATAGACGGTTGGGTTGCCTCCAATATGTTGAATGCGATAAAGAATACGAACAGTACCAGCAGCGCAAAAATCCGGTTGGACGACACCAATATCAACGCCAGCTCGGCAACCAACAGCATTGTCACGGCGATCAGGAATACGCCTTTAATCTTGCGGCGTTTTTCGGCGATGATTACAAACGGCAGCATCAACACAAACGCAAATGCCAGCAGTGGGAAGTAGATCAAACCGTGATATTCACGTGCAATTTGCAGTTGGTCTTGCAGCATTAATGGCAACACCACAAAGCTCGACATCAACACGAAATGCAGGACAAAAATCCCGACATTCAGTCGCGCCAATTGCGGATGCTTGAGCGTATCACCGAGCAGACTCGGTACTGCCACTGCCTCGCGTTTGGATGAGGTAGTTTTGGCGACATCGGGCACTACTTTTAGCAGGATATAAATCCCAATCACACCCAAAACCGCTGTCAGCCAGAAGATAGCTCCGACACCGCCCCATGCGGCAAGCAGCGGCCCTACTGTCATCGCGACCGAAAAAGAAACACCAATCGACGCACCTATAGTTGCCATCGCCTTGGTGCGATTTTCGTCGGAGGTCAGATCAGTCAGTAACGCCATGACCACCGCCGAAATCGCCCCGCCGCCTTGCAGAAAGCGACCGAAGATTAATCCGTACACTGAATCCGCTAATGCAGCGACCACGCTACCGAGCACAAAAATCACCAGGCCGACAAGAATCAGCGGCTTGCGCCCGATACGATCCGATAAAACCCCAAACGGAATTTGCAGTAATGCCTGACTAAACCCATAGGCACCCAATGCCAAGCCGAGCAAAAACGGACTGTGATGCGCATATTCAGTGCCGTAGAGCGCCAATACCGGCAGCAGCATAAACAGGCCAAACATTCGGAAGGTATAAAGCGCGGCAAGCGAGAGCACCACCTTACGTTCAAACGGTGCTGGCGCGGAAATATCGATGGAAGTGGAAACAGGTTCTTGCATGAGTGGCCGTCAATAGGAGTCGATAACAGACATCAATTATTAAATGGGCGCCAGTGTAACAACTAGTCCCGCCAACAACCTATAAATCCTGCGCAAGATTGTATTAATTCCACTATCGACAGGGTTTACCAAGACTTACAAAGAATGGCGCGCTACTGACATGTGCTGGCAATCTATTCACGTATAATCACCCGTTTTGAATGACCATAGGCGGATTGCAGTAGATGGACAAAATTATTGTCAGGGGTGCTCGCACTCACAATCTCAAAAATATTGATCTTGATATCCCACGCGACAAACTGGTTGTGATTACCGGGCCATCCGGGTCGGGCAAGTCATCGCTCGCATTCGATACACTCTATGCCGAAGGCCAGCGCCGCTATGTAGAGTCGCTCTCCACCTATGCGCGCCAGTTTTTGTCGATGATGGAAAAGCCGGATGTGGATCACGTCGAAGGCTTGAGCCCCGCTATTTCTATCGAACAAAAGTCCACTTCGCATAACCCGCGCTCTACCGTGGGTACCATCACCGAAATTTACGATTACCTGCGCTTGCTCTACGCACGTGTCGGTGAGCCGCGCTGCCCGGAACACGGTGCGCCACTCACCGCCCAAACCATCAGCGAGATGGTGGATACCACACTCGCATTGCCAGAAGGCACCAAACTCATGCTGCTGGCGCCGGTTATCCGCGATCGCAAAGGCGAGCACTTGCATGTGTTTGAGCAGCTTAAACGCGACGGCTTTATCCGTGCGCGTATCGACGGTATCCTCTGCGACCTGGATGATACGCCCAAGCTCGATAAGAAAAAGAAACACACCGTTGAAGTGGTGATCGACCGCTTTAAAGTACGCGAAGATTTAAAGTTACGCCTGTCGGAATCCTTTGAGACAGCACTGAATCTTTCTGAAGGTATCGCCTGCATTAATTATATGGACGGCGAAGCACCCGACCGTTTGTTTTCATCCAAACACGCCTGCCCGATTTGCGATTACAGCCTGACCGAACTCGAACCGCGGTTGTTCTCCTTCAACAATCCGGCGGGCGCATGCCCAACCTGTGATGGATTGGGCGTACATCAATTTTTTGATGAAGACAAAGTGATCCAGGATACCGCGCTGAGCCTGTCTGAAGGTGCCATTCGCGGTTGGGATAAGCGCAATGTTTACTACTTCCATATGCTCGCCTCGCTCGCCAAGCATTACAGTTTTAACGTCGATACCCCCTGGTCCAAACTCAAAGCCAAGCAGCGCGATGCGGTGCTCTACGGCTCGGGAGCAGACGTTATCGAGTTCAACTACATCAACGACCGCGGCGATGTATATAAACGCAGCCATAGCTTCGAAGGTGTTTTACCGAATATGGAACGGCGCTATCGCGACACTGAATCCAACTCGGTGCGCGAAGACCTGACCAAATTCCTATCCAGCCAACCCTGCCCGGAATGTGAAGGTACACGTTTGCGCATCGAAGCGCGCAATGTGTTTATCGACGAGCGCCCATTACCCAGCATCACCGAAATGCCGGTAGCCGATGCTTATGAGTATTACATGAAGCTGGCATTTGCCGGCCGCAAGGCGGGCATCGCTGATAAAATCCTCAAGGAGTTGCGCGACCGCTTCCGCTTTCTGGTCGATGTCGGTTTGAATTACCTGACATTAAACCGCAGTGCAGAAACCCTTTCCGGTGGCGAAGCGCAACGCATCCGCCTCGCCAGCCAAATCGGTGCCGGCTTGGTGGGAGTAATGTATATCCTTGATGAACCCTCTATCGGCCTGCATCAACGCGACAACGAACGCCTGCTCAAAACCCTTACCCATTTGCGCGATATCGGCAACACCGTGATTGTGGTCGAGCACGATGAAGACGCAATTCGTCAAGCTGACCATGTCATCGATATTGGACCCGGCGCTGGTGTACACGGCGGACAAGTCATTGCCCAAGGCAATATCAAAGCCATTATGGCCAACAAGGACTCCATCACCGGCCAGTATCTAAGTGGGACAAGATCTATCGCCGTACCCGAGAAGCGCAATCCGTTTGACTCCAAACAGGTTTTGCGTCTCTCCGGCGCCACCGGCAACAACCTGCAAAATGTCACTCTTGAAATTCCGGTGGGACTGATGACTTGTGTTACCGGAGTATCAGGTTCCGGTAAGTCGACCCTTATTAACGCCACGCTGCATCCTCTTGCGGCGACCGCATTAAATGGCGCTACAACGCTAGACCCCGCCCCCTATGAAGAAATCGAAGGGTTGGACTTGTTCGACAAGTGTGTAGATATCGACCAAAGCCCAATTGGCCGCACACCGCGCTCGAATCCTGCGACCTATACCGGCATCTTCACGCCCATCCGTGAACTCTTTGCCGGCACCCAGGAGTCTCGCTCACGCGGCTATCAACCCGGTCGCTTCAGTTTCAACGTCAAAGGCGGGCGCTGCGAAGCCTGCCAGGGCGATGGCGTCACCAAAGTAGAGATGCACTTCCTGCCCGACGTCTATGTGCCCTGCGATGTCTGCAAAGGTAAACGCTACAATCGCGAAACATTGGATGTGAAATACAAAGGTAAAAATATTAATGAAGTCTTGGGGATGACGATTGAAGATGCACGTGCATTTTTTGATGCAATCCCATCAATTGCCAACAAATTGCAGACGCTAATTGATGTGGGGCTTTCATATATTTGTTTGGGGCAGTCGGCAACAACACTTTCCGGCGGCGAAGCACAACGCGTAAAACTCGCAAAAGAATTATCCAAACGCGATACAGGAAAAACCCTATACATTTTGGATGAACCAACGACGGGATTACACTTCTACGACATCCAGCAATTATTGAATGTACTGCATCGACTGCGCGATCACGGCAATACCGTTGTGGTGATTGAGCATAATTTGGATGTAATAAAAACGGCAGATTGGATTATCGATCTCGGACCAGAAGGAGGAAGCGGCGGCGGACAAATTATCGCCACAGGAACACCGGAAGAAATCGCGCAGTTGGACTATTCACACACCGGAAGATTTTTGGCTCCAATGCTTAAATTACCAAGCAAGAAAGCAAGATCGACAAAGGCAAGCAAAAAGTAAAAAGAGAAAATGGGGCGTTGCATCCTGCAAGCCCCGTTGCATCCTGCGTGGGTAAACCGATCATCATGATCGTCTGGCATCATGCCCTCTTCTCGTCATCCATGGATTAGGTTCATCCTATAACCAATTCCTCTAACCAAAACTTCCTGTGCTGGTCAGCGTCCCTGTGCCGATCATTTTATCGACTTTCCCGATTTAAAAAAGTCAGCAATTGCTGAAAGTCTTGTGCGACATTGACTATAGGATAGGTCTAAAAAATGTGCGCTGACAGACAAAAAAGAAAACTGGAAAATATCCAATCAATCCTTAACAGTGTAGTTATTATTGGGCACGACCTTAACGTTATCAAAACAGCGGAGTTGCACTATAAAAACATTTTAATCGGGATTTTCGCTGCCCTGTGATTCGAAATGCTGTCGGGCAATGTTCAGATTATCTTGTATATAGGTTCGCGCATTGGCGTCTTGGGTGCTCCTGATTGCCTGTTCCAAATAGGGAATGGCCTCTTTACAGCGTTGTTGCTGATTTAGCCGCATACCCAGCATACGGACAACATTATGATCTGCCGGATCCAATTGGTAGGAGGCATAAAAATGCTCTATAACCTTGTCAGGATTCTCCAGCGTCCGGTATGCAAAACCCAGAAGATCATGAATGTCTTTCAATGATGGATCAAGGCTGACAGCTTGTTCACCGTAGTTGGCCAGTTTTTGTGCGAGCGCCTCCCGATCCTTACCCATCGGTAAAACGGTAAGTTTCCGTTGATATAAGCGTGTCAATTCAGCCAGCACGATGGAGTTATGAGGAGAGGACTTGAGCTGTTTCAGCAGGTTTTTTCTTTGCTTGCACTATCCAACTCTCGCTGATCCCACGCTGTGAACCGCGCGTTCACCTCATTAAACTCTTGTGAGTCCTTATCCATTTTTTTCAGGTATTTACGAACCAACGCCAGCTCCTGCTCCTCCCAGGCAATATTAGCCAGCATCAACAGGCTGGTGTTTTTCCCCATTGTGCGGGCATGTATTTCGCCGGAATAATCCTGTAATGGCAGGCGGATCATTTTGACGGATGCACGCTTTCGATAACTATCCAGCTCCCTATCCATCTCTTGTGTTGTCCTGCCAAAGGCAGTCACAAAAGCCCTATCAACAGTGGCTGTATTGGCAGATAAATTCAGGTATTTGACTAAAGCCTCACTGTAATAGGGCGTATCCGCCAAAGGCCCCAGCAACAGGAAATGAATAAAATACCAAGAGGTTGATATTGCAGCCCTATCGATCTGCCGGGAGGTAATCAGTTTTTCCAGCGGTATTAAAGGCATATTTTCCGGCCAGGCATGACGCTTATGATAATTGCCAATCAGTGCAGCATTATCTTTCAGTTCAGTCACAGCAAAAAATTCAGCCATACCTAAACGAAACCAGTCCGGATAGCTATCCCTGGATAAGCTTAAATAATAACTGGCATACAGGTGCTGAATCATCACTTGACGATCAGTATTAGCCATCGGGAAGCCAATAACGAATGTCATTTTGCCATTCATATTACTGTGAAACGCACCAACATCGATGCTAGAAGCTACTTTGCGAAAGTCAGAATAACTGGAATACATCACTATGCTGACAGGCTTGCTTTCCAGGCCAGACAGTAAAAAACGATCCAGCACTTGCTTGAATTGCTCAACATAAATCAGTGTTTGTTATGCTTTTGTGGCAGGACTGTCGGTATATAACAGGAAATTATCGGATTGGTATTCCACCCAAGGGATTGCATAGATTGGTGCGGTATAAAACAGGTTAAGGCACAGCAGCAATGAATATCGCATGTTGGAGAACGACATGGTAAACGTCCTTATCAGAAAAAACAGAATAGCGCTGATAGTATATGCGAACCATTATCATGTATATAAAGAGGCAACTGAAAATACACTGGATAGCTCCGCATTGAGATCATGTAAAGGGCAAGAGCTGTATCTCTACGCAATTTCTGTTAAAAAATAGGCATAAAAAAACCGGACACAAGGCCCGGTTTTTTCATTGCGAATAAAAACTATTCAGCGTCTACTGCCGCATCAAGAGCTTTAGCAGGACGGTCAACCAGCTCAACATAAGCCATAGGAGCTTTATCGCCGGCACGGAAGCCACATTTCAAAATACGAACGTAACCGCCCGGACGGGCATTGTAACGTGGGCCGAGTTGGCTAAACAATTTACCTACCGCTTCTTTGTTGTTCAAACGAGCGAATGCCAAACGACGGTTAGCAACACTGTCCACTTTAGCCAACGTAATCAAAGGCTCTGCAAAACGACGCAGCTCTTTTGCTTTTGGCAAAGTAGTTTTAATTAATTCATGCTCAACCAGAGAGATAACCATGTTACGGAACATAGCCTTACGGTGAGAAGCATTACGGCCTAATTGACGACCACTTAATTTATGACGCATGGTAAATTTCCTTCAAAATGGATTGCTTGCAACAATCTCGTTAATCACCCGCACCGAAGTGAGTTCACGGGCGAACTAATAATAAAAAATCATGGGCAAGTATCGCTAATCTGATACTCGCCCATGATTTCATTGTTTTTAATCGTTTCTCAAACTGGCTGGTGGCCAATTTTCCAAACGCATACCGAGAGACAAACCGCGTGAGGCAAGAACGTCTTTAATTTCGGTAAGAGATTTTTTACCCAGGTTTGGCGTCTTCAACAGCTCAACTTCAGTGCGCTGAATCAAATCGCCAATGTAGTAAATATTTTCCGCTTTCAAGCAGTTTGCTGAACGAACGGTAAGCTCCAAATCATCAACAGGACGCAACAGAATTGGATCAATAGCCTCTTCTTTTTGCTCTGGAGCAGATTGTTTTTCACCTTCGAGATCAACAAATACAGCAAGCTGTTGCTGCAGGATAGTTGCTGCGCGACGGATAGCCTCTTCAGGATCAATGGTACCGTTGGTTTCCAGATCCAAAATTAACTTGTCCAAGTCAGTACGCTGCTCAACACGAGCACTTTCTACACTGTAAGCCAAACGCTTAACAGGACTGAAAGACGCATCCAACTGCAAACGACCGATTGCACGACTTTCATCATCATCACGACGACGACTGTCAGCAGGCTGATAGCCGCGACCACGAGCGATAGTCAAGCGCATTTTCAATTCGGTATTACCAGTGATATTCGCAATCACATGATCCGGATTTTTAATCTCCACATCATGGTCAACCTGAATATCAGCCGCAGTAACAACGCCCGTGCCTTTTTTGGTCAAGGTAAGAACAGCATGATCCTTACCGTGCATAATTACTGCAACACCTTTGAGATTCAAAAGGATTTCAATAACATCCTCACGAACACCTTCAATAGCGCTGTACTCATGCAAAACACCATCGATTTCTACTTCAGTAATGGCACAACCAGCCATAGAAGAAAGCAAAATACGACGCAATGCATTGCCTAAAGTATGTCCAAAGCCACGCTCCAGAGGCTCCAGCACCACGCGTGCGCGGGTTGGGCCACTTTCTGAAACATCGATATGACGCGGAGTTAAAAATTCGTTTACTGCAGTCTGCATAGCCACACCTGTTAGCGGTTCGTCCCTTACTTGGAGTAAAGCTCGACGATGAGGTTCTCGTTGATGTCAGCAGGTAAATCAATGCGATCAGGAACGCGCTTGAAAACGCCTTCTTTCTTCTCGCTATTTACATCAACCCACTCAACATTGCTGCGTTGACCAGCCAAGTTCAAAGCGTTTTGCACACGCAATTGTTTTTTAGCCTTTTCGCGAACAGCAACTACATCACCAGCACCCACTTGGAAAGATGCAACATTAACGGTTTTACCGTTAACACTGATTGCCTTATGTGATACCAATTGACGTGATTCAGCGCGAGTAGAACCAAAGCCCATACGATACACAACGTTATCCAAGCGGCATTCCAACAATTTCAACAAATTTTCGCCGCTAGCGCCTTTACGACGAGCTGCTTCTTTGTAATAACCACGGAATTGCTTTTCAAGAATGCCGTAAATACGACGAACTTTTTGTTTCTCACGCAACTGCACACCATAGTCAGACAAACGACCACGACGTTGGCCATGTTGGCCAGGTGCAGTTTCAATTTTACATTTAGAGTCTAAAGCGCGCGCACCACTCTTAAGGAAAAGATCAGTGCCTTCACGACGAGACAGTTTACAGGTAGGTCCAATATAACGAGCCATTTTCTACTCCCCCTTATACGCGACGTTTCTTCGGCGGACGACAGCCGTTGTGAGGAATCGGCGTAACGTCAGTAATGTTAGTGATTTTATAACCAACATTGTTAAGTGCACGAACAGCAGATTCGCGACCTGGGCCTGGCCCCTTAACTTCGACGTCGAGGTTTTTCAAACCATATTCTTTTGCCGCTTCACCAGCGCGCTCAGCAGCAACCTGAGCAGCAAAAGGAGTACTTTTACGTGAACCACGGAAACCAGAACCACCGGAGGTCGCCCAAGCAAGAGCATTGCCTTGACGATCAGTGATAGTCACGATGGTATTGTTAAAAGAAGCATGGATGTGCGCAACGCCATCAATTACTGTCTTTTTAACTTTTTTCTTGGCTGTGGTTTTATTACTTGGCTTAGCCATAGCAATTTCTTCCTACTAATTTGTTACCGTAAGTGAATGAAAGTCGTAAGCAAGAATTACTTCTTAATGGGCTTACGTGGGCCTTTACGGGTACGAGCGTTCGTTTTTGTACGTTGTCCACGAAGCGGCAAGCCACGACGATGGCGCAAGCCACGGTAGCATCCCAAATCCATCAAACGCTTAATATTCATAGATATTACACGACGCAAGTCACCTTCTACGGTGCGCTTAGCAACCTCAGCACGGATAGCATCCATCTGCTCTTCTGACAAAGTGCCGATTTTTACATCTTCAGCAATGCCGGTAGCAGCACAGATTTGCTTGGCTGTGGTACGGCCAATCCCATATACATAGGTCAATGAGATAACGGCGTGTTTGTTATCTGGTATGTTTACACCAGCAATACGAGCCATTCAAATTACTCCAGTAACACATAAATTGCAGCGTTGACAGCGTATGCGCCACCCTCGCCCCTGAACAAAAGGCGCGCAGGATAGCCGCAAATACACCATAAAGCAATAGCCGGAAAATTTCTTATCCGACGACAGTCAACGCCCCCAGTTGGAAATACTTAAGTATCTATAACGCAGAAAAGAACAGGCAGGAAATCACACCAAGTGACCGCCTGCCTGAACTTCAACGCCGAAGCGTTAAGTATTAGCCTTGACGCTGCTTGTGACGCGGCTCAACACTGCAAATTACACGCAGAACACCGTTGCGACGCACCATTTTGCAATTACGACAAATCTTTTTAACAGAAGCACGAACTTTCATGATTCAACCTCAATATCACGGATTAGCGCGCGTTACCGCTGCCATATCCTTTCAAATTTGACTTCTTCATCAAGGATTCATATTGATGAGACATCAAGTGAGCCTGGACCTGAGACATAAAGTCCATCACCACAACTACTACAATGAGTAGTGAAGTTCCACCCAAGTAGAATGGCACACCAGTGGCAACTACAAGGAACTCAGGCAACAAGCAAACTGCCGACATATAGATAGCACCGACAACAGTTAACCGGGTCAATACACTATCAATATATTTTGCGGAGTGCTCACCAGGACGAATACCAGGAATATAAGCACCCGACTTTTTCAAGTTATCTGCAACTTCTTTCGGATTAAACATCAATGCCGTGTAGAAGAAACAGAAAAAGGTAATCAAACCAGCAAACAGTAAAATATACAGTGGTTGCCCTGGACCAATAGCAAGCGCCATTTCCTGCAGCATTTCATTCACTACACCATCACCACCCTGACCAAACCATTGGGCAATGGAAGCAGGAAACAGCAAAATACTACTGGCAAAGATCGCCGGAATAACACCAGCCATATTAATCTTTAATGGCAAGTGGCTGCTTTGTGCCGCATATCCTTGACGACCTTGTTGACGCTTGGCGTAGTTAACAGTGATACGACGTTGGCCACGCTCAATACGCACCACAAACCAGATCACAGCAATCGCAAGAATACTTACAACCAGCAACGCAAGAATATGCAGATCGCCTTGTCTAGCACTTTCAAATGCCTGGCCAATCGCACTTGGCATACCGGCGACAATACCAGCGAAGATAAGCATGGAAATACCATTGCCAATACCGCGCTCTGTAACCTGCTCGCCTAACCACATCATAAATACTGCACCGGTCACCAAAGAGACCACGGCAATGAAATAGTAAGAAAAACCAGGCTCGCCACCAAATGCATAAGTAGAGAAGCTTACCGCCATTGCAAGTGCCTGAACACTTGCCAATACCACCGTGAAGTAACGAGTGTATTGGTTTATCTTGCGGCGACCAGCATCACCTTCTTTCTTTAACTGTTCCAGCGAGGGAGTAACTGCCGTAAGCAACTGCATAATAATCGATGCAGAAATATAGGGCATGATACCTAATGCGAGAATACTCATCCGCTCCAAAGCACCACCCGAGAACATGTTGAACATGCCCAGGATAGTCCCTTGGTTTTGGTTAAACAGATTTGCGATTCTCTCTGGATCTAAACCTGGCACTGGTATGTGAGTACCAATACGATAAATCACTATTGCCAGAAACAAAAAGCGCAGGCGAGCCCATAGCTCGCCCAAGCCTCTTTGATTTGCTAATGGCAGATTACCTGGAGTTGCCATTCGCGCCTCGTTACTCTTCTACTGTTCCGCCAGCGGCTTCAATCGCTGCTTTAGCACCTTTAGATACAGACAGGCCTTTAACAGTGACAGCTTTTTTGACTTCGCCTGAAGCGAAAATCTTGGCACGCTTGATTACAGAACTAATCAAGCCTGCTTGTTTCAGAGTCTCGATATCAACAACTGAACCTTCAACAGCATTCAATTCTGACAAACGGATTTCTGCAGTAACCAAACCAATACGTGAAGTAAAACCGTATTTTGGCAAACGGATTTGCAAAGGCATTTGACCACCTTCAAAACCGGGTCTTACAGAACCGCCTGAGCGAGACTTCAAACCTTTGTGACCACGACCAGCAGTTTTGCCTAAACCACTGCCGATACCGCGACCAACACGCTTTTTAGCGTGAGTACTGCCCGGTGCCGGGCTAAGGGTATTCAGACGCATCTTATTCTCCCTCTACCTTAACCAGATAGTTAACTACGTTAATCATGCCACGAACTGAAGGAGTATCTTCTACTTCAACAGTGTGACGGATGCGACGCAAACCAAGACCTCTAACGCAGGCCTTATGGCTCTCCAGACGGTGAGCAGTGCTCTTGATCTGGGTCACTTTAATCATTTTCTTTGACATGGTGAATTCCGCCTTCTAGTAATCGAACCAGTCGATTAGTTCAGAATATCTTCAACACTTTTACCGCGCTTGGCAGCAACAGCTTCCGGAGAGGTCATTTCTTTCAAGGCATTAAAAGTGGCGCGAACTACGTTAACCGGATTGGTAGAGCCGTAGCACTTGGACAGAACGTTCTGAATACCAGCGATTTCCAGCACAGCGCGCATAGCGCCGCCAGCAATAACACCAGTACCTTGTGAAGCTGGTTGCATGTAAACTTTGGACGCACCATGAGCACCTTTAGTTGGATACTGAATGGTATCGCCATTCAACTCAACACTGATCATGTTACGACGCGCAGCTTCCATTGCCTTTTGAATTGCAATAGGTACTTCACGTGCTTTACCGCGGCCAAAGCCAACTTTACCATTACCATCACCAACAACAGTCAGTGCAGTAAATTGAAAGATACGACCACCCTTAACAGTTTTAGCAACACGATTAACTTGAACTAATTTTTCTTGCAAGCCTTCGTTGTTGTCTTCTTCTTTCTTAGCGTATGCCATATCTCACCTTTAGAATTCCAGTCCGCCTTCACGAGCAGCGTCAGCAAGTGCTTTAACGCGGCCATGGTATTTGAAACCACTGCGGTCAAATGCGACTTGAGTAACACCAGCTGCTTTAGCGCGCTCTGCAATCAGAGCACCGACAGCTTTGGCTGCATCAGCGTTGCCAGTTTTGCCACTGCGTAAATCTTTATCCAGAGTAGAGGCGCTTGCCAATACTTTTGCACCATCACCAGAAATCAACTGTGCATAAATATGACGTGGAGTACGATGGATCGATAAACGCGTAACACCTAATTCACGGATCTTGGCACGAGCACGACGTGCACGGCGAAGACGAGTTTGCTTCTTATCGCTCATATCCTAGGCCTACTTCTTCTTAGCTTCTTTACGCAGTACTACTTCATCCGAATAGCGAACACCTTTACCTTTGTAAGGCTCTGGCTCGCGGAACGAACGAAGCTCGGCAGCAACTTGACCAAGCAATTGCTTGTCACTGCCTTTCAGTACTATCTCGGTCTGGCTCGGGGTTTCTACAGTTACACCCTGTGGCAATGTATATACAACAGGATGAGAGAGACCCACAGACAGGTTTACAGTATTGCCTTCTGCTTTAACACGATAACCAACGCCAACCAGAGTGAGTTTTCTCTCAAAACCCTGGCTAACACCAAATACCATATTATTAACTAGCGCACGGGTAGTGCCTGCTAGCGCATCTGACTGCTTGGCACCATCACGCGGTGCGAAAGTTAAAACATTATTCTCATGTTTAACTTCAACGTTTGCGTGAATTTGCAGCGCCAATGTACCTTTGCTGCCTTTAACGGACAGTGACTGTCCGTTAAGAGTGACAGTCACTGCAGCAGGTACTTCAACCGGACTTTTTGCAACTCGTGACATGACGATTTCCCAATTAGAATACTGTGCAGAGGACTTCGCCACCCACGCCAGCGGCGCGAGCAGCACGATCAGTCATTACACCTTTACTGGTAGAAACAATTGCGATACCCAAACCACCGCGAACGGTTGGCAACGCTGCTTTACCAGCATAATTACGCAAGCCAGGACGGCTCACACGGTCAAGCTCAACAATAACGGGCTTGCCTTCAAAGTATTTCAGGTCAACAGTCAACTCTTGCTTGGTGCCTTCGCTGATTGAAAAACCATTAATGTAACCCTCGTCAGAGAGTACTTTCGCCACGCTTACTTTCAATTTTGAAGAAGGCATGGTTACAGCTGCTTTGCCCACGTTTTGCGCATTGCGAATACGTGTCAGCATATCTGCCATTGGATCTTGCATGCTCATCAGATTCTGCTCCTAAAATTAAGCCGAGGCTTACCAGCTGGCCTTAACCAAGCCGGGGACATCACCACGCATGGCTGCTTCGCGCAACTTGTGACGGCACAGGCCGAATTTGCGGTAAACACCATGAGGACGACCAGTCACGCGGCAACGATTACGTTGACGGGATGCGCTGGCATCGCGAGGCATTTTCTGCAGTTTGATTTGCGCTTCCCACACTTGCTCTTCAGTAGATGAAGGGCTGACGATCAACGCTTTCAATTCTGCACGCTTGGCAGCAAATTTTTTCACGGTTTCTGCACGTTTAACTTCGCGTGCAATCATAGATTTTTTAGCCATGACGTCACCTTAACCTTTGAAAGGGAAGTTAAATGCTTTCAACAGTGCGCGACCTTCTTCATCGGTGCGCGCAGTAGTGGTGATGCAAATATCCAAACCGCGCAAACGATCTACTTTGTCGTAGTCGATTTCGGGGAAAATAATTTGCTCAGTCACACCCATTGAAAAGTTACCGCGTCCATCAAATTGCTTGGGACTAATACCGCGGAAATCGCGAATACGCGGAATTGCGATAGTAATCAGACGATCCAGGAATTCGTACATACGATCTGAACGCAGAGTTACTTTGCAACCAATTGGCCAATCTTCACGGATTTTAAAACCCGCAATCGATTTGCGCGCATTGGTAACAACCACTTTCTGACCAGCAATTTTCACCAGATCGTTAACGGCGTTATCAAGAATTTTCTTGTCACCGGTTGCTTCACCAACACCCATGTTAAGAGTGATTTTGGTAATGCGTGGCACTTCCATCACATTCGCCAAACCCAACTCAGCTTTGAGTTTAGGGGCGAGTTCTTTAACGTAAAGCTCTTTTAACCTAGCCATGTTTCATTACGCCCCTAGGGTTTCGCCATTGGATTTGAAAACGCGAACTTTGTCGCCATTTTCAAGCACTTTGAAACCTACGCGGTCAGCTTTCTTTGTTGCCGGATTGTAAATAGCAACATTCGAAGCATGAATCGCAGCTTCTTTTTCAACGATTCCACCAGCAACGCCCAATTGTGGGTTTGGTTTTTGGTGCTTCTTGATAATGTTGATGCCGCTTACAATCAAACGATCTTCGGCCAATACGCGCACTACTTTACCGCGCTTGCCCTTGTCACGTCCGGCGACAACAATCACTTCGTCATCACGTTTAATTTTACGCATTTATCTGCCCTCGACTCTTCAGCGTAAAGTGCTTACAGCACTTCAGGAGCCAAAGAAATGATTTTCATAAATTTCTCGCCGCGCAACTCACGAGTCACGGGTCCGAAAATACGGGTACCAATCGGAGCATCTTGGTTATTCAGCAGTACGGCAGCATTATCGTCAAACTTGATTAATGAACCGTCTTGACGACGCACGCCTTTTTTGGTGCGCACAACAACTGCCTTCATTACTTGGCCTTTCTTCACCTTGCCGCGAGGAATTGCTTCCTTAACGGTCACTTTGATGATGTCACCAACCGCCGCATAGCGACGGTGAGAGCCGCCAAGAACCTTGATGCACATGACACGGCGAGCACCGCTGTTGTCAGCAACATCTAAGTAGCTTTCTGTTTGAATCATCGTCCGTCTCCGAAACTGACTTACAAAAGCGCGGAAGTCTTAGACTTCTGAAGCGCGCTCTTCAATTTTCACTAAAGACCAGGTCTTGGTTTTCGACAGGGGACGCGACTCAGACACAGTCACAACATCACCTATCTTGCACTCATTCTTTTCATCGTGAGCGTGAAGCTTGGATGATTTAGTGGTGTACTTACCATAAAGCTCATGCTTTACACGACGCTCAATCAACACGGTGATGGT
Organism: Cellvibrio sp. GW822-FHT04B05; assembly: GCF_058800985.1. NCBI lineage: Bacteria > Pseudomonadati > Pseudomonadota > Gammaproteobacteria > Cellvibrionales > Cellvibrionaceae > Cellvibrio > Cellvibrio sp. GW822-FHT04B05. Next base: position 27,611 of record NZ_JBXAMU010000001.1, on the reverse strand, counting down.
TTTATCCATCTTGTCGCTGACAACTTTGCCAGTCAGTGTACGAGCCACTTTAGTTTCTTGAGTCATCGTTACTTACCTGCCTTTTGACTAAGCGCCGTCTTGATGCGAGCGATGTCTTTACGCGCTTGCGTAAGCAAGTGCGATTGAGTCAATTGACCAGTTGAAGCTTGCAAACGCAACTTGAACTGCTCTTTCAATTGATCCAATAAGACGCCATTCAGCTCTTCGACGGATTTTTCGCGGAGTTCTGAAGCTTTCATCACATCACCGAACGTTTAACAAATGTTGTTGTAATTGGCAATTTAGCCGCAGCAAGGGCGAAGGCTTCACGAGCTAATTCCTCGCTTACACCGTCCATTTCGTAAAGAACCTTGCCAGGACGAATTTGCGCTACCCAGTATTCAACACCACCTTTACCGCTACCCATACGAACTTCGAGTGGTTTAGCTGTAATCGGCTTATCGGGGAACACACGGATCCAGATTTTACCGCCACGCTTAACGTGACGAGTCATCGCACGACGTGCTGCTTCGATTTGACGCGCAGTAATGCGACCGCGACCAGTTGCTTTCAAGCCAAAATCACCAAAGCTAACTTTGGAGCCACGCTGGGCCAGACCGCGATTGCGGCCTTTCATCTGCTTGCGAAACTTTGTACGCTTAGGTTGTAACATGATGCGTACCCCTTACTTGGATTTAGCGGCTTTTTTCTTGGACGCTGCTTCGGTTTCAGTAACGTCACCGATAACTTCGCCTTTGAAAATCCACACTTTCACACCAATGATACCGTAGGTGGTGCTCGCTTCTGCTGTTGCATAATCGATGTCTGCACGCAAAGTGTGCAGAGGTACACGACCTTCGCGATACCACTCACTACGAGCGATTTCGGCACCACCCAAGCGGCCACCCACTTGGATTTTGATACCTTCAGCACCTTGACGCATTGCGTTTTGTACCGCGCGCTTCATTGCACGACGGAACATTACACGGCGCTCCAATTGCTGAGCCACGCCTTGTGCCACTAAAGCTGCATCCAAATCGGGCTTGCGAATCTCTTCAATATTAATATGAACAGGCACGCCCATTTGCTTGCTAACTTCAGCGCGCAACTTATCAACATCTTCGCCTTTTTTACCAATCACAATGCCTGGACGGGCAGTGTGAATGGTAATGCGCGCAGTATTAGCGGGGCGTTCAATATCAACGCGGCTAACTGACGCACTAGCAAGCTTGTCCTGAATGTACGCACGTACTTTCAAGTCGATGTTGAGTTTGTCTGCGTAATCGGTGCCATCGGCATACCAAATAGAAGTATGCTTTTTGATGATCCCCAGACGAATACCGTTTGGATGTACTTTCTGACCCATAACGCGCTCTCTTACTTATCGGCTACTTTAACGGTGATATGACAAGTACGCTTTGTAATACGATCAGCACGGCCTTTTGCACGCGGTTTAATGCGCTTAAGACTTACACCTTCATCTACAAAAATCGTTTTTACTTTCAACTCGTCAACATCAGCGCCTTCGTTGTGCTCGGCATTTGCAATTGCAGATTCGAGTACTTTCTTGATGATCGCTGCGCCTTTCTTGGTGCTAAAGGCCAGAATATCAAGCGCGTCTTCAACGCCTTTACCGCGAATTTGATCAGCAACCAAACGCGCTTTTTGCGCCGACAGACGAGCACCGCTTAATTTTGCTGCTACTTCCATCGTATACCTCGATTAGCGTTTTTTCGCTTTCTTATCAGCGGCATGGCCACGATAAGTGCGGGTTGCTGCAAACTCGCCAAGCTTATGGCCAACCATTTCTTCGTTAACCAGGACCGGAACATGCTGACGACCATTGTGTACAGCCAAGGTCAAACCCACCATTTCCGGCATAATCATGGAACGGCGCGACCAGGTTTTAATTGGACGACGGTCATTACTCGCGATCGCAGCTTCGACCTTCTTAATCAGGTGAAGATCGATAAAAGGACCTTTTTTCAGTGAACGTGGCACTGTCTCTTCCTCTATTCAGCTGTTAAGTCGGCGCTTATTTCTTATCGCGACGACGAACAATCATGTTATCGGTGCGCTTGTTTTTGCGCGTTTTGTAACCCTTGGTTGGAGTACCCCATGGTGAAACCGGGTGACGTCCGCCAGAAGTACGGCCTTCACCACCACCCATTGGGTGATCCACCGGGTTCATCGCAACACCGCGAACAGTAGGACGAATGCCAAGCCAACGTTTGGCGCCAGCCTTGCCCAATGAACGCAAATTGTGCTCACTGTTAGAGACTTCACCCAGAGTTGCGCGACAATCACTCAACACTTTACGCATTTCACCGCTGCGCAAACGCAAAGTTGCGTAAGCACCATCACGCGCAACCAACTGAGCCGAAGCTCCAGCGGAGCGAGCAATTTGAGCACCTTTACCAGGCTTGAGCTCAACACAGTGAATTACACTACCCAACGGGATGTTACGGATTGGCAGAGCATTGCCTGGCTTGATAGCCGCGGCGTTACCCGACTCAATTTTGTCACCAGCGCTCAAATTCTTGGGCGCAATGATGTAGCGACGCTCACCATCTGCATAACATACGAGTGCGATATAAGCAGTACGGTTTGGATCGTACTCAATGCGCTCAACAGTTGCAGGGATGCCGTCTTTGTTACGACGGAAATCAACTACACGGTAATGTTGTTTATGGCCGCCACCAACATGGCGAGTAGTAATGCGACCGGTATTGTTACGACCACCTGACTTGGACTTTTTGTCCAACAAAGGAGCGTAAGGATCACCCTTATACAAATCCGGATTGACAACTTTTACTACAAAGCGGCGACCTGGAGAGGTTGGTTTACATTTTACAATTGGCATTGCAACAATCCCCTTACTCAGCTACCGCAAAGTCGATTTCTTGACCTTGCTCAAGACGTACATACGCTTTTTTCCAATCGCTTCTCTTGCCGATTCCGTAGCGTGTACGCTTGGTTTTGCCCTTAACGTTCAATACACGTACTGATTCAACTTTGGTGTTGAACAACACTTGAACTGCGGCTTTAATTTCCACTTTACTGGCATCGGCCAATACTTTGAAAACCACTTGGTTACCAGTCTCACCGGCTGCTGCTGCTTTCTCAGAAACCACAGGACCTAGCAACACCTTATAAATGCGTTCTTGGTTCATCCCAGGATCTCCTCGAATTTTTTCAGAGCAGGAACAGTAACGATGACTTTGTCAAAACCGATCAGACTTACAGGATCAACACCCTGGACGTCGATCACGCCAACCTTGTACAGGTTGCGCGATGCAAGAAACAGGTTTTCACTCATTTCTTCGGTAATAATCAAAGCATCAGTCAAATTAAATTGAGCCAGCTTTTGAACTAATGATTTGGTTTTTGGTGCATCCACATCAAAGCTTTCGACTACAATCAAACGATCCTGACGATTCAACTCGGACAGGATGCACTGCAGCGCAGCGCGGTACATTTTCTTGTTAAGTTTTTGCTCGAAGTTACGTGGTTTAGCAGCAAATGTTGCGCCGCCGCCGCGCCAGATTGGGCTACGGATAGTACCAGCACGTGCACGACCAGTACCTTTTTGACGCCAAGGCTTTTTGCCACCGCCAGACACTTCAGCGCGAGTTTTTTGCGCTTTAGTACCCTGACGAGCACCTGCCATGTAGGCGACAACAGTTTGATGAACCAGGTCTTGGTTAAACTCTCTACCGAAGGCAACCTCAGATACAGAAACTGTACCTTGGGCACCACCGGGACTCACAATTTTTAATTCCATGGTCGATTCCCCTCGGATACTTAACCGTTAGTGCGCGCTTTAACAGCTGGACGCACAATAACGTCGCCACCTGGAGCACCAGGAATAGCACCCTTAACAAGAAGCAGATTGCGCTCAGCATCGACACGGACAATCTCAAGGTTTTGAACGGTTACACGCTCAGCACCCAGATGACCAGCCATTTTCTTGCCTTTGAATACGCGACCTGGAGATTGACACTGGCCGATAGAACCCAGCACACGGTGCGAACGGGAGTTACCGTGAGTCGCATCTTGCATACCGAAATTCCAGCGCTTAATACCGCCAGCAAAACCTTTACCTTTAGATGTGCCGGTAACATCAATTATTTGACCTGCCGAGAAAAACTCAACAGTAATTGTTGCACCAACTTCGAAAGCTTCTTGAGCTTCGTTACGCAATTCCCAAACACCACGACCCGCTTCAACGTTTGCTTTAGCGAAGTGACCGGCTTCGGACTTGGTAACACGGGAGGCACGACGAGCACCAATAGTAACCTGCACAGCAGAGTAGCCATCAGTGTCTACGCTTTTAACCTGAGTGATGCGATTAGGCTCAACCTCAATCACAGAGACAGGAATGGAAACACCATCATCGGTAAATACACGAGTCATACCGCTTTTGCGGCCGACAATACCAATCGTCATTTTACTAACCTCTTAGTGTACGGGGCTTTTACCCGCTATGGCCGCCCATTTCAGAGCGTTACACAGTTCGGACACCCAGTGCGCCCGAACCTTAAACATTTACTTAGCCGAGACTAATTTGAACCTCAACACCAGCAGCCAGATCCAGCTTCATAAGTGCATCAACAGTTTTTTCGGTAGGCTCAACAATATCCAGCAAACGCTTATGTGTACGGATCTCGTATTGATCACGCGCGTCTTTATTAACGTGCGGGGAAATCAATACAGTGAAGCGCTCTTTACGAGTCGGCAGCGGAATCGGACCGCGCACTTGAGCACCTGTACGCTTTGCTGTTTCAACAATCTCTTGGGTAGAGGCGTCGATAAGCTTGTGATCAAAAGCCTTCAGGCGAATTCTAATGCGTTGATTCTGCATGTGAACCAAACTCCAATTGTTTGTTTTAAAGAACTTCCAATGCGCAAGGATAAAAGTACCCCGGCAAAAGGAGGCGCAATTCTAAGGGCGACTTAGTGACCTGTCAACAAATAAACGGCATATTTGCGATTATTTGATCAAACACTCAAACGCACCCGGAAAAATAAAAAGCGGGCCACATGGGCCCGCTTTTCAACACTTCATATTACTGAATGATTTTGGCAACAACACCAGCACCAACAGTACGACCACCTTCACGGATAGCGAAGCGCAAACCTTCTTCCATCGCAATCGGGTGAATCAAAGTAACCACCATTTGCACGTTGTCACCTGGCATTACCATTTCTACACCTTCCGGCAATTCAACCGCACCGGTTACGTCGGTGGTGCGGAAATAGAACTGTGGACGATAGCCTTTGAAGAATGGCGTGTGACGACCACCTTCTTCTTTTGACAATACGTACACTTCTGACTGGAACTTGGTGTGCGGGGTAACCGAGTTTGGCTTGGCCAATACCTGACCGCGCTCAACGTCATCACGCTTGGTACCGCGCAACAGAACACCTACGTTCTCACCGGCACGACCTTCGTCAAGCAGCTTGCGGAACATTTCAACACCGGTACAGGTGGTTTTAACGGTATCTTTCAGACCAACGATCGCGATCTCTTCACCGACTTTAACAACACCACGCTCTACACGGCCAGTTACCACAGTACCGCGACCAGAGATAGAGAACACATCTTCTACTGGCATCAGGAATGGCTGGTCAATAGCACGTACCGGCTCTGGAATGTAGCTATCCAGAGACTCAACCAGTTTACGTACTGCAGAAGTACCCAAACCGTTTTCATCCTGACCGTTCAATGCCATCAAGGCAGAACCAGCGATAATTGGAGTATCGTCACCCGGGAAGTCATAGGTAGACAGCAGCTCACGCAGCTCCATTTCTACCAATTCCAACATTTCATTGTATTCTTCGGTACCCACACCACCACAGTCTTCCGCCAACAAGTCTGCCTTGTTCAGGAATACTACGATGTAAGGAACACCTACCTGGCGAGACAACAGGATGTGTTCGCGGGTTTGCGGCATTGGACCGTCGGTCGCGCCACACACCAGGATCGCACCATCCATCTGCGCAGCACCAGTGATCATGTTCTTCACATAGTCGGCGTGGCCCGGGCAGTCAACGTGAGCGTAGTGACGGGTAGCTGAGTCATACTCTACGTGAGAAGTGTTGATGGTAATACCGCGAGCCTTTTCTTCCGGCGCGTTGTCGATACCATCATAGGCAACGAATGCGCCGCCCCAGCTTTCTGCACACACGCGGGTCAACGCGGCGGTCAGCGTGGTTTTACCGTGGTCAACGTGACCAATGGTGCCCACGTTAAGGTGGGGTTTGTTACGTTCAAACTTTTCTTTAGCCACTTTTCAATTCCTCTATATAAAGATGAAATATCGAAACTATTCTTCGTCTCTTTGCATTCCGCCCTTCGCAATCACTTCGTCAGCAACATTGCGAGGAGCCTCTTGGTACTTCAAGAATTCCATTGTATAGGTTGCGCGCCCTTGAGTTGCTGAGCGCAACGAAGTCGCATAACCAAACATTTCTGACAGTGGAACCTCGGCATCAACAACCTTCCCCATCGGACTCTCATCCATACCCAGGATCAAGCCGCGACGACGATTCAAGTCGCCAACCACATCACCCATATTAGCCTCAGGTGTAACCACCTCGACCTTCATGATTGGCTCAAGCAAAACCGCACCACCCTTTTGGGCCAATTTCTTGGTTGCCATAGATGCCGCAATCTTAAAAGCCATTTCCGAGGAATCCACATCATGGTAAGAGCCGTCAAACACAACAGCCTTCAAGCCAAGCAAGGGATAACCCGCCAGAACACCGTTTTGCATCTGTTCTGCAATACCTTTCTGGATTGCAGGGATGAATTCCTTAGGAACAACACCACCCACAACTTCATTTACAAACTCCAAGCCTTCAGCACTTTCATCGGCACCTGGAGAGAAACGAATCCAGCAATGACCAAACTGGCCGCGACCGCCCGACTGACGCACAAATTTGCCTTCGATTTCGCATGTATTACGAATAGCTTCACGGTAGGCCACTTGCGGCTTGCCAATATTAGCTTCAACGCCAAATTCGCGCCGCATACGATCAACAATAATATCCAGATGCAGCTCGCCCATACCACCAATGATGGTTTGGCCGGTTTCTTCGTCGGTACGCACCCGGAAAGAGGGATCTTCCTGAGCCAATTTGCCCAGGGCAACGCCCATTTTTTCCTGATCCGCCTTGGTTTTTGGTTCAACCGCCACATGAATTACCGGCTCCGGAAAATCCATGCGCTCAAGGATAATAACGCTATCGAGAGCACATAAAGTGTCGCCCGTAGTACAGTCTTTAAAACCAATACCCGCAGCGATATCACCCGCCAATACCTCTTTAATCTCCTGGCGCTGGTTAGCGTGCATTTGCACCATACGACCAACGCGTTCCTTTTTACCTTTTACCGAGTTCAAGACGGTGTCCCCTGATTGCAGGGTACCCGAGTAAACACGGAAGAAGGTCAAGGTGCCCACGAAGGGGTCAGTAGCAATTTTAAAAGCCAATGCAGAGAAGGGCTCATCATCACTCGCCTTACGCGTCGCAACGGTTTCCCCGTCCTCAAGCACGCCTTCAATAGCTTTAACTTCCGTCGGTGCCGGCAGATAATCAACAACCGCATCAAGCATTGCCTGAACGCCTTTGTTTTTGAACGCCGAACCACCGATAACAGGAATAATTTCATTGGCCAAGGTACGCGCACGAATGCCAGTCTTGATTTCTTCTTCAGTCAGCTCTTCGCCGCCCAAATACTTTTCCATCAATTCTTCGCTGGATTCAGCCGCAGACTCGATCAGGAATTCACGCATTTTTTCACAAGTTGCCAGCAAATCTGCAGGGATCGGCTCGTACTTGAAGGTCATACCCTGGTCTTCTTCGTTCCAGATAATGGCACGCATCTTAACCAGGTCAACCACGCCCCTGAATTCATCTTCAGCACCGATGGTCATTTGCAGCGGAACCGCGTTTGCACCCAGACGGGACTTCAACTGCTCAACAACACGCATGTAGTTAGCGCCAGTACGGTCCATCTTGTTCACAAATACCAACCGTGGAACCTCGTATTTGTTTGCTTGACGCCATACCGTTTCGGTCTGCGGCTGCACACCTGAGGAACCACACAAAACCACAACAGCACCATCCAGAACACGCAATGAACGCTCCACCTCAATAGTGAAGTCCACGTGCCCCGGGGTATCAATTACATTGATGCGATGCTCATCAAACTGGCCACCCATACCTTTCCAGAAGGTCGTAACAGCAGCAGAAGTGATGGTGATACCGCGCTCTTGTTCTTGCACCATCCAGTCGGTGGTTGCAGCACCATCATGCACCTCACCAATTTTGTGAGACAGTCCGGTATAGAATAAAACACGCTCGGTAGTTGTAGTCTTACCAGCGTCAACGTGAGCGCAAATACCAATATTGCGGTAGCGTGCGATAGGAGTTTTACGTGCCACAGCTGTATTCCCCGATTACCAATTCACTAGTAAAGACAAAGGCAGCCTTGCTGCCTTTGTCTCACATAGCTAATCAGACGTCGCATCCACTTAGAAGCGGAAGTGCGAGAACGCCTTGTTCGCTTCAGCCATACGGTGAACGTCTTCACGCTTCTTAACCGCAGCGCCTTTGCCTTGTGCAGCATCCATCAGCTCACCAGCCAAACGCGCCGGCATTGATTTCTCACCGCGCTTACGGGAGTAATCCACCAACCAGCGCATTGCCAGTGCAGTACGGCGAGACGCACGCACTTCAACAGGAACCTGATAGGTTGCACCGCCCACACGGCGGGATTTAACCTCAACCAGCGGAGCGATGTTCTCGAGAGCCTCAGAGAAAACCTCCAGAGGATCGCGATTCAATTTGGTTTTAACGATATCCATAGCGCCGTAAATAATGCGCTCTGCTACCGACTTCTTACCACTGATCATCACGTGGTTCATAAACTTTGCCAGAGTCACGTTACCGTATTTAGGATCCGGCAGCGTGTCGCGTTTGGCGACGACTCGTCTTCTTGGCATTTTAATAGCCTCTCTTCAGGAATTTTCCAAGACAACATTTGAAGCCCAATTGCTTCGAAATTTGCTTGGCCTTACTCGGTTGTACACCGAAAACATTAAACGCAAAGCATCAGTGGCGGATGATATCCGCCCACTATTACTTAGGACGTTTAGCACCGTATTTGGAACGACCTTGTCTACGCTTGGCAACACCAGAAGTATCCAGTGAACCGCGTACAGTATGGTAACGAACACCAGGCAAGTCTTTAACACGACCGCCACGGATCAGTACCACGCTGTGCTCTTGCAAGTTATGGCCTTCACCGCCGATATAGGAAGACACTTCAAAGCCATTGGTCAAACGAACACGGCACACTTTACGCAATGCTGAGTTTGGCTTTTTCGGTGTAGTCGTATAAACGCGAGTGCAAACACCGCGTCTTTGCGGATTGCCTTGCAGAGCTGGAACGTCGCTCTTATCTACGATGGGTTTTCTCGGCTTACGAATCAATTGATTGATCGTTGGCATGAAAACAAACTCCACAGGTAATACGCCTTCATTATTAGAAGGCAGGTTTAAGAAAGCGGGCTAATACAACAACAATAGCCCTGCTTCCCACTTCGGAAAAAGTGGGTGGCGCATTGTAAAGATGCACCCCACCACCGTCAAGGTAAAGCCCGCTTATTTAATGGACAATTGTCCGATAAAAAAGCAAGGCTGGGGTCGCCAGCCTTGCTTTGGGTCTACCCTGAGAGCTCTCAGGCCCTCATTACTTCGGCAAATTATCAAACATTAGCCAATGCTTGATTTCAATGCCTCGGTCAATGCTGCTTCAACATCTTCAGCGCTCACACCAACATCGTTGCCGATTGCCGCTTCGCGGCGACGCTTACGGTCTGAGTGATACGCCAAACCGGTACCCGCTGGGATCAAACGACCCACAACCACGTTTTCTTTCAGGCCGCGCAACGCATCTTTCTTGCCAGTTACTGCCGCTTCGGTCAATACGCGGGTAGTTTCCTGGAAGGATGCCGCAGAGATAAACGATTCAGTCGCCAAAGATGCTTTGGTAATACCCAGCAGCTGGCGCTCGTAATTGGCCGGTTGACGAGCCTCTGCACGCAGTTTTTCGTTTTCTTCCAGTACGTGGTTATATTCAACCTGTTCGCCTTTCACGAACGTAGAATCACCCATGGTGCTGATTTCTACTTTACGCAGCATTTGACGAACGATAGTTTCAATATGCTTATCGTTAATCTTCACGCCTTGCAGACGGTAAACGTCTTGGATTTCGTTGGTAATGTAGCGCGCCAACGCCTCAACACCTTGCAGACGCAAAATGTCGTGCGGGTTCGCAGGACCATCAGACACAACCTCACCCTTCGCAACCATTTCACCTTCGAACACGGTTAACTGGCGATGCTTCGGAATCAGAACTTCATAATGGGTTGAACCATCATCCAGTACCTGACCGTCGGTTGGAGTAATAATCAAGCGACGCTTGCCCTTGGTCTCTTTACCAAAGCTCACAGTACCGGAAATTTCCGCCAGGATTGACGGCTCTTTCGGACGACGAGCTTCGAACAAATCAGCAACGCGCGGCAGACCACCGGTGATATCACGGGTCTTGGAGCCTTCTTGCGGGATACGCGCAATAATGTCGCCCACATTAATAATGTCGCTGTTGTTGATACTCAAAATTGCTTTCGGCGGCAACATATAGTGCGCAGGCACGTTGGTGTTAGCCAGGAACAGCTCTTTACCTTTGGCATCTACCAATGTTACAGCTGGGCGCAGATCTTTACCCGCTGACGGACGCTCGGCAGGATCGAGAACTTCGATCGAGCTCAAACCAGTCAATTCGTCGGTTTGACGACGGATAGAGAGACCGTCTTCCATACCCGAGAATGCAACAGTACCTGCCACTTCCGATACGATCGGGTGGGTATGCGGATCCCATTTGGCAATAATCTGGCCGCCTTTTACTGCTTCGCCATCTTTAACGGTGATCAATGCACCGTAAGGAATCTTGTAACGCTCGCGCTCACGACCGCTGCCATCGGCAATTGCCAATTCACCGGAACGGGAAACTGCAACCAGGTTACCAGCAGGGTTGCTCACAACTTTCACGTTGAGCAAACGCACAGTACCTTCTTGTTTAACTTGTACGCTATCTGCTGCAGACGCTCGCGATGCCGCACCACCGATGTGGAAGGTACGCATGGTCAATTGGGTACCAGGTTCACCGATTGACTGGGCTGCGATAACACCAACCGCCTCGCCCACGTTAACACGATGACCACGAGCAAGGTCACGGCCGTAACACATAGAACAGATACCGCTGCGCGCTTCACAGGTAATCGGTGAGCGCACCAGCACTTCATCAATGCCCATAGCTTCAACACGCTCAACCCAGGCTTCGTCAATCATGGTGCCAGCAGGAACCAGGATTTCATCGGTGCCGGGACGAATAACGTCGCGTGCAATAATACGACCGAGGATACGATCACCCAGAGATTCGATAACGTCGCCGCCTTCGATTACCGGTGACATAGTCAAACCTTCATCGGTGCCACAGTCGATAGCTGTCACGACAAGATCTTGCGCAACGTCAACCAAGCGACGGGTCAAGTAACCGGAGTTCGCGGTCTTCAATGCGGTATCCGCCAAACCTTTACGCGCACCGTGGGTTGAGATGAAGTACTGGAGTACGTTCAAGCCTTCACGGAAATTCGCTTTAATTGGCGTCTCGATGATCGAGCCATCCGGACGCGCCATCAACCCACGCATACCTGCCAACTGACGGATCTGGGCGGGCGAACCACGCGCACCTGAGTCGGCATACATAAATACGGAGTTAAATGACGGTTGCAATTCTTCAACGCCATCGCGGTTGATAACAGCTTCTTTGGAAATACCTTCCATCATCGATTTGGCAACCAAATCGTTAGCACGTGACCAGATGTCGATAACTTTGTTGTATTTCTCGCCCTGGGTCACAAGACCTGAAGCGTATTGGGTTTCGATTTCTTTTACTTCAGCGTCAGCGCGACCAATAATCTCCGCTTTTGCAGCAGGAATGGTGAAGTCGTTAACACCAATTGATGAACCGGACTTGGTAGAGAAGTCATAACCCATGTACATCAAACGGTCAGCGAAAATAACAGTCGCTTTCAGACCTACTACGCGGTAGCAGTAGTTGATTGCAGCAGAAATTGCCTTCTTAACCATTGGACGGTTAATCATTTCCAGTGGCATACCTGCAGGGCAGATTTCCCACAGCAGCACACGACCAACAGTGGTGCTAACCAACTTGACAGTTGTGGTCTTTTCGCCTTCTTCACCGATCAAAGTTTCACTCAAGCGCACTTTAATACGCGCCTGCAGATCAACTTGCTTGGAGTAGTAAGCACGTGACACTTCAGCTGGATCCGCAAACACCATGTTCTCACCTTTGGCGTTAACACGGTCGCGAGTCATCCAATACAAACCCAATACCACGTCCTGTGACGGAACGATAATTGGTTCACCTGACGCAGGAGAAAGGATATTGTTGGTAGACATCATCAATGCGCGCGCTTCCAACTGGGCTTCAATAGTCAGTGGAACATGAACTGCCATCTGGTCACCGTCGAAGTCGGCGTTGTACGCAGAACAAACAAGCGGGTGCAGTTGAATCGCTTTACCTTCAATCAGTACCGGCTCAAACGCCTGGATACCAAGGCGGTGAAGTGTCGGTGCACGGTTCAGGAGAACCGGATGCTCGCGGATAACTTCGTCGAGGATATCCCAAACGACAGCTTCTTCGCGCTCAACCATTTTCTTGGCGGCTTTAATCGTGGTCGCCAAACCGCGCAATTCGAGCTTGCTGAAAATAAACGGTTTGAACAATTCCAATGCCATTTTCTTCGGCAGACCGCACTGATGCAGACGCAAAGTTGGGCCTACTACGATTACCGAACGGCCGGAGTAGTCAACGCGCTTACCGAGCAGGTTTTGACGGAAACGACCTTGCTTACCTTTGATCATATCTGCCAAAGACTTCAGCGGACGCTTGTTCGAACCGGTGATCGCACGACCGCGACGACCATTATCCAACAGAGCATCTACCGCTTCTTGCAGCATACGCTTTTCGTTGCGCACGATGATGTCAGGTGCATTCAGATCCAACAGACGCTTCAAACGGTTGTTACGGTTGATTACGCGACGATACAAATCATTCAGGTCGGAAGTCGCAAAGCGGCCGCCATCCAATGGAACCAATGGACGCAAATCTGGCGGCAATACCGGCAATACTTCCATTACCATCCACTCAGGCTTATTGCCAGAGAAGAAGAATGCTTCCAACAGCTTCAAGCGCTTGGAGTATTTTTTGATTTTGGTCTCGCTGGTGGTATTAGGAATTTCTTCACGCAGACGTTGAATTTCTGATTCCAAATCAATAGCACGCATCAAGGTTTGAATTGCTTCAGCACCCATTTGCGCTTCGAATTCGTCACCGAACTCTTCCATTGCTTCGAAATATTGCTCGTCAGAGAGCAATTGACCGCGCTCCAAGGTAGTCATACCTGGCTCGGTCACTACGTAGGATTCAAAATACAGTACACGCTCGATATCACGCAGGGTCATATCCAGCAACAAACCAATACGGCTCGGCAGTGATTTCAAGAACCAAATATGCGCAACCGGGCTAGCCAGCTCAATGTGGCCCATACGCTCACGACGCACTTTGGCCAAAGTGACTTCGACGCCACACTTCTCACAGATAATGCCACGGTGCTTCATGCGCTTGTACTTACCGCACAAGCACTCATAATCTTTTACCGGACCAAAGATCTTGGCGCAGAACAAACCTTCACGCTCAGGCTTGAAGGTACGGTAGTTGATAGTCTCTGGCTTTTTTACTTCGCCAAACGACCATGAACGAATCATTTCAGGTGATGCCAAGCTAATACGAATAGAGTCGAATTCTTCGACTTGTCCCTGGGACTTGAGTAAATTCAGTAAGTCTTTCAAGGCGCTTTCTCCTGTTGGCTCCGGGGGAGCTTTCATTAAACTTCGAGGCAAATTCTTTGGTGTTCTGGTTCCGGGTTACGACCAGCATCAACAGGATTAGTGCAGATGCTGGCGCGCAAACTTGAGCATTAATCGTCTTGCTCAAGCTCAATGTTGATACCCAGAGAGCGGATTTCCTTAACCAGTACGTTGAAGGACTCCGGCATGCCGGGCTCCATACGGTGGTCGCCATCAACGATGTTTTTATACATCTTGGTACGACCCGCAACGTCATCCGACTTAACAGTAAGCATTTCCTGCAAGGTGTAAGCAGCGCCGTATGCTTCCAGCGCCCACACTTCCATCTCACCAAAACGCTGACCACCAAATTGTGCTTTACCACCCAGAGGCTGTTGAGTAACCAGACTGTATGAACCGGTTGAACGGGCATGCATCTTGTCGTCCACCAAGTGGTTCAACTTCAGCATGTACATGTAACCCACAGTCACAGGACGAGTGAACTGGTCACCAGTACGACCATCATAAAGAATGGACTGACCGGTATCCGACAAACCTGCTAAACGCAACAGTGCTTTGATTTCATGCTCTTTAGCACCATCAAATACTGGCGTTGCCATAGGTACGCCATCAACCAGGTTTTTAGCCAGATCCAGGATTTCTTTGTCGCTGAAAGAAGCAAGATCTTCTTTCGCTGCAACATCGCCAGTCTTGTTGTAAATGTCTTCGAGGAAAGCGCGAACATCAGCAATGGCTTTTTGCTCTTGCAACAACTTGTTGATTTTAACGCCCAAACCTTTAGCCGCCATACCCAAGTGCATTTCCAACACCTGCCCCACGTTCATACGTGAAGGTACACCGAGCGGGTTGAGGACGATATCAACAGTCTCGCCATTCTCGTCGTAAGGCATATCTTCAATCGGCATAATGACCGAGATAACACCCTTGTTACCGTGACGACCGGCCATCTTGTCGCCTGGCTGGATACGACGCTTGATCGCAAGGTAAACCTTAACAATTTTGAGCACGCCTGGAGCAAGATCATCACCGGTAGACAATTTGCGCTTTTTATCTTCAAAACGCTCATCAAGAATCTTACGGCGCTCCGCCAACTGCTCTTCGGCACGATCGATCTGCTCATTCAGAACTTCTTCTGACATACGCAACTTGAACCACTGGTCTTTTTCCAAGCCATCAAGGATTTCGTGAGTCATGGCTTCGCCTTTCTTCACATTTTTTCCTGATGCGACAACTTGGCCAACCAATGCAGAACGCAAACGCTCAAAAGTTGCGGTCTCAACGATACGGTATTCTTCGTTCAAATCTTTACGAACTTCGTCGAGCTGGGCTTTTTCGATTTCCAAGCTACGCTGATCCTTTTCAAGACCATCGCGGGTGAATACCTGGACATCAATGACAGTACCTTTGGTGCTTGAAGGCACGCGTAAAGATGTATCTTTAACGTCAGATGCTTTTTCACCGAAAATCGCACGCAGAAGTTTCTCTTCCGGCGTCAGCTGGGTTTCACCTTTTGGTGTCACTTTACCAACCAGAATATCGCCGCCGCCAACTTCCGCACCGATATATACGATGCCGGATTCGTCGAGCTTGCTCAGTGCACTTTCGCCCACGTTCGGAATATCGGCAGTGATTTCTTCGCTGCCCAACTTGGTATCGCGTGCGATACAGGTTAATTCCTGAATATGGATAGTAGTGAAACGATCTTCTTGTACAACGCGCTCTGAAACCAGAATCGAGTCTTCGAAGTTATAGCCATTCCACGGCATGAAAGCGATACGCATGTTTTGGCCAAGTGCCAACTCACCCATATCAACTGAAGGGCCATCAGCCAGAATGTCGCCACGGGATACGGAATCACCCATGCTTACGATTGGACGCTGGTTAATACAGGTATTTTGGTTCGAACGGGTATATTTGATCAGGTTGTAAATATCAACACCGGCATCACCCGCTTCTACTTCATCGTGATGTACTTTTACCACGATACGGCCAGCATCAACGCTATCGATCACACCACCGCGTTTTGCAACCACGCACACGCCTGAGTCGGAGGCAACATTACGCTCCATACCCGTGCCTACCAGAGGCTTTTGTGAGCGCAGGGTGGGTACAGCCTGACGCTGCATGTTTGAACCCATCAATGCGCGGTTGGCGTCATCGTGTTCAAGGAATGGAATCAAAGACGCAGCAACAGATACTACCTGACGCGCCGAAACATCCATATATTGGACGTCCGCAGGAGCCTTCAGAGTAAATTCATTGAGGTGACGTACAGATACCAGATCTTCAGTCAGATTGCCGCCGTCATCCAAAGTCGCTGATGCCTGCGCAATTACATAATCAGATTCATTAATCGCCGACAGGAAATCAATTTCATTGGTCACTTTCCCGTTAACAACTTTGCGATACGGGCTCTCAAGGAAACCGTAGTTGTTAGTACGGGCATAAGTTGCCAAAGAGTTGATCAAACCAATGTTTGGACCTTCCGGAGTTTCAATTGGACACACGCGACCATAGTGAGTCGGGTGTACGTCACGAACTTCAAAGCCTGCACGCTCACGAGTCAAACCACCCGGGCCAAGCGCAGAGACACGACGCTTGTGCGTGATCTCTGACAGCGGGTTGTTTTGGTCCATAAATTGCGACAACTGCGAAGAGCCGAAGAATTCTTTAACTGCAGCGGCAACCGGTTTCGCGTTAATCAAATCTTGTGGCATCAAACCTTCGCTTTCTGCCATGGACAAACGCTCTTTCACTGCACGCTCAACACGCACTAAACCAACACGGAATTGGTTTTCTGCCATTTCACCTACAGAGCGAACACGCCGGTTACCCAAGTGATCGATGTCATCCACAACGCCCTTACCGTTACGTATGGCGATCAGCGTCTTCATCACATCAACGATATCATCATTGGACAATGTACCTTCACCGGTCTCAGCTTCACGGCCAAGACGACGGTTGAACTTCATACGACCAACAGCGGAAAGATCGTAACGCTCTTGAGAGAAGAACAGATTCTGGAACAGTGCCTCAGCCGACTCTTTGGTTGGCGGTTCACCAGGACGCATCATGCGATAAATTTCAACCAGCGACTCCAATGCAGTACGAGTTGGATCAACACGCAACGTCTCGGAAATAAATGCACCGCAATCCAATTCGTTGGTGTACAGGGTTTCAACATCAGTCACGCCTGCAGCAACCAACTTGCTCAATGCATCAGCAGTAATTTCGGTATTGCATTCAAACAACAGCTCGCCACTGCGAGTGTCGACAATATCTTTTGCCAGTGAGCGGCCTAACAAGTATTCAGATGGAACATCCATCTGATTAACGCCGGCTTTTTCCAATTGACGAATATGGCGCGCGGTAATACGGCGACCTTCTTCAACAATAATATTGCCTTTGTCATCTTTGATATCAAAAGTAGCAACATCACCACGCAGACGCGATGGCACAACTTCGTAACTAAACTGACCATCTTTGCCCAAAATAAAAGTGCTGGTTTCAAAGAACATCGCCAACATTTCTTGCGAGCTAAAACCGAGCGCACGCAGTAAAATAGTTGCCGGTAATTTACGGCGACGGTCGATACGAACGTACAGCAGGTCTTTTGGATCGAACTCAAAATCCAACCAGGAACCACGGTAGGGAATAATACGAGCGGAATAAAGCAACTTGCCAGATGAATGGGTCTTGCCCTTGTCGTGATCAAAGAACACGCCAGGTGAACGGTGCAACTGGGAAACAATTACACGCTCAGTACCGTTGATAACAAAGGTACCATTATCAGTCATGAGCGGAATTTCACCCATGTACACTTCTTGTTCTTTAATATCTTTAATCGCTTTATTCGATGATTCGCGATCATAAATAATCAAACGCACTTTCACGCGCAAAGGTACGGCATAAGTAACGCCGCGCAGAATACACTCGTTTACATCAAACGCAGCTTTACCGAGGTTGTAGCTCACATATTCGAGTGCGGCATTACCTGAATAACTGACAATTGGAAAAACGGAACGGAATGCAGCATGCAGCCCCATGTCATCGCGCTTACTAGGCGCAGTGTCTGCCTGGGTAAACTTTCTGTAGGAATCTAACTGAATCGCCAAAAGGTAAGGTACATCCATTACGTGAGGCAGTTTGCCAAAATCCTTGCGGATACGTTTTTTCTCAGTATATGAGTAAGCCATCTGTATTCCCCAGCTTGTTCGCGGATCGGGCTTGATCGCAGCCATGAAAACGCAAGTGCGTTTCTTTGTAAAAACTCGACTACCTTGTGATTACTTTTTCAGTAATCAATGGCGCACCTGGTGCTTGCCATTTTTAGCTCAATTACAGTTATGAACAATGACACATCTGAAAACAGAAAAAGGCTGGCGAGCAAACGCTCACCAGCCTAGTGTCCACACTGTAACTGGACCCTGACACAGGCATAAATTACTTAACTTCTACGACTGCACCAGCTTCTTCCAGTTTAGCTTTTGCTGCATCAGCATCAGCTTTGGAAACAGCTTCTTTAACCGCTTTAGGTGCAGCTTCTACCAAGTCTTTAGCTTCTTTCAAGCCCAGACCAGTCAGCTCACGAACAGCCTTAATCACGTTAACTTTCTTGTCACCGATAGATGAAAGAATTACGTCAAACTCGGTTTGCTCTTCAGCAGCAGCAACTGGGCCAGCAGCAACAGCAACAGTTGCAGCAGCAGCGCTAACACCGAATTTTTCTTCCATTGCAGAGATCAACTCAACAACGTCTTTAACAGACATTTCTGCGATGGCATTGATGATATCGTCTTTAGTCAGAGACATGTCTCAATTCCTAATTAATGGAGCATTTTGCTCGTTAAATCTAAAGTAAGCCGTAATCCAATGATTAAGCAGCTTGCTGTTCTTTTTGATCGCGAACGGCCGCAATAGTGCGAACCAGTTTGCCGGCTGAAGCTTCTTTCATCACGCTCATCAGACGAGAAATAGCTTCGTCGTACGTTGGCAAAGTAGCCAGCATAGCGATGTTCACTAACTCACCTTCAAAGGCAGCAGCTTTCAACTCAAACTTGTCATTTTCTTTAGCAAAATCCTGAAGGATGCGAGCACCGGCACCAGGATGAACAGTAGAGAATGCAATCAGAGTTGGACCTACGAATTTGTCTGCGAGACACTCGTAAGCTGTACCTTGCACAGCGCGACGGGCCAATGTGTTACGGACGACTTTTACCCAGACGCCAGCTTCACGGGCCTGCTTACGCAGAGCAGTCATCTTGCCAACAGTTACGCCGCGAGAATCGGCGATAACAGCAGACAAAGCGCTCTTTGCAGCGTCTTGGACTTCAGCGACGATCGCCTTTTTGCCTTCAAGACCTAATGCCACGGGATTTCTCCTGATTGATAAACCTTTTCCGCTAAATGCAAGAATCAATTTATCGTTAACTACCAGTTCCAATAAATTTACCGGAACCATTATTCGGTGAAGTCATTCGCCAAATTTCTGTAACAGTTGCGCTGTAACATGATTCAGCTGAATAGGGTCTCACCATCTGCGTAGGCGGCTTACATTAAGTCCCAGAATTTGTTTACACAAACCACTTCGGACACCTACGGTCTTTGACGGCCCGCTTAATAAGCGGACCCCAAAGTTCTTTGGGCGTCAGCGAATTAAATCGCGAGTGACGCTTGATCGATTACCAAACCAGGACCCATAGTAGAACTCAAGGAAATCTTCTTGATGTAAATACCTTTGGATGTTGCTGGCTTGGCTTTTTTCAGATCGCCAATCAGTGCCTCAAGGTTTTCCTTGATAGCAACGGCATCAAATGAAATTTTACCCAAGCCACCGTGAACAATACCGCCCTTCTCTGCGCGATAACGAATCTGGCCAGCTTTGGCATTTTTTACAGCGGTAACTACGTCGGGTGTTACTGTGCCGGTTTTTGGGTTTGGCATAAGGCCACGCGGACCGAGCACCTGACCCAATTGACCTACAACACGCATAGCGTCAGGGCTGGCAATAACTACGTCAAAATCCATTTTGCCCGCTTTGATTTCAGCAGCCAATTCATCCATTCCAACGAACTCAGCACCAGCAGCTTTTGCAGCTTCGGCGTTGGCGCCTTGGGTGAAAACAGCCACACGAACTGATTTACCGTTACCATGAGGGAGAGTAGTTGCACCGCGAACTGATTGATCAGATTTACGTGGATCAATCCCAAGGTTGACAGATACATCAACAGTTTCAGCAAACTTCACATTGGAAAGATCTTTCAACAACGCAACCGCTTCTTCAATTGAATACTGTTTAGTTGAATCAACTTTCTCATTAATAGCACGTTGACGCTTGGTAATTTTAGCCATCTTATACGCCCTCCACTTCCAGACCCATTGAACGAGCAGAACCAGCAATAGTACGCACAGCGGCGTCCATATCAGATGCTGTTAGATCTGCCAATTTGGTAGTTGCAATGGTTTCCAACTGGGCGCGGGTTACCTTACCAACCTTATTAGTGTTGGGGCGGCCACTACCACTGGTAATGCCAGCAGCCTTCTTCAACAAGAAAGATGCTGGTGGCGTTTTCATTACGAAAGTAAAGCTACGGTCACTGTATACACTGATAATTACAGGTACCGGTGAACCAACTTCCATGCCTTGTGTTTGCGCATTGAAAGCTTTACAGAATTCCATGATGTTAACACCGTGCTGACCAAGAGCTGGACCAACAGGTGGACTTGGGTTTGCTTTGCCAGCTGCAACTTGCAGCTTAACGTAAGCGGTTACTTTTTTCGCCATGATATTACTCCCCTATGGGTGTTAGCGCCTCAGCCAGACCTTTGGCAAAATCTGACGTCTCAGGCTCCCCGCCCTGGCACAGACCAAGGACACGAAAACCCCTCTATGCATAGCAAAGAAGGGCATTTAAAACTTGTTTAGCAATTAGGTTTTTTCGACCTGACTAAACTCCAACTCCACCGGAGTTGAGCGACCAAAAATCAATACTGCAACACGCAGTTTGTTTTTGTCGTAATTAACTTCTTCAACAACGCCGTTAAAATCATTAAATGGCCCGTCAATAACACGCACCATTTCGCCCGGCTCAAAAATAGTTTTTGGCTTGGGCTTTTCAATAGAGTCATCAACACGACGCAAAATAGCATCAGCTTCTTTTTCAGTAATTGGCGCAGGCTGATCAGCCTTACCACCAATGAACCCCATCACACGAGGAGTATCCTTTACCAAATGCCAAGTATCATCATTCAATTCCATTTGCACTAATACGTAACCAGGAAAAAACTTGCGCTCACTTTTACGTTTTTGCCCACCACGCATTTCAATAACTTCTTCGGTGGGAACCAGAATCTCACCAAAACTTTCTTCCATGCCGTAAAGCGCAACACGATCACGCAGAGAGGCCGCTACTTTTTTTTCGTAGCCAGAATAGGCATGCACTACGTACCAACGCTTAGCCATACTCATCTATCCTATGATATTGGAAGCAATAAAGCCGAAGAGAGTATCGAGCAACCACAAAACGATTGCCATAAAAAACACTACAGCCAGCACAATCAAGGTTGTCTGGTTTGTTTCTTGGCGAGTAGGCCAAACCACCTTGCGCAACTCAACCAGAGCACCGCGAACAACATCAGCTATTGCTGTACCCTTGGCAGTCTGCAAAGCAACAAATATTGCAACAGCAGCCAGGACCAACAAGCCCAATGCGCGATACAAAATAGATTCGGCGGAGAAATGAGAGTTTCCGACAATACCTGCAGCAACGATAGCCACAACCAAAAGCCATTTAATAGCATCCAGTCGGTAAACTTTTTCTTCAGTATTAGCAGTCATTATCGCAAGAAACCTTCATGAAATTTGGCAGGCCAGGAGGGACTCGAACCCCCAACACCCGGTTTTGGAGACCGGTGCTCTACCAATTGAACTACTGGCCTAACATAACTGAAGCAGATGTGAAGCGGCAGAATTCACTGCCGCACACAGATTAATTACTGAATGATTTTGGCAACAACACCAGCACCAACAGTACGACCACCTTCACGGATAGCGAAGCGCAAACCTTCTTCCATCGCAATCGGGTGAATCAAAGTAACCACCATTTGCACGTTGTCACCTGGCATTACCATTTCTACACCTTCCGGCAATTCAACCGCACCGGTTACGTCGGTGGTGCGGAAATAGAACTGTGGACGATAGCCTTTGAAGAATGGCGTGTGACGACCACCTTCTTCTTTTGACAATACGTACACTTCTGACTGGAACTTGGTGTGCGGGGTAACCGAGTTTGGCTTGGCCAATACCTGACCGCGCTCAACGTCATCACGCTTGGTACCGCGCAACAGAACACCTACGTTCTCACCGGCACGACCTTCGTCAAGCAGCTTGCGGAACATTTCAACACCGGTACAGGTGGTTTTAACGGTATCTTTCAGACCAACGATCGCGATCTCTTCACCGACTTTAACAACACCACGCTCTACACGGCCAGTTACCACAGTACCGCGACCAGAGATAGAGAACACATCTTCTACTGGCATCAGGAATGGCTGGTCAATAGCACGTACCGGCTCTGGAATGTAGCTATCCAGAGACTCAACCAGTTTACGTACTGCAGAAGTACCCAAACCGTTTTCATCCTGACCGTTCAATGCCATCAAGGCAGAACCAGCGATAATTGGAGTATCGTCACCCGGGAAGTCATAGGTAGACAGCAGCTCACGCAGCTCCATTTCTACCAATTCCAACATTTCATTGTATTCTTCGGTACCCACACCACCACAGTCTTCCGCCAACAAGTCTGCCTTGTTCAGGAATACTACGATGTAAGGAACACCTACCTGGCGAGACAACAGGATGTGTTCGCGGGTTTGCGGCATTGGACCGTCGGTCGCGCCACACACCAGGATCGCACCATCCATCTGCGCAGCACCAGTGATCATGTTCTTCACATAGTCGGCGTGGCCCGGGCAGTCAACGTGAGCGTAGTGACGGGTAGCTGAGTCATACTCTACGTGAGAAGTGTTGATGGTAATACCGCGAGCCTTTTCTTCCGGCGCGTTGTCGATACCATCATAGGCAACGAATGCGCCGCCCCAGCTTTCTGCACACACGCGGGTCAACGCGGCGGTCAGCGTGGTTTTACCGTGGTCAACGTGACCAATGGTGCCCACGTTAAGGTGGGGTTTGTTACGTTCAAACTTTTCCTTCGCCATTGCGAGCGCCTCCTCAGACGTAGATGACATTTACACAGATAAAAAAGCTGCGAGAGACTATCCCTCGCAGCATATATGGAGCTCATAAGCAGATTCGAACTGCTGACCTCACCCTTACCAAGGGTGTGCTCTACCAACTGAGCTATATGAGCCGAACATCTTAAAAATTTGGAGCGGGTAGCGGGAATCGAACCCGCGCCATCAGCTTGGAAGGCTGAGGTTCTACCATTGAACCATACCCGCTAAAATCAGATATTGGCTGCTAGCTCACAGGCTTCAGGCCTACCTCATAACTGAGGAAATATGGTGCAGGGGGATGGATTCGAACCATCGAAGCTTACGCGTCAGATTTACAGTCTGATCCCTTTGGCCGCTCGGGAACCCCTGCCGAAAACCGCCGGCATTTTCCGACCCACAACAATAACTGTCAATCTATTTTTTTAACAAATTCACAGACTTACGCTACAACCACAATCAAAACTGGAGCTGGCGAGAGGAATCGAACCCCCGACCGGCTGATTACAAGTCAGCTGCTCTACCTACTGAGCTACGCCAGCTTTTTGACCACGGCTGTTTGTGGAGGCAGAATTCTAGTGAAACATTTACTGGGAAGCAACACCTAAACAGAAATTTAGTCGTTTTTCCAAGCCAGGCTCTTTTGTTATCAGGTCTGCCCATACGGTTTCGTCTATTTTTTCAGCAAAACCGTTATCAACCACCACCCAAGTCTCTTGAATCATCTTGGGCAACATTTTTATTTCAGGCTCATACCCTTGTTTTTTTATTTCAGCTGACCTTGCCTCCGCCTCTGCATAATCAGCAAAGCGCCCAAAAGATATCCCATTCGTTAGCTCACCTTTTGCAATAACGTGACTCTCTATATTTTTATTTGCCAATTCATATAAACGACGAACAGCCTCCTTTTCCGACATCTCCGGCTTCAAATACACCCAGTATGATTCTCCATCCTTGATTTCAATAGGAGCGATGCGTGCAGCAACCCCTAAAGAAGATAATCGCTCTACGGCATATTCAGCCTGCAATAGTTGCCCATAGGGCCCAAGCATTGTGCAAAACTCTTGCCCCAACTTTTCACCAGATAACGCAGCATTTGATTGCACGATCCTTTTGGATTCTTTTTGCTCTTTTGCCTTTAGTGTTGCCGCGCGCCCTTGCTCAGATAGGAGCTGCAAACTGGCACTGGAGGAATTATTGTCTTTTTTGATTTCTATAGGCATTGCAGTATCTTTTTTCTCCGCAAAAAAATACTGGTGCCCAAAAAACACAAGATTGGCAGCTAATAAAAGAATAAAAATTGCCCGCATTTATTACCCCAACCGTTATGGATTACCCAAGACACAAGCAAGACCATCCAATACCAACCCTGGAATCAATCGAGCCCGCGGATAAAAAGGCAGCAATTTGACCGCATCACCACCTGTAAAAATTAATTCTATTTCGTCACTCACAGCATCGTTCGTATGCAACTGGTGTATACCGTTATTTATCAAACCCACCACCATTGCAGTACATGCAGAATGAACTGCATCCGCAGTCGCCGTAGCCGGTGACAAACTCGCAATTGAAAGCCCCTCATCCAATTTGATTTGTCGAGTCCCGGAAGTCAGCGAATCTAACATAAGATTGATTCCCGGCGCGATGTACCCACCTAAATGCCCGCCATCCTCGGCCACCAGATCCACCGTTATAGCCGTACCAAATGACACAATAACACAAGCCTTTCTCACATCTTGATATGCAGCAACCAATCCCAGCCAGCGATCAGCTCCTAAGGCAAGCGGTTCTTCGTACCCATTACGCACCAGACCACAGGCCGTCGTGCTTCGCGCAAACAAAGGGGGCAAACTTAAATAAGCAATAGACCAATCAATCAGCTTTTGCTCCAATATGGTGCCAACAACGCTCACAACCCAAACGTTAGCTATCGACTCACGATATGGTTTCAGTTCTCTATTTAACGTATCAAGATCGGATTCAGTACCGACAAACCCTTGCGCTAAATTTATCTTTCCATCTCTTACACGCCATTTTAGACGCGTATTGCCCATATCAATTTCCAGAATCACGGGATAGGCCTCAACGATATTTCACCGCCATGAAATTGCTCTTCTCCAATGGCAGTTTTAACCCGCAATGCACCATCTTCGGAAACCCCCATACATTCACCGGAATGAATGGAATTACCATTGCGCAACTCAATCTGCTTTCCCGCATGTGCATTTAACGATTGCCACTCCGCACAATACGCAACAAAACCCTTGCGCTCATAACCATCCAGCACCAATACCAACTCGTCGATTAAGGTTGCAGCAAGATAATTTCTCGACACCTCAGCAACTTGCTGGCGGCGACATATGCTGTGCAGATCTATCCATGGCTGATCAATAGCACCAGCCTGATCCTTACTCATTGCGACATTAATACCGACACCAATAACTACCTGACAGTAACCGGCAGGATCTCCTGTTATTTCAATCAAAACTCCCGCTAATTTTTTATTCTCATAAAGCACATCGTTTGGCCACTTTAATTCGACGCCCACAACACCGCAATGTCGCAAAGCACGTTCAACTGCCAAACCGATCACCAAACTTAACCCTTCAATCGCAGCAATGCCACCTTCAAATCCCCAACCAATCGAACAATATAAATTTTGCGCAAAAGGACTTATCCACACTCGCCCGCGCCGCCCACGTCCGGCAGTTTGCGATTCAGCAAAACACACTTGCATCACTGGATTATCTTGCCGCATAAGATATGAATTGGTGGAATCAATTTGCGCAAATACACATAAATTTAGCGGAAGATTTGATTTCAACTGATCCAATATTTTCTTTTGATCCAATAAATCCAGACCACCCTCAATACAATATCCTCGCCCCTTAACTGACAGCACACCAATACCCAAGACCTCCAACTTTTGTAAATGCTTCCATACTGCTGCACGACTAATCCCCAACAACAAGCCTATCTCTTCCCCGGAATGGAATAGGCCATCAGAAAGTAAATCCAATATTTGTCGCAAGGAGCCGGAATCCAAAGTGTTAATTTCTGCTGTCATAGAGAACCCGCCAAATATTCGCGCTCATAACGAGCACCAAGGCTGGTCAAAATTTCGTAACCCAATGTTTTATTTTTATTTGCCAGATATTCCAGCGAGAGCTGTTCATTTATAACTTCTATTTTTTCACCCAAGAGCAAATCATCAGGTAAATCGATTGAAGAAATATCAAATATAGTAGCGTCCATTGATATACGCCCAACGGCTTTCACATTTTGCCCACACAAAACTCCTTCCGGCTGCAATCCCAAAGTGCGATGCAAGCCATCAGCATAACCACCTCTGGCAACCACTACACGCGCCCCTTGTGGCAAAACAGCACTGCTGCCATAACCAATTGCAGCGGGTGCATCAAGTGTTCGCACTTGCGTGATCGGTAATGATAGACGAACAACGGGGCGCATAGGATTTGGAAGACCGGGCACAGGATTGATGCCATAAAGCGCAGCACCTGGGCGCAACAAATCAAAATGCCAGGTGTCGCCCAAAAAAATACCAGAAGAATTTGCAAGGCTAAGGCGAATACCAGGAATGAACGATTTAATTAAATTAGCACAATGGGCAAATCTATCTCGCTGCAAAATATTCAATGGATGATCTTGCTCATCAGCACATGCAAGATGACTCATGAACAAGATCGGATTAATTGCGCGGAGTAATACAAGATCATTGCAAAGCGCTTTGAACTGATCGAGATCAAGCCCAAAACGAGTCATGCCCGTATTTATTTTTATTGCACAAGGAGCATTGGAACTCAATACAGAGTTTGCCTTAACCCAAGCATTGATCGACGATAAAGAATAGAGAACAGGAATCACACCTGCTTCAATTATGATGGATTCATCGCCTTTATTGATTCCACCCAACATATATATAAAGGCCGACTGCGGCAGGTATTGTTTGGCGGCAAGCGCTTCACCTATTGAAGCGAAAAAGAACTCCTGGCAACCAACGCCATACAAGGCATTACCTACCTGATCAGCTCCCAAACCATACGCATTTGCTTTTATAACACCAGCAACAGTAGCGCCAGTACCCATGGTTTGTAATGTAAGCCAATTAGCCTGAATGGCTGCCAGATCTATAGTTAACACGCTGTTAAACCCGCTTTGCGCTTTATTTAAAAGGAATGCATCTAAGCAGAGCACAAGCGCAAAATCCACCAGTATTGGCAACAACGTTCAGGAAAACAACATAGAAATCGACAAAGCAAAAACAAAAAAGCCCCGTCAGGGTGCCTGAAGGGGCTTTGGATTAGAAGCTTGACGATGACCTACTCTCACATGGG